>NZ_JBVITX010000008.1:0-464110 GCF_055597165.1 Streptomyces sp. NPDC039480 | reverse complement strand
ACGGCGAACTGATGGCTCGCCTCTCACTTCAGCGTCAGTCGGACAGCCTCCACAAACCTCCCCATAGTGCCATCAGACAGGGCGAAACGCTCAGTGAGAGCCTGTTTCGCCGAGCCGGGACCTAGTCGACCAGGTCCCGCACCACCGCGTCGGCCAGCAACCGGCCCCGCAGCGTCAGCACGGCCCGCCCGGCGGCATAGGGCCCGGCCTCCAGCAGGCCATCCGTCAGCGCCCGCCGCGAGGCGGCCAGCCCGGCCTCCCGCAGCAGCGACAACGGGCACCCCTCCCGAAGCCGCAGCTCCAGCAGGATCCGCTCCACCCGCCGGTCCTCGGCGGAGAGCACCTCGCGCCCGGCACCCGGCGACCCCCCGCCCGCCAGCGCTCCCGCGTACGCGCCGGGATGCTTGACGTTCCACCACCGCACGCCCCCGACGTGGCTGTGCGCGCCCGGTCCGGCGCCCCACCAGTCGGCCCCGCGCCAGTACAGCTCGTTGTGCAGGCACCGCCCGGACTCGGAGGTCGCCCAGTTGGACACCTCGTACCAGTCGAAGCCCGCGCCGCCCAGCACCTCGTCGGCGATGAGGTACCGGTCCGCGTGGACGTCGTCGTCGGTCATCGGCACCTCGCCGCGCCGGATCCGCCGGGCCAGCTGCGTGCCCTCCTCCACGATCAGCGCGTAGGCGCTCACGTGGTCGGGACCGGCCCCGATCGCCGCGTCGAGCGAGGCCCGCCAGTCGTCGTCGGTCTCGCCCGGCGTGCCGTAGATCAGGTCGAGGTTCACGTGGTCGAACCCGGCCGCCCGCGCCTCGGCGACGCACGCCTCGGGCCGCCCGGGCGTATGCGTACGGTCGAGCACCTTCAGGACGTGCTGCTTCGCGCTCTGCATGCCGAAGGAGATCCGGTTGAACCCGCCCTCCCGCAGCTCGCTCAGATACGCGGCGTCGACGGACTCCGGATTGGCCTCGGTCGTGATCTCGGCGTCGACCGCGAGCCCGAACTCCTCGCGCACGGCGCCCAGCATCCGCACGAGATCCCCGGCGGCGAGCAGCGTCGGCGTACCGCCCCCGACGAACACGGTCCGCACGGGCCGGGGGTCGTCCCCGAGGACCTTCCGGGCGAGCCGCACCTCGTCGACGAGGGTGTCCGCGTAATTGTCCCGGGAGGCGAGCACGCCGCCGGAGCCGCGCAGCTCGGTGGCGGTGTACGTGTTGAAGTCGCAGTAGCCGCAGCGCGTGGCGCAGTACGGGACGTGCAGATAGAAGCCGAGGGGGCGGGAGGCCGCGCCGGCCAGGGCGGACGCGGGCAGCGCGCCGTCCTCGGGCATGGGCTCACCATCGGGCAGTGCGGAAGGCATACCTTCGATTGTCCCGCACCCCCGAGCAACCCCACACCGCTCGCTCCCGCCCCCCTCCGCTCACTGCGCCCGAAGCACCAGCAACGCCAGGTCGTCGTCCGGCGGCCGCTCCGAGAACTCATGGACGAGCCTCCGGATCCGCTCCGCCACCAGCGGTGCGTCCAGCCCCGCGCACTCGGCAAGCGCCTCCGCGAGGCCGTTCCCGTCGTCGAACTGGCGCCGCCCCGCACGGCGCTCGGTCACGCCGTCCGTGACGCACAGCAGCGTCTCGCCGGTCCGCAGCTCGAAGCTCTCGCTCGTGTACGTCTCGTCGTCGACGACCCCGAGCAGCATCTGCGGAGTGGCCGCTTCCCGTACCTCCCCCTCCGGGGAGAGAAGGAGCGGCAACGGGTGCCCGGCGCACGCGATGGTGCAGCGCACGCCCCCTTCGTACGGCACGAGCTCTCCGTACAGGAGCGACAGGAAGCGCGAGGTCGGCCCGTCGGGGGGCACGCCCTGCCCGCCCGCCACCGCGACGACCGCCGCCGCCGCGTCCGCCGCCTCGGTCGCGTCGTCGAGGAGGAGCTGGTTGAGGCGGTCCATGACCTCCGCGACCTGGTACCCCTCCCGGGCGAGGAGCCGCAGCCAGGGCCGGGCGAGCCCGATGACGACCGCCGCCTCCGGCCCCTTCCCCTGCACGTCGCCGAGCGCGAAGCACCAGCGGCCGTCACCCGCCTGGAACACGTCGTAGAAGTCGCCACCGGGGCCGCCCTTGTCCCGGGGCTCGTAGACCAGGCCGCTCTCCACGCCGGGGATCTCCGCGACCTTGCTGGGCAGCAGCCCGCGCTGGAGCACCTGGCTGATGTTGGCCTGGCGCTGGTAGCGGCGCGCCGTGCTGACCGCCAGCGCGACCCGCCGGCTGAAGTCCTCGACAAGGCCGGTGACCTCATCGGGAAACCGCACAAGCCCGGCCCGCCCAATGACCAACGTCCCGAGCGCCCGCCCACCCGCAGCCAACCGATAGGCCAACGCCGCCCCACCCGACCCGGAGGCTCCGGGGGCTCCGGGGGCTCCGGGGGCTCCGGGGGCTCCGGGGGCTCCGGGGGCTCCGGACGCCCCAAAGGCACCGGATGCCCCGGAAGCATCGGCCCCAACGGCCACCCCAAAGGCCTTCCCAGCCTCACCGGGCCGTTCGGCCCCATCGGCCCCATCGGGCCCACCGAACCCACTGGTCTCACTGGGCCTGCCTGGCCCACCGGGCTCACCGAGCCCACCGGCCTCACTGGACCCGCCAGGCCCACCAGAGCCCCCAGATGCCCCAGCCTCCCCGGACCCACCAGGCTCCCCAGGCCCCCCGAGCTCTCCACCCGCCCCGTCCGCCCCCTCCACCCCGCTCACCACCGCCTCCCCCGGCCAAGGAACGGGATACGCGCCCGAGCCCGCCGTCTCGGGTAGTCGGGGTGGCTCCTTTTCCAGGACGCGGCGCAGTTCCTCTATGCGGTGCTCGCTGGTGTGCCACACGCGGGCGAGGCGCGCGCCCGGTGCCCCCACGCTTCCGCGCGACGGCCCTTCCGAGGCGTCCTCCAGCCATACCGCGCACCAGTCCGCGAGGCGCGGCACGAGCAGCTGGCCGGCCAGGGCGGCGACCATGTCCTCGTCGAACTGTCCGGCCAGCAGGTCGGACGCCTCGGCGAGGAAGGTCAGCGCGCCTCGGTTGACCCACTCCATGTCGTTCGAGGTCCGCTTGGGCAGCGGCGCGAGGATCTCGGCGGCGCGCAGCCCACGCTGCAGCGCCTGCTCGCTCGCGTACGACTCGATCTCGTGGGCGGCCCGGACGCCTTCGAAGGGCAGCCGGGCCCAGACCGTCTTCGTACCCGTGCGATAGGTGATGCCCCAGGACCCGGAGAGGGTCGCGACGAGCTGCAGACCCCGGCCGTACTCGGGCGTGCCGGAGGACGGCGGCGGACCCTGTTCGCTGCGCACGGCACGGGAGGGGTGGTGGTCGGAGACCTCGATGACGAGGGCCTCCGTGCTCTCGTCCGGCAGCGCCTCGTCGAGCCGGCACAACAGCTCGACCGCGGTGCCCGCGTGCACGACGGCGTTGGTCACCAACTCGCTGACCAGCAGCACGGAGTCGTCGGCCAGGCGGTCGGTGATGCCCGCGGCGGCGGGCACCCCGAGCTCGGTCCAGTCGGCGAGCGCCGCCCGCACGAACCGGCGCGCGGCGGCGGGAGCCAGCGGGTTCCCGGGCAGCGAGGTGCGCACCACCGCCGGTGGCCCGGGGAGGTCCGGGTCCGTGGCGGAGGCACGGAAATCGTTCTTCCGTTGCATCGGAATGGACCCCACGGTGCGGCTCCTGAGCAGTTCGGGCGAATGCGCCTCAGGCGACACCGACAGAGTGACAGACTGGCCACGCCCATAAGCACCGAGTCACCGAAGTGGGCCGCTATGAGTGAGAACAGTGCTATGCCTGTGTCCCGGCGAGACCGGCTTCCGGTTCCGGCGCAGATGACCGACTCCGGCACGGAGTCGGTCACCAGTCAGCTGCGTCCGCTTCTCGCCGCCATGCGCGCCGCACGGGACGGCGACTTCACCAAGGTCGCACCGGTCGGCGAGGGCATCACCGCCGAGCTGTACGCGGTCTTCAACGAAATGCTCGACCGTTCGCTCCACTTCGACGGCGAACTGGTCCGTGTGCGCCGCGAGATCATACGGCACGGCCGCCTGGACGAGCGGTTCGG
Source organism: Streptomyces sp. NPDC039480 (assembly GCF_055597165.1). Lineage (NCBI taxonomy): Bacteria > Bacillati > Actinomycetota > Actinomycetes > Kitasatosporales > Streptomycetaceae > Streptomyces > Streptomyces sp. NPDC039480. The sequence continues at coordinate 460,036 of NZ_JBVITX010000008.1, read as the reverse complement.
CGCGAGCCCCGGCCAGGGCCGTTGGGCGGCGCGTGTCTCGGAGGTCAACACCCTGCTGGACGCGCTGGTCGCGCCGGCGGCGAACGCCACCCGGGTGCTGAACGCGGTGGCGGGCGGCGATCTGACGCAGCGCGTGGACCTCCACGACGGCACCCGTGAACTGCGGGGCGATTTACGCCGTCTGGGGCGTGCCGTCAACACGATGGTCGATCAGCTGTCCCTCTTCACGGGTGAAGTCACGCGTGTCGCCCGCGAGGTGGGCACGGAGGGGCGGCTCGGCGGGCGCGCCAAGGTGCGGGGGCTCTCGGGCAGCTGGCGGGACGTCACGGAGGCCGTCAACACGATGGCGTCCCGGCTGACGGCCCAGGTGCGGGACATCGCCCTCGTCACCACTGCGGTGGCGCAGGGCGACCTGACCCGCACGGTCACCGTGGAGGCCACGGGTGAGCTCCTCGAACTGAAGCTGACCGTGAACACGATGGTGGAGCAGCTCTCCGCGTTCGCCGCCGAGGTGACGCGTGTGGCGCGCGAGGTCGGCACCGAGGGGCAGTTGGGCGGCCGCGCGCAGGCGCGGGGCGTCTCCGGCGTCTGGAAGGACCTCACCGACAACGTCAACTTCATGGCGTCGAACCTCACCTCCCAGGTCCGCAACATCGCCCAGGTCACCACCGCCGTCGCCAACGGCGACCTGAGCCAGAAGATCACCGTCGACGCCCGGGGCGAGATCCTGGAGCTGAAGTCGACGGTGAACACGATGGTCGACCAGCTGTCCGCCTTCGCCGACGAGGTCACCCGCGTCGCCCGCGAGGTCGGCACCGAGGGAAACCTGGGCGGGCGCGCCCAGGTGCGGGGCGTATCGGGCGTCTGGAAGGACCTCACCGACAACGTCAACTTCATGGCCGACAACCTCACCTCCCAGGTGCGGAACATCGCGCTCGTGTCGACGGCCGTCGCCCAGGGCGATCTCGGCAAGAAGATCACGGTGGAGGCGAAGGGCGAGATCCTGGAGCTGAAGTCGACGATCAACACGATGGTCGACCAACTGTCCGCCTTCGCCGACGAGGTCACCCGCGTCGCCCGCGAGGTCGGCACCGAGGGAAACCTCGGCGGTCAGGCCCAGGTCCGAGGCGTATCGGGCGTCTGGAAGGACCTCACCGACAACGTCAACTTCATGGCGTCGAACCTCACCTCCCAGGTGCGCAACATCGCCCAGGTCACCACCGCCGTCGCCAACGGCGACCTCTCCAAGATGATCACGGTGACGGCACGCGGCGAGATCCTGGAGCTGAAGGACACCGTCAACACCATGGTGGAGCAGCTGCGGGCCTTCGCCGACGAGGTGACCCGCGTCGCCCGCGAGGTCGGCACGGACGGCAGGCTCGGCGGCCGCGCGCAGGTCCTCGGCGTATCGGGCGTCTGGAAGGACCTCACCGACAACGTCAACTACATGGCGGACAACCTCACGGGCCAGGTCCGCAACATCGCGCAGGTCGCGACGGCCGTGGCCCAGGGCGACCTCTCCAAGAAGATCGACGTGGACGCGCGCGGCGAGATCCTGGAGCTGAAGACCACCATCAACACCATGGTGGACACGCTGTCCTCGTTCTCCTCCGAGGTCACCCGCGTGGCCCGCGAGGTCGGCTCCGAGGGCCAGCTGGGCGGCCAGGCCCGGGTCGAGGGCGTGTACGGCACCTGGAAGCGCCTGACGACGAACGTGAACGAGCTGGCGCTGAACCTCACCACCCAGGTCCGCGCCATCGCCGAGGTCGCCTCCGCCGTCGCCCAGGGCGACATGACCCGCGCCATCACGGTCGAGACGCGCGGCGAGGTCACCGACCTCAAGGACAACATCAACCTGATGGTGTCCAACCTCCGCGAGACCACACGCGCGAAGGACTGGCTGGAGTCCAACCTCGCCCGGCTCGCCGGCCTGATGCAGGGCCACCGCGACCTGATGGAGGTCGCCGACCTGATCCTGCGCGAGCTGACCCCGCTGGTGAACGCGCAGTACGGCGCGTTCTTCCTGGCCGATCCGGACACCGCGGAGAGCCCGGCGCCCACCCAGGTCACCGCGAAGGGCCTCGCGTTCATCGCGGGGTACGGCGCGGCGCAGGGCTCGGTCGTCGACACCGGCGGGATGCCCGCGCAGGGCCTGGTGCGCCAGGCCGCGCTGGAGAAGAAGCGCATCCTCGTCGAGGAGGTCCCGCGGGACTACATCAAGATCCATTCGGGGCTCGGCGACGCGGCTCCCGCCACCGTCGTGATCATCCCGATCCTCTTCGAGGACAAGCTGCTCGGCGTGATCGAGCTGGCCACGTTCTCCCGCTTCTCCGACGTCCACCTGGCGTTCTTCGACCAGTTCGTGAACACCATCGGCGTCGCCATCAACACCATCATCGCCAACTCCCGCACGGAGTCGCTGCTTGGCGAGTCCCAGCGCCTGGCCACCCAGCTCCAGGAGCGCTCGGACGAACTCCAGCGCCAGCAGGCCGAGTTGCGTCGGTCGAACGCGGAGCTGGAGGAGAAGGCCGCGCTGCTCGCCACGAGTTCGCAGTACAAGTCGGAGTTCCTCGCGAACATGTCGCACGAGCTGCGCACCCCGCTCAACTCCCTGCTGATCCTGGCGCGGCTGCTCTCCGACAACCCCGACAACCACCTCTCCGACCAAGAGGTGCAGTTCGCGACGACCATCCACCGCTCGGGATCCGACCTGCTCCAGCTGATCAACGACATCCTCGACCTGTCGAAGATCGAGGCCGGCCGCATGGACGTACGCCCGAAGAAGCTCCCGCTCATCAAGGTCCTCGACTACGTCCACGCGACGTTCCGCCCGCTCACCCTCGACCGCGGGCTCGCCTTCGACGTGTCGGTCGGCGAGGACGTGCCGCGCGAGATGTTCTCGGACGAGCAGCGCCTCCAGCAGATCCTGCGCAACCTCCTGTCGAACGCGGTGAAGTTCACCTCGGCGGGCAGCGTCGAGCTGCGGGTCAGCCGCGTCAAGGAGACCGCGCGCGACCGGCTGGCCCACGACAACGAAGACCTGCTCTGCTTCGCCGTCAGGGACACCGGCATCGGCATCCCGGCCGAGCAGCTGCCGGTGATCTTCGAGGCGTTCCAGCAGGCCGACGGCACCACCAACCGCAAGTACGGCGGCACCGGCCTCGGCCTCTCCATCAGCCGCGAGATCGCGGGCCTGCTCGGCGGCCGGATCACCGCGGAGAGCTCCCCCGGCCAGGGTTCGACCTTCTCGCTGTACGTTCCCGTGGTGCACCCGGGCCACGGCGCGGCCGCCATCGCGTACGCGGCGACGCACACGCAACACCTGCCGGAGCCGATGGAACAGGCCGCGCTGCGGCCGCACACCAGCCTGGAGCCCGACGACAGCTGGCCCGCGCCCACCAAGCTGGAGGAGTGGAAGGAAGGGCGCCCGGGCCGCATACTGCCGGGCCGCAGGGTGCTCATCGTCGACGACGACATCCGCAACGTCTTCGCACTCACCCATGTGCTGAGCCGCGTCGGCATGCCCGTCCTGTACGCGGAGAACGGCCGCGAGGGCATCGAGACGCTGGAGCGCAATCCGGACGTCGACATCGTCCTGATGGACATCATGATGCCGGAGATGGACGGCTACGAAACCATGGCCGCGATCCGTCGCAGCCCCCGCTGGCGGGGCCTGCCCATCGTCGCCCTCACCGCGAAGGCCATGCCCGGGGACCGCGAGAAGGCCATCGCCCAGGGCGCCACCGACTACGTACCGAAGCCGGTGGACGTGGACCAGCTGCTCGGCGTCGTCTGTACCCTCCTGGACCCCGCAGGCTCGGCCACCACCGAGCAGCCCACCTCAGCCGAATCCCCCGATCCAGAGATTGTCGCTCCGGAACAGACCAGCACTCGAGGAGAAGGCGCTGTTCCGCCGACATCCGAGTGAGGCACCGTGACCATGAGTGCAGAGGCCGCTACCGACAACCGCGCGAGCATCCTCCTAGTCGACGACATGGAGGACAACCTGATGGCGCTCGAAGCCGTCCTCGGTTCACTGAACGAGCCGTTGGTGCGCGCCCGTTCGGGCGAGGAGGCGATGAAGGCGATTCTGAGGCAACGATTCGCCGTGATCCTTCTGGACGTCCGCATGCCCGGCATGGACGGCTTCGAGACCGCGTCGAACATCAAACGCCTCGACCAGACCAAGGACGTGCCCATCATCTTCCTGACGGGCACCGACAACGACGCCGGCTACGCCTTCCGCGGTTACGCGACGGGAGCGGCGGACTACCTCACCAAGCCGTTCGACCCGTGGGTGCTGCGCGCCAAGGTCACCGTCTTCCTCGAACTGCACCGCAAGAACCGGCAGTTGGAGCGGATACTGGCTCGTGAGCAGCGGCAGTTCGACGAGCTGGCCGCGCGGCTCTCGGCGATCGAGTCGCACATGGCCGCGAGCAGCCTCAAGGACGTCCTCGAACTGCGCCGCCATGTGACGCACATGGAGGAGCTGGTGCAGGAGATGCGCCGCGGCCGAGTCGTCTGAAGCCGACGTCCCGGCCGCGCACGCCAGGCCCCGGGAGCCCGGGCCGCGCGCCCCCGCTCAGGCCTCGCGCGAACCCGCGTACATCTCCTCGATCAGGTGCTTGTACTCCCGCTCGACCACCGGACGCTTCAGCTTCAGGCTGGGCGTCAGCTCGCCGTGCTCGACATCGAGGTCGCGCGGCAGGAGCCGGAACTTCTTGATGGTCTGCCAGCGCTGCAGACCTTCGTTGAGCTGCCGCACATAACCGTCGACGAGCTCGACCGTCGCGGGGGCGGCGCACACCTCGGCGTAGGACTTGCCCTCAAGGCCGTTCTCCTTGGCCCAGTCCAGGATCGCGGGCTCGTCGAGGGAGATCAGGGCGGTGCAGAAGTTCCGGTCGGCGCCGTGCACGAGAATGTTGGAGACGTACGGACACACGGCCTTGAACTGGCCCTCGACCTCGGCGGGCGCGATGTACTTGCCGCCGGACGTTTTGATCAGGTCCTTCTTGCGGTCGGTGATCCGCAGATAGCCGTCGACGGACAGCTCGCCGATGTCCCCGGTGTGGAACCAGCCGTCGGACTCGAGGACCTCGGCGGTCTTGTCGGGGAGGCCGTGGTAGCCCTCCATGATGCCGGGGCCGCGCAGCAGGATCTCGCCGTCGTCCGCGATGCGCACCTCGGTGCCGGGCAGCGGCTTGCCGACCGTGCCGGTGCGGTAGGCCTCGCCGGGGTTCACGAAGGAGGCCGCGGAGGACTCCGTCAGGCCGTACCCCTCGAGGATGTGGATGCCGGCGCCCGCGAAGAAGTAGCCGATGTCGGGCGCGAGCGCGGCCGATCCGGAGACGGCGGCGCGCAGCCGGCCGCCGAAGGCGTCGCGCAGCTTGGAGTAGACGAGGGTGTCGGCGGCCTTGTGCTTGGCGCGCAGCCCGAAGGGCACCGAGGCGGTGCCGGTCCTGCGGAAGTTGTCCTGGCTGACCTTCGCGTACTCGCGGGAGACCTCGGCGGCCCACAGGAAGATCTTGTACTTCGCCCCGCCGCCGGCCCGCGCCTTGGCGGCGACACCGTTGTAAACCTTCTCGAAGATGCGGGGCACGGCCGCCATGTACGTCGGCTGCACGACCGGCAGATTCTCGATGATCTTGTCGACGCGGCCGTCGACGGCGGTGACGTGCCCGAGCTCGATCTGGCCCGAGGTCAGCACCTTGCCGAAGACGTGCGCGAGCGGCAGCCACAGGTACTGCACGTCGTCCGGGCCGAGGAGACCGGTCGCGGCGATGGCCTTGGCCATGTACGACCAGTTGTCCTGCGGCAGGCGCACGCCCTTGGGGCGGCCCGTGGTGCCGGAGGTGTAGATGATCGTGGCGAGCTGATCCTTGGTGATCGCCGCGATGCGCTCCTTGATGAGCTCCGGGTTCTTCTCCAGGTGCGCGGCGCCGCGGGCCTCCAGGTCGGCGAGCGTGAGCACCCAGCCCTCGGGGTCGCCGTCGACGGGGTCCGCGCCCTTGGGGTCGAGCACCACGACGTGCCGCAGCTCGGGCAGCTCGGCCCGCTTCTCGCGGGCCTTGGCGAGCTGCGCGGCGTCCTCGGCGATCAGCACCCGGCTGCCGGAGTCCGCCAGGATGTACGCCGATTCCTCGGCGTTCGTCTGCGGATAGACCGTCGTCGTGGCCGCGCCCGCGCACATGATGGCGAGGTCGCAGAGGATCCACTCGACGCGCGTGGACGAGGCGAGGGCGACCCGGTCCTCCGACCGCAGGCCGAGCTCGACGAGTCCGGCGGCGATGGCGTGGACGCGGTCGGCGGCCTGCGCCCAGCTGAGCGCCTTCCAGTCGTCGGGGCCCTCGCCGGAGGCCGCCGGGACGGGGTAGCGGTAGGCCTCGGCATCCGGCGTGGCCGCCACGCGCTCCAGGAAGAGATGCGCCACGGACGGCGGACGGTTCTCGATCAAGGTCTGTGTGTCGCTCACGACATCCTCCGGGCCCACGACGGTGCGGCGAACTGGCTGGCGGCTGCTTCTCGGCTCTGCTTCTCGGGTCTGCTTCTTATGTCCCTGCGGCTACTTGTTTAACTTGTGAGTAACCTACGAGTGGTGATCAGAGTAGAGCTCCGACGCGTCGTGCGTAAGGGGCAGCTGCCTGTCACTTCCTACAGACACCCAAACGGAATGAGCAGGCCCGCCGCAACGCGCCGCGGGCCCGGTGCGTGTGCGCACCGGGCCCGCGTGGCGGCCGCTCCACCGCGGCAGGGGGCGACTACTTCTTGGCCTTGCCGGGCCCGCTGTCGTCGCTGGAGAGCACCGCGATGAAGGCTTCCTGCGGCACCTCGACGGAGCCGACCATCTTCATGCGCTTCTTGCCCTCCTTCTGCTTCTCCAGGAGCTTGCGCTTACGGGAGATGTCACCGCCGTAGCACTTGGCGAGGACGTCCTTGCGGATGGCGCGGATGGTCTCGCGGGCGATCACCCGGGAACCGATCGCGGCCTGCACCGGCACCTCGAACGCCTGGCGCGGGATGAGCTCGCGCAGCTTGGCGACGAGCCGCACGCCGTACGCGTACGCCGCGTCCTTGTGCGTGACGGCGGAGAACGCGTCGACCTTGTCGCCGTGCAGCAGGATGTCGACCTTGACGAGCTGCGCGGACTGCTCGCCCGTGGGCTCGTAGTCCAGCGAGGCGTAACCACGCGTCTTGGACTTCAGCTGGTCGAAGAAGTCGAAGACGATCTCGGCGAGCGGCAGCGTGTAGCGGATCTCCACGCGGTCCTCGGAGAGGTAGTCCATACCGAGCATGACGCCGCGCCGGTTCTGGCACAGCTCCATGATCGAGCCGATGAACTCGCTGGGCGCGAGGATCGTGGCGCGCACGACGGGCTCGTACACCTCGTCGATCTTGCCCTCGGGGAATTCACTCGGGTTGGTGACCGTGTGCTCGGTGCCGTCCTCCATGATCACGCGGTAGACCACGTTCGGAGCGGTGGCGATGAGGTCGAGCCCGAACTCGCGCTCGAGCCGCTCACGGATCACGTCGAGGTGCAGCAGCCCCAGGAAGCCGACGCGGAAGCCGAAGCCGAGCGCGGCCGACGTCTCCGGCTCGTAGACGAGCGCGGCGTCGTTGAGCTGGAGCTTGTCCAGGGCCTCGCGCAGGTCCGGGTACTCCGAGCCGTCCAGCGGATACAGACCCGAGAAGACCATCGGCTTCGGGTCCTTGTAGCCGCCGAGGGCCTCGGTGGCGCCCTTGTGCAGGGAGGTGATCGTGTCACCGACCTTGGACTGACGGACGTCCTTCACACCGGTGATGATGTAGCCCACCTCACCGACGCCGATGCCGTCGGCCGAGGTCATCTCGGGGGACGACACACCGATCTCCAGCAGCTCGTGCGTGGCGCCGGTGGACATCATCCGGATCCGCTCACGCTTGTTGAGCTGGCCGTCGACGACTCGTACGTACGTCACGACGCCGCGGTAGGAGTCGTAGACCGAGTCGAAGATCATCGCGCGGGCGGGCGCGTCCGCGACGCCGACCGGCGGCGGGATCTCGGCGACGACCTTGTCGAGCAGCGCCTCGACGCCCATGCCGGTCTTCGCCGAGACCTTCAGCACGTCGGCGGGGTCGCAGCCGATGAGGTTGGCGAGCTCCTCGGAGAACTTCTCCGGCTGAGCGGCCGGCAGGTCGATCTTGTTCAGTACGGGGATGATCTTGAGGTCGTTCTCCATCGCCAGGTAGAGGTTGGCGAGAGTCTGCGCCTCGATGCCCTGGGCCGCGTCGACGAGGAGGATCGTGCCCTCACAGGCCGCGAGCGAACGCGAGACCTCGTACGTGAAGTCGACGTGGCCCGGGGTGTCGATCATGTTGAGGATGTGCGTACTGCCCTGGTCCGGGCCCTCGTTCGGGGCCCAGGGCAGACGCACCGCCTGGGACTTGATCGTGATGCCGCGCTCGCGCTCGATGTCCATGCGGTCGAGGTACTGAGCGCGCATCTGGCGCTGCTCGACCACCCCGGTGAGCTGGAGCATGCGGTCGGCGAGCGTGGACTTGCCGTGGTCGATGTGCGCGATGATGCAGAAATTGCGGATCAGAGCCGGGTCGGTACGGCTCGGCTCGGGCACATTGTTAGGGGTCGCGGGCACGCAGGGTCCTGTCTCTTGAGGCGCCTGTAGCCTCGGGTCGGATCTATACGTAGCTTCCATCGTCCCATGGGTGGCGCACTGCGCTCGGTTTGGGCCGGTCCGAGGGCGGCTGGTACCGTGGACAGCTGTGTCTCGTAGCCCTCTCAAGCATCGAGGCGCGTGTCATCAAACTCATCTGCAGTACCTCTGCAGTACCTGAACCTGAAAAGGCTCTTTCGTGGCGAACATCAAGTCCCAGATCAAGCGGATCAAGACCAACGAGAAGGCGCGTCAGCGCAACAAGGCGGTCAAGTCTTCGCTGAAGACCGCGATCCGCAAGGCCCGCGAGGCCGTTGCCGCCGGTGACGCCCAGAAGGCCGCCGAGCTCACGCGTGAGGCCACGCGCCAGCTCGACAAGGCCGTCTCCAAGGGTGTCATCCACAAGAACCAGGCCGCCAACAAGAAGTCGGCGCTTGCGACGAAGGCCGCGTCCCTCAAGGGCTGAAGCCCTTACCCCGGCTAGTACGCCGGGGCGGTGATCAATCCTCCCGCGAGGGTAATTCGAGCCCTCTACCTCGAATCGCGGACAGACCACGCAGTACGCCACGCTGCGCCAATGCCCCCGGACCCACTCCGGGGGCATTGCTGTGTCCGGGGGTACGTCTCGCCGGGGGGGGGCGGCTGGGTCCGCTCAGGGGGCGCGGGATGGGGGCCTTGTCGGGGTGTGGGGGGCGGGGGTGCGACTGGGCGCGGCGGAGCCCCGTCAGGGGCGCGGGGGTGCGATTGAGTGGGGCGGCTGGGCCCCGTCGAGGGCGCGCGGGGACGTGATTGGGCGCGGCTGGGCCCCGTCTGGGACGCGGGGTGGGGGCGCCTCGTCGGGGCTGTGGGGCGCGGGGACGTGACTGGGCGCGGGTGAGCCCCGTCAGGGGCGCGGGGATACGACTGCGTGGGGCGGCTGGGCCCCGTCGAGGGCGCGAGGACGTGACTGGGCGCGGGTGAGCCCCGTCAGGGGCGCGGGGAACTGCGCGACCAGCCACAACCGACCCGCAGACAACACGACGACCCAGCCCACCCAGGGGCGCGGGGAACTGCGCAAACAGCCACGACGGGCCCGCAGGCGGCAAGGCACCGCAGCCAAGGCGAGTCGCCCCCGCCCAAGCCAAGCGCAGCGCTCAGCGGCGCCCAGCCCGCGCCGCCCGGGCAATAGCGACCACGGCCTTCTCCAGCGCATACTCCGGATCGTCCCCGCCCCCCTTGACCCCCGCATCCGCCGCCGCAACGGCGGTAAGCGCCGCAGCCACCCCATCCGGCGTCCACCCCCGCATCTGCTGCCGGACCCGGTCGATCTTCCAGGGCGGCATGCCCAGCTCACGGGCGAGGTCGGCAGGACGGCCACCACGCGCGGAGGACAGCTTCCCGATCGCCCGCACACCCTGCGCAAGGGCACTAGTGATCATGACGGGGGCGACCCCGGTCGCAAGAGACCACCGCAACGCCTCGAGCGCCTCGGCGGCCCGCCCCTCGACGGCCCGGTCGGCCACCGTGAAGCTGGAGGCCTCGGCGCGGCCCGTGTAGTACCGCCCGACCACCGCTTCGTCGATCGTGCCCTCGACATCCGCCGCCAGCTGGGACACCGCCGAGGCGAGCTCCCGCAGATCGCTGCCGATCGAGTCGACGAGCGCCTGGCACGCCTCCGAGGTCGCCGAACGACCCAGCGTCCGGAACTCGCTCCGCACGAACGACAGCCGGTCCGCGGGCTTCGTCATCTTGGGACAGGCGACCTCACGCGCGCCCGCCTTGCGCGCGGCGTCGAGCATGCCCTTGCCCTTCGCGCCGCCCGCGTGCAGCAGGACGAGGGTGATCTCCTCGACGGGCGAGGCGAGATACGCCTTGACGTCCTTGATCGTGTCCGCCGACAGATCCTGCGCGTTCCGCACGACGACGACCTTGCGCTCGGCGAAGAGCGACGGGCTGGTCAGCTCGGCGAGCGTGCCGGGCTGCAACTGGTCGGAGGTGAGGTCGCGCACATCCGTGTCCGCGTCGGCCGCGCGGGCGGCCGCGACCACCTGCTGCACGGCGCGGTCGAGGAGCAGCTCCTCCTGTCCCACGGCGAGCGTGAGGGGAGCGAGCGGGTCTGACTGCGCGGTATCTGTCTTCCTGGCCATCGCGGTCAAGCATCCCACGCGGCACTGACACCCCGCCCCGAGCCGCCCGCCCGCTCTGAGCCTCCCCCTCCCGACCCCGCCCGTCCCCTGTCGGAGAATGGTCGAGTGACCGACGTACGACATGTCCTGGTGCTGCCCGACCGCGATGCCGCGGAGACGGTGGCCGAAGAGCTCCCCGACCGTTTCGGCGTGACCGAGGAACCCCAGCTCGTCCGCGACGCCCTCGCCGGCGAGGACGACGCCGAGGACGCCCAGTGGCTGGTGGTCGTCGAGGACCCCGCGTCCCGCCTCGACCCCGCGGCCCTCGACGAACTGGCCGCCGAGCACGAGGGCTGGCTGGAGGCCCCGTAGGTCTCCGTAGGTCTCCGTAGGGGAAGGTCAGCCGGTCTTGGGGATGACCTGGATGTCGAGGTCGATCGTGATGCTGTGCCCGACGGCGGCGATACCGCGCGCGAGCATCGTCTGCCAGGTGATCGTGAAGTCGTCGCGGTGCAGCTCGGTGGTGGCGCGGCAGGCGACACGGGTCTCACCTTCGAGGCCCTTGCCGATGCCGAGGTACTCCGTGTCGAGCGTGACCGTCCGCGTCACGCCGTGCAGCGTCAGGCCGCCGGACACCGCCCAGCGGCTGCCGCCCTTGTGCACGAAGCGGTCGCTGTAGAACTCCATCGTCGGATAGCGCGCCACGTCCAGGAAGTCACCGGACCGCAGATGGTCGTCGCGCATCGTGACCGCGGTGTCGATGGAGGCCGCGTCGATGACGACGTGCATCGCGGACTCCTCCATCCGCTCGCCCAGCCTGATCGCACCCGCGAAGCTGTTGAACCGGCCGTGGATGCGGGCGAGCCCGATGTGCCGCGCGGTGAAGCCGACCGAGGAGTGCAGCGGGTCGATCTCCCAGTCACCGGGCTCGGGGAGCGCCGGGGGCGGGGCGACCTGGAGCGTGACATCGCCGAGCGAGGCGTGCGCGTCCTCCGCGACCGTGGCGCTCGCCCGGTACGGAGTGAACCCCTCCGCCGAGACCGCGAGGCGGTAGTCCCCGGCCGGAACAGCGGTGACGAACGATCCGAAGGGATCCGTGCCCCCGCTGACGACCTTGCGGCCCATGGCGTCGCTGACGGCGAACTCCGCGTTCCGCACGGGTTCGTTGACCGGGTCCAGCACCCGGCAGCTGAGCACCCCCGCACTCGACGGAACCGTCAGCGCCGACAACGGTCTCGTCCGTCCAGCCAGATTCGTACGGTTTCCCAGCCAACGGCCGAACACGTGCGACACACCCCCGCCTTGCTTGACAACACCACAACACCTGCAAACTGCAACGAAGAGGCATTCGATCACCGTTGCGGCTTTCGATGCAACACGGACCCAGATCACGGGAATGCTGCCGATGCGCCGCGAAGTGTCGCGACTGGCCCGAATTGGCCCTCCCTCCTTCACATCTTGCCTGCTCACGACGGGGTTCCCCGCGGTAGCCACCACGCGGGGCGGGGGCCTGGGGCGGGGCGGAGCCCCGGGCGGCTGCGGAGGTGGCTCGGTGCTCGGTGCTGCTCAAGGCGGCCGGGTGGCCACTTCGAGCCGTGGCGCCGACCGGGAGCCCGACCCCACCACCGCGATCGCCCCCTGCGTGTCCGTACGCAGCACCTTCGCTCCCCCGGCCCGCAGCGCCGCCATGGTGACCGGCGACGGATGTCCGTACGTGTTGTCGGCGCCGCAGGAGATGAGGGCCAGCCGCGGTGCCGCCCTGCGCAGGAGCTCCGGGTCCTGGTGGGCGGAGCCGTGATGGGCGACCTTGAGCACATCCACGGAGGCGAGCGACGCGGCGGCCGGCGTGCGCAGCAGGGCTCGCTGGGCGGGCGGCTCCAGATCCCCGAGGAGCAACAGGGTCAGTCCTCCCGTCCGCACGAGCAGCGTGACACTCGCGTCATTCGGCCCCTCGGGTCGCGGCACCGGCCCCGCCGTGGGCCACAGCACCTGCCAGTCCAGGGGGCCCGCACGGCGCCGCTCCCCCGCCACGGCCGGGGCCACCGGAACTCGTGCCGCCGCGGCCTGCCTCCGCACGAACGCTGCCTGCTCCGGCGGCTCCTGGAACCCCGTCGTCTGGATCTCCCCCACCGCTCGCCCCCGCAGCACGCCCGGCAGGCCCGCGACATGGTCGGCGTGAAAGTGCGTGAGCAGGACGAGCGGCACGCGCGTGATCCCGAGCGAACGCAGACAGCGGTCCACGGCCACCGGGTCGGGCCCCGCGTCGACCACCACCCCCGCGCCGTCGCCCGCCGCGAGCACCATGGCATCGCCCTGCCCGACATCACACATCGCCATGCGCCATCCCGGCGGCGGCCAGCCCGCGATCACCCGGGTGACGGGCGGAGGCTGAACGATCACGAGGAAGAGCAGCGCGGCACAGGCCATGGCGAGCCAGGGATGCCGGATGATCCTGCGCCCCACCAGGACGAGGACGACCGTGGCCACCGCGAGCAGCAGTCCGCCGCGCCAGCCGTCCGGCCAGTCGACCCCGCTCCCGGGGAGCGCCGCACCGGTGCGGGCGATCCCCGCGATCCACTCCGTGGGCCAACCCGCGCCCCAGGCCAGCGCCTTGGCGACGGGCATCGCGACCGGCGCCGCGGCAAGCGCCGCGAAGCCGAGCACGGTGGCGGGCGCGACCGCGAACTCCGCGAGGAGGTTGCACGGCACCGCGACCAGGCTCACCCGCGCCGCGAGGACCGCCACGACGGGCGCGCACACCGCCTGCGCCGCCGCCGCTGCGGCCAGCGCCTCGGCGAGCCGGGGCGGGACCCCTCGGCCGCGCAGTGCGGCCCCCCAGCGCGGCGCGAGAGTGAGCAGGGCGCCGGTGGCCAGGACGGAGAGCAGGAACCCGTAACTCCGGGCCAGCCAGGGGTCGTACAGGACCAGCAGCAGAACCGCCGCGGCGAGCGCGGGAATGAGGGACCTGCGCCGCCCGGTGGCGATGGCGAGGAGCGCGATCAGCCCGCACGCCGCGGCCCGCAACACGCTCGGGTCCGGCCGGCAGACGATGACGAACCCGAGGGTGAGCGCCCCGCCCAGCACCGCCGTCGCCCGCAACGGAATGCCCAGCTTCGGCGCCAGACCGCGCCGCTCGACCCGCTGGGCGGTGCCCTGCGGTCCGATGAGCAGGACCAGGACGATCGTGAGGTTCGCGCCGCTGACCGCGAGCAGGTGTGTGAGGTCGGTCGCCCGAAAGGCCTGGTCCAGCTCGGCCGGCACCCGTGACGTGTCCCCGATGACGAGCCCGGGGAGCAGCGCGCGGGCGTCGGCCGGCAGACCGTCCGTGGCCTCGCGCAGCCCGCCCCGCAACTGCCCCGCCAGCCGCTGCGCACCGGACGGCGCCCCGACCACCCGCGGCGCCCGCTCCCCCGACACCCGCAACACCGCCGCGACCCGACCCCCCTCCCGCAAGGGCGGCGCCAACCGGGCCTGCACCCGCACCCGAGCCGACGGCAACAACCCAAGCCACCCTTCCCCGGGCTCGGCCCGTCGCTTCACCGCCACGTCACCGGTACCGACACCGGCCCCTCGCTCCACGGCCACGTCGTCGGAGCCGGCTCCCCGCTCCACCGCCCCGTCATCGGAGCCCGCTGCCCGTCCCACGGACACGTCGCCGGACCCGCCGCCCCGAAGCACTCCCACATCACCGGAGCCCGCTCCCCGCTGCGCCGCCCCCTCCCCCCTGCCCTCGCCCCTCGCGGAGTCCGTGCTCCCCGGTCGTACGACGACCAGGACCGGCGTGCGCGTCGCGGTTGATGTGCCGTCTGCCTCCCTGACTCGTACGACCTCGGCGTTCAGGACGATCGCGGGTGGCATCGAGTGCGCACGCGCGACGGCGGGACGGGAGCGGCGGGGGTCGGACGTGACCTTCAGCTCCGCTTCCACTTCCGCGTATTCACCGGCCAGCACGGGGACGGGCCCACGGCGCAGGTCCGCGCCGTGCAGAGCCGCGGAGACTGTCGCCCCGGCGGTGCAGAGCAGAACCGCGGCCGCCGACAGCCTTCCCCACTGCCTCCGCCGCGTCCGCTCCCGCCGCCCCACCGTCCACGCCACCATCAGCGCTCCGGCCGCGAGCACGCAGACCGTCACCGTGGCGACCACCCACCGCGTCGGGGCGTCCAGCATCAGTGCCGCCGACCCCCATGCCGCGAGCGCGGGCGGCACCAGTCGGAGGTCGGCCGGGCCTTCCTGCCGGGGGTTCGAGGCACCGAGCCGGTGGCCCGACGCGAGGTGAACTGCCGGGCGCGTCATGGCCGTACGAGATCCTGGAGATCGGCGAAGCGCCGGTCACCGATGCCGTTGACCTCGCGGAGCTCTTCGACGGAGCGGAAACCGCCGTGCTCCGCGCGGTAGTCGAGGATGTGCTGCGCCAACACGGGGCCGACACCGGGGAGTTCGTCGAGCTGCTCGGCGGTCGCCGTGTTCAGGCCGATCGGGCCGGTGGCAGCCACCCCGCCCACTCCGCCCGCCCCACCCACTCCTGCCGCTCCCGCCGTTCCTGCCGCTCCTCCCACTCCCGCCGCCACTCCCGCGCCTACACCCGCCGCGCCCGCTGTGGCGGCTCCTCCCACCAGCAGCTGTTCGCCGTCCATGAGAAAACGCGCCCGGTTCAGACCGTCCGTCTTCGTGCCGGGCCTCACCCCGCCGGCGGCCCGCAGAGCGTCGGCCACCCTGGACCCGGCGGGCAGCCGATGCACCCCGGGGCGGCGGACCTTCCCGCTGACGTCCACGACAATCACGTCCGCGGCACCACCGGCGGCCGTCGCACCACCCGGGCCGCCCAGACCGCCCGGACCGCCCCCGCTCCCCGAGGCCCGCCCCGCCTGCGCCGCAGGACCCGGCGACGGAGCCGGTTCCGCGCCACGGTCAGTGGCGGCGCCCGCCGCACGCACCACCTCGGGCGGCCGCACGGGCTGGGCCCGCCCCGACCAGAAGTGCTGCACCGCGAACACCGCCGCGACGGCGAGGACCACCACGAGGGCGACCACGCTGCGCCGCTCCAGACCGCACCGCGACTGCAACCACACCGGCAGCCGCTCCCGCAGGGCGAGCCCCATTCGCTCGCGCCGCGAAGGACCCGGCCCGACCTCCTCACCCGAGTCAGGCGGCTCCCCCACCTTCGCCCGCACCCCCGCTTCCGCCTCCCGCGCCCACCCCGGCACGGGGGCGGAGACCGGAGCCCCGCCCGCCACCAGCTCGGCGTCGGCAGCCGCTACGTCCAGCCGCGGAGACCCCGACAGTCGTGAGGATGACTGCGGCTCGGCGAACAGGCTTTCCGCCCGCAGCCGGACCGCCTCCGCCGAGGCGACCGGGGCGACCGAGGCGGCCGGGCCGGTCGAGGCTCGTCTGCGGCGGGCCCGCTCACGGGCCTGACGGTGGTGCGCGCGGCCGTCGGACGCGGGAGCGCGGCCGGGTCCGCTCGTCGCGGAAGCTGTCCTGGAAAGTGATCGAATCGCCATGCCGACGACGTTAGGCACAGCGGGAAAAAGTTGTTGATCTTGCTCAATTTCCGTGGATTACTCGGCAGTTGTGGATATCCCCGTCACCCACACGAGGGACCTCACCGAGGCGAGACCACAGCTCCCAGCAGCCCCGGCCCGGTGTGCGCCCCGATCACCGCGCCGACCTCGCTGACGTGCAGGTCGGCAAGGCCCGGCACCCGCTCCCTGAGCCGCTCGGCGAGCACCGACGCCCGCTCCTGCGCCGCCAGATGATGGACCGCGATGTCGACCCGGCCGCTGCCCGCGCGCTCGACCACGATCTCCTCAAGGCGGGCGATCGCCTTCGACGCCGTCCGCACCTTCTCCAGCATGTCGATGCGTCCGCCGTCCAGCTTGAGCAGCGGCTTGACGGCGAGCGCGGAGCCCAGCAGCGCCTGTGCGGCGCCGATGCGGCCGCCTCTGCGCAGATAGTCGAGGGTGTCCACGTAGAAGTACGCGGATGTGCCGGCGGCCCGCTTCTCCGCGGCTGCCACCGCCTCCTCCACCGAGTCGCCCGCCTCCACGGCCTGCGCCGCCGAGAGGGCACAGAAGCCGAGGGCCATCGCGACCATGCCGGTGTCCACCACCCGCACCGGCACGGGCGCTTCCTTCGCGGCGAGGACCGCGGCGTCGTACGTACCGGAGAACTCGGCGGACAGGTGCAGCGAGATGATGGCCGTGGCGCCCGCCTCGGCCGCCTTCCGGTACGTCTCGGCGAAGAGCTGGGGGCTGGGCCGGGAGGTCGTCACCGACTTCCGCTTCTGCAGCGCAAGCGCGAGCGAGCGGGCCGAGATCTCGGTGCCCTCCTCCAGCGCTTCATCCCCGAGGACCACGGTCAGGGGCACCGCGGTGATGCCGTGCCGGTCCATCGTCGGCTGCGGCAGGTAGGCCGTTGAATCCGTGACGATCGCGACATGGCGGGACATGAGCTGGAGATTACCTGTCTGCGCCGCCGGGTGGCAGCCCGGCCCCCGCGCTCCTCAGGTCGTGCTCTCCGGCTTGGTCTTCTTCTCCCACGGATACGCCGGCCCGGCGGTCGGCGGGGTGATCGCGGGCCGCGTCGGCTCCCGGTCCGTCCGCCGGGTGGACCCGGACGGCTCGGACCTGGCCTGTTCGGCGTCCTTGCCGGTGTCCGCCGCGGGCTCGGGCCACGCGGCGGGGGGAACCTCGGCGGACGACGGCTCCGTCGTCCAGTGCCGCAGGGCGCCCGCCTCCATGTCGATCTGCGTGCTCAGCGAGTCCAGGTCGTCGGCGGCGAACCGGCGGGCCCGGTCGCGCGCCGACCAGCGCAGGGAGTCGGCGGCCTTCTTGATCTGCTCCGTGCGCTCCCGCAGCTCGGGGAGCCGCTCGGCCAGGGCGGCCTTGTCCGGGTCGCGCTCCAGGCGCCGGAGGTCGTCGTCCAGCTCATGACCGTGGACGCTGAGCCGGTCGAAGAGCTGCAGGGTCTCCTTCAGCGACGCGTCGTCGGCGGCGCCCGCCTGTAGGACGTCCTGCGTGGCGCGCATCGAGGTGCGCAACGAGAGGCGCAGCTGGGCCACTTCGGCGGCGGGGCCGACCGCGAAGCTCTTCGCCCGCAGCGTGGTGTCCTCCACCGTCCGGCGGGCCTCCTGGATGGTGCGGTCCACGCCCCGCTTGGCCGCCCGGACCGCCTTCACCGTCAGAAAGACACCCAGCACCAAGAACAGCACGAAAAGCAGCGCCACGATCGCGCCCACGGCTTCCATGACGCTCCTCTCCGCATCCGGTCCAGTCCAGCGCACGCCGGCGATGTCCGCCTCGGCGCCTCCTCCACCGTAAACGGAGAAGGCAGGTCGGAGGTTCCAGCGGAACCCCCAACCTGCCCGTAAGGGAAGACCCCTATGCCGCTCGGCGCGTGCCGTTACGCACGGCCCGGCGCGTGCCGTTACGCGGGAACGATGTTCACCAGCTTCGGCGCCCGCACGATCACCTTGCGGATGCCCGCGCCGTCCAGCGCGGCCACGACCCGCTCGTCGGCCAGCGCGACCTTCTCCAGCTCCGCGTCGGAGATCGACGGGGAGACCTCCAGGCGCGCCTTGACCTTGCCCTTGATCTGCACGACGCAGGTCACGGACTCGTCCACGACGTACGCCGGGTCGGCGACCGGGAAGTCCTGGTGGACGACCGTCCCGGTGTGGCCCAGCTTGCGCCACAGCTCCTCGGCGATGTGCGGGGCCAGCGGCGCGATCAGCAGCACCAGACGCTCCGCGACGGACCTCGGCACCGTGCCGCCCACCTTGGTCAGGTGGTTGTTCAGCTCGGTGATCTTGGCGATGGCGGTGTTGAACCGCATGCCGTCCAGGTCCTGGCGCACGCCGTCGATCGCCTTGTGCAGGGCGCGCAGGGTGGCCTCGTCGATGTCGGCCTCGGCGACGTCAGCGACGGTGACCTCACCGGTCGACTCGTCGACGATCAGGCGCCACAGCCGCTGCAGCAGGCGGTACTGGCCGACGACCGCGCGCGTGTCCCAGGGACGCGACACGTCCAGGGGGCCCATCGCCATCTCGTACAGGCGCAGGGTGTCCGCGCCGTACTCGTCGCAGATCTCGTCCGGCGTGACCGCGTTCTTCAGGGACTTGCCCATCTTGCCCAGCTCGCGCTTGACCGGCTCGCCCTCGAAGAAGAACTTGCCGTCGCGCTCCTCGACCTCGGCGGCCGGCACCGGGAAGCCGCGGCTGTCCCGGTAGACGTACGCCTGGATCATGCCCTGGTTGTACAGCTTGTGGAACGGCTCGGCCGACGAGATGTGGCCCAGGTCGAACAGGACCTTCGACCAGAAGCGCGCGTACAGCAGGTGCAGCACCGCGTGCTCGGCGCCGCCCACGTACAGGTCGACGCCACCGGTGGGCTGCCCCTCGCGCGGGCCCATCCAGTACTGCTCGACGGCGGGGTCGACCAGCTGCTGGTCGTTGCGCGGGTCCAGGTAGCGCAGCTCGTACCAGCACGAACCGGCCCAGTTGGGCATGGTGTTGGTCTCGCGGCGGTACCGCTTGGGGCCGTCGCCCAGGTCCAGGGTGACGTTGACCCAGTCCTCGTTGCGGGACAGCGGCGTCTCCGGAGAGGTGTCCGCGTCGTCCGGGTCGAAGGTCCGCGGGGAGTAGTCGTCGACCTCCGGCAGCTCCAGGGGCAGCATCGACTCGGGCAGCGAGTGGGCGATGCCGTCCTCGTCGTAGACGATCGGGAAGGGCTCGCCCCAGTACCGCTGGCGGCTGAACAGCCAGTCGCGCAGGCGGAAGTTGACGGTGCCCTCGCCGATGCCGCGGGTGGCCAGCCAGCCGGTGATGCGGGCCTTGGCGCTCGCCACGTCCAGGCCGTCCAGGGAGATCTCCTGGTTCGAGGAGTTGACCAGCTTCGCCTCGTACGAGGAGAAGGCGTCGTCCCACGTCCGGGTGTCGGTGCCCCTGTCGTCGGACGGCTCGACCACGCAGCGCATCGGCAGGTTGAAGGCGCGCGCGAAGGCGAAGTCGCGGCTGTCGTGCGCCGGGACGGCCATGATCGCGCCGGTGCCGTAGCCCATCAGGACGTAGTCGGCGATGAAGACGGGGACCTGCTCGCCGCTGACCGGGTTGGTGGCGTAGACGCCGGTGAAGACGCCGGTCTTCTCCTTGGCGTCGGCCTGGCGCTCCACGTCGGACTTCGAGGCGGCGAAGGCGCGGTACTTGGCGACGGCCTCGGCCGGGGTGGCGTGTCCGCCGGTCCACGTCTCGTGGGTGCCCTCGGGCCAGGCCGCGGGGACGACCTTGTCGACCAGGTCGTGCTCGGGCGCCAGGACCATGTAGGTCGCGCCGAACAGGGTGTCCTGACGGGTGGTGAAGACGGTGATCGCGTCGCCTTCGGTGCCCACGGGGAAGTTCACGCGGGCGCCTTCGGAGCGGCCGATCCAGTTGCGCTGCTGCAGCTTGATGGCGTCGGGCCAGTCCAGCGCGTCCAGGTCGTCCAGCAGCCGGTCGGCGTACGCGGTGATGCGCATGTTCCACTGGCGCAGCTTGGCCTTGAAGACGGGGAAGTTGCCGCGCTCGGAGCGGCCGTCGGCGGTGACTTCCTCGTTGGCCAGGACGGTGCCCAGGCCGGGGCACCAGTTGACGGGCGCGTCGGAGGCGTAGGCCAGGCGGTACTGGCTCAGCACGTCGGCGCGCTCGGCGGCGTCCAGCTCGCTCCACGCGCGCGTGGCGCCCGGTACGGCACGGTCACCGCTCTCGAACTGCGCGACCAGGTCGGCGATCGGGCGGGCCTTCGCGGCGTCGGCGTCGTACCAGGAGTTGAAGATCTGGACGAAGATCCACTGGGTCCACTTGTAGTACTCGGGGTCGATCGTCGCAAACGAGCGCCGCTTGTCGTGCCCCAGGCCCAGTGCGCGCAGCTGGGCCTTCATGTTCTCGATGTTGGCCTCGGTGGAGACGCGCGGGTGGGTGCCCGTCTGCACGGCGTACTGCTCGGCGGGCAGGCCGAAGGCGTCGAAGCCCAGGGTGTGCAGGACGTTGTGTCCAGTCATGCGCTGGAAGCGCGCGAAGACGTCCGTGGCGATGTAGCCCAGCGGGTGGCCGACGTGCAGGCCCGCTCCGGAGGGGTACGGGAACATGTCCATGATGAACTTCTTGGGCTTGCCGACCAGCGCGGTCCCGGCCTCGTCCCGCGGGGCCATGTCGCCGCTCGGGTTCGGCGCCTCGTAGGTGCCGTCGGCGTCCCAGAAGTCCTGCCAGCGTGCCTCGATCTCGGCGGCCAGAGCGGCCGTATAGCGGTGCGGCGCGGCCACCTCGGAGGCGGCAGCAGAATTCGTCTCGCTCATGATCCTCAAAGCTCCATCGATCGTCTCTGCCTACGGAATTGACCGTGCTGGCCAAATGAAAAAGCCCCTCGCACAGGAGGGGACGCCGCGCCGATTCCGACCGCGATTCACCGGCGGTCGGGACTGATCAGCGCGGCCCGCTAAGCAGAAGGCGTACGGCACGCATGGCGTCAGGGTACCGCAGCCCTCCCGCGGCCCGCGACGAGCTTCCGCCCACGCCGCCCGGCGCCCGGATACCGCCCGCTCGCCAACCTTTGGCCATGGGTTACTCCGCGTACCGCCCACTATCGGGGCAACACCAAGATCGTGTCGCACTTTGATAACAACGCAATAACTCAAATCCCGTACCCACCGGTATGGAGCGACTTAGCATGCGGCGGGACCGAACCATTTCGGAGCCGCCCCCATGAACCCTCTGCACCTCCACCGCAAGAGTGCTCTGCTCGGTACCGGAGCCCTGCTGCTGATACCCCTGCTCGTCCTCGCGGGCAGCGACGGCCTGCGGGCCGCCCTCGACTTCACCACCGGCGTCCTCTCCCTGGTCTGCCTGACCGCCGCCGTCGTCTGGGGCCTGGTCGCCACGGACCGCCTGTTCCTGCATCCGCGCCAGCGCCTGCTCGCCCAGGCCGTGCACCGCACCACCGCGATCGCCTCCGTCGGCTTCCTGCTGCTGCACGGCACCGTCAAGGTGGCACTTGACCACGTGTCGCTGTTCGGCGCCCTCATGCCGTTCGGACTCGGTGTCTCCGGCAGCGCCGGACTCATCGGCCTCGGCTCGCTCGCCGGCATCCTCATGATCGCCACGGCCGTCACCGGCGCCCTGCGCAGCGCCTTCGCCTCTCCCGCGCGGATCGCCTCGCGCTGGCGGGCGCTGCACATGCTCGCCTATCCCGCCTGGTGCGCCGGGCTGGTCCACGGCCTGTACGCGGGCCGCCCGCCCGCCGGATGGGTGATCACGCTGTACGCCCTGTGTCTGGTCGGTGTCGCCGGTGCCGTCGCGCTGCGCGCGGCGCCACGCCCGGTCAAGCGGAAGGTCGCCGCCCGGATCCTCGCCCTGCTCGAACCGGAACGCGACGCCTCACCGCGTCCGGAACGCGACTCCCCCCTCCGGCCGGAGCCGCCCGCGCGGGACACCGCCTCCGCCCCGCTGCCCGGCACGACCTCCCCGACTCCCTCCTCAGACCCGGTCGCCGGCATCTCGGCCGCCTACCGCGCGCTGACCCCGACCGTTCCCCCGCACCCCACCGTCCCGCCACCCCGCACCGACCCCACCGGCCGCTGGCCCTCGCCCTCCCCGCCACCACCCGCCGAATCGCCCTACATCGCGCCCCCGCCCACGTACGACACCACCCCCCAGCCCGTCTACGACCCCTCGTACGACGCGCCCCTCGACCCCGCGTACGACAGCGGCCCCGCCACCCAACCGCTGCCCCGGCCCTTCCAGGCCCCCGGCGCGGGCGAGCCCTGGAACGCCGCCACCGGAGGCCACCCGTGAACGCCCCGCTGCCCGATGTCCCGGAAGTCCGCGTCGTCGGCCTGCCCCTGCTCACCTCCGGCTTCGACCTGGTCGAACGCCTCGATCTCGCCATGCACCTGAAGGTCCACGGCCCTCTGGAACCCATGGCGGGCGAACCCCTCGCCCGTCTCGCCGAGCACATCGCGCTGCGCGGCCGGGGCGGCGCGGGCTTCCCCTTCGCCCAGAAGCTGCGGGCCGTCGCGGACGCGGCGATACGTCGGGGTGTACGCCCCGTGGTCGTCGTCAACGGCAGCGAGGACGAGCCCGCCTGCCGCAAGGACACCGTCCTGATCAACCGCGCCCCGCACCTCATCCTGGACGGCGCCCTGCTCGCCGCCGAGGCCCTGGGAGCCCGCACGCTGGTCGTCGGCGTGACCCGCGACTCCACCGAGAGCTCGATGCGCACCGCGCTGGCCGAGCGCGGCCTCGGCAACCGGCGCGGGCCCGCCCTCCGCGCGCGCGTGCAGCGCAATCCCGTACGCATGGTCACCGGAGAGTCCTCCGCGCTCGTCCGCTCGGCGGACGGCGGACCTCCCCTGCCACCGGGCCGCAAGGTGCGGACGGCCGACTCCGGAGTGGGCGGCGCCCCCACCCTGCTCTCCAACGCGGAGACCTTCGCGCAGCTCGCCGTCGCCGCCCGGGCCGGCGCCGACCGCTACTGCCGCACCGGCCTGCGCGACGAGCCGGGCACGGTCCTGTTGACCCTCTCCGGAGCGGTCGCACGGCCGATGGTCGTCGAGGTCCCCACCGGAGTGCCCTTGCGGTACGTCCTCGAACTCGCCGGCGCCCCCGCGCTCCCGCAGGGCGTGCTGACGGGCGGCTACCACGGCAGATGGCTCGACGGCATGACGGCACACGACGCGGTCGTCTCACGCGCCGCCCTGGACGCCTGCGGGGGTGCGCTCGGCGCGGGCGCGATCCTGCCGATCGGCGCGGGCACCTGCCCGCTCGGGGAGTCGCTGCGGGTCGCGCACTGGCTGGCCGCAGAGAGCTCGGGCCAGTGCGGCCCCTGCTACCTCGGACTCCCCGCGGCGGCCCGCGGCCTCGCCGACGTCCTCCAGGGCGGCGGGCCCACCGCTCTCGAGGCGCTGCGCGAGGTGACCCGGGCCGTGAAGCGGCGCGGCGCGTGCAAGCACCCGGACGGCTCGGCGGCCTTCCTGGAGTCGTCGATCTCGGCGTTCACGGACGACCTGGCGGCGCACGTCCTGGGCGGCGGCTGCGGTCGCCCCGTCGAGGGAGTCCTGCCCCTCCAGGCGGACGCGCCCCGGGCGGAGGCTCCCAGCGGCCGCACGCTCGCCGTCGACTGGACGCTCTGCCAGGGCCACGGGCTGTGCGCGGACATCGTCCCCGAACTCATCCAACTGGGCCCGGACGGCTTCCCCTCGGTGGCGGAGGCATCCGTACCGCGCTACTCCGAAGCGCGCGCCACCCGCGCGGTGCGCCGCTGTCCCGCGCTCGCGCTGCGCATCGAGGAGGCCCCTAAGACGGCCCTTCCCGCACCCCGGACGCTGCCGGCCGCGCTCCCGCCGGGCCGGGGCCGCCGCGCACTCGGCAGCGGCAGACAGTAGCGACGGCAAGAAGGGTGTGACCACGAAAGCCGTGACAACGAAAGAGCGGGCCACCCGATCCGGGTGGCCCGCTCATATCCTGTGGAGCTAAGGAGAATTGAACTCCTGACCTCCTGCATGCCATGCAGGCGCTCTACCAACTGAGCTATAGCCCCTTGCTTGTCCGCCCGGTTTCCCCGGCGGCTCCGCCAACATTACACGGTCATACCCGTGCTCCACCAAATCGTTTCCGGTCTGGGCGGATAGCGGTCGATACGCCCGGTACTGTCAGCCTTCGTGACCGTGCCCGTGACCGCGACCGCGCTCGCCACCGCCCGTCGCCGTGTGCCGCTGGCCGCCGGGGGCTGTCTGCTCTCCCTCACGGCCTTCTGGATCGCGCAGCGCGCCGCCGACGTCTCGATGATCGACCTGATGGTCTACCGGGCCGAGGGCGAGACGGTGCGCGCGGGCGGCGACCTCTACGCGCTGCGTGCCACCGACGCCCAGCTGCCCACCACCTACCCGCCGTTCGCCGCGCTGCTCTTCACCCCGCTCACGCTCCTGGACCCTGCGGACATGCGCACGCTCGCGACGCTGGGCAACCTGCTGCTCCTGATCGTCTTCGTGCACCTCTCCCTGCGACTGGTCCACGGCGAGCGGCACGCGCGCGTGGAGAGCGTCCTGTGGGCGTCCGCCCTCGCCGTCTGGTGCGAGCCGGTGTGGACGACGCTGCGCTACGGGCAGATCAATCTGCTGCTGGCCGTGCTCGTCCTGTGGGACCTGACCCGGCGCCCCGGTCACCGCTGGGCGGGCGTGGGCATCGGGGTGGCGGCGGCGGTCAAGCTCACGCCCGCGCTCTTCGCGGTGTTCCTGCTGCTCACGGGGGCCGTGGAGGCCCTGCGGCACGGGCCGTGGCGGGCGGCCGTGCGGCACGCGTGCGTGGCGGCCGGCTCCTTCGCCGGCGCGACGGTCCTCGCGGCCGCCGTCCTGCCGTACGACTCGTGGCGCTTCTGGACCCGCATGGTCTTCGAGGCGGGCCGGGTCGGGTTCGCCGAGGACACCGCGAACCAGTCGCTGCGCGGCGTCCTGGCCCGTCTCCTGCACACCGGGGAGCCCGGCGCCCACTGGGCCTTGGCCGCCGCCACGGTCGGCGCGCTGGGCCTCGCGGTCGCGGTGGCAGCCGCGCTGCGCGGGGAGCGCGCCCGGGCCGCCCTCGCCTGCGCGGCCACCGCGCTCCTGGTGAGTCCCGTGTCGTGGTCGCACCACTGGGTGTGGTGCGTGCCGATGGTGCTGCTCCTGGGCGCGGAGGCGAGGCGCCGGGGCGGGCGGCGGAGGTGGGCGGCCGTCGGGGCCGCGTCTCTGGTCTTCTGCTCGTACGCCCTGTGGTGGGTGCCGCACGGCGAAGGACGGCTCGAACTCGCCCAGAACCATGGCCAGATGACGCTGTCCGCCCTCTACGTAGTGACCGCTTTGGCGTTTCTTCTGGTGACGGCAGTGGCGGCAGTGAGGACAGTGACGGCAGTGGGGACAGCGGGGGTCACGCGGTCGCGAACGAGTAGAACCGTTTGAGCGTGCAGTGTTCGTCCAGCAGCCGACCGTAGATCGGCTCCCCTTCGAGCTCGCGGTACGTCTCGATGGGGTCGCCTTTTATGATCAGCGCCCGTGCGCACTCCTCGCACCAGTACTGATACTCCTGGTTGACCGGTTCCATGTCGCGGACGATCGGTGTGCCACTGCCGCACCAGTCGCATTTCCGCCTGTGTGCACCCATCGATCAGCTCCAGCTGTGGCCGCAGGCGGTGCATACGTACGAGATTCCGCCGTTGTCACCGAGCACTTGAGCGACGTGGGACGAGCCGCAGGAAGGGCAGTCGAGGAGCGTGCGGGGCACGGGCCGTTCTCGTACGTCCGCCGCTTCGGAGAGGCGGTCGACCTCTCCGAGGATGCTCGCAGGCATCGCGCTCTCCCTCCCGTCGGGCTGCGTCCCCTTCCGGCCGTCCGATTCTGCCACGGCACGAGCGACCCGGTCAGCGACGCATGCGTACCAGTCCGGACACGGCACCCGGTGGCGGGCGGCGGAAAAGGAAAATCCCGCCCCCTGGTGGGGACGGGATTTCCGGGACTGTGGAGCTAAGGAGAATTGAACTCCTGACCTCCTGCATGCCATGCAGGCGCTCTACCAACTGAGCTATAGCCCCTTGTGTTCTTCCCGCTCGGCGGGCGAACAAGAAGAACTTTAGCCTGCGACCAGCCGGAATGTGAAATCCGGGTCAGTCGTCGTCGCCGAGCACCGGTTCCGGCAGCGTGCCGGCGTTGTGCTCGAGGAGGCGCCAGCCTCGCGCGCCCCGGCCGAGGACCGACCAGCAGCAGTTGGTGAGACCGCCGAGCCCCTCCCAGTGGTGGGGCTCGAGGCCGAGGAGACGGCCGATCGTGGTGCGGATCGTGCCGCCGTGGCTGACCACCACCAGCGTGCCGTCCTCGGGCAGCTTCTCGGCATGGCGCAGGACGACAGGGGCGGCCCGGTCGGCCACCTCGGTCTCCAGCTCTCCCCCGCCCCTGCGCACCGCCTCGCCGCGCTTCCACGCGGCGTACTGCTCGCCGAAGCGGGCGATGATCTCGTCGTGCGTCAGGCCCTGCCAGTCACCGGCGTACGTCTCCCGGAGGGACTCCTCGTGCGTGACGGCGAGGCCGGTGATCGCGGAGAGCTCGGCGGCGGTGGCCGCCGCGCGCTTGAGGTCGGAGGCGACGATGGCGTCCGGCTTCAGGGAGGCGAGCAGCCGGGCGGCGCGCTTGGCCTGGGCGACGCCCGTCTCGGTCAGCTCGATGTCCGTGGAGCCCTGGAAGCGGCGCTCCAGGTTCCACGCCGTCTGGCCGTGCCGCCACAGGATGATCCGGCAGCCGCGGTTGCTCACCGCAGCTCCCCGTCCAGGTCGGCCTCCTCCGCGGCCCGCTGCTCGGCGTGCTCGGCGGCCTTGCCGCGGGTGGCCTTGGCGTCCTCGGGCAGGCCGATCTCGGGGCAGTCCTTCCACAGGCGCTCGAGGGCGTAGAAGACACGCTCCTCGCTGTGCTGGACGTGCACCACGATGTCCACGTAGTCGAGGAGGATCCAGCGGGCGTCGCGGTCCCCCTCGCGGCGGACCGGCTTGGCGCCGAGCTGCTTGTTCAGCTGCTCCTCGATCTCGTCGACGATCGACTTGACCTGGCGGTCGTTGGGAGCGGAGGCGAGCAGGAACGCGTCCGTGATCGACAGCACGTCGCTGACGTCGTACGCGATGATGTCGTGCGCGAGCTTGTCGGCCGCCGCCTGGGCGGCGACGTTGATGAGCTCGATGGAGCGGTCCGTGGCGGTCACTAGAGAGCTTTCCTTCGGCTGGTGGATACACCCCAAGGGTCTCACGGACCGCCGACAGCGCCCCAGACGATTACGTCACCGCCTCGGGGCGCTCCCCGGTCAGCCGGTCCGGTAGTCCTGGCCGAGGACCACGGAGACGTCCGCGTTCGCCGCCGTCTTCCCCTCGCGAACCGCGCTCGCGGGCAGGCCGAGGGTCTTGGCGACCTCGGTGGCCTGCGCCTTCTTGCCCGCGTCGGCGTAGGTGACCTGCGAGGTGGGCCGGGCCGCTGCGCCCGTGCCGCCGTCGATGAAGGTGTAGCCGCCGTTGACCAGGGAGACCCGGGCGTCCTCGCCGGCGGTCTTCTTCCCCGAGGCGTTCTGCACGCCGACCCGCAGGGCCGCGCCCTTCTCCGGGCTCTTCACCGTCCCGCCGAGTACGTCCTTGACCACGGTTTCGCCGGCCTGCTCGGTCAGCGTGCCGTCCTGCCGCACCGGCAGCAGCGACGTCTTGTAGTCGCCGCCCTTGGCGCGGTCGGCGAGCCTGGCGAGGAAGGCGCCGAGATCCTTCTCCGCCAGCGAGGGGTCGAGGATCTGCGCGAGGGACTGCACGGTGGTCGTGGCCGCCTGCGGGTCCGAGGAGAGCTTGCGCAGGATGCCCTGCATGACCTCTCCGAAGCGGTTCAGCTGGTCGGTCTCCGTCTCGCCGGGCGCGCGGTAGGTGGCGTACGCGACGGCCATCGGCCCGCTCAGGGTCTGCTGCTCGCCCTTCTTCACGAGGGGCGCCTCGCCCTTCTTCGCCTTGGGGTCGGGCACGTCGGTGTTCGTGTCGATGTCGATGTTGCCGACGAGTTCGACGAGGTTGTTGAGGTACGGGGTGTCGAGGCGCCAGGTGCCTTCGACCTGGGTGCCGAGCACCGTGTCGATCGACTCGCGGGTGCCGGTCGAGCCGTCGTCGTCGACGGACTTGCCGAGCGTGGTCGCCGTGCCGTTGTCGTCCGTCACGGCGAGGGAGTTGGGCAGCAGGACGGTGGCGCCCTGCTTGGTGGTGGTGTTGTTCACCAGGAGCGCGGTGGAGGTGCCCTTGCCCTTGGTGTTGTGCAGATGCAGGACGATCACGTCGCGCTTCTGCGGTCCGGTCGCCGCGGCCGCGCCGTCCTCGCCGTCCGACTGGCCGGGCAGCAGGCCCGCGGACCACAGGTAGCCGACGCCGCCCGCGATCACCAGGGCGAGGACCACGACGAGGGCGACGACCCGGGACCGCCCGCGCCGCTTGGCCTCCTCGCGCCGCTCGGTGCGGCTCTCGGTGAACTTCAGCCAGTCGATGACGTCTTCGGAGTCCTCGTCCGGCTCCTCGATGAAGGAGAACTGCTCGGTCTTGTACTCGGGCGACGGTGCCGGTGACGGGGACGGTGACGGTTCCGGTTCGGGCGCACGTTCGGGTTCCGGAGCAGGAGCCGGAGCCGGAACGGGAGCCGATTGCGGCTGATATTGCTGCTGCTGAGGGACCCAGGCGGTGTCGTACCCCTGCTGCTGACCGCCCTGACCGCCCGCGTACGGGTCGTACCCATACCCGTACCCCTGGTACTGCTGAGGCACCTGCGGCTGCTGCTGCACCTGCGGCTGCTGCTGCACCTGCGGCTGCTGCACCTGCTGGTACACCGGCCGCCCGTACTCGTCGTACCCGACGACCTGGTACTGGTCGGCCGCGTACTCACCCGCGTACTCGCCCGCATACGGGTCGCTGCCCGCATAAGGGTCGTACTGTCGGTCGTTCACCGGTGCCCCTCTCGGCTCATTCGCCGCGGTACAGCTCACGCTTGTCGATATAACGCACCACACCGTCGGGCACCAGATACCAGACCGGGTCTCCCTTGGCGACCCGCGCGCGGCAGTCCGTGGACGAGATGGCCAGGGCCGGCACCTCCACCAGGGAGACACCGCCCTTGGGCAGCCCGGGGTCGGCCAGCGTGTGGCCGGGCCGGGTGACCCCGATGAAGTGCGCGAGGGAGAACAGCTCTTCCGTGTCGCGCCAGGTGAGGATCTGGCCGAGGGCGTCGGCGCCCGTGATGAAGAAGAGGTCCGTGTCGGGGTTGAGGGCACGCAGATCGCGCAGCGTGTCCGTGGTGTAGGTGGCCCCGCCGCGGTCGATGTCGATGCGGCTGACCGAGAACTGCGGGTTCTCGGCGGTCGCGATGACCGTCATCAGATAACGGTCCTCGGCAGGTGACACCTGCTTGTCGCTCTTCTGCCACGGCTGTCCGGTCGGCACGAACACCACCTCGTCGAGGTGGAACTGCGCGGCGACCTCACTGGCCGCCACGAGGTGTCCGTGGTGGATCGGATCAAACGTTCCGCCCATGACGCCCAGGCGGCGCTTGCCGTTGCTCACCGGACCGGTAGGCATGTCCTGCTCTCCCATGCGTGCAGA
Organism: Streptomyces sp. NPDC039480; assembly: GCF_055597165.1. Lineage (NCBI taxonomy): Bacteria > Bacillati > Actinomycetota > Actinomycetes > Kitasatosporales > Streptomycetaceae > Streptomyces > Streptomyces sp. NPDC039480. The sequence goes on along the minus strand of NZ_JBVITX010000008.1, from coordinate 430,135 downwards.
CCCTACCGGCCCGGTCGAGGGGCCCTGCTCCGGTCCTAGCGGTCCCGGTTGAAGAGGGTGGTGATCCACAGGAGGAGCATGAGGACGACGAAGGCGCCGCCACCGGTGAGGAGAGGGCTGAGGCTTTCGTGGTTGCCGCCGTGCTCGCCGCCCTCGGAGGCGAGAGTGACCAGCTGGGCGGCGTTGCTGTGGAGGCTCATCTCAGGCAGGACCTATCCGGAGGTGGGATGGACATAAAGATTTCCGGCCCATCGTAAGCGGGGGGCTCGCTCCGGCTTACGCCGACTCAGCCGTTGCGGTTGTCGGCGCCCTTGCCGGGCGTACCTTCCGGGGTCTCTTCGGCGCTCTCGTTGCTCTCTTCAGGGGTACGTTCCGCGCCAGGGGCGCGTTCCACGCTGTTCCCGTCCGTACGGGCCCCGCTGTCGGCTCCCTGGCGGTAGCCGCGCAACAGGAACCAGCCGACCAGTACGCATCCGACGACCATGACGATCAGCACGATCCGCAGCAGATTGCCCGGTCCCTGCTGCTCCGCGGCCTTGGCCGCCTCCGTGAGCCAGACGGCTCCAGGACTGTGCTCCATGACGGAAGACTCCTTCTGTGTGCTGCCCTGTCACGGTATCTCCGCCTACGCTGGGCCCCACCTCGGGGGCACGAGAGGACGAGACATGGGGGATGCGGCATGACCGACGACAACCACCACGGCGGGGGCGGCGAGGGGTACGAGCGCGTGCCGAGCCGGCAGCGCAGGCGCTTCCCCGGCATCTCGTCGCGGGCCTACGAGCACCCGGCGGACCGCTCGGCCCTGGTGGCCCTGCGCAAGCTGACCGGCTTCGACACGGTCTTCAAGGCGCTCAGCGGTCTGCTGCCCGAGCGGAGCCTGAGGCTCCTGTTCCTGTCGGACTCCGTACGCGTGTCCGACGCGCAGTTCGCGCACCTCAACACCATGCTGCGGGACGCCTGTTACATCCTGGACCTGGAGAAGGTCCCGCCGATGTACGTGAACCAGGACCCGAATCCGAACGCGATGTGCATCGGCCTGGACGAGCCGATCATCGTCGTGACGACGGGCCTCGTCGAACTGCTGGACGAGGAGGAGATGCGGGCGGTCGTCGGCCACGAGGTGGGCCACGCCCTCTCCGGGCACTCCGTCTACCGCACGATCCTGCTGTTCCTCACGAACCTCGCCCTGAAGGTCGCGTGGATCCCGCTCGGCAATGTCGCGATCATGGCGATCGTGACGGCGCTGCGCGAGTGGTTCCGCAAGTCCGAGCTGTCGGCGGACCGCGCGGGGCTGCTGGTCGGGCAGGACCTGCGGGCCTCGATGCGCGGCCTGATGAAGCTGGCGGGCGGCAACCACCTCCACGAGATGAACGTGGACGCGTTCCTGGAGCAGGCCGAGGAGTACGAGGCCGGGGGCGACCTGCGCGACTCCGTCCTGAAGATCCTGAACGTCCTGCCCCGCACCCACCCCTTCGCCACGGTCCGCGCCGCCGAGCTGAAGAAGTGGGCCGAGTCCCGCGATTACCAGCGGATCATGGACGGCCACTACCCGAGCCGCGAGGAAGACGGGGACACCTCGGTCTCCGACTCCTTCCGGCAGTCGGCCTCCGCGTACGCGGACGACGTGCGCAACAGCAAGGACCCGCTGATGAAGCTGGTCAACGACATCGCGGGCGGCGCGGGTGACCTGGGCGGCAAGCTCCGCGGGAAGTTCACGGGCCAGGGCGGACAGGGCGGCGGCACAGGCTCCGGTTCCGGCTCGCCGACCGACGACAAGCAGCCGTAACGGCCCGGGGCACGACGGAGATCTCAGGTCACGACGGAGCGAGCGAGGGCTGGGCCGACGCCGCCAGCGATCCGCACAGCGCCGTCGCGTCCCCCGTGGCGTACGGATCGGTGCCCGCCGGGCCCGCCGCCTTCGCCTTCTGCCCGGCGAGCAGCGGGCGCAGGTGGTTGGCCGTCTCGCCCCCGCAGGCGAGGGGGCCCGCCTGGGTGGCGGAGGTGACCAGCTCGGCCCGGTGCATCCGCAGGTCGTCGCGGTCGAAGCGGAAGCGCAGCTCGCGGCGGACGGTGAACAGGGACGCCTCGACGCGGCCCCCGTCGGCCGCCTTGCCCGCGGGCCGCAGCGCGTACACGAACGTGTGGTCCGAGGTGACCTCCAGCGCGTTCTTGCCGGCCTCCTCGACCCGCATCGTGCCCTCGACCCTGACCCGCTTGTCGGCGAGCGCGGCCGTCGCCGGGTCGAACCGCACCAGCCAGCCGGTGGCCGCGTGCCGCCCGTCGGCCGCCGGGTGCGCGAAACTCCGGTCGAACTGGGCCAGTTGGCGCGGGTCGACCAGGACCCGCACGGAGCGCGCGGAGCCGCCGGTGAGGACGTCCGGGGCGAGCGAGGACGCGACCAGATAGTCCTTGGCGGTGATCAGCGCGGCCATCACCTGGCTGTCCGAGAAGTGTGAAGTGCGGCGCGCGCCGGGGAGGTTGATCCCGGCGGCGCCCACCCGGAGCTGTGCGGCAGGGCTGCGTGCGTAGAGGTCGGGGAGGCTGGTCGAGCCGGGCACGCGGCCCGCGGGGGCGAGCGGTATCACCGTCATGCGCAGTGGCTCGGGGCGCTTGGCCGCCGGGGACTGGTAGGGCTGTCGTACGCCCATGTAGATCGCCGTGCCGAAGGCGACGGCCATCAGCACGGCGAGGACCACGAGTTGGCGGGAGAGGCCCCGGTGGAGTCCGGGGCGGCGGCGCACGGCGCGGGTGTGGTCGCCCATGCGCTCCTGTGCGGAGAACTCCTGGAGGCGGGCAGCGCGCACGAACGATTCGTCGAAGACAACCGACCCGTACTCGTCCTCGCCACCGCCGGGAGCGCCCTCGGGCGTCCCTGCGGGTGGGTCTCCTGGCCCGCCCATACCTTCAGAGTAGGTCTCCGGGACGCCCGGTAAACGCCCTGGTACACGTCAAGTTCGGTCAACTCCTCATGGCGTGCGCGGCTCGGCGGGGACGGCCGACCTGCCGAACTCGGCGGAGAGGGAGGGGCTGGGCGGCGTCTCCTTGGCGGCGCCCTGGCCGACCTCGGTCGAGGCGGGGGCGGGCACCTGGTCCTGGCGGCCCGACGACGCTCCGCGGTAGACGGCGGTGAAGGCGAGGGCGACCATACCGACGCCCATCACGAGGGCGAGCATCCAGGCGATGGGGCGGTGCCAGCGGATCTGGCCGGGGTGGCGGCCCGGGCGGCCGTACCCCTCGCCGCGGGCGAGGTGTTCATAGGCGTCGTCGAGGTCGTCGTCGCGGCCGAACTCGCTGCCGTCGTCGGGGCCGAAGCCGTCGTCGTGGAGCTCGTCGTCCGGCGCGTCGGGGCCGCGGCCGCGGGTGCGCGCCCGGCGGGCCTCGGCCTCGGATGCCTCGGCGCGCGCCTGGGCGGCGGCCAACAGCCGCTCCACCGCGGTCGGTTCGTGAATCTCCGCGGCCCGCACGAAGTCCTCGTCGAAGACCACGGAGGCGAACTCTTCGTCCGCACCCCCGCGGTCGCGGTCGTCGTCGGGCTCCCAGCCGTCAGGGAACGACGGCGTGCCCCCCACGTCCTCCGGCACCCCTCCAGCGTAGCCCTGGACGGGGTGATTTGGGCAGCCGGAAAGGGAATTCAGCGGATGTGGCCGTCGCCCGTCACGATGTACTTGGTGGAGGTCAGCTCGGGCAGTCCCATCGGGCCGCGCGCGTGCAGCTTCTGCGTGGAGATGCCGATCTCGGCGCCGAAGCCGAACTGCCCGCCGTCGGTGAAGCGCGTCGAGGCGTTGACGGCGACCGTCGTGGAGTCCACGAGCTGGGTGAAGCGGCGCGCGGCCTGCTGCGAGGTGGTGACGATGGCCTCGGTGTGCCCGGAGGTCCACAGCCGGATGTGCTCGACGGCCTGCTCCAGGGTGTCGACGACGGCGGCCGCGATGTCGTACGAGAGGTACTCGGTCTCCCAGTCCTCGGTGGTCGCGGGCACGACGGTGGCCTTGGATGCGTCCCCGTACGTGAGGACGCGCTCGTCGGCGTGCACGGTGACCCCGGCCTCCGCGAGGGCGTCCAGGGCGCGCGGCAGGAACGCGTCGGCGATGTCGCGGTGCACGAGCAGCGTCTCGGCGGCGTTGCAGACGCTGGGGCGCTGGGCCTTGGAGTTGATCAGGATGTCGACGGCCATGTCGATGTCGGCCGCGGCGTCCACGTAGACGTGGCAGTTGCCGGTGCCCGTCTCGATGACGGGGACGGTGGACTCCTCGACGACCGTCTTGATCAGGGAGGCGCCGCCGCGCGGGATGAGGACGTCGACGAGGCCGCGGGCGCGCATCAGCTCGCGCACCGAGTCGCGGTTCTCGCCCGGGACGAGCTGGACGGCGTCGGCGGGCAGTCCCGCGCCGTGCACCGCGTCGCGCAGGACGCGGACGAGGGCGGTGTTCGAGGCGTACGCCGACGACGAGCCGCGCAGCAGGACGGCGTTGCCGGACTTCAGGCAGAGGGCGGCCGCGTCCACGGTGACGTTCGGGCGGGCTTCGTAGATGATCCCGACGACGCCGAGGGGCACGCGGACCTGGCGCAGGTCGATGCCGTTGGGGAGCGTCGAGCCGCGGACGACCTCGCCGACCGGGTCGGGCAGGGCGGCCACGTCGCGCACGTCGGCGGCGATGGCGCGGACCCGCTCCGGGGTGAGGGTGAGGCGGTCGACGATGGACTCGCTGGTCCCGGCCTCGCGGGCGCGCTCGGTGTCCTTGCCGTTGGCCTCGACGATCTCGGCGGTCCGCACTTCGAGGGCGTCGGCGATCGCGAGCAGCGCGTCGTCCTTGGCGGAGCGCGGCAGCGGGGCGAGCGTGGCGGCTGCGCCGCGGGCGCGGTAGGCGGTCTGGGCGACCGGCGAGAGGTTGTCGTAGGGCGAGACGGGAGAGAGCGACGTCATGCCCGCAGGGTAATCCCCGCGCGCGGGGCGTCCACCCGGTGTTCCAGTCCCCGAGACCGGCGCGGTGCCCCCGTGGGACGACGGCTCAAAAGGGGTGCACGCCGACGGGGGCGGCCGGTAACGGACCGTAACCCTCTGCGATGCGTTGGTGATATGTGTCGCGGCCGATCACTTCGAGCCCCACGATCTCCCACGGCGGCAGCTGGGCACTCTGCCGGTGCTCGCCCCACAGGCGCAGCGCGACCGCGGCCGCGTCGTGCAGATCGCGGGCCTCTTCCCAGTAGCGGATCTCGGCGTGGTCCGGCGCGTACCTGCTGGTGAGGAGAAAGGGGTGGTCGTGGGCGAGCTGTTCGAGTCCTCGCCTGAGCTCGTCGAGCGGGGCTTCGGCGCCCGAGACGCTCAGCGTGACGTGCCACAGCCGGGGCGCCGCCGTGCTCTCGCCCTCCTGGCTCTCGCCCGCGTCGCTCTCCCGCCCGCCGGGCGGGTCGCTCTCGTACGCCGTTCCCGCGGCGACGCTCGTCAGCGTCCGCTCAGCCGAGCCGCGGGACGCCGCCCCTGGGCGTACTCGTCTCACGACGGCCTCCTTTACGCAATGGTGGTGCTGATACGCAACGGTCGTGCAGAACTGTCTTCAACAAAGTTGAGCAGGCCAAGCAGTCCCGCGGGGCGGTTTTGGGGAGTTTCACCTTCCGCGGACCGGACGGCGCGGGCCGTCCGCGATGGTTTTCAGCCGGGGCGTGTGAGGCGGGTGGGACGGACGGTCCGACGCGACCTGGGGCTTTCCGGAGGCTATCCGTGCAGCAGGACGAGGTCGTCCCGGTGCACGACCTCCCGCTCGTACGCAGGTCCGAGTTCGCGGGCCAGATCGCGGGTGGAGCGCCCGATGAGCATCGGGATCTCCTTGGCGTCGAAGTTCACCAGACCGCGCGCCACGGGCCGGCCCGCGGCGTCCCGCAGCTCGACCGGGTCGCCCGCGGTGAAGTCGCCCTCGACGGCGGCGATCCCGGCCGGCAGCAGCGACTTGCGGCCCTCGACGACCGCGTGCACCGCGCCCTCGTCGAGGGTGAGGGCGCCCCGCGGCTCGGAGGCGTGCTGCAGCCACAGGAGGCGGTCGGCGGAGCGGCGTCCCGTGCGGTGGAAGTACGTGCCGGTGGCGCGGCCCGCGAGGGCGTCGCCCGCCTGGCTCGCGGAGGTCAGGACGACGGGGATGCCGGCGGCCGCGGCGATCCGCGCCGCCTCGACCTTGGTGACCATGCCACCGGTGCCGACGCCCGCCTTGCCCGCGCTGCCGATCTCGACGTGCGCCATGTCGGCGGGGCCCCTGACCTCGTCGAGGCGGGAGCTGCCGGGCTTGGCGGGATCTCCGTCGTAGAGCCCGTCGACGTCGGAGAGGAGGACGAGGAGGTCGGCGTGGACGAGGTGGGCGACGAGGGCGGCGAGCCGGTCGTTGTCGCCGAAGCGGATCTCGTCGGTCGCCACGGTGTCGTTCTCGTTCACGACGGGCAGCGCGCCCATCGCGAGCAGCTGGTCGAGGGTGCGCGACGCGTTGCGGTGGTGGGCCCTGCGGGCCATGTCGTCGGAGGTGAGGAGCACCTGTCCGACGCGTACGCCGTAGCGCGCGAAGGAGGCGGTGTAGCGGGCCACGAGCAGGCCCTGGCCCACGCTGGCCGCCGCCTGCTGGCGGGCGAGGTCCTTGGGGCGCCGCACGAGCCCCAGCGGGGCCAGGCCGGCGGCGATGGCACCGGACGAGACGAGCACGATCTCGCGCTCGCCGCCGCTCCTGCTCTTCGCCAGTACGTCGACGAGTGCGTCGACACGGTCGGCGTCCAGGCCTCCCGCCGCGGTGGTCAGGGACGACGACCCGACCTTGACGACGACCCGCCGGGCCTCTGCCACTGACTGCCTTGCCGCTGTCACGCTGTTCCCCAAGTGATCCGATGCTCCGGATGTGCAATCTACGTGGCGCGGGAAGGCGTATTCGAGTCAGAGGCAGAAAACGGCCTCGGGGTTCAGTCTCCTTTGCCCCTTTATCCGGTGATTGATGTCACGCAAGATTGCTAGGGAGCCACTGCGCGTCATACGGTCAGTGGTCGACTTCCCCCCAGTTTCCCTTCATCCCCCTTCATCCCCGCCAGGAGCCCAAGCCCGTGCCCTCTGCCGGACTCGCCCCCCGACGCATCGTGCAGCTGTCAGCGCTGTTCGCGATGTTCGCGCTCTTCGCGACACAGCTCGCGACCGCGCTGATCCCCATCGTCCCGGTGTTCATCGCCGCGGCCGCCGCGAATCTCGCGCTCGACATCTATCTGCAGTACAAGCAGCCGGGCCTCCTCTCCCTCCTTGGCAAGATCCGCTTCGACGTGACGGTGCGCCAGCTCCTGCGCGACATGCTGATCCTCGTCGGGCTGCTCCGCATCGACGGCATAGAGCCGCTGGCCGAGCAGTCGCCGCTGACCATCGCGCTGCTCGGCTTCTACGCCCTGCATTTCGTCTGCCAGGCCGTCGCCGTGCTCGTGCGCCGCACCCGCTCGCTGCCGATCGTCACCCGCAACATCGACGCGTCGGACCTGCACCTGACCGCGGCCCCGCCGCGGATCCTGTCCCGCCGCCAGGCCCACCGTCTGCTGACCTTCTCGGTCCCGACGACGGTCGGCCTGCTGCTCACCGCGGGCACCACCGACGCGTACTGGGGCGGCATCGGGCTCGCCGTCTCCCTCACCCTGATCGGCGCCGGCGCGCTCTACCTCGCCACCTGGCTGCTGCCGAAGAAGCGGGCGAAGAACGACCAGAAGGTCACCGAGTGGCTCGACGCGTGGCTCGCGGAGTACAAGCCGACCGTCGCCATGTACTTCTCCGGCGGCACCACGTCCGCGTACCAGGCGAACATGTGGCTCTCCACGCTCGCCGCCCTCGACGGCAAGCCGCTGATCGTGCTGCGCGAGCGGTTCATGGTGCAGAAGATCGACGCGACCGACGTCCCGATCATCTGCTTCCCGAAGGTCGCCACGATGTTCTCGCTGGAGACGTCGACGCTGAAGATGATGCTGCACCCGGCGAACGCCGCGAAGACCTCCCAGGTGCTGCGCATCCCCACGATCAAGCACGCGTTCATCAACCACGGCGAGAGCGACAAGCTCTCCTCCTGCAACCCCTACGCGAAGGCGTACGACGAGGTGTGGGTGGCGGGCCCCGCGGCCCGCGACCGCTACCAGCTCGCGGACATCGGCGTGGACGACAAGGACGTGGTCGAGGTCGGCCGCCCCCAGCTGTCCCCGATCCGCCCGTTCTCCGGCGCGCCCACCGGGCCGTACACCACCGTTCTGTACGCCCCCACCTGGGAGGGCTGGGACGGCAACCCCGGCAACACCTCGGTGGTCCTCGCCGGCGAGAACATCGTCCGCGAGCTCCTCGCCGACCCGGGCGTACGCCTCCTGTACAAGCCGCACCCGATGACCGGCTCGCAGGACCCGCGCGCGGGCGCCGCCAACGAGCGCATCAAGGCGATGATCCTCGCGGCGAACGCGAAGCGCTCCGGTGCCCGTCCCGGGCCCGAGGCCGCCGCCGAACTGGCGCGGCGCACCGAGGAGCTGGACCGGCTGACCGCGCGGCGCTTCCGCAAGAGCGCGGACGAACAGGAGCGGATGATGCTCCAGGGCTCCCCCGACGGCGGTCAGCAGGCCGCCGTGGCCGCGGCGACGGCCGCGTGGGAGACCGCGTTCTGGGCGTCCTTCCCCGAGTGGGAGCACCAGATCATCACGTCCGCGCGCCCGGCGATCTTCGCCTGCTTCAACCAGGCCGACCTGCTGATCAGCGATGTCTCCTCGGTCGTCTCCGACTGGCTGAGCAGCGAGAAGCCGTACGCCGTCGCCAACACGGCGGGCATGTCGGAGGCGGAGTTCCGCGCGAGCTTCCCGACGGCGTCCGCGGCGACGATCCTCAGCCCCGAGGCGGACGGCGTGGCGGCCCTCCTGAAGGCCGTGCGCGCCCCCGAGCTCGACCCGCACGCGGAGGCCCGCGCGGAGCTCAAGGAGCACCTCCTGGGCCCCTCCGACCCGCCTTCCCTGGTCCGCTTCAACGCCGCGGCCCTCGCCCTCAGCGCCAAGGCCGACGCCCGCCGCGCCCGTATGACGTCCCGCATCGACGCGGACATCCCGGGCCAGCGCGTCGCGGAGGAAGCGGCGGAGGAGATGGAGCAGGACCCGAACGAGTCGAACGAGCCGAACGGCGCGGAGGACTCGGTCTCGGCCTGACCGACTGAGCGCATACGAAAGGGCCCCGGAGCTTGGATCCAAGCTCCGGGGCCCTTTGGTATGCGCCGCTCTGAGGCCTTGCCCTGAGACGTTGCCCAGAGGCTGGCCCTGCCGTACTAGAAGGGCTTGAAGTCGTCGTACGCCTTCTCGGCCTCGTCCCGCTCCGCGTCGCGGTCCCTGCGCCGCTGTGCGGCCGGCCTGGGCGCTTCCAGACGGTGGTCCTCGCCACGGCGGCCGAGCATCTCGGCGCCCGCCATCATCGTCGGCTCCCAGTCGAAGACGACCGCGTTGTCCTCGGGGCCGATGGCGACGCCGTCGCCGTTGCGCGCACCGGCCTTCATCAGGGCCTCCTCGACACCGAGGCGACTGAGACGGTCCGCGAGATAGCCGACGGCCTCGTCGTTCTGGAAGTCGGTCTGGCGCACCCAGCGCTCCGGCTTCTCGCCGCGCACGCGGTACAGCGCCTCGCCGCCGACCTCCTCGCGGGTGACCGTGAAGCCGGTGTCGTCGACGGCCTTGGGACGGATGACGATGCGGGTCGCCTCCTCCTTCGGCTTCGCGGCACGCGCCTCGCCGACCAGCTCGGCCAGCGCGAAGGACAGCTCCTTGAGGCCCTTGTGGGCGACGGCCGACACCTCGAAGACGCGGTAGCCGCGCTCCTCCAGATCGGGCCTGACCAGGTCGGCGAGGTCCTGTCCGTCCGGCACGTCGATCTTGTTCAGGACGACGATGCGCGGCCGGTTCTCCAGGCCCGCGCCGTACTCCCGCAGCTCGGCCTCGATGACGTCGAGGTCGGAGACGGGGTCGCGGTCGGACTCCAGGGTCGCCGTGTCGAGCACGTGCACGAGCACGCTGCACCGCTCGACGTGCCGCAGGAACTCCAGGCCAAGGCCGCGGCCCTGGCTGGCGCCCGGGATGAGACCGGGCACGTCCGCGACGGTGTAGACGGTCGAGCCGGCCGTCACCACGCCGAGGTTCGGGACGAGCGTCGTGAACGGATAGTCGGCGATCTTCGGCTTCGCGGCGCTCAGCACGGAGATCAGCGAGGACTTGCCCGCGCTCGGGTAGCCCACGAGGGCGACGTCGGCGACGGTCTTGAGCTCCAGGACGACGTCCCGGGCCTCACCCGGCTCGCCGAGCAGCGCGAAGCCGGGGGCCTTGCGGCGGGCGGAGGCCAGCGCCGCGTTGCCCAGGCCGCCGCGGCCGCCCTGGCCCGCGACGAAGGTGGTGCCCTGGCCGACCATGTCCGCCAGGACGTTGCCCTCCTTGTCGAGGACGACCGTGCCGTCCGGGACGGGCAGGACCAAGTCCTGGCCGTCCTTGCCGGAGCGGTGGTCGCCGGCGCCGGGCTGGCCGTTGGTGGCCTTGCGGTGCGGGCTGTGGTGGTAGTCCAGGAGGGTGGTGACGTCCTGGTCGACGACCAGGATCACGTCGCCGCCACGGCCGCCGTTGCCGCCGTCCGGGCCGCCGAGCGGCTTGAACTTCTCACGGTGGACGGAGGCACAGCCGTGGCCTCCGTTACCCGCGGCGGCGTGCAGCTCGACGCGGTCCACGAAGGTGGTCATGGTTCGGTGCCTCCAGAAAAGAACGGAAATGTCTTACGTCTAACACGCGAAAGGCGGACCCTCTTCCCGACACCGGGAAGAGAGGTCCGCCCTCGCGAAGAACGTGTTCTACGGCAGCCTGGATCAGGCGACCGGAACGACGTTGACGACCTTGCGGCCGCGGTGGGTGCCGAACTCCACCGCACCGGCGTCCAGCGCGAACAGGGTGTCGTCCTTGCCGCGGCCGACGCCCGAGCCCGGGTGGAAGTGCGTGCCGCGCTGGCGGACCAGGATCTCACCGGCGTTGACGACCTGACCGCCGAAGCGCTTCACGCCGAGCCGCTGAGCATTGGAGTCGCGACCGTTCCGAGTGGACGATGCGCCCTTCTTGTGTGCCATCTTGTCTCAGTCCCTTACTTCGCAGCCGTGGGGATACCGGTGATCTTGATCGCCGTGTACTGCTGGCGGTGACCCTGACGACGGCGGTAACCGGTCTTGTTCTTGTAGCGAAGGATGTCGATCTTCGCGCCCTTGTGGTGGTCCACGACCTCGGCCTGGACCTTGATGCCCGCAAGCACCCACGGGTCGCTCGTCACGGCATCGCCGTCGACAACGAGCAGGGTCGAGAGCTCGACCGTGTCGCCAACCTTGGCAGTGGAAATCTTGTCAACCTCAACGATGTCGTCGACAGCAACCTTGTGCTGACGACCACCGCTGCGCACGATGGCGTACACGCGGATCTCTCTCTCGCTCGGAACGGTGCCCCCGCAGTCCAGCCGCCCGCAGGCGGACGGCCTCTCCCGGCCCGGAACAGTGCCCACGAAACGGGAGGAAAAAGGTTTACAGGGGGTGGCGGTGCATAGGAACACGCCGACGGTCAAGGTTACGGGGCCGGTCCTGGCGGGTCAAACCGGCCCCGCACCCCCGCTCACCTGACCGGATTCTCACCGTCCGGCGGCAGCGGCTTGACGCCCTTGCACAGGTCCGTCTTGTCGGCGCTGCCCGGCCAGGCCACGGCCCGCGTGCGGTCGAAGTGCGAGCGGTAGGTGTCGTGCACCGAGTCGTCGTCTATCTTGACGATCGCCTCGTCGTTCTCGCGCAGGGCGGGCGCCGTGTAGTTCTGCGAGCCCGTGAAGGAGACCTTGTTCCGCTGGCCGTCGTACACGCCGTCGACCAGCAGGTACTTCGAGTGGATGATGTACGGCGTGGTGAGGCGGGAGCCGGGGCGCAGCGGGTCCCGGTCGTCGTTGTAGCAGCGCACGGACGGGCCGCCCGACTTGTGCAGCTGCTCCCAGGTGCCCGGGGTGCCGCCCTGGCTCTTGGCGCTGTCCGTCTCCGCGTACAGGATGCTGACCGAGCAGCCGGCCTTCTTCAGCGAGACGAGCTTGTCGGCGATCTGCTTCCGCGTGATCTTGAAGATCGCGGCGCGCACCTTGGTGTGCTGTGTCACACCCGCCGAGTCCTTGTACGTGCACTTCACGTTGTTCAGGACTGAGTACATGGTGTCGGTCTCGTTGACCGTGCCGTTGCGCGGGAAGAAGTACGCCTTGTAGCGGCCGCTGCTGACCGTGCGGTAGTCCCAGTCCGCCCAGCGCTTGCCGAGCATGTCCGTGAAGTACTCCGCGTACGCGTCGTACATGGCGGGGTTGTCCGGGAGCAGCAGCGCGTCGTTGAAGAACTTCGTGTGCGCCGACGGCGTCGAGTTCGACGTGGTCTGCACGACCACGTCCCTGGCGCCCTCGACCTCCGAGAACAGCCAGAACTTGTTGTGCATGATCGACTTGCCGTACTGGGGGTTGCCCAGGCAGGACTTGCCGGTCGGGCAGAGGGACACGAACGACGACTTCGTCCTGTCCGTGCCGAGTGCCGACTTCAGTGTGTTGTACGAGGTGTTCGTCGGCCGGTCGCTCCTGCTCGTCTCGTCGAGCAGGACCTGCACGCGCACGCCGCGCCTCTTGGCGGCGACGAGCGCGTCGACGACCGGGGCCTCCCAGACGTGGTAGACCGCGACCTTGATCGTCGAGCCGGGCACGGCGGCGTTCGTCAGCTCGATCAGCCGGGTCCTGATGGCGTGCTGCTGGTCGACGGAGCCCTTGGGATCGTTGAAGATCGGCCCCTCCGTCCAGGTGGGCAGCGGGTCCGCCGACGCGGTCCCCACGGAGCCCGCGGCCTGGATTCCCGCCGCCGACAGGACCGTGGCCAGTGCCACCGCCTGGCGGCCGCCCTTGACCGGTTTCACCGCACGGTGTCGTCCCGTGCCTCGCAGGCGCACATGCGCCATGTGTCATCCCTCCCCTGACGAAGGCGCGCAGTCTCCCCAAACGCGCGCACACGTCCCTGTTCGTTCATCAGACCGCATGAGTTTTACAGGTATCTCCCCGGACCTCCAAGGAGGGCCCTCCCACTTCACGCTTTCGGGGTGTGCGAGGCCGTTCCCCGGACACGGCGGTGCCCCCCGCCCGGCGTTCTCGCCGTGCGGGGGGCACCGGTCGCGAAGAGGTCAGTCCTCGCTGGTCGCGCCGGCGGAGACGCCGGACGGCGTCTGCTCCGCCGCCGCGGCCTTCTTCGCCGTCGCCTTCGACGCCTTCTTGGCCGTCGTCTTCTTTGCGGCCGTCTTCTTGGCCGCGGTCTTCTTGGCGGCCGTCTTGGTGGCCGCCGTCTTCTTGGCGGGCGCCTTCTTGGCCGCCTTGCGCGCCGTCTTCTTGGCCGGAGCGGCTTCCTCGGCGGGGGCCTCGGACTCCGTCCCCGCCTGCTCGGCGCCGGCCGGCTTCTCAGCGGCCTTCTCCGCCGACGGGACGACCACGATGGCCGCCTCCGCGGACGCGGTCGGCGCGGTGGCCTTGCGCACCGCACGGCGGCGCGGACGCGGCGGCGCGGCGTCGGCGACGGGCGCCTCGGCGACGGGCTCGGACACCGGCTCGGTGACCGCTGCGGCGACCGGCTCGGCCTTGGGGGCCTCGACGACCACCTCGGCGCTGTCGGCGCCCTCAGTGCCCTCGGCGGCCTTGGGCGAACCGGCCGGCGACGTCGCCTTGCGGACCGCACGGCGGCGCGTGCGTCCCTTCGGCGCGGCGTCGTCCACCGGAGCCGCCGGAGCCTCCTCATGGGCGTCGTGGGCCTCATGGGCCGCCTCGACGGCCTCGGGGCTGCCCACGATCGGGTCCTCGACGGCCGGGGCCACCGTGCGCGCGGTCTCGGCCTCGACCGCCGGGATCTCGGCGGCCTTGGCCTCCGCCTCGGCCTTCGCGGCCCGCTCGGCGCGCTCTGCGGCCTTCGCCGCCCGCTTGCCCGACTTCTTCGCGGCCCTCGGAGTGTCCGCCTTCGGAGCGTCCGCCTGCGGGGTGTCGGCCTGCGCGGCCTCCTCCTCGGGAGCGGTCTCCACCCGCGGAGCGCCCGCCGGAGCCGATGCGCGGCGCGTGGCACGACGCCGCGAACGGCCGCGGGAAGCAGCCGCCTCGGCCTCGGCCGCACTGCTGTACAGCTCCTCGTCCGCGACGAACTCGGGCTCGGGCAGCGCCACCGGAGCGGCCACCTCGGCAGCGACCTCGGCCGCGGTCTCGGTCTCCGCCGAGTCGTCCGCCGACTCCAGCTCGTGCGTGTGCTCGTGACCGTGGTCCTGGTGGTCCGAGCCGCCGCGGCCGCGCTTCTTGCGCTTGCCGCCGCCGCCCACGGAGGTGGGCTGTTCCATGTGCACGATGACACCGCGGCCGTTGCAGTGCACGCAGGTCTCGGAGAAGGACTCCAGGAGGCCCTGGCCGACGCGCTTGCGGGTCATCTGGACCAGGCCGAGCGAGGTGACCTCGGCGACCTGGTGCTTCGTGCGGTCACGCCCGAGACATTCGAGCAGGCGCCGCAGGACCAGGTCCCTGTTCGACTCCAGGACCATGTCGATGAAGTCGATGACGACGATGCCGCCCAGGTCGCGCAGCCGGAGCTGGCGCACGATCTCCTCGGCCGCTTCGAGGTTGTTCCTCGTCACGGTCTCTTCGAGGTTGCCGCCCTGGCCGGTGAACTTGCCGGTGTTGACGTCGACGACGATCATCGCCTCGGTCTTGTCGATCACCAGCGAGCCGCCGCTGGGCAGCCAGACCTTGCGGTCCAGGGCCTTCGCGAGCTGCTCGTCGATGCGGTACGTCGCGAAGACGTCGACCTCGGACGTCCACCGGGAGAGGCGGTCCGCCAGGTCGGGCGCGACGTGCGAGACGTAGCCGTGGATGGTCTCCCACGCCTCGTCACCGCTGACGATGACCTTGGAGAAGTCCTCGTTGAAGATGTCGCGGACGACGCGGACCGTCATGTCCGGCTCGCCGTACAGCAGGCTCGGCGAGCTCGTGGAGATCGCCTTCGCCTTCTTCTGGATGTCCTCCCACTGCCCCTGGAGCCGCTCGACGTCGCGGCGCAGCTCGTCCTCGCTCGCGCCCTCGGCCGCGGTGCGCACGATGACGCCCGCGTCCTCGGGGACGATCTTCTTGAGGATGGTCTTCAGACGCGCGCGCTCGGTGTCGGGCAGCTTGCGGCTGATGCCGGTCATCGAGCCCTCGGGCACGTAGACGAGGTAGCGGCCGGGCAGCGAGACCTGGCTGGTCAGGCGGGCACCCTTGTGGCCGATCGGGTCCTTCGTGACCTGCACGAGGACCGACTGTCCCGACTTCAGGGCGGACTCGATGCGGCGCGGGCCGTTGGCCATGCCGAGCGCTTCGAAGTTGACCTCACCGGCGTACAGGACGGCGTTGCGGCCCTTGCCGATGTCGATGAAGGCGGCCTCCATGGACGGCAGCACGTTCTGGACCTTGCCCAGGTAGACGTTGCCGACGTACGAGGTGGCCTGCTCCTTGTTGACGTAGTGCTCGACGAGCACGTTGTCTTCCAGGACGCCGATCTGGGTGCGCTCGCCGTTCTGACGGACGACCATCACGCGCTCGACGGCCTCGCGGCGCGCCAGGAACTCGGCCTCGGTGATGATCGGCACGCGGCGGCGGCCCTGCTCGCGGCCCTCGCGGCGGCGCTGCTTCTTGGCCTCCAGGCGGGTCGAGCCCTTGATGGACTGGACCTCGTCGGCACCGGTGCCCAGCTCGCGCTCGGGGTCCTTCGCGCGCCGCTCCCGCGGCTCACGGACCTTCACGACGGTGCGCTCGGGGTCGCCGTCGGCCGGCTCGCCCTCGGCGGAGTCCCCGGCGCGGCGACGGCGGCGACGGCGGCGACGGCTGCTGCTGGAGCCGGAACCGTTCGACTCCGACTCCTCGGCGTCCTCCGCCTCCTGCTCCGCGCTGTCCTCGGCGTCCTGCTCCGCCTGCTCGGCGGCGACCGTGTCGGCGTCGTCGGCGTCTCCGGCGTCGTCGGCATCCGGGGCGTGGCGCGCGGATTCGTGCTGCTCGGCGTCCTGGTCGGCGGAGTCACCGCGACGGCGGCGACGGCCACCGCGACGGCGACGGCGGCCCTGGCGCTCGCCGGACTCCTCCGTGTCGTCGTCGGAGTCGGCCTGCTCGGCCTGGTCCGCGGCGTCCTCGGGCTCGTCGGCGGGCTGCTCGTCGGCGGCCTTGGCGGGCCTGGCGGGCTCGCGCTCCTCGACGGCGGGCTGCTCGTCCGCGGCGCGACGGCGGCGGCGCCTGCGCGGCGTCGGCTCCTCCTCCGCCACGGGGGCGGGCTCGGCGGTCTCCTCCGCGGCCTCGGCGGCGGCGGCCGCGGCGGCGCGCTCCGGGGTCTGGAACATCGGCTCGGCGAACACCGGCGCCTGGAAGACGGCGACGGCCGGGCGGGGCTTGCGCCCGCCGTCCTCGCCGGACTCCTCGGCGCGCTGGGCCCTGCGGGCCTTGTGGCCGGACGGCGCGGAGAAGCCGGTGGCCGCGGTCTTGCGGGTGGCGCGACGACGACGCCCACGGGGCTCTTCGTCGGCGACGTCGGCGGCTTCCTCGACCGGAGCCTGCTCGGCGGCGGCGGCCGGCTGCTCGGCGAGCTTGGCGGCCACCTCCTTCTCGACGGCCTGGGGGGCACCGGCGGGAGCGGAGGCGGTGCGGGTGGCACGGCGACGCGTACGACCCTTGGGCGCGTCCTCCTCGGCCACCGGCTCGGCGACGGGCTCGGCCTGCGCGGGGGTCTCCTCCACGGCCTGGGGGGCACCGGCGGGAGCGGAGGCAGTGCGGGTGGCGCGACGACGTGCGCGACCCTTCGGAGCGTCCTCCTCGGCGACCGGCTCGGCGACCGCTTCGGCCTGCGCGGGGGACTCCTCAGCGGCCTGCGGGGCACCGGCAGGGGCGGAAGCGGTACGGGTGGCACGGCGACGCGTACGACCCTTGGGCGCATCCTCCTCAGCGACCGGCTCGGCGACCGCTTCGGCCTGCGCGGGGGCCTCCTCGACGGCCTGCGGCGCACCAGCGGGAGCGGAAGCAGTGCGGGTGGCACGGCGACGCGTACGGCCCTTCGGAGCATCCTCCTCAGCGACCGGCTCAGCAACCGGCTCGGCCTGCACGGGAGTCTCCTCGACAGCGGCAGCCGTCGCCGTCTCTTCGGCGGCCTGCGGCGCACCGGCGGGTGCGGAGGCGCGGCGGGTCGCACGGCGGCGCGGGCGCGCGGCCGGAGCGGCATCCTCGGCGGTCTCCTGCTCCGCAGCGGCGGGCGCGGGGGTCTCGGCGACGGGCTCCGTCACCTCCGCGGCCTGCGGGGCACCGGCCGGCGCGGAGGCGCGGCGGCGGGGGCGCGCGGCCGGTGCGGCCTCGGGCTCCGGCTCGGCGACGGGCGCCGGGGCCTCGACGGCCTCGGCCGTCTCCTCGGTCTCGTCGACCTCGGGGGCCTCTTCGGCAGGGGTGGCCGTTATGGCCGGGGCCGCTGCTTCGGCGGCACCCGTCGGCGGGCCCGCCGGACGCGACGCGGCGCGGCGCCTGCGGCGCGGCGGCAGGGTGTCGCTGGGGGTGTTGTTCTGCGAACCCTCGGTGGGGTCGTTCGGCTCAAGCATGCGGGCTGTTCTCCCGTCACGCTCCCGGGCGCCGCGCCTGGTCCGGTGATGTCCGCGGCTCGCGCTGTGCGCGGGGCCGCCATCCGGGGGCGTGGGCGCCGCACGGGAGCTCTATGTCTTGTCTCGCCGGTTCCGTACGCCCATGTGCGGACGGCCTGGCGAAAGTCTCGGTCAGTGCGCTGCCCGACCCAGGTGGCTCCCGAGTACGAGGGCTGCGCGTCGACGTACGTCCCTAACGGGGGCCTTCCGGCACCGGCGCCTTCGCGGCGGCAGGTACGGCGGCCGTGGGTGGGGCGGCCGTGTCTGCCTCGCGGTCGGGCGCGAGCGGGTCGGTCACCGTGCCGGTCTCTTCATCGAAAAGCCCCTGCGCCAGCCTGGTCACCGCTGCGGGGACCGGCGGCGCCAGGTCGGCCACAGCTCGGAGACCGGACAGGACGTCGTCAGGTCGTACGGCAGGTGTCACGTGCCGAACAACCAGCCGCAGTATCGCACAGGGCTTGTCGGTCGGCCTATCGGTGTCGTGAGCGACCGGCTCGCCGTCGGCGAGTGCGAGGCTCACGACGGCCTCGCGTGCGTCGAAGGTGCGCATGCCGTTCTTCGTGCGGCGCTGGACCTCGACCTTCTCCGCCGCCGCGAAGAGCCCGGCGGCACGCTCCGCCTCCGCGGGCTCCACGCCGACGAGGCGCAGCTCCCATACGGAGGCCGTGAGGCGGTCGGCGAGTCCCGAGGTGCGGGACTCGACGGCGTCGACGATGTCGAGCCCGGCGGGCATCGACTCGTCGAGGAGCTCACGGAGCTTGTCGGGGTCGCGCGGCGCGGTGAGCGCGATCTCCAGGTACTCGGCCTCACTGCCCGTGCCGGTGGGTGCGGCATTGGCGTACGACACCTTCGGGTGCGGGGTGAACCCCGCCGAGTACGCCATGGGCACCTCGGCGCGGCGCAGCGCACGCTCGAAAGCGCGCTGGAAATCGCGGTGGCTGGTGAACCGGAGGCGGCCGCGCTTGGTGTAGCGCAGGCGGATGCGCTGCACCGCGGGTGCGGGCGGCGGGCCTACGGGCTGTCGCTTGCCCAGTGTCGTCAGTCCTTCATGAGTGCCGTCGTACTGCTACCTAGAGTACGTGTCCCGGGCGCGTCAGGTTCCCGCCGGGCCACCGGTACGGGCACCGGCTCCTTCGGGGCGCCGAAGAGCATGCGTCGTACATCGGCCCTGGCCTGGCGGACGCTGTCGCGCGCTGACGCCAGGGCCTGGCGTGCCGTGCGGCCGACGCTGCGGGCGGCCGCGGCGGCGGGCCGCCAGATCGCGTCGCGGACCACGTGCCCGACGGGCGTGAGGATCGTGCGGTACGCCCACCGCACCGGCTCGACGAAGATCCACCGCAGGAGCTTGCCGAGGAACCGGCCGACGACGAGGGAAATGTGCCCGGCGATGCGCCAGGCGTGTCCGAACGCGTCGCCGACCTCGCGCGCGACGACGGCGATCGCCCGCCCGACCGGGGCGAGCACCCACCGCCACACGGCGACGGCGGGCACGACGAAGACCCAGCGGAGCAGCGTCGCGATGCCGTGCCCGACCGGTGTGAGCACGGCCCCGTACAGCCAGACCAGGGGCACCACGACGAGCGTCCGCACCAGCCAGGCGATCGCGACGCCGACCGGCACGACCACGTACCGCCAAAGCCCCACCCACGGCCACACGAAGACCGCCTTGAACAGCCACACCAGGACGGCGGCGATGCCGCGCCCGGCAGCGGTGGCCCCGGCGCCCAACCGCCGCGCCAGCCAGGCGAGTCCGTGCCCGATCGGCGTCAGCACGCGCGCGTACAGCCAGCCCGCGGGGATCACGAGCAGGACCCGTCCGAGCCAGGCGACGCCGTGCCCGACGGGCGTCAGCACGCGCGCGTAGAGCCACATCAGGGGAACCACGACCAGCATGCGCGCCAGCCAGGCGAGCCCCTTGCCGACCGGCACCAGCAGATACCGCCACAGGCCCACCCACGGCCAGACGAAGACGGCCTTGAACAGCCAGGTCAGTACCGTCCCGATGGCGCGTCCTACGGGCCGCAGCACAGTGCGGTGGATGAAGCGGCCGCACACGGCGAGCGCGTCCCACACGAGGCGCACGGGGACGACGAGCACGAGCACGACGATCCGCACCGGGATGCGGATCGCGACGGCGAGACACCCTTCGGCCTGCGGGGGCTGCCGGTCGGTCCGCCCCGGCGAGGGCTGCGGGACGGCCTCCTGGGGAGGCCGCTTTTCCAGGTCCATGTAGTCCTAGACGCTCATGGCGCCGGTTCGGATCCAGTACCGCAGCTTGCCGCCCCGCTCGTCCTCGAACGTGCCGCCCGCCGCCTCGATGACCTTGCGCGAGCCGGTGTTGTCGGTGTCGCAGGTCACCAGGACGGAGTCCAGGCCGAGTTGGGCGGCGTACGGGAGGCAGCCGAGCAGCATGTGGGTGGCGTGGCCGCGGCGGCGGGCGGTGGGCCGGACGTCGTAGCCGATGTGGCCGCCGTACTCGCGCAGGAAGCGGGTGGCGACGGTGTGCCGGATGCTGACGCGGCCGAAGTAGTCGGCGCCGTCGGCGTACCAGAGGGTGGTGACGGGGACGGCGAAGGGTTCGGCGGGGTGCGCGGCGGCGCGGACCTCGGCGACGTACGCGTCGAAGACGGCCCGGTCGCGCCACCGGGCGCCGTAGTCGCGCAGGGTGGCGCCGAGCGTCGTGTCGTCGTCGGGCCCGCCCCGCCCCTCGGCCCGGAACTCCTCCATCGCGGTGATGTAGGAGCGGTGCACCAGGCCGGTGGGCAGGACGAGTCGGGGCAACGGGGGTTCCCGGCCCTACTTGACCACGGTGAGCGGCAGGAGCTTCTTGCCGGTGGGACCGATCTGGATGTGCGTGTCCATCTGCGGGCACACGCCGCAGTCGAAGCACGGCGTCCAGCGGCAGTCCTCGACCTCGGTCTCGTCGAGCGAGTCCTGCCAGTCCTCCCAGAGCCAGTCCTTGTCGAGACCGGAGTCCAGGTGGTCCCAGGGCAGCACTTCTTCGTACGTACGCTCACGCGTGGTGTACCAGTCGACGTCGACGCCCATCTCGGGCAGCGTCTTCTCGGCGCACCGCATCCAGCGCTCGTAACTGAAGTACTCGCGCCAGCCGTCGAAGCGGCCGCCCTCTTCATAGACGGCGCGGATGACGGCGCCGATGCGGCGGTCGCCGCGCGAGAGCAGGCCCTCGACGATGCCGGGCTTGCCGTCGTGGTAGCGGAAGCCGATCGAGCGGCCGTACTTCTTGTCGCCGCGGATCTTGTCGCGGAGCTTCTCCAGGCGGGCGTCGGTCTCCTCGGAGGAGAGCTGCGGGGCCCACTGGAAGGGGGTGTGCGGCTTGGGCACGAAGCCGCCGATCGACACCGTGCAGCGGATGTCGTTCGAGCCGGAGACCTCGCGGCCCTTCTGGATGACCTTCGTCGCCATGTCGGCGATCTGGAGGACGTCCTCGTCGGTCTCGGTGGGCAGGCCGCACATGAAGTACAGCTTCACCTGGCGCCAGCCGTTGCCGTACGCCGTCGAGACGGTGCGGATGAGGTCTTCCTCGGACACCATCTTGTTGATGACCTTGCGCATGCGCTCGGAGCCGCCCTCGGGGGCGAAGGTCAGGCCCGACCTGCGGCCGTTCCTGGTCAGCTCGTTGGCCAGGTCCACGTTGAAGGCGTCGACGCGGGTCGAGGGGAGGGACAGACCGATCTTGTCCTCCTCGTACCGGTCGGCGAGGCCCTTCGCGACGTCGGCGATCTCGCTGTGGTCCGCGGAGGAGAGCGAGAGCAGGCCGACCTCTTCGAAGCCGGTCGCCTTGAGACCCTTCTCGACCATGTCGCCGATGCCGGTGATGCTTCGCTCCCGCACGGGGCGCGTGATCATGCCGGCCTGGCAGAAACGGCAGCCGCGGGTGCAGCCGCGGAAGATCTCCACGGACATGCGCTCGTGGACGGTCTCGGCGAGCGGGACGAGGGGCTGCTTGGGGTAGGGCCACTCGTCGAGGTCCATGACGGTGTGCTTGGACACGCGCCACGGCACGCCGCTGCGGTTCGGGACGACGCGGCCGATGCGGCCGTCCGGGAGGTACTCGACGTCGTAGAACGCCGGGATGTAGACCGAGCCGGTCCTGGCGAGGCGGAAGAGGACCTCCTCGCGGCCGCCGGGCCGGCCCTCGGCCTTCCACGCCCGGATGATCTCGGTCATGTCGAGCACGGCCTGCTCGCCGTCGCCGATGATCGCGGCGTCGATGAACTCGGCGATCGGCTCGGGGTTGAAGGCCGCGTGGCCGCCGGCGAGCACGATCGGGTGGTCGACGGTGCGGTCCTTGGACTCCAGCGGGATGCCCGCGAGGTCCAGGGCGGTCAGCATGTTGGTGTAGCCCAGCTCGGTGGAGAAGCTGAGCCCGAAGACGTCGAAGGCGCCGACGGGCCGGTGGCTGTCCACCGTGAACTGCGGGACCCGGTGCTCGCGCATCAGGGCCTCCAGGTCGGGCCAGACGCTGTAGGTGCGCTCGGCGAGCACGCCCTCGCGTTCGTTCAGGACCTCGTAGAGGATCATGACGCCCTGGTTGGGCAGGCCCACCTCGTACGCGTCCGGGTACATGAGCGCCCAGCGGACGTCGCAGGATTCCCACGGCTTGACGGTGCTGTTCAGCTCACCGCCGACGTACTGGATGGGCTTCTGCACATGCGGGAGCAGAGCTTCGAGCTGTGGGAAGACCGACTCGGCAGACATCGCGAACCTTCATGAGCGGGCAGGGGTGACCATCAAGCGTACCCCGGCGTTCACCCGCCCAGCGCCGCCCGCACTTTCGCCCGGGACGCCTCGGCCCACACCTCCGGCAGTTCGCGCTCCCGGTCGGCGCCCGCCGCCTCCTCCTGGCCGTACAGCAGCCCCCAGGTGAACGCGGTCTCCCCCGCGAGGTGCGCCTGGATCGCCAGGGCGCGCAGGGCCTCGCGCGCGACGACGCTGTCCTGGTGGTCGCCGAGCACGCTCTGCACGGCCTTCATCCTCTTGGCGAACCGCTTGGCGGGCTTGCCGAGCGCGGGCACCGCCGACTCGCCCGTGTACCTGGCCCGCTTGGCGGCCTTGCGGGCGTCGTGCAGGGCGACGTCGCGCTGCTTGCCCGGGGGCAGTTCCAGGGCGTGCTCGACGCGGGCGGCGAGGCGGGCGTAGTCCTTGAGGGCCGCCTTGGACAGCGCTTTCGCCGGCGGGGCGGAGGCGGCGGGGCGCAGCGGGGGCTCGGCCAGCAGGGCGTCGAGCATGTCCAGGAGGGCGAGGTAGCGCTTGCTGTCGAGCACGGTGACCGTCCTGCGCCGGGAGCCTGCGCGGCGGGCGACGCTCCAGATGCGGAGCCGTCCGCGCACCGGGCCGAGGAGGAGGGTCCTGGGCAGCGCGTCGATGCGGGTGGTGAGCCGCTCGGCGAGGACTTCCTGGTCGCGGTCGACGCCGAGCTCGCCCGCGAGCCACTTGAGCTCGTCGCCGACGGGGTCGGTGGCCGTCCGGTCGAGGAGCTTGCGGTACGACTTGAGCGCACTCCGCATCCGTCGGGTGGCCACCCGCATCTGGTGCACGGAGTCGGGCAGGTCGCGGCGGACTGCGGGGTCGAGCGAGACGATCGCGTCGCGCTGGGCGCGGAGGTAGGCGACGACGTGGTCGCCCGCGGTGCCCGGGCCCTCGCCGACGGTTTCGCGGACCACCTCGGCGACGGCTTCGCCCTTGCCGGCCTTCTTGCCGCTGCGGGTCGCGGTCTCGGGCTCGGCCTTCTGCGGCCCGTTCTTCTTCGGCGCGGTCTCGGCCAGGGCCCTGGCCAGCTTCGACGGCGAGGAGGAGCGGCGCGCGCCCGCCTTCTTGAGCTTCTTCTCGACCTTGTCGAGGATCGCGGGGTCGGCGCCGTCCGCCAGTTCCACCTCGGCCTCGGACCATTCGGCGGTGCCGGTGCCGCCGTCGAGGCGTTCGGCCCGCACGCCGTCGATGCTGACCTCGGCGAGCAGGGTGCCTTCGGCGTCGAGGAGGTGGCACAGGTTCCTCGCGGACCGGAGCCTGACGACGGGGACCAGTTCGGCCTCGCGCACCCGGGAGCGCACGAGGCCGGAGAGGGCGCGCGGCACCGTGTCCGAGAGCGGGGCGTGGATCTCGTCGCGCACGCCCTCCGCGAGGGACACCGGCAGTTTCAGGTGCCAGCCCGCGTCGTCGCCGCCGGTGCGCCGCCGCAGCGTGACCGAGCCCGCGGCGAGGCGCTGGTCGGGGGTGTCCCAGTAGACGGCGTCCAACTCGACGACGCCCCTGTCGACGACGTCCTCGACCCCGGCGACGCCGGACAGGTCGGGCAGCGTCGCGCCCGCCCCGACGTCGTACTTCCGCTCGATCTCGCGCTTCGTCTCCGCCATGAATTGAATCTAGACGCGAAACGCGAGGCCAAACATGCCTGCGACGGGACTTCCGGCCACGGGTTACGCGGACATCGGCCGCTGCACCTTGATCGACTGGAGTAGTCCGACGGCGACCCAGACCGCGAACATCGACGATCCTCCGTAGCTCACGAAGGGCAGCGGAAGGCCCGCGACCGGCATGATGCCGAGGGTCATCCCGATGTTCTCGAAGGCCTGGAAGGCGAACCAGGCGATGATGCCCGCGGCGACGATCGTGCCGTAGAGCTCGGTGGTCTCGCGGGCGATGCGGCAGGCGCGCCACAGGACGACGCCGAGCAGGACCAGGATGGCGCCCGCGCCCACGAAGCCGAGCTCCTCGCCCGCGACGGTGAAGACGAAGTCGGTCTGCTGCTCGGGCACGAACTGGCCGGTGGTCTGGGAGCCCTTGGTCAGTCCGGTGCCGGTCAGGCCGCCCGAACCGATCGCGATGCGCGCCTGGTTGGTGTTGTAGCCGACGCCCGCCGGGTCGAGGGCGGGGTTGGCGAAGGCGGCGAAACGGGCGATCTGGTAGTCGTCGAGGACGCCCAGCTGCCATATGGCGATGCCGCCCGCGACGCCCGTGCCGAGCAGTCCGAACACCCAGCGGTTGGAGGCGCCGGAGGCGAGCAGCACGCCGAGCACGATCATCGCCATCACCATGACCGACCCGAGGTCGGGCATGAGCAGGACGATCATTATCGGGACGGCGGCGAGGCCGAGGGCCTGCACCACGGTGCGGTGGTCGGGGTGCTCGCGGTCGCCCGCGTCGACGCGCGCCGCGAGCAGCATCGCCATGCCCAGGATGATCGTGATCTTCACGAACTCGGAGGGCTGGAGCGAGAAGCCCGCGATCACGAGCCACGCGTGGGCGCCGTTGATGGTGGCGCCGAGCGGGGTGAGGACGAGCAGCACCAGGAAGACGGAGATGCCGTAGAGGATCGGCACGGCCGTGCGCAGGGTGCGGTGGCCGAGCCAGATCGTGCCGGCCATCAGGGCGAGCCCGATGCCGATGTTCATGACGTGCTTGAGCAGGAAGGCGTACGGGTCGTCGCCGACGAGTTCCGTGCGGTTGCGGGTCGCCGAGTAGACGAGCGCGGAGCCGATCACGGACAGCGCGAGGGCGCAGAGCAGTATCACCCAGTCGAGCCTGCGCACCACCGAGTCGCGGGCGAGGAGCCGCGACATGCCGGAGCGCTCGGGTCCGTATCCGGAGACGGAGAAGCCACTTCCGGTCATCAGTCCCGCCTCCAGTTCGCCGGGGCACCGGCAAGCTCCTGCTGCTCGGTCGGCTCCTTGGGCGGCTCGGGCTTGTACGGCCTGATCTTCGGGGAGTGGATGGAGCCGTCGCCCTTGATCTTGGGCAGGGACTTCTGCGGCTCGGGCAGGAGCGCCTTCTTCAGGTCCTGCTTGCCGTTCTCGTCCAGGCCGTAGATCGCGTCGTAGATCTTGCGGACGGCGGGTCCCGAGGCGCCGGAACCCGTACCGCCCTGGGAGATCGTCATGATGATCGAGTAATCCTTGGTGTACGTCGCGAACCACGAGGTGGTCTGCTTGCCGTAGACCTCGGCGGTACCCGTCTTGGCGTGCATCGGGATCTTGTCCTGCGGCCAGCCGCCGAACCGCCACGCGGCCGTACCGCGCGTCGCGACGTCCGCGAGGGCACCGTCTATGTCCTTGCGGAGCTTGGCGTCCATCGGCAGCCTGCCGTGCGACTTCGGCTTGATCTCCTCGATCCGCTTGCCGTCGGCGCTGATGATCGCCTTGCCGACGGTGGGGTCGTACATGGTGCCGCCGTTGGCGATGGCGCTGTAGATCGTCGCCATCTGTATCGGCGTGACGAGGGTGTCGCCCTGGCCGATGGAGTAGTTGACGGAGTCACCGGCACGCATCTTCATGCCTTCGAGGCAGTTCTCGTACGCGATGCGCTCGGCGTAGTCGCCGCCGCTCTTCTTGCCCTGCTTGCACCAGGCGTCCTTGTTGGCCTTCCAGTAGTCCTTCTTCCACTGGCGGTCGGGGACGCGTCCGGTGACCTCGTTGGGCAGGTCGATGCCGGTCTCCTTGCCGAGGCCGAACTGGTGGGCGGTCTTGTAGAACCAGTCCTTGGCGTCCTTCTTCGGCTTGTTGCCGCCGTCCTTGGCCCACTGGTCGTGCGACAGCTTGTAGAAGACGGTGTCGCAGGAGACCTCGAGGGCCTGGCCGAGGGTGATGGAGCCGTGGCCCTTGGACTCGAAGTTCTTGAAGGTCTGGCCGCCGATGGAGTACGAGCTGGGGCACGGGTAGCGGCCGTTGAAGTCGTAGCCCGCGTTGACCGCGGCGGCCGTCGGGATGACCTTGAAGATGGAGCCGGGGGCCGCCTGGCCCTGGATGGCGCGGTTGAGCAGCGGGTAGTTGGACTTCTTGCCGGTGAGCCTGGCGTAGTCCTTGCCGGAGATGCCGCCGACCCAGGCGTTCGGGTCGTACGTCGGATTGGAGGCCATGGAGACGATGCGGCCCGTCTTGTTCTCCATGACGACGACGGCGCCCGCGTCGGCCTTGTAGTTCTCGCCGGTGTTCTTGTCGAACTCCTGCCGCGCCTTCTTCATCGCGTCGTTGAGCCAGTACTCGGAGACGGCCTGCACGCGCGCGTCGATGCTGGTGACGACGTTGGCGCCGGGCTGGGCCGCGTCGGACTCGGCCTTGCCGATGACGCGGCCGAGGTTGTCGACCTCGTAGCGGGTCACGCCGGCCTTGCCGCGCAGCTGCTTGTCGTACGTCCGCTCCAGGCCGGAGCGGCCCACCTGGTCGGAGCGGAGGAACGGCGAGTCGGTGTTCTCGGCCTTCTTGATCTCTTCGTCGGTGACGGGCGAGAGGTAGCCGAGGACCTGCGCGGTGTTGGACTTGCCCGGGGCCGCGTACCGGCGCACGGCGGTGGGTTCGGCGGTGATGCCGGGGAAGTCCTCGGAGCGCTCGCGGATCTGCAGGGCCTGCTTGGGCGTCGCCTCGTCGGTGATCGGGATGGGCTGGTACGGCGAGCCGTTCCAGCAGGGCTGCGGCGTCTTGGAGTCGCAGAGGCGGACCTTGTCGGAGACGTCCTTGGGCTCCATCTCCAGGACGTCGGCGAGCTTGGCGAGGACCGCCTTGCCGTCGTCCTTCATCTTCATCAGGTCCGTGCGGGACGCGGAGACGACGAGCCGCGTCTCGTTGTCGGCGATGGGCACGCCGCGGGCGTCCAGGATCGAGCCGCGCACGGCGGGCTGGACGACCTGCTGGACGTGGTTGCCCGAGGCCTCCTCGGCGTACTCGTCGCCGTTGCGGACCTGGAGGTACCAGAGGCGGCCGCCGAGGGTGAGGAGGAGGGAGACGACGAGGATCTGGATGATGACGAGACGGATCTGCACGCGGGGCGTGCGCCCCGTCTCGGGGATGTTGGTCACAGGCGCTTGACCCCCTTGATGCGTCCGGCGCGGGCGACACGGGCCTTGGCCGCCTTCGCCCGCAGACCGCCGCCGCGCTGGTCGCCGATGCGCAGTCCGGTGCCGGACGAGAGCCAGCCGGAGGAGACGTCGGCCGCCTTGTTGGCGGGTCCGTTCTCCCCGAGCGGGTCGTTGTCGGCGCGCCGGGCGAGCGCGATGATCAGCGGCACCGTGAAGGGCGCGAGCAGCAGGTCGTAGAGCGCGGCGGTGAACAGGAGCCCGACCAGGCCCACGTGGCGGGCGGCCGTGTCGCCGACGAGGGAGCCGACGCCCGCGTACAGGAGCGTCGATCCGATGGCGGCGCTGACGACCACGACGAGCGGCCCGGTGGCGGAGCGGAGCCTGCCGCCGTCGGGCTTGGCGAGGCCCGCGAGGTAGCCGATGACGCAGAGCACCAGGGCGTACCGCCCGGCGGCGTGGTCGGCGGGCGGGGCCAGGTCGGCGAGGAGGCCCGCGCCGAAGCCGACGAGGGCGCCGCCGACATGGCCGTAGACGAGGGCGAGGCCGAGGACGGTGAGCAGCACCAGGTCGGGCACGGCGCCCGGCAGCTGGAGCCGCGCGAGGACGCTGACCTGGATGACCAGGGCGACGACGACCAGGGTGGTGGACAGCAGGATTCGGTTGAAGCGCATGGGTCCGGTCTCCTACTGCTCGTCGGCGGCGGCGCCGTCGGCCGGGGGCTGGCCCGACGGGGTGGCCGTCACGGTCACCGTCGGTGTCGGCTTGGGCTTCTCGGGCTTCTTCGGCAGGACCGTGTCGCGCGGGTCCTCGCGGGGCGCCTCGACGACGACACCGACGATGTCGAGCTTGGTGAATCCGACGTACGGCTTCACGAAGACGTTCCGGGTGAGGTCGCCGCCCGAGGGGTCGACGCGGACGACCTCGCCGACCGGGACGCCCGGCACGAACGGCCGGTCCTTCTGCGAGCCGAAGGTGACGAGCCGGTCGCCCTTCTTGACCTCGGCCTTGCCGTTGAGCAGCTGGACGGAGAGCGGACGGTCGCCCTGTCCGGTGGCGAAGCCGAGCTCGTCGGTCTTCTCCATGCGGGTGCCGACGGTGAAGTCGGGGTCGTTGGCGAGCAGGACGGTCGCGGTGCCCGGGCCGACCGTGGTGACCCG
Organism: Streptomyces sp. NPDC039480; assembly: GCF_055597165.1. Taxonomy (NCBI): domain Bacteria; kingdom Bacillati; phylum Actinomycetota; class Actinomycetes; order Kitasatosporales; family Streptomycetaceae; genus Streptomyces; species Streptomyces sp. NPDC039480. The sequence goes on along the minus strand of NZ_JBVITX010000008.1, from coordinate 401,464 downwards.
GCCTACCAGGCCGTCGCTGTTCAGGACGGTCATGTCGCGCTTGATTCCGTCCTTGGCGCCGGCGTCGATCGTGACGGTCCAGGAGAAGCCCTGGGCCGCTCCTATCCCGATGACCTCGGCGCCCTTGATGCCGTACTGTCCCGCGCCCGCCTTCTTGAGCATGCCGTCGAGCTGGCGTACGCGGCTGCGGTTGCGGTCGTCGCTGCCGAGCTTGGCCTTCAACGCGGCGTTCTGGCGCTCCAGTTCGGCGATGCGGCTGTGGCGCTCACCGGAGTCGCGGACCGCGCCGATGGCGTTGCCGATCGGGTCGACGGCGGAGGACATGCCCTCCTCGACCGGACCGAAGACCGTGGCGGCGGCCCGGCGGGCACCGTCGACCGGCGAGTCCTCACCGCCGCGGATGTCCACCGTGATCAATGCGAACGCGATGGCGACCAGCAGCACAAGAAGCAGCCGGCTCTCTCGTGTGTCCCTCACGTGCGGCGGCGTGCCTTCCTCAATCGGATTCCGTGGAAACTGCGGGTTCCACGAGGTTCTGGGGAATTGTCGTGCCTTGCGGGAATTGCGTGTCTTGCCTCTATATCAACGATCCGCCGCACGAAGTGGCAGGCACTCGTACGGCGGATGTTCTCGCGTCAGATCATCTGCGCGGCTGGGCGTCCAGCACCTGCTGCAACGCCTCGAACTCCTCGACACACTTCCCGGAGCCGAGCGCCACGCTGTCCAGCGGGTCCTCGGCGATGTGGATCGGCATGCCGGTCTCGCGGCGCAGCCGCTCGTCGAGGCCGCGCAGCAGGGCGCCGCCGCCGGTCAGCACGATGCCGCGGTCCATGACGTCGCCCGACAGCTCGGGCGGGCACTTGTCGAGGGTGGTCTTGACCGCGTCGACGATCGCGTTGACCGGCTCCTCGATGGCCTTGCGGACCTCGGCGGCGGAGATGACGACGGTCTTGGGCAGCCCGGAGACCAGGTCGCGGCCGCGGATCTCGGTGTGCTCGTCGGCGTCCATGTCGTACGCCGAACCGATGGTGATCTTGATCTGCTCGGCGGTGCGCTCGCCGAGGAGGAGGGAGTACTCCTTCTTGATGTGCTGGATGATCGCGTTGTCCAGCTCGTCGCCGGCGACGCGGATCGACTGTGCCGTGACGATTCCGCCGAGCGAGATGACGGCGACCTCGGTGGTGCCGCCGCCGATGTCCACCACCATGTTGCCCGTGGCCTCGTGGACGGGCAGGCCGGAGCCGATGGCGGCGGCCATGGGCTCCTCGATGATGTGCACCTGGCGGGCGCCGGCCTGCGAGGAGGCCTCGATGACGGCGCGGCGCTCGACGCCCGTGATGCCCGAGGGCACGCAGACGACCACGCGCGGACGGGCCAGGTAGCGCCGCTTGTGGATCTTCAGGATGAAGTAGCGGAGCATCCGCTCGGTGATCTCGAAGTCGGCGATCACGCCGTCCTTCAGCGGACGCACCGCGACGATGTTGCCGGGCGTGCGCCCGATCATCTTCTTGGCTTCCGCACCGACCGCGAGGATGCCGCCGGTGTTGGTGTTGATCGCGACGACGGACGGCTCGTTGAGTACGATCCCCCGACCCCTGACGTACACCAGCGTGTTGGCGGTCCCGAGGTCGACAGCCATGTCACGGCCGATGAACGACATGTTGTTCCCCATGAGGATGCGTCTGGCCTTCCCTATTGGAGCTTGTGATGGCTTTTTAGGTAGGCGAGGTGGGTGCTGAGTGGCAGTGGAGGCTTCCATCGTAGTCTCGGCCGCGCGAAGACGGCGCGAGGGTCTTCGCCATTGTCAGCAGATGATGTGCCGCCTCGCCTTTGGAGACGTGCCATCGGAGGCACGGGTTCCCCCAATTGGGGCGCATATGCCAAAGGACGGCCGAATTCCTTCGGCCGTCCAGGGGCGGGCGGCGCGCTGCTGACGCGAGGTCAGAAAGTCTTATGTCGCACTTTCGGACTCTCGTCCTGTCGGACTCTCGTCGTGCCGGACTAGGCGATGCCCGGGAAGAAGATCTTCAGCTCGCGCTCGGCGGACTCCTCCGAGTCCGAGGCGTGGATCAGGTTCTCCCGGACGATCGTGCCGAAGTCACCGCGGATCGAACCGGGCCCCGCGGCGATCGGGTCGGTCGGTCCGGCGAGCGCGCGGACGCCCTCGATGACCCGCTCGCCCTCGACGACGAGCGCCACGACGGGACCGGACGACATGAAGGCGACCAGCGGCTCGTAGAAGGGCTTGCCCTTGTGCTCGCCGTAGTGCTGCTCCAGGGTCTCCTGGTCGAGCGAGCGCAGTTCCAGCGCGGAGATCGTCCAGCCCGCCTTGCGCTCGATGCGGCCGATGATCTCACCGATCAGGCCGCGACGGACGGCGTCGGGCTTCAGCAGGACGAGGGTGCGCTGGCTCATGTGCGGCTCCAAGAGGTGTTCTTACGATCTCTGCGATCACGGGGGATTGGGCCGCACGATACCGGGGTCGGCTACGCGGCGTTACCTCCGGCCTCCGGCTGCCCCTCCGCCATCGCCGCGAAGCGCGCCTTCGCCTCGTCGATCTTGCGGCCGAAGTGGACCGACGCCCACCACAGAGCGGCGAACACCGCGCCCAGGAAGAACATCGTCGGCACCACGAAACCGCTGGCGATCAGCGCGATCTGCAGGGCCCAGCCGAGCTGGATGCCGCCGGGCCGGGTGATCATGCCGCAGAGCAGGAGGCTGAGCAGCATCGCGATGCCGCAGACCGTCCAGACCGTGCCCATGGACAGGTCGTCGTCCTTCATGGCGACCAGACCCGCGAAGCCGATGACGAAGAACTCGCCGATCAGCGTCGAAGCGCAGAGCATACGCACAGGAATTCAGCCTCTCCCCAGGAGCAGTCGGGCCTCGCCGACCGTGATGACGGAACCAGTGACGAGCACGCCGGCGCCGGCGAACTCCCCCTCCTCCTCGGCGAGGGTGATCGCCGCCTCCAGCGCGTCGTCCAGGCGCGGCTCGACCTGCACGCGCTCGTCGCCGAAGACCTCCACGGCGAGCGCGGCCAGCGTGTCGGCGTCCATCGCGCGGTGGCTGGAGTTCTGCGTGACGACGACCTCGGTGAAGATCGGCTCGAAGGCTTCGAGGAAGCCCTTCATGTCCTTGTCGTCGCTCGCGCCGATCACGCCGATGAGCCGGCTGAAGTCGAAGACCTCGCTGATCGCGGCGGCGGTGGCGCGGGCGCCCGCCGGATTGTGCGCGGCGTCCAGGACGACGGTGGGCGAGCGGCGCACCACCTCCAGGCGGCCCGGCGAGGAGACCGAGGCGAAGGCCTTGCGGATGGTGTCGATGTCCAGCGTGCGCGCGTGCTGCGAGCCGACGCCGAAGAACGCCTCGACGGCGGCGAGCGCCACCGCTGCGTTGTGCGCCTGGTACTCGCCGTGGAGGGGCAGGAAGACCTCCTCGTACTCCCCGCCGAGTCCGCGGAGCGTCAGGAGCTGGCCGCCGACCGCGACCCGGCGGGCGACGACGCCGAACTCGAGGCCCTCACGGGCCACCGTCGCGTCGACCTCGACGGCCTTCTTCAGGAGCACCTGCGCGGCGTCCACCGGCTGCTGGGCCATGATCACCGTCGCGTCCGGCTTGATGATGCCGGCCTTCTCCTTGGCGATCTCGCCCGGCGTGGAGCCGAGGCGGTCCGTGTGGTCCAGGTCGATGGGGGTGATGACGGCGACCGAGCCGTCGATCACGTTCGTCGCGTCCCAGCTGCCGCCCATGCCGACCTCGACGACGGCCACGTCCACCGGGGCGTCCGCGAAGGCCGCGTACGCCATGCCGGTGAGGACCTCGAAGAAGGAGAGGCGGTACTCCTGCCGGGCGTCGACCATCTCCACGTACGGCTTGATGTCGTTGTACGTCTCGATGAAGCGCTCGGCATCGACGGGGGCGCCGTCCAGGCTGATGCGCTCGGTGATCGACTGGACGTGGGGCGAGGTGTACCTGCCGGTGCGCAGCTCGAAGGCGGAGAAGAGCGCCTCGATCATGCGGGCCGTGGACGTCTTTCCATTCGTCCCCGTGATGTGGATCGAGGGGTACGCGCGCTGGGGCTCGCCCAGGACGTCCATCAGGGCGGCGATGCGGCTGACGGAGGGCTCAAGCTTGGTCTCGCCCCAGCGGGACGCGAGCTCCGTCTCCACCTCGCGCAACGCCCTGTCCACCTCGGGATCGGCGGGCCGCGCGGGGACGTCACCCTGCGGCGGGCCCCCCTGGGCGCGAAGGGTACGGCTGCCCGCCTCGATCACCGCGAGGTCGGGGTCGCGGTCCGTCTCGGCACCGACGATCTCGTCGAAGGGGTCGCCGTCGGCGGGTCGGTCGGCGCTGTCGTCGTACGGGGGGAGATCACTCACGTACGTCAGTCTACGGAGCGGCACCGACACTCGCCGTCAGGACCTCCGAGTGGGCCCATGATCGCCTCGTCGGGACTTTCGGCCCGTCCGATTCAGGACCTTGGTCCCTCCGCTTCGCGCGGCCGCCGGGCAAACTTGGCGATCATGGACATAGGTATCGACCTCGGCACTGCCAACACCCTCCTGTACGTGCGCGGCAAGGGGATCGTGCTCAACGAGCCGTCCGTGGTCGCCGTGCGGTCCGAACGGGGCGGCAGGAGCAGGGTGCTGGCCGTGGGGGCGGAGGCCAAGGAGACCATCGGGCGGACGCCCGGGTCCATCACCGCCATCCGTCCGCTGCGGGACGGCGTGATCAGTGACTACGAAGCCGCCGAGGAGCTGATCCGGCACTTCGTGAGGAAGGCCCTGCCGGGGCGCCGGCCCCGTACGCGCATGGTCGTGTGCGTGCCGAGCGGCGTCACGCCCGTCGAGCGGCGCGCGATCGTGCACGCGTCGCAGCGGGCCGGGGCGCGGGCCGTGCACCTCATCGAGGAGCCGATGGCGGCGGCCATCGGGGCGGGGCTGCCGGTCTCCGAGCCGCGGGGGTCGATGGTCGTCGACATCGGGGGCGGGACGACCGAGGTCGCCGTCATTTCGCTGGGCGGCATCGTCACCTCCCAGTCCCTGCGGGTGGGCGGTGACCGGCTGGACTCGGCCATCACCGACTTCGTGCGCAAGGAGCACACGCTGCTCATCGGGGAGCGCACCGCCGAGGACATCAAGGTCGCCATCGGTTCGGCGTGGCCGGTGCCGGGCGACGACGCCCTGGAGATGCGGACGTTCACCGTGCGGGGGCGGGAGAAGGTGGGCGGGCTGCCGAAGACCGTCGACCTCACCGCGCGCGAGGTGCGGGCCGCGCTGGACGAGCCCGTCGAGCAGATCATCGCCGCGGTGAAGGCGACCCTGGAGGAGTGCCCGCCGGAGCTGTCCGGCGACATCATGGAGCACGGGATCGTGCTGACCGGCGGCGGTGCGCTGCTGCCGGGACTCGACCTGCGGATCGCCTCCGGCACGGGGATCCCCGTCTTCGTCGCCGACGATCCGCTGGACAGCGTCGCGATGGGGTGCGGCAAGTGCGTGGAGGACTTCGACGGGCTCGAGCGGGTGATGACGGCGGCGTGAGCCTGCGGCGCGGGGTGCCCTTTGTCGTCTGCGGGCCGGTGGGGGTTGCTCGCGCAGTTCCCCGCGCCCCTGGGTGGTCCTCCCTCGCCGGATGCCGAAGGTGCCGCAGGTGCTGCCAAGGGGGCGCGGGGAACTGCGCGGCAAGCCCCCACGGCCCGCAGCAGGCGTCGGCGCGTCGGACCTACGTGAGTTCGCCGGGCGAGAGAGTCGCCCGGACCTCGTAGACCGCCCCCCGCCGCCCGGCGGCAAAGGTGCCGCCCACCGCGCGGATCCGCTCCGCCATGCCCGTGGTGCCCGTGCCGGAGGAGACCGGGGCGGAGGGCAGGGCCCTGGTGGGGAGGGGGTTGCGGACCGTGATCTCCAGGCGGGGGCCGTTCAGGGCCACCTGGACCGTGACCCGCTCGCCCGGCGCGTGCTTCGCCGCGTTCGTCAGGCACTCCTGGACCACCCGGTGCACCGCCGCCTGCCGGAGCGGCGACAGACGGTGGGCCGCGTCGTCGATCAGGAGGTCGACGGGGCTGCCCGCACGGACGCTGCGCTCGGCGAGTTCGGGGAGGGCGTCGAGGCCGGGGGTCGGCGCGCCGTCGGTGCCGCGCTGCACGATGATCTCGTTCAGCATCCGGTGCGCGCTGCGCGCCGTCTCCGAGAGCTCCTCGAAGCCGTCCTCGAAGGGCCCGCCCTCGGCCCTGCGTGCCAGGACCTGGGAGCGCACGCTCAGCAGCGTCAGCTCACGGCCGACGAAGTCGTGCACGTCCCGCGCGATGCGGGTGCGCTCCTGTTGGACGGCGTGCAGCGTGTCCGTCTCGGCGCGCTGCGCCTCCAGGGCGCGGACCAGGTCCTGCCGGTTCGCGGCGACGCCGACGCCCGCCGCGAGCACGCCGATCGGGACGACGAGGCTCAGGAACGAGCTGAGCGTGTCACCTCGGTGCACCGGCCAGCCCGGCAGGTTGAACATCACGTACGCGAACGAGACGTAGCCGATGACGCCCAGCGTTCCCGCCGCGCGGCCCCGGTAGCGGCCGAGGGAGTAGAGCGCGAACTGGGCCAGCGTCAGCTCGTGCAGCCAGCCCAGGAAGAGGAGCGAGACCGCGTACGTCAGCCAGGGCCATCTGCGGCGCAGCAGCAGCGAGGAGGCGCCGCCCACCAGGGCCAGCGCGGCCAGCGGGCCGTTGAGGCCGTTGTCCTCCGCCTCGGCGAGGCCCGGGATGTCCAGGCTCATCAGCGCGAAGGCGCTCAGTGCCGCGAGCACGTCGAGGGCGCGCGGCGCCTGCGACCAGTGCCCGCAGAGACGGCCGGCCGTGGCCGCCGCCTCGCGAATCGCCTGGGCGGCGGGCAGGGTGCGCATGCCTTCCATCATCCAAGGTCTTTCGACCCGTTCCGCCGGACTTACGTCCCTGTTTTGGTGATTTGCCGCACCCCGGGAGGGTGTACTTCCGGCGCGGCGGCCCGGTCCCGGCGCGCGCCGGGGGTCAAATCGGACCATGTGGTATGCCCAGAATCCCGCCAAGAGGACCCATCAGCTCGCAGGTGACGCCGCGGTCCTCGTGTGGACCGCGCTGTGGGCCGCCGCGGCCGTCGTCGCGTACCGGCTGGCCTGTGCGCTCGCCCTCCCCCGCGCCCTCCAGGAACACAGCGCGCCGCTGCCGCTGGTCGGCGGCCGGGTCGACATCGCGCTGCGGCGCGTCGCGGGCGCCGTCGACGCCATGGACCCGGTGGTCGTCAGGGCCGCCGTGGCCGTGGGCGCCGTCGCTCTGTTCGTCGTGCCCGTCGGCCTGCTCCTGAACGCGTGGCTGCCGCGCCGGCTGCGGTGGGTCCGGCAGGCGGGTGCCGCCCGTGACCTCGCCGCGTCCGACGACGGCCGCGAGCTGCTCGCCCTGCGCACGCTGCTGCGGCCGCTCCACGAGGTGGCCGCCACCGCGTCGGAGATCCCGGACGCGACGCCCGGCAGCCTCGCGTGGGGCTGGCGGCACGGCGATCCGGAAACACTGGACGCCCTGGCCGCAGCAGAACTGGAACGCCTCGGCCTAGCCCTCCCCCCACCCCGCCCCGACCACACCCCCCTGACCCACCCGGTCCCGGCCCAGGCCACGGAGACGGTGGTGGGCCCGGTGACCAGCGAGGTCTAGGAGAGGCGGGGGGCAGGAGACGCGCGGGGCGCCGCACGCGGGACCCTGCGGGCTCGGGCTCTGCGGGCTCGGGGCTCTGCGGCACGCGAGGCCCTGCGGCACGCGAGGCCCTGCGGCACGCGATGCCCAGCGGGCACGCGATGCCCAGCAGGCACACGAGGGGCTGCGGGCACGCAAGGCCCAAGAGACGCGCGGGCGCTGTGAGCACATGAGGCCCAGCGGGCGCATGAGCCCCAGCAGACGCGCAGGGCACTGCGGGCGCGCGGCGCGCGGGACCCTGCGGGCTCGGGGCTCTGCGGACGCGCAAAGCCCAGCAGAAGCGCGAGGCCCTGCGGGCAAGCGAGGCCCAAGAGACGCACAAGGCCCTGTGAGCGCGCGAAGCCCGGGCAACGCGCAGAGCCCTGCGGACACGCGACGCCCAGCAGACCGCGAAGGTCATCCGACACGCGAAAGCCCCGGAACCAGTGCCGGTCCCGGGGCCCTCGTGTGCGTACGCGCTTACGCGGCCGGCAGTGCCTCCAGCTGTGCCGTCAGGCGGGTGATGTCGGTCTCCGCCTTGGTGAGGCGGCCGCGGATCTTGTCGACGACCTGGTCGGGGGCCTTCGCCAGGAACGCTTCGTTGCCCAGCTTCGCCTCGGCCTGTGCCTTCTCCTTCTCGGCGGCGGCGAGGTCCTTGGCCAGGCGCTTGCGCTCGGCCTCGATGTCGATCGTGCCGGACAGGTCGAGCGCGACCGTGGCGCCCGAGACCGGCAGCGTCGCAGTCGCCGTGAAGGCGTCGCCCTCCGGCTGGAGGCGGAGCAGCTGGCGGATGGCGGCCTCGTGCGGGGCGAGCGCCGTGCCGTCCAGGGTCAGGCGGGCCGGGACCTTCTGGCCCGGCTGGAGGCCCTGGTCGGCGCGGAAGCGGCGGACCTCGGTGATGACCTGCTGGAGCGTCTCGATCTCCCGCTCGGCGGCGGGGTCCCGGAAGCCGCTGTCGGAAGGCCAGTCGGCGATGACGAGCGACTCGCGGCCCGTCAGCGCCGTCCAGAGCGTCTCCGTCACGAACGGGACGATCGGGTGGAGCAGCCGCAGCGTGACGTCGAGGACCTCGCCGAGCACGCGGGCCGAGACCTTCGCGCCCTCGCCGCCCGCCATGAACGTCGTCTTGGACAGCTCGACGTACCAGTCGAAGACCTCGTCCCACGCGAAGTGGAAGAGGGCGTCGGAGAGCTTGGCGAACTGGAAGTCGTCGTAGAGCGCGTCGACTTCGGCGACGGTCGCGTTGAGGCGGGAGAGCACCCAGCGGTCGGTGGCGGACAGCTGCTCGGCCGGGGGCAGGTCACCCTCGATCGTGGCGCCGTTCATCATCGCGAAGCGCGTGGCGTTCCAGATCTTGTTGGCGAAGTTCCGCGAGCCCTGGACCCAGTCCTCGCCGATCGGCACGTCCGTGCCGGGGTTGGCGCCGCGGGCGAGCGTGAAGCGCAGGGCGTCCGAGCCGTACTTGTCCATCCAGTCCAGCGGATTGACCGCGTTGCCGAAGGACTTCGACATCTTCTTGCCGAACTGGTCGCGGACCATGCCGTGCAGCACGATCGTGTGGAACGGCGGGGTGCCGTCCATCGCGTACAGGCCGAACATCATCATCCGGGCGACCCAGAAGAAGAGGATGTCGTAGCCGGTGACCAGGACGGAGTTCGGGTAGAACTTCGCGAGCGATTCCGTCTGCTCGGGCCAGCCGAGCGTGGAGAACGGCCACAGGCCGGAGGAGAACCACGTGTCGAGCACGTCGTTGTCCTGCGTCCAGCCCTCGCCGGTCGGGGGCTCCTCGTTCGGGCCGACGCAGACGACTTCGCCGTTCGGGCCGTACCAGACGGGGATGCGGTGGCCCCACCAGAGCTGGCGCGAGATGCACCAGTCGTGGAGGTTGTCGACCCAGTCGAAGTACCGCTTCTCCATCTCCTGCGGGTGGATCTTGACCTTGCCGTCGCGGACCGCGTCACCGGCGGCCTTCGCGAGCGGGCCGACCTTGACCCACCACTGCATCGAAAGACGCGGCTCGATGGTGGTCTTGCAGCGCGAGCAGTGGCCCACGGAGTGGGTGTACGGGCGCTTCTCGGCGACGATGCGGCCCTCGGCGCGCAGCGCGCCGACGATGGCGGAGCGGGCCTCCAGGCGGTCCAGGCCCTGGAAGGGGCCGTGCGCGGTGATGACGGCGTGCTCGTCCATGACCGCGATGTTCGGCAGGCTGTGGCGCTGGCCGATCTCGAAGTCGTTCGGGTCGTGGGCCGGGGTCACCTTGACGGCGCCGGTGCCGAACTCGGGGTCGACGTGCTCGTCGGCGACGACCGGGATCGTGCGGTCGGTCAGCGGCAGCTTGATCTGCTTGCCGACCAGGTGCTTGTACCGCTCGTCGTCGGGGTGGACCGCCACGGCCGTGTCACCGAGCATCGTCTCGGCGCGGGTGGTGGCGACGACCAGCGTCTCGTCCCCCTCGCCGTACTTGATCGAGACCAGCTCGCCGTCGTCGTCCTGGTACTCGACCTCGATGTCCGAGATCGCCGTCAGACAGCGCGGGCACCAGTTGATGATGCGCTCGGCGCGGTAGATCAGCTCGTCGTCGTAGAGCTTCTTGAAGATCGTCTGGACGGCCTGCGAGAGGCCCTCGTCCATGGTGAAGCGCTCGCGGTCCCAGTCGACGCCGTCGCCGAGGCGGCGCATCTGGCCGGAGATCTGGCCGCCGGACTCGCCCTTCCACTTCCAGACGCGCTCGATGAACGCCTCACGTCCGAGGTCGTGGCGGGACTTGCCCTCCTTGCCCAGCTCGCGCTCCACGACGTTCTGCGTGGCGATGCCAGCGTGGTCCATGCCGGGCTGCCACAGCGTCTCGAAGCCCTGCATGCGCTTGCGGCGGGTGAGGGCGTCGATGAGCGTGTGCTCGAAGGCGTGGCCCAGGTGGAGCGCGCCCGTGACGTTCGGCGGGGGGATGACGACGGTGTACGGAGGCTTCTCGCTCTTCTCGTCGGCGGAGAAGTAACCCCGTTCCACCCAGCGCTCGTACAGCGGCCCCTCTACCTCGGCCGGCGCGTACTGGGTCGGCAGTTCGGGGGTGGTCGCTGGGGGCTGCTGCTGAGCGTTCTCGGTCACGCGGCCAGTTTAGAGGGGTCGAGGAGCGGTCCCGAAACCGGAATGTTCGACATCGCTTTCGGTCCGGGCCGCCATGAGGCCTGAACTTCGTTCAGGATGACCGGGACACGTCGGCGTTCGGAGGGGGACCACGCAATGAGTTACAACGAGCCAGGCCCGTACAACGGCCCTGACAACGGCCCGAACCACGACCCGTACGGGCAGCAGCCCCAGCAGCCCGGACCGTACGGGCAGCCGCCGCAGCAGCCCGGACCGTACGGGCAGCCGCCCCAGCAGCCCGGACCGTACGGGCAGCCGCCGCAGGGGGTCCCGCCGCAGCAGCCGCAGCAGCCCCAGCAGCAGCCGGGGTACGGCTTCCCGCAGCCCCCTCAGCAGGCGCCCCAGCAGGGCGGCTACAGCCAGCCGCAGCAGCCGGGCCCGTACGGCCAGCCGGCGCAGCCTCCCTACGGCCAGCAGCAGCCGTACGGCCAGGTGCCGCCCCCTCCGCCGGCGCAGGGCGGCGGCAAGAAGAAGACCGGGATCATCATCGGCGCGGTCGCCGTGGTCGTCGCCCTCGGTGTCGGCGCGTACTTCGTCCTCGGCGGGGACGGCGGCTCGACGTCGGTCGAGGACGACGGGGCGCACAAGCTGGTGCCGCCGGCCTCGGTGGGCGAGTACAAGAAGGGGGACGACTCCAACTCCCCCGACGACGGCCCGCTCGGCTCCGGCGACAAGAAGAACGCCGAGGAGATCGGCATCAAGAACCCGGAGAATGTGGCGGCCTCGTACGAATTCGGTGAAGCCCTCAAGGGGAAGCAGATGAGCTTCCAGGGCATGTACGGCGAGATCGAGGACCCGGAGAAGGCCATCGACGACGGCTTCGCCAAGGCCGACGAGAACGCGGCGAAGGAGTCGAGCGACAACGCGGACGACGACGAGAAGTTCGATCTCGTCGGCAGCCCCGAGACCGTGGAGCCCGACGGACTCGACAACGCCGTCATGAAGTGCCAGACCGCGAGCATCGAGGAAGACGGCAAGGAGACGAGGCTGCCGATCTGCATCTGGGCTGATCACAGCACCTACGGCATCGTCTTCGGCATCGACGTGGAGGCGATGATGAAGGGCAGCGGCGGCATGGCCACGGACACCGTCGCCTCCTTCGCCGCCGACCTGCGCAAGGCCGCCCGCGTGAAGGCGTAGCGGGGCGGACACCGAGCGGACGCCGAGCGCGGACGGCGGGGCCCGGGGCGGACGATCCGTCCCGGGCCCTCGTACGTCCGCTCTCTGGAACAGCCCTTCAACAACTCCGCATCGATCCGGTCCGGCCGTCCTGCCTCCCCCGCGCATCCGCCAGGATGTTCGGAACACATAAGTATCGGGAGGGAACCCCAGCGATGAGCTACGACCAGCCGGGCCCATACGGCGGGCAGCAGCCCCAGCAGCCCGGGCCGTACGGCCAGCAGCCCCAGCAGGCCGGCCCGTACGGCCAGCCGCCACAGGCTCCCCAGCCCGGCTACGGCTATCCGCAGCAGGCTCCCCCGCCGCAGGGCGGCTACAGCCAGCCCCAGCAGCCCGGCCCCTACGGGCAGGTCCCCCCGCAGGCCCCGTACGGCCAGCAGCCCCAGGCCCCCTACGGGCAGGTCCCGCCGCCGCCCCCGGGTGGTGGCGGCAAGAAGAAGACCGGTCTCGTCATAGCCGCCGTCGCCGTGGTCGCCGCAGCGGCCGTCGGCGGCTACTTCGTCTTCGCGGGCGGCGACGACGACAAGGGCGGCAAGAAGGGCGGCTCGTCGAGCGTGGCGGGCGGCGGTGACGAGGGCGGCATCAAGGACGACGGGCCGCACAAGCTGACGACGCCGGCGATGGTGCTCGGCGAGTTCAAGAAGAGCGACGACGGTGGCAGCGGCGGCGGCATGACGCCGAGCGACATCGAGGACGCCGAGAAGTTCGGCGTGCGGAACGCCAAGGACGTCAGCGGCAACTACCAGTCGGGCGACGAGAGCAACCCGATGGCGGTGAAGGCCCTCAACTTCGGCGGTGTGTACGGCGACATCGAGGACCCGGAGAAGGTCGTCGACGCCCTGTTCGGCGAGATGAAGAAGAACGCGGTCGACGGCGGCTCCGACGAGGACGTGACGCTCGTCGGCGAGCCGAAGGAGTACAAGCCCGCCGGGCTGGACGGCGCGGTCCTCAAGTGCCAGGAGATGAAGGTCGACCTGGGCGGCGGCGCGAGCACGTCCGGTGCCTCGTCCGGCCCGAGCGAGATGTCCGCGGGCACCTGCGTGTGGGGCGACCACAGCACCGTCGGCTTCCTGGTGAACGTCGACGCGGCGGACGCCCTGGCGGGCAAGGCCGCCGACCTCGAGAAGTCCGCGGCCACCACGGCCAAGTTCCGCGGGGAGGTCCGCGTCAAGATCTGACGCCTGTTCACGCGCGGCGGCCCGGTCATTCGACCGGGCCCCGTTGCGTCAGGATGTCGGCAGCACCCAAGCGTTTCGGAGGGGAACCCCCATGAGCTACAACCAGCCGGGCCCGTACGGCGGGCAGCAGCCCCAGCAGCCCGGCCCGTACGGACAGCCGCCGCAGGCTCCCCAGCCCGGGCCCTACGGCCAGCCGCCCCAGCAGCCCGGTCCGTACGGCCAGCCGCCGCAGCAGCCCGGCCCCTACGGGCAGCCGCCGCAGGCCCCCCAGCCCGGCTACGGCTACCCCCAGCAGGCTCCCCCGCCGCAGCCCCAGGCGCAGCCCGGTTACGGCTACCCGCAGCAGGCCCCGTACGGGCAGCAGCCCCAGGCGCCCTACGGGCAGCAGCCGCAGGCCCCCTACGGCCAGGTCCCGCCCCCGCCCCCGGGCGGCGGCAAGAAGAAGACCGGGATCATCATCGGCGCGGTCGCCGTGGTCGCCGCCCTCGGCGTCGGCGCGTACTTCGTCCTCGGCGGCAGCGACAGCGGGGGCGGCTCCTCCGTGGCGGACGACGGCCCGCACAAGCTGACGACGCCCGAGAAGGTCCTCGGCGAGTACGAGAAGAGCGACAACCCCTCCGGCGGCTTCAACTCCAGTGACATGAAGGCCGCCGAGAAGGCGGGCGTGAAGGACCCCGAGGACGTCGACGCCGCTTATGAGGCGGGGGACGAGAGCAATCCCCTGTCGCAGAAGCTCATCCAGTTCATGGGTGTCTACGGAGAGGTCGAGGACCCGGGCAAGGTCGTCGACGGCATGTTCGCCAAGGTCGAGAAGGACTCCCGGAAGCCCGGCGCGAAGACGGGCAACCTGGTCGGCAGCCCCAAGGACTTCAGCACGGACGACGCCGTCCTCAAGTGCCAGGAGTCGGTGATCAAGAACGACAGTCCGGGCGGCGGCTCGTCCTCGGCCCCCAAGGAGATCCACATGCCGGTCTGCATCTGGGGCGACCACAGCACCGTCGGCGTCGTGGTCCCCATCGAGGTCTCCGACGCCATGGCGGGCAAGATCTCGCTCGATGAGGCCTCGGCCACCGCGCTGAAGTTCCGCAAGGAAGTCCGCGTCAAGTCCTGACGCGGCCCGCACCACGGCACCACCGCACCACCGCACCACCGCACCACCGCACAGTCAACGAGGGGAACCCACGCAGTGAGCTACAACCAGCCCGGTCCGTACGCCGGACAGCCTCAGCAGCCCGGTCCGTACGGCCAGCCGCCGCAGGGCGTCCCGCCGCAGCAGCCGTACGGCCAGTACCCGCAGGCCCCCTACGGCCCGCCCCCCGTCCCCCCGCAGGGCGGCGGCAAGAAGAAGACCGGGCTCGTCATAGGCGCCGTGGCCGTCGTGGCCGCGCTCGCTGTGGGTGGGTACTTCGTCTACGACAAGGTCAGCGCCTCCTCCGTCTCCGACGACGGCAAGACGTACAAGCTGACGGCGCCCGAGACGGTGCTCGGCAGCTACAAGAAGGACACGTCGGCCGGTGACGCCGGCGGGATGTCGTCGAGCGACCTGGCGGAGCTGGAGAAGCAGGGCGTCAAGAACCCCAAGGAGGCCCACGCCGCGTACAACTACGGCAAGGGCCCGGCGATGAAGTCCCTCAACTACGCCGGTGCGTACGGCGAGATCGACGACCCGGAGAAGGTCGTCGACGCGATGTTCGCCGATATGAAGAACAACCAGGCGAAGGGTTCGGCGGGCGGCTTCAAGCTCACCGGCAGCCCCGAGGAGTTCACGCCGGACGGCTTCGAGAACGGCATCATGAAGTGCCAGAAGGCCGAGTTCAAGATGGGCGAGACCGGCGCGAACGACGAGGGCGTCCCCAACAGCTTCCAGACGCCGGTGTGCGTCTGGGGTGACCACAGCACGGTCGCGTCCGCCACCTACTCCGACGTCGCCGCGACCGGCAGCGGCCAGGAGATCTCCCTGGACGACGTCGCCACCCAGGTCGCGAACCTGCGCGACGACGTCCGCGTCGAGATCAAGTAATCCTGCGGTACGCACAGAGGGGCGCCCGGCGATCGAATCGCCGGGCGCCCCTCTACATGTGTGCCGGGCCTACGCCGACTTCTGCTCCCCGGCGCCGGGACCGCGCGCCTCGCGGGGCACCAGCGTCGGGTTCACGTTCGACCGGACGACGTCCGACGTGATGACGACGCGGGCCACGTCCTTGCGGGACGGAACCTCGTACATCACCGACTGGAGGACTTCCTCCATGATGGCGCGCAGGCCGCGCGCGCCGGTCTGGCGGAGGATCGCCTGGTCCGCGATGGCCTCGAGCGCCTCGCGCTCGAACTCCAGCTCCACACCGTCGAGTTCGAACAGGCGCTGGTACTGCTTCACCAGCGCGTTGCGCGGCTCGACGAGGATCTGGAGCAGGGCCTCGCGGTCGAGGTTGTGGACCGAGGTGATCACGGGGAGGCGGCCGATGAACTCGGGGATCATCCCGAACTTCACCAGGTCCTCCGGCATGATGTCCTCGAACTGGTCCTTCTCCTCCAGCTCCCGCTTGGAGCGGATGGTGGCGCCGAAGCCGATGCCCTTCGCGCCCGCCCGCGACTCGATGATCTTCTCGAGGCCGGCGAAGGCGCCGCCCACGATGAAGAGCACGTTCGTCGTGTCGATCTGGATGAACTCCTGATGCGGGTGCTTGCGGCCGCCCTGCGGAGGCACGGAGGCCGTGGTGCCCTCCAGGATCTTGAGCAGGGCCTGCTGGACACCCTCGCCGCTCACATCGCGCGTGATCGACGGGTTCTCGCTCTTGCGGGCCACCTTGTCGATCTCGTCGATGTAGATGATCCCGGTCTCGGCCTTCTTGACGTCGTAGTCAGCGGCCTGGATGAGCTTCAGGAGGATGTTCTCGACGTCCTCGCCGACATAGCCCGCCTCCGTCAGCGCCGTCGCGTCCGCGATGGCGAACGGGACGTTCAGCATCCGGGCGAGTGTCTGTGCCAGGAGCGTCTTGCCGGAGCCGGTCGGGCCGAGCAGCAGGATGTTGGACTTCGCGAGTTCGATCGCGTCGTCGCGGCCCTGTGCGCCGCCGTTCTCTCCGGCCTGGACCCGCTTGTAGTGGTTGTACACCGCTACCGAGAGGGCCTTCTTCGCGGGCTCCTGGCCCACGACGTAGCCCTCAAGGAATTCGTAGATCTCGCGAGGCTTGGGGAGTTCCTCCCAGCGCACCTCGCTCGTCTCCGCGAGCTCTTCCTCGATGATCTCGTTACAGAGGTCGATGCACTCGTCGCAGATGTACACACCGGGGCCTGCGATGAGCTTCTTGACCTGCTTCTGACTCTTTCCGCAGAACGAGCACTTGAGCAGATCGCCGCCGTCACCGATGCGTGCCACGAGGTGCTTCCCCTTCGCCTGGGAGACGCCACGTTCAGCGGCTCCTGGTGCCTCTATCCGACGGTACCTTGCCGGGCCCCCCGTTCGGGCCCCCCTTGGCACGGTTCACTTCGACGCGAGTCGTGCGCGAACCGTGCCGAGGAGCGGCAGATGCTACAGCGCTGCGTCAGGCCACCGAGGAATTGTTCATCTTCCGGGTGGAGATGATCTGGTCGACCAGGCCGTACGAGAGCGCGTCCTCGGCCGTGAGGATCTTGTCGCGCTCGATGTCGTCGCGGATCTTCTCGATCGGCGTCGTGGAATGCTTGGCCAGCATCTCCTCCAGCTGCGCACGCATCCGGAGGATTTCGTTGGCGGCGATCTCCAGGTCGGAGACCTGCCCGCGGCCGGTCTCGCTGTAGGGCTGGTGGATCAGGATCCGCGCGTTCGGCAGAGCCATGCGCTTGCCGGGCGTGCCGGCCGCGAGGAGCACGGCGGCGGCGGACGCGGCCTGACCCATGCAGACGGTCTGCACGTCGGGCTTCACGAACTGCATCGTGTCGTAGATGGCCGTGAGGGCCGTGAACGAACCGCCCGGGCTGTTGATGTAGATCGAGATGTCGCGGTCCGGGTCCATCGACTCCAGGCACAGGAGCTGCGCCATGACGTCGTTGGCGGACGCGTCGTCGATCTGCACGCCGAGGAAGATCACGCGCTCCTCGAAGAGCTTCGCGTACGGGTCGTACTCACGCACGCCCTGCGAGGTGCGCTCGACGAAGCGCGGGATGACGTAACGGGACTCGGCGCTGGCGCCGGTGAACTCGGCCTGGCCGCTCTCGGCCTGCGCACGCCCGAGGAGGCCGCTGCCGGGGAAGTGGTTCATCTCTGATTCTCCTGAGAAGGGAGGGGCTTGGGTATCGGCTTCGGGGCGCTGAGCCAAGGGGCTCAGGCTCCGGTGCCGCCCCCGCCCGGCATGCCGGCGGCGCTGGACATGATGTCGTCGATGAGGCCGTACTCCTTGGCCTCCTGCGGGTCGAACCAGCGGTCGCGGTCCGAGTCGCGCGTGACCTGCTCGACGGTCTGGCCGGTGTGGAACGCCGTGAGCTCGGCCATCTTCTTCTTGGTGAGAAGGAGGCGCTCGGCGTGGATCTTGATGTCCGACGCGGAGCCGGCGAGGCCCGCGGACGGCTGGTGGATCAGGATCTCGGCGTTCGGCAGGGCGAAGCGCTTGCCCGGCGTGCCGGCGCTGAGCAGGAACTGGCCCATGGAGGCGGCCATGCCCATCGCGATCGTCACCACGTCGTTCTTGATGTACTGCATGGTGTCGTAGATCGCCATGCCGGCCGTGATCGAGCCGCCGGGGCTGTTGATGTAGAGGTAGATGTCCTTGTCCGGGTCGGAGGCAAGGAGCAGCAGCTGTGCGGTGATCTTGTTGGCAATGTCGTCGTCGACCGGCTGGCCGAGGAAGATGATCCGCTCGCCGAGCAGCCGGTTGTAGACCTGGTCGCCGAGGCCACCACCGATGGAGGGGTCGCCGGCGGCGGAGGGCATCAGATTCGTCACGTATCCACCTGCTCGTCTTACGACGGCGCCGGGCCGTCTCACGTCTTCAGCTGGGGCCGGGGGCCCGCGTGCGGCGCCGCTCCGGGGCGGCGTCGGGGACTCCCCTGCCCTCGTATTCATGGACCCTAACGCGCGGGGGGTCTCCGGGAATCCCGGAGGCCTGACTGTTCGCTGTGAGCGCAGGTCGTGCCCCGTCAGGGGCGCGGGGAACTGCGCGAGCAACCAGATACAAGCCGCACCCGCCGTGGGACCTTCGGCGGCAGACGCGAGGGCGGGCCGTGAGGGCGGGCCGCGCAGTTCCCCGCGCCCCCTGAAACGGCACCGGGGCCCCCGGGACCGTGAAGTCCCGGGAGCCCCGGTATGCGTTCAGCCGAGCGCAGCGGTCACGCCTCGGTCTTCTCCTCGGCGGCCTCGTCCGAGGAAGCCTCGACGGTCTCGGCCGTCTCGTCATCCTCGTCCTCGAGGTCGACGACCTCGCCGTTCGTGTCCTTGACCGTGGCGGCCTCGACGACGACCGCGAGGGCCTTGCCGCGGGCGACCTCGCCGACCAGCATCGGGACCTGGCCGCCCTCGACGACGGCCTGGGCGAACTGGTCGGGGGACATGCCGGAGGACTGCGCGCGACGCATGAGGTGCTCGGTGAGCTCCTCCTGGTTCACGTTCAGCTTCTCCTT
This sequence comes from Streptomyces sp. NPDC039480, assembly GCF_055597165.1. Classification (NCBI taxonomy): domain Bacteria; kingdom Bacillati; phylum Actinomycetota; class Actinomycetes; order Kitasatosporales; family Streptomycetaceae; genus Streptomyces; species Streptomyces sp. NPDC039480. The sequence continues at coordinate 382,684 of NZ_JBVITX010000008.1, read as the reverse complement.
GTTGACGAGCTCGTCGAGGACGAACTGCGTCTTGATGCCCTTCTCGGCCTGCTCCTTGGTCTCGGCGTCGAACTCTTCCTCGGTCTTGCCCTGGATCTCCAGGTACTTCGCGAGGTCGAGGCCCATCTGGCCGAGCTGGTGGTTCACCAGGTTGTGCTTGCGGGTCTGGATCTCGTCCGCGAGGAGCTTCTCGGGGACGGGGACCTCGACCAGCTCGAGCAGCTTCTCCAGCACGCGCTCCTGGGCCTGCGTCGCCTGGTCGTACTGCTTCATGTTCTCGAGGCGCTTGCGGCTGTCGGCCTTGAGCTCGTCGAGGGTGTCGAACTCGGAGGCGAGCTGCGCGAAGTCGTCGTCCAGCTCCGGCAGTTCACGCTTGGCGACCTGGGTGACCTTGACGGTGACCTCGGACTCCTTGCCGGCGGCCGAGCCGCCCTTGAGCTCGGAAGTGAAGGTGGCCTCGCCACCGGCCTCCAGGCCCTTCACGGCGTCGTCGATGCCCTCGAGGAGCTCGCCGGAACCGATCGTGTAGGACACGCCGGAGGCGACGCCGTCCTCCAGGACCTCGCCGTCGACCTTGGCCTGCAGGTCGATCGTCACGACGTCGCCGTCCTCGGCGGCACGCTCGACCGGGGACGTGGAGGCGAAGCGCTCGCGCAGCTCCTCGACGGCCTTGTCGACGTCCTCGTCGCTGACCTCGATGGCGTCGACCTCGACCTCGATGCCGGAGTAGTCCGGGATCTCGATGGTGGGACGGACGTCGACCTCAGCGGTGAAGTTGAGGGTCTCGTTGTCCTTGAGCTCGGTGATGTCGACCTCGGGCTGGCCCAGGACGTTGAGCTCGGCCTCGTTGACGGCCTCGGTGTAGAACTTCGGGAGCGCGTCGTTGACGGCCTCTTCGAGGACGGCGCCACGGCCGAACCGCTGGTCGATGACTCGGGCCGGGATCTTGCCCTTGCGGAAGCCCTTCACCGTGACCTGCTGGTTGATCTTCTTGTAGGCCGCGTCGAGGCTGTCCTTGAGCTCCTCGAAGGGCACCTCAACAGTGAGCCGAACCCGAGTCGGGTTCAGGGTCTCCACGGCGCTCTTCACGGTTCGGTCTCCTTGGGGCTGACTTCTTGGGATTCTGCCCGGCTCAGAGACACACGGGCACACAACTTGCATAGTAACGGCAAGCGGGAGCCGAGCCACAATGCGATCTTCGCCGGAGCCTCGCGGAGAGGAACGGTGGGCCTCGCGGGGAGGAACAAGGTGGTCGGGGTGGCGGGATTTGAACCCACGGCCTTCCGCTCCCAAAGCGGACGCGCTACCAAGCTGCGCCACACCCCGTCGGTGCGACACGTAGGGTACATGCCCGCAGGCAGTGCGGCTCCCGGTTAAACGGGGCCGGATGTGAGGGGGCACGTGCGCCGGGGCCCGGGGACCCGCTACGATGCCTGTCGTGCCGCGGCTTCCGCCCGTGGCGCGAACTGTGCGGGCGTAGCTCAATGGTAGAGCCCTAGTCTTCCAAACTAGCTACGCGGGTTCGATTCCCGTCGCCCGCTCTTCGGAGGAAACCCCAGGCCGGCCACGGTCTGGGGTTTCGCCGTTCCAGAAGCCGATCGGTCAGAAGCTGATCGAGTTGATGGTCTCCGCCACTTCGTTGAGAAAGCGGTTTATGGACGGAGCCATGCCCGTGGAGGCGAGGAAGAAGCCGAAGAGCACCGCGACGATCGCGGGGCCCGTCTTGAGCGATCCCCCTCGGATCAGCACCACAAGGATGATCGCCAACAGCAGCACCACTGACAGCGAAATGGCCACACTGATCACACCCTAGGTCGGTCGCTCTCCCGGCCCGGGGGGTACGGCCCCGCACACCCCCGCCAGAAACCATCGTGCCACCAACAGGCCCCCTCCATGCGGCCGGTGACACATCGTCGGCCAACGCTTTCCGACCCCGGCGCGCGGGGGCGCCCTACGGGGGCCCGCGCGGCGCACCGTCGCACAGCAATTCGACGACTTGCGGACACCGTGAATTCCAGGTGATCGTTGCCATCGCCACACACGACGTTCGCAAGAAATTCCAATTCGGCCAACCGGACATTTCACCGGTGTCACCCGGGGGTGTTATGCACCATTTAAACCGGATGAGTTGTGACGTACCGGACGCGCTGCGCGTGCATACTGCCACATCTCTTTGTCGACTCTCTTTGTCACTGCAACCGATTCCCGGGGATTGAGTCGACGAAAGCGACGGGGGTTTTACGAATACACCGGGGCGACGCTAGGGTGCCTCAGATGTTCCACGCTGCCACCACCCCCGCAGGCGCAGTGCGGTCCCGGATCGTCTCACCGAGCTCGTGGTGGGAGGGCCTGTGACCAACTCGGTGCACCCGCACGGACGCCACCGGGCGCCGCTCCCCCCGGCCCAGGTGCCGGCGGCCGGAGTCACCATCCCCCGCGCCCCCCACCCGACCCCGCAGGCCACCGCCACAGCTCCCCCCACCCCGGTCGGCCGCAGCACCGCCCAGAGCGCGACGAAGCCCGCCAAGCAGCGGGACGCGTTCTTCGACAACGCCAAGTACCTGGCGATCGTCCTCGTGGCGATGGCCCACGCATGGGAACCCCTGACGGATCACAGCCGCGCCGCCGAGGCGCTGTATATGACCGTCTACACCTTCCACATGCCGGCGTTCATCGTGATCTCCGGCTACTTCTCGCGCAGTTTCGACATGCGTCCCGACCGGCTGCAGCGGCTCGTGACCGGCGTCGCCGTGCCGTACGTCGTCTTCGAGGTCGCGTACAGCCTCTTCAAGCGCTGGGCCGACGACGACCCCGGCCATCCGATCAGCCTGCTCGACCCCTGGTACCTCACCTGGTTCCTGGTCGCCCTCTTCGTGTGGCGGCTCACCGTGCCGCTGTGGAAGATCGTGCGCTGGCCGGTGCCGCTCGCGCTGGCCGTCGCCATGCTCGCGGTGATCTCGCCCGACATCGGCGACGACCTCGATCTGCAGCGCGTCCTGCAGTTCATGCCGTTCTTCGTGCTCGGCCTCTTCATGAAGCCCGAGTACTTCCAGCTGGTGCGCCGCCGTGAGGTGCGGATCCTGTCCGTGCCGGTCTTCGCCGCCGCGGTGCTCCTGGCCTACTGGGCGGCGCCCCGGATGACCTCCGTGTGGTTCTACCGCCGCGACAGCGCCCAGGAGCTGGGCGTGCCGTGGTGGGTCGGCATCGTGATGACGCTGGCGCTCTTCGGCTGTTCCGTCGTCCTCACCGCGTGCTTCTTCGCGTGGGTGCCGCGCCGCAAGATGTGGTTCACGATCCTCGGCGCCGGCACGCTCTACGGCTATCTGCTGCACGGCTTCCTCGCCAAGGGCTCCCGCTTCTGGGGCTGGTTCGAGAATTACGAGTGGCTGCACAAGCCGCTCGGCGAGATCTTCGTGACGGCGGTCGCCGCGACGGTCGTCACCCTGCTGTGCACTCCTCCGGTGCAGAGGATGTTCCGCTTCGCGATGGAGCCCAAGATGGAGTGGGCCTTCAAGCGGGACGCGGCGCAACTCGCCCGGGAGCGGGGCAGGTCCGGCTAGCGGGTCCTCAGCCGATCCCCAACAGGGCGCGCATGGTGGCGTACTTCGCCGTCAGGCGCGCCCTTGTCGTCGCGTCGAGCACCGCGAGGCGGGCCGGGTCCGCGTTGTGGGCCAGGTCCGCCTCCTTCACGAGGCGGGCGCCGGGGGTGGCGAGAATGCGTTCCGCGTACGACTCCTTGGACTCCCCCGCGCGCTTGGTGAGCGCCAGGACGATGTCCTTCGTGCGCGGGGCGAGGGGGGCCTCGCGCAGCCAGCGCTCCGACAGGGCGTCGTCCTCGACGGAGTCGTGCAGCCAGGCCGCGGCGATCTGCTCGTCGTCGCCGCCCCTCGCCCGCACCCCGTCGGCCACGGCCCGCAGATGCTCGGCGTAGGGGCGGCCCGCCTTGTCGGTCTGGGCGGCGTGGGCCTCGCGGGCGAGGGCTTCCACCTCGAGTAGGGACATCACGCGGTGGACTTTAGCGCCGCCCGCGCCGGGATCGTCGCCGAGGCCAGCCCCAGGACCAGGATTGCGCCCACGAAGGAGCCGTACGTCAGCGGCGGGATGTACGGGGACTCGCCGGTCAGGCCCTTCATCATCGGGACGAGCGTGGCGAGGGCGATCGCCGAGCCGATGACGATGCCTGCGCAGGCGACGAGCAGCGCCTCCCAGCGGATCATGTGCATCACCTGGCGGCGCGTGGAGCCGATCAGGCGCAGCGTGCCGAGTTCGCGGCGGCGGTCGAGGACCGTCATCACCAGGGTGTTGACCGCGGCGACGGCCGCGAAGCCGCCGAGCACGGCCGCCATCGTGGTGTTGGCCCAGGCGTTGAGCTCGCGGTCGAGGGACTGGGCGGTGGCGTAGCCGTCGCGGTCCTGGAGGGTGCCGAGGCCGGCGAGGGCCTGCTCCGAGCCGCCCTTCGTCCAGATCTCGGTGGTGAAGGACGAGGTGACGTGCTGCTTCAGGTCGGCCGCGGGCAGGGTCGCCTGGGAGAGGCCGAGGCCCCTGCCGTACGTCGCCACGACCTTCGGTGTGGCCTTGGTGCCGTCGGGCAGGCGGATGTCGATGCGGTCGCCGACCTTCACGTGCGCCGACCGGGCGAGGTTGGCGTCGATCGCGATCTCGCCCCTGCCGAGTCGCAGGGCGCCCGTCTCGACCTTCAGGTCCTGGACCTTCGCGAGGTCGGCGGCGGAGCCGGTGATGCCCTGCGCCGACGCCGACTCCAGCCAGCGGTCGCCGCCGGAGCCGACGGGGACGAGCACGGAGGTCTTGAGCAGACCGACGGCGGAGGTGACCCCGTCGGCGTCGGCGGCCTTCGTCACGGCACCCGGGGCGAGGCCCGCGTCGGAGGTGACGATGTGGTCGGCGGTGATGCCCTCGCGCTGCTGGTCGGCGGCGACCCGGTCCTCGCTGGTGTGCATGAAGACGAGGACGGAGGAGAAGGCCATGGCGAGGACGATCGGGGTGATCGCCGAGGCGAGGCGGCGGGCGTTCGTACGGGAGTTGGCGGCGGCCAGTGCGGCGGAGGCTCCGGCGCCGCGCAGCGGGAGGCCGAAGAGAGCCGCGCAGCCGCGGGCCACCAGCGGGCCGAGGAGGGCCACGGCGAGCATGAAGAGCATGACGACGCCGAGCGCCGCGTTCGCCGCGTCCTCGCCGGTGTTGTTCGCGGCGAAGCCCGCGAAGACCGCGCCGCCGACGGCGGCGGCGACGCCCAGCGGCGTACGGATCCAGCCGAGCGGCAGCCGCTCCACGGAGGCCTCGCTGAGTGCCTGCCCCGGCTTGATGCGGGAGGGGCGGCGGGCGGCCATGTACCCGGCGCCGAGTGCGGTGAGGACGGCGACGCCGACGGCGGCGACGAGCGGGATGAAGGAGACGGACAGGTCGACGGCCTCAGGGACCGCGCCCTTCTCCTTCAGCTGCCCGAACCACCAGGTGGCCAGGGCGATGCCGGGCAGCACGCCGACCGCGCCCGCGACCGGTGCGACGAGCAGGGTCTCGGTGGCGATGGTGCGGCGGATCTGGCGCGGGGTGGTGCCGATGGCGCGCAGCAGCGCGTATTCGCGGGCGCGCTGGCCGACCGAGAGCGCGACGGTGCCGGCCGAGGTGAAGACGGCGGTGAGCGCGGCGATGCCGCCGAAGGAGCCGCCGAGGGCGGTGAGGAGTTCCTTGGCGTAGGCGAGCTCGGAGCCCTCGGCCGCGCTGCGGTCGTCGCCGGTGTGGACGTCGGCCTTCTTGCCGAGGGCGTGCGCCACCTGTGACTTGAGGGTGTCGGCCGGGACGCCCGCCTTGGGCAGGACGGCGATGGCGTCGACGCGGCCGGGGTGCCCGGAGAGGCGGACGGCCTCGGTGTCGGCGAACCAGGCGGTGGGCGCGCCCTGTTGGTTCCGTACCGTGCCGGACACGCGGAAGTCGCGGGGTCCGTCGGCGGTGGTGAGCGTGGTGCGGTCGCCGACGGAGGCGCCGGGTGCGGCGAGGACGACCTCGCCGGGGTGCGGGGCGCGGCCCGCGGACAGCTTCTCGCCGGTGAAGGCGGTGGAGCCCCAGCCGTGTGCGGTGACGTCCTTGCCGCCGGAGTGCACGGGGAAGGTGACGTCGGGGACGGCGGCGCGGGCGCCGGGCACCGCACCGGCCTTCGCGACCAGGGAGTCGTCGAGCCGCGCCCGGTCGGGCAGCGGGGTGTTCGACTCGGACCTGCTGTCGCCGCTGCCGGTGACGAAGTGGGCGGACTGGTCGGCGGCGGCGACCACGGGGGCGCCCGCGTAGCGCTCGGACGGCATGGAGGCGCGCAGCCCCGTCTCCAGGAGGATGCCGCAGGCGGCCACGATCAGCGAGGCCATCATCAGGGCGACGAAGGTGCCGGCGAACGCGGCGGGTTTGAAGCGGACGGCCGCGCGGGCGAGGCCGTTGGGCACGTACGCCATTACGCGGCCACCCCCGCGTAGGAAGGCGTGGTGAGGGCCGTCATGCGGGCGGCGATCTGTGCGGCGGAGGCGCGCTCCAGGCGGTCGACGAGGGAGCCGTCGGCGAGGAAGAGGACGCGGTCGGCGTAGGCCGCGGCGGCCGGGTCGTGGGTGACCATGACGACGGTGGCGCCCATTCCGTCGACGGCGGAGCGCAGCAGGGCGAGGATCTCGGTGGCCGTGGTGGTGTCCAGGGCGCCGGTCGGCTCGTCGGCGAAGATCACGTCGGGTTGGGTGACCAGGGCGCGGGCGATGGCGACGCGCTGCTGCTGGCCGCCGGAGAGCTGGCCGGGGCGGCGGCGCGCCTTGTCGCCGAGGCCGACGCGGGTGAGCATCTCGGCGGCCTTGCGGCGGTCGGGGCGGTGTCCCGCGAGGCGCATCGGCAGGACGACGTTCTGCTCGACGGTCAGCGACGGCAGCAGGTTGAAGGCCTGGAAGACGAAGCCGAGGCGGGTGCGGCGCAGGGCGGTGAGCTTGTTCTCGCTCATGCCGGTGATCTCGGTGCCGCCGAGGCGGACGGTGCCGGCGCTCGGCCGGTCGAGGCCCGCGGCGCACTGCAGGAAGGTGGACTTGCCGGAGCCGGAGGGCCCCATGACGGCGGTGAAGCTGCCGCGGGGCAGGGCGAGGTCGATGCCGGCGAGGGCGTGCACGGCGCCGGAGCCGCGGCCGTACTGGCGGCGGACGCCCCGGAGCTCGACGGCCCAGTCGCCGTGTGCCGGCGCGCCGACGACGCGTACGTCCTCCTCGACGACCTGGTTCTTCTTCCGCCGCAGCCCCATGTCCCTGTCCACCTCTCCGTACGAATTCGACCTCTTGAACGTACGGAGAAGGGGGTGCTGTGGACCATGACGGCTCCCGGCCGATGCCAGGTAGGGGAAACCCCACCCCTCGGCTCACCGGCACCCCTCCGGTCGGCTCACCCGCACCCCCGGGAAACCCTTTGGTAAGCTAACTATTGACGCGTTCTTTACGAACCCTTGACCCGATATCTCGAAGGAGCGGGCCCATCGGACACGCAGACACCCTGATAGCCATGGGCGGAGCCTTTCTCGCCGCCGCCGTCCTCGCCCGTCTCGGCGGCCGCATCGGACTCCCCACCATTCCCCTGTTCATCCTGGCCGGAATCCTCCTCGGCCCGCACACCCCCGGCGTGGTCCTGGTCTCCGACCCCCACGACCTGGAGATGCTCTCGGCGCTCGGCCTGGTCCTGCTGCTCTTCTACCTGGGCCTCGAATTCCACCTGGACGACCTCAAGACCGGCGGCCGCAAGATGGCCCTCGCCGGAGGCACCTATCTCGCCCTGAACGTCGGCGCCGGCCTGGGCTTCGGATTCGCGCTCGGCTGGGGCACCTCCGAAGCGCTGGTCCTCGCCGGAGTGCTCGGCATCTCGTCCTCCGCGATCGTCACGAAGGTCCTGGTCGACACCGGCCGCCTCGGCAATCCGGAGACCAGGCCCATCCTCGGCATCATCGTCGTCGAGGACATCTTCCTGGCCCTCTACCTCGCGGCGCTCCAGCCGATCCTGTCCGGCGCCGACAGCCTCTCGGCGGCCGTGCTCGACGGCGGCAAGGCCTTCGGCTTCCTGCTGCTCCTCGCGCTCGCGGCCCGCTTCGGCACCCGGCTCGTCGGCCGGCTGATGGACACCCGCGACGACGAACTGCTCGTCATCTCCTTCCTCGGCGTCGCCGTCTTCGTCGCCGGAGTCTCCGAGTGGTTCGGTGTGGCCGACGCGATCGGCGCGTTCATGGTCGGTCTGATGCTGGGCAGCACGGCGTCCGGCGACCGCATCCGCAAGCTGGTGCATCCGCTGCGCGACGCGTTCGGGGCGATCTTCTTCTTCGCGTTCGGGCTCTCCATCGACCCCGGCGACCTGCCGGTGGTGCTCTGGCCGGTCCTCGCCGCGGTCGCGGTGACACTCCTGATGAACGTCCTGGCGGGGCTCGGGGCCGCGCGGGTGTACGACTTCGGGGCGGGCCCCGCGGCGAACATCTCCACGACGCTGCTCGCCCGCGGCGAGTTCGCGCTGATCCTCGCCACGATGGCGGCGGGCGCGGGCCTCGACGAGCGGCTCTCCCCCTTCATCGCGGGGTATGTGCTGCTGCTCGCGGTCCTCGGACCACTGGCCGCGGGACGGTCGGAGTGGCTGGCGCGGATCCTGCCGGGTGGCCGGGACCGCGCGGTGACGGAGACGCCTTCACCCGTCCCCTAGGTCGTGCCCGGGGGCGGTTCACGCCTCCCGGCAGATCAGGAGCAGCGCCCTGTCGTCGTTGACGTCCTTCGCGACGGCCTCGATCAGATGCCAGGCCGCGCCGTGGAAGCCCCCCGCCACATAGCGGTCGGCCTCGCCCGTGAGGCGGTCCATGCCCTCGGCGATGTCGCGGTCGGACGTCTCGACGAGGCCGTCCGTGAAGAGCATCAGGACGTCGCCGGGGCGCAGGACGCCTTTGACGGGGTCGAACTGCGCGCCGTCGTAGACACCGAGGAGCGGGCCCTGCCCGGCCTTCTCCTCCCAGCGGCCGCTGCCCGCGCTGAGCTGGAGGCCCGGCGGGTGGCCCGCGGAGAACAGTTCGTAGTCGCCGGTCTCCAGGTCGAGGACGAGGTGGATGGAGGTCGCGAAGCCCTCGTCCCAGTCCTGGCGGAGCAGGTAGCCGTTGGCGGCGGGCAGGAAGGCGTGCGGGGGCAGCGAGCCGAGCAGGCCGCCGAACGCGCCGGAGAGCAGCAGCGCCCGCGACCCCGCGTCCATGCCCTTGCCCGAGACGTCGGTGAGGACGGCCTCCAGGGTGCGGCCGCCGTTCGTGCGGGCCGCGACCACGAAGTCGCCGGAGAAGGACTGGCCGCCGGCCGGGCGCAGCGCCATCTCGCGGTGCCAGCCGCGCGGCAGCTTCGGCAGTTTGCTCTGGACGCGGATGCGTTCGCGCAGGTCGAAGAGCATGGTGCCGCCGCCGCGCCAGGGGACGCCGACCCGGCTGCGGAACTGGGCGATGAGGAGCCCGAAGAAGCCGCAGGCGGCGACCACCAGGACGACGCCGGGTGTGACGCGGGAGGCGCCTTCGGTGTACGGGCCGAGCCGGACGGACTCCACGATGAGGGCCACCGCCGACGCCGCGTAGAGACCGAGCAGGCTGGCGGGGCGCAGCAGCAGGCCGCCCGCGACGATGGGCAGGACGAGCGCGGCCGGTGAGAACCACACGTTGTTGACGATCGTGCAGCAGGTGATCACCGGGACGGTGAGGAGCAGGCCGGCCAGCGCGACCCAGTCGGAGCCGTCGCCGCGGAAGTAGTCGACCCCGGATTTGCGCAGCACGATCCGGGCCCGGTGCACCCTCTTCTTCATCCGGGCCGTGAACGTCTCGGCTTCCGCCCGCCGTTCGCGGTGCGCGCGGCGTGCGCGTCCTGCTCGTCGTACCACCATTGCTCGTGGACCTTATCCAGCGGGCCGCGTACTTCGCACGGGAGGTCCCGGTTGTCCCCCCGCCGGTGGCGCGCCGCGGGGCGTGGAAATCCTGTCGCACCGGGCGTATCGCCCTGGTAGTCATGGCATATGACGACAGACTTGCGCATGCTCGCGAAGACCGAATGGGACACCTGGTACGGGGCGTTGGACGTCGCGTTCGGCGGCGTGCCGGAGGCCCCGGAGGAGCAGGAGCTGTGGCGCGGGCTCGTCGAGTTCGACCGGTCGATGGGCGTGTGGGACGGGGACGCCTGCGTCGGGGCGGCGGGGGCGTTCTCCTTCCGGCTCTCCGTGCCGGGCGGCGCGCTGGTGGACGCGGCGGGCGTGACCATGGTGGGCGTCGCGGCGACGCACCGGCGGCGCGGCATCCTGACGTCGATGATGCGGCGGCAGCTCGACGACGTGCGCGCGCGGGGCGAGGCGCTGGCCGTGCTGACCGCGTCGGAGCCGGCCATCTACGGCCGCTTCGGGTACGGCGCGGCCACCCAGATCCTGCGGGCCGACATCGACACGACCCGGGTCCGGCTGTCCGTCCCGGCCGGTACGGATGACGTATCTCTCCGGTACGCGAAGGCCGCCGACGTCCACGACGCGTGCGAGGCGCTGTACGCACGCCTGGTCACCGGGCGTCCGGGGATGCTGGCCCGGCAGCCGGGCTGGGAGCGGCTCGGGCTGCTCGACCCGAAGGACGACAGGGACGGCGCGTCACCGCTGCAGTGCGTGGTCGCCGAGCGCGCGGGGGAGCTCGTCGGCTATGTGCGGTACGCCATCAAGCCGGAGTGGGACACGAAGGGCCCCAAGGGCGTGGTGAGGGTGCGCGACATCGAGGCACTCGACCCGGCGGCGTACGCGGCGCTGTGGCGGTTCCTCTTCGAGATCGACCTGACGTCGTCGGTCGTCGCCCGGAACCGGCCGGTGGACGACCCGCTGCTCCAGCTCGTCTCGGACGTCCGCCGGTGCGACCTGCGGGTGGCCGACATGCTGCACGTGCGGCTCGTCGAGGTGGGCGCGGCACTGGAGGCGCGGACGTATCAGACGCCCCTGGACGTGGCGTTCGAGGTCGAGGACGCCTTCTGCCCCTGGAACGCGGGGCGTTGGCGGCTCACCGGCGACGCGAAGGGCGCCTCGTGCGAGCGCACGGACGATGCGGCCGATCTCGCCTTGTCCGTGCGGGAGTTGGGCGCCGCCTACCTCGGCGGCACGTCCCTGACGTCCCTGGCGGGCGCGGGCCGGGTGCGCGAACTGCGCCAGGGCGCCCTGGCAGAGGCCTCGGTGGCCTTCGGCTCGCCCGTGGCACCGTGGCTGCCGCACGGGTTCTAGGCGGTTCGGGGCAGCGGGGTCGTGGGCCCGGGTCAGGCCGGGCGCTGGCAGGTCGGGCACCAGAAGAGGTTGCGGGCTGCCAGGTCGGCGGTGCGGATGTCGGTGCCGCAGAGGTGGCAGGGCTGGTTCGCCCTGCGGTAGACGTAGACCTCGCCGCCGTGGTCGTCGACGCGCGGCGGGCGGCCCATCGCCTCCGGGGTGTGCTCGGGCCTGACCGTGTCGATGCGGTTCAGCCGCACTCCCTCGCGCATCAGCTCCACGAGATCCGCCCAGATCGCGGTCCACCGCGCCTCGGTGAGGTCCTTGCCGGGGGTGTACGGGTCGATGCCGTGCCGGAAGAGGACCTCCGCCCGGTAGACGTTGCCGACGCCCGCGATGACCTTCTGGTCCATGAGGAGGGCGGCGACGGTGGTGCGGCTGCGGGAGATGCGGCGGTAGGCCTTCTCCGGGTCGTCCCCGGCCCGCAGCGGGTCGGGGCCGAGGCGGTCGTGTATCGCCCGCTTCTCCTCGTCCGTGATGAGGGCGCAGGTGGTGGGGCCGCGCAGGTCGGAGTAGTACGACTCGGTCAGCAGGCGCAGGCGGACGGTGTCCGTGGGAGGCGGGGCGGGGCACTCGCCGAGGGCGTATTTGCCGAAGAGGCCGAGGTGGATGTGGACCCAGCCGGTCCCGGCGAAACCGAGGAACAGATGCTTGCCGTGGGCCTCGGCGGTGTCCAGCACCTGGCCGGTGAGGAGGGCGGCGCTGTCGGAGAACTTGCCCTGCGGGCTGGTGGCCCGGACCGGGCGGCCCTGGAAGCGTTCCCGGTGGTCGGCCGCCAGCCGGTGAATCGTGTGCCCCTCCGGCACGGTGTCCCTCCGGACGTGAGTACGGAGGGGCTGAGGATCAGCCCCTCCGGCGATTGAGGAGCGGGGTCCGGGGCGGGGCCCCGCGGCCTCGCTACGACTGCGGGTGGTGGGCGGGGATCGCGGGCAGCTCGCCCGTCTCCTCGTACCGCGACAGCATCTCGATGCGGCGCGTGTGACGCTCCTCACCCGAGTACGGCGTGGCCAGGAAGATCTCGACGAACTTCGTCGCCTCCTCCTGGCTGTGCATGCGGCCGCCGATCGAGATCACGTTGGCGTTGTTGTGCTCGCGGCCGAGCGCCGCGGTCTGCTCGCTCCAGGCCAGGGCCGCCCGCACGCCCTTCACCTTGTTCGCGGCGATCTGCTCGCCGTTCCCGGAGCCGCCGATGACGATGCCGAGGGCCTCCGGGTCCGCGGCGGTCCTCTCCGCGGCGCGCAGGCAGAACGGCGGGTAGTCGTCCTGGGCGTCATAGATGTGGGGCCCGCAGTCGACGGGCTCATGGCCATGGCTCTTGAGCCATTCGACCAGGTGGTTCTTGAGTTCGTAGCCGGCATGATCCGAGCCGAGGTACACGCGCATGGGACCGAGTGTGGCATGTCGCGGGGCGGGTAGCCGCGACCGGGCAGGACCTTGATCTTGTCGAGATCTCCCCGGAATCACCCCGGGCGGGACCTTGGTCCAGGCCATTGGCCGGAATACAACGATCCGGATTCAGGACTTCCGTCCCGTTCACCCCTGAGTTTGAATGCGGGGGCTCGTGACCCGAGAACTTAAGGATTCGTCCATGACCTCGCAACCCTCCCTTGCGAAGGCAGACAGCAGCCCCGCATCCCCTGGGGATCCGCAGTCAGGCCAGAGTGGTGACACCGGCGACGGCCTCAAGGCGGGTCTGAAGAACCGCCACCTCTCGATGATCGCCATCGGCGGTGTGATCGGCGCCGGTCTCTTCGTCGGCTCCAGCTCCGGCATCGCCGCCGCCGGGCCCGCGATCCTGATCTCGTACGCCCTCGTCGGCACGATGGTCGTCCTCGTGATGCGGATGCTCGGCGAGATGGCCGCCGCCCGGCCCGCCTCCGGCTCCTTCTCCACCTACGCGGACCAGGCGCTCGGCCGCTGGGCCGGCTTCTCCATCGGCTGGCTGTACTGGTTCTTCTGGGTCGTCGTGCTCGCGGTGGAGGCCACCGCAGGCGCCGTCATCCTCAACGGCTGGATACCCGCCGTCCCGCAGTGGGGCTGGGCGCTGATCGTGATGGTCGTCCTCACCGCGACGAACCTCGTGTCGGTGGGCTCGTACGGCGAGTTCGAGTTCTGGTTCGCCGGGATCAAGGTCGTCGCCATCGGCGGCTTCGTCGTCATCGGTCTGCTCGCCGTCTTCGGCCTGCTGCCCGGCTCCGACAACCCCGGCGCCGGATTCGCGCACCTCACCGACGCGGGCGGCTTCATGCCCAAGGGCGCGGGCGCCATCCTCACCGGTGTGCTGATGGTCGTCTTCTCCTTCATGGGCAGCGAGATCGTCACCCTGGCCGCCGGCGAGTCCGAGGACCCGCAGCGCGCCGTCACCAAGGCGACGAACAGCGTCATCTGGCGCATCGGCGTCTTCTACCTGGGCTCGATCTTCGTCGTCATCACGCTCCTGCCGTGGAACGACAAGTCGATCACCGAGCACGGCAGTTACGTCGCCGCGCTGAACTCGATCGGCATCCCGCACGCCGGCCAGGTCATGAACGTCATCGTCCTCACCGCCGTGCTCTCCTGCCTCAACTCCGGCCTCTACACCGCCTCCCGCATGGCCTTCTCGCTCGGCCAGCGCGGTGACGCGCCCAAGGCCTTCGCGCGCACCAACGCGCGGGGCGTGCCGATGGCCGCGATCCTCGGCTCCGTCGTCTTCGGTTTCGTCGCCGTCTGGTTCAACTACCAGTGGAAGGACACCGTCTTCGACTTCCTACTCAACTCCTCGGGCGCGGTGGCCCTCTTCGTGTGGCTGATCATCAGCTTCACGCAGCTGCGGATGCGCGGGATCATCCTGCGCGAGGAGCCCGAAAAGCTGGTCGTGAAGATGTGGCTCTTCCCGTATCTGACGTGGGTCACGATCGCGATGATCTCGTTCGTGCTCGTCTACATGCTGACCGACGAGGCGGGACGCAAGCAGGTGCTGCTCTCGCTCCTCGCCGCCGCCTTCGTCGTCGTCTTCTCGCTGGTGCGCGAGAAGGTGCGGCCCAGGACGGCCGCCTGACCTGAATCCCGGTGGAGCACCGGGGCAGTTGACGACGGGTGTTCACGTCTGTGAGGGATGCTCTCCCTGACAGACGAGACACCCGTCTCGACGTATGCAGGCAGAGCGGCGGCCGGACACCGCCCCGCCGCCCAACGGAGGCTCCCGTGGACTTCACCGCACAGCGACTCGTGTTCCGGCCGGGCGAGCCCGGATACGACGAGGAACTCGCCGGAATGCAGACCGGCTTCGCGACGCGGCCCGCCATCGTCTTCGGCGCGGAGAGCGCCGACGACGTCGTCGCAGCGGTGTCGTACGCCGCGGAGGCCGGTCTGCCCGTCGGTGTCCAGGCCACCGGGCACGGTGTGCCGGGAGCGTCCGAGGGCGGCGTCCTCGTCAGTACGCGGCGGATGGACGCCGTGCATGTCGACCCCGGAACGCGCTCCGTCACCGTGGGCGCCGGCGCCCGCTGGGGCCAGGTCGTCGAGGCCGCCGTCGAGCACGGCCTCGCCCCGCCGAACGGCACGGCGCCGAGCGTGGGCGCCGTCTCGTACACCCTCGGCGGCGGACTCGGCATCCTCGGCCGAGAGTTCGGCTACGCGGCCGACCACGTCCGCTCGCTCGACGTCGTGACCGCGGACGGCGTCCTGCGCCACGTCACGGCGGACAGCGACCCCGAGCTCTGCTGGGGGCTGCTCGGCGGCGGCGCGAACCTCGGCGTCGTCACCGGCCTGGAGATCGGTTTGCTGCCGGTGGCCAGGCTGTACGGCGGCGCTGTCGCGTTCGACGGCGGCGCGGTCGACCCGGCCGCCGTGCTGCGCGGCTACGAAGAGTGGACGCGGACCCTGCCCGACGAGGTGACCTCGTCGCTCGCCGCGCTCGTCTACCCGGACCTGCCGCAGCTCCCGCCGCACCTGCGGGGCCGCTACCTCCTCCTGATCCGGGTCGCCTTCACCGGCCCGGCGGCCGAGGGCGAGCGGCTCGTGGCTCCGCTGCGGGAGATCGGGCCCACCGTCTCGGACACGCTGCGCGAGATGCCGTACGCCGAGAGCCCCTCCATCCACGGCGACCCGGACTTCCCGCACGCCTTCTACGGCGACAACGTGCTCCTGAGCGGGCTCGACGTCGACGCGGCCGTCGACGTCCTCGCGCTCGCCGGGCCCGGCGCGGCCACCATGCACGTCCTGCAGCTCAACCACCTGGGCGGGGCCCTGGCGCGGCCCGCGCGGAACGCGGTGCCCTACCGGGAGGCGGGCTGGCTCCTGCGGCTCCTGTCGCCGCTGGACGGCACGGACGTCGAGGCCCAGCGGAAGGTGCACGCGGAGGCGTTCGGGCTCCTGGCGCCGCAGGCCCTGGGGCGCTCCCTGAACTTCGTCTTCGGCGGCAACGACCGGCCGGAGGGGCTGTACGACCCGGAAACGCTGAAGAGGCTCGCCGCGTTGAAGGCCACGTACGACCCGGCGAACCTCTTCAGGCGGAACCACAACATCGGATAGCCCGGCCGGTGGCCGGGCGGGCCGTCAGCGGTCGAGGAGCTTCCACGCCGTGGGCAGCGCGCCCATCGCGAGCGCGGCCTTCAGGGCGTCGCCGATCAGGAAGGGCGTGAGGCCGGCGGCGACGGCCTGGGTCAGCGACATGCCGGTGGCGGCGGCCAGGTACGGGACGCCGACCGCGTAGATGATCGCCGAGCCGAGGACCATCGTGCCCGCCGTGCGCAGCACCGAGCGGTCGCCGCCGCGGCGGGCCAGGGCGCCCACCACCGTGGCGGCGAGCAGCATGCCGAGGACGTAGCCGAGGGACGGGGCCGCGACGCCGGAGCCCGCCTGGGCGAACCACGGCATGCCCGCCATGCCCACGAGGGCGTACAGCGCGAGCGACAGGAAGCCGCGGCGGGCACCCAGCGACGTGCCGACGAGCAGCGCGGCGAAGGTCTGACCGGTCACCGGCACCGGGGAACCCGGCACGGGCACCGCGATCTGGGCGGCGATCCCGGTGAGCGCGGCGCCGCCGAGCACGAGCGCCGCGTCCTTCACGCGGGACGCGGGCAGCAGGTCCGCGAGGACCTGGCCGGGACGGGTGGTGGCAGCGGCGATGCTCATCGGGACTCCGCGGGGACGTGGGCAGGTGGGGAACGCGTCGACGCTATCCCAGGCGGTGGCGCGGGAACACGGTCATCGGCCGACAACCCGGGGGCGGGGCCTTGGTGGGCTCCGTACAAAGCGCTGTCCGTACACCTCGGACGGCGTGACGCTCGTCACGGAGGTCGGCGGGTGGGTGCCCCGTTTTGCGCGAGGGGCGGCTGCCCGGGGAGACTGTGGAGTCCCGCCAAAGTCCTGTGACCCCGAGAGCAGCCTGAGCACCATGCACGACGCACCCCCCGACCGCTCGGAACCCGGCACCGGGGGCATGAAGGAGACGGCGCAGGAGCCGCTCTCCGGCGGTCTCAAACAGCGTCACCTCACCATGCTCGGGCTCGGCGGCGTCATCGGCGCCGGACTGTTCGTGGGGTCGGGGGCGGGGATCTCGGTCGCGGGCCCCGGCATCGTCGTCTCGTATCTGATCGCGGGCGCGCTCGCGATGTGCGTGATGCGGATGCTCGGCGAGATGTCGGCCGCGATGCCCGCCTCCGGTTCCTTCTCCGTGCACGCGGAGCGCGCGCTCGGCCGCTGGGCCGGGTTCAGCGTCGGCTGGCTCTACTGGTTCCTGCTCGTGGTCGTGCTCGCCGTGGAGGCGACCGGCGCCGCGCAGATCGCGCACGGCTGGGCGCCCGCGGTGCCGCAGTGGGCCTGGGTGCTGATCTTCATGCTGGTGTTCACCGCGGCCAACCTCGCCTCGGTGAAGAACTTCGGCGAGTTCGAGTTCTGGTTCGCGGCCCTGAAGGTCTTCGCGATCGTCGCGTTCCTGGTCCTCGGGCTGCTCGCCGTCTTCGGCGTGCTGCCCGACACGGACCCGGTGGGCCTCACCAACCTCACCGGGCAGGGCGGCTTCCTGCCGAACGGCTGGGAGGGCGTCGTCTCCGGCGTCCTCGCCGTCGTCTTCGCGTTCGGCGGCCTGGAGGTCGTGACCATCGCGGCCGCCGAGTCCGACGACCCGGTGCGGTCGGTCGCCCGCGCGGTGCGCAGCGCGGTCTACCGCATCCTCTTCTTCTACGTCGGGTCGATGCTCGTCATCGTGACGGTGCTGCCCTGGACGGCGCAGCAGGCCGGCGCCAGCCCGTATGTGACGGTCCTCGACTCGATCGGGGTGCCGTCCGCCGGGACCATCATGAACATCGTGGTGTTCGTGGCGCTGCTCTCCGCGCTCAACGCCAACCTCTACGGCTCGTCGCGGATGGTCTTCTCGCTGGCCGAGCGCGGCGAGGCGCCGAAGGCCCTCCTGAAGGTGTCCGGCGGCGGGGTGCCGCGCCGCGCGGTCCTCGCGTCCGTCGCCTTCGGCTTCGTGTCCGTCGTCCTCAATCTGAAGTGGCCGGACTCCGTCTTCCTCTACATGCTCAACTCCGTCGGCGCGGTGCTCCTCTTCGTCTGGGCGCTGATCGCGGTCTCGCAGCTGCGGCTGCGCCGGCGCATCGAGCGGGAGGCCCCGGAGCGGCTCGTGCTGCGGATGTGGGCGTTCCCGTATCTGACGTGGGCGGCGCTGGCCGCGATGGCCGTCGTGCTCGGTCTGATGCTGACGGACGAGGGGGCGCGGCCGCAGCTGCTGTGGTCGGCGGGGGCGACGGGGCTGGTCCTGGTGATCGCGGGGCTGCGGGAGTGGCACGCGGCGCGCGTGAACAACAGATGAACTTGATGTGCATGTTTCTTCACGACGTGTGAGCGTCGTGTCCGTATAGCGGTCAAGTGTTCCCTGTCAGCGGTACCGGACCTCAGACTGTGGGCCGCTCGCTCCCCCGTCTCGGCTACTGAACAGGGCACGCCCATGTCTCGGACGTCCACCCAGCAGGACGCAGCACCCGAAGAGGTCCCCAAGGCCGACTCGCCGCTCGTGCACGGCCTCAAGCAGCGGCATCTTTCCATGATCGCCCTCGGCGGCGTGATCGGGGCCGGTCTCTTCGTCGGGTCCGGGGCGGGCATCGCCGCGGCCGGCCCCTCGATCGTCCTCGCCTACGCGCTGTCCGGTGCGCTCGTCATGCTCGTGATGCGCATGCTGGGCGAGATGTCGGCCGCGAACCCGGCGTCGGGCTCCTTCTCGGTCCACGCCGAGCGGGCCATCGGCCCGTGGGCGGGCTTCACCGCGGGCTGGGGCTTCTGGTTCCTGCTCTGCGTCGCCGTCGGCCTGGAGGGCATCGGCGCCGCGGAGATCATGGTGGGCTGGTTCCCCGACACCCAGAAGTGGATGTGGGTCGCCCTCTTCATGCTGGTGTTCTGCGGCGCGAACCTGACGGCCGTGAAGAACTTCGGCGAGTTCGAGTTCTGGTTCGCCGCCCTGAAGGTCGGCGCGATCACGCTCTTCCTCGGCATCGGCGCCCTCGCGATCCTCGGCATCCTGCCGGGATCGGACGTCTCCGCCCCCGGCACGGCCAACCTCACCGGTGAGGGCGGCTTCATGCCGCACGGCACGGACGGCCTGATCATCGGCCTCCTCGCCTCCGTCTTCGCGTACGGCGGCCTGGAGACCGTCACGATCGCCGCCGCCGAGTCCGAGAACCCGGTCAGGAGCGTCGCCAAGGCCGTGCGCACGGCGATGTGGCGCATCGCCGTCTTCTACGTCGGCTCGATGCTCGTCGTCGTCACGCTGCTGCCGTGGGACAACAAGGAAGTCGTCGCCAAGGGCCCGTACGTCGCCACGCTCGACCACCTGGGCATCCCCGGCGCCGGCGAGATCATGAACGTCATCGTCCTGGTCGCCCTGCTCTCCGCGATGAACGCCAACATCTACGGCGCATCGCGCATGTCGTACTCCCTGATCGAGCGCGGCCAGGGCCCGAAGGTGCTCGGCCGTGTCTACAGCGGCGTGCCGCGCCTGGCCGTCCTCGCCTCCTCGGTCTTCGGCTTCGTCTGCGTGCTGCTCAGCTACTGGAGCCCCGACGAGGTCTTCCCCTGGCTGCTCAACATGATCGGCGCGATGATCCTGGTCGTCTGGATCTTCATCGCCGTCTCGCAGCTGATCCTGCGCCGCCGGACGGAGCGCGAGGCTCCGGAGACGCTGGTCGTGAAGATGTGGGGCTTCCCGTTCCTCACCTGGGTGGCGCTGGCCGCAATGGCGTACGTCTTCTACCTGATGACCGACCAGCCGGACACCCGCAAGCAGCTGCTCGCCACGGGCGCGCTGACGCTGGGGCTCGCCGTGATCGGGTTCGTGCGGCAGAAGATGACGGAGAAGCGGGCGGCGGCCGCCTAGGACGTCGCGGCCCCGACGCCTAGGACGTCGCAGCCCCGAAACGTACGAGAAGGCCCCGGACCTCGTGGTCCGGGGCCTTCTCGCGTCCCGGCATGCCCCCGCGGACCTAGGACGAAGGGCTGATCAACTTCTCGGGGTTCCTGCTGCTAGCCTGCACTTGCGAGATAGTTGCAATAAGTTGGGCAACACAACAGCGCACCACAGCAGAGCAGCAGTCGGAGGGCTCGGACTCATGGCCATTTACACGCTTCCTGAACTTCCGTACGACTACGCGGCGCTCGAACCTGTCATCAACCCGCAGATCATCGAGCTGCACCACGACAAGCACCACGCGGCGTACGTGAAGGGCGCGAACGACACCCTTGAGCAGCTGGAGGAGGCTCGCGACAAGGAGACGTGGGGCGCCATCAACGGCCTGGAGAAGAACCTGGCCTTCCACCTCTCCGGCCACATCCTGCACAGCATTTACTGGCACAACATGAACAGCCCGAAGGACGGTGGCGGCGGCGAGCCGCTGGCCGCCGACGGTGTGGGCGACCTGGCGGACGCGATCACCGAGTCCTTCGGCTCCTTCGCCAAGTTCAAGGCCCAGCTGACCAAGGCCTCGGCGACGACGCAGGGCTCCGGCTGGGGCGTGCTCGCCTATGAGCCGCTCAGCGGCCGCCTCATCGTCGAGCAGGTCTACGACCACCAGGGCAACGTCGGCCAGGGCTCGACGCCGATCCTGGTCTTCGACGCCTGGGAGCACGCCTTCTACCTGCAGTACAAGAACCAGAAGGTCGACTTCATCGAGGCCATGTGGCAGGTCGTCAACTGGCAGGACGTGGCGAAGCGTTACGCCGCCGCGAAGGAGCGGGTCAACAGCCTGCTGCTCGCCCCGTGAGCCAGGGCTGTCGTCCGCTCCCCCGGCTGACAGCCCGTGAAGATCCTGCCTCGTGATCGTCTTCTCAACCTTCACCGAGGCGGGTGAATGAAGGAAAGGCCCCCGTGAGGACGTGACTCACGGGGGCCTTTCGGTATGTGCCGGCGAGCGGGCGTGGCTGTGGGTGTGGCTCAGTCGAAGATCGGGCCCTGGGTGCGGGTCCGCTTGATCTCGTAGAAGCCCGGGGTCGACGCCACGAGCAGCGTGCCGTCCCAGAGCCTCGCCGCGGCCTCGCCCTTGGGGGCCGGGGTGACGACGGGGCCGAAGAAGGCGACCTGGCCGCCGTCGGCGCCGGGGACGGCGATGACGGGCGTGCCGACCTCCTGGCCGACCTTGTCGATGCCCTCCTTGTGGGAGGCGCGCAGCTCCGTGTCGTACGCGTCCGAGTCCATGTACTCGACGAGGTCGGCGGGCAGGCCGACGTCCTCCAGGGCGCCGACGACGGCCTCGCGCGTCGCGCCCTCGCCGCGGTTGTGGAAGCGGGTGCCGAGCGCGGTGTAGAGCTTGCCGGTGATCTCGTCGCCGTGCTTCTGCTGGGCGGCGATGACGACGCGGACGGGACCCCACGCCTGGGTCTCCAGCATCTCGCGGTACTCCTCGGGCAGCTCGTCGAGCTTGTCCTCGTTCAGGACGGCGAGGCTCATCACATGCCAGCGGACCTCCACGTCGCGGACCTTCTCGACCTCGAGCATCCAGCGCGACGTCATCCACGCCCAGGGGCACAGCGGGTCGAACCAGAAGTCGACGGGGGTCTTGCTGCCGTTCTCTGACATGTCTCTCCCTAGGGAATCCGTTCGCATCTGGCCGGGGAAACGTCAGTGGCGCACCGGGGCATTCCCGGATGTCGGCCGCAGACGGCACATGCGAGGATCGTAGACATTCGTACGAGTCACGCGAGTCACGCGGATCGAGTCGACTCGTGCCGATCATGCGAATCACAGTCATGCGAGTCACAAGGGAGTGCCGCCCGTGCCCGGTGAGAATCTGTCCCGCGACGAGGCCCGCGAGAGGGCCGCGCTGCTCTCCGTCGAGGGGTACGAGGTCTTCCTCGACCTGCGGTCGGCGGTCGGCGAGAGCGGTCAGGAGCCGCGCACGTTCCGCTCGGTCACCACGATCCGGTTCCGCAGCGCCGAGCCGGGCGCCGCGACCTTCGCGGACCTGATCGCACCGAGCGTCACGGCCCTCTCGCTCAACGGCAAGGACCTGGACCCCTCCGAGGTCTTCGACGGCACCAGGATCACCCTGGAGGACCTCGCCGAGGAGAACGAACTGGTGGTGGACGCCCAGTGCGCCTACAGCCGCACCGGTGAGGGCATGCACCGCTTCGTCGACCCGGAGGACGGCGAGGTCTATCTCTACACGCAGTACGAGCCCGCGGACTCCCGCCGCGTCTTCGCCAACTTCGAGCAGCCCGACCTGAAGGCGCCCTACCGCTTCTCGGTGCAGGCCCCCGAGGGCTGGACCGCGTGGTCCAACGGCGTGGGTGAACTGTCCGACGGCGTGTGGCGGTTCGCCGAGACGAAGCCGATCTCGACGTACATCACGGCGGTCGTCGCGGGCCCCTATCACTACGTCACCGATTCGTACACGCGCGTCCTCGACGACGGCACCCGCCTGGAGATCCCGCTCGGCGCGATGTGCCGCAAGGGCCTCGCCCCGCACTTCGACGCCGACGACGTCTTCCTGGTCACCAAGCAGGGCCTGGACTTCTTCCACGACAACTTCGACTACCCGTACCCCTTCGGGAAGTACGACCAGGCGTTCGTGCCGGAGTACAACCTCGGCGCGATGGAGAACCCGGGCCTGGTGACCTTCCGCGAGGAGTTCATCTTCCGCGGCAAGGTGACCCAGGCGTCGTACGAGCGCCGGGCCAACGTCATCCTGCACGAGATGGCCCACATGTGGTTCGGCGACCTCGTCACCATGCGCTGGTGGGACGACCTGTGGCTCAAGGAGTCCTTCGCCGACTTCATGGGTTCCTTCTCGATGGTGGAGGCGACCCGCTTCACCAACGGCTGGATCACCTTCGCCAACAACCGCAAGGCCTGGGCCTACCGCGCCGACCAGCTGCCCTCCACCCACCCGGTCACGGCCGACATCCGCGACCTGGAGGACGCCAAGCTCAACTTCGACGGGATCACGTACGCGAAGGGCGCCTCGGTCCTCAAGCAGCTCGTGGCGTACGCGGGCCGTGACGCGTTCCTGGAGGGCGCCCGCCGCTACTTCAAGCGGCACGCGTACGGCAACACGGTCCTCGGCGACCTCCTCTCGGTCCTGGAGGAGACGTCCGGGCGCGACATGGGTTCCTGGGCGCGGTCCTGGCTCCAGACGGCCGGCGTCAACACCCTGACGCCACAGGTCATCCTGAACGCGGAAGGACGCATCACCGAGCTCTCCGTCCTCCAGGAAGCCGCCGAGTCCCACCCCGAACTCCGCCCGCACCGCGTCGCCGTGGGCCTCTACCGCCGCACGCCGGACGGCGACCTGGAGCGTTACGCCCGCGCGGAGATCGACGTCGACGGGCCGCGCACCGTCGTGGCCGAGCTGGCCGGGGAGGCCGCCCCCGAGCTCGTCCTGGTCAACGACGACGACCTGACCTACTGCAAGATCCGCTTCGACGAGAACTCCCTCGACACGCTGCGGGACCACCTCGGCGACATCACCGACCCGCTGGCCCGCGCCCTGTGCTGGTCCGCTCTGTGGAACCTCACGCGGGACGGTCTGATGCCCGCGCGCGACTTCATCGGTCTCGTGCTCCGCTTCGCCGGGCGCGAGAGCGACATCGGCGTGCTCCAGATGCTCCACGCCTGGGTGCGCTCCGCCCTCACGCACTACGCCGCGCCGGAGTGGCGCGAGGAGGGCGCCCGGGCGCTCGCCGAGGGTGCGCTGCGGGAGCTGCGGATCGCGGCGCCGGGCAGCCAGCACCAGCTGACGTGGGCGCGGTTCTTCGCCGCGGTGGCGTCGTCGCCCGCCGACCTGCAGCTGTTGCAGGGGCTGTTGGCGGGCAGCGCGAAGATCGACGGTCTGGACGTCGACCAGGAGCTGCGCTGGGCGTTCCTGAACCCGCTGGCCGCGCACGGCGTCGCCGACGAGGAGGTCCTCGCCGCCGAGCTGGCCAGGGACGACACGGCGTCCGGCAAGCGGCACCAGGTGCGGTGCCTGGCCGCGCGACCCTCGGCGGCGGTCAAGGCGCAGGCGTGGGCCTCCGTGGTCGAGTCCGACGCGCTGTCGAACGCGCTGGTCGAGGCGACCATCTCGGGCTTCACACAGCCGTCGCAGCGGGAGCTCGTCGCGCCGTACGCGGCGAAGTACTTCGCCGCCATCGAGCGGGTGTGGGCGGAGCGGTCCATCCAGATCGGCATGGACGTGGTGAAGGGCCTCTTCCCGCATCTGCAGGGGGACACGGCGACGCTCGCGGCAGCGGACGAGTGGCTCGGCGCCCGCGAGGAGGCCGCGCCGGCCCTGCGCCGCCTGGTTTGGGAGGCGCGCGACGACCTGGCCCGCGCGCTGCGGGCACAGGCGTGCGACGCGGGGGCTGCGGTCTAGATCGCTCCGAGGCCGTGCGGGCGTTCCGCGGTGCCTCACGGTGCTTCATGGGCACGGTGGGGCGCCCGCGGGCGCAGGTCAGAGGTGGCGGTTGGTGCGGGCACTCATCGGTTGTCGAACGCCCGTGCTTTAGGGCGAGCTTGTCCGGGTTTGTCGACGGGCTTGTAACAGCGGTTAGCGGGGTGACCGGGCGAGGGAACGACCGGGTCATGAACCACAACTCCCCGCTCTCGCCCCTCCCTCTCCCCCTCCCGCTCCGGCATCTCGCCGACGCCCGGCCCCGCGTCATGAGCACCGCCCAGCTCGGCGAGTACGGCGTCTCCGCCGCGGACGCCGGTGCCCACTGCCGTCCCGGCGGCCCCTGGCAGCAACTGCTGCCGGGCGTCTGTCTGCTGCACCCGGGGCCGCCGACCAGCGAGGAGCGGCTGCACGGCGCGCTCCTGTACGCAGGGCGGCCGCCGGCCAGGCAGGCCGGGGGCGTGCCCGCCCAGCCCCGCGCGGGCGAGCCGCACGCCACGTACGCGGACGCGATGATCACGGGCCTCGCCGCGCTCGCCCTGCACCGCTTCTCGTCCGCTCCCCCGCTGCTCTCCCTGGACCGCATCGACGTCCTGGTGCCCCGCACCCGGCGCCTGCGTTCGGCGGGGTTCGCCGGGCTCGTGCGCACCCCGGCGATGCCGACGTCGCAGCAGATCACGGGCGTGCCGGTCGCTCCCGTGCCGCGTGCCCTCGCGGACGCCGTGGCGCAGCTCTCCGATGCGGGTGCGGTGCGCCGGCTGCTCACCGAGGCGGTGCGCGGCGGGCACTGCGAACCGGCCGCCGTCGTGCGGGAGTTGAACCTCGCGCGACTGCTGACCCGGCCGCATGTGGTGGACGCCGTGGACTCGCTGCTCGCCGAGGGGCGGGCCATCGCCGAGGACCGGCTGTACCGGATGGTCGACGAGCACGGGCTGCCCGCCCCGTTGTGGAACGTCGACCTGCGTCTGCCCGGCGGTCCGCCGCTCGGCGGTGTCGACGCGTACTGGCCCGACCAGGCCGTGGCGGTGGAGCTGGACACGCGGGCGCCCCGCCAGGGCCTCCGGCAGGACGACGACACGCAGTGGTCCGAGTACGTCCGCAAGCGGGAGCACCTGGAGCGTCTTGGCATCACCGTCGTCCACATCACCCCGAGGAAGCTCAGGGACGCGCTGGAGCAGCAGGCCACCGTGGTGCGGACCGCGTTGATGGCGTCGACGGACCGTGACCCGGCGGCGTATGTCGTGGTGCTGCCCCGATGACACGGGCGCCGTCGGCCGCTGTCCGACGGCTCCCTGTCGCTCCCGGTGCCCCTCAGTCACGTCCGCAGAATTCCGCCTCCATGACCGGGATGAAGTCCGCACCGGGACCGTTGAAGTTGAAGGCCATCGCGTGGCGGCCGTCCGCCGTCGTCATCGCCACGGACTCCGAGCCGTGGATGTCGCCGCCGTGGCCCCAGACGACCGTGCCGCAGGAGGTGGTGACGGGTTCGATGCCGAGTCCGTACCGCCCGCCCGGCTGCCCCTCGCCCTTCGGGACGGTCGTCTTCATCTCGGCGAGCTGCTTCTTCGGCAGGAGCCTGCCGCGCAGCAGCGCCGTGTAGAAGCGGTTGAGGTCCGCCGAGTTCGAGACCATGCCGCCGGACGCGCCCGCCACGGACGGGTTGAGTTCCGTCACGTCGTGGCGCGGGGTGCCGGGTGCGTCGGAGAATTTCGTGTACGCCCGTGAGCTGGGCCGCGGCAGGGTCGGCTTCGTGGCGGGGGCCGACGTGGAGCGCAGGCCGAGCGGTTCGATGACACGCCGCTCGATCTGGCGCGCGTACGGCGTGCCCGTGACCTTCTCGATGATCATGCCCGCGAGGAGGTAGTTGGTGTTGGAGTACTTCCAGGCGGTGCCTGGGGCGAAGTCCGGTTTGTGGCGCATGGCGATCGCGACCTGCTGTCCGGGGGTCCAGGTGTCGTAGCGGTGGTCGAGGAACTCCTCGGTGAAGACCCGCTGCCGGAAGCCCTTGTCGGCCGTGACGTTGAAGATGCCGCTGGTGTGGTTGAGGAGTTGGCGGACCGTGATCCGGTCGCCGTCGTGGCCGTTGCCCTCGACCACGCCCGGCAGCCACCGGCCGACCGTGTCGTCCAGGGAGAGCCGTCCCTCGGCGGCCAGCTGGAGGAGGACGGTGGCGACGAAGGTCTTGGTGATGCTGCCGACGCGGTAGTGGTCGTGGGCTCCGCGCGGGGTGTTCCGTGCCAGGTCGCCGATGCCCGCGGCGGCGTTCCACGGGCCGCGCCGGTCCGTGGCCTGCGCCGTCACCCCGGGCACGTCCTCGCTCAGGGCCGCCTCCATCGCCCGCAGGGTCTCCCGGTGCCGGTCCCCGCCCTCGGGGGCCGCGACCGCCGCGGGCGCCGCGAGCGCGCCCGCCACCGCCGCCGCGGCCAGCGCCGCCGCCACACCGGTCCGCCGTCTCCTGAGTACCGCCATGTCCGTACCGTCCCTCCGGTCGCCTCGGCAGGGCTTCGCCGCCCTCGGCCGGTGGGACCCGCGGCCCGCGGCGGCGGGTTGAGCGGCGTCCCGGGGGTTGGGCGGGTTTCAGCCCTTCCGCAGCACCAGTTCGGTGTTGCGGTCGCCCGCCTCGCCGCCCAGCGCGGGCTTCGCGCCGGGGGCGTTGAAGGACAGTTCGCGGTAGAGCGCGGCCAGGCCGGTCTGCGAGAGGTCGGCGAAGTCCGTGCGGTGCGGGGCGGCGGACTCGATGAGCGTGGTGAAGACGGAGACCGTGCCGTCGTGGTTGTCGGCGATCTCCACCACCCGGGCGAGCTGCGGGAAGTCGATGTGCGAGGCGGTGGAGACCTCCCAGAAGGCGCCGTGCAGGGTGCGGTGCGGGGTGATCCTGTTCTTGTGGCTGTGGCCGTTGACCCAGGCGAGGACGGAGCGGTGGCGGCCGAGCAGCGAGACGACCTCTTCGCCGCCGTGCCGGGCCTCGCCGGGACGTGCCGGGTCGTGGCGGAGGTTGCGCATGGTCCTGCTGGTGTGGTGGCTGAAGACGACGACGTACGACGGGCCGCCGTCGCGCCGCTCGTTGGCGTCGAGCTCGCGTTCCAGCCAGCGGAGTTGGGCGGTGCCGAGGGACCCTTCGTAGTGGCCGCCGGGGTCGGTGGTGTCGAGGCTGATGCCGAGCACGTCGTCGCTGACGCGGAAGGAGTAGTACTGGGTGGCGGCGGCGAGGTTCTGCTGGGTGTAGCCGTGGCCGTGGGGGCCGGGGCCGGTGTGGGCGGGGTCGAGGTGCGCCCGGAGGTACTCGACGGGGGTGAAGGGCGCTCGCGCCGGGTCCGGCGTGACGGACCGCATCCGCCGCTTCTCGCTCCGCAGGAGCTCCTTGAACTGCGCGCCCTTGGGGTCGCGGCCCTTCTTGACCGCCTTCCAGAGGGCGGCTCCCCGCGACTCGTCCAGGGACATCAGCTTCTTTCCCCCGACGGCGAAGTCGGTGAAGTACGAGTCCTTGGGCGCCCAGCAGCCGCCGGGCAGCGCGTCGTGGTTGCCGACCGTGGAGTACCAGGGCAGGCCGAGGCCGGGGCTGTTGACCTCGCGGATCGCGGCGTCGAGGAAGCCGTGCAGCTGCGGGAAGCCGAGCCGCTTGTCGGCGTCGCGCAGGGCGTCGTCCGGGTGCCAGTACAGCTTGAGGCCGCTGGCCTGCACGCCTTCGTAGCGGCGCGGGTCGCCCGTGTTGGGGGTGATGCGGCCGCCGCTCATCACCTTGAGGAACCAGTCCAGTTCGGCCTTGGAGTTGTTGTCGGTGTTGTCGCCGGTCGTCACGACGCAGTGCAGGGGCGCGCCGGTGGCGGGTGCGCCGCGCAGCGCGTTGACGCGTTCGACGAGGGCGACGGCGCCCGCCACGGACAGGGACTCGTGGGGCCGCCAGGCGCTCGCGGTCTGGGCGCGCAAGTACTCGTACCTCAGCGGGTGTTGTACGTCGACGAGGTGCAGGTCGGTGAATTGCACGAAGGCGGCGAGCGGGGTCCTGCGCTCCTCGCGGCCCGCCCCGGCCGCCGCGAGGTCGCCGCGGACGACGCGCGGCCAGGCGGGCCCGTCGCCGAGCCGCCGGTAGCCGGTGGTGCCCTGCGGGGCGGCGACGGTGAGCAGGGTGGTGCCGTTCTTGTACGGCATGAGGGGGGCGGCCGGCGCCGGCCGGGAGCGCGGGACGGTGGCGCGGCCCGCGGGAGCGGCGTTCCCGGAGCCGGCGCCGGGGCCCATCGCGTAGCCGACGCCCGCGGAGAGGGTGACTGCTCCGGTGGCGGCGAGGAACGCGCGGCGGTCGAGTCGGGCGGCGGCACCGGCCACGGCGGAGGCCGCCTGGGCCGTCGCGGTGGCGGTGGCGGCGGCGGTTGCGGTGACTGTTGCGGTGGCGACAGAGCGTATGCGCGGCATGCGCGGTCTCCCCGAGTGCGAACGCGTCGGCAGTGGTCCGCGGTCGTCCCCGGCCTGACTGCGGCCTGCGAACTTCCGCTCGTACTGGATCGTTGGCATCGGGAATGGCCTGTGCGTGAACGAGACGGCAACGGGCAGCGCCGATCACCGTACGTGGATCAGTCGGTACCCTACGCGGTCATCCACCTCTCTCCGACCGGAGAGGAAGTGGTCACTCCACGTTCACCTCGCGGGGAAGGGAAGGCCCTGGGAGAGGTCAGGGCACCGGCCCCGATGCGTGGCCGTGTCCGTCGGCCGGGCGGCTGCGCCACAGTTCCAGACCGATGTCGACGAGCCCGACGCGGTCGAGGTCCGGCACGGTCTCGAGGGGGTGCCAGGCCGCGAGGTCCGTGGACCCGCCGGTCTCGTGGCGCAGTTCGCCGCCGGTGACACGCCCCTCGTACACGATCCGCAGCCCGTGGAAGTCGGCGACGGCGCCGAGCCTGCGCGGGTAGCGGCGGCGCAGCGAGTCGATGCCGAGGAGCGTGACGGGCTCGACGACGTAGCCGGTCTCCTCGTCGGCCTCACGGATCACGGTGTCGTAGGGGTCCTCCCCGTGGTCCATGCCGCCGCCGGGCAGCGTCCAGCGTTTGCTGCCGTCGCCCGCCACCCAGCGGGCCAGCAACACCTGCCCATCGCGTACGCATACGGCGTAGGCCGCCACCCGAAGTTCTCTCTGCACAGGTTGACGCTAGGCGGTTCTTCCTTTGCCCGTCGTTCATCTGCGAGTTCGCCGTGGCTTGTCTCGCAGTTCCCCGCGCCCCTTCCAGAGGCGCGACCGCTCCCCATGTCCCCCTATAGCCGCCCATGTCCTCGATGGCGTATGGCGGAATTGCGTCACGCCCTGATCACAGCTCGGACAACTCTCCCCAAACAGCTGTCACTTGCGTAAGGCTGAGCGGTCATCCGGCCCCGCATTCCGGAACTCTTCGGAAACCGGGGGCCGGGTCGACCCTCCTTCCCGACCTTCACGCACAGGGATGCCGATGCCCAGATCCAGTTCCAGCGCCAGACGCGCGCCCCGTCTCGCGATAGCCGTCGGTCTCACCGCCGCGCTCTGCGCGACCGGGGCCGTGCCTCTCGCCTTCGCGGCGGACGAGACCCCCGTCCCCGCCCCCAAGTCCGCGGGCGGCAAGCTCGGTCCGGCCGACGCCGACCTGCTCGCCGACGCCAAGGCGGAGGGCGAGAAGACCGTCACGATGATGGTCGCCACCGCGCCCGGCGCCACCGAGCAGGTCGCCGACCAGCTCGACGCCGTCAAGGGCGGCTCGGTCGGCCGCACCTACGACAAGCTCGGCTACGTCCGCGCGACCGTGCCGACCGGCAGGGCCGACGCCGCGATCAAGTCGGCGGCGAAGCTGTCGTCCGTGCACGCCATCGACCTGCGCCACGAGATCGAGCTGGACGACCCGACCCCGGCCGCGGACCGCGCCGAGGGCGCGAAGACCGCCGCCCGCGGGACGTACCCGGGCCCGGACAAGAACACCCCGGCGGACAACCCGTACAACCCGGCCGCCGAGACGGGCGCCGTCGACTTCGTGAAGAAACACCCGAAGGCGGACGGCCGCGGCACCACCATCGGCATCCTCGACTCCGGCGTCGACCTCGGCCACCCCGCGCTGAAGAAGACCACCACCGGCGAGCGCAAGATCACCGACTGGGTGACGGCGACCGACCCGATCGTGGACGCGGACGGCACCTGGCGCCGCATGACCAACCCGGTCAGCGGCCCCACCTTCACCTGGGACAGCGAGACGTGGCAGGCCCCGGCGGGCTCCTTCCAGGTCAACCGCTTCCGCGAGTCGGCCACCACCGGCGGCGACGCCAAGGGCGACATCAACCGCGACGGCGACACCACCGACAGCTGGGGCATGCTCTACGACCCGGCCGCCGGCACCGTCCGCGTCGACCTGAACGACAACAACGACTTCACCGACGACGAGGTGATGAAGCCGTACAAGGACGGCCACCAGGTCGGCTACTTCGGCAAGGACGACCCGGCGACCGACGTCGTCGAGCGCGTCCCGTTCGTCGTCGAGATCCGCAAGGACGTGCCGACCGATCCGTACGGCGGCGACTGGGTCGGCAAGAAGGCCGACTTCGTCAACATCGGCGTCATCGAGTCCGAGCACGGCACGCACGTCGCGGGCATCACCGCGGCCAACGGCCTCTTCGGCGGCAGGATGAACGGCGCCGCGCCCGGCGCCAAGCTGGTCTCCTCGCGCGCCTGCACCTGGACCGGCGGCTGCACCAACGTCGCGCTCACCGAGGGCATGATCGACCTCGTGACGAAGCGCGGCGTCGACATCGTCAACATGTCGATCGGCGGCCTGCCGGCCCTCAACGACGGCAACAACGCGCGCGCCGAGCTCTACACGCGCCTCATCGACACCTACGGCGTGCAGCTGGTGATCTCCGCGGGCAACTCGGGGCCCGGCGCCAACACCATCGGCGACCCCTCCCTCGCGGACAAGGTCATCTCGGTCGGCGCCGCCATCTCCAAGGAGACCTGGGCCGCCAACTACGGCTCGCAGGTGGAGCGTCCGTACGCGATGATGCCGTTCTCCTCGCGCGGCCCGCGTGAGGACGGCGGCTTCGCGCCGGTCATCTCGGCGCCCGGCTCGGCCATCAACACCACCCAGACCTGGCTGCCGGGCTCCCCGGTCGCCGAGGCGGGCTACAAGCTCCCGGCCGGCTACTCGATGCTGCAGGGCACCTCGATGGCGTCCCCGCAGGCCGCGGGCGCCTCGGCGCTGCTGCTCTCCGCCGCGAAGCGCGCGAAGGTCGACCTCACCCCGGCGAAGCTGCGCACCGCGCTGACCTCGACCGCGGACCGCATCCGCGGTGAGCAGGCGTACGCCCAGGGCACCGGCCGCATCAACGTGGTCGACGCCTGGAACGCCATCGAGGACGACGCGAAGGCCCACACGTACACCGTGAAGGCCCCGGTCGACACCGCCCTGGAGCAGGAGCTGAAGAAGCCCGGCACCGGCATCTACGACCGCGAGGGCGGCCTGAAGGCCGGCCAGAAGCGGACGTACGACGTCACGATCACCCGCACGTCGGGCCCGGACCGCTCCATCAGCCACGAGCTGGACCTCGTCAACAACCACGAGAAGACCTTCCGTCTGCTCGGCGACGACGACATCAAGCTGCCGCTGAACAAGCCGGTCACCGTCAAGGTCCAGGCGAAGGCCAAGTCCGCAGGCCTGCACAGCGCGATCCTCACCGTCGACGACGAGCGCACCGAGGGCATCGACCAGCAGGTCATGTCGACGGTCGTCGTCTCGGCGCCGCTCGCCAAGCCGTCGTTCACCTTCTCCGCCCAGGGCTCGGTGCAGCGCAGCGCCCCGAAGTCGTACTTCGTGACGGTCCCCAAGGGCGCCAAGTCCCTCGAGGTGTCGCTCAGCGGCCTGAAGGACAAGAGCCAGACCCGCTTCATAGCGATCCACCCGTACGGCGTCCCGGTCGACTCCACCTCGTCGATCGTCTGCTACCCGAACTACGAGAACCCCGCCAACACCTGCCGTCCGGACCTGCG
The DNA here is from genome assembly GCF_055597165.1 of Streptomyces sp. NPDC039480. Taxonomy (NCBI): domain Bacteria; kingdom Bacillati; phylum Actinomycetota; class Actinomycetes; order Kitasatosporales; family Streptomycetaceae; genus Streptomyces; species Streptomyces sp. NPDC039480. The sequence goes on along the minus strand of NZ_JBVITX010000008.1, from coordinate 350,548 downwards.
TTCGTACGCGGAGCCGCAGGCCGGTGTCTGGGAGATCGAGGTCGAGTCGCGCCGTACATCGCCGCTGCTCGACAACCCGTACAAGCTGAACGTCGCCGCGCTCGGCGTCGACTTCGACCCGGCCGTGCAGACGCTGCCCGAGGCGAAGGTCGGCACGCCGGCGCCCGTCTCCTGGAAGGCCACGAACAACTTCGCGGCGGTCGACGGCAAGCTGAAGGGCGGCTCGCTCGGCTCGTCCAAGTCGGCGCGGCCCACCATCAAGCAGAACGAGACGCAGACCACCGAGGTCGTCGTGCCCGCGGGCGCGGAGCGTCTCGACGTCGCCATCGGCTCCCCCGCGGACGTCGCCGCCGACCTGGACCTCGCCGTGAAGAAGGACGGCCAGGTCGTCGGTTCGTCGGCGGAGGGCGACTCGGAGGAGACCGTGAGCCTGAAGAAGCCGGCCGCCGGTACGTACACGATCGAGGTGACGGGCTACTCGGTGCCGTCCGGCTCGACCGCGTACGACTACCGGGACGTGTTCTTCTCGGACGCGCTCGGCCAGGTGACCGTCGACGGCACGAAGCCGGTCGAGCTCGGCAACGGCGACTCGGCCCAGGTCGAGGCGAAGGTCGAGGCGAAGGCCCCGGCCGCCGCGGGCCGTGAGCTGTTCGGCGAGGTGTCCCTGCTGAACGCGGGCGGCACGGTCGCGGGCAGCGGCAGCGTGAAGGTCGAGAAGGTCACGCCGTAACGGTGTGCGCTCGAAGCGCCGGTCGGGCTCTGCCGAGCCCGACCGGCGTTCTTCATTTCCCGCACCGGTTCTTCGCCGCGCCCGGCAGGGCCTCGACGACCGTGCGGCGCATGCTGTCGCGGTCCTTGCCCATGGCCCAGTTGTCGGGGTGGGCCTCGCCCAGGGGGATGGTGATCAGGACGCGGTCGCCGGCCTTCAGGCGCGGGTCGACGTCGTGGTCCATGGGGAAGGTGACGGTGCCTGCCCCCGTCTTCGGCTTGTAGTAGTGGCTCACGTCGAGCGTGACGCGGTCCCGCGCGGCGCCCGGCACCGCGTCGACCGCCGTGACCGTGCCCTCCACGATGAGCCGCGAGCAGGCGACGAAGCCCTCGGGGGTGAGGTCCGCGTGCGCGGAGCCCCCGCCGTCCCCGTCCCGCTGCCCCTCCGGCTGCCCCTCCTCCTCCCCCTCCTGCTTCCCGTCCCGCTTCTGGCCGGACGCCACGGCCTTGTCCGAGTCGGCCGAGCCGGCCGAGCCGCCGGGCCCCGCGTCCACCGCCAGCCAGGCGATGCCACCCACCACGGCCGCCGCCACCGTCGCCGCGACCGCCCCGAGGGCGACGGTGAAGCCACGCCGGGCCGCCGGGCGCCGGGGCCGGGGCCGGAGCGGGACGGCCCGGTCCGCCGGGGGTGCCGCGGACGCCTGGGGTGCCGGGGACGCCTGGGGCACCTGGGGCGCCGGGGATGCCTGGGACACCGGGGATGCCTGGGATGCTGGAGACGCCGAGGATGCCTGGGGCGCCGGGGACGCCGAGGACGCCGAGGACGCCGAGGACGCCTCGGGCGCTGGGGACGCCGGGGACGCCGGGGACGCCTGGGACGCCGGAGACGCCGGAGACGCCGGGGGCGCCAGAGACGCCGAGGATGCTGGGGATGCCGGGGATGCCTGGGGCGCTGGGGACGCCGAGGATGCCGGGGACGCTGGGGACGCCGAGGATGCCTGGGACGCCGGAGACGCCGGAGACGCCGGAGACGCCGGAGACGCCGGGGATGCCGAGGATGCCGAGGATGCCGGGGATGCCAGGGACGCCGAGGGCGCCGGAGACGCCGAGGATGCCTGGGGCGCCGAGGATGCCTGGGACGCCGGGGATGCCTGGGGCGCCGGGGACGGCGGGGTGGCTGCCAGGGCGTCGCCCACGGCTCCGAGCTGCTCCCTCAGCAGGGCGACGTCCGCGACGGCCGCCGCGTGGGCGGCCGCGAAGTCGGGGTCGCGCAGCGCCTCCCCCGGCACGGGATCGTCCGTGATCGCGAGCATCAGCGCGTCGAAGTCCTTGTCCCGCACCGTCACACCACCTCCCCTTCGTGCAGCCGTGCCCGCAGGAGCCGTACCGCCGAGTGCAGTCTGCTCTTGACCGTGCCCTCCGGGATGCCGAGCTCGTCGGCGATGGCCCGGACCGGCAGGTCGGCGTAGAAACGCAGGACGAGGACCTGCCGCTGGGCGTCCGGCAGCTCGCCGAGGCCCTGGGCGACGGCCAGCGAGGTCGCCCGCGCCTCCGCGCCGTCCTCGTCGGTGGCCTCCCGCCACAGGACGGCGAGCCGCTCGCCGAGCCGCTCCTGCCTGCGTCGGGCCCGGTGCCAGTCCATGGCCAGGTTGGACGCCACCACGGCGGCCCACGCGGACACGTCACGCGGCGCCTCGCGCCCGTCCGCGGCCCGCTCCAGGAGCTTCAGCCGCACCTGCTGCACCCCGTCCGGCAGATCGGCGTGCGGCACCCCGCCGAGCGCGAGCACGGCCCGCACCCGGTCCTCCTGGGCCGCGTCCAGCGGGTCCGCTCCCCCGGCCCCCGTCGGCGCGCGGCGCGTCTTTCTGCGCAGCAACGTGCCCCTCCCCTCCCCGCGTTTCCCCTACGACGCCCCGGGCGTCCGAAACGTTCACGGCGGCGCACGGCGAATGTGGCGTCCCGCACCTCGGACAATGGATTGGACAAGGCGGCCCTGGACAGACGCATCATGGAGCCACCCCCCACAGACCGGCCGAGGTCACGAGGCCGCACGCACCAATGGAGGACATCCCCGTGAAGGTCGGAATCGTCGGAGCCACCGGTCAGGTCGGCAAGGTCATGCGCAAGATCCTCGTCGAGCGGAAGTTCCCCGTCGACGAGCTGCGCCTGTTCGCCTCGGCCCGCAGCGCCGGGACGGTCATCGACGGCGTGACCGTCGAGGACGCCTCCACGGCCGACTTCACGGGCCTGGACATCGTGCTGTTCTCGGCCGGCGGCGCCACCTCGAAGGCCCTCGCCGAGAAGGTCGCCTCGCAGGGCGCCGTCGTGATCGACAACTCCTCGGCCTGGCGCCGGCACCCCGAGGTCCCCCTCGTCGTCTCCGAGGTGAACCCGCACGCGATCAAGGACCGCCCCAAGGGCATCATCGCCAACCCGAACTGCACGACGATGGCCGCGATGCCGGTCCTCAAGCCGCTGCACGCCGAGGCGGGCCTCGAAGCGCTGGTCGTCGCCACCTACCAGGCGGTGTCCGGCTCCGGTCTCGCCGGTGTCGACGAGCTCTTCGAGCAGGTCAAGAAGGTCGGCGAGGACGCGCCGAAGCTCACCCACGACGGCTCCTCGGTCGAGTTCCCCGAGCCGGACAAGTACGTCGCGCCGATCGCGTACAACGTCCTGCCGATGGCGGGCTCGGTCGTCGACGACGGTCTGAACGAGACGGACGAGGAGCAGAAGCTCCGCCACGAGTCCCGCAAGATCCTGGAGATCCCGGAGCTGAAGGTGTCGGGCACGTGCGTGCGCGTCCCCGTCTTCACCGGCCACTCCCTCCAGGTCAACGCCCGCTTCGCGCGTCCGCTGAGCCCCGCGCGCGCCACCGAGATCCTGGAGCAGGCGGAGGGCGTCGTCGTCACCGAGGTGCCGACGCCGCTGGTCGCCGCGGGCAAGGACGACTCGTTCGTGGGCCGCATCCGCAACGACGAGACGGTCGAGAACGGCCTGGCGTTCTTCATCTCCGACGACAACCTCCGCAAGGGCGCGGCGCTGAACGCCGTGCAGATCGCGGAGCTGGTCGCCGCTGAGCTCAAGGGCTGATCTCACGTACGTCCCGTAGGGGGCGGTCACCCTTCACCGGGTGGCCGCCCCTTTCCTCTGCGTGGCCGCCCTCTTCTCCTGTGTGGCCGCCCCCTTCTCCTGCGTGGCCGTCCCCTTCGCGCACGCCACCGCCACCAGCGCGAGCCCGGCGAGCGCGCCGCCGAGCCACAGCACGCCACCGGCCCCGCGGCTGTCCGCGACCCGGCCGCCCGCGAAGGCGCCCAGCGCGATCGCCACGTTGAAGATCCCGGCGAAGAGCGCCGACGCCGCCTCGCGGGCGTGCGGTGCGGCGGCCATCACCCAGTTCTGCGCGGAGACCGAGACCCCGCCGTAGGCCAGGCCCCACGCCACGAGCAGCGCCACCGACGCGGCGAGCGAGCCGCCCGCGGGCACCATGAGCAGCACCACGGCGCCGAGCGCGGCGCAGATCGCGAGGAGCGCCCTGCGCGGGTCGCGGGCCGCGACGGCGCCGCCCGCGAAGTTGCCGACGATGCCGGCTGTTCCGTAGGCGAGGAGCAGCCCGCTGACCAGGCCCGTGCCGATGCCGGGGACCCGCTCCAGGACGGGCCGGATGTAGGTGTACGCGGCGAAGTGGCCGGTGACCAGGAGGGTGACGGCGAGGAGTCCGGCCCGCAGCCGCCCGATCCGCAGTAGGCCGGGGAACGCCCCGAGCCTGACCCCCTCGTGGGCGGGGAGCCGGGGCAGGACCGCGACGAGCAGCCCGGCGACCGCGAGGGCGAGGGCGGCGAGGGCCGCGAACCCCCAGCGCCAGCCCGCCAGTTCACCGAGGAGCGTGCCCGCGGGGACGCCGAGCACGGACGCCACCGCGATCCCGCTGAAGATGACCGCGGTGGCCCGCCCCGCGCCCTCCTCGTGGACGAGCCGCACGCCGAGCCCGGCCGCGATGGCCCACACGCCGCCGATGCAGATGCCCACCAGGACGCGGGCGGCGAGCAGGACGCCGAAGGCGGGCGCGAGCGCGGAGGCCACGTTGGCGGCGGCGAGCAGCGCCATCAGGACGGCGAGGACCGTGCGCCGGTCCGCGCGGCGCACGGCGACGGGCAGCAGCAGGGCTGCGAGCGCCGCGACGAGGCCGGGCAGGGTGACGGCGAGGCCCGCGGTGCCGTCCGAGACGTGCAGGCCGGAGCCGATCGAGGTGAGGAGTCCGACGGGGAGCATCTCCGTGGTGACGACGGAGAAGGTGGCGGCGGCGACGGCGAGGACGGCGGGACCGCCGCGCCGCCGCTGCAACGGGACGTCCGGTGTGGGGAGTTGTGTGGTCTGTGACATGGCATCCACCCTGTGGGGGTGCCCGCCGGGGAACAACGCGGAAGATCTCATCCTTGTATGAGCCGGGTTCATCGATCAGCGATGATCGACGACCGGGACGATCAAGGAAGAGGGGCCGCGTGCCATGGGCGGGAACGGGCTGGAGATCCGGGAACTGGAGTGTTTCCTGGTGCTTGCCGAGGAGCTGCACTTCGGGCGGGCCGGTGAGCGGTTGTACGTTTCGCAGAGCCGTGTCAGCCAACTGCTCGCCGCCCTGGAGCGGCGGATCGGCGCGCGCCTGCTGGAGCGTACGAGCCGACGGGTCGCACTGACCACACTAGGGGAACGCTTCCTTGCCGAACTCCGCCCGTCGTACGACGAGTTGGCATCGGTGGTCGGGCGGGCCAGGGCGGCGGCGCGGGGGGTCGGGGGCACGCTGCGGATCGGCTTCCAGGGGACCGCGGACGACCGGCTGATGCGGGCCGTCGCGGCCTTCCAGGAGCGGCATCCGGCCTGTGTCGCGGAGATCGTGGAGATCCCCTTCTCCGACCCGTTCGGGGCGGTGCGGCAGAAGACCGTGGACGCGGCGATCGTGCTGCTGCCGGTCGCCGAGCCCGATCTGGTGCTCGGCCCCGTCTTCTCCAACGAGCGGCAGACGGTCGCCGTGTCGGTGCGGCACGCCTTCGCTGAGCGGGAGTCGCTCGCGGCGGCGGAGCTCGCGGGGACGCCACTGATCGCGGCGACGCCTCCGGCCCCTGCCTACTGGCGCGAGGCACACGCCCCTTCCACCGAGCCGGGCCCGGCGGTCCGCACGCTCCAGGAGGGGCTGACGCTGGTCGCGGCGGACCGGGGGGCGATGCTGCTGTGCGGTCCGACGGCGGAGTACCACGGCCGCAAGGACGTCGTCTTCGTGCCGGTGGACGGGCTGCCGGACTCGGTGCTCGGGATGGTGTGGCACCGGGACGGGGAGACGGAGCGGGTACGGGAGTTCGCGCGGGCGGTGGCCGCGGGCGAGGACTGAGAGCCCGTGTCAGGCCGCGGCGGGCCCCGGCGCGCGCACCTCGAAGTGGAAGCAGCCATACTCCACGGCGCGGACGTGCACGAGGGCGACCTGCGGGTCGGCGAAGGCCTCGGCGAACGCCTCGTCGAAGCCACGCTCCTCATCCTCCGGGATCTCCAGGAGGCGGCCGCCGAGAATGCGCCCCTCGGCGCTGTAACGACGCACCGTGCGCAACGCCCCGGCCCGCGAGAACGGATAGCCGACACGCTCCCCCGTCGGCCCCTCGCAGGGGTCCGCGTGGATGAAGACGGGCCCCTGCTCGTCGTAGGCGCCGGGGGTGGCGGCGGTCTCGGCGGCCCAACGGCGCAGCGGCGCGTACGAGACGAGGGCGACGCGCTCGCCGGGGTCGATGGCCCGCAGACAGCAGCGGAGCGGGGAGCCGCCCTCCGCGTCGACGTACGGGACGCAGGGCCGCCCCGCGTCGTCGGTGACGCGGAGCTGGGCGAGGGCTTCGGGGGTGATGGGGAGGGGGGTGTAGGCGGTGGTGGCTGTCGGGGCCGTGGTGCCTGCGTGCGTGGTGGTCATGAGACGAGCCTCGCGCGGGGGGCGGGCAGGGGGCTGGCGGATATCGGACGTCGCGTTACGGGTCATGCGTCACAGGTCACGGGTTACGGGCCACGCATTACAGGTCATGCGTCACTGGCCGTCCCACCCCACCCCCCAGGACCCGCGCCCGTTCAGTTCCGCCACGTCCATGCCCGTCGTTCTGCGGTATGCCGCGTTCAGTTCGGCGAGCTCGTCCTGGGTCAGGACGTCCTCCACGCGGTGGAAGCCCTCCGGGGCGCGTTCCGCGACGGTTTGGAGGATGCGGTCGGCCGGCATGTCGCGGTTGGCGAGGACGATCGCGTTGACGGTCTCCCGCCGTACCTCCTCGTACGCCCGCAGCCCCGCCTCCCGGTCCGGCGCGGTGTGGGCGAGGCAGCGCGCGAGGACGCGGGCGTCGAGGATCGCCTGCGAGCCGCCGTTCGACCCCACCGGGTACATCGGGTGCGCGGCGTCGCCGAGCAGGGTGACCGGGCCGCGGCCCCACCGGGCCAGCGGGTCGCGGTCGACCATCGGGTACTCCAGGATGTGCCGCGTGGCGGCGAGCAGCGCGGGCACGTCCAGGTCGCCGATGCGCCAGCCCGTGTAGTGCGGCAGGACGTCGGAGAGCCGCCCGGAGCGGTTCCAGTCGGCGGGCCCCGCCATCCCGTGGTGGTGCGTCGGCGGGAACCGCACCTCCGCCACCCAGTTGAGCAGCGTCCTGCCCCGCTCCATGGCACGCCGGGAGATCGGGTAGACGACGAGTTTGGCCGTGGCGTTGCTGCCCGCCACGGCCACGGTCCGCCCGCCGAGCACCGGGTGCCACTCGGCGATGCCGCGCCACATCCGGACGCCGTTCCACAGCGGCGGCCCCTCCCCGGGGTGCAGCACGGCCCGTACCGCCGAGTGCAGCCCGTCGGCCCCGACGAGGGCCCGGACCCGTACGCCGTACTCCCTGGCGCGCGCCATGTCCCGCAGGATCACCCGGAGCCTGCCGCCCTCGTGCTCGGCGAGCCGGACGAAGGCGGTGCCGGTGCGGACGGCGTGGTCGCCGAGCCGCTCGCGGACCGCGTCGAGGAGGAGCAGTTGGAGGGCGCCGCGGTGGATGGAGTACTGGGGCCAGCGGTAGCCGAGGGCGAGGCCGCGCGGTTCGGCCCAGATGCGGTTGCCGTGCCGGTCGAAGTGGACCATCACGTCGGGTGCGACGGCGGTCGCCGCGAGCTGGTCGCCGAGCCCGAGCTCGGTCAGCTCCCGTACTGCGTGCGGCAGGAGATTGATGCCCACGCCGACGGGCCGCAGCTGGTCGGCGGCGTCCACCACGCGGACGTCGATGCCCGCCGCGTGCAGGCTGAGCGCGGCGGTGAGCCCGCCGATGCCCGCACCCGCCACGAGTACGTCGGTCATGGCCGTCGGGCGGCGCGGCCGGCGGCGGCCGGTCTCTCGGTCCCCAGCATCTTCCGTGTCCCCCTGTGGTTCCTGACCGCCCTTGTGGCCGTGGTCTGCGGCCTGCCGGGACCGGTGCGGACGCGCGGAGCGTAGCGGCACCGCAGCGGGAGAACAATGGCCCGGGCGGCCATCCGGAGGGGCATGGAAGGATGGCCGGAAACACCACAAGTCGCACCCACGAAGACGCGACACGTCGTACGAGGAGATGACCGCGTGCCCGGCACCAATCTGACCCGCGAAGAGGCGCAGCAGCGGGCGAAGCTGCTCACCATTGACTCGTACGAGGTCGATCTCGACCTCTCCGGCGCGCAGGAGGGCGGGACCTACCGGTCCGTCACCACGGTGCGCTTCGACTCCGCGGAGGCGGGCGCCGAGACCTTCATCGACCTGGTGGCCCCCGCGGTCCACGAGGTCGTCCTGAACGGCCACGCGCTGGACGTGGCCGCGGTGTTCCGCGACTCGCGCATCGCGCTGCGGCACCTGCACGAGGGCCCCAACGAACTGAAGGTGGTCGCCGACTGCGACTACACCAACACCGGTGAGGGCCTGCACCGGTTCGTCGACCCGGTCGACCAACAGGCTTATCTGTACACGCAGTTCGAGGTCCCGGACGCGCGCCGTGTCTTCGCGTCCTTCGAGCAGCCGGACCTGAAGGCGACCTTCCAGTTCACGGTGAAGGCGCCGGCCGGCTGGACCGTGATCTCCAACTCCCCCACGCCCGAGCCGAAGGACGACGTCTGGTCCTTCGAGCCGACGCCCCGCATGTCGACGTACGTCACGGCACTGATCGTCGGCCCGTACCACTCGGTCCACTCGTCGTACGAGGGTCCCGGCGGCCAGTCGGTGCCGCTCGGCATCTACTGCCGTCCCTCGCTCGCCGAGTTCCTCGACTCGGACGCGATCTTCGAGGTGACGCGGCAGGGCTTCGACTGGTTCCAGGAGAAGTTCGACTACGCGTACCCCTTCGCGAAGTACGACCAGCTCTTCGTGCCGGAGTTCAACGCGGGCGCGATGGAGAACGCGGGCGCGGTGACCATCCGCGACCAGTACGTGTTCCGTTCGAAGGTGACCGACGCGGCCTACGAGGTGCGGGCCGCCACGATCCTGCACGAGCTCGCCCACATGTGGTTCGGCGACCTGGTCACCATGGAGTGGTGGAACGACCTGTGGCTGAACGAGTCGTTCGCCACCTACGCCGAGGCCGCCTGCCAGGCGTACGCGCCGGACTCGAAGTGGCCGCACTCCTGGACGACGTTCGCCAACTCCATGAAGACGTGGGCGTACCGCCAGGACCAGCTGCCGTCCACGCACCCGATCATGGCGGACATCCGTGACCTGGACGACGTCCTGGTCAACTTCGACGGCATCACGTACGCGAAGGGGGCGAGCGTCCTGAAGCAGCTCGTCGCGTACGTCGGCGAGGACGAGTTCTTCCGGGGCGTGCAGGCGTACTTCAAGCGGCACGCGTTCGGCAACACGCGCCTGTCCGACCTGCTGGGCGCGCTGGAGGAGACCAGCGGCCGCGACCTGAAGACCTGGTCGAAGAAGTGGCTGGAGACCGCGGGCATCAACATCCTGCGGCCGGTGGTCGACGTCGACACCTCGGGGGTCATCACCTCCTTCGCCGTCAAGCAGGAGGCACCCGCGCTCCCCGAGGGCGCGAAGGGCGAGTCCACGCTCCGGCCGCACCGGATCGCGATCGGCTTCTACGACCTGGACGACGCGTCCGGCAAACTGGTCCGCACGGAGCGCGTGGAACTGGACGTCGACGGTGAACTGACGGCGGTGGACGCGCTGGTGGGCAAGGCCCGCCCCGCGGTCATCCTCCTCAACGACGACGACCTCTCCTACGCGAAGGTCCGCCTGGACTCCGAGTCCCTCGCCTTCGTCACCGACCACATCGGCGACTTCGAGGCTTCGCTGCCGCGGGCGCTGTGCTGGGCGTCGGCGTGGGACACGACGCGCGACGCGGAGCTCCCGACGCACGAGTACCTCTCCCTGGTCCTCTCCGGCATCGGCAAGGAGTCCGACATCGGCGTCGTGCAGTCGCTGCACCGCCAGGTGAAGCTGGCCCTCGACCTGTACGCGGCCCCGGCGCGCCGGGACGCGGCGCTGGCCCGGTGGACCGAGGCGACACTGGAGCACCTGCGGGCCGCCGAGCCCGGCAGCGACCACCAGCTGGCGTGGGCCCGCGCCTTCGCCGCGACGGCACGCACGGACGCGGACCTCTCGCTCCTTGAGCGCCTGCTCGACGGCTCGGAGTCGATCGACGGGCTGGCCGTGGACACCGAGCTGCGCTGGGCGTTCGTGGCGCGGCTCGCGGCGACCGGGCGGCTCGACGAGGCGGGGATCGAGGCGGAGCTCGAGCGGGACAGGACGGCGGCCGGCGAGCGGCACGCGGCCTCCGCGCGGGCGGCGCTGCCGACCGCCGAGGCGAAGGCGGCGGCCTGGGCCTCGGTCGTCGAGTCCGACACGCTGCCCAACGCCATCCAGGAGGCGGTGATCGGCGGCTTCGTCCAGACCGACCAGCGTGAGCTTCTCGCTCCGTACACGGAGAAGTTCTTCGCCACGGTGAAGGACGCGTGGGACTCTCGCTCCCACGAGATGGCCCAGCAGATCGCCATCGGGCTGTATCCGTCGCTCCAGGTCTCCCAGGAGACGCTGGACGCGACGGATGCGTGGCTGGCGGCGGCGGAGCCGTCGGCCGCGTTGCGGCGCCTGATCACGGAGTCCCGCGCAGGCATCGCCCGCGCCCTCCGCGCCCGCACCGCAGACGCATAACCCCCCGGGCGTGGGGGGCGCTTCCGCCGTCCCCCACCCACCGGCCGTACGTGGTTGCTCGCGCAGTTCCCCGCGCCCCTGAAGGGGCGCCCCTGCCGTCCCCCACCCACCGGCCGCATGTGGTTGCTCGCGCAGTTCCCCGCGCCCCTGGACTGCCTGCCGGCAGCCAGAGGGCGACGGGAGCCGCTCAGGGGCGCGGGGAACTGCGCGACCAGCCACACACAACCGCCAGGAAAAGGACGGAGGCCAGCCACGTCAGGGGCGCGGGGAACTGCGCGAGCAACCACACACAACCGCCAGGAAAAAGACAAGGCCAGCCACCCCAGGGGCGCGGGGAACTGCGCAGCCAGCCACACACAACCGTCAGGGAGAAGGCGAGGCCAGCCCCCCCCAGGGGCGCAGGGGAAACGGGTCAGTGAGGGGCAGGGTGTCGTGCGGGGACTGCTGCCCGGAGGGCGGCGAGGACACGGGCCACCGCCGCACCCCCCGCCGCCCCCCTCCGCACCGCAGCCACCACATGCCGCCTGGGCCGATCCAAAGAAAGCTCGCGCATGGCCACACCGGCGCGACTCGTCGCAGCCATGCGAGGGACCAGAGCCACCCCCATCCCCGCCTCCACCATCGCCAGAATCGCCGTCCACCCGGACGCCGAGTGCGCCTGCTCCGGAGTGAAGCCCGCCCCCTCGCACGCGGCCCGGGTGATCTCGGACCAGGGCCCGCTGCCGCCGAAGATCCACGGTTCGGCGGCCAGGTCGGCAAGGCGCAACCCCTCCGCCGACGCCAGCCGGTGGTCGCCGGGCAGCGCCACGTCCAGCGGGTCGGCGAGCAGTGACTCCCGGGTGAACCGCGTGTCCGCGTCGGTCTCGGCGGGCGCCTGGACGGCCAGGGACAGGGCGATGTCGACCTCGCCGGCCGCGAGGAGTTCGTACGCCTGAGCCGCCTCGGTCTCCCGTACCCGTACGGAGATGCCGGGCGCCGCCTCCCGCAGCGCCCGCACCGCGGGCACGACCAGCGCGGGCACCGCCGTCGAGAACGCGCCGACCCGCACCTCCCCCGCCTCCCCCTGCGCATAAGCCGTCAACTCCGCGTCGGCCCGCTCCAGTTGGGCGAACACCGCCTCCGCGTGCCGCAGCACGAGATGCGCGGCATCGGTGAGGCGGACCCGCCGCCCGTGCGCCTCCAGGAGCGGTACGCCGAGCTGCTTGGCGAGGTTGGACAGCTGCTGCGAGACCGCCGACGGCGTCATCTGCAGCGTCTGCGCCGTCGCCGTGACGGTGCCCCGCTCACTCAACGTGCGCAGGATCTGCAGCTTCTTGATGTCCCACTCGCTCATGAGCCCAACGTACCGACTGGTCAGAAGCATCACTTCGTGCGGGCCGCGCCGAGCACGACCCCGCCCAGGATCAGCCCCATGCACAGCACCTGCAGCCACCCCATCGCCTCCCCGAGGACCGCGAAGGAGAGCAGCGCGACGCAGACCGGCTGGAGGTAGTAGACGACCCCGGCGCGGGCGGCGCCGATGAGCGAGATCGCCTTGTTCCAGGCGAAGAAGGCGACCGCCGACGACACCACGCCGACGTAGAGGAGTGGGGAGACCGTGCCGACGGTGGGCTCGAAACCGCCCTGGACCGCATAGCTGACCAGGAAGACCGGCAGCAGCATCAGCGCGCCGAGCACGAACGTCGAGAAGAGGAAGGGGAGTCCGTCGATCTCGGCAGGCTTGCGCTTGAGCAGCGCGCTGTACGAGCCGAAGGAGAGCGCGGCCGCGATGATCCAGAGGTCGCCGACCGCGAAGTCCATGGCGAGCGAGCCCTTGCTGACCAGGAGCAGGACACCGGCGCAGGCGACGAGCATGCCGGTGACGCGGCGCGCGCCGAGCCGGGTGCCGCCGAGGCGTTCGTAACCGGCCATCAGGACGGGCGACGCAGCCATGATCATGCCCATGTTGCCCGCGGAGGTCGTCATGCCCGCCTGGTTCACGAGGGTGTTGTAGACGGTGACGCCCAACAGAGAGGCGACGAGCAGGAACTTGAGGTGCTCGCGGAGCACCTTCCGCTGCCGCCAGGTCCGGCGCGCGGCGAACGGCGCGACCGCCGCGATGGCGATGATCCAGCGCCAGAACGCGTGCTGGACGGGCGGCACGCTGTCGTGCAGCGCCCGGGAGGTGACGAAGCTGCCCGACCAGACGACCGTGGCGAGGGCCGCGAGGGCGAGGCCGACGCCGATGGGGCGCGCGGCCGCCTTCGCGGCGGCCGACGCGGTGTGAGCGGGGGTCCGGTCCAGGACTGCCACGGGGTATCCCTTGTCTCTCTCCCCGCGGTGCGGGGTGTGTGGGGTGTCTCGGTGAGGTGCGGAACCACCGTGACACCCCCACACCCATCAGGTCCATCGAATCTTTTCGCCGATTCTTTGAAGGAGAACTGAAGGGTTCGGGCACGCTCGGATGTGCTGGTCTACGCCGTGGCCCATTCCTTCAGCGCCGCCTCCACTTCCCCCGCCCCCGCCTCGTCCGCCGCCCACGCCACGTACCCGTCGGGGCGGACCAGGACCGTCGTGCGGCGGCCGCTCGACCAGTGGGCGGGCACCGCACGCCCCGTCCCGCACTCCTCCTCGCCCTCCGGCGTGATGAGGACGAACTCGCCCGCGCGCAGGGCCTCGTAGAGCCGCCCCTCCTTGAGTGCGACGTCGGGGATCCGCCGTCCGACGAGCCGGTGAGCGCCCTTCGGGGACCCATACGCGATGCCGACGCCGGTGACCTGGCCCGTCGCCTTGGCGCGCACCGCGGGCACGTGGTTGACGAAGGTCGCGAGGGCGGCGCGGGCCGCACGCGTCCACGGGCGCTTGGCCATCGCGAGCCTGACGAGCCCGCCGCTGCTGCGGAGCGCCGCCCTGCCGACCGGGTACCGCTCGGATGCGTAGCTGTCGAGGAGGCCGTGCGGGGCGTGGCCGTGGACCGCTGCGGCCAGTTTCCAGCTCAGGTTCGCGGCGTCCTGGAGTCCGGTGTTCATGCCCTGGCCGCCGGCCGGTGAGTGGACGTGCGCGGCGTCCCCGGCGAGGAAGACGCGCCCCACCCGGTAGGCGGGCGCCTGCCGCTCGTCGCTGTGGAAGCGGGACATCCAGCGGGCGTCGTGCATCCCGAAGTCGCGGCCGAGTGCGGCCCGGGCGATCTCCTTGACCTCGTCGAGGTCGAGCGGCTCGCTGTCGGGGACGTCGCGCGAGCGGTTCCAGCCGATGACGCGGTGGTAGCCGTCGGCGAAGGGCGCGATGAAGGCGAAGGAATCGCCGACGGCGTTGACGGTGACCAGCGTCGGCGGCTTCTCGGCGAGCTTGACGTCGGCGAGGACGAGCGAGCGGATGACGGATCTGCCGGGGAAGGGCAGGCCGACCGCCTCGCGCACGGCGCTGTGCAGGCCGTCGGTGCCGACGACGTAGGCGGCGCGCAGCGTGCTCGGCTCGCCGCCGGGGCCACGAACCCGGAGCGTCACCCCGGCCGCGTCCTGGGTGAGTCCGGCCACCTCGGTCTCGTACGCGAAGCGCACCCCGGCATCGGCCGCGCGCCGCTCAAGGACGCGCTCGACCTCATACTGCGGGATGACGAGAAGGTGCTGGAAGCGGGACGGCAGCCGCGCGAGGTCCAGCACGAGGCGGTCGAAGAGCCGGAGCCTGTCGAGCGGCTCCCCCGCCGCCTCCAGCTCGTCGGCGAGGCCCCGCGCGTCCAGCTGCTCAAGGGTGCGGGCGTGCAGCACCATCGCGCGGGAGAGGTTGCCGATGCCGGGCGCCCGCTTCTCCACGAGGGTGACGGGGACGCCCGCGGCGGCAAGGTCCCCGGCGAGCAGCAGCCCGGTGGGGCCGGCTCCGACCACCACGACGGCGCTGCCGCCCGTGCCGGTGCTTTCGGTGAGGTGCGCGTTCTTCTTCGTGTCGCCGGTCGTGCCGTTCATGGCCGCCTCCTGATGCCCACACGTGTTGGTCAACGCCCATTGGCCAACACTTGTTGACCAACGCTTGTCGGCAAACGTACGACCGCGGCCATGGACTGTCAACGGTTGTTGGCCTACGTTTGTTGGCATGACGGAAACGATCCCTGCCCGCCGCTCCGACGCCACCCGGGCCGGCATCCTCGCCGCGGCCCGCGAGCGCTTCGCCGCGGACGGGTACGAGCGTGCGACGATCCGCGCCATCGCCAAGGACGCCCGTATCGACCCCTCGATGGTGATGCGCTACTACGGCAACAAGGAGGGCCTCTTCGCCGCCGCCACCTCGGTCGACCTGCGGCTGCCGGACTTCGCCGAGGTGCCGAGGGAGGACGTGGGGCGGGTCCTGGTGACGCACTTCCTCGCCGTCTGGGAGGGCGACGAGGTGCTCACCGCGCTGCTCCGGGTGGGCATCACCAACGAGGCGGGGGCGGAGCGCATGCGGGGGATCTTCGCGGAGCAGCTGCTGCCGGTAGCGCGCGAGGTCTGCCCCGACCCGGCCGAGGCGCCGACGCGGGCGGCGCTCTGTGCCGCGCAGGTGCTGGGTCTCGCCCTGACGCGGTACGTGCTGCGGTTCCCGCCGTCGACGGCGCTGACGCGGGAGGAGGTCACGGACTGGCTGGCGCCGACGCTCCAGCGCTATCTGACGGCCGGACGGCCGTGAGCACGCCGAGGGCGCCCTCCGGCGACGTCCGTACGCGGTACGGGGGTACGTCGCCGGAGGGCGCCCTCGGCGGGAAAACGGAAGCTACCGGTCGGCCCGGAAGTCGAGGTCCGGCCCGGAAGCTGAGGTTCAGCCCTGCTTCTGCTGCTTGCGGGACTTGTCGCCGACCATCACGAGGCCCGCGATCACCAGGAACAGCACGATGGGCGCGGCGACATACAGGCCGAGCGTGTCGATGACGCTCAGGCCGGGGCCCGGGTCGTCACCGTCGTCGCGCACGGCCGCGAGGGCGGGGGACGACATGAGCAGCATCATCAGCGTCGTGCCGGAGGCCAGGGCGCCGGCGCGCAGTGCGTTCTTCTTGTCCACGGTGCCAACGTAGCGAACTCCTAAACGGGGTGCGCGCCCGGGGGTGCCGTACGGGCGCCCCGGCCCTCCGCCGAACCGTCACGGAACACCGCCATCAGGGCGTGCAGACGCGGCGATGCGGCGAGTTCCTCCAAGGTGACGGGGTGTCCGGCGGCGTCGGCCACGGGCAGGCG
Organism: Streptomyces sp. NPDC039480; assembly: GCF_055597165.1. Classification (NCBI taxonomy): domain Bacteria; kingdom Bacillati; phylum Actinomycetota; class Actinomycetes; order Kitasatosporales; family Streptomycetaceae; genus Streptomyces; species Streptomyces sp. NPDC039480. The sequence goes on along the minus strand of NZ_JBVITX010000008.1, from coordinate 334,492 downwards.
CCAGTTGGGGTACTGGTCCCAGGTGCCGGGCAGGTTCTGCGGCCTGCGGTCGCCGACCGCGTCCGGGAGCCAGACGCCGATCATGCGGGCCGGGGTGGCCAGCAGGAAGCGGTGCACGGCGCGGATCTCGTCCTCCTCGCAGCCGATCCCGCCGGGCAGCATGCCGAGCCGGCAGAGCAGCCCGAGCCATTCCCGCACGTCCGCGGCGGCCTCGGCCCGCTCCTGCGCCAACGGCCTGGTCAGCAGCCCGAGGTCGTGGCGGAGCCGGACGTGGCCGCCGGTGAGGCGGGCGGCGGTCGGGGGCAGGTCGTGCGTGGTGGCGGTGGCCACGCAGTCGGCGCGCCAGGCGTCGGCGGGCAGCGGGCGGCCCGTGCCCTGCCAGTCCCGCTCGAACCAGAGCACCGAGGTGCCGAGCACGCCGTGTTCGCGCAGGGCCTCGCGGACGCCCGGCTCGACCGTGCCGAGGTCCTCGCCGATGACGAGGGCGTCCGCGCGGTGCGCCTCCAGGGCGAGGACGGCGAGCATCGCCTCGGCGTCGTACCGCACGTACGTCCCCTCGGTGGGCTCGCGGCCCTCCGGGACCCACCAGAGGCGGAACAGGCCCATGACGTGGTCGATGCGGAGTGCGCCCGCGTTCCGGAGGAGGCCGCGCAGGAGGGCGCGGTAGGGGGCGTAGCCGGACTCGGCGAGGCGGTCCGGGCGCCAGGGCGGCAGGCCCCAGTCCTGGCCGCGCGCGTTGAAGGCGTCCGGCGGCGCGCCGACCGACATGCGCGGGGCGAAGTGCCGCTGCTGCGCCCAGGCGTCGGCGCCGCCCGGATGCACACCGACCGCGAGGTCGTGCACCAGGCCGATGTCCATGCCCGCCTCGCGGGCGGCGCGCTGGGCGGCGGCCAGCTGGGTGTCGGTGAGCCAGGCGAGGCGGCTGTGGAAGTCGACGCGGTCCATCGACGCGCGGCGGGCGCGGGCCGTGCCGGGCGAGTCCGGGTCGCGCAGGGCCGCGGGCCAGGAGTGCCAGTCGGGACCGTGGATCTCGGCGAGGGCCGACCAGGTGGCGTGGTCCTCCAGGGCGGGGCCCTGTTCGGCGAGGAAGGCGTTGTACTCGGCGCGGCGGCCGGGCCCCAGGGGGACATCGTGGAGCAGTTCGAGCGCTTCGCGCTTGAGGGCCCAGACCGCGTCGCGGTCGATCAACTGGCTCTGTTCCAGGACCCCTTCGCGCAGCCGCGCCGCCCGCCGGCACAGCTCTTCGGCCCGCTCGCGCGCCGCGCCCCGCAGATACGCGAACTCCGGGACCGCCTCGACACGCAGGTGCACGGGGTCGGGAAAGCGGCGCGAGGAGGGCCGGTACGGAGAGGGATCGCTCCCATGCCCCGCCGGAGAGGCGGGCACGGCGGCGTGCAGCGGGTTGACCTGGACGAAGCCCGCGCCCAGGTCGCGGCCGGACCACGCGGCGAGATCGGCGAGGTCACCCAGGTCCCCCATGCCCCAGGAGTGCCGGGACAGCAGGGAGTAGAGCTGGACCAGCAGCCCGTGGGCGCGCCGCTCCGGGGTCCTGATCCGGCGGGGCGCGGCGATGAGGTGGGCCTCGGCGGCGCTCCGGCCGGGGCACCGCACGTGGAGCCGGTGGGCCCCGGGGGGCAAGGGCTCCGGGAGCCCCGCGGCACCGCTCGGCGCGCCCGGCCCGTCCGGCACGGTCCACTCGGCCGTTCCGCCCTGCTCCAGGTCCACCCGCACCCGTGACCCTGCGGGCAGTTCCGCGAGGGACGGGGGCAGGGGGGCGTCCGTCCAGAGCACCACGGTCGGCGGGAGCAGGCGTGCGGACAGTTCCGTCTCGCGTGCGGCCAGCGCGGCTCCGGCGGCTTCCGGAGTGCTTGCGTCCACGTCCAGGGCGGCCAGGGCGGCGATCACCGCGGCGTCGGAGGCCGGGACGGTGTGTCCCGGGGACGGAGAGTAGGAGGTGGCCACGCCGTACGAAGCGGCCAGCCGCTCAAGAGGCATCAGACCGCCATGGAGTCCAGGCCCGAGGCCATACCGGTTGCGGTGGGCTCGCTGGTGAGCGGCGCGGCGTCGGCGAGGGGCGGCTCGCTGGTCAGCGGCGCGGCGTCGGCGAGCGGGGGCTCACTGGTGAGGGGCGGCTCGCCACAGCCGCAGGAGAACGAGCCGTCGAGGCCCGAGTCGGGGTGGGAGACCTGTTTGGAGAGCGCGGAGAGCAGAAGATTGGCGGAAGCGGCCACGTGGGAGCTCCTTTTCAGGGGGCAGGTCTCGGCAGCCCTACCCAGTGCGCGGACTCGCAGACGTATACGTTGCCACAACGTGACCCTGGTCACATCCACTTCCTCGTACGGAAGTTGTCTTCCGCGGCCCGTTCCGCCCCGGAAGAACAGGCTCCGGCCCGCCCGCTGCCGGGAAGATGTCCACCGTCGTCGCCCCCTAGTCCCCCGTTCCGGAAATTCGGGCAGGTTCCGCGAAGAATCCCCCGCCCGGTACCGCCTCCCGTTGACACCTCAGCCGCCTCAGTGGTGGGCTCACTGCCACATGTGACGCAAGGGACCGCAAGGACCCCGAGGGACGAGAACAGGGGCGAGGGCCGTGCAGTTGCGGCGCAGGAAGGGCGCGGCCGCCATCGCGGTCGCCGTGATCGCGGGCACGCTCGGCGGCGCGCACGGCGCCCTCGCTGCCCCGGGAGCGCCCGGCCGGCCCGGCGTTCCCGCCGCCTCCCCCGACGACGGCGGCAAGGACGGCCGGAAGGCCGCCGCGTCCGGTCTGCCGTCCGTCTGGCCGCGTCCCCAGTCGATGAGCGCGGCGGGAAGCTCCGTCACCCTGGGCGACGACGTCGTGCTCGTGACGGCCGACGGCAGCGCACCCCAGGGGAAGTCGGACGGCGCCGATGACGACCCGTACGCCCTGGAAGCCCTCCGCGCCGTCCTGCGCGACGCGGGCGCCCGCCGGATCACCGAGGTGCGGGACGGCGACCCGCTGCCCGCGGGCGGCACCCTCGTCGTGCGCGTCGGCGGGACCGGCGCCGACCGGGCGCTGCGCTCGCTCGGAGCCCGCGAGCACGGGGACCTGCCGAGGGGCGGCTACCGGTTGGCCGTCGGCCGCGTCGCCGGGCGCGACACCGTCGCCCTCGCGGGAGCCGGCGCGGACGGCCTCTTCCACGGCGTACAGACCCTGCGGCAGATCGTCGGCGGCGCGCACGGCACCCGCCTCGTCCCCGGCGTACAGATCCGGGACTGGCCCGGCACCGCCGTGCGCGGCATGGCCGAGGGGTTCTACGGCACCCCCTGGACCCGCGAGCAGCGGCTCGCCCAGCTCGACTTCATGGGGCGCACCAAGCAGAACCGGTACCTCTACGCCCCCGGCGACGACCTCTACCGCCAGGCACGCTGGCGCGAGCCCTACCCGGCGGACCAGCGGGCCGACTTCCGCGCCCTCGCGCGGCGCGCCAGGGCCAACCACGTCACGCTCGCCTGGGCCGTCTCGCCCGGCCAGGCCATGTGCCTGTCGTCCGAGCGGGACGTCAAGGACCTCACCCGCAAGATCGACGCCATGTGGGCGCTCGGCGTGCGCGCCTTCCAGCTCCAGTTCCAGAACGTCAGCTACAGCGAGTGGCACTGCGAGCAGGACGCCGAGACCTTCGGGTCGGGCCCGGAGGCCGCCGCGAAGGCGCAGGCACGGGTCGCCAACGCGGTCGCCGCACACCTGGCCGCCCGCCACCCGGGCGCGCACCCGCTCTCCCTGATGCCGACCGAGTACTTCCAGAAGGGGACGACCGAGTACCGCGCGGCTCTCTCCCGCGCCCTGGACCACCGCGTCGAGGTGGCCTGGACCGGCGTCGGCGTGGTCCCGCGGACCATCACCGGGCGCGAACTGGCGGGCGCCCGCGAGGCGTTCGGCGCGCACCCGCTGGTCACGATGGACAACTACCCCGTCAACGACTTCGCGCAGGACCGCATCTTCCTCGGCCCCTACACCGGCCGCCAACCCGCCGTCGCCACCGGCTCGGCCGCCCTCCTCGGCAACGCCATGGAACAGCCGTCCGCCTCCCGCATCCCCCTCTTCACCGCCGCCGACTACGCCTGGAATCCGCGCGCCTACCGCCCCCACGAGTCGTGGCTCGCCGCCATCGACGACCTCGCGGGCGGCGACCCGAAGGCGCGGGGCGCGCTGCGGGCCCTCGCGGGCAACGACGCCTCCTCCGTGCTCGGCGCCGACGAATCGGCGTACCTGCGGCCGCTCATGAGCGAGCTGTGGCGCGCCCGTACGACGACGGACCGGGCGCGGAACGACCGTGCCGCCGAGCGGCTGCGCGCCGCCTTCACCGTGATGCGGGAGGCACCCGAGCGCCTCGCCGACAGCGCGCTCGACGACGAGGTGCGCCCCTGGATCGAGCAGCTGGCGCGCTACGGCGAGGCCGGCGAGACCGCGGTCGACCTCCTGACCGCCCAGTCCGCCGGCGACGGCGCGGCGGCCTGGCGCGGCGCGCGCGCCCTGACGAAGCTCAGGAAGGAGCTCGGGCGCAGCGGCGTCACCGTCGGCAAGGGCGTCCTGGACCCGTTCCTCTCGCACGCGCAGAAGGCGTACGCGGCGTGGGCGGGGACCGAAGGGAAGCGGGCCTCGGACGGTGCGACGGCGCGGTTCGGCCGCGTCCGGGCGCTCGCCGCGGTGACGGCGCTGACCGACCCCGGCACGCGGGGCACCGTCGAGGCGCACGTCCCGGACAAGGGCTGGCGGCGGATCGGCGCCCTCTCGGAGCAGGGCTTCACCGAGCTCGACCTCACGAGGGGCGAGAAGGTGCGCGCCGACGCGGTCCGGGCCGTGGCCGCCGACGGCACCGTCCGCCACGTCGTCCCCTGGTTCGCCGACACCCCCGCCGCCCGCCTTTCGCTGTCCCGCACCGAGGCCGACGCGGAGATCGGCGGCGGCCCACTGCGGATCTCGGCGAAGCTGCTCCCGCTGCGCCCCGGCGACGTCACCGGACGGCTCCGGGCGAAGGCCCCCAAGGGCATCGAGGTGCGGGTCCCCGACAGGTCCACGCTGCCGCGCGGCACGGAGGTCGCCGTGCCGGTCGACATCACCGTTCCGGCGGGCACCCGCGCGGGGACGTACGAGATTCCGCTGGCCTTCGGCGACGAGACCCGCACGGTCTCGGTCCGCGCCTTCCCCCGCACCGCGGGCCCCGATCTGGCGCGCGGCGCGAAGGCGTCGTCGTCGGGCGACGAGACGAAGGACTTCCCCGCGTCGGGCGCCGTCGACGGCGACCCGAAGACACGCTGGTCGTCGCCGGCCGAGGACGGCGCGTGGTGGCAGGTGGAGCTCGCGCAGCCGGTCAGGCTCGGCCAGGTGGTGCTGCGCTGGCAGGACGCGTACGCGAAGGGCTACCGCGTCCAGACGTCCGCCGACGGCCGGACCTGGCGCACGGCGGCCACCGTGCGGGACGGCAGGGGCGGCCGCGAGGCGGTCCGCATGGACGCGCGTGACACCCGCTACCTCCGTGTGCAGGGCGACGAGCGGGCCACGCGCTTCGGCTACTCGCTCTGGTCCGTGGAGGCGTACGCGGTCGCCGAGGACTGACGACGACCGCGTACGACCCGAGTGCGTTCGCACACACGTACAACAAAGGCCCGGATCGCTAGGCGGAAATGCCGTCGATCCGAGCCATCGCGTCGTCCGCGCCGAACGGCTGCAAGTACGGCAGCCAGCGCGGATCCCTATGTCCGGTCCCGATGATGCGCCACGCGAGACCCGACGGCGGCGCGGGTTTGTGCCGCAGCCGCCAGCCGAGCTCCATGAGATGCCGGTCGGCCTTGACGTGGTTGCAGCGGCGGCAGGAAGCCACCACGTTGTCCCAGGCGTGCTGGCCGCCTCGGCTCTTGGGAATGACGTGGTCGACGCTGGTTGCGACGCCACCGCAGTACATGCACCGGCCGCCGTCGCGGGCGAAGAGCGCCCGCCTGGTCAGCGGAACGGGCCCCCTGTAAGGGACCCGGACGAACCGCTTGAGGCGGACCACGCTGGGTGCGGGGACGGTGCGCGTCGCGCTGTGCATGAAGGCGCCGGATTCCTCGAGGCAGAGAGCCTTGTTCTCCAGGACGAGGACGAGCGCGCGGCGGAGCGGTACGACGCCGAGGGGCTCGTACGACGCGTTGAGGACCAGGACATGCGGCACGGATGCCTCCTTGTACGCCGGCGGCGCGTGGCTCGCGCCGGGACGATCTGCCAGCCAGTCTCCCCTCATGCCTGGTCGTAGCGCCAGCATGTACTCGTAACGGCCTTGAAGTGTTTTCGACCACAGCGGACGCGAAAGCCGTCTCTGCCTCCTCCCCCCTGGTTCTTCCCGAGTTAGCACCGTCTCTCCCTCGAACATGACAACGATGCACACACGATGCCCCGTTAGTGTGGTGAGTCTGCCCGGCTTCCCCCCACTCCGCCGGTTCCGCTTCGATGGCGGTTCTTCGTTCGCCGGGCAGGCCGCGATACCTGGAGGTACCTGCCGTGTTCTTGTCCGTCCTGTCGGCAGCCGGAACGGACCCGGACGACACGCCACAGACCAAGCCGCCCACGCTCGAGGACGCCCAGGAGAGCGCCACGAACGCGGCCAGCTGGGTCGAGCAGAACTGGTCCACGTGGCTCGGTATCGGCCTGCGCATCGTGCTGATCGTCACGATCGCCGTCGTCCTGCGCGTCCTGGTGCGCCGCGCCATCACCAAGCTGATAGACCGCATGAACCGCACGGCGCAGGCCGTGGACGGCACGGCGCTCGGTGGCCTCCTGGTGAACGTGGAGCGCCGCCGCCAGCGCTCGCAGGCGATCGGTTCGGTCCTGCGTTCGGTCGCCTCGTTCCTGATCCTCGGCACGGCCGGGCTGATGGTCCTCAGCGCGTTCGAGATCAATCTGGCACCGCTGCTGGCCTCCGCGGGTGTGGCGGGCGTCGCGATCGGCTTCGGCGCGCGCAACCTCGTGACGGACTTCCTCTCCGGCGTCTTCATGATCCTCGAGGACCAGTACGGCGTGGGCGACTCGATCGACGCGGGGGTGGCCTCCGGCGAGGTCATAGAGGTCGGCCTGCGCGTCACGAAGCTGCGCGGCGACAACGGCGAGATCTGGTACGTCCGCAATGGCGAGGTCAAGCGCATCGGCAACCTCTCCCAGGGCTGGTCCACGGCGGGCGTCGATGTGACGGTCCGCCCGGACGAGGACCTGGACAAGGTGAAGGCGACGCTGGCGGAGGTCGGCGAGACCATGGCGAAGGACGAGCCGTGGAACGAGAAGCTGTGGGGTCCCGTGGAGATCCTCGGCCTGGACAGCGTTCTCCTCGACTCGATGGTGATCCGCGTCTCTGCGAAGACGATGCCCGGGCAGTCCTTGGGGGTCGAGCGTGAGCTGCGCTGGCGGATCAAGCGGGCGTTCGACGAGGCGGGGATCCGCATCGTGGGCGGCCTGCCGCTGGCACTCCAGGAGGACCCCGCCGCCGACCCCTCCGCCGCGGTGGCGGCTCCCTCCGCGTACGCCTCAGCCACGTCTCCCCAGTCCTTGGCGGCTTCCCCGATACCCCCGCCTCCGCCGAACCTCTCGAAGTAACGCAGCGCGACTTCGCTGATCCGGTGTCTTCGATCCGCACCGGGGCCGCCCGGCTTTTCCGGAGTGTGGCGCCTCCGGGCCGGCAGTAAAGGGCGCTCCCTGCGGTCGCGTCGGCTACGCCGATTCCGCTCCGCTCCACCCTTGACTCCCGCCCCTCCACCGCACGTTGACTTCGACCCGGACGGCCAGGGGTGGGGCCGACGGAAACTCAGGGTGGGTCCATCTCTATCGCGGCCGGGTGCAGACCGGCCCAGCGTATGAAGCCGTCACCCTCAAGGCGCGGGCCAGGCCCGGCTTCGCCGGCCGGGTCACCCACTTTCACCGCCGGGTGCAGACCGGCCCAACGTGCCTCACCGCAAGAGCACCGCCAGGCCCGGCTTCGCCGGTCGGGTCAATCACCTTTCGCGGCCGGGTGCGGACCGGCCCAACGTGGGCAGCCGTCACAGTCGATGCGCTGCCAGCCCGGAACCCCAAGGCCCGCCACCCAGCCAGTCGGACCAGCCGGGCACCTACTTCCAAAAAGTTGCGAAGAGGAAGCCCGCACGCCCCCCATCCACGGGCAATGCGCCCCGGGTCGGAAGAGGCAGCCCGCCCCCCGGGGACCTACTCTCGAGAAGTTGCGAACGAGGAGGCCGCGCGCCCCCTCATACACGGGCAACGCGCCCCCAAGCTGGGAGGGAAAGGCCCCCACCCGGGGACCTACTTTCGCCAAGTTGCGAATGCGTGCACCGCACGCCCCCTCCATGCGCGGACACTCCGCCCCCAAACCGGAAGGGGCAGGCCGCAGGCCGCCCCGGGGACCTACTCTCGAGAAGTTGCGAACGAAGAAGCCGCGCGCCCTTCAGCCACGGGCAATGCGCCCCAGGCCAGGATGAGCAGACCCCCCCACCCGGGCACCCACTTCCGCCAAGTTGCGAATGCACGTGCCGCACGCCCCCCTACACAGGCAACGCGCCCCCGGGCCGGGAGAGGCAGCCCGTCCCCGGGGACCTACTTCTACAAAGTTGCGAATACGGAGGCCGCGCGCCCCCCTCGAACAGCCAACGCGCCCCCAGGCCACGAGGGGCAGACCGTCCCCCGGGACCTACTTCCACAAAGTTGCGAATGCGGAGACCACGCGCCCCCTCCATGCGCGGGCAATGCGCCCCAGGCCGGGAGGGGGCAGGCCGCCCCGGGGACCTACTCTCGAGAAGTTGCGAATGAGGAGCCCGCGCCCCCCCTCCTTGACGAGCAATGCGCCCCCTGGCCGGGAGGGAGAGGCCCCACCCGGGGACCTACTTTCGCCAAGTTGCGAATGCGTGCACCGCACGCCCCCCGCGAACAGCCAATACGCCCCCACCACACAGCCCTGCATTACGGCGCGGGGGGGCGTGGCAGGGGGGCGCGCGGCCTTCCCATTCACAACTTTTCCAAAGTAGGTCCCCGACCGGCCGCCCGCATGCCCAGCAGAGGGCCCCTCAGTGACAGCCACACACGTTGGACCGGTCCGCACCCGGCAGCGAAAGTCGATGACCCGGCCAGTCAAGCCGCGCGGACGGCCGAGGTACGACCGTGACCCGCGCCCACGTTGGGCCGGTCTGCACCCGGCCGCGAAAGGGGATTGACCCGACCGGCGAAGCCGGGCATGGCCGCCCCCTGACGGTGACGGCTACATACGCTGGGCCGGTCTGCACCCGGCAGCGAAAGAGAAGGACCCACCCCGAGATTCCGTCGGCCCCACCCCTGGCCGTCCGGGTCAAGGTCAACGTGCGGTGGAGGGACGGGAGTCAAGGGTGGAGCGAAGCGGAATCGGCGAAGCCGACGCGTAGCGCAGCGGAGCGCCCTTTACTGCCGGCCCGGAGGCGCCACACTCCGGAAAACACCGGGCGGCCCCGGTGACCGTCAACGTCACCGGCCCACCGAAGGCGGCCCCCAGGTAACGACTTGGTTGCCCTGGCCGCGCCCGCTATTGACGCCCCATTCACGCCAGCCGTACGGTCCTCACCAATTGGAAAGTTTCCTAACAGTTAGCGGCCGACAGGCAGGCAGGTGGGCGTCATGGCAGCAGGCAGCACCCCGGGCTCACCGGGTACCCCAGGCACCCCGGGTACCCCACGCGTCCTGCGCGCCATGAACGACCGAGCCGTGCTGGACCTCCTCGTCGCACACGGCCCCCTCACCCGTACCCGCATCGGCGAGCTGACCGGGCTCTCCAAGCCCACCACCTCCCAGCTTCTCGGGCGGCTCGAAGCCGCCGGGCTCGTGCACACCACCGGCAGCCTCAGCGGACGCCCAGGACCCAACGCCCTGCTGTACGAGATCGACCCCCGCGCCGGCCACGTCGCCGCGCTGTCCGCCGACCCGAACGGCATCACCGCCCTCGTCGCCGACATCACCGGCACCGTGCTCGGCCAGGCGCGCGTCGAGGCCGACGCCGTCGCCGAGGACGTCCGCCACCGCACCGCCCAGCTGGTCGCGGAGGCCGTCGACGGCGCCCTGCGCCAAGCGGGGCTCGGCCACGAGGACCTGCGGGCCGCCGTCATCGGCACCCCCGGCGCCATCGACCCGCAGACCGGCCAGCTGCGCTACGCCCCGCACCTGCCGGGCTGGCACTCGCGGACGCTGCGCGACGATCTCGCCGCCGTCCTCGGCACGCCCGTCGACATCGAGAACGACGTGAATCTCGCCGCCGTCGCCGAGCAGTACGAGGGCGCCGCCCAGGACTACGACAACTACGTGCTGACCTGGCTCGACGAGGGCGTCGGCGCCGCCATCGTGCTCGGCGGCACCCTGCTGCGCGGCGCGACCGGCGGCGCGGGCGAGATCGGCTACATGCCACTGCCGGGCGCCCCGCTGGTCCGCCGGGGTGCGCAGGGCGACGGCGGTGGTGATGGGGGGTTCGAGAGTCTTGTCTCTGCGTACGTCGTGCGCGAACTCGGCGGCGACGGCGCCACCCTCGCGGACGTCATGGCCGACGACACCGCCCTCGCCGAAGTCGCCCGCCGCATCGCCACCGGCATCGCCGCCGTCGTCGCCGTCGTCGACCCCGAACTCGTCGTGCTCTCCGGCTCCGTCTCCCAGGCGGGCGGCGACAAGCTGCGCGCCAGGGTCGAGGAGGAGCTGACCGGGCTCGCGCTGCCCCGTCCGCAGATCCGCATCAGCGAACTCGACGGCGACCCGATCCTCACCGGCGCCCTGCGCTCGGCCCTCACCCAGGCCCGCGACCAGGTGTTCGACACGGCCTGAAGCCCCCGGCAAGCACCGAAGTCCCCGTAACTCCCCTCCCCGCAAAGGAAGTCCGCCATGCCGCGATGGCGCATGCCCACCTGCGCGTCCGCCGCGCTCGCCGCAGCCGGTCTGTTGCTCTCCGGCTGCGCCAACCCGAGCGTCGGCAGCGCGAACGACGACCCGACCAAGCCGGTCACCCTGAAGTTCTGGCACGGCTGGGCGACGCCCGGCGAGGTCAAGGCCATCAACGACAGCATCGACCGGTTCGAGAAGCTGCACCCGAACATCGAGGTGAAGGCCACCGGGAACGTCTCCGACGAGACCGTCAACCAGGCCCTGCGTGCGGGCGGCGGCAAGGCCCCGGACGTGGTGTCCTCGTTCACCACCAACAACGTGGGCCAGTACTGCGACTCCGGCATGTGGGTGAACCTCGACCCGTTCATGAAGAAGACCGGGCTCGACAAGCACAAGACGTTCCCCAAGACGCTGCTCGACTACACCAGTTACCGCGGCAACCAGTGCGCCCTGCCCCTGCTCGCGGACGCCTTCGGGATGTACTACAACAAGGACGCCTACGCCGAAGCCGGGATCAAGCGGCCGCCCCGCACCATGTCCGAGTTCAAGAAGGCCGCCGAGAAGCTGACCGTGCGCGGCGGCAAGAGCGGTAGCGGGGGCGGTGGCAAGGGCTCGTATCAGCGGGTTGGGTATATGCCCAGCTTCCGCTTCTATCAGAACAGCCCCGACCGGCTCTTCGCGCAGTGGGGGCCGAAGTACTTCAACGCGGACGGCACCTCACGGCTCGCCGACGAGCCCGCGTCGTACGACTTCTTCAAGACCATGCGCAAGATCGCCGCTGCACAGGGCGGATTCCAGGACCTGGAGAAGTTCCGGCTCACGTTCGGCGACGAGATGTCCAGCCAGAACGCCTTCCTGACCGGCAAGGTGGCCATGCTCCTGGACGGTGAATGGCGTGGCCTGATGCTGAACGAGGCGAAGGCGGAGTTCGACTGGGGCGTGGCGCCGCTGCCCGTCCCCGACGACCAGGCCGACACGTACGGGCGGGGCTTCATCACCGGCACCGTCGCCGGCATCGCACACAGCAGCAAGCACCAGAACGCCGCCTGGGAGCTGGTGCGGTTCCTGACCGCCGACACCAAGCAGGTCGTGAGCTTCGCGAACGCCATCCACAACGTCCCCTCCACGTTCGCGGCGCTCAAGTCGCCCGACCTGGACGCCGATCCGACCTTCCGGGCCTTCTTCGACATCCTGGAGAACAAGCACAGCAAGGCTCTGCCGCCCTCCGTCAACGGCGGCGCGTACGTCGTCTCCCTGGGGGACTTCTCGTACTCCGTGGAGGCCGGCCGCGTGGGCGACCTGCGCAAGGGGCTGAAGAAGCTCGACGAGCAGATCGACGCCGACACCCTCCAGTCGAAGAGCTGAAGAGCTGAGGACCCCCGTCATGGCAATGACCCTCTCCAATCCCGCGCGCCGCCGGCTGCGCACGCTCGGTTTTCTCTCCCCCTGGCTGGTCGGCTTCAGCGTCTTCTTCGCGTATCCGCTGATCGCCACCGTCTACTTCTCGTTCATGCACTACAACCAGATCAAGGAGCCCACCTTCGTGGGCCTCCGGAACTGGAAGTACGTGTTCGACCAGATGCCCCTGTTCGGCCCCGCCCTGTGGAACACGCTCTGGCTCGTCGTGATCATGGTGGCGCTGCGGGTGGTCTTCGGGCTCTCGCTCGGGCTGCTCATCACGAAGATCAAGACGGGCGTGGGGTTCTTCCGTACCGCCTTCTACATTCCGTATCTCGCCCCGCCGGTGGCCGCCACGGTGGCCTTCGTCTTCCTCCTGAACCCGGGCTCCGGCCCCGTCAACGAGGTGCTCGGCGCGGTCGGCATCTCCGCGCCCAACTGGTTCAACGACCCGGACACCGCCAAGCCCTCGCTGGTGCTGCTCTCCCTGTGGGGCATCGGCGACCTGATGGTGATCTTCATGGCCGCGCTGCTCGACGTACCGAAGGAGCAGTACGAGGCGGCCGAGCTCGACGGCGCCGGGGCGTTCGCCAAATTCCGCTACGTCACCTGGCCCGCCATCACGCCGATCGTGATGTTCGCCGTGGTCACGGGCGTCGTGCAAACCATGCAGTACTACACGCAGGCCCTGGTCGCGGGGAAGGTCGCCTCCGGCGTCAACATCGGCCCCGGGTCCGTCATCCAGCCCGGCTATCCGGACCACTCGACCCTCACGGTCCCCCAGCTCGTCTACCAGATGGGCTTCCAGAACTTCAACACCGGTGCGGCGTGCGTGCTCTCGCTCGTGCTCTTCGCCATCGCCATGGCCGTGACGATGCTCCTGATGCGCAAGCGCTCCGGGCTGCTCGCGGCGGAGGACTGAGGACTTCGATGACATCCACGACTCTCGGCGCGCCCGCCCCCGCGGCCGCCGAACGGACCGCCCCGAACCGGGGGCCCGCCGCCGCCCGCGCCCGCCGCAAGCGGATCCTGCACTGGATCGCCGTGCACAGCGTCGCGATAGCCGTCGCGCTGCTGTTCGTCCTGCCGTTCGTCTTCGTCTTCCTGACGTCGGTGATGAGCGACGCGCAGGCGATGAGCGGCGACCTGTGGCCCGACACCTGGCACTGGTCGAACTACAAGGCCGTGTTCGAGACGCCGGGCTTCCTCGACTGGTGGCGCAACTCGCTCATGTACGCGGGGCTCGGCACCCTCTTCACCGTCTGCTCGGCGATCCCCGTGGCGTACGCGCTCGCCAAGTTCCGCTTCCGCGGCCGGCGCACCGCGATGCTGCTCGTCATCTCGACGATGATGCTGCCGCCGCAGGTCATCGTGATCCCGATGTATCTGGTGTGGGCGCAGCAGTTCCATCTGTCGGGCACGCTGTGGCCGCTGATCATCCCGATGGCGTTCGGCGACGCCTACTCGATCTTCCTGCTGCGGCAGTTCCTCCTGACCATCCCCAAGGAGTACATCGAGTCGGCGAAGGTCGACGGGTGCGGTGAGTTCCGCACCCTGGTGAAGATCGTCGTGCCGATGGCCAAGCCCGGCATCGCCGCCATCGCCCTCTTCCAGTTCTTCTACTGCTGGAACGACTACTTCGGCCCGCAGATCTACGCGGCGCAGAACCCCGGCGCCTGGACGCTGAGTTACGGCCTGGAGTCGTTCAAGAGCGCCCACAGCGTCAACTGGAACATGACCATGGCGGCGACGCTGCTCGTCATGGCCCCCGTCATCATCGTCTTCTTCTTCGCACAAAAGGCCTTCGTCGAAGGCGTCACCCTCACCGGAGTAAAGGGCTGAGAACCGATATGAAGCTCGCAGTGGTCGGCGGAGGGTCGACCTACACACCCGAACTCATCGACGGATTCGCGCGGTTGAGGGACACCCTGCCGATCGAGGAGCTCGTCCTCGTGGACCCGGCGGCCGACCGCCTGGAGCTGGTGGGCGGCCTCGCCCGGCGCATCTTCGCCAAGCAGGGCCACCCGGGCCGCATCGTCACCACGTCCGACGTGGACGCGGGCGTCGCGGACGCCGACGCGGTGCTGCTCCAGCTGCGCGTCGGCGGGCAGGCGGCACGTCAGCAGGACGAGACCTGGCCGCTGGAGTGCGGCTGCGTCGGCCAGGAGACGACCGGCGCCGGCGGCCTGGCGAAGGCCCTGCGGACCGTCCCGGTCGTCCTGGACATCGCCGAGCGCGTACGGCGTACGAATCCGGACGCCTGGATCATCGACTTCACCAACCCCGTCGGCATCGTGACGCGGGCGCTGCTCCAGGCCGGGCACAAGGCCGTCGGCCTGTGCAATGTCGCGATCGGCTTCCAGCGCAAGTTCGCGAAGCTGCTCGGCGTCGCGCCGGGCGAGGTGCACCTCGACCACGTGGGGCTCAACCACCTGACGTGGGAGACAGGCGTACGTCTCGGGGGCCCCGGCGGCGAGGACGTCCTGCCCAAGCTGCTCGCCGAGCACGCGGACGCGGTCGCCGAGGACCTGCGCATGCCGCGCGCGATCGTCGACCGGCTGGGCGTCGTGCCCTCGTACTACCTGCGCTACTACTACCAGCACGACGCCGTCGTCGACGAGCTGCGGACGAAGCCGTCGCGCGCCGCCGAAGTCGCCGCGATGGAGGGGCAGTTGCTGGAGATGTACGGCGACCCGGCGCTCGACGAGAAGCCGGAGCTGCTCGCCAAGCGCGGCGGCGCCTTCTACTCGGAGGCCGCCGTGGACCTGGCGGCCTCGCTGCTCGGCAACGGCGGCAGCCCCTACCAGGTGGTCAACACCGTCAACAACGGCACGCTGCCGTTCCTGCCGGACGACGCGGTCGTCGAGGTGCAGGCCGCGGTGGACGGCACGGGCGCCAAGCCGCTCGCCGTGCCGCGGCTCGACCCGCTGTACGCGGGGCTCGTCGCGAACGTCACCGCGTACGAGGACCTGGCGCTGCGGGCCGCGCTGCACGGCGGCCGCGAGCGCGTCTTCAAGGCGCTGCTCGCCCACCCCCTCGTCGGCCAGTACGCGTATGCCGAGCAGCTCACCGACAGTCTGATCGCGCACAACCGGGAGCACCTGGCGTGGGCGTAGGCACGAGCGTGCTCGCGATCGACGCGGGCAACAGCAAGACCGACGTCGCGGTGGTCGCGGCCGACGGGCGCGTCGTCGGCGCGGCCCGCGGCGGCGGGTTCCAGCCGCCGAAGGTCGGCGTCGAGACCGCCGTGGACGTGCTCGCGGAGGCGGTGACGCGGGCGTTCTCCGAGGCCGGCGTCGACTCCGTGGGGCATGTGTCCGCGTGCCTCGCCAACGCCGATCTGCCCGTCGAGGAGCGGGAGTTGGCGGAGGCGCTGCGGCGGCGCGCGTGGGGCGCCTCGGTCGACGTGCGCAACGACACCTTCGCCGTCCTGCGCGCCGGGCTCCTCGAGGACGCCGAACCGCGCGGTGTCGCCGTGGTGTGCGGCGCGGGCATCAACTGCGTCGGCATGCTGCCGGACGGGCGCACCGCCCGCTTCCCCGCCATCGGCCGCATCTCCGGCGACTGGGGCGGGGGCGGCGGCCTCGCCGAGGAGGCGCTGTGGCACGCGGCGCGCGCCGAGGACGGCCGCGGTCCGGCGACCGCGCTGCGCGAGACGCTGCCCGCGCACTTCGGCCTGGCCTCCATGTACGCGCTGATCGAGGCCCTGCACCTGGGCCGCGTCGCCCCGGCGCGCCGGCACGAGCTGACGCCGGTCCTGTTCGCCACCGCGGCGGCGGGCGACGCCGTGGCGCGGTCGCTGGTGGACCGGATGGCCGAGGAGGTCGTGGCCATGGCGGCCGTGGCCCTGGAGCGGCTCGGGCTGCTCGACGAGGAGGCGCCGGTGCTGCTCGGCGGCAGCGTCCTCGCCGCGCGCCACCCGCAACTGGACGACGGCGTACGGGCGTTGCTCATGGAACGGGCGCCCAAGGCGGTGCCCCGGGTGGTCCTCGCCCGTCCCGTGCTCGGCGCGGCGCTGCTGGGCCTCGACCAGGTGGGGGCCCCGCCCGAGGTGCACGCGCGCGTGCGGACGCAGTACTAGGGGCGGGAACCGAACACCCCTCGATCTCGTGTTCCAAGGCAGGAGGTTCCGGAGCGGGGGCAGGGGGTTCCGAGGCGGGGATACGCACAAGATCGAGTCAAGGCCTGTGCGGATGTCAGTCCCTGCGGCAATACTTGCGGCCGTGCACTTCTTCCCGCTCCGCGCGTGCCGGGCGGAGAGACCCGTCCGATGACCGAGGGGGAGGTCGAGGTCAAGGTGACACATCCGCCGAACGGCGGCGCGGTGCCGCCGGGCCCGCCCGGGCAGGCACCGACCGCGCCCGCGCAGGCACCGGGACGGCCCGCGCCGACGATGCCGACCGTGCCGCCACAGGCGCCGGGCACGCCGCCCGCGCCAGGCACGCCGCCCGCACCGCCCGCGGGCGTCGGCGCCGTCACCGCGCGCCGCCGCACCGCGTGGTCCGAAGGCGTCGACCGGCTGCGCGCCGCCGCGACCACGGAGCCGGGCAAGCTGCGCATCATCGGTGCCGTACTGGCCCTGCTCGTCGTCGCGTTCGGGGCGGTCACCACCTGGCAGATGACGGAGCGCTCGGCCGCCGCGGACGACGTGCTGCACCGCAGCCAGCCGCTGAGCGCCGACGCCGCCGCCATCTACCGCTCGCTGGCGGACGCCAACACCGCGGCGTCCAGCGGCTTCCTCGCGGGCGGCCAGGAGCCCACCGCCGTCCGCGCACGGTACGAGCGCGACATCAAGCGCGCCTCCGAGAAGCTGGCGACCGCCGCGTCGAACGCGGGATCGGACTCGTCGTCCGCGGCCTCCGTCGGCAAGCTGAACAAGCTCCTTCCGGAGTACACGGGCCTGATCGAGCGCGCCCGCGCCAACAACCGCCAGGGCCTCCCTCTGGGGGGCGCCTATCTCCGGTACGCGAACGACAAGATGCAGACCCAGATGCTCCCGGCCGCCGAGAAGCTCTACAAGGCGGAGAACGCACGGCTGAGCTCCGACTACGGAAACGCCAAGCCGTACCCCTGGTTCGCCATCGCCCTCGGCGTCCTCGCGCTCGCCGCGCTCGGCTGGGCCCAGCACCGCAACTACCGCCGTACGAACAGGGTGTTCAACCACGGCCTGCTCGCCGCGACGGCGGCCGCCACCGTCGTGCTGCTCTGGCTCGTCGTCGGCCACACCTTCGCGCGCTCGGGCCTCAACGAGTCGTACGACGACGGAGTCCGGTCCCTGAACGTCCTGAACGACGCCCGCATCAGCTCCCTGAAGGCCCGGGGCAACGAAAACCTCACGCTGGTCAGCCGCGGCGCCGAGACCACCGAGGTGCGCGGCGAGTCGGAGGACAAGTTCGACGTCGCGTACCGCGCGCAGATGAAGCAGCTGGGCGGCGCCGACAGCGGACTGCTCGGCAGGGCGGCCGAGCTCGCCGACGACGACGCCGGGGGGAATCCGGTGGCCGAAGCCGCGGAGAACGTGGGCGTCTGGAAGGACCGCCACCGGGTGGCCCGCTCCAGCGACGACTCCGGCGACTATCAGGGAGCCCTCGACAAGGTCATCGGCGCCAAGGCCGACGAGCCGACCGGCGAGTGCTTCGACAACGTGGACGCGGCCCTCGACCGGGCCCTGGCGCACGAGCAGCGCGAGTTCCAGCGGGCGGCGCGGGACGGCAGGGGCGCCATGAGCGGCCTCGCGGTCGGCGCCGCCGTCCTCGCGGCCCTCGCCGCGGTGGGCGCCGTGCTCGGCATCGGCCGCAGGCTTTCGGAGTACCGGTGATGGAGCCAGAGGTGATGGGGCCAGAGGTGGCAGGGGGCGCGCGGACGATGCGGACACGACCCGGCACGGCGAGGCCGCGCGGCACGGCCAGGCTGCGCGGCTGGGGCGGCGTGGGCGCGATGGGCCTCGCCTGCGCCCTGGCGGGATCCCTCGTCCTGGCCCTCCCGGACCGCGGCACCGGCGGCGGTCCGGACCGCGAGAGTCCCGGCACCACCGTGGCCGCGCCCGCGCGGGCCGACGCCGACGACTGCAACGACCGCAGTCTGCGCCCCTCGCCCAAGGACGGCCCGACGATCGACCGGATCAAGAACCGCGAGATCAAGAAGCTCATCGTCGGCGTCGACCAGAACAGCTACCGCTGGGGCTACCGCGATCCGAACGGGGCGGGCGGCAAGCTCGAAGGCTTCGACATCGACCTCGCGCGGGAGATCGCCGAGGAGATCTTCGGCGACCGCGACGCCATCGTCTTCCGCGCCATACCCACCAACCAGCGCATCGAGGCGATCCAGAGCGGTCAGGTCGACATGGTCGTCCGCACGATGACCGTCAACTGCAAGCGCCTGGAGGACGTCGACTTCTCCACCGGGTACTTCGAGACGGGCCAGCAGGTGCTCGCGCCCAGGAAAGCCGAGGACATCACCGGCTACGACGCGTCGCTCAAGGGCAAGAAGATCTGTTCGGCCGCGGGCTCCATCGCCGAGGAGGAGCTCAAGAAGGAGAGCTTCGGCGCCGACATCTCCACCACGGTGCCCAACCAGCTCGACTGTCTGGTCAGGCTCCAACTGGGCGAGGTGGACGCGGTGGTGACCGACAGCGCGCTCGCCGCGGGCCAGGCCGCGCAGGACCCGACGGTCGAGCTCAAGGGCGAGGAACCGTTCACCACCGAGCACTACGGCGTGGCGATGAAGAAGGGCTCGGACGACTTGGTCCGCCGGGTCAACAAGGTCCTCGACGACTACCGCAAGGACAAGGATCACGGCTGGGAGAAGTCCTACGACAAGTGGCTCAAGGGCGGCCTCGGCAAGTCCCCTGGCCCACCGGCCCCCGAGTACCGGGACTGACCGAGAGGACTGACCCGGAGCCGACAACCGACCTGGTACGACTGAAGAGTTACGGCAACGCACAGCGGAGAGGTGATCGATGAGCGTCACGGGACCCCCCGGTCCGGTGATGGACCGGGACGAGGTGGACCGTGCGCTGGCGCGGCTCGACGCCGAGCACGAGGCGATCGAGACCTCGCTCCTCGCCCTCCAGGACCACGCGGGCCGCCGCCTCCTCGAAGGCGCCGGGCTCACCGGCGTCACCGAGGAGCGCTGGGCGGACACGGAGAGCCGGATCACGCTCCTCTGGGCCTACTTCGACGCGTACGCGGGCGCCCTCCGCACGGCACACGAGGTGCGTGAGCGCCGGCGCTGGCCCAGCAGGGACGACCTCGCCGAGCTGACCGAACTGCTGCGCGGCGAGTCCGTGACCGTCGCGGGCGGCACCTCGTCGGGCGCGTCCTCGTCGATCACCGGCCCCGCCAGGCTCACCGAGCGCTTCACGCTCGAAGAGCTCGTGTCCCGGATGAACGACCTGTACGCGCACTCCCTCGACATGGTCGTCGCCGCCGACGCCGTGTGGTCCGCGCTGCCCGCCCGCATCGACCTGCTCGCCGCCGAACTGGCCCGCACCCGCCAGCTCGCCCACTCCGTCGGCGTACGGCCCGGGGAGCACCCCTCGGGCGACGACCTGGAGCGGATCACGCGCACCCTGACCGCCCTGCGCGAACAGGTGGTCTCCGACCCGCTCGCCTTCTGGCGGCCCGCGCAGGGCAGTTCGGCACCCGGCGGCGGCCGTCCCGCGACCGACCGGTACGACCGCGAGGCACGCGCCCTGGAGGAGGTGCGCCGCGAGATCGACGCGGTGCTCACCGTCCGCCAAGACGCCGAGGCGCGCCTCGGCAAGCTGCGCGACGTGCTCTCCCGCGCGGACCGCACCCTCGCCGAGGCACGCTCCGCGCGCGGGGAGGTCCTCGCGAAGATCGCCGCCTCCGAGGTGCCGGCCGTCAGCGGCCCGCCGACCGCCCTGCAGGAACAGCTCGCGACCGCCGCCGAGTACCGCAGACACGGCCAGTGGCACCGCCTCTCCCCGCTCCTGGAGTCCCTGGAGCAGAAGGCCGAGGACGAACTGCTGCGCGCCCGCGAGTCGCTGGGCGCCGTCACGGCACCGCTCGCGGTCCGCGCCGAACTGCGCGGCCGCCTCGACGCGTACAAGGCGAAGGTCGCCCGGCACGGCCACGCCGAGGACCCGCTGCTCATCGAGCGGTACGACGCGGCGCGCCGGATGCTGTGGAGCGCGCCCTGCGACCTCCGCGTGGCGGAGCAGGCGGTCCTCCGCTATCAGCAGGCCGCCGCCGAAGTGCTCGCGCCGAGGGTCCCGCAGCAGGGCGGGCCCGCCGACCGGACGGGGGAATCGTGAGCCAGCGTCAGTGTCAGCGCCCCACATGCACCGGCAGCTACGACGACTTCGGCGGCGGTGAGCTGTACTGCGACACCTGCGGGCTCGCCCCGGTCGTCGCGCCGAACGGCATGGTCGGATCGACGCCGACGGGCATCACGGCCGGCGGCAAGGGGTCGCGGGGCAGCGGCAGTTCCAGCGCGCGCTCCTCCGGCCGCTCGTCCTCGCGGTCGTCCTCCAGGTCGTCCTCGCGCTCGTCCCGTTCGCAGTCCTCGCGCAGGTCGGTCTCGGGCCGGCTCTCGCGGTCCCTTTCGGGTGGTTCCACGTCCCGGTCGGTGTCGGTGCGCAGCTCAGGCTCCGCGGCCTCGTCCTCGGCCCGCGGGCGGCTCGGCGTCGGCCTGGTCACCGTGCCGGACGTGCCGCGTCCCGACCCGCGCGAGGCGGTGCAGAAGAACCCCGAGGTGCCCGAGCGGAAGCGATTCTGCTCCCGCTCCGACTGCGGCGCGCCGGTGGGCCGCGCGCGCGGCGAGCGGCCCGGCCGCACGGAGGGGTTCTGCACCAAGTGCGGCCACCCCTACTCCTTCGTACCCAAGCTGAACACCGGCGACATCGTGCACGGCCAGTACGAGGTCGTGGGCTGCCTGGCGCACGGCGGCCTCGGCTGGGTCTATCTCGCCATCGACCGCGCGGTGTCGGACCGCTGGGTGGTCCTCAAGGGCCTCCTCGACACGGGCGACCAGGACGCGATGGCCGCGGCGATCTCCGAGCGCCGCTTCCTCGCCGAGATCGAGCACTCGAACATCGTCCGCATCTACAACTTCGTCGAGCACCTCGACCAGCGCACCGGTTCCATGGACGGCTACATCGTCATGGAGTACGTCGGCGGCAAGTCCCTCAAGGAGATCGCCAACGGCCGCCGCACCCCGGACGGCAGACGCGATCCGCTGCCGGTCGAGCAGGCGTGCGCGTACGGCATCGAGGCCCTCGAAGCCCTCGGCCATCTGCACAGCCGCAACCTCCTGTACTGCGACTTCAAGGTCGACAACGCCATCCAGACCGAGGGCCAGCTCAAGGTCATCGACATGGGCGCGGTCCGCAGGATGGACGACGACGAGTCCGCGATCTACGGCACGGTGGGCTACCAGGCCCCCGAAGTCGCCGAGGTGGGCCCCTCGGTGGCCTCCGACCTCTACACGGTGGCGCGTACGCTCGCGGTCCTGACCTTCGACTTCCAGGGCTATACGAACGTGTTCGTGGACTCCCTGCCCGACCCCGACAACATCGAGGTCTTCCGGAAGTACGAGTCGTTCTACCGCCTCCTCGTCCGCGCCACCGACCCGGACCCGGCCCGCCGCTTCGCCTCCGCGCAGGAGATGGCCGAGCAGCTGACGGGCGTCCTGCGGGAGGTCGTGGCGCTCCAGACGGGGCTCCCGCGGCCCGCGCTCTCCACGCTGTTCGGCCCCGAGGTGAAGGTCCCGGACACGGAGCTGTTCGCGGAGCTGACCGGGGAGGTGTCCCGGCTGGGGGCCCGCGCCGTCGAGGGGGCCCCGGGGGAGGGCGGTGGTGCGGGCGGCACCGGGATCGTGCGGGCCATCGACGCCACCGCGACGGCCCTCGCACTGCCCGTGCCCCTCGTGGACCCGAACGATCCGAACGCCGGCTTCCTCGCCGGCCTCATCGCGTCCGCGCCCGCCGAGCTGATCGGCGCGCTGGGCGCGGCGCCCGCCGACTCCCTGGAGCTGCGGCTGCGCGGTCTGCGCGCCCGGCTCGCCATGGGTGAACTGGCGCCCGCCGCCCAGGCCCTCGCCGAGCTGGAGCTCCAGCACCCGGACGACTGGCGGGTGGTCTGGTACCGGGGCGTCGCGGCCCTGGCGACCGGCGACTTCGAGAGCGCGGCGCTCTCCTTCGACGCGGTCTACGACGCGTTCCCCGGCGAGCCCGCGCCGAAGCTGGCGCTCGGTGTGTGCGCGGAGGTCCTCGGTCAGCTGGACAACGCCGCGGAGTACTACCGGCTGGTGTGGACGACCGACCCCAGCTATGTCAGCGCCGCGTTCGGCCTGGCCCGGGTGCAGCTCGCCGCCGCCGACAGGACGGGTGCCGTGCGCACCCTGGAGTCGGTGCCGGAGTCGTCCATCCACTACACCGCGGCCCGGGTCGCGGCGGTGCGGGCGCGGCTGCGGCAGCGGGTGGCGCCGGACCCGGCAGCGGCCTCGTCGGACACCACTCTCCTGGACGACCTGACGGCGGCCGCGGGCCAGATCGAGGCGCTCGCCGGGTTCGGCCTCGACGCGGTGCGCAGGGAGCGTCTGTCGACCGAGGTTCTGGGGACGGCGCTCGACTGGGTACTCTCCGGTAGGCACTCTGGTCACGTTTCCGCACCACCGGCCACCGCCGGGGCGCGGACCGTACTGCTCGGCAGCGACCTGGACGAGCGCGGACTCCGGTTCGGTCTGGAGCGTTCGTACCGGACGCTGGCCCGGCTCGCACAGGGTGGCGATGAGAGGATCGAACTGGTGGAGCGGGCCAACCGTTTCCGCCCCCGGACGTGGGTGTGAGTATGTCGCAGATGCCCCAGCTGTCTGCCTGCCCCAGCTGTGAGGAGCCGCTGGAGTCGGGTGACCTGTTTTGCGGTGCGTGCGGGTTCGACCTGTCGGCGGTGCCCCCGCGGCCGGACGTCTCCCCCAACGGATCCGTGCGGTCAGCGAGCGCCGTCCCGGACGGCGACCCGTCGGAGTGGCCCGTCGCGCCGGAGGTCGACAGCTCCGACACACCGGTGCCGACCCACCTCCCGACGGACCTGCGGGGCACGGACTCGACGGGCGGTGAACTGCCCGCCGACCCCAAGGCGGTGGCCCCGGAGCACACCGAGGGCGTGAGCGAGCCGGCCGGCACGAACGAGTCGGACGAACCGGACGAGTACCCGCTGCCCGCCCCCGCCCCGGCCGCCCCTATGGAAGTCGCGGCCGCCCCCGACCCCCGTACGGACACGCCCGACCCCACGCCCCCCGTCGGCACCAAGCTCTGCGTGGCCTGCCGTTCGGGCCGGGTCGACCCGGACGGGTACTGCGAGAACTGCGGGCACGCCCAGCCGCGCGAGCGCGACCACATGGAGCAGGAGCTCGACGCGGTCGCCGCGGTCAGCGACCGCGGCCTGCGCCACCACCGCAACGAAGACGCCTTCGCGATCTCCGCGGCCGCGCTGGCCGACGGCTCCCCCGCCGTCGTCGCGATCGTCTGCGACGGCGTCTCGTCGGCGACCCGCCCGGACGAGGCCTCGCTCGCCGCGTCCCGCGCCGCCAACGAATCGCTGCTCGCGGCGCTGCCGCGCGGCACCCACCCGCAGCAGGCGATGCACGAGGCGATCCTCACCGCGGCCGACGCCGTCAACGCGCTCGCCGCCGAGCCCGCGACGGCCCGCGAGCACAGCCCCCATCAGAACGCGCCTGCCTGCACGTTGGTCGGCGCCGTCGTCGCCAATGGCCTGCTCGTCGTCGGCTGGGTCGGCGACAGCCGTGCCTACTGGGTCCCGGACGACCGCAGCGGCCCCACCGTCCGTCTGACCGAGGACGACTCGTGGGCCGCGCAGATGGTCGCCGCGGGTCTGATGAACGAGGCCGAGGCCTACGCCGACGAGCGCGCGCACGCCATCACGGGCTGGCTCGGCGCCGACGCGTACGAACTGGAGCCGCACACCGCTTCCTTCAAGCCGGACCGTGCGGGTGTAGTGGTGGTGTGCACGGACGGGCTGTGGAACTACGCGGAAGCCGTCGAGGAGATGGCCGACGCGGTGCCCGCCGACGCCGCCGACCGGCCGCTGCACAGCGCCCAGGTGCTCGTCGGTCACGCGCTGGACGGCGGGGGCCACGACAACGTAACAGTGGCCGTCGTCCCGTTCCCGTACGTGCCGCAAGGGGCAGGATCGGCCTAGACAGAGGGCAGGAGCGGCCTGGAGCCGGGCGGGGGGCCGTACCGGCTCGGGGTCGTGAGGTTTTCAGGATCTGAGGGGGAGCAGTTCCATGGCCAATTTCTCGAAACCGAACGTGCCGCAGTTCTCGGTGGAGGTCTATCAGAACGAGTACCTCCCGGAGGGCGGCCGCGAGGTCAACGCCATCGCCACGGTGACATCGACCGGGGGCGGGACGATCGGCTCGGCGGTTAACGCACCGCACCTGTACTCGGCGGGGCGGAGCCCGGACGCCGCCGTGGCGATCATGGTGGACTGCTCCGGCTCGATGGACTACCCGCCGACGAAGATGCGGGGCGCGCGGGACGCGACAGCCGCCGCCATCGACGCCCTCCGCGACGGCGTGCACTTCGCGGTGATCGGCGGCACGCACATCGCCAAGGAGGTCTATCCCGGCGGCGGCCGCCTCGCGGTGGCAGGACCGCAGACCCGCGAGCAGGCCAAGCAGGCGCTGCGCAGGCTGAGCGCGGGCGGCGGCACGGCGATCGGCACCTGGCTGCGCCTGGCCGACCGCCTCCTGGCCTCCGCCGACATCGCCCCGACCGCGGTCCGGCACGGCATCCTGCTCACCGACGGGCGCAACGAACACGAATCCCCGGACGACCTCAAGGCCGCACTCGACTCCTGCGCGGGCCGCTTCACCTGCGACGCCCGCGGCGTCGGCACGGACTGGGAGGTGAAGGAGGTCACAGGGATAGCCTCCGCGCTGCTCGGCACCGCCGACATCGTCGCCGACCCGGCCGGGCTCGCCGCCGACTTCACGCGGATGATGGAGACGGCGATGGGCAAGGAGGTCGCCGACGTCAGCCTGCGGCTGTGGACGCCGATGGGCGTGGAGATCCAGTTCGTCAAGCAAGTGGCGCCCCGCGTCGAGGAGCTGACGGACCGTCGCACGGAGGCGGGGCCGCGCGCCGGGGACTACCCCACGGGGTCCTGGGGCGACGAGTCCCGCGACTACCACATCTGTGTGCGGGTGCCGGGCGCCGAGCTGGGCCAGGAGATGCTCGCGGCCCGCGTCTCGCTGGTCGTGCCGCAGGGCGACGGCAGCGCGCAGACCCTGTCGCAAGGGCTCGTGCGGGCGGTGTGGACGGACGACATGGCGGCCTCCACCTCGATGAATCCGCAGGTCGCGCACTACACCGGCCAGGCCGAACTGGCGCAAGTCATCCAGCAGGGACTCGACGCCCGCAAATCGGGAGATGTCGACGGAGCGACGGCCAAACTGGGCCGCGCCGTCCAGCTCGCGAGCGCCTCGGGCAACGCCGATACGGCGAAACTGCTTTCGAAGGTGGTGGACGTCGTCGATGCCGCGGCAGGTACTGTTCGATTGAAGGCGAAGGTCGCCGAGGCCGACGAGATGACACTCGAGACACGGTCGACGAAGACAGTTCGCGTGAAGAAGCAGTAGCTGCTCGTGAACGAGCGGTAGCGCGGCGCTCCGGCGTCGCGGACGGTACAGAAGCAGTACAGAAGCAGTACGTACGGCCCTCGGGCCGGAGAAGGAGAGGGGGAAGCGCCGACATGCCGACCTGCCCGAACGGACACCAGTCGGGTTCCGACGACTGGTGCGAGGTCTGCGGTCACCGCATGGCCGGTGCCGTACCGCCGCCTCCCCCGCCGCCGCCCCCGGCCGGGTACGGCTATCCCCCGCCGCCGCCCGGTCAGGACCCCGGCTTCCCGCAGCCCGCGCCGGGGCGCCCGCATCTGGCCGCCGTGCCGGATCCGGCTCCGGAGGGCCAGCTCTGCCCGCAGTGCCGCACGCCCCGCGAGGCGAACGCGCCGTTCTGCGAGGAGTGCCGCTGGAACTTCCTCACCAATACGGCGACGTCGTACACGCCTGCCGCGCCGAACCCGCCGCTGCCGGCCACGCACGGCGGCCCGGGGCGGGGTCCGGGCGCCGGTCCCGGCATGCCGCCGGGTCCGAACCCGCCGCAGCAGTTCCAGCAGCAGCCGCCGCCCGGGTACGAGTACCAGGGCTCGCGCCCCTCGCAGGTGAACCGACCCGCAGAGCCGATCCCGCCGTTCGGCAACGGCGGCGGTCCCGGCGGTTCCGGTGGTCCGGGTGGTCCCGGCGGCCTTGGTGGCCCTGGTGGCCCCGGTGGTCCCGGTGGCGGCCAGCAGGGCCAGGGTCCGCAGGGGCCGCAGGGTCCGGGTCCGCAGGGCCAGGGGCCTCAGGGGCCCGGTCCCCAGGGCCCCGGACCTCAGGGCCCCGGACCGCAGAATTCCGGCCCGCACGGGCCCGGCCCGCAGGGACCCGGTCCGCAGGGCCAGGGACCTCAGGGTCCCGGTCCGCAGGGCCCCGGACCTCAGGGTCCCGGCCCGCAGAATTCCGGCCCGCACGGGCCCGGCCCTCAGGGGCCTGGTCGGCAAGGCCCCGGTCAGCAGGGCCCGGGTCCGCAGGGCCACGGCCAGCCGATCCCGGGTCAGTCCGGCCCGGGACCGCAGGGCCACGGCCCGCAGGGCCCCGGTCAGCCCGGCCCCCAGGGCCACGGCCAGCCGGGCCAGCCGGGCCAGGCACCCCCCGGTGCCCCCCAGGCGTTCCAGCAGCCGGGCCCGCCCGCGCCCCCCGCGTTCCCGCGGGAGTCGGGCGGCCCGCAGGGCCCGCCCCCGCCGCCGCCCGGCCCCAGCGGCCCGTCCTTCGGCGGCGGAGACGACGACTGGGTGCTGTCGCCCCCTTCCTCGGCCCCGTCCCAGCAGGAGCCCTTCCGGCAGCCGGAGTCCTTCCAGGCGCAGGAGCCCTTCCAGCAGGGCGCCGCGCAACAGCAGGCTCCGCAGACCCAGCAGGGACCCGGCACCTGGACGGTGACGATCGGTCCCGACCGTGAGTACTTCATGGCGATGATGCAGCGCAGCGGCCCCGAGGCGTCGGGGCTGAACCTGCCCGCGTACTCGCCCGAGCAGCAGCGCCCGCTGGCCGGCGACCAGATCAGCATCGGCCGCCGTCGGCACTCCACGGGCGACACCCCGGACATCGACCTGTCGGTGCCGCCGGAGGACCCGGGCGTCTCGCACCAGCACGCGGTCCTGGTCCAGCAGCCGGACGGCAGCTGGGCGGTCGTCGACCAGAACTCGACGAACGGCACCACGGTCAACGGCGGCGAGGACCCCATCCAGCCGTTCGTCCCCGTCCCGCTCCAGGACGGCGACCAGGTCCACGTGGGCGCCTGGACGACGATCACGATCCGCAGGGACTGAGTCGAAACCGAGGCGAGACCGAGGCGAACCGTCAGAGGGGCCAGACGTACGGCCCTTCGGGGTCGTCCAGCCAGGCCCACTCGTACGACCCGCTCACCGTGATCCCGAAGCGCTCGCGCACCGGCCGCCCCTCGCGCTGCCACAGCGCGAGCGCTTCGTGCGGATCAAGGCTGCCCGCGGTCAGTTCCAGAAGGAACCGGAACAACTCGTTCTGCAGCGCCTTGCGCGGCAGTCCGCCGATGTGCTGCTCCTGCGGAGCCCTCGCACCGCCGCCGCGCAGCGGCACGAAGTAGGCGGGGGTGTGCAGAAAACGCCCCTCGGCGTACTCCGCGTCCCGCACGGTCAGCGCGATCAGACCGGTGGCCAAGGGCGCGAGAATGCGGGCCCCGGGACGGCACTGGGCGAGCCACTCCCTCGGCACCGAGCTCATGGTGCAGGTGGCGATGATCCGGTCGTAGGGCGCGCGCTCGGGGCACCCGGCCGCGCCGTCGCCCGTCACCACGGCGGGGCGGTACCCGGCGGCGGTCAGGTGGCACCGCGCGGACTCCGTGATCTCCGGGTCGAGGTCGACGGTCGTGACGTGGTCGTCGCCGAGCCGGTGGGCGAGCAGCGCCGCGTTGTAGCCGGTGCCCGCGCCGATCTCCAAGACGCGGTCGCCTTCGCGTACGTCCAGTTCGACGAGCATCTTCGCCATCAGGGACGGCTGGCTGCTGGACGAGACGAGTTCCCCGTCGCGCACCCGGGTGGCGAGCGGTGCGTCCGCGTAGGCGCCGCGCAGCCAGCGGGTACGGCGCCGGTCGTCGGGGTCCTCCCCCCACAGCCGCTCGTATCCGCCGACCACGCCCAGGTAGTAGTAGGGCACGAACAGGTGTCGCGGCACGGCCCTGAACGCCTCGCGCCAGCCAGGGTCGTCCCGCCAGACCCCGCTCGCCTCGATCTCGCGCACGAGGGCGGTCCGGGCCTCGGCGAGCAGCACAGGATCGGGTTCCATAGGTCCACTGTGCTGCGCCGTCGCCGCCGATGCGAGGCGATGGTCCTAAGCCTTCCGTCCTCGGCCGTCCCGTCTGAGACCATGGAACGCGTGAACGAGATCCCGCGCGGCACGCTTCAGGAGCAGACCTACTACGAACAGGTCGGCGGCGAGGAGACCTTCCGACGCCTGGTGCACCTCTTCTACCAGGGGGTCGCGGAGGACCCGCTGCTCCGACCGATGTACCCGGAGGAGGACCTGGGCCCCGCCGAGGAGCGCCTGGCGCTCTTCCTGATGCAGTACTGGGGCGGTCCCCGCACGTACAGCGACAACCGCGGCCACCCCCGGCTGCGCATGCGGCACGCGCCGTTCACGGTCGACAGGGCCGCGCACGACGCCTGGCTGAAGCACATGCGCGCGGCGGTGGACCAGCTCGGCCTCTCCGAGGAGCACGAGCGCACGCTCTGGAACTACCTGACGTACGCGGCGGCGTCGATGGTCAACTCCGAGGGCTGACCACCACTTCAGATCTCAGACCGCCGCTTCGATGCCCATGGCTAGGCGGGTGTGACGGAGAGCCCCGAAGCACCCGCCCGGCGCACGGCGACGGACCCATAGGCCGTACGCAACCGCAGCCACGCCCCCGACGACAGCAGCGTCAGCGCTTCTCCGCGCAGGAATCCCAGGGTCTGCGCCGCGTGCGCGGCCCGTACGGGCAGCTCCGTGTCGCCGACGGGCCGGGACCAGATCTCCCGGCCTACCCGGTCGAGCTCGGCCCGCACCCGCCGCTCGGCGGGCAACTCCTCGACGCGGGACCGGAATTCGGCCACGGCCTGCTTGACCAGGGACCGCACCGCGTCCGGCGCCGGAAGCCCCGGCTCCGGCCGCCAGCCGCCGCGTGGCGGCAGCACGCCCGCCCACGGCGGCCCGGTGACGGCCTCCGGGACGTCGGCGACCCCCGCGCTCTCCACGGACTCCGCCGACTCACCGACGCGCTCCAGGAACTCACCGGCCGAGACGGTGACGTCCAGCGCGGTGTCGATCCCGTGTTCGTACGGCTTGGCGAGCCGTGCCGTCCGGACGACGAGCACCTCGAACGACGGCGGCCGCCCGAACACGGCGAGCGTGTCCCCGGCGGCCTGCAGCCGTACGGCGGCTGCCTTGTCGTAGTGGATCAGCCTGGCCAGGAAGGCGGCGAGGTCCGCCGCCTCCCCGGCATCGGCGAAGTGGAGCCGCGCGGTCATGCGGCGAGCGCCCCCGAGCCACTGTCGGCACTGTCGTCGACGTACACCTGGAGGAACGACCTCTCCTCCGCGGTGATCCGCCGCGGCCGCTGCGCCTCAAGGTCGAACGGCACGACCACGGTCGAGGCCCGCACATACACCTGTTCCGCGTCCTTGATCTCGTACGCGATGGTCAGCGACGCCGCACCGATCTTCGTCACCCACGACTCGACGGTGACCGGCTCGTGCCGGTGCACCAACGGCCGTACGTAGTCGATCTCGTGCCGGGCCACGACCGACCCGCCGGAGAACGACGGGGACCCGTCACCGGGCGCGAGCCGGAACATGAAGTCGATGCGCGCCTCTTCCAGATACCGCAGGAAGACGACGTTGTTGACGTGCCCGAAGGCATCCATGTCCGACCAGCGCAGCGGGCATTGGTATATGTGTCGAGCCACAGCCGCCTCAGCCTCGCGTGAGCTTCTTGTAGGTGGCGCGGTGCGGACGGGCCGCATCGGCGCCCAGGCGCTCGATCTTGTTCTTCTCGTACGACTCGAAGTTGCCCTCGAACCAGTACCACTTGGAGTCGCCCTCGTACGCCAGGATGTGCGTGGCGACCCGGTCGAGGAACCACCGGTCGTGGGAGATCACGACGGCGGCACCCGGGAACTCCAGGAGCGCGTTCTCGAGGGAGGACAGGGTCTCGACGTCCAGGTCGTTCGTCGGCTCGTCGAGGAGGAGCAGGTTGCCGCCCTCCTTGAGGGTCAGCGCCAGGTTGAGGCGGTTGCGCTCACCACCGGAGAGCACCCCGGCCGGCTTCTGCTGGTCCGGTCCCTTGAACCCGAAGGCGGAGACGTACGCCCGCGAGGGCATCTCGACCTGGCCGACGTTGATGTAGTCGAGCTCGTCGGAGACGACGGCCCACAGCGTCTTCTTCGGGTCGATGTTGGCGCGGCCCTGGTCGACGTAGCTGACCTTGACCGTCTCACCGATCTTGATCTTGCCGGAGTCGGGCTGCTCGAGGCCCTGGATCATCTTGAACAGCGTGGTCTTGCCCGCGCCGTTCGGACCGATGATGCCGACGATGCCGTTGCGCGGCAGCGTGAAGCTCAGGTCGTCGATGAGGACCTTGTCGCCGAAGGCCTTGGAGAGGTTCTCGACCTCGACGACGATCGAGCCCAGACGCGGGCCCGGCGGGATCTGGATCTCCTCGAAGTCCAGCTTCCGCATCTTGTCCGCCTCGGCGGCCATCTCCTCGTAGCGCGCCAGACGCGCCTTGGACTTGGCCTGCCGCCCCTTGGCGTTGGACCGCACCCACTCGAGCTCTTCCTTGAGCCGCTTGGCGCGCTTGGCGTCCTTCTGGCCCTCGACCTTGAGACGGGACTGCTTCTTCTCCAGGTACGTGGAGTAGTTGCCCTCGTACGGGTGGGCGCGGCCGCGGTCGAGCTCGAGGATCCACTCGGCGACGTTGTCCAGGAAGTACCGGTCGTGGGTGACCGCGACGACAGCGCCGGCGTACTTGGAGAGGTGCTGCTCCAGCCAGTTCACCGACTCGGCGTCGAGGTGGTTGGTGGGCTCGTCGAGGAGCAGCAGGTCGGGCGCCTCGATGAGGAGCTTGCAGAGTGCGACGCGGCGCTTCTCGCCACCGGAGAGCGTGGTGACGGGCCAGTCGCCGGGCGGGCAGCCGAGCGCGTCCATGGCCTGTTCGAGCTGGGCGTCCAGGTCCCACGCGTTGGCGTGGTCCAGGTCCTCCTGGAGCTTGCCCATCTCCTCCATGAGCTCGTCGGAGTAGTCGGTGGCCATGAGCTCGGCCACTTCGTTGAACCGCTTGAGCTTGCCCATGATCTCGGCGGCGCCGTCCTGGACGTTCTCCAGAACGGTCTTCGACTCGTCGAGCTGCGGCTCCTGCATGAGGATGCCGACGGTGTACCCCGGCGAGAGGAACGCGTCACCGTTCGACGGCTGCTCCAGACCGGCCATGATCTTCAGCACCGTGGACTTACCGGCGCCGTTGGGGCCCACGACACCGATCTTCGCGCCAGGAAGGAAGCTCAAGGTGACATCGTCGAGGATCACCTTGTCGCCGTGCGCCTTGCGCGTCTTGCGCATGGTGTAGATGTACTCAGCCAAGAGAAACCGTCCGGCAATCAGTGAGTGGGCAGATACACCCCATCTTGCCTGACGGCCACCCCCCGGGGGAAACCCGTATGGTCGAGGGCTCTGACCTGCGGCGGAGCGGTGGGGTCGCGACCGGCATCCGTCGTGTTTTCTCCTCTGTGGCCGTTACCGGTCGTCCTCTACCGGCCCGCAACCGGCCCCGAGGCCGCCCGCGCCTCCTCTGCCGACCAGGGCGGACACCCTCCTGGCGCTGGGACTCCCCTGACGAGTCCGTCGACTCGCTGACAGGACGGCGCTCCCGGCGCGCCTGAGCCGCCGTTCGGAAGGGTGCGCACCGCGCAGATCTCCCTACGGGGGAAAAGAATCGTCGTCCCCATCGGGCCGCCCACCGTAAATCTGACCTCTCCTGGGCGGTGTTTCTTCGAGAGCAAACACCAGTCGATCCACTTCCGCTGGAATGGACTTAGGTGTGTGCAACAGTGCAGTTCGCAGGTCGATCAGGAGGCCTCTCAGTTCAGTGTCTTGAACCTCTCCAGCGAGACGAATCAAATCGTCGAGATCCTCCATATTTGGATCCTGCCTTTCGAATCGCCCAATGCTCGCATCACCCCGCGTAAGGGCTCCTAGGATGCCTTGAAGCGGAGAGGGAGACGCTTCGACTTCCTCCCTTTGCGAGGAGTCGGACCATTCGATCACCCTAAAGAGCCTGCTCGGTAACGATCGTATCCACGCCAACACCTGTCTACGAGCCGCCAACATATCCGGGTTGAGCGAGACCGCCCCTGCAACTACCTCTCGCGCGACCCCTCCTGCGGTTACCGCAGCGCCGACACCAAACGAGTCCATCCAGTTGTCCGTGAAGAGAAAATCGGAAGTCAGCCCAGTGACAGCACCCGCGACGAGCGCCTGTATGAACCCCCTCCACCGTGCGTGACTCTCTCGAACCTCACGATCAGGCGCCCTTCCCAACACGGCCACCGCCATTCGATGCCTGGCCCAGTTCTGACCGCTCGGCCTACGGGCCTCAGCCAGCAATCCCCGAACTTCGTTCGCGACGGCCATAGCGAAGATTTCAGCTCTTCGCGGTCCGTCAGGATAAGCGACTCTATTAAGCGCGGCCTGTACACTCTCAGTATTCGCAGAGTTGACAACCCACTCATTGAGACTTGCGAAGAATGTGGCACTCGCCGGGCCAGAGTACTGCGGGAAGCGGATGCCTCGACTGACTTTCTCCCGCGTCCATCTACTAAAGCGCTGCGTGATCCCATGTGTGGGCTCATTCGGAATAGCCACCCGCTCCAGGGCGTCACAGATTCGATCTGCCGCTTCCCCTACTTGCTCCGTGACAAGTTCACGGTTGCGATTCAAGGCACGCACGACGGCCTCATGCCGTAAGTATTTGAGCCACTCGCGCTCGTCGTGCATGATCTTTACCGAATGCAGCAGACGATAAGTACGGCTCACGTCACCCGGTCCCGGCCGCACAGAGCACCCCCTTAATCTGCGCGAACACAATGTACTGGCAAGGCGTAAGACCTACAACGGCGCATGAACGTATCTGCACTATCGAATTTGCCCGTAGGCCTTCACGGAAGCATTCAGAGTTCAGGATCTTCCAGGATGTCGCGCCGGAGCAGTTGCCACCTCGTGGTGCACCTGGCGGCACCTGCCGCCAAGGGAATCTGGACTGGTCGCGCTGCGCGATCGACGCGGTCAGCGTCCGTGCGGTCAATGGGGACCCTTGACCGGACCGAATCCGACCCGAACGGCCGCCGCCTGCACCGCCGTTACGAGCGCAGGGTCGAGCACTTCCTCGCCTTCGCTGGAATCGCCGCGACCCTCATCTGCTACCGCCGCATACCGACGGCGACTTGAGAGCTCCGGAGGTCAGCGCCAGTTCGGCGGAAGCTTGCGCAGCTGCTCTCGCAGCTCCCAGCCGACCGGTCGGTCCTTGGGGTCGAACCATACGGAACCAGCATCGAGCCAATGATCACGAAGGAGGCGACACTGAGCCACGGTGTCGTCGCCGTAACCGGACTCAGTGCCACAGCACACACAAACGACGAACAACGCCGACCCGTGATCGTCGAAACGCACCTCGCCGGCGTCCAGCCCGCAGACCCGGCAAACAGTCTCAAGCCCAGTCTCCATGGGCGAAGCCTACGGACCCCCAGTCAAGACACCGTCTTAGCGGCGTGAGGCGAAGCCCGTGCCGCGTGCCAGGGGGCTGCGGGTGCCTCACTCCTCCGTGGAGGTGGAGGTGTCCGCCGACCGGGTCGGGGTGTCCTTCTTGCGCAGGAAGAAGACCGCTGCGCCGCCGAGCACGACGAACGTCACCGCGATGCCGATGATCATCGGGGTGTTGCTCGAGCTGCCGGTCTCGGCCAGGTCGCCGCCGCCGTAGGTGCCGCCCGCGGAGGCGGGGCTGGGCTCGGAGACGGGCTGGGCCGCCTTGCTGCCTATCGCGTCGCCGGCCGTCCGGCAGTCGAGCACGCCCTTGAAGCGGTTCTCGACGCCGTTCGGCCCCTTGATCGTGAAGTCGTAGGGCTGGTCCTCCTGCAGCGGGATCGTCACGGTCTGTGAGGAGCCCGCCTTGATCGTGTGCTTGAAGCCCATCAGGCGGAAGGTGAAGGGCTTGTCGCCCTTGTTGACCGCGGTGATGTCGATGCCGCTCTCGGCGCAGTTCTTCTCCGCCGAGAGCGCGGGCAGCGCTCCCTCGGCGGCCCAGTCGGCGGTCGCCGTCGCGGACACCGTCGACTCGCTGGAGCCCGCGAGTATCTGCGTCTGGCTCCTGGTCTCGGAGGCGAAGGCCCGGCCGACCGGCACGGTGGTCGACGCCTGCACGGAGAGCGCGGCCGAACCGTCCGGCGCGCCCTTCGGCACGTCGAAGTAGAGGCGGCTGCCGTCGCCCGCGGACTGCACGGCCTTGCCGTTCTTGGTGACGACCTTGACCCCGCTCGCCGCGGAGTCCGCGGGCTGCGTCACCGTCACCGACTCGGCGTCGGTCCGCACGGTGACCGGGCCGAGCCGCTCCCCCGAGCGGCCCGACACGGCGGGCGGCTCCAGCGTCAGCGACGCCTCGGGCTCCGCGCTGCCGCGCGCGCTCTTGTACAGGTAGTCGGCGAGTTTCTCCGCCTTCGGGTCGAGGGCGTCGACCTCGGCGCCGTCGGAGTACCGCCAGATCGCCACCTGGGTGCCGGCCGCGGCGGTCTGCTCGGTGAGGGAGCCCACGCCCGCCTTGCGGGCCAGCGCCGCGAGGTCGTTCACCTGCGGGTAGGAATGCTGGAGGATCCAGCGGATCTTGCCCGCGTCACGGTTGCCGTTCAGCGAGGTGCCGCTCCAGGAGGTCTCCTGGTACTTGGCGTCCTTCTGCGTGGGGTTCAGGATGTCGATGCAGTACGTCTTCAGGGTGCCGCCGCCCTCCACGGACATCTCGAAGAGTCCGGCGGGCACCTGCTGCGAGCTGCCGTTGTCACGGATGATCGCCTGGTCGTACGTCTGCAGCCCGCCCAGCGTCGCGATCGCGCCGCCCCGGTGCTGTGGCGCCTCTTCCGCCGCGGCCGGGCCCGCGAGGGTGACTCCGCCCGCCACGGCCAGGCCCGCCGACACGGTCACCGCGGCGAGCCGGGCGACGCCGCGGCTACGTATGGACAACGCAGAAAACACTGAATTCCCCTCCGGGCGGGACCCGTTCACAACGTGGGGGGTGGTCCCGCCAGCAGACTGAAAGGGGCAGGAACGCCTGCCACCTGCATGGCATCTCCTGCCAACTGCCCCGTGAGCTACGTCCGGCATCCTAAGGAAGCGGCGCATCACGAGCCCCACGCATCTCATCGGACAGCGGATCCGACTCGGAATCGTTATCCCCAACAACCGCTCCGAGCTGGGCTTATCGACAAATCAACGGCATTGATTCGCCGATATGCCGCACTTCGGTCCCCATGCCTGATGGGGCGTCACCCCACGGGCGCCGGCTCCTTCTCCCGCTCTCCGGCGGCGCTTTCCTCTCGCCCGGCCGCCGGCTCCGTCAGCGCCGGGTTGGCCCTGCCCACCCGGCGGAACGCGGCGGTGCCGCGCGACAGATCGTGTCCGACGGCCACCGCCTCGATGTCCGCCGACGTCCAGTGCTGCCCGCCGCGCTCCTCGTCGCGGACCCTCAACCGGCCCTGAACGATGACCGGTTCGCCCACGGACACCGATCCCTGCACGTTCGTACCCAGCGCCCGCCAGGCCCAGACCGTGAAGAAATTGGTGTGTCCGTCGTTCCACGTGTTCTTCGCGGCGTCGTAGTACCGCGCCGTCACCGCGAGGCGGAACCGCGCCACCGGTCCCGACGGCAGCTCCCGGTACACCGGAGTCGTCGCCACATTCCCCACCACCGTCACCAAGGTCTCGTTCATCTGCGAACCTCTCCCCCGCTCGTCCGTGTCCGCCGCCGCGCTCTCACGGCCGCGATCTCAGATTGCACCGGCCGCGCCGATCCCGCTGAGCCCTGTGGGCAACCACCCGGTTGTGGAAAACTCCGTCACCCCATCGGGGCATGGGGACGTGCATCAGGCCATTGGGGGGAGCACGCAGCCCGTCAGACCATCGCGGAACGCCCTCCCGTCACCCGCACGTACTGCTCCCTGACCTCGCGATACCGCAGCAGCTCCGCCGCCACCGGGTCGAGGACTCTCGCCCGCCCGCACCCGGCGGCCGCATCCCGCAGCCGCCGTTCCGCGTCGTAGCCGTACCGGCGCGCGGGCCCCCGCGCCGCCACCCTGCTCAGCCACTCCACGCACGGGCCGCCCACGATCCCCGCCAGCATCAGCAGCACCGGCACGCCCAGGTTCGGCGTGGCGATCCCGATGATCTGCCCCACCAGCCACAGGCCGCCCACGATCTGGAGCAGCGTCATCGCCGCCTGGGCGAGGACCGCGACCGGCCACCAGCCGGGCCGCGGCGGCCGCCCGGTCGGCACGCCCGCCGTCACCGCAAGCTCGTCGAGCGCCTCCGGCAGCCCCACGGCGCCGCGCACCGCCGCCTCCCGCACCGCCTGCCCCCAGGGCGCGGGCAGGCCCGTCGCCGCCTGATCGGCGACCGTGCGCACGGCCTGCTCCACGCGCTGCCGCGCCGTCACCTCCTCGTCGGCGGGTACGTGGGTGGTCTGCGTGGGGACGCCCTGCGGGGAGCGCCGGGCCTCGTACAGGCGCCACAGCCGCAGCCAGGGGTCGCCGCACGCCTTGCCCGCGTGCCTGCGCCAGGCGCGCTCCGCCGCTTCCCCCGCGGCGGTCGCCCCGACCGCGTCCGCGAGCCGGTCGGCGAACTCCTCGCGCGCCTCCTCACTGAGCCCGATCCGCCCGCGGTTCCGCCCGCCGCGCGCCCCCGAGACATACACCGGACGCAACCGTTCCGCGGCGGCGTCCAGATCCGCGGAGATGCGGCGGGCCGCCGCGCCGCGCTCCTGGGTGAACTGGCCGAGCGTCTCGCGCAGTTCGCCCATTCCTTCGCCGGTCAGCGCGGAGATCGCGAGCACTGTGGCGCCCGGTTCCCCGTGCTCGCCGAGCGCGACGCCGTCCTCGTCGAGGAGTCGCCGCAGATCGTCGAGGACCTGGTCGGCGGCGTCTCCGGGGAGCCGGTCGATCTGGTTGAGCACGACGAAGGTGACTTCGGCGTGCCCGGCCATGGGCCGCAGATAGCGTTCGTGGAGCATCGCGTCGGCGTACTTCTCGGGGTCGACGACCCAGATGACGGCGTCGACGAGGGCCAGGATGCGGTCGACCTGCTCGCGGTGCTCACCGACCGCCGAGTCGTGGTCCGGCAGATCGATGAGGACGAGCCCCTGGAGCTCGTCGGCGCCGGGCCCCTGGAGCGGCCGGCGGCGCAGGCGCCCGGGGATCCCGAGCCGGTCGAGAAGCCCCGCCGCACCGTCCGTCCAGCTGCATCCGATGGGTGCGGCCGTGGTGGGCCTGCGCACGCCGGTGTCGGAGATCATCACCCCGGCGAGTGAGTTGAAGAGCGTGGACTTGCCGCTTCCGGTGGCGCCCGCGATGGCGACGACGGTGTGCCGTTCGGAGAGTCTGCGCCGGGCGGCCGCCTCGTCCAGGATGCGGCCGGCCTCGGCGAGCGTGCCGCTGTCGAGGCGGGTGCGGGAGAGTCCGACGAGTTCGCGGAGCGCGTCGAGCCGGGTGCGCAGGGGCCCTTCATAAGAAGGGGGGCTTCCTGAGGGAGCGTACGAGCGGATTCCCGTGTCGGTACCGGTGCTGGCACCGCTGTGCGTGCCCGTCCCCGTGCCCGTGCGCGAGCCCCGCGGGCCGCCCGCGACGCGTCGCGCGATCAGTCCGTCGTCCCAGGCCCTTTCGCCCTCACGGCCACCGCTGGAGGACTCCTCGCGCTTGATGCGCCTGTCGCGCTTCTCGTGGTCGTCGCCGTGGTCGCTGTGCTCGGGGTGATCGGCGCGGTCGGCGTGATCAGTGACGGCGGTCACCGCGGTCACCTCTCCTTCTGCAGTACGGACAGGGCGGCAATGAGCTCGGCCTGGGGTTCGGGGTGCACTTCGAGGGCGTCGAGAGGGGCGAGCCGCCGCTCCCGTTCGGCGGCGAGGACCTTCTCCAGGTACTCGGTCAGCAGACGGCCGCCCCGGTCGAGGAGCCGGACCGCGCCCTGGGCGCCGATCCGCTCGGCGAGCACCTCACCGGCCGAACGCGCCCGGCGCCCGCCGAGCAGCGCCGTGGCGAGCAGCGCAGCGACGACTTCGGGGTCGGGAAGGGCGTTCTTGTCGACCCTTTCCAGCCCGCGCACCTCGTCCTCGGCGTACTCCTCCAGGACGCGCCGCCATCTGCGGACGGCCATCCCGATGCGGTGCTCGGCGCTCTCCGCCTCCGGGTCGCGGTCGGCTAGGCCCGGCGCGCCCGCGGCGGGTTCACGGCGCCAGGCCTCGTCGATGCGCTCGTCGGCGGCCGTGACGGCGCACAGGAGCAGCGCCTCCAGGCTCTCGGCGATGGCGTCGAGCAGCTCCCCGGCCCCGCAGTCGAGCGGATAGCTGCGCCACCGCTTCAGGGCGCCACCGGCGAGCACACCGCCCGCCTGCAGACGGCGGTGCACGCGCGCGTGCTCGTTCTCGTACGCGTCGTCGACGGCGGAGGTGAGCCGCAGCGCGGCGGCGTACTGGGCGGCGACGGCGCCGGCGAGTTCCGGCAGCCGGGAGTCGAGGGACCGCAGGACGCCACGCGCGGTGCGTGCGACGGCCTGGGCGCGGGCCGCGGGTTCCTGGACGCGGTGGGTGAGCCAGGCGCGCAGGGGCGCGACGGCGGTGGCGGGGAGCAGCCCGCCGCCGCCCGCGGACTCGGGCAGCTCGGGCACGGTGAAGCGCGGCACGTCGCCGAGGCCGGCCTTGGCGAGCAGCGCCCCGTAATGCCGTGAGACCTCGGTCACCACCTGGTGGGGCACGCGGTCGAGGACCGTGACGAGGGTGGCGTCGTGCTCCTTGGCGGTACGCAGGAGATGCCAGGGCACGGCGTCGGCGTACCGCGAGGCGGTGGTGACCATGACCCACACGTCGGCCGCGGAGATCAGTTCGGCGGCCAGGACGCGGTTGTCGGCGGCGAGCGCGTCGATGTCGGGGGCGTCGAGGAGCGCGAGCCCGCACGGCAGGCTGGCCGCGGTCTCGATCCGCAGGGCCCGCTCGTCCTCGCCGACGAGCGCCTGTACGTCCTCTTCGCCGTCGCCCTCGTCGTCCCCCTCGCCGCCCTCCCCGGGGTCCTGCCGGGGCACCCACACGCGCGTGAGGTCGGGCAGGATCCTCATCCCCGAGAACCAGTGGTGATCGTCCGGGTGGCAGACGAGCACCGGCGTACGCGTCGTGGGCCGCAGCACACCCGCCTCGCTGACCTGCCGTCCCACCAGGGAGTTCACGAGGGTGGACTTGCCGGCGCCGGTGGATCCGCCGATGACGGCGAGCAGGGGCGCTTCGGGGGCCCTGAGCCGGGGCACCAGATAGTCATCGAGCTGTGCCAGCAACTCGTCCCGGTTGGCACGCGCGCGTGGCGCCCCTGGCAGGGGGAGCGGAAAGCGTGCGGCGGCTACACGCTCGCGCAGGGCGGAGAGTGCGTCAAGCAATTGAGGCCGTACGTCCAAGGTCACCACATGCGAAGAATGCCCAATTTTGGCGGCTTTCTGAAGCATATGGCCGTCTCTGCGCGCCGATCGGACACAGGGGATGGAAGGGGCGACTGGGGCGCAGGCATAACGAGTGCACAACACCCGGGGCGCGAGGCGCCAAAAGCGATGCGAGATTCGCACCTGCCTGCGATTATCAGGACCGCTTCACCGAACCTCCACATCACGGCGCGGAGGCGAAGCACCAGGGACAGGGCACCGGGAGCCCTATCCTTGTCCCCGGCAAGGTCACGGATCACCCCACATCCGAACCCCCTGCCACCCGGCCACACCCGGCCCCCGTAGCTCAGTGGATAGAGCAGGCGCCTTCTAAGCGCTTGGCCGCAGGTTCGAGTCCTGCCGGGGGCGCTTTTGATCATGCGGCGTTCGACCCTCCCTATGGGAGGGTCTTTTTGCTGGTCAGGGGCAGGCTAGCCAGTGCGGCGTAGTGGCTCCGTACGCCTCGGCGGACACCTCGCCCGAGAGGGCGGCAGTCCGGCTGGGAGCGGTTCCACACGGGTTCTGGCGGGTGTTCTTCCCGAAAACTTCCCGAAGTTTGGGGTGCGGTCTCTTGCAGCCGACCTGCTAGATCGACCATCGCCGCTTGCCATATACCGGGACAGAGCGGAACCCAGGTTGATGGAATGACCCATTCCGCACCATCCTTACCGTCATGCCTCTCCGGTCCCCCGCTCT
Source organism: Streptomyces sp. NPDC039480 (assembly GCF_055597165.1). Lineage (NCBI taxonomy): Bacteria > Bacillati > Actinomycetota > Actinomycetes > Kitasatosporales > Streptomycetaceae > Streptomyces > Streptomyces sp. NPDC039480. The sequence goes on along the minus strand of NZ_JBVITX010000008.1, from coordinate 293,672 downwards.
CGACCCGCCCATACCCGGCATGCGCGACTACGCCCTCGACTGGGCACTCGTGGACGTCGAGACCTCCGGGCTCATCCCCCGACGGGACCGTGTGCTGTCGATCGCTGTGGTGACCATCGGAGCGGACGGTGAGCAGAGAGTTCTCCACGCTGCTGAACCCCGGATGTGACCCCGGGCCCGTGCACGTACACGGCCTGACCGCCGAGCGGCTGCGTGGGGCTCCGGCCTTCGAGCAGGTCGCCGAACAGATCGGGGCACTGTTGCAGGACCGGGTGCTTGTGGCCCACAACGCGCAGTTCGACTACGACTTCCTGGCCCACGAGTTCGCGCGGGCACGCCTGCACCTGCCGGTGGCGCGGCGGCTTTGCACCCTCGCACTCAACCGGCAGGTGGACCCGCCCATCGAAGACATGAAGCTGGGCACGCTGGCCGCCCACTACGGGGTACCGCAGGCACGAGCGCACGACGCGCTGGACGACACCCGAGTGCTCGCGGAAATCTTCCGCGCGACGTTGCAGGAGGCGGCCCGGCTGGATCTGCCGCTGCCGCTGGTGGCGTGCCCGCCCCGGCAAGACCCGCGGTTCGCACCCAAGCCGCCGAAGACACCGTGTGCACACCGCAATCCGGGGCGGCTCGAGCCGGGCGGCCCGCTCGTCCAGGGGATGAAGATCGCCATCACCGGAGAGACCGCGACCTCGCGCGCCGAGCTGGTCGCGCGGTCGGTGGCGGCCGGGCTGAACATGATGTCCTCGGTCAGCCGGCACACCAGCGTGGTGGTGACGAATGACTCCGCGTCCGGTTCGGCCAAGGCCCGGCGGGCCGTTGCCGAGGGGGTGCCGGTCATCGACGAGGACACCTTCCTCAAGCTGCTCGGGGACGTACGGCCTGGGGTGCTCCATCAGGCGCCCGTACCGAAGACCGACGCTTCCGTGCCGGAGACCGCGCGTGCGTCGGCGCCGGTCGTCCCGGCTCCTCGCCCGCCGGAACGCGCACCGGCCCCGTCGGCGGACAGGCCGCTGGCTGGGCGGCGGGTGCTCGTCCTGGGAGGCGCTCACCCCGAGGCGGTCGCCGCCCGCAGCCGCGTCGTCGAACTGGGCGGCTCCGCCGCCGTCAACCTCTCGCGCAGCGTCACCGATGTTGTCTTCCTGACCGGCGGGGAGAACGATCGCCGTATGCGTCGGATCGCGGAGTTGGGGGTCCCGGCGCGCGACGAGCAGTGGCTCGCCGATCCAGCGGTCGCTGTCGGCACGCCGGAGCGACACACTGAGGCTGAGGCGGCGGTGACGACGGAAGCCACGGAGGCGGCCGTCGTCGAGCGGTCGCAAGCCCCGCGTGTACTGCCCCGCGGCGGGGTCATCGACCTGCCTGCGCCGCCGACCGGAACTCCCGCACCCCAGTGGCAGGTCACCGCGGCCTGGGCGCCGCAGGAGCGCTGCGAGGTCGGCGTCGTCGCCTTCGTACTCGACGAGGACGAACAGGTCACCTTCGACGAGGACTTCGTCTTCTACGGCTCCCCGGAGAACCCCGGCGGCACGGTCCGCCTCCTCACCGACGGCCCGGCCGAACAGACCATCGCCCTCGACCTCGCCTCGCTCCCGCCGGCCGCGCGGAAGGTCGTGGTCGCGGCCGCCGTCGACGGGAACATGACCTTCGGGGACGCCGGCGCGGTCCAGGTGGCCGCCGCGCCTGGCGAAAGTGCCGCAGCGCTCACGCGGGCCACCCTGGACGCGGCCACCAGTGAACGCGCTCTGCTCCTCGCCGAGATCTACCGCCGCGGCTCCGTCTGGCGCTTCCGCGCCATCGGGCAGGGCTACGACCACGGACTCGCCGACCTCGCCCGCGGGTACGGCGTCGACATCGCCAACTGACCCTGCCGCGCCAGACCAGAGCGTCAACGACACCTCCTGGCCTGCGCCGCAAGGCAGAGCTGCGGGCAGTCAAGGGGGCCCGTGGACGGACTCTGGGGACTGGGCTGCCCGGTGGCCAGTTCACCAACTAAAAACCGATCGTCCGGGCCGGGACGGCTTGCCTACGATGATGTATGCGCCAGGCAGAGAGGGCTGAGCGAGCATGGATCCGCAGAATCGTGGCACCTTGATCACTGCTGTCTCAGAGATGACGGTCCTGCGCGCCCTCCAGCTGTCAGGGAATCGGCTCCTAGGCAGACGTGGCCGCTCCGTCCGCGGGCGGATGAAGTCAGTTGAGCCGTGGTCAATTCACGTCCACCTGCCAGTAGAGGAGCATGAGTTGGACGCCCTCCTCAAGAATGCCTGGGACATTCCCGTCGCAGTCGGCCTCCCAGAGGATCTGCTCGTTGCACTCGACAAGCACACTCGCATCTTGCTGGCAGCCAGCGTCGAATTTCGCCGTGATGACCTCCTGCTCACTCTGTCTCGACTCCCCGCCCAGCCTGTATTGCCCTGGGAATCTCAAAACTCGTCCGGAGCGTCGTAATGCCGTCCAGTACCAGTGCGAGTGAACTCGACGCGGCACGCAGTGTGGAGTACGTGACTGGCCAGATACTCGAGCCGTACGACCGGTGCGTCGAATGTGGCGACTTCCATGACATGGGCACCCCTACCAATGGTCGATACGACTTCCACCAGGGACAGGACGGTGCGCTAGAAGTCACGCACGCCACAAGCAGGGTCGCCGAACGCAATCACCGAGACTGGGACCCTTACGTGGCACCGCGCCGGGCCCCAACTTTGCGTGACCGCTGGCACGTCATGGTCCACAGCACCGCGAAGGCTAAAGCGCCTCGCAGCAAGAGAGGAGCCCGTGACTCCAATGAATTCCTCGAGATGATCACCCCCGCCCTGGCGGAGCTCGAACGTCAGGGCGTGTCGGATCTCGGCATGGGGACCTCCTGCTTCTCCAACCCCTTTTATGATCCTAATTGTCCGTACGGAGCGCTGCGTCGAGCTGGCATCAACTCTGCCTGGGCGCAGCCAAGTAGCGACGGAGAGGGCTCTATCAGCGTCAGCGTGATCTTCGGGTACGACGACATGCCTGCGTTCGATGAAGAGGACGAAAGGAAGAGGGCGGAACGGCGCGAGAAGAAGCAGCAGGCCAAAGAAGGAAGGAAGCCCTCAGCAACGCCCACCAGCCCTGACACGCCACGCTTGGGGCCGGTGCAATGGTCGGTCAACCCCCGCTTCATTGCGCGCCTGGAGTCGCAACGAGCGGAAGATGAGCAGCGGGAGGCCGAATTCATGCGCGCCCAGTTCGCTGACCGGCTGACTGAGTCCGAGATCGTCGAACGTGCTCGCAAGGCAGTAGATGAGAAGATCGCGCTCGCCAGGAACATGGTCTGGCGAGAACCACTCCCGACGCCGTCGGGGCCGAGGAACGCTGATGCAGGCACGGACCTTGTTGACCTCCTGGAAGTTGAGTTCTCGCTCCACCCCGACCTGGCCGCGAAGCTGCTCCGAGCGGATCCTCGCCGAGCGCGGCGCGAGGTCTTCTTCTGGCTGACCTGGATGCGGTCGTCGGCCTGGCACCGGCTCACGCGCGATGACCTTCTTCCGGATCGTTCCCCGGAAGTGCCTGACGGTGTGACTGGCGTCTGGGTCGGATGTCTGACAGACCACACACAGGTCCTGCACTGGGACGCGGAGGCAGGATGGACCTGCCACAGCCTGGGGAGCTCCGCGGTGGCATCCGTCTGCCGGCGGTAGCCGCCGTCCCACGCGGGTGCAGCGGATGACATCGCCGACTGAGTCGGCGATGTCATCCGCTGCGGGCGTTTCAACGGGCTCTGCCCGCTGGCGCCTTGGGTGCAGCTGAGGGCAGCCGCGTGGCGTGCCCTATGCCGGGGAGGCGTTGGGGACCTTCGATGCGTTGCTGAAGCTCGGTCAGCTGGCCAGTGATGCATCGCGCGTAGGTGGCGAGCAGGACCGGGACGCTGTTGCCTGCCCACTCGGCGACCTGGGCGGGTGGGATGCCGTTGTTGAGCCAGGTGGTCAGGCAGGTGTGGCGCAGGTCGTAGACGCGCTTGCCGGTGGGCGAGTTGTACTCGTGCTCGGGCAGGACGGCCTTGCGGGCCTTGTTCCAGGCTCGCCGGAAGACCGATCCGGCGAGCAGGCCGCCCTTCTCGCCGGGGAAGATGAGGTCGCCGGGCTTCAGGTCGTCTTCCTTGATCAGTTCGCGGAGGGCGGCGACGAGGGCGGGGTGGGCGGGCACGACGCGGGTGTCGCCTTCGGCGCGGCCCTTGAGGTGACGGGTTTCGTGCACCTGGCCGTCGTCGGTCCACTGGCTGCCGACCTCGGGTTCGGCGGTGTGTACGAGGAGTTCGCCCCAGCCCTGTGCGGGCAGTGTGGCCGCGCTGACGCGCAGGGCGACGGCTTCTTCGGGGCGCAGGCCCGCGTAGTAGAGGGTGGCGAAGAAGGCGTGGAGGCGGTGGCCGGTGCGGGGGCGGCCGGCGATCCAGGTCAGCAGGGCGGCGACCTGACCGGGGTTGAGCAGGGATCGTTTGTCGATGGCCTCGGCGACCTTGGGGGCGGCGTCCTCGTCTCTGCCCTTGGGCAGCGGGTTGGCGGTGAGGATCTTCTGCCGGACGGCGTACTTCATCGCCACGTTGAGGATGCGCCGCTCGCGCTTGACCGAGCTGGCGGCGGCCGGGCTGCCGTCCAGCAAGGTGTCGAGGGCGCGCATGACGCGGTCGACGTGCTTGGTGTTCTCCCAGGCCGTCATGGGCAGGGAGTTGCGACCGATCCAGGACAGGATGGTGCGAGTCTCCGGCGGGGCTTCGGCGCGCCGCAGTTTGTTGAAGGCGTACTCGCGTAGGGCTCTGCGCACCTCGACCGGGTCGAAGCGGTCGGGGAGTTCGGCGCGCAGGAGGGCGAGGGTGGCCTTGGTGAGGGCCTTGGCGGTGTTCTTGCGGTTGTTCGCCGAGATGCGGGGCCACTTCGCGTCGACGTACTGGAGAGCGAACTCGTACCAGGTGAGCTCGGCTTCCGGGGTGGCGTGGGAGAGTGGGAGGCCGGAGTCGAGGTCGAAGGGCTCGCCGTTGTTGGCGGCGACGAGCAGCGTCGCGCGAAACGATTCTGCGAGCGCGCTCGTCGCGAAACTGCGGCCGCGGCGTCTGCCCTCGACGGACCAGCGGACGGTGTAGGTGGTCTTGCGCTTCCCCTTGTAGACCTCGGTGTCGTAGAAGCGGACCTTGAAGGACCGGTTGCTCAAGCGTGGTCCTCGCAGTCGGTCAGCCAGTTCTCGTAGTCGCTGCGGCGGATGCGCAGGGCGCCGTTGGGGATGCGGATGCAGCGCGGGGCTCGGCCCTTTTTGCGCCAGTCGTAGAAGGTGGAGCGGGATATGCGCAGGTCGGCGCAGAACTCGTCGACCGTGAGCTTGTCGGTGGTGCGGCGGGGCGGGGACGTCAAGCGGGTGTTCCTTTGGCAGGGGCGAGGGCTTGCCACTTCGCCGGGGTGCGAAGAGGCAGGCGGGATTGGGGAGTTGCGGACCGCGGGGTGGGAGCGGGTCGATGGGCTGGTGCGCTACCCGGTCTCGTCAGGCGAGGGCTGCGCGCGGCTGCGGAGAGCGGCCGCCGTGGCGACGCGCTCGTCAGCCTCGCGCCGGGTTCGTCAGCATTCGAGGCGCAGGGGCGTCGTGCGGGCCGCGAGGCGGCCCAACACGGCTGCGTGGTCAACCAGTTGCTGGCTGAATCGGGCAGGGACGCGGAAGCGCCCGATAGGCCAGATGGCGCACCAGGCGGTCGGAGGGATTTCCAAGGGGCGTTTGTTCACGCCTCTGTTGTAGCTCTCGATCCACGGTTAGGTTAACCGGGGATCGTCTGCTATGTTCCCGCCTGCATTTTCCAGGCCGTCGCACCGCAGCCGGACAATGGCGAAACACAGCGCAGGAATACCAGTTTCCCAAGTACCGTGTGCCAGATCTCTCGGCCGCATGCGCGCACGCTCACTACAGGACCGTCTGGCCTGGTCAGAGCACGTGTCCAGCTCCGCGAGGCGTGGGCGCAACCGCCTCGCCGAAGCATGGCGACTTATCCCTATTGCACCTCTTCGAATTCCTGGGCCATTTCGGCAACCGGGGAACTGGGTTTACAGTTTTCCTCCCCCTCGCGGGGACGTGTTCGCCGTCAGCTGTGCGCTTTCTCGGCGGAATGCTGGACTTGCGCGGGGTGGGTGTGGCTTTCTTGTCAGGCCCCGGGAACGCCGGTCCCGGGCGCCTGGGAATCCCGGTGTGCCAACGCCGGGACCAGGAAGCCCTCGTGCACACCCTGCGGGCCCCGCCGACACACCGAGCCGGGGCCTTCGCACCCTCTCCTCGCCCCCAAAAAGGGGCACACCCCTACCCCGCCCCCCTGCCCTAGGAGCCGCCACCCGATGAGCCACGACGCCCGAACCTGGGTGTGGGATCACAGCCGCAGCAAAGGCACCGCCCGCCTGGTCCTCGCCCTGATCGCCGACCGCTGTCTCGATCACCGCTGCATCGCCTACGCGTCCGTGCCCGCCCTCATGAAGCGCGCGAACGCATCCCGTACCGCCGTACGCGACGCCCTCCACAAGCTGATCGACGACGGCGAGTTGGAACGACTCGACGACCGGAAGGGGCCTCGCGGAGAGACGTACTACAAGCTCCCCGACGCCGCCCGGTTCCTCGCCGAGCAGGACGCAGAGGATGGCGGGCAGCTAACCGCAGCAGGGCCGGAATCCGCCCCTTTGCCCACCCGCGCAGGGGGACCGGAGAACAGCCCCGGGGAGCGGATTCCGCCCCCTGGGGGGAGCAGAATCGGGCCCGACGGGGGCGCAGGTTCCGGCCCCCAGAACAGTAGTGAACCGAAGGTGAACGGTAAGAGCAGCAGCAGCTCTGCCTCGCTCATCTCCGCCGCCGAGTGGCAGATCGATGACGCCACCCAAGCCTGGCTGGACCAGGACGGGCAACGGGCCCGGCTCGGCGAGCGCGGCCTGCGCATCGCCGATGAGAAGTGGCGCTCGTACCGGGCAGCATGGGCGCCCCGCACCGCCGCCGCCTGGGCCTGTGACTGGCGCGCATGGATCACTCGCGAACACACCCCCACTCCCGGGCGTCTGCACCTGCGCGCCCTGCCCGGCGGCGAGGCCCCTGCCGGGCCCGCCGGGATGACCCGTGCGGAGAAGCACACCGCTGCCCTGCTCGCCGCCCTCGACTAGCCGACCCGAACGTAAGGAGAAGCACCCTGGAGCCCCGCGAAATCGCCGCCGTCCTCGCCTACATCGGCCGACTGGACCCCCGCACCATCCGCACCGATTCCGGTGAGGCCCGCGACCAAATCGCCCAATGGCACGAGCTGCTGAGCGACGTGCCCTTCGCCACCGACCACGGCTGGGATGTCCGCGAGGCGATACGCGCCCACGTCCTCGCCTCCCCGTACCCGATCCTGCCCGTGGACGTCGCCCGCACGTGGCGTGCCCACCGCCGTGACCTCCTCGACCGGCACACCGACCCCACCCCCGCTGCCGACCCGGACGATGTGACCACCTGGCGCGCCGAACTGCTCGGCGCCCGGCACGCGGTCGCCGTCGGTGCGGCAGCGCCCTCGACACACCGGCAGCTCACCAGCGGCAGCCCGTACCCCGACGTCGAGGCCCGCCTGCGTGCCATCGGCTCGTGCATCCCGCCCGCCGTCCGCGCCGAGCTCGCCCGCTACCGGCCGGCCCGAGCCGCCCGCGAGGCCGCCGTCGCCGCAGGACACCCCGATGCCCTCACCATCGCGTGCCCGTGGTGCCACGCCGCCAAGGGCCAGCCCTGCCGCAGCAGGCGCGTGGGCCTCGACGGCCGTGCCCGGGGCAACGCACCGCGCGTAACACCCCACCCGAGCCGCGTGGACCTCGCAACCGCCCAGCTCGCACGATGTACGGCCGCCTGAACCGCGTCCCCCCTACCCCTGGAGGAACTCCCATTGCTCAACACCCCACATCTGCCCACCCGCTTCTTCGCACGGCCGTGCACCAGAGCTGGGCACGTCACCCCGTGGGAGCACCGCTGATGCCCAAGCACGCTCCCGAGCGGTTGGCGCTCATCACGGCGCTTGCCGTCGTCGCCCCCGCCGTCGGCGGATTCTGGCTCTCGTACGCACACCTCGCCGAGGTCGCCGGAACACACGGCCTCGACGGCTCTCCCATTCACCGCTGGGCCTGGCCCGCGGCCCTGTACATGGTCATCGTCGCGGGCGGGCTGCTCATGCTCCGAGCGCGCCTGCGTCGGGTCACGGACCGCTGGGCTGTCGCGCTGACCGTCACCGGGGCGGTCGGCTCCATCGCGCTCAACGTGGCCTGTGTCAGCAGCGTGGACCACACCGGCAGCGTGTCCGTGGTCGACTACGTCGTCACCGTGGTTCCCCCGGCCGCCGCACTGCTGGCCTTCGGCATCCTCATGCGTCAGCTCCATCAGCTCGTCGATCGGACCGCCGATCGCCCGGAACCCGTCTCGTATCAGCTACCGGAGCCACCTTCCACCACTGCCCGGACACCGCAGGAACCGAATTCCGGTCACCGTCCGCGTGACGACAACAAAGACCATCCGGCACACGAACGCGCCCCGGAGGACGTCCACCCCCAGAGCGGGGCACCACACCGCTCATCCGAACCTGCACCAAACCCGAAGGAGCCGTCGGCTCCTCGACGCGCTGGTCAACCTCCGCACGCCTCGAACGCCGAACTCTTGGCCATCGCCCGCGGCGTGGTCATGCGGACAGGTGACGCCGATGACGCCGAGATCGAATGGGAGATCCGGGCGGTCCACGGCCTGAAGGTCGCTGACGGCCAGCTCACGAAGGTCATCTGACAGGTGGAGGACGAACAAGACGAGCTATGGGATGCCGTCGACGAGCTCGACTGAGGCCAGCCCACGGAGGTACGAATCCGCCCCGGCACCTCCGGCGTCCCTGCGTCTCCCCTTGACGTGCCCGTACGCGTAGCGACGCCGCAAGGCGCTCGCAGCATCTGCCGTCACAGAGAAGTCCCTGTCAGACGGATCACGCGACCGTGCGCGCACCCAAGCCATCACGCACGAGACCTCTCAGCCGGGTCCACGTGTACAACCCCTCCGCCCAGATCCCCAGCCCCAACTCCCCGCCCAGGAGTCCCTCGCGTTGCGCTTCCCCTCCTTCGTCTCCCCGGCCGCCGTGCGCGGCGGCCGCAGCATCCGTGTCGGCATCGTCCTGCTCGCCGTCTTCGGCTTCCTGCTGTCCTACGACGCCCTGCGCCAGATGGCCATCGCCGCCCACATCCGCGGAGTACTCACCTATCTCTTCCCTCTCGTGATCGACGGGTTCATCGCCATCGGCGTGATCGCCCTGCTGATCCTTCGCACCGCCCCGTGGCCCTCCCGCCTGTACGTCTGGGCACTCGTCGGACTCGCCACACTCGCCAGCATCTGGGCCAACGCCCTGCACGCCATCCGTCTTAACGAGCAGACCCGCCTCTATCTCAACAACGCCACCGTCGGCGCCCTGTCCGCCATCGCCCCGCTCGCCCTCGCCGGCGCCGTCCACCTCTACCTCGTCATCAACCGCCACCTCGCCGCCGACAACGAAGCGCGGGTGGCGGAAACGCCATCCGCCACATCGCTCGTACGACCGGCCCCGCCACAGCCAAGCCGCCAAGACCGCCGACAGCACACGGACGACGCCACCGCCCCCACCGACGCGCCCGAACCCGAGGCGACAGCCGCCATCGCCGTGACGCCCCGGCCCAAGGCGAAACCCAAGAAGAGCGGACGCAAGACCGTCCCCGACGAGGTGCTGTGGGCAACGGCCCGCGCCATCGGCGCCGAGCTCGGCACAGTCACCCGCACCAGCTTGGAGGACGCGGTCAGGGACCAGGGCTACACGATCCAGAAGGACCGCGCCAGGGAGGTCGCCAAAGCCGCCACGGCGGAACTCGCTTCCGCCAACAACTCCGCCACCGCCGCGTAAACGCCAAGACGGAACGCCCGGCGTTGGCGGAACGCCACACGCCAACGCCGGGCGCCGCCGACGGAGCTTCGCCGCCACCCCGCTCCCCGCCCTGCAGCACTCAACTCCGTTGCCTCAACCGCCACATCGCCTTCACCACGGTGCTCCTCACCGCATCCGCCAGGCATACGCAGCGGCTCCCTGAACCTGCTCCACGACCGCACGTACCACCACACCTCTACCCACCCCTGGAGACCAACCCCATGCCCGACCAACACCACCGAAACCCCACCCACCACGCACATCCCCAGAACCCCACCAGCCCTACAGCGGGAGCAAGTTGTCGGGTAAGGAGTCCTTACCCGGCCTCCGCCCCACAGGGGGCGGAGGCTCCCGGCGCCGAGGGGGCACCGGAGTCGGCCGGCCCGGGGGAGCCGATCGAGGGAGGGACAAGCGAGCCGTCGTCGAACGCGCCGCAGCAGCCTGCACCGCGTCGCCGTCTGCGTGACAAGCAGCTGCGCGAGCACCGCGTCCATCCCCGCTACAACGACGACGAGTACGCCCTCGTGAAGAACGCCGCCGCCCTGAGCCGCATGCAGCCCGGCGGCTACGTCGCCGAGTGCTCGCTGGCCGCCGCCCGCTCCGACGACCCCACCGCCGCGGTCGCCGACTACCGCGCCATGGTCAAGGCGCTGATGGCCGCCAACGGACAACTGGGCAAGATCGGCAACAACCTCAACCAGCTCACCTGGCACCTCAACAAGGACGGCGCCTGGCCCCAGTCCGACACCGTCCAGCGGCTCCTGGACCGCGTCGAGGCGTCGATCGCCGACGTGGACACCGCCGTCGCCCAGATCACAGAGGGCCGGTAAGACGGTGATACCCAAGATCATCCTCGGCAGGGGTCCGGAGGCCACCCGCCGCACGATCGGCTACCTCTTCGGCAAGGGCCGGGCCAACGAGCACACTGACCCGCATCTGGTGGCCTCCTGGAACGGCTTCGCCCCCGACCCCGGCCGCAGCCCCCACCGCGACCCGAAGGAGGTGGAAAGGCAGCTCGCCGCCCAGCTCGACCAGCCCGTGAAAATGCTGGGCGACAAGGCACCCAAGTACACCGTGTGGCACTGCCCCGTCCGCGCCGCACCCGAAGACCCCATCCTCACCGACGCCCAGTGGGCAGACATCGCCCGCCGCATCGTGTCCGCCGCCGGCCTCGCCCCCGACGGGGACGAGGAAGCCTGCCGCTGGGTCGCCGTCCGCCACGCCGACGACCACATCCACATCGCCGCCACCCTCGTCCGCCAAGACGGCCGACGCCCCCAGCGCGACTACGACCAACGCGCCGTCCAGAAAGAGGCCCGCCAGATCGAAATCGGCTACGGGCTGCGGCGGTTGAAGCCGGGCGACGGCACCGCCGCCAAGCGCCCCACCAGCCAAGAGCACTTCAAGGCCAAGCGCCTGGGCCAAGACGCCACATCCCGCGAGATCCTGCGCCTGCGCGTACGCCGCGCGGTGGCCGCCGCCTCCAGCGAAGCTGAGTTCTTCGCCTTCCTGGGGGCGACCGGCGTGAACGTACGCCCGAAGACCGAGCCGTCCGGCGACGTGATCGGCTACAACGTCGCTCTGCCCGGCGACGTCAATAAGCAGGACGAACCCATCTGGTACGCGGGCTCCACCCTCGCCGGCGACCTCTCCCTGCCCAAGATCCGCCAGCGCCTCACGCACACCAACCCCGCGCCCGCCCCCATCCCGCCGGGCAATCCGTGGCACCAGGCCACCGCCGCCACCGAACGCATCCCCCACCACCTCACCCACGGTGACGATCCCGCCGCCCAAGGCCAGCTCGTCGCACTCGGCGCCGCCTTGGACCTGCTGCCACTCACCGCACCGGCCGGGGTGAGGAGCGAACTGGAACGGGCCGCCGCGGCGTTCGAGCGCGCCACCCGCTCCCGCATCGCCGCCGACGACGCCAGCGCCCGCGTTCTACGCCGCAGCGTCCAGGCGATCTGGCGCAACCCCGCATCCGTGGGCGACGGGTCCGGCCTGGCGATGCTGATCGACGCCGCGCTCACCGCGGTCGCCTTCGCCCGGCACTGGCACCGCACCCGCCAGCACGCCCAGCAAGAGGCGGCAGTCGAACAGGCCCTCCTCCACCTGCAGACCGCGTACGCGCAGATCGCCACACCGGTGCTGGACAGCCTCGCCCGCCACGCACCCACCCTGCAGACCAAGCATCGCCTCGCCCAGTACGTCCACAAGGCGGTGCCCGCCTACGCCCAGCGCATCCTTGACGACGCCGCCTGGGATGCCTTGGCCGCAGTACTGGCCGAGGCCGAGAAGGCAGGGCACAACGCGGCCACCGTCCTCGACCAGGCTGTCAGCCAACGCACCCTGGACGACGCCCGCAACCCCGCCCGCGCCCTGACCTGGCGCATCCAACGCCTCGGCCAACGTCACGCCCCCGGCCCTCGCGCTCAGGCCACCTTGCAGAACCCTGTCCCCGGCGCCAGCGCACCCGGTGTCAGGCCGGCGAACGGTGCTGCTCGCCGGCGCTGACCGCACAAGCGGGCTGAACATAGCCGTTCCTCCTCCGCCGCGGCTTACGAGCGCGCCGCTTCCCGCTCATGAGCGGGGCTGGCGTTGCGGGGGTGGGCTGGGTTGAGGAACCATTTGCGGGCTGAGGCAAGCCACCAGGTACCGCAGAAGGCGACGACGACCCCGACCGCGATCGGCGCGTAGTTGAAGGTGTCCGCGGTGACTGGGGAGCTCTGCGGCAGCATGAACAGCACCGTGATCACCACGACCCACGCGACGGCGATCGTGCCGACCGTGGTGGACCAGGAGCCGAGGTGCCAGGGGCCGCGCTCGAACCGGCTCCCCAGGCGCAGCCGCAGGAACGTGGGGATCACGTACGCGATGTAGAGGCCAATGGTCGCGATAGAGGTGACGGCCGCGTACGCGGTGCTGTTCCACAGGTAGGGCAGGCCGAGGACGAAGGCACCGCCGGTGGCGAGCCAGACGGCGTTGGTGGGGGTGCGTGTGCCGGGGTGCAGCTTGTGCCACGTCCGGGAGAAGGGCAGCGCACCGTCGCGGGAGAAGGCGTAGATCATCCGGGAGTTGGCGGTCACAGATGCCATGCCGCAGAACAGCTGGGCGACGATGATGACGAGCAGCAGCCACTTGCCGACCGCCGCGCCGAGGGCGTCCATGAGGATCTGGGCCGGGGGCACGCCGGTGCTCGATTCGAGGGCGCCGGTGTAGGAGTCGATGGCGTAGGTGAAGCCGAAGAGGAGGACGAATCCGGCCGCGAGGGAGACGAGGATCGAGCGGACGATTCCCTTGGGGCCGGCGGTGGCCGCGTCGATCGTTTCCTCGGTCATGTGGGCTGAGGCGTCGTAGCCGGTGAAGGTGTACTGCGCCATCAGCAGCCCGATGAGCACCACGTAGGTGCTGGAGGTGAAGCCGGTGTTGTTGACGAACTCGCCGAAGACGAAGTGGGCCGACTGGTGGTGGTCGGGGATGAGGACCAGGGCGCCGCAGATGACGACGACGCCGAGGATGTGCCACCAGATGGACACCTCGTTGAGGGCGGCGACGATGCGTACACCGAAGGTGTTGAGGACGCCGTGCAAGGCAAGGATGATCCCGAACAGCGTCATGGTGTGGCCTGGTGTGGCGTCGTATCCGAACTGGAGATCAAGCAGGGCGTTGAGGAAGTTGGCGGCGCCGAAGTCGATGCCCGCGGTGACGGCTATCTGGCCGAGGGTGTTGAACCATCCGGTGAACCACGCCCAGGCCGCCGCCGAGCGTCTCGGAGCCATGCGGTGCGCCCAGAAGTACAGGCCGGCGCTGGTGGGATAAGAAGAGCAGACCTCGGCCATCGACAGCCCGACGAAGAGGGTCATGAGGCCGACGAACAGCCAGCCCCACATGATCACCGCCGGGCCGCCGGTGTTCATGCCGTAGCCGTACATGGTCATGCAGCCGGACAGGATCGAGATGATCGTGAAGCTGACGCCGAAGTTCGCGCGGCCGGACATCGAACGAGAGAGCGTCTGCTGGTAGCCGAGCTGCTTGAGGCGTTCCTCATCGGAGACGCGGGAGACATCGAGAGGCACAGGGGTTCCGTCCTTCGTACGTGAAAGGGGGATGGTTCGGATGCTCAGCGGTGTCGGCGTCGCGGAGGGCTGTAGGCCCAGCCGCGGTGCCGCAGGAACAGCTCGCGGGGCTGGCCGCAGTACGACCACGGCACTTGCGTGGCGTACGGGCCGATCGCGTCGAAGACCTCTAGCGCCTCGTGGTGGCGGTTCGCGAACGACAGGGCGTGGGCGAGGTAGTTGGCGTCGTCGGCAAAGCAGGCGTGAGGCTGCGGTGCTCGGTAGCGCCACCAGCGCTCCAGCACCGGATCGATCTGCGGGCAGTCGACCCATGGGTGGATCGTCAGGCCGTATGACGTCTGGTCCTGCTCCTGGCGGGACCGGTGTGCCTCCGCGAGGACGACCAGGGGGAGGACGGCGACGGGCAAGCCTTGGGGAGCGATGGATGCCTGCTCCTCAGCCCACCACGCCGCCTCGCCCTGGACGCCGTGATGGCGGGGGGAAAGGTAGGTGACGACCTCGTGGTGTGCTTCGCGGTTCCATGGGTCGCGCTGCTTGATCTCCTCCCAGACTCGGCCGAGCACGTCCCGGTCGGGAGTGTGGGTACGCAGCAGCGCGAGCATGACGACCAGCGGCGCCACGTCCTGGGGCCACGCGTCCAGAGCGGTGTGACAGGTGGACCAGGCTTCCTCCATCAGAGGTCGTCCGGCACTGCGTCCGGTGATCATCGCGCGTAGGGCCTGCACGTTCGCGAGGAGAGCGAGGGCATGAGGAGAGCGGGGCTCGGCCTTGGCCCAGGTGTCGGCGAACCTGAGCCGCGCCCCCGCTTCGGCGAGGATCTGTAGGCGGAAGATCCTCCGGTCCCAGTCCGGTCCCGTCGCGGCGAGCAGATCCCGGGCGCTCTCCCATCGGCCCATCGCCGCGTCCTCCACCACTGGCCGGAGCGCCGCGTCGTCGCGAGCCGGATGCTGGTCAAGCAGGGGGCTGCGGTCGTGGCCATGTCGCGCTATCAACGCCCCTGTCCCGGGCCTGCTGTGTTCGCTGAGATGGGCATGGAGTTGGTCGTGCCGGTGCTACGGTCGCCCGCATGACGCTCTCGGCACCTTCGGCACGCGCCGTTGACTTGCGAGTTGAATCGGTGGACATCGTTCTCGATCACGTAGAGCGATCCCTTCAAGTCGAGCTGGGCCGGGAGACGGTGGTACGTAAACGCCGCTCGGTCGGAGCGCGTACTGACCGGCGGACATGGATCCGTGTCGAGAGGCGCGGGCTCGACAAGATCGGTGTGCAGGGCTGGAACGGCACTGAGTGCGCCGCACGTCTAGAAGGCATTGCCCAGCCCATCTGGCGTGGGTGCGTGGTCTGGCGGGACGCGGACGAACCCGTGATGTGGCGGGCCGACGAGACCGATCTCCTGCCGGGTCCCCCCATCGGCAACGCGATCCTCAGCGAAGACCCGAGGCTGCAGGACTCGTGGTGGCAAGCGTTCAAAGCCTCGCTGGACGCGCTCGCGGCCCAGGAAACGCGGCGCATCGCCACCCCGGACACCGTCACCGTCACGCAGGCTCTCGTAACTGAAGCCGTCCGAAGCGTCGCCCCCACCCACGACCTCGACACAACCGTCGAGCGCTGGGTGCCCGCCCACGCGGACCTGAACTGGGCCAACATGACCGCACCGACGTTCTCTCTCTTCGACTGGGAGGACTGGGGCAACGCGCCGCGCGGCTTGGATGCCGCTTCGCTGTGGGGCAGCTCGCTCGCCGTCCCTGCTCTGGCCGATCGTGTGTGGCACGAGCGACGCCACGATTTCGAGAGCCGGGACGGCAAGCTGATGACGCTCTTCGCGTGTTCGAAGATCCTTGGGCCACACGCGCACCCACAGGACCCCCGGCTGGAGCCCGCGCGCCAGATGGTGGAGCGAGTCGTCACGGAGCTTCAAGCAGACTGATCACGCGACCGGGACCGGATGAGGTCCCGGTACTCGCGAACGGCCCGCTCGTCCACCTTGCTGGCCAGGGCGCCCACCAGTTCGCCTAGGTGGGCAGGCTCCTCCGTGCCCACGGCGATGGTGCTGACCTTCGGAAGGTCGTACGCCGCTCGGAAGGCCGCCTGCACACGGGTTACGTGGTCGCCGCTCCGGAGAAAGACACCAGGGTTGATCCGGTCCCATACCGGAGCGCGGGTGCTGCCCCCGAAGGGGCTCATCCCCCAGACCCTGTCGCTGCCGAGGCCCCATGCTGCGGCAACGGCATCGGCTGCGTCGAGCGTCCTGGTCCCGACCAGCAGTCCAGCGCGGACCATGAGGACCGAGGGCCGCGGCAGGGCTACGTCGACCAAGTCCACCAGTGGCGCGGGATCCCAGGACGCAACGCCCCAGGCATCGCACAGCCCTTTCGACGCGGCTACGTCGAGCGCGGCGCACGCTTGGGCCAGTGCGTATCGGTCGCGGGACGCTGCTCCCGTGAGGGTGTGTTCCGGGTTGTGCAGGAAGATCAGGTCCGGCTCTCGCCCGAGACCCTTGACCGCTTGTTCCACGGCTACGTGCAGCCGCGCCGGGTCGAGGGAGGGCTCCGCCCTGTCTGCCCCCGGGAAATAGCCGACCTTGGTGGAGAGCGTGAATCTCGGCAGCAGATCCCCGGCCACGCGCGCCAGAACCTCGTGCGAGCGGAAACCGAGGTAATTGGAGCTGGTGTCGAGCGCGGTGACGCCGAGGTCCAGCGCGCCGGTCAGGAGACGGCGTTCGTGACGAGACCGGTGTAGCCCGAGGACAATTCGGCAGTGAGCGTCGCGCATATCTCCTCCTTCACCAAGATCTCGGCGACCTCGGCCACTTCGGCCCCGACGGTGGCCGCCGCCTGGTCGAGCGGGACCGGCCGGCCGCTGAGCAGAAGACGCAGCGCGGGCAGGGCCTTGGACGCAAGGGTGAGCTTCTTGCCTGAGGCCAGGACGTCGACGGTGTCGCCGTGCTCCTTGATCTCGGGGCGGAAGCGGGTGGTGCACACCGCGGCCTCCAGCGGGCCGAGGATGTCCAGGTAAGGCACGTGGCGGGGCAGCGTCGTCTGCTGCCCGTAGGCGGCCAGGAAGTCGGCGGGTGTGCGTTCACTGATCAGCTGGAGGGCGGCCTCCGTCAGGGCTTCGCTGCTGGCTCCGGGACTACGGTCCAGGTCTCGTCGGAAGATCTCCTGCTCGCGGCACCAGTCGGCCAGCCATCCCATCCAGCTCGCCCCCGTGCGCTGGGTGATGCCGAAGGTCACGTGGAGGCTCTTCCCTGAGCCGCTGCCGGCCCGGGTCGCCCGGTGCCAGTGTCCTCGGGGGATGTGCATGATGTCGCCGGTCCGCATGACACCGGACCAGACGATCTCCTCGCTCGGGGTGATGTTGGGGTCGGCGTCCCGGTACAGGGGAGCCGCGCGGGAAGTCCCGCGTACCTCCCACTCCTTCTCTCCCGCGAGCTGGACGACCACCACATCGTGGTCGTCCCAGTGCAGCGGGAAGCCGGAGGCGTCGTTCGTCGTCAGGTAGGCGTTGACCTGTACCCGTTCGTGGGACCACCACTGCAGTGCCCGGCAGGCGACCTCCATGGTCGGGTCGAAGACGTTGAGCTGGTCGAGGATGAGCGTGGCCCCTTCTCCGAGCAGCCTGCCCAGGCTGCGCATGTTGACCGTGGGGATGCTTTGGCCACGGGGGCTGACGACGTCGGTGTAGTAGATGGCCGGGTGGACTTCCTCGCCCTTCTGGAAGCACCGGAACTGCGGGCGGTTCAGGCTCCTGCGCATCGCGATGTCGAGCAGGCGGTTCGGCGTCAGGATGCGTGCTGTGAGGCCGCCGTCGCCCATGCTTCCCCGGGCGAATCCCTTGCCGAGTTCACCGGGCCCGTTCCACCCGAGCGCCGCCTCGATGGCGTTGATCAACTGGTGTTCCATTGCTGCCTCCTCATGCGTTCGTCCATGTGGTCCAGATGCGGCAGGGCGAGCACGAAGCACCGAGCTCGCCCTGCCGCTTGGTGCTATGCGACGTCGGTCAAGTTGCCGTCACCGCCGGGCCACGGGGCGTCTCCGGAGCTCCCCTGGTTGTCGGACCGGAGGCTGTCGTACCGGTCGTGGACGGCGGTCAGCTCCTCCACCGCCACCAGAAGGCCGCTCCTCGTGGGAGGCGGTGCAATGGTCTCTGCCACCTCTTGCTCCTTCCTGTTCGGATCCCTCGCCAGGAATCCGGCGAGGGTTCAAAGGCCGCTCCCACGCCCGTGGGAGATGTTGGTTACGTGGGAGCGGCGGTCAGTGGGCAGCCTGAAGCTGGGAGAACGCGATGCGGCACTCGCGGGCAGGCACTGACGGCTCTGCTGCGGGCCGGATAGGTCTGGGCGTATGGGTACAGGCTGGTCAGGCCGCCGTTCGGGCCAGTGGCTGGAGTGCGGGTCCGGTCCCATGCCGCGGGCAGACCGCGAAGAAGGCGCGGAGAACCGCCGCGCGGATGGCCGGTGGAGGCTTCGGAAGTTCGATCTCCGCCCACACTCTCTTGCCATGCGCGAGGGGCTCCCAGCCTGAGCGCACCGCGAAGTGAGCCACCAATGCGAGACCACGCCCGCTCTCGTCGCCCTCGGCCGCACAACTCGCCACCGGCGCCTGCTGGTCACGGTCGGACACGACGATCACCAACCTGCCGGGGCGGTGGTGAAGCACGACGGTGACAGGCCCTGCTCCGTGGATCACCGCGTTACTGATCAACTCAGAGACAACCAACCGGATCGTGTCCGCCACTTCGTCACTCAGGGCGACACCCCATGCCCGCACGCAGTCAACAACCTTGTGGCGGGCGGGCGACACCTCGTCCTCCGCACCAGCAAGGGCGAAGCGTGAGAGGAGCGTAGGCATGGCAGACGCCTCCGGGAGGGTGGGGAGCGGCTCCATCTCCGACGGGGGACGGTGATGGAGCCGCCGTACGTGGTGGTTGTGCAGGAGCGGCACCTTCTCGAAGCTTCGGTGCGGCTTTCACAGTCAACTGCCGTGGCCCGCGAGCCCGGAACGTTTCTTGGGGGTTTCTCTTGGGGACGCCCTTCCGCGGACCTGTACGCGCAGTAGCCTCCGGACCACGCCGTAAGGGGATGACGGGAGTGATGACGTGCCGGGTGAACCGTTAGCAGTGCACCCGCTGACCTTCGTGCGCCAGTCGCATGGATGGGGGAAGGCCGAGTTCGCCCGCCTCATGCGGTCGCATGGGACGCTGCTCGGCATCTCGCTTGCGACCAACCGGACAACGGTGTGGAAGTGGGAGCAGGGACAAGAACCGGACGGGGATGCCCAGCGTGTGCTCGCCGACCTTCTTCGTGTCCCGTTCGCGCAGGTCCAGGCGGAACGATGGCCGCAGTGGCTGCCCGTGTGGGAAGTGATGGGGCTTACTGCCCCATGGACTGAAGCCGGGACCGTCGAGGCGCTGACTGACCTGGTGGGCAGTGGCCGATTGGATCGCCGAGGCTTCCTCACCATCACTGGTGCCGCCCTGACAGGGCTGGCGGCGAGCTGGGTCGAAGCACCGGAAGCGTTCACCTCGGCGCTCAACGGCGATCAGGTCACCGACAACATGGTCTCGACCCTTGAACAGCGGATCAGCACACTCCGCACGCTCGACGACCAGTTGGGGGGCGCTCGGCTTCTGGAGCAAGCACGCGGTGACCTCAGCTTGATCACCAGTCTCCTCAGTGCCGGCCGGTACACGGACAGGGTCCGCGTCCGGCTGTACGCGCTTGCGGCCCGGGTGTCGCACCTGTCCGGCTGGATGGCCTACGACTCAGGACTGCGGTCCGCCGGACAGCAGTACTACGTCGGGGCTCTGCGCAGCGCTCGTACGGCCGGTGACGACGCCTTCGGCGCCTTCGTCCTGGCGGAGATGGGCGTGCACGTCTCCGAGGCCGGCCGGACCGCTGAGCGGGTCGACCTCATCACGACCGCCCTGGACAACGCGCCTCGAACGCTGTCGCCCTATACGCAATCCTTCCTCTACCTGCACAAGGCCGAAGCGCTGTCTCGCGACGGCGATCATCAGAGGGCCGGTACGGCGCTGAATCGCGCTGCTTCCCTCTGGGAGCGTCACACGGTGGAGGACAATCCGGACTGGCTCGCCTGGTTCGGCGAGGCGCAACTGAGGTCGACCGAGGGCAAGGTCCTGTTGCGCTCGGGCCAAGTCGAGCGCGCTACGCGCTCCCTGGAAGACTCCATCAGCAAGGCGGCTCCCCGGGACAAGGCCGTGCGGTCCAGCCGTCTGGCCGAGGCCCGACTTGCCGGTGGCGATCTCGACGGGGCGCTCGACGCCGCGAACTACGGCGCCGGGCTCCTCGAAGACAAGGTCACCTCCGTCCGGGCCCTGGACCGCCTGAAGGAGTTCTCCGAGCGGCTCGAGCCACGCAAGTCAGTGCCCGCCATCCGCGAGTTTCGCGAGCGACTGCAGGCGCTGCCCGTTACAGCGTGATCGGGAACGCTGCACGCTTCGAGAGTGAGCCCTACCCTTGGAGCACGCGGCCGGAGTGCCACGATGGTCCGTATGACGACGATCAACGGTGAGGTCGCGGTCGAATTCGAGTCTGTACGCGCGGCGTTCGCGGCGAACTTCGCGCAGCACGGGGACATCGGCGCGGCGGTGTGCGTGTACCTGGACGGCCAACAAGTGGTGGACCTGTGGGGTGGAGTCGCCGATCCCGACACCGGTCGCCCGTGGCAACGCGACACTCTTCAACTGGTCTACTCGGCGACCAAGGGGGCAACTGCGAGCGCCGTGCATCTGCTGGTCCAGCGGGGCGAGCTCGACCTGGACGCTCCAGTGGCCAAGTACTGGCCGGAGTTCGCCGCGAACGGCAAGGCAGACATCCCGGTACGCTGGCTCCTATCCCACCAGGCCGGCCTGGTCACACTGGACCAACCAGTGCCCCTGACCGAGGCGTTGGCCTGGCATCCGATGGCCGCTGCGCTGGCCGCTCAGCGCCCAGTGTGGGCGCCAGGAACCGCGCACGGATACCACGGGCGGACATGGGGCTGGCTGGTTGGCGAGTTGATCCGCCGGGTGTCCGGCCGCTCACCGGGCCGCTTCTTCGCCGACGAGTTCGCCACCCCACTTGGGCTGGACTTCTTCATCGGGCTGCCGCCAAGTGAACGCGACCGGGTCAGCCGCATGGTGCACCGGAAGCCGGACGTCGACTTCACCACCCTGCCACCGGAGTCGATCCCCGAAGACCTCCGCGAACAGGTCGCGGCCTGGCGCGACCCGAACTCCTTCAGCAACAGGGCGTATATGGTCACTGACCCGGCGGCGATCGACTTCGACTCCCCCGAGGTGCAGGCCGCGGAACTTCCGGCCTCCAACGGCATCGCCACCGCACGGGGGCTGGCGCGCATGTACGCGGCACTGATCGGAGAGGTGGACGGCGTGCGCCTGCTCACCCCACAGACGATTGCATCGGCCACCAAGGAGCAGTCGGGCGGCATGGACCGGGTACTGGTGGCGCCCAGCCGCTTCAGTTCCGGATACATGCTGCCCACCGAGGGCAACCCCATGACCGGGCCACACTCCTTCGGCCACACCGGACGGGGCGGCTCTCTCGGATTCGCCGACCCAGAACACGGCATCGCCTTCGGCTACGTGATGAACCACATCATCAGCGGCTCTGACGATGCGCGTGCGGCATCGCTGGTCGACGCAGTGCGTGAATCACTGACGTGACGAGAACCCCGCCCGTCGGGCTCGCCCTTCGAGGCGAGAAAGCCCTTCGCCGGCATTCGCCGACGCCGAATGGTTTGACTGGTACGGCGAGAACTTCGAAGTGGCCTGAAAGACAGCGCGCCCCTGGGCGCCCGACAGGCAGGAGCACCACCGCAGTGGGCAGGATTGAGTACTACAACGACCCCAAGGCTCCCAAGGCCAACACCCTGATCCCCGCCAGCAACATGCTCGTCGTGAACGACGAAGGCGAGATCCTCCTGCAACGGCGCCGCGACACCGGCCAATGGGCCCTGCCCGGAGGCGCCCAGGACATCGGGGAGACCGCAGCCCAGTGCGCCGTCCGCGAATGCGAGGAAGAGACCGGCATCGTCGCCGAAGTCACCGGATTCCTTGGCGTCTATACCAACCCGCACCACATCGTCGCCTACACCGACGGCGAGATCCGCCAGCAGTACGAGAACACCTACATTGGCCGCCCCATCGGCGGTAAGCCCACCATCAACGACGAAGCCGACGGCGTCCGCTTCGTCCGGCCCGACGATCTCGACGACTACGACATCCACCCCAGCATGCGCCAGCAGATCGGCGACTACCTGGCCGGCACCTACCCCTACCTGGGATAGCCGCTCAGAGCACCACGCCCAGCTCGCTCGCCGCCGCCCGCACCCGGCCCACGCTCTCGTGGATCTCAGGTGCGGCTCGGCGGATGAACCGCCCGACAACACTGTCCTCGCCGTAGCGGCCCAGGATCTCGCCCACCCTCTCCTCAGACGTCGTACCCCCGCCGTCCGGCGTCGTGGTCATATCGCAGTACACCAACGCGTCCACCAGCAGAGGATCGTCGAGCAGCGGGAACTCGTCGGCCAGCTCGGCACGAAGCCCGCGCTCCTCGGCCTCCAGGAAGGCGAGGGAGTGGTTCGCCACGAGGCGCACGACTCGATCGTCGACCGCATTGAGTGTCCGCAGATGACGTGCCCGCCCCAGGGGCTTTCCTGTCTGCCCCCAGCGAACTGGCGGACAGGCGACTGTGGGTCCCATACCGAGCCGCAATTCGGCTTGAACGTGCCGCCCTTCAACAGAAGCTGAATCTTCCGTTCCATCTCATGCGTCCCGTCGTTCGCGCTGCTTGATCCCAGAGTCCGCAGACGGCGCCCCCGGGGAGTGTGATTCCGGATAGATCGCCGAGCCGAAGGTCATCGAGCCAACCCCAACTTGACACATCACTGCGTCTTGTTTCGTTGCGTACCCCCCCGTTTCACTGTGGTCCAGTCCAACCACGCTCGAAACAGCAGAGGCACGCATTGAACCGAAGATCGTTCTTAGGCACCGTCCTCGCCCTTGCCATGCTTCTCGGCATCGGCGTCCTAACGGGAGCAGCAGCCCCCTCGGAAAGGGATGACGTTCGCTACTCCTACGAGTTCAACCCTGGAAAACAGAGGCCGAAAGAGCCGATGACGCCCGAGCGGCGCAAGACTATCTCGCGGTATGCGTACCGCAACCTTCCCAGCTACGAAGAACGCCAACGCCAACTCGGCCGCCAGCCGCGATTATCGGCGCCCAGTATGGATACGTGCCGCAACGCCCCAGATGCCGACCGAGAGGGCGGCGTGATCATCGACCGCTCCACCTGGTGCATGGTCGTCAAAGACGCTGAAGTGAAGGTCATCAGGTGCACACCGAACCCGCCGGTCTGCACGACGGTCGGACGCATCCAGTTCCGGGTTTCGGTGATGGGCCTAGGGCGTACAGGGCCTAGGGAGACCGATCGCAAAACAGACCTGTGGATACAGGTCGATAACTTTCGCCCCAGCGGAGAAAGGCCCCCGTGGGACGCAAAGCTCAAGTTCGAAGGGGCGAACTGCGATGTGAAAACGCCGGGCGGCCCTCCGTGCAACGTCAGAAATGACGGGCGGAACGACACGTTAAGGGACTGGTCGCAGCCGCCGTCAGACGACTGGGTCAGCTTCTACTCCCCGGAGGGCAGCCTCAACGGTGACAAGGTCGCAAACTATACCTTCGGCCTTGAGGGGACGGTCGACTATGGATCAGGGCACGAGCCTGAACACCACACCTGGAAGGGGGGGCCGTTCCGCTGTGACTCGGCCACCTACGTCGGCGCCACACACGGATGTGTCTTCGACGATGACGATCCGGTGACGTACCGGTTCGACTCGCGGCCTGGGTGGGTAGAGCAGACCGACCATGTGTGGAAGGCGCAGAACACCCCGAATAAGACGCAGCCGTCTTCGACATACACGAAGGTGATCCCTGGATCGCCGCAGAGCAAGAAGCCGCTGACACGGCGCTACAACAAGAGGGACAACGACGCCAACAGAGACAGATCTGTGCTTCAGTGCAAAAAGCACTTCGGGGAGAATTACGCGAAGGCGTTGCCCTACGACCGCGATTGCGATGAATACCCATACGCCTCCACCTACGAAGGCTCAGCAACGGGCGTCGACGGCATCGACCCTAATGACGGATACCGACACTTCTCCGTCAAGCCGATCAGGTCCACACACAACCAAGCCGCTGGTAATGACCTGACAGTCAAGTTCTACCAGACGAACCGAATGCTGGACGGCGACAGATTTTACGTCCACCTGGTCACGCCGTCGGGAGGGGATTATAAAGGGCCTGACAGGCCGTCTGGTGCCGCAGCACCGGTGACCTACCACCAGTGCTCCTCGGCACCAGTTGTGGAAGCCAAGCAGGCCAAGCCGAAGGCTTATCCGGAGGATCTGTTCAACAAGTACGCCGCGACCACTCGTGACGGCTGGACCGGAGGCGACTCGACGTACAGTGTCACCCTGCCTGACGGTCGCCGCCTGTGGCTGTTCTCCGATACCTTCCTCGGCCCTTTGAACGACAACGGCACACGGCCTACCAGCGCGCCGCTGATCAACAGCACGTTCGTGTCCCAGGTCGGGGACAACCTGACCACCATCACCGGCGCCGGCAAGAAGGCGATCATGCCGCCTTCGACGGAGAAACACTGGTACTGGCTGGGCGACGGCCTCGTCAGCACCATCGGCGGGAAGCAGCGGCTCCAGGTCATCTTCCACGAGTGGCACAAGTTCGGGTCCGGCGACTGGGACTTCAAGATCAAGCAGTCACTCGTGGCCACTTTCGACTTGGCCGACCTCACCCAGCCCGCATCGATGCAGCCCCTCCCGTCGGAGGCGGGTGTCCAGTGGGGGTCAGCCGTCATGTCCGCCGAGCAGAGCGGCGACGGGTACACGTACATCTACGGCACCGATGACGCGCCCATCAACAAGGGCATGAGGATTGCCCGCGTCAAGGGAACCGACATCTCCGACCCTGACAAGTGGCAGTACCTCAACTCCGGCAGAAGCCAGTGGATGTACGGCGAGACCGAGGGCGACAACGCCCTGATCGGCGTGGCCAACGAATACAGCGTCACGCCACACAAGGGCAACTACGTCCTCATCAGCCAGGACAGCACAGAAGCCTTCAGCGGGAAGGTCCGCCTGTGGTCCGGCTGCGACCCTTACGGGGTCTTCGGCTCCTGGGAAGGCCACGACGTGGTGTACCGAATGCCCGAGCCCGGACCGTACGGTGACTGCACGGAGGGCGAGGAGGACGGCAGGTGCTTCGCGTACAACGCGCACGTACACCCGTCACTGGCCAGCGGCGGCCGCTGGATCATGTCCTACAACGTGAACAACTTCGACAACAATGTCACCCCCGCTGGGGCTCACTACCGCGACCCCACCATCTACCGGCCACGCTTCGTGTCCTTCACCTTGGAGAGCTCCACCGTCAAACGAAAGGACGCGAAGCTCACCTACTCGATGCCACCACGGCCATCGTCTGTGCCGTGTCGGCCAGACCGTCGGCCGCGGGCCGGAGTGTTCACAATGACACCCGGAAAGACCTGCCCGTAGCACATAATCGCTGAATCAAGTGCGGTGCTTGTCCTGCCCTCAGGCGGGACAGGCACCGCACTTCGACCTGCTCGGCATAGGAGCGAGGGGTAGCCGCATGTCGGTTGAGGAGTCCTGGGAAAAGATTGAGAGCTGGATAGCTCAGCACGCTCCGCAGGGGCCTGCGTTGCCGGGCCCCTGCACCTACGAAGACATAGAACGCCTGCACGAACGCCTCGCGGTGAGGCTGCCTGAGGACGTCGAGCGCTCACTGCTACGGCATGACGGCTCCGGCCTCACCGAGATTTTGCCGCCGGGGTACACGCTCCTCGGCATCGAGGACATCCTCAAGAACCGTGCGATCTGGTTGAAATACGCGACGCCCAACGACGCGAACCTGGCAGAAGAGGACAAGCGCTTCCTCGTTCCCATCGCGGCGTTGAGCGTCACTCAGATCGTGGTCGATACCAGGACAAGCAGGCTCGGCTGGTGGGACATCGAGAACGGCTACTCTCCACACGCGGAGCTTCCCGAAGAGTCCCTGTCTGGGGCCCTTGAGTTCGTCGGGAACCTGCTGGCCTCGCCGCCTCCATGGATCGCGACGCTGCCAGGCGACGAGGAGTGGGAGGTCACCGACAGGCATCCGGATTTCCCCGGTAGACTCATATGGACCGAAGAGCCCCTGGACTGATGCTCAAGCGGTCTCACCCGGAGGGTATGGCCCAGCGACATGTTTCTGCCGTCCTCCCGCTACTTTGCCTGACAGGTGGATCACATTAAGCCGTGGTCTCAGTTCCGGTCTCATTCACATAAGTCCGAGACCGTTCAGAAGCCCCACCACCCCCAGTTCCACTGCAGGTCAGGACACTCCCGTACCCTCAAGAACGGTCGGGCGAAGACTTGGAAGGCGTACTGGAGGTCATGCCACAGCGGACGGCCCGCGCTGGCGTCCGGACGGCTCGCCTCGCCCACCCCGGGCATGCGGCTGCACGCAGCTGGATTAGGCCGCAGCCCCGCCCGGGCCCCGGTAGCCTTCCTGGTGCTGATCAGCAGGTAGGGAGACTCCACAATCATGTACGAACGCGGGATGCGGGTCCGGCTCCGAGACCGTTTGTGGGAGGTCGAAGGGGTCCGCGGCGCCGGCAGCGAGGCATTCCTCGACTTGCGCCGTGCTGACGAGCGTCCCGGCCCGCGGCGCCTGACGGTGTTGCCGAGCCAGGAGCCGACGCTCCGCCCAGAGGCGGCGACCCGATTGCGCTTCGAGCCCGGCAATCCGATCCGACTCAACGAGCTCCATGACGCCCTCGCACTCACCATGGCTCACGGCCGCGGAGACCTGCTGGCGGTCGAGCATGGCCGGATCGACGTCGAGCCCTATCAGCTCGTTCCCGTCCTGGTAGCCATGCGCCAACCGCGCGTCCGCCTACTCGTCGCGGATGACGTTGGTCTGGGGAAGACCATCGAGGCTGGCCTGGTACTGATGGAGCTGGCACGCCGTGGGCGTGCCGACCGTGTCCTGATCGCCTGCCCGGCCGGTCTGCAGGATCAGTGGGTCGAGGAGATGCGGTTCCGTTTCAATCTCGACTTCACCAAGGTCGACAGCAAGAAGTGGCTGGAGGTCCGCCGGGACAACCCCACCACGGTCAGCCCGTGGACCGCAGTGCCCTACGCGGTGTCGTCCATCGACTACCTGAAGAACAACCTCACCGCGATCCAGAGCGCTCCCCCCTTCGACGTAGTGATCATGGATGAGGCGCACCACGTAGCCCGCGCGTACGCCGGGGAAGGACGCTCCAGCGCCACCGACCGCAGCCGCCTGGCCCGTGCCCTGGCCGACCACAGCCGGGAGATGCTGCTGCTGTCGGCCACACCGCACAACGGCTACCAGGAGTCCTTCGCCAGCCTGCTTCAGCTCCTCTCCCCGCACCTGGCCGCCGACGACGGTCGGCTGGACCCCGACCTGGTCCAGCCGTATATCGTGCGCCGCCTCAAGGACGACGTCACCCGCGGTGAGCCGCCGCAGCCGATCAGCCGCCGCCTACCGCCCCAGCCCATCCAGGTGCGGCCGACCAGCCGGGAGAAGGAGATCCACCAGCGGCTGCGCGGGCACAGCAAGCGCGTCCTGCACGCCCTGCGTAACACCGACTCCTACTACGTCCAGGCATTCGCTTTGGAAGTGCTGCGCAAGCGGGCCCTGTCCAGCCCGTACGCGCTGCTGCAGAGTCTGCGTCGCCGGGCGGAGAACCTCGGCATCCCGCCCGTTGAGCACACCGGTCGGCACCGCATGGACGTGCTGCAGCAGTACCGCGGAGACACCGCACTGCCCGAGGAGGACCTGCGGGCCGCCGAGGAACTCGCGCTGGAGGGCGTGGCCGCCCACCTCCCCGAAGATGACCTGCGCGAGGAACAGCGCCTGGTCAGCAAGCTCCTGGAACAGGTCGAATCCCTCAGCCCGGGCGATGACAGCAAGCTCACCCGCCTGCAGGGCTGGCTGGAGGGTTTCCGGGCAGGGCGGCGCGGCGAGCGCGTCATCCTGTTCACCGAGTACCGCGACACCCTGGACTATCTGGAGAAGAATCTGGGTCACGGCCCCCTGCTGCGGATCGACGGCACCATCCCGCTGGCCAAGCGCCGAGATGTGCTGGAGCGTTTCTCCCGCACCCCGGGGGCGATCCTGCTGGCCACCGACGCGGCCGGCGAGGGTTTGAACCTGCAGGATGCCTGCCATGTGGTGGTCCACTACGAACTGCCCTGGAATCCCAACCGGCTGGAGCAGCGCAACGGCCGCGTCGACCGCTACGGCCAGGAGCACGTCGTCGAGATCAGCTACCTCTACCTGGCAGAGACCCGCGACGAGGAGATCCTCCAGCGGCTGCGCGACAAGCTCTCCACCATCACCAAACAGCTCGGTTCCAGCAGTGACGTCCTGGGAGTGGCGGGCCGCAGCGATGTTATCGACGGCCTTCTCGAAGACGCCTCGACCCAGGATCTAGAGGAACGCTTGGAGCGCGCGGTCCAGCAGGTCCGCGACTACCTCGAGCGCAGCGGCGCCCTCGTCCTGATGCAGAGCATGCAGAACGAGAAGCAGGTCGAGGACGAAACCGTGGCCGCCCGGGAGCAGGCCGGCTGGCTGCTGCCGGACTTCGAGGAGTTCCGGCAACTGGTGACCTCCGTGGTCCGCCAGTGCGCCGGCCAGGTCACCGGCAACGGCGACATCGTGACCATCGAGCCGGGACCGCTCCTCAAGCAATACCCCCTCGTGCCCCAAGAGGCTTTTCAAGCCACATTCAGCCGTTCCGTCGCCCTGGAGCCGGAACACCGCGGAATCGCCTTCCTCACCCCCGCCCACCCCCTGGTACGGGCGGTCCTCCAGCGCGTCCGTACCCGCCTGTACGACGACCGCGACGGGGGTCGTGTCGCAGTCCGCCCTGCCGCCGAGGGCGGCAGTGGCTGGCTGTTCACCTACGTGGGCCGCATCACCTCCGACGACAACCGTGTCCTGGAAGAGCCCCTGGTCCCCGTCTTCGTCCCGCGCACGGACGCCGGTGCCCCGGCTGCCCCCAGCCAGGACGCATCCGCCGACCTGCGCCGACTGCGACAGCGCCCCGCCCCCACCGGCAGCCTCGACCCGGTCGAGAAAGCCCGCCGGGAACTGTCCGCCGGATTCGAGGCCGCCGTCCTGGCCGGGCAGCAGGAAGCCTCCCGCCGCATCGCCGAACGAGCCGACGAACTACGAGAACAATTGACCACCGAATCCCAACGCCTCCACGCCGACCTGGACCGCTGGCACGCCGCCGAACTCGCCGAAGCCGAACGGCGCTTCGCCACCGGAGCCGGTGACACCATCCAGCTCGGTCTCTTCGCCGACACCGGACACGGCGCCTTCCACACCGTGGACGAAGCCCGCGCCGCCGTCGACGCCGAATTCGACCGACGCCGCAAGGCGCTCAGCCGAGGCTTCCAGGTCGCCGAGGTCACACCCGGCGAACCGGTGGGCTGCATCGTGTGCGTCGAGGTGCCCGCATGCTGAACATCACCGTCGCCGGCACCACCCTGTCGACCTACTACCTCTCCGACCCCGCCCTCTTCCTCCGCGAACAGCGCGATCGCATCGGGGCCGAGGACGCCACAGATGGCATCCGCCACGCCAAGCGCGAACTGCGCCGCCTGGTCGCCGACATCGACGAGACCAGCACCACCGGTGATACGCGCAAGCGCATGCTCAGCTGGCTCTCCTGCTTCGGCTGGACCTTTCCCGGCAGCCTCCCTGCCATAGAGGAACCTGTCCTCGGCCGCACACACGACACGGATCATGAGTCTGCGCTCGGGGACCTCGTCTCTGTGCTCATCACCCCACCTGGTCAGCACCTGGACGCCTCCCCCACCGGACGCCGGACGGGCAAGCTGCGGCCCCAGCGCCAGGCCGAAGTGTGCGCCCGCGAGCACCGGCTCCCCGCCGTCCTGCTCAGCAACGGCACCGAACTACGAGTGATCCGGCGCGACCCGGGGCTCGGCGGCGAAGCCAGTTACCTCTCGGTCGATCTGACCGGCCTGGCCGAACTCGGCGATGACCACGAGTGGCAGGTTTTGTGGGCCCTGCTGCGCCCCGAAGCGTTCACCCCCGATGACTCGGGTGAAATCCTGTGGAAGCGCGTCGAGGACGCCAGCTCGGATGCCGCTACTGCCGTCAGTGAGAACCTCTCCGGTGGTGTCCGCACCGCCATCAGTGCCATCGCCAACGGCGCCCTGCACCACTGGCGACAGCACGACAAGTCAATCCCTGAGCCCCGTCCCCTCTTCGCAGACGCCCTGAAGATCGCC
This sequence comes from Streptomyces sp. NPDC039480, assembly GCF_055597165.1. Lineage (NCBI taxonomy): Bacteria > Bacillati > Actinomycetota > Actinomycetes > Kitasatosporales > Streptomycetaceae > Streptomyces > Streptomyces sp. NPDC039480. Next base: position 263,265 of record NZ_JBVITX010000008.1, on the reverse strand, counting down.
TACCGACTTCTGTTCGTCGCGTACGCCGAAGACCGCGGTCTCCTACCCATCGGCACACCCTCGTACGACCGCGGATACTCGCTGCGAGCCCTCCGAAAGGACATCCTCACCGCCGACGCAGCCTGGGAACCCGACGGCGGCTTCCTCTGGAGCTCTCTGCGTGCCCAATGGGCACTGTTGCGCGACGGCATCGATGCCGGCGAACTCCAGATCACAGGCTTCAACGGCGGCCTCTTCGACCCAGCCAAATGCCAACTGCTTGACCACCCAAGCCTGACCGTCGGCGACACGTTCGTCCGAGACGCCATCGACGCTCTCTCCTGGACCGAAGCAGAACACAGCAAGAGCAAAGCCTCGATCGGGCGTCGAGCGGTCAACTACCGCGAACTCGGCGTCGAGCAGCTCGGCAGCATCTACGAGGGCCTGCTCTCCTTCGAACCTCAAATCGCCGACACCCCGAAAGTTCTCGCCCGCATCGGCCGTGGCCAGTCCGCCTTGGTCCAAGTGCTCGACGCCGACCGGCTGCCCGCGAACGCGGAATGCCTCGAGCCCTACGACACCGGGAGCTTCTACCTCTTTGAGGCCAGCGGCCAGCGCAAGGGCTCCGGCTCCTATTACACCGCACGCCCCCTCGCACACTTCGTCGTCGGCGAAACCCTACGTCCCCTCGTCCAAGACGCCACTCCCGAGGACATCCTGAACCTGCGCATCTGCGACCCCGCGATGGGCTCCGGAGCCTTCCTCGTGCCCGCCGTCCACCAACTGACCGAGGCATACGGCGAAGCCCTGGCCCGGGCCGGCGAGGTACTCGACCACAAACTCGACGATGCCGAGCGCGCCGAATACCGCCGCCTGATCGTCGAGCGCTGCATCTACGGTGTTGACCTCAACCCCATGGCCGTAGAACTGGCCAAGGTCTCCCTCTGGTTGACCACAGCAGCAGCAGGCAAACCCCTCTCTTTCCTCGACGCCCACCTACGCTGTGGCAACGCCGTAGTCGGCGCCGAGTTCGACAGTTGGGCAGGAGTACCAGCCCCGGCGCAAGGAGGCCGAAACCAACGAGCCGCCGTGGGTACCAGCGAGTTGCAGGAGTCTCTCTTCGAAGCTGACGAACCGGACCTCGCCGCACTAGTACGCGTGCGGCGGTCACTGGCTGGCGCTCCATCGGATGATCGCCTCCAGGTCCGAGCCAAGGAACAGCGTTTCGCGCGACTTCTCGGCAGTGATGATTTCAAAAGGCTCCGGGCACTTGGCGACTGGTGGGTCGCCCCATTTTTCTATACAGAGGAACTCAAGGCTAACAGCGGTCAATGGCTTTCCGTTCATAGCAGCATCAAGCAGGGCGAGACGCTCCGAAAGGACCTGGAAGAGATTCCCGATGCGATCAGGTCCTACTACCGCCCGTTTCACTGGGAGGTAGAATTCCCTGAAGTCTTCTTCAATGAAAAGGGAGAGCGACGGGGGGACGCCGGCTTCGACATTATGCTCGGCAACCCGCCATGGGAAGGAATCACCTTCAAGGCCGCCGAGTTTTACGGCCGCTTCGACCCGTCCTACGTACTACTCAAAAAGAAGGCCGAAAAACTAGCGCGGCAAGCCGAACTCGACCAGCGCCCGGACGTGGCTGCGGCGCGCGCAGATTCCGACCATACCCTTTCCGGAGTAAAGGACTTTATTAAGCGATCCGATACCTATCGCATGCTCTACGCCCACGGCACCACATTCAACTATTATCGGACCTTCCTGGAGCGAGAGCTTTCCCTTCTCGCGCCAGGAGGGCGGCTCGGCGTGGTCATCGATTCTGGCGTGATCTCGGATGCCGCTACTGCCGAACATCGTCGCGAGCTACTTGACCGCTGCTCCGTTGAGCACTTCGTGCTATGCGATAACACAAACAAGATCTTCCCCATCGACAGCCGAGAGCAGTTCCTTCTCCTTGTCGTTGGCGCCGGAGGCTCGACGGACCCGCTCCCGTTCACAAGCGGCGTTTCATTGCTTGACCACCTTCTCGACCTCGAGGCTCGAACTCTTCCCATTTCCCGCGCCACGATCGACGCCTTGGCCCCCGAAACTCTGGCCATCCCCGATACGCGGGACCCCGCCTTGCTCGACGTACTCACCACGCTCTACTCGGGCCACCCCTACCTGTTGCAGAAGATGCCTGATGGCGGCTGGGAGATCGACTGGGGGCGTGAGCTAGACCTTCACGATGACCGCCGGATCCTGTCCGCCGATGGCACCGGTATGCCATTGCGAGAAGGCAAGCATATCCACCAATACGTCCACGATTTCGCTCCTCCCACGTATTACCTGAAGGAGGAAGTCGGAGAGGCAGCTCTGGTCGCTCGCGCGCGGAAACGCGCCAAGAAGAAGGACGCCCGTTCGCTGGCCCGCCCACGCGGGGAGCACTGCCTACTCGATCCCGGTCCCCGCACTGGCGTCCTTGAGCTTCCGTCAAATCATTACCGCCCTTGTTTCCGCGAGACCGCGCGAGGCAGTGATGAGCGCACGCTTATTGCGACCGTTCTGCCACCAGGGACCGTCGTTACACACGCTCTGCACTACTTTTATCGCTCCAGTTGGGACGCCGCAGCAAATGGCTACCGGACAGTTCTCAGCGCACCGGCAATGATCTACGTAGTAGCACTGATGAACAGCATGACGCTGGACTTCATTGTCCGCCGCAAGGCCAGCGCGCATGTCACGAAGTCGATCATGGCCACACTGCCTATCGCTGATGTCCCCCTCGATAAAGGTCCCGGGGCGGAGGTCGTGAACATCTCAGCACGGCTCACCTGCCGTACGCCAGAGTTCGATGAATTGGCCGAGGTGCTCGGAGTGGAATGCGCCCCTCTTTCCAAAGACGAGGAGTACAACCTCCGGGCGGAACTCGATGCTCGGGTAGCCCGTCTCTACGGGTTGTCGGCAGCGCAGCTGGAGCTGATCTTGGCCGACTTCCGGCAGAGTGCCGACACGGAGGGGAGCCCGGTGCGGCCTGGCGAGGAGTACAAGCAGCTTGTTCGGGAGCACTTCGCGCGCCTGGCTGGCTGATCTTCGCCGTCGGTGCAAACGGCGTTGTCGGTGCCCCGCACTACGCTCCATGTTCGAGTGCTACGTGGGCCTCTCCTAGCGGGGGCCCACGTACGCACCCAAGTGATCAACGACGGGCGTAGGAGGAGCACGGGATGAACCCGCTGGAGCTGGCCGACCGGTTGCGTGAGGACTACCGGCGGTTCACCTGGACCACCTACCCGATTGCCGATCCCGGCCTGCGCTCCCGTCTGGAGCGGATGGTCGATGAGGACTCCCTGCTGTGGAACGGTCCTTATCTGTCCGTGCAGCCGCGCTACCAACTGGACGCGACGCTCACCGAGCTCGCTGCCAGCGTCGGCCTGCCGACGGAGATCACCGGGGCGTTCCCGCGGGTGGAGCGGTTGTTCACCCACCAGGTCACGGCGATCACTCGGATCCGCCAGGGCCAGAACACCCTGGTGGCCACGGGTACCGGCTCGGGTAAGACCGAGTCCTTCCTGGTCCCGGTCATCGCGCATGCTTTCGACAACCGGCACCGGCCCGGCGTGAAGGCAATCGCCCTGTATCCGATGAATGCGTTGGTCAACGACCAGGAGGACCGCGTCAAGGCCGCCTGCGAGAAGCTCGGCCTGACCTATGGCGTGTACACGGGGGCCACTCCGCAGCACGAGCGGACGCGGATGCAGGAGACGCCGCCGGACATCCTGCTCACCAACTACTCCATGCTGGAGTACATCCTCACGCGCCGGGATGACCGGGAGCTGTTCCGCAACGGCGTGCTGCGCCATCTGATCCTGGACGAGATCCACACCTACCAGGGGGCGCTGGGAACCGAGATCGCCGGCCTGGTGCGCCGCCTGCGCGGCCACGTCGATGACGACGGCCTAGTGTGCGTGGGGCTGTCCGCGACCGTGAGCGCCGGGGGCGACCATGACGTGGACCTGCAGCGCACTGCGGAGTTCGCCAGCAGCCTGTTCGCCGCTCCGTTCGACGTGGACGCCATCGTCGAAGAGACGGCCATCCCGCAGCCGGAACCGGATCACAGCGCGATCGGGCCGGCCCCCGACCGTGAGCTGCTGCGTCGCGCCCTCGCCGACGGCGGGGACACCCAGCGTCTGCGGGCCGTGCTGGGTGACCCGCAGGCCAGCCCGGTGCTGGACCTGTTGCGCGCACACCTGGCACACCCCAGCACTGTCGACGAGCTCGTGGACACTCTGGCGGGCCTTCCGCAGCGTGCCGGCGCCGACCGGGATGCCTTGGAGGACGAGGTCGCCGGATGGCTGCTGTTGGGCGCCGACACCCACACCGCGGCGGGCCCGCCCGTCCTGGAGGCCAAGGTCCATCTGTTCCTGCGCAGCCTACCCACGCCCGTGCGCTGTGTCGGGGAGGCCGAGCACCTGCTGCTGGACGGCGCGACCACCTGCACCCGTATGGACTGCGGCGCGCAGGCCACCACGTCTTTGGGCGTATGTCTGGGCTGTGGCCAGGACTACGACCTGGAACGCGACGATCCCCACGGCCCGGTCACCCGGTATGTCGCCCGCCGCCTGACGGCCGAGGAGCCCCTGGAGGTGCCGCGGACGGGCAGCAGGAACTGGTACCCGGCGCGCCGGTGCACGCGCTGCGGGAAGGACGCCAACGGCTCGACCTGCCTGGGCTGCGGCACCGCCACCCGCGAGGTTTCCGTCGCAGTTCCCGAGCCCGACCGTCCGCTGACGCGCTGCCCGGTCTGCGGCTACCTGCGCTCGCACGGCGCCGTGCAGGAATTCACCGCGCGCACTGCCGCGGCCGTCACTGCCGCGGCGTTCAGCCTGCATACCGGGCTGGCGGCGCAGAGCGATGACGAGATGTTGCGCCGCCTTCTGATCTTCGCGGACTCTCGGCAGGACACCGCCTTCCAGGCCGGCTACCTGCGCGACCGGGCCCGCGCCGTGCAGGTGCGCCACCTCATCGTGGACAGCATCACCGACCGTGTGCGTGCTGGGGAGCCCGCCGCGAGTTTCAACAGCCTCGTCGAGGACGTCTTTCGGCGCGGTCAGGAATCCGGGCTCTACGACGATCCGGCGGGCAAGGACGCCCGTCGGCGCGCCTTGCGCGTGTGTGAATGGGACCTGCTGGGCGAGCTTGCCAGCGATGAGCGGCGCCCTCCGACCCTGGAACGCCTGGGCCTGATCACGATCGGCTACCCGGGTCTGGAGGCCCTCAGCGACGAGGCGCTCAAGCCGATCACCGACATCCTCGGCGGGGACGCGGCGGCGGCCCGGTGGCTGCTGGCGCGCATGCTCGACCTGGTCCGCACCCGTGGCGGGCTCGGCCACGATCTGCTCAACAAGCGCTTGGACGCGAAGACGGAAGCCGAGCTCACCGAAGCCGGCGCCACCATGGGCATGGGCCACTCCGTCACCGGCTACGGGGAGACCACCGTCACGGTAGCCGGAGCGAACCCGTTGGCCTTGAGCTACCGGGGCGCCGCCGCCCGCCTGGTGAAGACCGCGTTTCCGCTGGTGACCAACTCCGATGCCCGCGAGCGCGGCGTGCGCAAGGCCGTGGACCTGCTGGCCGAGCATGACCTTCTGGCCAGCACCCAGGTCGGCACCGGCAAGTCCCGCATCCAGCTGCGCCAGGTCCCGCCCCAGAGCATGGAGGTGCGGCCTGCCTCCGAGACGATGTACCGGTGCGGCGCGTGCCGCGCCGTACAACCCGGCCCCTCACCGCAGAACAAGTGCGCCACCTTCAACTGCAAAGGCACCATGGCGCCCTGGCAGGGCGATCCTGACGACCACGAGCGGCTGCTGGCCGCCAGCGACGCCCCCCTCGTCGTCAAGGCCGAGGAACACTCCGGCCAGGTACCGCTGGAGAAACGGGAAGACATAGAGGAACGGTTCAAGGACGGCGACCTCAACCTGCTGGTGTGCACGATGACGCTGGAACTGGGCGTGGACCTCGGCCAGCTCCTCGCCGTCATCTTGCGCAACGTGCCGCCGCGCCCGAGTAACTACGCCCAGCGCGCCGGCCGCGCCGGCCGCCGCGAGGAGCGGGTCGCGCTGATCGTCACCTTCGCCGGCGGCATGCCGCACGACAGCTACTACTACGCCCGTCCCGTGGAGATGATCCGCGGTGCCATCCGCCCGCCGGCCTTCCTTCTGGACAATCAGCGCGTCCTACAGCGCCACGCCCGCGCCATGGCCCTTGAACTGTGTGGCCAGAACCTTCCCCAGTGGATGCGCGGCCTGGTCACCGAAGACGCCGACGGACAGCTGCAGGGCATCGACGAGGTCAAGACCGCCCTCGCTGAGGGGCGGGATCGCATCTCGGCCCGGATCCATGCGGCCTTCCGCTTCGGCCTGGCTCCGGACGACCTTCCCTGGCTCACCGAAGATTGGGCCCGCATGGTGGTCGACAACTGGATCACGGACCTCGATGAGGCCGTCGGGTCCTACCGTCTCCGGCAAAAGAGCCTGTTGGAGGAATGGGCCCAGGCGACGAGCAAGCCGGGCAACAAGGAAGCCTCCCGCGCCGTCAGCAGCATCAGCGCCAGCCTGGAAGCCATGCGCAGCGGTGACCGTATCCGCGCTTATGTGCTCTCTTATCTCAGCAGCGTCGGGTTCCTGCCTTCCTACGCCTTCCCCACCGACACCACCACGCTCTCCCTTCAGCGTGAGACGGCCGAACTGTCCCAGGACTCTGTCCAGGCGCTCAAGGACTACGCCCCCGGCCAGCTCGTCTACGCCCGCGGCGACAAGTGGCTCGTCGACCAAGTCGACTTTCGCCGTGCCAATCTCGTCAACGCCGACGGCGTCGGCGCGCTGGACTCCATCAACCTGTGCAACCGCTGCGACACCGTCAACGACTCCACCAGCGCGCACTGCCTGTCCTGCGACAGCGACGACATGACTCCCCAGCACAGCGTCCCAATGCGGGCCATGCGCGCTTCACGCCGTCAGCGGATCTCGGCCGACGAAGAACACCGCGCCCGTTCCCCCTTCGAGGTCACCCATCACCTCGGCGCCCCCAACACCTCGGAGACATACCTGTTCGAGCGCGACGGACTCGTGCTGCAGTGGGAGCGCGGCGCAGAGCTGACCATCCTCAACCGCGGCCGCATCGCCCGGAACCAGCCCAACAGCGAGCGGTTCATCGTGTGCACCAGCTGCGGCCTGTGGTTCGACGCGATCCCCGGCCCTGACCCCACTCGCGCCCAGCGGGACCGCCAGAAGTTCCACGACTCAATCTGTACCAACCACCAGCTCGTCCCCAGCATTCTGCAGGTCGAACGGCGCGTGGACAGCCTGCAGGTCCTCCCCGACCTGGAAGCGCTGGACATCCGCCCGGACAACCTGGAGGAATTCCTCGCCAGCACCCGCGCCGCCCTCGACCTGGGCTGCCGCGTCATCCTCCAGGCCGGCGACGACGAAGTGGCCGGCTTCGACTGGCCCCGCCCCGACCCGGAAAGCGAAGACGCCACCTTCCGTCTCGCCGTCCTGTACGAAGAGGTCCCCGGCGGCGCCGGCTACCTGCGTCAGCTCGCCGCCCGGTTCGGCGAAGTCGCCGCCGCCCTCGTCCCGGTCCTCGACGACTGCTCTTGCGAGCGCTCCTGCTACGCCTGCCTGCGCTCCTACGGAAACCAGCTCGAAGAAGACCTGCTCGACCGCCGCATCGCCGCCAACTTCCTGCGCCGCTTCGTCAACGCGCCGGACGTCGACGGACGCCGGGTGCCCAGTTACGCCGACGCCTTCCACGGCCGCCCCCGCTCCGCCATCGAACGACGCCTCGCCATCGCACTGATGACGGCCGGAGTCCCCCGCGGTGTGGCCCAGTATTCATGGGGTGACCGTGGATCCACCGACGGCACGCCCCGCCCGGTCACCATCGCCGACTTCGCCTGGCCGGATCAGAAGGTCGCCGTCTTCTGCGATGGCTGGAAGCACCACCACAACGCTGAACGCCAGGCATCCGACAAGGCCAAGCGCGACGCCATGCGCGCCCAGGGCTGGACTGTCCTGTCTTTTTGGGGCGGTCAAATCGTCCGCAACGCCGAACAGTGCGCGCAGAAGGTCTTGGAGCACCTGGCTGCCGAAGCCTGACCGGGCCAACTGCTTCCGGGGAGACCGCCCACACTGGCGGTCTCCCCGGAAGCAGCAGGTTTATGGGTATCAGGGGGCGAGCCAGTGGGCGGCGAGAACCAGCGGGACCCGCTCTCCGACGTCCTTTGCCAGCCCCAGGGCACGAGCCAGGTCATCGAGAATACGCGCTACCGGCTTGATGATGGTTCGGGTGGCAGATGTTCGCTCGCCGAAACCATGGGCATAGTGCGGATACCCATCGGAGCCGAACTTGGCATCGATGGCCCATCTCTTCTCCCCCTCCAAGCGCGATAGGAAATATGTGACGGGTTCATCCCTGTCATCGGCATTGAGCTCTAGCTTGGCGTAGAGGCCGACCACGTATCCCAGCGCGGTGTGTCCCTCTCTCTGAGCAATGAGCGACACCGTCACCCGCAATATCCTTGCGTCGGCACCCTCACCGATGATCACATGGTGACGCGCGGGAGTGGGTATTTCAGGCAAGCAGCCTCCATCGTGGAATTTCCAGAAGGCACCGCATCTGCGATCTGCGGGCTTCACGGTGTCGTACCTTGACATGGGTTCGCCTAGGAATCCAACGCATAGGAACCCTGATGCCCTCTGCCTGCAGCGAACTTGGGGATCAGTTACTCGATGTGGGCTCGCCATAACCGAGAGCGGCACGAATGCCGAGTCGGAAGCCGCCAGCGCGAGACCAAGCCCAAGCCGCCAGGTACCCCTCGATGAGGATGACTTGCCGCTGTATGCGCACTACATCCCGGAAGCCCCTGCTGGGCGCTTCACCGAGGCGCGAGTCGGCAAGTCGGCACATGCCGCAGTCGCGCAACTTGGCCGCGGTGTCGCTGCCGTGCGGGAAACCTGGGCGCCAAGAGCCGCAAGCCAGTGCCTAGTCCTGGGCGACTTCTGAAACCCCTGCCTCCTTGAGCATCGCGAAAAGATCGGCGAGGGGGCCGGTCGAATCGACTCGATCCGTAGTGAGGATCAACCGCTGGGCCGCCCGGGACAATCCGACGAAGAAGGTCGATGTTCCCTCGCGCGGGTCATTCTGGTAGGACCACCACTGCCTCGCATGGATGCCCAGAAAGAACACGGTGTGATATTCAAGTCCCTTGCTGCGGTGGGCGGTGAGCAGTGCGACGGCATCAGCACATTCAAATTCGTCAAGTGCCTCCCCCCAGTTGGTGGCACTGCTGGACGCCTCCTCCAATCGCGCGGCAAATGCATCGGTGACGAGGCCGAAGTCCTCTCCCGGCACGGCGGACTTGATGTATCGCTGTAGCGCAGTGCCGTCGACAAGGTCCAACATCTCCTGCACCGCGTCCGCGGCTGGCGTTGTCGCCGGAGGGTGAGACCGCAGCCAGATCCGCAGCCTTCCGGTCAGCTGGGTCAGGTGCTCACCGACACGGCGCTGGGCCACGTCGTCATCCGCGGCTCCGTGTACGCGCTCCAGCGTGGTCGAGACGTCCTGCCAAATGTCGGCAAGGCCCTGGGGGTGCTGGGCCAGACGTAGCATCCCCATCAGGAGACGGGCCGTCTCGCTCTTGAGCAGGTCTTGCAGCCTCATCTTGCCAACCTGTGCGTCATCGTTGCGGAGCCTTATGCCGTGAGCAGCAAGACGGGACCGAAAGAGCGGCTCAAAGTCCTTGATCTTCTGTCGTGCGATGAGCGCGAAGTCCGCTGGCGTTCGGTCCGAGTTGGCGATGTCCCGGGCGATCCAGTCCGCGATGAAGGTCGCTTCTCGTTCGGGGATGCGGAAGGTCCACAGCGCTGCTGGATCATGGCCGTCCTCTGCCGTGGCCTTGGAAGTGGCCCGCACTGTGTTGGGTTCCAGCTTGCTGGCGATGACATGCTGTAGCTCGACTAGCGCGTCACTGGAGCGGAAATTCCAGGCTAGTGAATAGCTGGTGGCATCGAAAGTGTCGGCGAAGCGTTGCACCGCCTTGGGAAGTGCTCCGGCCCAGCCCATGATCCGCTGCTTGGTGTCGCCGACCGCAGTCACCGCGGCCTTGTCTCCGAACACCGCTGTGAGGAAGGAAAATTGCGCGCCGGTGGTGTCCTGGAACTCGTCGACAAACACGAACGGATAGGTCATACGCAAAGCGCGCCTGAGTTGCGGCACTTCGCGGACAAGCAACTCGGCAAGCCGGTTGATCATGACGAAGTCGAGCTGCGGCCGTTCCGGCTGGAGGTAGCGGGCACGCCACCACTCGCGCACAGCATAGGACGCGGCGTCGACCTCGTCGCCGGTCGGGATGGTCCTCGGCAAGCGCCACCGGCCCACGACATCGGTGATGAAGCGCGAGGGCTGAAACCGAGCGACTTCCCGCTGCAGAGGTTGCGGCGCGCTGAAGGCGATGTCATTGAGGAAGCTCCTCACCTCCGAGCCGGTCGCCGTGCGGATCTCGTACTCACTACCCATGCGCCAGTCAGAGGGCAGCGCCGCTGCGAAGCGGTCGACCAGGCTCTTGGTAAACGCATCGAAGGTCATCGAGACGAACCGGCCGTCATGTTCGGGAACGCGGGCAGCCACGCGGCGGCCCAGATTGGCTGCCGCGTCCTTCTTGAACGAGATCGCCAGAATGCGCTGCGGCCACGGGCAGATACCGGTTTGCAGGAAGTAGGCGGCGCGTTGGGCCAGGAACTCGGTCTTGCCGGCTCCAGGCCCGGCCACGACCGCCACATTGCCGCTGTCCCGAAGGGCTTCCCAGGCAGAAGGCTCCAGGTCCTCGATCCCGATCGGCCGCCACGCATCGACCGGCACCGGTGTCGTCATGGGGTTCGTGGCACGGCGCGCCCTCGAACCGCTCACAGCCCGGCCGCCTGCTGGATGTATCGCACGAGCGCCGTGAGGACCTCGGGCGCGTCTGACTTCAGTTCGGCGTCGGTCAGGCGGCCGAGGGCCCTCATGTGGGTACTGGGCTTCGAGCGGGAAAGGAAGAGGTATCGATACCAGCGCAGCCGCTCGATCTGTGCCTCTGCGCTCCAGAAGGCCGGGGTGGTGCCGCTCTCCCCCAAAACCGTCGTGGTGGGGTCGGAGGAGCCCGGGCCGCGCTCCCCCGGTTCAAGATGCGTGTAGGCGAACGGGAACGACACCAGCATGCTGTAGTCGAGGTCCAGGGGCGTGGCGTAGAAGATGCCGAAGGTGCGCAAGTGGTCAAGTACGGGTCGCATTGCCTCCGGGGATAGGCCGTCGTGGACGTCGTCGACGTTGTCGTAACCGTCGAGCTCCTTGAGGGGATCCAGCCCGTTGTCCATCAGGCGGTTGAAGGCGTCGCGTAGCCGGGCAGGGCCGGCCCCCTCCTTTCCGTAGTCGATGTCCAGCAGGGTGGCATGCGGGATGGCAAGATCGTTGAGCAGCTTCCACATGTGGTTGGTGTGCCGACCGCTGAGGGGGACCATGGCGACGAACGACGGGTCCAGGTGCACGCCATGGGCTTGCGCGATGCGCGGGATGACGAGTTCCTCGGTGTCGCCTTCCCCGAGCACGACGAACTTGGCGAAGTAGAGCTCTGGGTGGGCGCGCACCGCCTCGCGCACGTACTTCCCAGCCTCGGTGGTGTCAGCAGGCAGGGTGATCGTGCGGACCGATGCGGTCGAGGTGGCTGGCTCCGTGCGAAAGTACCGAACGTCCTCGGGGCGGATGCGGGTCATGCCACTGGCGGAGTGGCTGGAGAGGATGGCTTGCGTCGCCGTACCGCTGCTCAGTGCCTGCAGCTGCGTGACGATGCGCGACAAGAAGAACGGGGAAAGGTTGTTCTCGGGCTCTTCGACCACGATCAGAGTCAGGACCGGCAAATGGGCGGCATCAAGCGTGAAGCTGTCATGGTGCCGACCCTCGTACACCTCGGCCTCGACGTCGAGCGCTGCTGCGACCAGGGCAAGGTGCAGCAGCGAGCGTTGCCCGTCGCTCAGCATGCCGGCCGGGCGCGGCTGGGCGTTGTGATCGGGCTCGAAGACGAGTTCAGAGTTGCGGACCAATTGGTTGAAGTCGCTGTCAAGGAGCCGCAGTTTCGGGTCGGAGTGCACGCCGGTGTCATGCAGTTCCTGCCAGCGGGCGGTCAGTGCACCTTCGACGGCCTGCACCACGGGTTCGTTCGTGAACTTCTTCGCGACCTCGCTCGCGTGCTCACTGACCAGATCACGCAGGCCCGTTGACCATTGCGCGGCTCGCCAGAGCCGACTTCGCATGAACGCCGTCACCTGGCGCACGCCGTCACGCGACGCCGGAATGTAGATCATCTGGATACGACTGCGCTCCGCAGGGGCCAGCGGAACGCAGTCGTCCTCGCTGTACTCCTCTGCAAGGGTATTGACGACCTCTCGGGTTTCGGTGATGGCTCCCTCCACCGTGCCGTCGTCTACCCATTCAGCCCGGAGAACCACCCGGACCTTCATGTCTCCGTCGTCGTTGGCCGCCATGCGTCGGAAGAACTCCGGGACTGCCCGGGGTACCTCGCCTTGGGCACGAGGTGCCTCGGAAACTCCTGCTTCGTCTTCGTCCTCAACTTCGCCGTGGAGCTCAGGGAACGCGAGCACCGCCTCGATCATCAGCTCACGGCTGGCAGGGGCAATGGTCTCGTCGGCAGGGACAGCGAAGTCGTCCACGCGTACGGCTCGCTCCTGCGCAGACACTCCGAACAAGCGCAACAACGCCTCGCACGCCGCAGTCTTGCCTGAACCGTTTGCGCCAATGAACGCAGTCACGCCCGAATGAAGGTCAACGGAGGTGCGCCGCGGCCCGAAGCACTTGAAGTTCTCCAGCACAAGTTTCTCGATGAACATTCTTCACTTCCAGCCCAACGATCTGATCACTGGTGAAATCGATCCGATGATCGTAGCGAAGCTGAATGATCGTTGGAGCCGCAAAGACGATCCCCATCGCGAACTACCGCTCGCCTCCCGCGCCGCATCTCGCACAGTCACGGCCCTCCCCTCGGCCACAGCATCACCACGCGGTCCAACTTCGAACCAGGAGTTGGCAGACGGCCCTCGGCAGCGATGCGCCGCGCCCACTGCCGGGCTCCACGGCTGCCGACCTCCTACGTCGGCGCCCGTCGCTAGAAGAAACGCCTCACGCCCTACCCCATTCGGCGCTCGAGACGTCCGCTCAAAGCCCTACGCCGCCGAGTAGCTAAGCTGCAACAGATGTCCGGCACGCTCCAGATCCTTCTCCGAGCGCAGCCGCACTTCCAACGACCCCGTGCCGTGGTGCCCGATGCCGGTCACGTCTCGCGTGAATCCCGGAACGAGGGCGACCTCACTCGGGTCCACCGCCAGGTACAACACAACCTCTCGCTTCAGGGTGGTGCCGACGCAGGCGAAGTTCCGCAGTCGGCGATACGCCCGATACTGCTTGCGGTCAACAGGCGTGACGTCATCCCCAAGAGCTGTCAGGGCCTCATCGACCGCTGCCCTGAGCGCGGCTACGGCGTCGCCCGAGGAAGACTCCTGCCGCCTGCGAAGAGGGCGGGGCCGCGCATCCGGACCGGTGACAGACGCGATGGATTCCAGGGCGAGCAGCTTCTCGCCAAAGTAGCGATAGCGGACCAGGTCGATCGTGCGGCGGATCTCCCGCACGGCATGGACGTCGTAACGGGTGAACTCCTCCGCAACGCAAATCAGCCTCAGCGCAGACCATGTCACACCCGCGGCAGCCTCAGCCCCGAGGCGCTCACGGACCAGGTGGTGGAACTCCGCCCTGTGGTCAGTCAGCCACGACAGATAGAACAGCCCCTGGTTGATCACGCCGGGGTCCTTGCGACGCTTGTACTCGACGATCACGGGCGACCCGTTCTCGTCCAAGCCGAGCGAGTCGATCCGGCCCCCGTGCAGCGACCCGGTGCTGTACTCACTCGCGAGGAAGCGCACCCCGAGAAGCGTCTCCATGTTCGCCTCGACCTGGCGCTGCAGATCGCTCTCCGCCGCGGCCGTCCGTGCGGTGATCTCCACCGCGCCCCCTGCCCTCACGTCAAACAGCTTCAGCCCCGACACCGTCCCCTCCTCGATCCTCACCAGCTACAAGCACGAGAAGGGGACGGATTGTTTCCGCCAGCGGATGCCAGCGTCAAGAGACTTCGGGACCGCTACGGCCACGCCCGACCGCGGCTTCCCGAAATCTCGGGAAGTTTCCCTGACGACTTGCCAAGGAATGGCATTCATGCAGGTCAGCGGCACCTGTGGTCTTGACTCGCGGGGTGCCTTCTAAGCGCTTGGCCGCAGGTTCGAGTCCTGCCGGGGGCGCAAATGGCCCCTCACCTGCGGAAACGCGTGAGGGGCTCTTTCATCTCCGGACGCACGTCGCTGTGACACCAAGCGCCTTGGCCGGTCCGCCACTGGCCACGATGTCCGCTGCCTGATCCACCGTGCGGCGGGTACCCGGCAGCCAGCGGTGCAGCCACGGGGGTGGCCTGTGGTTCGCCGTCCATCGGCAGGAGAAGACAGATGCTGGCTTTCGCGGCGGCCGTACTCTTCGTCATCGCCTTCGTCCTTCACGCGGCCGAGACGTCGACCGAGACGGTCTTCAGCCCGACGAGTCTCATGCTGGTCGGACTCGCGCTCCTCGCCCTGCACTCGGCCGGTGTGGGGTCCGGATGGTCCGGGCGCGGGGGCGGACGGCGGCGCTGAGGGGGCTGGGGCGGACCTTTCAGCCGGGCAGCGCATGGCGCAGGATGCGGTGCCACATCGAGGTGTACTGCTTCCGTAAGGGGCCCGTGACGTAGGGCAGGCCGTACTTCCCGCACAGCTCGCGCAGGCGTGGGGCCACCTCGGCGTAGCGGTTGCTGGGGAGGTCCGGGAAGACGTGGTGTTCGATCTGGTGGCTGAGGTTGCCGGTGAGGACGTGGAACAGGGCGCCGCCCTCGATGTTCGCCGAGCCCTGGATCTGCCGCAGGTACCACTGGGCACGGCTCTCGCCCTCCAGTTGCTCCTCGGCGAAGGTCCGCACATCGCCAGGGAAGTGACCGCAGAAGATGATGGTGTGCGCCCAGATGTTGCGTGCGGTGTTGGCGGTGAGGTTGCCGAGCAGGCAGGGCAGCGCGGACGGGCCTGCGAGCAGCGGGAAGAGGACGTAGTCCTTGGCCGACTGGCGTGCCGCCTTGCCGAGCAGCTCCGCCAGGTCTCCGAGGAACGCGCGCGGGCTCTTGCGGCCGTCCCGCACCGCGTCGGCCTCCAGGTCGTACAGGGCGATGCCCCATTCGAAGACGGGCGCAAGCAGCGCCGCGTACAGCGGCTGGAGGAGGTGGAAGGGGCGCCAGGGCTGGTCGGGGCTCATGCGCAGGACGGTGTAGCCGAGGTCGCGGTCACGGCCCACGACGTTCGTGTACGTGTGGTGCAGGTGGTTGTGGGTGTGCTTCCAGGCGTCGGCGGGGGTGAGGAAGTCCCATTCCCAGGTGGTGGAGTGGATGGCCGGGTCGCCCAGCCAGTCCCACTGGCCGTGCAGGATGTTGTGGCCCAGCTCCATGTTCTCCAGCGTCTTGGCGGCGGCGAGCAGGGCGGTGCCGGTGAGCCAGGCGGGCGGGAACAGGGAGACGGCCAGGGCGAGCCGGCCGCCCGTCTCCAGGCTGCGCTGGACGGCGATCACCGTGCGGATGTAGCGGGCGTCGTCCTTGCCGCGTGCCGCGACGATCTCGGCGCGGAGACGGTCCAGTTCTGCTCCCAGTTCCTCGATGCGCTCTGCGCCTTCCGGTGCTGCGGACGCGCCTTCCGGTGCTGCTCCGGACGTGTCCTCCGGTGCTGTTCCGTCTGCCCCTTCCGGGGCCTCCTCGGCGGCTGAGGGGATCGTCGTTGTTGCTGTTGCTGAGGTGGTGGCCATGGGGAGTTGCCTCCTCGGGAGGTCCTAGACGTCCAGGACGAGTGGGCCCGTGGCTCCGTTGACACAGGTCTGGATCAAACCGCCCGGTTCTCCGTGCACTTCGCCGGTCCGCAGATCGCGGACCCTGCCGGCCACGAGCGGGACGAGACAGCCGCGGCAGACCCCCGCCCTGCACCCGTACGGCATCGCCACGCCCTCGGCCTCGCCGAGCACCAGCAGCGGCACGGCCGCGGGGGCGTCCGCCTCGACACCGGTTCGGCCGAACCGCACCCGGCCGCCCGTGGCTGTGGGGCCGGGTGGGAGCAGCGGGGCCGGACGGAAGCGCTCCAGGCGGAGTCGCTCATGGACTCCGTGCTGGGCCCAGTGCCGTTCCGCCGCGGCGAGGAGCCCCGGCGGACCGCACACCCAGGCGTCCCGGTTCCGCCAGTCGGCGCAGCGCCCGACGATACGGTCCGGGGTCAGCCGGCCGTCCGTACGCGTGTAGGTCAGGTGCAGCCGGAACCAGCGCGACCGGGCCGCAAGCTCGGTCAGTTCGGCGCGGAAAAGGCACTGTTCCGGTGCCGGAGCGCTGTGCAGGAGTACGACGTCGGGGGTCGGTGCCCGACGGTGACGGGCAAGGGTGCGCAGCATCCCCAGCACAGGGGTGATGCCACTGCCCGCCGTCACGAACAGCATCCGTTCGGGCGGCGGGTCCGGCAGCACGAACTCCCCCTGGGCCGGGCCCAGTCGCAGGACGGCGCCGGGCTGCGTGCGATGCACCAGGTGCGGGGAGACCCGGCCGCGCGGGTCCTCCTTGACCGTGACGGCGACGTTGCCGTCCGGTGTGTCGGGCGGGGTGGTGAGCGAGTACGTACGCCAATGTCGTACGCCGTCGATCTCCACGCCCACCGGCAGGTACTGGCCGGGCCGGTGCCCCGTCCAGCCCCGTCCGGGCCGGATCACGAGGGTGGCCGCCGCGGGCCCCTCCGCCCGCACGGCGGTGACCCGGCCCGCGGGGTGCCGCGCCGACAGCAACGGGTCGAGCAGACCGAGATAGTCGTCCGGGGACAGGGGGCTCGTCAGCCAGGACGCGGCCGCGAGGAGCGGCGACAGGGGCGACAGGGGCACGCCGACACCTTCCTCCCTCGGCCGGGCCCGGCTCATCCGCGGCCTCTGCGGGCTCCGCCTACCGGGCTCGCCAGCGAAGCACACCGCAAGGCCGGACACAGGAGGCGGTGAGGGCTTTCCGCCACCGAACGCACCTCCCCCGCCAGCCCCGACGCGGCGGTGGCCGGATGCAGGTCCGGTGGCCTGCGGAGACGTAGGCGGAAGCCCGGGTCGAAGTCGGGCGGAAAGGGGCGCAAAGTGTCCCGGGCAGGGCCTCGGCAGCCGGGAAGCCGTCGCGCACCCGTGGTCGGGGCTTCCACAGGAGTACGCTGACAGTACCGAGGGCATTTCTTGACCGGCTTCCTCTGCCGGTATCTCCCTCGGCCAAGCACCGGGTCGTGTGCATCGGGCCCGGGGACAGGTCGACACCATGATGGTGATCACCGAACGACGCCCCCCGCCCACCCTCCTGGGCACCCTTGCCGCCGACGAGGCGCCCGCCCGCCTGACGTTGAAGCCGTCGGGCCCTTCCTCCGGGCTGGTCGACGGCGCCTGGTGGCCCCGCTCCCGGGATCTGCACCGGGAACTGCCCGCGCTGTGCGACGAGTTGGACGCGCCGTGGGGACGCATCACGCGCGTCACGGTCAATCCGACGCACTGGCCCGTGATCCCGCACAGGGTGCCGGTCCACGGTCATACGGTCAACGTCGGGTGGTTCCGCGACGAGCAGGACGCCCACCAACTCATGCTGCGTTCCTACCGCGCGGGGCGCTGGGACCTGCTGATCGTCCCTCCCGACACCGAAGCGGGCGCCGCCGCCCGGCTCATGGCCGCGGCCTGCGACCCACAGGACCGACGCACGGGCAGCGCCCTCATGGCAGCCGAGGCGGCGGGACAGCTCGCGGCCGCCGCGGGGGCGGGATCTCGGACCGCTACGGGCATCGGCACCGGTATCGGTATCGGTACGGAGGCCTGGGAGTCGGAGGGCGGCTCCACACCAGGGCGTACGGCCATGACGTACGGGCAGTGACGGGTCATGGGCATCGCCGTCACCCGTCCCCCTCGCCCCCATCGTCGCGCCGACCGCACCCGGCACATCCGTGATCCACCAGCCCCCGAGCAGGAGCCCGGCATGAGCACGACCCTGCGTACCCCCTTCATCACCCCACTAAGCACCCCGGTCCGTACGCCCCTCCCCGCCCCACCGCGCCTTCCGTCCCTCGTACGCCTCCGCCTGTCACCCGCCGGCGGCGGGCCGCACCTCGTCGACGGCGCGTGGTGGCCCAGAACGGGAGACCTGCTGGCCGAACTGCCGCGCCTGCTCGGGGCCCTGCCCCACAGCTGGCCCCAGATCGCGCACGTCACCGTCAACAGCGGCATGTGGTCCGACTTTCCCGGCCGGACGCTCATCGCGAACCACGTCCTGCAACTGCACCGCAGCCCCGGCAGGCGCACGCCTTCCACGGTGTGCCTGCTCGCGCCCGGGCGGGGCAGGTGGGACCTCCTGGTCGTACCGCCCCACACGGACGAAGCCGAAGCCCGCCGGCTCATGGCGGGGGCCGTCGCGCCGTGACGCCGTCGGCCCACCCGGGGTCGGTCACCTCGAAGTACTGCGGCTTCCCCGGCCGCGGAGCGTGAAGGCGCGGGCCGCCACCAGGACCGGGAGCAGCAGGAGCATCCAGCGGGCGGTGTTCCCGCCCATGACTGCCCAGGCGACGGCCACGAGCGCGAGGTAGGTGACGGTGAGGACCAGCAGGTCCTTCTTCGTGCCCGTCTTCGTACTCGTCCTCGAGGTCATCTTCGTCTTCCTCTCTTGGTCTGCCGTCAGCTGGTCCGCCGTCAGCACTTGTAGCGCTTCCAGTTGGTGATGACGCCCACGTAACTGACCTTCCACTCCACGCACTGGTTGGCCTTGGCGGCGTCCTGCATCTGGCCGCGCAAGGAGCCGGCCTGGGCGGTCAGGGCGGCGCCGCAGCCTGCCGCCGCCACCGCGTTGGGGATCTTGGCGCAGGCCATCACGGTCGCCGTCGCCGCGAAGTGGTACATGGGGGTCTTGGCCATGTCCTTCACCTCCTTCTTGCTGAAGCGGAGGTAGATGGACCAGCCGAGCGAGACCTTCGGGTCGGCAACCACCGGGAAC
This sequence comes from Streptomyces sp. NPDC039480, assembly GCF_055597165.1. Classification (NCBI taxonomy): domain Bacteria; kingdom Bacillati; phylum Actinomycetota; class Actinomycetes; order Kitasatosporales; family Streptomycetaceae; genus Streptomyces; species Streptomyces sp. NPDC039480. The sequence goes on along the minus strand of NZ_JBVITX010000008.1, from coordinate 244,112 downwards.
GCGGTGTCGGCGTCGGTGTCGATCGTCTGCGTCAGCTTGTCGCCGTCGAGGCGGTACCGGGTGGGTACGGCCTCCCCGTCCGCGTCCTTGGCCCACGGGGCGTCGATCGCGCCCAGGACCTCGGTGTCCTCGCCGTGGCTCTTGGCGATCAGGAAGCCGCCCTCTCCGTCCTCCATCAGCCGCGCCCCCTCGGGGAGCGTCAGCGAGAAGTCGTGCGTGGTCGGGGCCTTCCGGTCCTTGAGCGTCACCAGGGTGCGGGCGGCGCCGTCCGCCGTGGGCTGTACGGCGATGTCCGTCGAGGGTGCGGCGTCGGGGTACACGACCGTGCCCGCGCCGGCCGCGACGCCGGCGGTTCCCCTCGTCTTCGTGACGCCCAGCGACACATCGGCGTTCGGCGCGTCGATCAGCACGTCGCCGTCGGCCTTCGCGGGCGCGGTGACCGTGACGCTCCCCTCGTCGGTCCGCGCGCCGCCCCGGCGGCCGTCGAGCGCGGTCAGATCCGCGGTTCCGGTCGCCTTCTCGACCACGGCGGCCGCCCGTGCCGCCGCCGACGGTGCCTCTCCGGCGACGGCCGCGGGGGCCGTCGCCCCGAGGACGGCCCCCGCCGTCACCGCCGCGACGAGGCCGCCGGTCATGCGCCGCGCCGTCCGCGTGCTCTTCTTCATGGGTCCCTCCCGTTTCAGTGCATACGAAGGCACCCCGAGCCCTCGAAGAGGATCCCCGCCCGGGGCGCCGCGCATACTTTTACACACGTGTAGAAGGTGGCCAACAGTGATCGTCCGGGGTTACGGGAATGAGATCAAGGACGGGACTTTGGTCCCGCGCGGAAGTGACCCCGCCCGGTTGCGGGAACTCCGGCCGTCCGCCGGGGCGTTGCCTCTGTGAGGCCAGCGGCGCCGCTGGCCTCACCAACTCGCCGTGTGTCTCAGCCGCCCTCAGCTGCCGTAGAGCTCCTCGATCTCTGTCGCGTACGCCGCCGTCACCGCGTGTCGTTTGATCTTCAGGGACGGGGTGAGCAGGCCGTTGTCCTCGGTGAACTCGCCCTCCACGATCGCGAATTTGCGGATCGATTCGGCCCTGGAGACCGACGAGTTCGCGTGGTCCACCGCCTTCTGGACCTCCGCGATCATCTGCGGGTCGCGGGCGAGTTCCGCGAGCGGCGTGTCCGCCGGGCGTTTGCGGACGGTGAGCCAGTGCTCCACCGCCTCGGGGTCCAGGGTGACGAGCGCGGCGACGTACGAGCGGTTGTCGCCGACGACGATGCACTGGCCGACCGGGGCGCGGCTGCGCAGCCGGTCCTCCAGGACGGCGGGCGAGACGTTCTTGCCGCCGGACGTGACGATGATGTCCTTCTTGCGGCCGGTGATCGTGAGATAGCCGTGGTCGTCCAGCGCGCCCAGGTCACCGGTGGCCAGCCATTCGTCCGTCAGCACGGCGTCCGTCGCGGCCGGGTTGTTCCAGTACGAGCCGAAGACGATGCCTCCCTTGATCAGTACCTCCCCGTCGTCCGCGATGCGCACGGCCGTGCCGGGTACGGGCAGGCCGACCGTGCCCGGGCGGGGCCTGAGCGGTGGCGTGATGGTGGCGGCGGCCGTGGTCTCCGTCAGGCCGTACCCCTCGTAGATGACGATTCCGGCGGCGTAGAAGAAGAGGTTGAGGTTGCGGTCCAGGGGTGAGCCGCCGCTGATCGCGTAGCGCAGCCGGCCGCCGACCTCCTTGCGGATGCGCCGGTAGACGAGGAGTTCGTACAGCGCCCAGCCGGCATAGAGGGCGAGGGAGGGGCCAGGGGTTTTGTTGGTACCCGGGGTCTTGTTGGCATGGGTTCCGTTGGTGCGGGCTCCCTTGCCCTGGGGCCCGTTCAGGAACCTGTTCAGATACGCCTCCCCGAAGCGCACCGCTATGCGCTCCGCGCGGTCGAAGGACGAGGCGCGGCCGATCTTCTCGGCGGTCGCCCGGCCGGTGCCGTGGATCTTCTCGAAGAGGTACGGGACGCCGACGATGAACGTCGGCCTGAACGACCGCAGCTCCGGGCGGAGTTCGTCGGGTTTGATGCTGGGGCAGTGGCCGAGTTCGATGCGGGCGAGCATGCAGGCGATCTGGATGCTGCGGCCCAGGATGTGCGCGAGCGGCAGGAAGAGGAGCGTGGAGGCGACCTGTCCCGTGATCTCCTTGAAGACGGGGTGGAGGAGGTCGACGGTGTTCGCCGCCTCCGCGTGCAGGTTGCCGTGGGTGAGGACGCAGCCCTTGGGGCGGCCCGTGGTGCCCGAGGTGTAGACGAGGGTCGCGATGGAGTCCGGGGTGAGCGCGGCCCTGCGCTTGGTCACTTCCTCGTCCGGCAATTCCCGGCCCAGGGCGGTCAGTTCCGCCATCGCGCCGCCGTCGAGGTGCCGGATGCGCGGCGGGTCGGGGAGGGCGGCCAGCGCCTGCTCGGCCGTCGCCGCGTTGTCGGCGGTCTCCGCGATGAGGAAGCGGGCGCCGGAGTCGCGGACGATCCACTCGATCTGGTCGGCCGACGACGTGGCGTAGACGGGCACGGTCTGGCCGCCCGCCGCCCAGATCGCGAAGTCCAGGACAGCCCACTCGTAACGGGTACGGGACATCAGTGCGACCCGGCCGCCCGGTTCGAGGCCGTCCGCGAGCAACCCCTTGGCCGCTTCCGTCACTTCGCGTGCGAAGGCGGTCGCGGTGACGGGGCGCCACTGGCCGCCCTCCTTGCGGCGCAGGACCACGGCGTCGGGGGCCTCGGCGGCGTTGGTGAAGGGGATGTCGGCGGTGCTGCCCGCGGTGGCCGGCGCCACGAGTGCGGCGGTGCGGGCCTCGCGTACCGTGCCGTGTTCGTCCCTGATGAGTTCGACCTCGGCCCGGTCCGCCAGGCCGCTGTGGCGCTGTGCCCGTTTCAGATCCTTGCGTACGCCCATGACGGCTCCCGGCTTCCGGTTCCCAGGTGATCGGCGCGCTCTCGGTACTTACTCGGGGGTCAACTTACTGACACGTAAGAGAAATTCAATGGGGTGGACAGGGTCCGCTTGGCGTCAACGTCGTGAGCTTCGGTGCCGGCCGTCGCGATCGCCCCCGCTTGGCGAGGGCCTGGCGCGCGGCATACCTTACTTCCTAGTAAGTTTACTGTTCAGCAAGGGGATTGCCGTGGCGGACGCCGACATCAGCAGGATCGCCGAGCTCGACTTCGCGCGCGTCACGCCCGAGGAGTTCGCCCGGATCGTGAAAGGGCTCTCCGGTAAGCAGGTCGCCGAGATGTTCGAGGACGGTGAGTTGCGCGGGCGTGTTCTGGGGGAGGTCTTCGGGCGCGTGGAGCGGCAGTTCAAGCCGGCTGCGGCGGGTTCCCTGAAGGCCCTCATCCGCTGGCAGGTCACGGGGCTCGGCGACAACGACGACGTGGTGTACGAGACGGAGATCGTCGACGGCGCGTGTGCGGTGCGTGAGGGGCGCTCGGACGCGGAGGCGCGGGTCACGCTCGTCATGGCCGATGCCGAGTTCCTCAAGCTCGTCTCCGGGAACGCCAGCCCCGTCACCCTGTTCTTGCTGCGCAAGGTCAGGATCACGGGTGATGTGGCTCTGGCCGCCGGGCTCACGCGGTACTTCGACATTCCTAAGGCGTGAGGGAGGCGCCGGGCGTCGGCGTTGGTTTCCGTGGCGGCTTCGGCGTGGCTCAAGCCGTTGTTGACCTGCGCCGATGTAGCGGTCATGACGACGTCTGCGTACTCCTCCGTCCGTAGCTCCGAAACCGTCGCCGGGCCCGCCCCCGGAGCACCGCCCGGGGGCGGGCGATGGCGGGGCCGCCCCGTCCGCCCCCTCCATCTCGTCCGTCTCGCCGTCTGCCTGCTGCCCGCTCTCGTCATCACCTTCGCGGGGTTCCAGCGGCGGTGGATGTCCGACGACGGGCACATCTATGTGCGGACGGTCCGGCAGGTGCTCGCGGGGAACGGGCCCGTCTTCAACCCCGGCGAGCGCGCCGAGTCGTCCACCGGCACCCTGTGGCAGTGGCTGCTCGTCGCGGGCGGGGCGACGGGGGCCGACATCGCGACGGTGGCGATGTACGGGGGGCTGCTGCTCACCGCCGCCGGGTTCGCGCTCGCCGGGCTCGGGGCACGGCGCTTGCTGCGACCTGTGCGTGGGGGTGAGGGCGGCTTCCTGCTGCCCTGCGGGGCGCTTGTGCTGCTCGCGTTGCCGCCCGTCTGGGACTTCGCCACCTCCGGCCTGGAGACCGGGCTCGCGACCTGCTGGATCGCGGGGTCCTGGCTCGCGCTCATCGCCCGGCCCCGGTCGCTGGTGACGTGCGCGATCCTGGGGCTCGGACCGCTCGTCCGGCCCGATCTGGCCCTGGTGTCGGCGGTCTTCCTGGCCGCGCAGTGGGTCATGGCGCGGCCCTCGTGGCGGGGCGTCCTCGCCGGGGCGGGTGTCGCGGGGGCGCTGCCCGTCTCGTACGAGATCTTCCGCATGGGCTACTACGGGCATCTGATGCCGCTCCCCGGCGTCACGAAGGAGGCTTCACGCAGCCTGTGGGGCCGGGGCTTCGACTACCTCTGGGACTTCACGGGGCCGTACGCACTGTGGCTGCCGTTGGCGGCGGTGGGCGCGGGGGCGTTGGTGGGGGGCGCGAGGGCCTTGGCGGTGGGGCGGGAGCGCCGGGAGGGGCGTCGCGCGCCGGGACGGCTCGCCTCCGCCGTCACACGCGCCGCTGGGGATGCCGGGGTTCCCGGCGCAGCTCCCACCGGGGGCCCGGGCGCAGCTTCCGCCGGAGTTTCGGGCGCAGCTTCCACCGGCATGCCGGGCCCCGCTTCCGCCGGGGGCCCGGCCGCAGCGTCCACCGAAGAGCTCGCTGCCGCGTCCGCCAGCATTCCCGCCGCTGCGCGCGTCGGCCTTCCCGCTCCCGCCGACACTTCCACCGCGCCCCCTACCGCCGCATCCGCCGCGGGCCCCGCTGCGGCTCCCACCGACGCTTCCACCGGAGCCCCAACCGCCGCGCCCGGCGGCATTCACATCCCCGCCGCCGCATCCACCCCAGAACCCGCCGACACTTCCACCGGGGCTCCCGCCGCCGCATCCGGCGGCCTTCCGGCCGCCACATCCACTGCGGGCCCCGCCGCCGCTCCCACCGACACTTCCGCCGGAGCCCCAACCGCCGCGCCCGGCGGCATTCACATCCCCGCCGCCGCCTCCACCCCAGAACCCGCCAACGCTTCCACCGAGGCTCCCACCGCCGCATCCGGCAGCGGCCTTCCCGCCGCTACATCCACCGCGGGCCCCGCCGCCGCGTCAGCCACCACACCCGCCGCGACTCCTAGCGCCACTCACACCGAGGCCCCCACCGCCGCTGCCACCGCAGGCACCGCAGGCACCGCCGAAGTCTCCGCCGTCACCCCCACCACCACTTCCCTGCTCGCTGCCGTGCTCGCCCCCGTCCTCGCAGGTCTCCTCTGCTGGGCTTACGTCGTCAAAGTGGGGGGTGACTTCATGCATGGGCGGATGTTTCTGCCGGGGTTGTTGCTCATGCTGTTGCCCGTGTTTCTTGTGCCCGTCACTCGGGCGTGGGGCGTCGTCGCCGTGGTCGTCGGGGTGTGGGCCGTCGTGTGTGCGGGCAGCCTGCGGGTTCCGTACGAGGGGTACATCGGGCGGAGCGGTGTCGCGGACGAGCGTGGGGTGTACGTACGGCAGAACGCCGCCCCGCACCCCCTCCACCACGACTTCGCGGGGCACCCGGGCAACGCGTCGTACGCCCGGCTCGTACGGGACCGGGCGCGGGCCGGTGCGCCCACGCTGCTCCTGGCCCAGACTCCGGTCGGGGCCCGGCAGCCCGGTGTGACCGGGGTCTACAACACGCTCGGCTTCAGCGGCTCCGTGATCCCGCTCTCCGGGGCCGCCCTCGACCCGATCGGGCTCGCCTACCCGCTGGCCGCCCACTCCGAGGGCTTCGTCGGCCGGGTGGGGCACGACAAGCGGCTCCCCGACGAGTGGATCGTCGCCGAGCGCGGCGTCCCGGGCGACCTGCCCGCCGGGCTTGACCCGGCCCGCGTCGACGCCGCCCGGCGTGCCCTGCGCTGCGCTCCTTTCGCGGAGCTGCGGGCAGCCACGCGCGCGCCCCTGACGGCGGGGCGGTTCTGGCGGAACCTGACCGGGGCCGCGCACCTCACGTCCTTCCGGTTCCCGAACGACCCGGTGCGGGCCGAGCGGGAGTTGTGCGGCGGACGGGATGGGTGAGTCAGGGCCTTCAACCTGCGAGTGCGTCGCCGGGGCGGAGCTCGCCGCGAGGTGGGGCGGTGGTGGCGTCCTCGCCATCGGACCGCCTGCCGGTGAGCCGTGCGGCCCGGTCGATGGCCTCGGTCAGTTCCCGCACCTGTTTTTCGCGACCGCGGGAGGGCAGTGCATGGGCCCACTCGGAGAGTTCACGCAGGGACGGTGCGGCGGGGAGGGCCGTTCCGCGCTCCGTACCGGAGTGGCCGTCGGCCGGGGACGCGGCGCGCAGGCCGTCGGCGAAGTAGGCGGCGGTCGCGGCGACCCGCAACCCCTCGTCCGCCTCGCGCAGTGAGCCGTCGAGGTCGGCGGCCTCGATCCGGCCCGACTCCTCGTGCGGCGCGCGGCTGTCCGGGTCGAGCCAGCGCACGCTCGCCGTGGCGAGATGGCCCCCCGCGCCGGGCTTGGCCCGCACCGCGTACAGCGCCGTCACCGTGTGGCCGGGCCCGATCTCGCCGCCGTCCACCGAGTCGTCGCGGAAGTCGTCGTCGGCGACCTCACGGTTCTCGTAGCCGATGAGCCGGAACTGCTCGACGGTCTCCGGATCGAACGCGACCTGCGCCTTCGCCTCGCGGGCCCGCAGGTCGATGTTGGCGGGGAGTTTCTCGCAGAACACCTCACGGGCGTCCTCGTCGTTCGACACGTACGTGGTGTGGCCGTCGCCCTTGTCGGCGAGCCGCTCCATCAGGGCGTCGCCGTAGTCGCTGCCGACGCCGACGCCGAAGAGGGTGATGCCATGCTCGCTGCGGGCGTCGGAGATCCTCTCCAGGATGCCGTCGGCGCTGGTGTCGCCGGTGTTGGCGAGGGCGTCGGAGAGCAACACGACACGGTTGGTGGCGCCCTCCCGCTTGCCGCGCACGGCGGTGTCGTAGCCGGTGGTGACGCCCGCTTCGAGGTTGGTGGACTGGGTGGGCTCAAGGCCGTCGATGGCGTCGTGCACGCGGTGGCGACCGTCCCCTGTGCGGGATGTGCCGAGGCGGGTCATCGGCAGGACCGTCTCCGCGGTGTCGCTGAAGGTCACGAGCGCGATGGAGTCGTCGGGCCGCAGCTGATCGGTCATGATCCCGAGCGACCTCTTCACGAGGTCGAGGCGGCCCGGTTCGGCCATGGATCCCGATACGTCGATGACGAAGGTGAGGGCGGCGGGCGGGCGCTTCTCCTCGGCGGCTTCCCGGGTGGCGAGGCCCACGCGCAGCAGCGACCAGCCGTCGTCTCCTGTCCTGGCCCCGTCGACGCTCACGCTGAACCCGTCCCCGTCGGGCCGCGGGTAGTCCTGGCGGAAACTGTTGACGAACTCCTCGGGCCGGACCGTCGCCGGATCGGGCAGCCGCCCTTCGGCGAGGGTGCGCCGCGCGAAGCCGTACGAGGCGGTGTCGACGTCCAGGGCGAACGTGGAGAGGTAGTCGGGCGGGGGCGCGGCGTCCCGGCGGCCGCCCTCGTCCTCCCCGCCGGGCGTGGCGGGTGCGGGTGCGGGAAGCGGTCCGGAGCCGTCGTCCCTGGCCTTGCCGTCCGCGGTGGCGCCGTTGCCGCTGCTGCCGCCACCGGTGCAGCCGGTGAGCAGCAAACCGCCCACCATGGCCACGGCGAGCAGCCCGTGTCGCGTCTTCCGGGTCCGCATCTCTCCCCCTCGAGTCGTCGTCGGTTTCCCGACTGTGACGCGGAGGGGGCGTCGAACGATCGCCCCGGGACGTTGCGGAAGGGTTGCGATGCGGATACGCGGTTACGCCGGCGTCCGGCCCGCGCAGGAGCGGTCGGGTCAGCTCTGGGCGGTGGGCCGCACGACGATCTCGTTCACGTCGACCTCGGCAGGCTGTTCGATCGCGAAGGCGATGGAACGTGCGATGGCGTCGGGCGGGATCGCGATGTGGTCCCGCATCTTCGTGATCTCCGCTCTGACCTGGCTGTTGGTCGACGCCTCGGCGAAATCGGTCACCGTTGGGCCGGGCGAGACGGTGGTCACCCGCAGGGAGTCGCCGGCTTCCTGGCGCAGCCCTTCGCAGATGGCCCGGACCGCGAACTTGGTGCCGGCGTACACCGCCATGGTCGGCACGATGCGAAACGCGGCCGTGGAGGCGGTGGTGATGAAGTGCCCGGCGCCCTGTGCCCGGAAGACCGGCAGCGCGGCGCCGATTCCGTGCAGCACACCCTTCACGTTGACGTCGACCATGTGGTCCCACTCGTCGACGCGCAGATCGTCGAGGGGTGAGACCGTGCCGACTCCGGCATTGCTGACGAGTACGTCGAGTCGGCCGAATCGCTCACCGGCCAGCGCGACCAGAGCGTGCAGGTCCTCCCGCCGGGTCACGTCGGTGCGGATCTGTACGGCTGAGCCACCCGCCTTCTCGATCCGGGCCACCAGTTCCGCCAGGCGCTCGGACCGGCGCGCGCCGAGGACGAGTCGCGCCCCGCGTTCGGCGAGCAGCCACGCGGTGGCTTCGCCGATGCCGCTGCTGGCTCCCGTGATCGCCACTACTTTGCCCTTGATTCCGGACATGAAGTCGTCCTCTCCCTCCGGCCCGGGGCGGGCCGTGTGAGGCCGTCGGCAGCGCCGTGGCCTTGTGCTCGCACCCCACTCTTCAGGAGCTTTACCCTGGTATCCAGACCGTACTTATTCTGGAACTGAGGGTGCCCGTCATGCCCACGCAGCCGGACCAGCACGAGCGACGCCGTCAGCTGAGCGCCTTTCTGCGCAGCCGCAGAGAGCGCCTCACCCCCGGTGAGGTCGGCCTGCCACGGACCGGTCGCCGCCGGACTCCGGGGCTTCGCAGGGAGGAACTGGCACTGCTGGCCGGGATCAGCGCCACCTGGTACACGTACCTGGAGCAGGGGCGGGACATCCGTGTCTCCGAACAAGTGCTCAACGCCCTCGCCGCGGCGCTGCGGCTCGACCGCCATGAGCGTGAGCATCTCCTCCGGCTCGCCGGTCACGTGCCTGCGGCGGCCGAAGTCGGGGGACGCGAGCCGTTGACGGCCGAGGCGGGGGCCGTCCCCCTGTTGCTCCAGCCGCATCCGGCGTACGTCATCGGCGGCAACTACGACGTCCTCAGCCGCAATCAGGCGGCCGACGAACTGTTTCCGAAACTCATCACCGAGGCGGACCGGCCGGCCAACTTCGTCCGCTGGGTGTTCCTCGAACCGGTGGCCCGTGAGGTGCTGCTCGACTGGGAACCCGAGGCACGCGGCCTGCTCGCCCGCCTGCGAACGCTGGCCGCACGCCACTCCGGCGATCCGCGGTACACCCGGCTGGTCGAGGAGCTGCACGAGGGCAGTCCGGAGGTGCGGGACTGGTGGCCCCAGTACGAGGTGCAGGCCCGGCACAGCGGTCGGAAACGGCTACGGCATCCGCGACGGGGAGTGGTCGATTATGCGTACACCGCTTTTCACCTGGCCGAACAGCCGGAGCAGACACTGGTGGTCTATCTCGACAGCGGTGAACTGCCCGAAACCCCCCTCAACTGACCACGTCCTTCCGCGCGAACCCCCGGAACGCCAGCGCGAACAGCACCAGCGCGTACGCCACCGAGATCGCCGAGCCCTGGATCATGCCGCCCCACTCCAGCTGCGGCTGGATCGCGTCGGCCCAGGCGAACTGCCAGTGGGCGGGGAGGAAGTCGCGCCAGCCGCCGAGGGCGGTCACCGCGTCCAGGACATTGCCGACGATCGTCAGGCCGACCGCGCCGCCCACCGCGCCGAGCGGGGCGTCGGTCTTCGTCGACAGCCAGAAGGCGAGGGCCGCGGTGACCAGTTGGGAGACGAAGACGTAGGCGACGACGATGACGAGGCGGCGGGTCGCCGTGCCCGCGGGGAGTGTGCCGCCCGTGGGGATCTCCAGGGGTCCCCAGCCGTACGCCATCGCGCCGACCGCCAGGGCGACGAGGGGCAGCAGCACCATCGCGGCGGCGCTCATGGCGAGTGCGACGGCCATCTTGGACCAGAGCAGGCGGGCCCGCGGCACGGGCGCGGCGAGCAGATAGCGCAGGGAGGACCAGCTCGCCTCGGAGGCGACCGTGTCCCCGCAGAACAGCGCGACGGGGATGACGAGGAGAAAACCCGCCGACACGAACAGGCACGTCGCGGCGAAGTTCGTGGCGGACGCCGTCGCCGTGTCCATCAGCGTCACCTCGCCGCTGCGGGAGCCCGGTGAGCCGCCCGCGACGGCGAACGCGATGACCAGCACGACGGGCAGGAGCGCCATGATGCCGCCCATCACGAGCGTGCGGCGCCGCTTCAGCTGGCGGACCGCCTCGACCCGCAGGGGCAGGGTGCGGCCCGCGCGGTAGCCGGGCGCGGTCGGGCGCTCCAGGGTGGGGGCGCTCATGCGGTGCCTCCGATCAGGGTCAGGAACGCGTCTTCGAGGCGGCGGTGCGGGCCCATGGACTCCACGGGCACGTCGAGGCGGACCAGTTCGGGCAGCAGGCGGACGGCGCTGGCGTGCTCCGTGCCGTCGAGGCGCAGCAGGATGCCGTCGTCGGCGCGCACCGCCGAGGCGACGCCGGGCAGCGCGGCGACCTTCTCGACGAGCGGGTCGGGGATGTCCGTCGCGAGGCCGACGAGGAGCGTGTCTCCGGAGCCGACGATCTCGGCGACCGGGCCCGCCTGGACGAGGCGGCCGCGGTCCATGACGACGAGGTGCGTGCAGGACTGCTCGACCTCGGCGAGGAGGTGGCTGGAGACGATGACGGTGCGGCCGCCGCGCGCGTACCGGATCATGACCTCGCGCATCTCGCGGATCTGCGGCGGGTCCAGGCCGTTCGTCGGCTCGTCGAGGATCAGCAGGTCCGGGAGGCCGAGCATGGCCTGGGCGATGGCGAGGCGCTGGCGCATGCCCTGGGAGTACGTGCGCACGGCACGGGCCAGGGCGTCACCGAGACCGGCGATCTCCAGGGCCTCCTCCAGGTGGGCGTCCTCGGCGGGGCGGCCGGTGGCCTTCCAGTACAGCTCGAGGTTCTCCCGGCCGGACAGGTGGGGCAGGAATCCGGCGCCCTCGACGAACGCGCCGACGCGGGAGAGGACGGGCGCCCCCGGCCGGATCGCGTGGCCGAAGACGCGGATCTCGCCGGCGTCGGGCCGGATGAGGCCCATGAGCATGCGCAGGGTGGTGGTCTTGCCCGCGCCGTTCGGCCCGAGGAGGCCGAGGACCTGGCCCTTCTCCACGGTGAAGGAGACGTCGCGGACGGCGTACCGGTCGGTGGACTTGGCGTACCGCTTGCTCAAGTCGGTGATCCGGAGGGGTACTTCGGTGAGGTCCGGGTCGGGCGCGGGGGCCGTGGTGCGCCTGCGCGCGGTGACGAGCAGGCCGAGGGCGAGGACGGCCGCGGCGGCGGGCAGCCACCACACCCAGGAGGGCAGCGGCGCGGCGGCGGCCTCCACGCCGGGCGCGGTCGGCACCTTCAGGTCGCTCTTCAGGGAGACGGTGTACTTGGCGGGCTCGACGGGTGACGCGTAGCCGAGGTCGGTCGAGGAGAGGGCGAGGCGGAGGCGGTGGCCCTTCTGCACCTCGTGGTCGACGGCGGGCAGGGTCAGCTCGACGTCCTTGCCGTCCTTCGCGCCGGTCACCCTTGTGGGAGCGACGAGTTGGGAGGGCAGGACCTGCTGCTTGCCGTCGGGCCCGACGTCGTACACCTTCCCGAACAGCACCGCTTCGCCGCTGGAGGACTTCACGTGGGCGCGCACCGTCGGGGTCCCGGTGACGCGGAGGTCGTCGCCGAGGGGCTTCGAGTCGAACTTGGCGAACTGTCCTGGGAAATCCAGGGAGACGCCGACGCCCAGGGAGGACAGCCGGGAGAGCGAGCCGCCGCCGGCTCCGGGGAGCCCGGAGATCGCGGGCGGGCTCGCGCCCGCGGGGTTGTCGAAGGTCTGCTCGCGCCCGCCGAGCGGCACCGCGCGCGGCCCGCTCCTGAGGCCCGGATAGCGGTCGTCGCTCGCGCCTCGCTGCCGCGCGGCACCATCGGTGGAGTCCATCCCTCCGGTGCGGGTAACGCGGAACGCCGGGCCCGTGTCGACGCTCTTGTCCTCCTTCAGATAGCGGTCGAACCAGGTGCCGATGCGCTGCTCGACGCGGTCGCGCTCGCGGTCTCCGCCGTCGTGTCCGCCGGCGATCCAGTCGACGGACACGGGCGCGTGGTTCGCGCGGACCGCCTTGGCGATGGCGTCGCCCTGGCTCAGCGGGAAGAGGGAGTCGGTCTGGCCCTGGGCGAGGAACGTCGGCACCTTGATGCGGTCGCCGACGGCGACCGGGCTGCGCTCGGCGAGCAGCTCGCGCGCCTTCGCGTCGGGCTTGCCGGTCACGGCGACGCGCTCGTACATCGCGCACAGCCGCTTCTCGAACTTCTCGCAGCCGCCACCGGTGTTGATGAACATGCCGGCCCAGAGCTTCTTGAAGACGTCGTCGGGGAACAGCGCGTCCGCGAGGTTCCAGTACGTGATCTGGGGGGCGATCGCGTCCACGCGCTTGTCGTGCCCGGCGGCGAGCAGCGACACCGCCCCTCCGTACGACGAGCCGGTGACGCCGACGCGCGGGTCGCCGTCCTTGTCGAGCCGCACCTCGGGGCGGGTCGCGAGCCAGTCGATCAGCTTCGACACGTCGGCGACCTCGCCCTTGGGGTCGTTCAACCCGATCTTGCCGGTGGACCCGCCGAAGCCGCGGGCGGACCACGTCAGGACGGCGTACCCCTGCTTGGCGAGGTCTTCCGCCTGCTCGCGCACGTCGCTCTTGCTGCCGCCGAAGCCGTGGCCGATGAGGACGGCGGGGCGCTTCTCGTCCCGGTCGCCCGCCGTGAAGTACGAGGTGGCGATCCGGGCGCCGCCGGTGTCGACCACGCGGTCCGCCCTGCGCACGGCGGGGCCGTCGTCCGAGGCGACCGCCGACCATGTGCCCACGCCGGCGAGGACCGCGACGGCGGCCGCGGTGGCGAGCAGCCGGCGCGGACCGCGCGGCACGGGGAACCTGGGCCTGGGCAGTCGTAGATCCATGCCGTCAAAGGTACGGGCGCCCACCGACAACCGGGGCAGCCGCCGGTCTGAACCCGTCCGCCTCCCCGGGGAGTACACTCCGCGCCCCGCGTACCGCGGTGGTGGTACGCGGGGAGATCCGCGTCGCCGGTCAGCTCAGGCGCGAGCTCGGTGCGGTACGTCGGGTGAGGAGCGCGGCCCCGATGACGGGCAGCATGCAGACGGTCTGCGTGACCGCGTACCAAGGCGGGCAGACGCCGGGGATCAGATCGACGCCGATGACGGCGACCGGCATGACGACGGTGAGGGTCCGCACGCGTTCGAGGGCCCGCTGGGAGCCGCGGGAAGCGGAACCGGTCAGCCGGTGGATCACCACGGCGACCAGGGGCAGCAGGACCGCCCGCACCCACATGAACGTGTTCACCGGATGTCCGGTCGCCGCGAGCACGGCGACCGTGCCGAGGAGTGCGGCACTCAGCGCGCCGTACAGGGTGACGAGGAGCCGGATCGTCCGGAAGGTGTGCGTGAGGGTTTCCATGCCGATGACGCTAGGGAGCGGGTGACCTGCGGAGTATCCGTCTGGACGCACGGGTGGGTGGGGCCAGACCCACTCTCCACCTGCTGCGGGACGGGATGGTCCGCCTGATCGAGGCGTGCGGGCACGAGGTGGTGGCGACGGCGGCCACCGGGCCCGAGACGCTCGACGCACTGCGGACGTTCCGCCCCGATGTGGCCGTCGTCGACGTCCGCATGCCGCCGACGCAGTCGGACGAGGGGCTGCGCGCGGCCCTCGCCGCCCGCCGGGAAAAGCCGGGCCTGCCGGTCCTCGTCCTCTCCCAGCACGTCGAGCAGTTGTACGCGCGGGAGTTGCTGGCCGACGGCTCGGGCGCCGTCGGCTACCTCCTCAAGGAAAGCGTGTTCGACGCCGACCAGTTCATCGGCGCCCTGGAGCGCGTCGCGGGCGGCGGGACCGCCATGGACCCGGCCGTCATCGCGAAGCTGCTGTCCGCGGGTGCCGCGGGACGGGGCCTCGACCGGCTCACCGAACGCGAGCACTCCGTCCTCGCCCTCATGGCCGAGGGGCTCTCCAACCAGGCCATCGGGCGCCGCCTGTTCCTCAGCGAGAGCGCGATCAGCAAGTACACGACCTCCATGTTCGGCAAGCTCGGCATCAGTGACGACGACGACAGCAACCGCCGCGTCCTGGCCGTCCTGACCTACCTGAACTCGTCCGCACCGCCCGCCGCCTGAATAGAGTCTCCCGTCATGACATCCCGGGACTCCCACTCGCTCGACGCCCTCCCCTCCCTCGACTCACTCGCCACCGGCCAGCGTTCGCTGGGTGATCCGTCCGTCCGCTTCCCGCTGTGGCCGCCGCTCACCGCCGGGTGCCCGGTCACCAGTACGGACACCGTGTCGTACCCGGTCGAGGTCGACTACGCCTACGACAAGGTCCCCGCCGACCTCTTCACCCCCACAACACCGCTCCACTCGTACGGCCACGACCGGTGGGCCCCCCTCCTGCCGCCGCTGCACGCCCCCGGGCTCGGCGAGGGCGGCACGCCCCTCGTGTCCTTCGGCGACGGCCTCTGGATCAAGGACGAGTCCCGCAACCCGACCTGGAGCCACAAGGACCGCATCAACCGCGTCACCGTCAGCGCGGCGGTCGGCGCGGGCGCGGAGGGCGTCGTCGTCGCCTCGTCCGGGAACCACGGGGCCTCCGCGGCGGCGTACGCGGCGCGGGCGGGGCTGCGCTGCGCCGTGCTCACCTCGGCGGACACGCCTCCCGCGGTCGACGCGTTCCTGCGGGCGTACGGCGCCGTGGTGCTGCCCGTGCCCGTGGACGCGCGGTGGCCGCTGCTGCGGCGAATCGTGGAGCGGTTCGGCTACCACCCCGTCAGCAACGTGACGCCCACCCACACCGGACACGCGTTCGGACCCGAGGGCTACAAGACCCTCGCGTACGAGATCTACGCCGAACTCGGCGTCCCCGGCGCGGTGTTCCTGCCCACCGGGTACGGCGAGCTCCTCTTCGGCGTCTGGAAGGGCTTCGCGGAGCTGGTCCGGATCGGCGTGACCGACCGGGTGCCGCGCCTCTACTCCTGCGAGCCCGCGGCCGGCGGTCCGCTCGCCGCGGCGCTGCGGGACGGGGTGCCCGCGACGGAGGTGCCGGTCGGCGAGACGGCCGCGTACGCGATCAGCTCGTCGGTGGGCGGATACCGCGGGGTCGTCGCCGTGCGGGAGAGCGGGGGCGCGGCGCTGCTCGTCACGGACGCGGAGATGACCGCCGCGCGGGACGAGTTGGCGCGGGGCGGGCTGTGGCCGGAGCTGTCCGCGGCGGCGGGGCTCGCGGGGTACCGGCAGCTGGGTCCCGCCGCCGTGGAGGGGCCCGTGGTGTGCGTCTCCACGTCCAGCGGGTTCAAGGACCGTGACCTGCTCGACGGAGCGGGCTCCGTCGAGCTGGACCCGGCGGACTGGGCGGAGGTGGAGCGGCGGGTGGGAGCGTAAGCCCGCTACGCGTCCCGCCGCGTCAGCCCTGCCCGTCCTCCGGCACGCTCACCAGCCACCGCGTGTCCCGGCGCGGCCGCAGGTACAGCGCCCAGTACAGGGTGGCGGCCACCACGATCCCCCCGGTCCAGCCGAGGTAGGCCGCCTCCTGCTGGCTCAGCACGTACGCGAGCACCGCGATCAGGACCACCGGCACCGCCGGCCACAGCGGCATCCGCCAGGCCGCCGTGTGGCCGTGCGAGCCGCGGCGGGCCAGCAGCGCGGCGACGGCCACCAGCAGGTACATGCCGGTCACGGAGACGCCGGTCACGCCGTACAGCGTGTCCAGGTTGACGAAGCAGAGGAGCGCGCCGGGGACGCCCACGAGGAGTGTGGCGATCCAGGGAGCGCCGGACGCGCCGAGCTTGGACAGGGCCTTGTTGACCGGCGAGGGCCACGCCTTGTCCCGTGCCGAGGCGAACAGGACGCGGGAGTTCTGGATGACCATGACGATGCCCGCGTTGATGATCGCGAGGGCCACGCAGAGGCTGACGAACGTGCCGACCGCCGAGTTCGACCAGGCGGCCACCATGGCGCTGATGTCGCCCTCGGTCAGCGCGGTGAGGCTCTCCGCACCCATGGTGATGGCGATGACCGGCACCAGGATGATCACGGCGGAGATGGCGAGAGTGGCGAGGACGGTGCGCGCGACGTTGCGGCGGGGGTTCTCCATCTCCTCGGAGAGGTAGACGGCCGTGGAGAAGCCCTGCGTGACGAAGAGGGCGATGGCGAGCCCGGAAACGATGAGCATCGCGGTGACGGTGTCGACGCCGCCGGAGCCGCCCGAGCCGGAGCCGGACGCCACCGTCAGGTCGACCAGGCTGCCCGGGCCCCGCTCGGCGTGCGCGAAGCCGAGGACGGCGACGACGCCCGCCGCGACGACTTCGAGGACCAGGAAGATGCCGGTGATCCACGCGTTGGCGCGCAGGTCGAGCAGGCCGGCGAGGGTCGCGCAGATCATGACGCCCGCGCCCGCGTAGGACGGGTCGAGGTGGACGACCGGCGCCAGATAGTCGGCCGTGCCCATGGCGATGACGGGCGGCACGATCATCACGACCAGCAGGGACAGGACGAAGACCAGCCAGCCGGCGAGGCGGCCCGCCATCGTGGAGACCATCGCGTACTCGCCGCCCGCGCTGGGGATGAGGGTGCCCAGCTCGGAGTAGCAGAACGCGACGCCCACGCAGAGCAGCGAGCCGATCGCGATGGTGAGCGCGGTGGCGGTGCCGAGCGAGGAGAAGAGGTCGGGGACGACGACGAAGAGCGTGGAGGCGGGCGTCACGCACGACAGCGTGAGGAGGGTGCCGCCGACGACGCCGATGGAACGCTTGAGCTTCTGGGGATCCCCGGGGACGGCCACCGGCACCGGAGGGGCCTCGGTGGTGGCGGACTGGGGCGGGCGAAGCGTATCGGTCATGGAGCGCGGTTCCGATCGACTCGTGCGGCAGGAGATGCGTCTGGGATGCGGCGGGAGCGCTATCGCCTCCGAAGGCTGGTTGAGCTGCGTGTTTCTGTGGCTCCCGGCGCGTCATCGAACCCCGGGGACAACCGGAACGTCAACGGTCACTTACCTACGGAATCCGCAGCACGGCCCGACTCCAAGTCGCCTCGCATTCCCAAGAGTTTGCCGATGCGGGCCTCAATGAACATGCCGCCACCGAAGATGACCTTCATATTGCAGGCGTATGAACACAGAGGCTTTAGCTGCCCGAATTGCACCCTGTGCACGGGAACCGCAAGGGGAGCGTCAAAAAAGAATCAGGACCATCCGGATACCGGACGGCCCTGCTCCACACTCGGTCACCGAGCAGCTGCGGTCAGTGCGTCGGATGGAGCCGGTAGGAAGGATCGAGGTCGCGGACCTCCGCCGAGTACGTCGCCCCCTCGACCCCCGACAGATGCTTGCCGAGCAGCGCCAGCACATCCTCGGAGAGCCCCGCCTTCACTGCGGGCCCGCGCCCCGGCAGCAGACCCACGGTTACGTGCACGAAGGGCGCGCCGGGCCTGCCGTCCACGAAGGCCGCCGAGGAGCGGCAGAACGTCTTGCCGACGCCGACCGAGTCCACCCGCTCCACGACCAGGGGATGCAGCTCCGCCACCAGGGACGGCAGATCCAGGACGCCGGACAGGGTGTCGGCGTAGTCGATGTCGATGTGCGGCATGGCTCACGGCCTTTCATGTAGTGCACACACATCGTAGAACGGTGAACCAATGGCGAAGCCCCCGGCCGGGGGGGCCGGGGGCTTCGGGAGCCGGGGGGGGCGGCTCAGTGGTTGCGCGGGAACCCGAGGTCCACCCCGGCCGGCGCGTCCGACGGGTCGGGCCAGCGCGTGGTGACGACCTTGCCGCGCGTGTAGAAGTGCGTGCCGTCGTTGCCGTAGATGTGGTGGTCGCCGAAGAGCGAGTCCTTCCAGCCGCCGAAGGAGTGGTAGCCCACGGGCACCGGGATCGGCACGTTCACGCCGACCATGCCCGCCTCGATCTCCAGCTGGAAGCGGCGGGCCGCGCCGCCGTCCCGGGTGAAGATCGCCGTGCCGTTGCCGAAGGGCGAGGCGTTCATGAGCGCCACGCCCTCGTCGTACGTGTCGACGCGCAGCACGCACAGGACCGGGCCGAAGATCTCGTCCTGGTAGGCCTTGGCGGTCGTCGGGACGCGGTCGAGCAGGGAGAGGCCGATCCAGTGGCCGTCCTCGTGGCCCTCGACCGTGTAGCCGGTGCCGTCGAGGACGACCTCGCAGCCCTCGGCCGCCGCGCCCGTGACGTACGAGGCGACCTTGTCGCGGTGGGCCGCGGTGATGAGCGGGCCCATCTCGGACGTGGGGTCGTTGCCGGGGCCGATCTTGATCTTCTCGGCGCGCTCCTTGATCTTGGCGACGAGCTCGTCCGCGATCGAGCCGACCGCGACGACGGCGGAGATGGCCATGCAGCGCTCGCCGGCGGAGCCGTAGGCCGCGGAGACGGCGGCGTCGGCGGCCGCGTCGAGGTCGGCGTCCGGCAGGACCAGCATGTGGTTCTTGGCGCCGCCGAGGGCCTGCACCCGCTTGCCGTTGGCGGAGGCCGTGGCGTGGATGTGGCGGGCGATGGGGGTGGAGCCGACGAAGGAGACGGCCGCGACGTCCGGGTGCTCCAGGAGGCGGTCGACGGCCACCTTGTCGCCGTGCACGACGTTGAAGACGCCGTCGGGCAGACCGGCCTCGCTCAGCAGCTCCGCGATCTTCATCGACGCGGACGGGTCCTTCTCGCTCGGCTTGAGCACGAAGGTGTTGCCGCACGCGATGGCCAGCGGGAACATCCACATCGGGACCATGGCGGGGAAGTTGAACGGCGTGATGCCCGCGACGACGCCCAGCGGCTGACGGATCGACGACACGTCCACGCGGGACGCCACCTCCGTCGACAGCTCGCCCTTCAGCTGCACCGTGATGCCGCAGGCCAGGTCGACGATCTCCAGGCCGCGGGCGACCTCGCCGAGCGCGTCGGAGTGCACCTTGCCGTGCTCGGCGACGATCAGCTCGGCGATCGCGTCGCGGTTGGCGTCGAGCAGCGCGCGGAACTTGAAGAGGATCGCGGTGCGCTTGGCGAGCGAGGACGTGCCCCAGCTCGCGAAGGCCTCGCGGGCGGCGGCGACGGCGGCGTCCACCTCGTCGGCCGAGGCGAACGCGACCTGCGTCGTGACGACGCCGGTCGCCGGGTCGGTGACCGGGCCGTGGTTGCCGGACGCGCCCTCGACGGCCTTCCCGCCGATCCAGTGATTGACCGTCTTCGTCATGACAAGCATCCCTACTCTCACAGGTGGCGGCGTCGGGCAGCGACGTGCCGGTCGTACTCTTCCCTGGCCTTGACCGCGGACACCCGGGTCGCCGTCTCGGCCACGGGCACATCCCACCACGCCTGTGCCGGGGGCGGCCCCGACACTGTGTCTGCCGTTTCCGTCTCCACATAGACACATGTGGGACGGTCTGCCCCGCGCGCCTCGCGCAGCGCCTCCCGCAGGTCACCGACGGTCCCGGCACGCAGGACCCGCATGCCGAGCGAGGCCGCGTTGGCCGCGAGGTCGACGGGCAGCGGGCCCTCGGTGTACGACCCGTCCGGCGCCCGGAAGCGGTACGCGGTGCCGAACCGCTCGCCGCCCACGGACTCCGAGAGCCCGCCGATGGAGGCGTAGCCGTGGTTCTGCAGGATGACGACCTTGATCGGCAGCTTCTCCTGGACGGCCGTGACGATCTCGGTGGGGTTCATCAGGTACGTGCCGTCGCCGACCAGCGCCCACACGGGCCGCTCCGGTGCGGCGAGCGCGACGCCGATGGCCGCCGGAATCTCGTATCCCATGCAGGAGTAGCCGTACTCGACGTGGTACTGCCGCGGCGACCGGGCCCGCCACAGCTTGTGCAGGTCGCCGGGGAGCGATCCCGCGGCGTTGATGATCACGTCCTCGTCCGTCACCAGCGCGTCGAGCAGCCCGACGACCTGGGCCTGCGTCGGGCGCACGTCCGGCTCGTCCGCCCGGAACGCGGCGTCGACGCGCCGCTCCCAGCGCTCCTTTTCGTCCGTGTACTCCTCGGCGTACGCGGGTTCGACGCGATGGCCGTGCAGTGCCTGCGTGAGCGCTTCGAGTCCGGCGCGGGCGTCGGCGATCAGGGTGTCGCCCGCCATCTTGTGGCCGTCGAAGGGCGCGATGTTGAGGTTGAGGAAGCGCACCTCCGGCGCCTCGAAGAGGGTGCCGGACGCGGTGGTGAAGTCGGTGTAGCGGGTGCCGACGCCGATCACCAGGTCGGCGGTGCGGGCGAGTCCGTCGGCGGTGGCCGTGCCGGTGTGCCCGATGCCGCCGACGTCCGCCGGGTGGTCGTGGCGCAGGGCGCCCTTGCCTGCCTGGGTGGCGGCGACGGGAATGCCGGTGGCGTCGGCGAAGTCCCGCAGCGCGTCCTCGGCGGCGCTGTGGTGGACGCCGCCGCCCGCCACGACCAGGGGGCGGCGGGCCGTGCGCACCAGCGCGGCGGCGGTGGCCAGTTCGCGCGGATCGGGGGCCGGCCGCCGGACGGTCCACGTCCGCTCGGCGAAGAACTCGTCCGGCCAGTCGTACGCCTCCGCCTGCACGTCCTGCGGCAGGGCGAGCGTGACCGCGCCGGTCTCCGCCGGGTCGGTGAGCACCCGCACCGCGGCGAGCGCGGCGGGGATCAGCGCCTCGGGGCGGGTCACGCGGTCGAAGTACCTCGACACCGGGCGCAGGCAGTCGTTGACCGACACGTCGCCGGCGTAGGGCACTTCGAGCTGCTGCAGGACGGGGTCGGCGGGGCGGGCCGCGAAGGTGTCGCCGGGCAGCAGGAGGACGGGCAGCCGGTTGACGGTGGCGAGGGCGGCACCGGTGACGAGGTTGGTGGCGCCGGGGCCGATGGAGGTGGTGACGGCGTGGGTGGCGAGGCGGCCGCACTGCCTGGCGTAGCCCACGGCGGCGTGCACCATGGCCTGTTCGTTCCTGCCCTGGTGGAAGGGCATCTCCTCGGCGTGCTCGACGAGTGCCTGCCCGATGCCGGCCACGTTGCCGTGGCCGAAGATGCCCCAGGTCGCGCCGATCAGCCGCTGCCGCGTGCCGTCCCGCTCGGTGTACTGCCGGGACAGGAAGCGCACGAGCGCCTGCGCGGTGGTGAGCCGCACACGGCCCGTCTGGACCTGTGTCATCGGTATCCCTCCGTGTGGTCGGGGTGGAAGCAGATCCTCCACTCCCGCTCCTGGCCGGGTCCCGCCATCACGTTCAGGTAGTACATCGCGTGCCCCGGCTGGGCGATGGACGGGCCGTGCCAGCCGTCCGGGACCAGCACGGCGTCGCCGGTGCGGACCTCCGCGAGGACGTCGGTGCCGCCCTCCCGCGACGGGAAGACGCGCTGGTACCCGAATCCTTCGCGGCCGTCCGGCGCCTCGATCTCGAAGTAGTAGATCTCCTCCAGCTCCGCCTCGACGCCGGGGCGGTGCTCGTCGTGCTTGTGCGGCGGGTACGAGGACCAGTTGCCGCCGGGCGTGATCACCTCGACGGCGATGAGCCGGTCGCAGTCGAAGGCGTCCGCGGAGGCGAAGTTGCGGACCTCGCGGGCGCAGCCGCCGCTGCCCCTGCTCTCGACGGGTACCTCCGGCGCGGAGCCGTAGCGGGCGGGGAGTCGACGCTCGCACTTCGCTCCTGCCAGGGCGAAGCGGCCTCCCGCGCCGGAGGCGATCTGGATCCGGGCATCACGGGGCACGTAAGCGAAGTCGGAGACTCCGCTGAACACGCTCTCGCGGCCCAGCAGTTCGATGATCCCGTCTGCTGTCTGCACCGTACAGCCGCCGGTCAGCGGGAGCACGATCCATTCACTCTCCCCGCTGTCGAAAGAGTGCCGCCCGCCCGGTTCGAGCTCGACGACACGCAGGTGGGAGTAGGTCCAACCCGCCTTTTTCGGATCGATGTCCAGGGCGTACGGACCGTCGGCCGCACTCCCTTTCGGTACGTACGTCATGGGGGCCTCCTCGGCATGCCTCAGGGCTACAGCAGTCCTACGGCGGTGTCGACCGCCCCGGCGACGTCACCGTCGGGCGGATAGAGCAGCGCCCTGCCGACGACGAGCCCCTGCACCGTGGGCAGTTGCAGGGCGCCGCGCCACTTCTCGAACGCGGCGTCCGCGTCCCCGGCCTCTCCCCCGATGTCGCCGCCGAGCAGCACCGCGGGCAGCGTCGAGGTCTCCATGACACGGGCCATGTCGTCGGGGTTCTCGGTGACGGGGACCTTCAGCCAGGTGTAGGCGGAGGTGCCGCCGAGGCCGGAGGCGATGGCGATGGACCGGGTGACGGCCTCGGCGCTCAGGTCGTTGCGGGGTGCCCTTCGGCGTCGTCGGGGTCTCCCCTGCTCATCAAGAGCTTGGGGAACGGTGAGGAACGGCTCGACGAAGACGGGCAGCCGGCGCTCGGCCATGGCGTCGACGACCCGGGCGGCGGAGTGCAGGGTCCGCAGCGACCCCGGGTCGTCGTAGTCGACGCGGAGCAGCAGCTTGCCGGCGTCGAAGCCGAGGCGCTCGATGTCCTCGGGCCGGTACCCGGTGAACCGGTCGTCCAGTTCGAAGGCGGCGCCCGCGATGCCGCCGCGGTTCATCGACCCCATGACGACCTTGCCGTCGAGGGCGCCGAGGAGCAGCAGGTCGTCCAGTACGTCGGCGCTGGCGAGGACTCCGTCGACGCCGGGCCGCGACAGGGCAAGACAGAGCCGTTCGAGCAGGTCCGCGCGGTTGGCCATGGCGAAGGGCGCGCCGCCCACGCCGAGGGAGCCGCGGGCGGGGTGGTCGGCGGCGACGATCATCAGCCGCCCGGTGTCGCCGAGCAGTGGCCGCCGCGGGCGCCTGGCGGCGGCTTCGGCGATGACTTCGGGGTGCCGGGCCCTGGTCCTGACCAGTGCGGAGACGTCCACGCCGCTACTCATGCCCGCCCTGCCCCTGTTGGGCTGAATCCCCCAGCGCCTCCTCGACCTCGTCAGGAAAAGGCATGGCGGACGAACACTCCAGGCGGGAGGCGACAATCGCCCCCGCCGCGTTGGCGTACCGCATGATCCGCTCCAGGTCCCAGCCCGCGAGCAGCCCGTGGCAGAGCGCCCCGCCGAACGCGTCCCCGGCGCCGAGTCCGTTGAGGACCTTCACGGGGAGCGGCGGCACCTGCGCCGCCTCGCCCGCGCTGTTCATCGCAAGGACTCCGGCGGGGCCCTGTTTGACGACGGCCAGTTCGACGCCGGCGTCGAGCAACGCCCCGGCGGCCGCGAGCGGTTCGCGCTGCCCCGTGGCGATCTCCACCTCGTCGAGGTTGCCGACGGCGACGGTGGCGTGGGCGAGGGCGGCGGCGTAGTGCGGCCGCGCCTCGTCCGGGTCGGCCCAGAACATGGGCCGCCAGTCCAGGTCGAAGACGGTGATCCCGGACCGCGCGCGGCGGGCGAGCGCCGCCAGCGTCGCCGACCTGCTCGGCTCCGCGCACAGCCCTGTCCCCGTCATCCAGAAGATCCGCGCCGCCGCGATCGCGTCGAGGTCGAGCTCGGCCTCGTAGATCTCCAGGTCGGGTGCCTTCGGCAGCCGGTAGAAGTACAGCGGGAAGTCGTCCGGCGGGAAGATCTCGCAGAACGTCACCGGCGTCGGCAGGTCCGCGACCGGGCTCACCCAGCGGTCGTCGACGCCGAACTCCCGCAGCGCGCCGTGCAGATAGTCGCCGAAGGGGTCCTGTCCGGTGCGGGTGACGACGGCGGCGCGGCGTCCGAGGCGGGCAGCGGCCACCGCGACGTTGCTCGCCGAGCCGCCGAGGAACTTCCCGAACGCGGTCACCTCGGCGAGGGGCACCCCGCTCTGCAGGGGATACAGGTCCACCCCGATCCGGCCCATCGTGATGACGTCGTACGGATCGGACACCCTGCACGCCCCTTCATCGCGTTCATGTGCCCCCAGGTCTAATCCCGCCCCGGGAACCCTGTCAACATTTTGTCCTTACATTCGGACCACTGCTTGACACTCTTCCGAGACGGCCTGGAGTCTGGCTGGCATGACGACGCTGTCCCGCATCCGGATCGGTTCGGCGCCCGACTCGTGGGGCGTCTGGTTTCCCGAGGACCCTCGGCAGGTCCCCTGGCGGCGCTTCCTCGACGAGGTCGCGGAGTCCGGGTACGAGTGGATCGAGCTCGGCCCGTACGGCTATCTGCCCACCGACCCGACCGAACTGACCGCGGAGACGGCCCGCCGCGGCCTCAAGGTGTCCGCGGGCACGGTCTTCACGGGGCTGCACCACGGGCCGGCCGTCTGGGAGAAGACGTGGGCCCACGTCGCGGACAACGCCGCACTGGCGCAGGCCATGGGCGCCGAGCACCTCGTCGTCATCCCCTCCTTCTGGCGCGACGACAAGACCGGCGAGGTCCTGGAGGACCGCGTCCTCACGCCCGCACAATGGCGCGAACTGACCACCCAGACCGAGCGCCTGGCCCACGAGGTCCGCGAGCGGTACGGCCTGCGCGTCGTGGTCCACCCGCACGCCGACACCCACATCGACAGCGAGGAGAACGTCACCCGTTTCCTCGACGCCACCGACCCGGACCTCGTCTCGCTCTGCCTGGACACCGGCCACTACGCCTACTGCGGCGGCGACAGCGTCAAACTCATCGAGACGTACGGCGAACGCATCGGCTATCTGCACCTCAAGCAGGTCGACCCGGAGATCCTCGCGGAGGTGCGGGCCCACGAGGTGCCGTTCGGGCCCGCGGTGGCGCGCGGCGTGATGTGCGAGCCGCCCGCCGGGATGCCGGCCCTCGGGCCGGTCCTCGAGGCCGCCCAGCGGCTCGGCGTGGAGCTGTTCGCCATCGTGGAGCAGGACATGTACCCGTGCGAGCCGGACAGGCCGCTGCCGGTCGCCCGCCGCACCCGCGCCTACCTGAGGTCGTGCGGCGCGTAGAGACCTGAGGTCGTGCGGCGCGCAGAGAAGGGACGGACAGCCGGACCGGACCGCGTCCGCATGCGTCTCTTCTGTCACAAACACTCCCGTCCTGTCACACATGTCTCACGAACGCGGGGCTTGCGTCACAGGCGGTCGACAGTCGCCCCCCTGTGGTCACCCTGTGTCGTTGCACGGGGCACAGGCTGAGTGATCGCCACGCGTCACGCCCAGTTCCCCCGTCGGCCTTTCCGGTCGCCCTGGGCGCGCGCAGGGAGGTGCCACCGATGACCGACCGCAGGCTCTGGTCCTACAAGGAGATCGCCGCGCACATTCGTGTGCAGCCCGACACCGTCCGTTCCTACCGCAAGCACGGACTGCTGCCGGACCCCGACCACGTCGAGGGCGGCAAGCCCTACTGGTACGCGGACACCGTCCGGGCCTGGGTGGCCGCCCGGCCCGGCAATCGGGGCCGCAGAGGCTGACGTCACGGGGCCGCGTCCGCCCCGGCGCGGCCCCACCTCGTTGAGTAATACCCCCTAGGGGTATAGTCTCTGATTGTGAGGCGAGGAGGTCGCCGGGGCTCCCGGGACCACCTCCAGCACGCTACGCCGCATACGTACACATCCCCTCCCCGAGGAGAACGACATGAGCGCCCAGACCGAGCTCCCGCAGGCCGCCTCCGAGACGACCGGGTCCTGCTGCTCCCCCAGCGGTTCCTGCCACTCCGACGCCGCCGAGACGCCGCAGGGCGCCGTCACCACCGAGTACGAGGTGACGGGGATGACCTGCGGGCACTGCGAGGGCGCGGTGTCCGAGGAGATCTCGGCGATCGCGGGCGTCACCTCCGTCAAGGCCGTCGCCGCCACGGGCCGGGTCACCGTGGTCTCCGACGCCCCGCTGGACGAGGCCGCCGTGCGCGCCGCCGTCGACGAGGCGGGTTACGAGCTCGTCTCCACCGAGGCCTGAGGCCCCGTCGCGCCTGCCGCGACGCCTGCCCGGCGATCCGCCGGGTACCCCGGGCCCTGTGGTGTCGACGCCGACGCCACAGGGCCCGCCGCCGTACCCCCACCCGGAAGCAGTACGAAAGAGTCATGACCGAAGTCGAACTCGCCGTCGGCGGGATGACCTGCGCCTCCTGCTCCTCGCGCATCGAGAAGAAGCTGAACCGCGTGGAGGGCGTGACCGCCACGGTCAACCTCGCCACGGAGAAGGCGAAGGTCTCGTACGACGAGGGCGAAGGGGTCGCGGTCGACCAGCTGATCGCCCTGGTCGAGAAGCTGGGCTACACGGCCGAGGAGATCGTGCCGCCCCCGCCGGAGCCCCTCTCCCCCGCCGCCGACGGCACCTCGGCCCCCACCACCGCCGACATCACCGAGCCCGACACCCTGCGCCAGCGCCTGATCGTCTCCGCCGCCCTGTCGCCGCCCGTCGTCCTGCTCGCGATGATCCCAGCCCTCCAGTTCGACTACTGGCAGTGGCTCTCGCTGACGCTGGCCGCGCCCGTCGTCGTCTGGGGCGGCCTGCCCTTCCACCGGGCGGCGTTCACCAATCTGCGGCACGCCGCCGCGACCATGGACACCCTCGTCTCCGTCGGCACGCTCGCCGCCTTCGGCTGGTCGCTGTGGGCGCTGTTCGTCGGGGACGCCGGGATGCCGGGGATGCGGCACGGCTTCGACTTCACCGCCTCGCCCGGTGACGGGGCCTCCACCATCTATCTCGAAGTCGCCTCCGGCGTCGTCACGTTCATCCTGCTCGGCCGCTGGCTGGAGGCCCGCTCCAAGCGGAGGGCGGGATCGGCGCTGCGCGCCCTGCTGGAGCTGGGCGCCAAGGACGTGGCGGTGCTGCGGGACGGCACGGAGCAGCGGGTGCCGGTCGGGCGGCTGGCCGTCGGGGACCACTTCGTCGTACGCCCCGGGGAGACCGTCGCCACCGACGGCACCGTCGTCGAGGGCGCGTCCGCGATCGACGCCTCCATGCTGACCGGTGAGTCCGTGCCGGTGGACGTGGGCGCGGGCGCCACCGTGACCGGAGGCACCGTGAACGTCTCCGGGCGCGTCGTGGTGCGGGCGACCCGCGTCGGCTCGGACACCTCGCTCGCGCGCATCGCCCGGCTCGTCGAGAACGCGCAGACCGGCAAGGCCCAGGTGCAGCGGCTCGCCGACCGGATCGCCGGGATCTTCGTGCCCGCGGTGCTGCTCATCGCGATCGGCACGCTCGGCGGTTGGCTGGGCGCGACCGGCGACGTGACCGCCGCGTTCACCGCCGCCGTCGCCGTCCTGATCATCGCCTGCCCCTGCGCGCTCGGCCTCGCCACGCCGACCGCCCTGATGGTCGGCACGGGCCGCGGCGCCCAGCTCGGCATCCTCATCAAGGGCCCCGAGGTCCTGGAGTCCACCCGCCGCGTCGACACCGTCGTCCTCGACAAGACCGGCACGGTGACGACGGGCCGCATGGAGCTGACGGACGTGCACCTCGCCGGGGACACCCAGGAGCAGCTGCTCCTCCGGCTCGCGGGCGCACTGGAGCACGCCTCGGAGCACCCGGTCGCCCGCGCCGTCACGGCGGGCGCCGCCGGCCGCCTGGGGATCGCGGCCGGGGAGCTGCCGGCGCCCGAGGGGTTCGAGAGCGTCGCCGGGTTCGGGGTGCGCGGCACGGTGGAGGGGCACGAGGTGCTCGTCGGCCGGGAGCGGCTCCTCGCGGACGCGGGGGTGACGGGCCTCGAAGCGGTGGCCAAGCTGCGGGACGACGCGGAGGCCGCCGGGCGCACGGCGGTCCTGGTCGCCTGGGACGGCGCCGCGCGCGGGGTCCTCGCGGTCGCGGACGCGCTGAAGGAGACGAGTCCGGAAGCGGTGCGCGAGCTGCGCGCGCTCGGTCTCACGCCGGTGCTGCTGACCGGCGACAACAAGGCCGTCGCCGACACGGTCGCCCGCGCGGTGGGCATCGCGCCGGACTCCGTCCGCGCGGAGGTCCTGCCGCAGGACAAGGTCGATGTCGTACGACGGCTGCAGGGCGAGGGCAGGGTCGTGGCGATGGTCGGGGACGGCGTGAACGACGCGGCCGCGCTCGCCACCGCCGATCTGGGCCTCGCGATGGGCACCGGCACGGACGCGGCCATCGAGGCGAGCGACCTGACATTGGTGCGCGGGGACTTGCGGGTCGCGGCCGACGCCATCAGGCTCTCCCGAAAGACTCTCGCCACCATCAAGGGCAATCTCTTCTGGGCCTTCGGCTACAACGTGGCCGCGCTGCCGCTCGCGGCGGCCGGTCTGCTGAACCCGATGATCGCGGGCGCCGCGATGGCGTTCTCCTCGGTCTTCGTGGTGACCAACAGTCTCCGCCTGAGAACGTTCACATAACCCCTTCACAAGGTCGTTTCAGCATCCTCACGCCAGTCCCGAAATCCCCATATCGGGGTCCTTGCGCATCTACTGGACATATGCAAGAGACGCAGATCACAGTGATCCGAACGTAACCATTGAGGGGGGAGGAGAGTCTAATGGGGCGATGCAGGAAGATGTCTTGGGGGACGTCTTCCGACATCAGGGGACATCTTGGGGGATGTTCCTGGAAATTGCGTTGCCGGGGCACGTGCACCGGGGAGCTTTGAGCGGCCCTCCCGTACGTACGCGTCCCGGCAGACCGCAGGGCAACCACAGACGCCCGGCCGGATCCCGTGGGGGGAATCCGCACCGGGAAAAAGGGAAGCGCCCCGACCGTCGACCCGTGGGGGGATCGGCGGCGGGGCGCTTTCCGCTTGTGCGGCCCGGGGTCAGCGACCCTCGACCGGCACGAAGTCGCGGAGCACCTCGCCCGTGTAGATCTGGCGCGGGCGGCCGATGCGGGAACCCGGCTCCTTGATCATCTCGTGCCACTGGGCGATCCAGCCCGGCAGCCGGCCGAGGGCGAAGAGCACGGTGAACATCTCGGTCGGGAAGCCCATCGCGCGGTAGATGAGGCCCGTGTAGAAGTCCACGTTCGGGTAGAGCTTGCGCTCGACGAAGTAGTCGTCGGCCAGCGCGTGCTCTTCCAGCTTCAGCGCGATGTCGAGCAGCTCGTCGGACTTGCCGAGGGCCGAGAGGACGTCGTGCGCCGCCGCCTTGATGATCTTCGCCCGGGGGTCGAAGTTCTTGTAGACGCGGTGCCCGAAGCCCATGAGCTTCACGCCGTCTTCCTTGTTCTTCACCTTGCGGATGAAGGTGTCGACGTCGCCGCCGGAGGCCTGGATGCCTTCCAGCATCTCCAGGACCGACTGGTTGGCGCCGCCGTGCAGCGGGCCCCACAGGGCCGAGATGCCGGCGGAGATCGAGGCGAACATGTTCGCCTGCGAGGAGCCGACCAGACGCACGGTGGAGGTCGAACAGTTCTGCTCGTGGTCCGCGTGCAGGATCAGGAGCTTGTCGAGCGCCGCGACGACGACCGGGTCCAGCTCGTACTCGGCGGCGGGCACCGAGAAGGTCATGCGCAGGAAGTTCTCGACGTAGCCGAGGTCGTTGCGCGGGTAGACGACCGGGTGGCCCTGCGACTTCTTGTACGCGTAGGCCGCGATGGTCGGAAGCTTGGCGAGCAGGCGGATCGTCGAGAGGTGACGCTGCTTCTCGTCGAACGGGTTGTGGCTGTCCTGGTAGAACGTCGACAGCGCGCTGACCACGGACGACAGCATCGCCATCGGGTGGGCGTCACGCGGGAAGCCGTCGTAGAACCGCTTGACGTCCTCGTGCAGCAGCGTGTGCTGCGTGATCTCGTTCTTGAAGGTGGCCAGCTCGTCGACCTTCGGCAGCTCGCCGTTGATCAGGAGGTACGCCACCTCGGTGAAGGTGGAGCGCTCGGCCAGCTGCTCGATCGGGTAGCCGCGGTACCGGAGGATGCCCTGTTCACCGTCGAGATAGGTGATGGCGGATTTATAGGCGGCGGTGTTTCCATAGCCGCTGTCCAGGGTCACCAGACCGGTCTGGGCGCGGAGCTTCCCGATGTCGAAGCCCTTGTCGCCGACGGTCGACTCGATCACCGGGTAGGTGTACTCGTCGTCGCCGTACCGCAGTACTACACCGTTGTTAGCGTTCTCGCTCACGTCATCCCTCACCGACGTTGTGCCTCTTCTTCGAGGTGCCCTGACTGTCTCTACCATCCCCCATTTGGCCCTGGAGAGTGCACTCGGGGTCGACCATTGGGCCTATTGGCGGCACTCAGTGCCGCCAACCTGCTCATCCTGCCCCCTTCGCCCCGGTTCCGGAAGTGCTGTGTGAGGTTTCCTACTCGTTTGATCGATCAAAAGTTTCCAGGGCCTGCTCCGCGGCGGCCGACAGGCCCCGAAAGCCTGAAATCCAGGGCCGTACAGCGCCTTCCCGCGGAGACCGTGCGCACTGCCTGTCCCAGAGCCTTGCGCGAACCGACCAGGACGACCAGCCTCTTGGCGCGTGTCACGGCGGTGTAGAGCAGATTCCGCTGCAGCATCATCCAGGCGCCGGTGGTGACCGGGATCACCACGGCCGGATATTCACTGCCCTGGGAGCGGTGGATGGTCACGGCGTAGGCATGGGCGAGCTCGTCCAGTTCGTCGAAGTCGTACGGCACTTCCTCGTCCTCGTCGGTGCGGACGGTGAGCCGCTGCTCGTCGGTGTCGAGGGCGGTGACGACGCCCACCGTGCCGTTGAAGACGCCGTTCTGGCCCTTCTCGTAGTTGTTGCGGATCTGGGTGACCTTGTCGCCGACGCGGAAGACGCGGCCGCCGAACCGCTTCTCCGGCAGGTCGGGCCTGGCGGGGGTGATGGCCTGCTGGAGCAGGCCGTTCAGATTGCCGGCGCCGGCCGGGCCGCGGTGCATGGGGGCCAGCACCTGCACGTCACGGCGCGGGTCGAGGCCGAACTTCTTCGGGATGCGGTACGCGGCGACGTCCACCGTCACACGGCCCGCGTCCTCGGTCTCCTCCTCGACGAAGAGGAAGAAGTCCTTCATGCCCTGGGTGATGGGCGGGACGCCGGAGTTGATGCGGTGGGCGTTGGTGACGACGCCCGACTCCTGGGCCTGCCGGAAGATGCGGGTGAGGCGGACGGCGGGGATGGGGCTCTCGTCGCTGAGCAGGTCCCGCAGCACCTCGCCGGCGCCGACGCTCGGCAACTGGTCCACGTCCCCCACGAAGAGCAGGTGGGCGCCGGGCGGCACGGCCTTCACCAGTTTGTTGGCGAGCAGCAGGTCGAGCATCGAGGCTTCGTCGACGACGACCAGGTCGGCGTCGAGCGGGCGGTCCTTGTCGTACGCCGCGTCGCCGCCGGGCCGCAGTTCGAGCAGGCGGTGGACGGTGGAGGCCTCCGCGCCGGTGAGCTCGGCGAGGCGCTTGGCGGCGCGTCCTGTGGGGGCGGCGAGGACGACCTTGGCCTTCTTGGCGCGGGCCAGCTCGACGACGGAGCGGACCGTGAAGGACTTGCCGCAGCCGGGGCCGCCGGTCAGGACGGCGACCTTCTGGGTCAGCGCGAGCCGGACCGCCTCCTCCTGCTCGGGCGCGAGCTCGGCGCCCGTCCGGTCCGAGAGCCAGGCGAGGGCCTTGTCCCAGGCGACACCCTGGAAGGCGGGCATGCGGTCGTCCGTGGTCTTCAGGAGCCGCAACAGCTGCCCCGCGAGGGACAGTTCGGCGCGGTGGAAGGGCACCAGGTACACGGCCACTATGTCGTCGCCCCCGTCCGGGTCGGGCAGGGCTTCGCGGACCACGCCCTCCTCTTCCCCGGCCAGCTCGGCGAGGCAGTCGATGACGAGGCCCGTGTCGACCTGGAGCAGCTTCACCGCGTCCGTGATGAGGCGCTCCTCGGGCAGATAGCAGTTGCCCTGGTCGGTGGATTGCGAAAGGGCGTACTGGAGACCGGCCTTGACGCGCTCCGGGCTGTCGTGCGGAATGCCGACGGACTGGGCGATGCGGTCGGCGGTGAGGAAGCCGATGCCCCAGACGTCGGCAGCGAGGCGATAGGGCTCGTCCTTCACTACGGAGATGGACGCGTCGCCGTACTTCTTGTAGATCCGGACGGCGATGGAGGTGGAGACGCCGACTCCCTGGAGGAAGACCATGACCTCCTTGATGGCCTTCTGCTCCTCCCAGGCGGCGGCGATCATCTTCGTCCGCTTGGGTCCGAGGCCGGGCACCTCGACGAGCCGCTTCGGCGCGGTCTCGATGATGTCGAGGGTGTCGACGCCGAAGTGGGTGGTGATCCGGTCGGCCATCACAGGGCCGATGCCCTTGATGAGGCCGGAGCCGAGATAGCGGCGGATGCCCTGGACGGTGGCGGGCAGGACCGTCGTGTAGTTCTCGACCGTGAACTGTTTTCCGTACTGCGGGTGGGAGCCCCAGCGGCCGTGCATCCGCAGCGACTCGCCGACCTGCGCGCCGAGCAGCGCGCCGACGACGGTGAGCAGGTCACCGGCGCCGCGGCCGGTGTCGACACGCGCGACCGTGTACCCGGTCTCCTCATTGGCGTACGTGATGCGCTCGAGGACCCCCTCGAGCACCGCCATCGCTGCAGCTGGACTCGACATGATCCGACGCTACCGCCCGGCACCGACAACGCGGCGGGCCTGTGGACAACTTCCGCACGCCGGGGCGGGGGGCCTGTGGACAACTTCCGCGCCCGCGGCAACTTCGAAGGGGCCTGGCCCTGTGGACCAGACCCCTTCGGGTTTCCCCTCCCCTGCCAGAACCTCGCGATCCCCCCGGATCCCCCGGATCCCCCCAGATCCTGGATTTCCCCCCTCAGAAGCTCTGACGCCATATACGACACGCGTCGTGCCCGAAGGGTTGCACGGTGTTGCCCAAAAGTTTTCGGCGGGCTTCCAGGTGCTGACAAAGCGGGGCATAGGTAGCGTTTGACGCATGACTGAGGAGGAATGATGTTCGGTGTCCTCGCGAAGTTGAGCAAGCCGGTGGCCAAGGCCGTCTCCAAGAAGACCGGCATTCCCGTGCCGACGGTCACGCGCGCGATCGAGGTGGCTGTCCCTGTGGTCCTGACTGTGCTCTCCAAGCGGGCCGCGCGCACGAAGGGCAAGGGTGGCGCGGGCCCCACGGGCAGGGGTCGCGGGAAGTAGACCGCTACGCGTGCGCGCGGAAGCGTTCCGCCGTCTCCCTCAGCACCTCGCTCCCATCGCGCGCCCACAGCCCCTCGTTGAAGATCTCCACCTCGATCGGCCCGCCGTACCCGGCGGCGTCGACAAGGCCCCGGAAGGCCCGGAAGTCGACGCTGCCGTCGCCCAGTTGTCCCCGCCCGAGCAGGACGCCCGCGGGCAACGGCGTGATCCAGTCCGCCAGTTGGAAGGCGTACAGCCGGCCGGTGGCCCCCGCCCGTGCGATCTGCTCGGGCGCCCGGTCGTCCCACCACACGTGGTACGTGTCGACGACCACGCCGACCTGGTGCGCGGGGAAGCGCTCCGCGATGTCGAGCGCCTGGCCGAGGGTGGAGACCACGCAGCGGTCCGACGCGAACATCGGGTGCAGTGGCTCGATCGCGAGGCGCACGCCCCGCTCCTCGGCGTGGGGCCCGAGGACGGCGAGCGCGTCCGCGACGCGCTCGCGCGCGCCGGACAGGTCCTTGCTGCCGGGCGGCAGACCGCCCGAGACCAGGACCAGCGTGTCCGTGCCGAGGGCCGCCGCCTCGTCGACGGCCGCGCGGTTGTCGTCGAGGGCACGCGCGCGTGCCGCCCCTTCGACGTCCGTGAGGAAGCCGCCCCTGCACAGGCTCGTCACCGTGAGGCCGGCGTCCCGCATCAGGCGGGCGGTGCGCTCGACCCCGTACTCCTGGACGGGCGCCCGCCACAGGCCGACCGCTCCGATGCCCTCCTTGACGCAGCCCTCGGCGAGTTCGGGGAGCGACCACTGCTTGATGGTCTCCTGGTTCACACTCAGCCGCGACAGCGGCACGGGAGCGGGCTCGGGAGCGGGCTCGGGGCTCATTGCGGGACTCCGTGGACGGTGAGCAGGGATCGCATGCGGGCGGCCGCGAGGGCCGGGTCGGGGAAGAGGCCGAGGCCGTCGGCGAGTTCGTAGGCGCGGGCGAGGTGGGGCAGGGAGCGGGCCGACTGGAGGCCGCCGACCATGGTGAAGTGCGTCTGGTGTCCGGCCAGCCAGGCCAGCAGGACGACACCGGTCTTGTAGTAGCGGGTCGGGGGCTGGAAGAGGTGGCGGGACAGCTCGACGGTGGGGTCGAGAAGGGCGCGGAAGCGCTTCGCGTCGCCGGTGTCCAGGGCGCGCACGGCCTCCGCGGCGACCGGGGCCAGCGGGTCGAAGACGCCGAGCAGGGCGTGGCTGAAGCCGTGGTCGTCGCCCGCGATCAACTCGGGGTAGTTGAAGTCGTCGCCGGTGTAGCAGCGGACGCCGTCGGGCAGGCGGCGGCGCAGAGCGATCTCTCGGTCGGCGTCCAGGAGCGAGACCTTGATGCCGTCGACCTTGTCGGCGTGTGCGGCGATCACCTCCAGGAAGGTGTCCGTGGCCGTGTCGAGGTCGGCCGACCCCCAGTAGCCCTCCAGAGCGGGGTCGAACATGGGGCCGAGCCAGTGCAGGATCACGGGCTCGGTGGTCTGGCGCAGGAGATGGCCGTACGTCTCCAGATAGTCGCCCGGTGATGCGGCCGCGGCGGCGAGGGCGCGGGACGCCATCAGGATCGGCTGGGCACCCACCGACTCGACGAGGGCGAGCTGTTCCTCGTACGCGTCCCTGACCTGCGGAAGGCTTGCGGGCAGGGTGAGTTGGTCGGTGCCCACCCCGCATGCGATGCGCCCGCCGGACGCCTTCGCCTCCGCGGCGGAGCGACGGATCAGCTCGGCCGCGCCCGCCCAGTCCAGGCCCATGCCGCGCTGGGCGGTGTCCATGGCCTCGGCGACGCCCAGGCCGTGCGCCCAGAGGTGCCTGCGGAAGGCGAGGGTGGCGTCCCAGTCGACGGCGGCGGGGCCGTCCGGTGACACGTCCGCGTACGGGTCGGCGACCACGTGGGCGGCCGAGAAGACGGTGCGGGAGGTGAGCGGGGGCCCGCCGACGGTCGTGCGCGGCGGCGCCTCGCGCGGGGTGTACGCGCGCGTGCCGCCTCCCGCGGCCGGCAGCAGCACCTGAGGGGGGCGGGTCACAGCGCGATCTCCGGGACGTCGATGCGGCGACCCTCGGCGGAGGACTTCAGGCCCAGTTCGGCGAGCTGCACGCCGCGCGCGCCCGCGAGGAGGTCCCAGTGGTAGGGCGCGTCGGCGTACACGTGCCTGAGGAAGAGCTCCCACTGCGCCTTGAAGCCGTTGTCGAACCCGTTGTCGAACCCGTCGGCCTGGTTGTCCGGCACCTCCTGCCACTGGTCGCGGAAGGAGTGGGTGACGGGCAGGTCCGGATTCCAGACTGGCTTCGGCGTCGCACTCCGGTGCTGGACGCGGCAGTTGCGCAGCCCGGCGACCGCCGACCCCTCGGTGCCGTCGACCTGGAACTCCACGAGCTCGTCGCGGTTGACGCGCACCGCCCAGGAGGAGTTGATCTGCGCGACGGCGCCGCCCTCCAGCTCGAAGATGCCGTACGCGGCGTCGTCTGCGGTGGCGTCGTAGGGCTTGTCGCGCTCGTCCCAGCGCTGCGGGATGTGGGTGGCGGTGAGCGCCTGGACGGTGCGTACGCGGCCGAACAGCTCGTGCAGGACGTACTCCCAGTGCGGGAACATGTCGACGACGATGCCGCCGCCGTCCTCGGCGCGGTAGTTCCAGGAGGGGCGCTGGGCGGGCTGCCAGTCGCCCTCGAAGACCCAGTAGCCGAACTCGCCGCGCACGGAGAGGATCCGGCCGAAGAACCCGCCGTCGATGAGCCGCTTCAGCTTCAGGAGCCCCGGCAGAAAGAGCTTGTCCTGGACGACGCCGTGCTTGATGCCGGCGTCCTCGGCGAGCCGGGCGAGCCCGAGGGCGGCGTCGAGCCCGGTGGCGCTCGGCTTCTCGGTGTAGATGTGCTTGCCGGCGGCGATGGCCCGCTTGATGGCGTCCTCGCGCGCGGAGGTGACCTGCGCGTCGAAGTAGATGTCCACGGTCGGGTCGGCGAGGACGGCGTCGAGGTCGGTCGAGAAGTGCTCCAGGCCGTGCTGAGCGGCGAGTGCGCGCAGCGCGTGCTCCCTGCGGCCGACCAGGACGGGCTCGGGCCACAGCACGGTGCCGTCGCCCAGATCGAGGCCGCCCTGGTCGCGGAGGGCGAGGATCGAGCGGACCAGGTGCTGGCGGTGGCCCATGCGTCCGGTGACGCCGTTCATGGCGATGCGCACCGTCTTGCGTGT
Source organism: Streptomyces sp. NPDC039480 (assembly GCF_055597165.1). Classification (NCBI taxonomy): domain Bacteria; kingdom Bacillati; phylum Actinomycetota; class Actinomycetes; order Kitasatosporales; family Streptomycetaceae; genus Streptomyces; species Streptomyces sp. NPDC039480. Next base: position 207,693 of record NZ_JBVITX010000008.1, on the reverse strand, counting down.
CACGGAAGTCCCTCCGTAGGAGCGGGGAGCGGGGAGCGGCGGAGCGAGGCGCTAGGCGCTAGGCGCTAGGCGCGTAGCAAGCGCTTTCTATTTGGGGGCAAGCTAGCCTGCCGGACAAGGTTCGGACAAGGGTTCCGGTCGAGAGTGAAGACCGGGCGCGGACAAACGGGTGACTGGGGGCGCGCGTGGGACGACCGGAGGGCTGTGTGAGGGCTGCGTGAGGACTACGTGATGGGCGACCGGAGGAGTACGACGTGACCGTGACCCTGGCGGATGTGGCGGCCCGCGCGCAGGTGTCGCCCGCCACCGTCTCCCGTGTGCTGAACGGCAATTACCCCGTGGCGGCCGCCACGCGCGAGCGCGTCCTGCGCGCCGTGGACGACCTCGACTATGTCCTCAACGGCCCCGCGAGCGCGCTCGCCGCGGCCACCTCCGACCTGGTCGGCATCCTCGTCAACGACATCGCCGACCCCTTCTTCGGGATCATGGCGGGCGCGGTGCAGTCCGAGATCGGCGGGCCCGGTGGCCGCGCGGGCGGTGAGCGCATGGCCGTCGTCTGCAACACCGGCGGCTCTCCGGAGCGCGAACTCACCTACCTCACGCTCCTTCAGCGCCAGCGCGCCGCTGCCGTGATCCTCACGGGCGGTGCGATCGAGGATGCCGAACACGCCGCCGCGATCGCGGGGAAACTGCGGCGCCTCGCGGAGGCGGGCACGCGGGTGGTGCTGTGCGGCCGGCCGCCCTCGCCGGACACCGACGCGGTGGCGCTCACTTTCGACAACCGGGGCGGGGCGCAGCAACTGACGGAGCATGTGCTGGGCCTCGGGCACCGCCGCATCGGCTACATCGCGGGTCCGGAGGAGCGCACGACCACCCGGCACCGCCTGGAGGGCCACCGCGCCGCCCTCGCCGCGCGCGGCATCGCGGACGACCCGGCGCTGACGGTCCACGGTCCGTACGACCGCCGGTCCGGTTACGACGCCACGGACGAACTCCTGCGCCGCGCCCCCGACCTGACGGCCGTCGTCGCCGCCAACGACACGGTGGCACTCGGCGCCTGCGCGGCGCTGCGCGACAAGGGCCTGCGCATCCCGGACGACGTGTCGGTGGCGGGCTTCGACGACCTCCCGTTCAGCATCGACGCCGTCCCCGCCCTGACGACGGTCCGCCTCCCTCTCCACGAGGCGGGCGCCCGCGCCGGCCGCATCGCCATGAACAAGGAGAAGCCACCGCCGGGCGGCGTGGCGACGGTGCATGGGGAACTGATGGTGCGGGGGTCGACGGCGGGGCCTCGGTAGGGGGTTCGGGGGGCGGGGGTGGCCGGAGCAGGCACCGTGGCTGAGGCCATCACAGCAGGCGCCCCAGTACCGCCACCCCCTCCGCGATCTCCGCGGTGCCGGTGGCCGCGTAGCCGAGGACCAGGCCGGGGGGCTGGGGGTGTTGGGTGTGCCAGGACAAGGGGTGGACCTTGACTCCGTGGGTGAGGGCCGCGGTGGCGAGCTCCGCGTCGGAGAGGTCGCCGTAAGGGCCTCCGTGCGCCTCCGTGCCGAACGTGATCATCAGGTGCAGGCCCGCCGCGGCGCCGTGCACCACCGCCCCCGGCAGGTGTTCCCGGATCGCCCCGATCATCGCGTCCCTGCGTCGGCGGTGGTGTCTGCGGATGAGGCGCAGGTGGCGTTCCAGGTCGCCCGACTCCATGAGGTGGGCGAGGACCAGTTGGGGCAGGGCCGGGCTGCCGAGGTCGATGAGGCGTTTGGCGTCCACGAGCGCGTCCCGGTACGCGGGCGGGGCCAGCAGCCAGCCCAGGCGCAGGGCGGGCGCGAGGAGCTTGGAGACGCTGCCCGCGTAGCAGACGTGTTCGGGGAGCAGGGCGCGCAGGGCGGGGACGGCGGGCCGGTCGTAGCGGTGTTCGGCGTCGTAGTCGTCCTCGATGACGAGGTTGTCGTCGCGGGCCCAGTCCATCAGCTCGCGGCGCCGTTCGCCGCCGAGGACGACTCCGGTGGGGAACTGGTGGGCGGGCGTGAGCAGGACGGCCGGGGCCCCCGTGGCGCGCAGGGCGTCGACGCGGATGCCGTGGGCGTCGACCGGGACGGGCGGGGTGTCGAGCGGCCGCAGGTGCTGTCGTACGCCGAGCGAGCCCGGCTCCTCCACCGCCACGCCGGAGATCCCGTCGGCGCGCAGGACGTCGACGAGCATCCGCAGCGCCTGGGCCGTGCCGCTGACGATGAGCACGTCGTCCGGGTCGGCGAGGATCCCGCGGTTGCGGGAGAGCCAGTGCGCGACGGCGCCGCGCAGGGCCGGGGTGCCGCGCGGATCGCCGTATCCGAAGTCCACCGGCGAGAGCCCGGCGAGCACGGAGCGCTCGGCGCGCAGCCAGGCCGCCCGCGGGAAGGCGGCGAGGTCGGGCAGGCCGGGCGACAGGTCGATGCGGGCGGGCGCGGCACGGATGGCGTCGAAGACGCCGAGGTCGGGAGGGGAGGTGAAGAGGGTGGTGGTGGAGGAGGAGGGCGGACGCTCCCCAACCACCCCGCCCGCTCCGTGGGTTGACGCCCGCGACCCCGCGCCCCGCGCATGGGGCACGGCCACGACGACCGTGCCGCCCCGCCCGCGCCCCGCCACGTGCCCGTCCTCGGTGAGGCGGCGGTAGGCCTCCGTGACGACGCCGCGGGACACGCGCAGGTCGCCGGCGAGGGTGCGGGTGGCGGGGAGTCTGCTGCCGACGGTGAGGCGGCCGTCGGCGATCGCGCCCCTGATCTGCCGCGCCAGCCAGTCGGAGAGCCCGCCCCTGGGGGCGTCACCGATGTCGAGCTGGAGGAAGTCGACGGCTCCGGCCGCGGTTATGGACCTGTGGGGAGGAGATCCAATGGACCTGTTCATGGAGCCATTGTGGCGGGAGGGTCGGGGGCATGGAATTTCTGCTCACCTCCCTGGTCGTCTGCGTGACGCCGGGCACCGGCGCCCTGTTCACCATCGCGGCCGGGCTCTCGCGCGGCACCCGCGCCGCCCTGATCGCGGCCGTCGGCTGCACGCTGGGGGTCGTCCCGCACATGGTGGCGGCGATCACCGGCCTCGCGGCGCTGCTGAACACCAGCGCCGTCGCCTTCCAGACGCTCAAGTACCTGGGCGTTGCCTATCTGCTGTACATGGCGTGGAGCACGCTGCGGGACAAGAGCGAGCTCACCGCCGAACGGGAGAGCGAGCCGCGTTCGGCGGGCCGCACGATCCTGACGGGCGTACTGATCAACATCCTCAACCCGAAGCTGACGCTGTTCTTCTTCGCGTTCCTGCCGCAGTTCGTGAACACCGACGAGCCGTACGCCGCCCTGCGCATGACGGAGCTGAGCGCCTACTTCATGCTGATCACGTTCCTCGTCTTCGCCGTGTACGGCCGGTTCGCCGCCGCCATGCGCAACCACGTCATCTCCCGCCCCCACGTGCTGAACTGGCTCCGCCGCACCTTCGCGGTCGCGTTCGCGGCCCTGGGCGCACGCCTGGCGTTCCTCTGAGACGGTCGGGGTCCTTCTGAGGTGGCGCCCTGGTTCCCTCCTCGACGCCGTGTCCGTGACCTGCCGATATCGTTGACATCACCGGGAAAAGGAGGCTCATATGGCAGTCATGGTCATGGATGCACCCAGCGCCTGGGACGTGCTCGACGGCGTCAACCTTCCCCGCGGCTACCGCGTCGAGATCACCGAGGGGAGGATCATCATGACGCCGCAGGGCGAGTATCAGTGGAAGGTCATCCTCGAGGCGGCCCCACAGATCAAGGAGCAGCTCGCCACCCACGGCGACATCCTCTCCGACGTCATGATCGATTTCCCGTCGAGTCAGTACGGCTACGCCCCCGACCTGGCGATCATCGCGCCGGGCGCCGAGCGCAACAGCCGTGGCCGCTTCGAGTGGCACAGCCTGGAAGCGGTGCTCGAAGTCGTCTGCAAGAGCAGCCGGGACAACGACTTCGCCAAGAAGTTCCGCCTCTACGCGGAGTGCGGCATCCCGCTCTATGTGGTGATCGACCCCGAGGCCGGTTCCTGCACCGTTCACCGCGGCCCGACCAGGACCGGAACCTATGAGGACGCCACGGACGTCCCGTTCGGCCGGGAGCTGATCCTGCCGCTGGCGGGCCGGGAGATCACGGTCAGGACCGACGGCTTCCCCAGGGCCGGCGACCTCGGGTGAGCCGTTCGGTCGACGCAGGGGTTCCCAGCTTCGGCCGCCCGGCGTACCGTTGACTCAGTCAAGGGTGACCCGGAGTGTGATCCGTATGACGAAGCCCCCTCGCGAAGCACCGGTGCGTGCGGTGTCGCGTGCGCCCGTCCAGGAGATGCGTGCCTTCAACCGGTTCTATACGAACCTCATCGGTGCGCTGGACTACAGCCGCCACCTGTACGTCCCGTACACCCTCACCGAGTCCCGCGTCCTGTACGAACTGGCGCACTCGGCTCGTACCGACGCCGCCGATCTGCGGGCCGAACTTTCGCTTGATGCCGGGTACTTGAGTCGGCTGCTTGCCAAGTTCGAGCGGGACGGGCTCGTCGAGCGGGCGCCCTCGGCGGACGACCCGCGACGGCAGCGCATCACGCTCACCGCGCGCGGGCGCGACGCCGCCGAGCTGCTCGACGAGCGGTCGCGGGAAGCCGTCGGCTCGCTGATCGCCGAGGTGCCCGCCGCGGACCGGGCCCGCCTCACGGCGGCCATGCGCACGGTGCGGGAGATTCTCGGGGGCGGCCGCGGGCGGCCCCACCGCCGCGGGAAGCGCGCGGACGTCCTGCTCAGAGAGCCGGGACCGGGCGACCTCGGGTGGATCGTGCAGCGCAACGCCGCCGTGTACGCCGCCGAGTTCGGCTGGAACACCGACTACGAAGGCCTCGTCGCCCGCATCGTCGCCGACTTCGCCGAGGACCACGACCCCCACCTGGAGCGCGTGTGGATCGCCGAGCTCGACGGGCGGCCCGTGGGGTGCGTGATGTGCGTACGGGACGAGGCGCCAGGGACGGCCCGGCTGCGCCTCCTGCTCGTCGAACCCGACGCACGGGGCTTCGGTATCGGCGATCAACTGGTCGTGGCCTGCGTCGAGTTCGCCCGGAGTGTCGGCTACCGCGAGCTGACCCTGTGGACCAACGACGTCCTCGCGTCGGCCCGCGGGATCTACCAGCGGCACGGTTTCGTCCTCGTCTCCGAGAAGCCGCACCGCTCCTTCGGCGTCGACCTCGTGGGACAGGACTGGCTGCTTCCGCTGCACGGGCGGCCGACGTGACGCCCCCGCCGAGGCGGGGTTGACCTTGCCCGCACGCCGCCTACTGTCGGGACCATGAAATTCGCCTTCTCCACCCTCGGCGTCCCCGGCCTGCCCGTCCCCGACGTGCTGCGGCTCGCCACGGCCCACGGCTACCACGGCGTCGAGCTCCGCGCGCACCCCGAGGAGCCGGTGCACCCGGGGCTCGGGCTGGTCGAACGGGCCGACGTGGCCGCCGAGTTCAAGGCGGCCGGCGTCGAGATCCTGGGAATCTCCGGGTACGCGCGCGTGGCGGCGCCCGGCGAGGACGGTCCCGTCCTCGACGAGATACGGTCCCTCGTCGACCTCGCCCGCGACGTGGGCGCCCCCTTCGTCCGCGTCTTCCCCGGCGGCGGCACCGAACAGAGCGCGGCGGAGGCCGACGCGACGGCCGCGCGGCGGCTCGGCACCGCAGCCCGGCACGCCGCCGACGCCGGCGTCCGCATCCTCCTGGAGACCCACGACTCGCACCGCACGGGCGCCGACGCCACCCGCGTCCTCGGCACCGTCGGGCACCGGCAGGTCGGCGCCCTGTGGGACGTGATGCACACCTGGCTCGGCGGCGAATCCGTCACCGACACCTACGCCGCGCTCTCCCCCTACCTCGGCTACGTCCAGGTGAAGGACATCGCGTCTGCCGACGACAAGACCCCACTGGCCCTCGGCGCCGGCGCGCTGCCGCTCGCGGAGTGCGTGGCGCTGCTCAGCGCGGAGAAGTGGGAGGGGTGGCTGTGCTGGGAGTACGAGAAGCGCTGGTACGAGGGGGCGGCACCGCTCCCGGAGTTGCTGGGGCCGGGCCGCGACCTCCTGTCACGGCTGGTGACCCGCTCGGGCTGACCCCGTCGGCAACGACTGACGACCCGCTCCGGCTGACCCCGTCCGCAATGACTGGCGCCCCGCTCCGACTGACCCCGCCGGCAACGACTGGTGACCCGCTCCGACTGACCCCATCGGCAACGGCTGGTGACCCGATCCGGCCGACCCGGGCGCGGCCCGGACCGCCCGCCCCCGCGAACGAGGTCAGCGCGACCCCGCCCACCAGCAGCGCCGCCGCGCACCACCGCAGGCCGCTCACCGACTCGTCCAGGACCAGGGCCGCCGACGACATCCCGAAGACCGGTACGAGCAGGGAGAACGGGGCGACCGTGGACGCGGGGTGGCGCCGCAGCAGATAGCCCCACGCGCCGAAGCCGAACACCGTGGTGACCCAGGCGACGTACACGATGATGCCCGCGCCCGACCAGTCGAGGGAGCGCAGCGCCGCCAGATCCCGGGACGGCCCCTCGAAGAGCAGGGAGAGGCCGAGCAGCGGCAGCACCGGAACCGTACTCACCCACACCATGAAGTTCAGGGCGTCCGGCGGCGACGCCCTGCGGGTGAGGATGTTGGAGACGCCCCAGCAGGCCGCCGCGCCCACAAGGAGCGCGAAGGCGGTGAGCGGCCCGGTCCCGCCCTCGTCGACGCCCGCGACCGCGATCCCCGCGAGGGCGACGACCATGCCCACCACCCGTACCCGCCCCGGCCGTTCACCCAGCAGCACGAAGGCGAACAGCGCGGTGAACACGGCCTGGACCTGCAGCACCAGCGAGGACAGACCAGCGGGCATCCCCGCGTCCATCCCGATGAAGAGCAGCCCGAACTTGGCCACGCCGAGCACGAGGCCCACCCCGATCACCCACTTCCACGCCACCTTCGGCCGCCCCACGAAGAAGACGGCGGGCAGCGCCGCCACGAGGAAGCGCAGGGCGGAGAAGAGCAGCGGCGGGAAGTGGCCGAGCCCCACCTCGATCACCACGAAGTTGATGCCCCAGACGGCGGCAACAAGGACAGCCAGACAGACGTGTGCAGGTCGCATGCGTCGAGGATCACCCGCCCCGACCATGTAGGACCAGCGCGGATCTCTGCATGATTGGATGAAGCAACGCTAATGAATAGCGTCGCTTACGAATAGCGACGCCTATGAACAGGGAGGCCCGCGTGCTCGATCTCGCCCGGCTCCGCGCGCTGCACGCCGTCTCCGTGCACGGCACGGTGGGTGCCGCCGCGACCGCGCTCGGCTATACGCCGTCCGCAGTCTCCCAGCAGATAGCCAAGCTGGAACGGGAGACCCGCACGACGCTCCTGGAGCGCCGCGGCAGAGGCGTCGCCCTCACCGAGGAGGCGCTCCATCTCGCCGATACGGCACGGCAGTTGATGGCCATCGTCGAGCGCGCCGAGACCGAGCTGGAGGAGCGGCGCGGGGTGCCCGCGGGGCGCCTCACGATCGCCGCGTTCGCCTCGGCGGCGCGCGGGCTCCTGCCGTCCGTCCTGGCCGACCTGGCGCGCCGGCACCCCGCCCTGGACGCCCGTATGACGGAGATCGACCCGCACCTGTCCGTCGACCTCGTGGCCAAGGGCGCAACCGACGTGGCAGTCGTCCACGACTGGGACATCGCGCCCCTCCCGACGCCGCCCGGCGTCGAACAGGCGGTCATCGGCGACGACTTCTGCGACCTCGTGGTCCCCGAGGGCCACTGGCTCGCGGGGCGCGAGTCCGTGCGCCGCGAGGAGCTGAAGGCGGAGCGCTGGATCACGCAGCCGCCGGGGCTCGTCTGCCACGAGTGGCTGATCCGGACGCTCCGCGAGGCCGGGTGCGAGCCCGACATCGCCCACCAGGCCGAGGAGAACCCCACCCTGGTCGCGCTCGTCGCCGCGGGGCTCGGCATCGCGCTCATCCCCCGCCTGGGCCGCGGCCCCATCCCGCCCGGCGCGGTCACGGTCCCCCTCGACCCCGTCCCCGTCCGCCGCCTCTACGCCCTGTGGCGCACGGGCGCCTCTCGCCGCCCCGCCATCGCCGAGACGGTCCGCACCCTCCAGTCCCACTGGCCGTCCTAGCCCGCTCGCCTCACCCTTCCCACCCTCGCCCCGACTTCCGTGATTTCAGGGGCTGTCGGGAACCCACCCGGCATCCCGGCCGTCCAACCGGCACGCTGCCGGTGAGTTCCCGCGAGGCGGTGTCGGCATCGCTGCTGGCTGCGAACGCTGACCACCCTCTCCGCCGCCCGCGGCCGGCAGCCCGCCGTCACCGGTGCGCCCCCCTTCACAGCGCCGGTGACGGCCCCGCGCTCCTCCCTTGACCGGCAGAAATCTTCGGGATATCCGTAACTCCTGAAAGTTTCCTCCGAACCGCAGGAGCCCACGTGCAGCAGCCCGACGACAGCGACCGCAGGCTCCGCGACCTCGTCGGCTCCATGTCCCTGGAGGACAAGGTCGGCCAGCTCTTCGTGATGCATGTGTACGGCCACAGCGCGACCGACCCCGACCGGGCCGACATCGACACGAACCTCCGGGAGCTCGGCGTGCGCGACGCCGCCGAGCTGATCGCCCGCTACCGCCTCGGCGGCGTCATCTACTTCGGCTGGGCCCACAACACCCGCGACCCCCAGCAGATCGCCGAGCTCTCCCGCGGCATCCAGCGGGCGGCACCGGCCGTCCCCGTCCTCATCTCCGTCGACCAGGAGCACGGCGTCGTCGCCCGCGTCGGCGCGCCCGCCACCCTGCTCCCCGGCGCCATGGCCCTCGGCGCGTCCGGCTCGCACGAGCACGCCCGCGAGGCCGCCCGCATCGCGGGCACCGAGCTGCGCGCCCTCGGCATCCGCCAGGACCACGCCCCGGACGCCGACGTGAACGTGAACCCCGCCAACCCGGTCATCGGCGTACGCTCCTTCGGCGCCGACCCCGACGCCGTCGCCGGCTTCGTGACCGCGCAGATCGAGGGCTATCAGAGCGCCGGTATCGCCACCGCCGCCAAGCACTTCCCCGGGCACGGCGACACGACGGACGACAGCCACACCGAGCTCCCGCACATCCACCACACCCGCGAGGAGTGGGACCGCTACGACGCGCCCCCCTTCCGCGCCGCGATCGCCGCGGGCGTCGACTCCGTCATGACCGCGCACATCGTGGTGCCCGCCCTCGACCCGTCGGGCGACCCGGCGACGCTCTCCCACCCGATCCTGACCGGCGTCCTGCGCGAGGAGCTCGGCTTCGACGGCGTGATCTCCACGGACTCGCTCGCGATGCGCGGGGTCCGCACGAAGTACGGCGACGACCGCGTGGCCGTGCTCGCCCTCAAGGCGGGCGCCGACCAGCTCCTGAACCCGCCGCGCCCGGACGTCGCGTGGCACGCGGTCATCGACGCGGTCAGGAGCGGCGAACTCACGGAGGACCGCATCGACGAGTCGGTCCTGCGCGTACTCCGCATGAAGGCGAAAGTCGGCCTCCTGAGCGACGACGAGCCCGCCGCCGCACACCCCGCCCCCGAGCTCACCACCGTCGGCGCCCCCGCCCACCTCGCCGCCGCCGACCGCATCGCCGAAGCCACCACGACCCTCCTGGTCAACACCGACGGGCTCCTCCCCCTGTCGCCCGCCACCCACCCCAACATCCTGGTGGTCGGCGCCGACCCCCGCTCGCCGTCCGGGACCACGGGCCCGCCGACCACGGTCCTCGCGGACGCCCTCGACGCCCTGGGCTTCCGGGCCACGGCGCTGCCCACCGGCACCGCCCCCGACGAGGCGGCGATCGAGAAGGCCGTGGCGGCCGCACAGGGCGGCCAGGACGCCGTCCTCGTGACGACGTACAACATCACGACGCACGCCACCACCAGGGACAACACCCAGGCGGCGAACACGGCCCTGGACGACACCCGCGCCCGCGCCCACCGAGCCACCGACCACCCCGACGACACCAGCCAGGCCACCCTCGTCGCAGCGCTCAGGACGACCGGCGTCCCCGTCATCACCCTCGCGATCCGCAACCCGTACGACATCGCCCACCTGCCCCCCGTCGACGCCGCCCTCGCCTCGTACTCCTGGACGGACGTCGAACTGCGCGCCGCCGCACGGGTGATCGCGGGCCGCGTCGCGCCCCGGGGCCGGCTGCCCGTGCCGGTGCGGCGGGCGGACGACCCGGCACAGGTGCTGTACCCGATCGGGTACGGCCTGACGTACTGAGCCGTACGCCGCACCGCCCGTGCGACGTTCACGGAGGTCTCGTGCGCCAGTGAACGGGCGGTCGCGCGGGTCGTCGCGCGGCGAGGTGTGGGAGACGGCCTGTGACGGTTCGGGCAAGCGGCGTCCGGAGTACCTCGTGACGTCGGCGGTGGCGGACCGCGCCGCGTGCCCCGCCGCCACGCGGCTCTACGTGACCCTGGACGGGAATCGCCCCGTGGGCTGCGCGGTACGGCTGTAGCAGCGGTACGGCTGTTGCAGCCGTACCGCTGTCACAAGGTTCCGACCGCTACGGCCGCAGCGTCCGCTCCTCCCGCACGTCACGCCGGTCGAGCTTCTTGTCGTACGCGGCCAGCGGCTTCCCGGAGTCGGAGGGCACCCCGGCCCACGTCTGGATCCGCTGTGTGGCCTTCGCCTTCTGGTCGGCGACGAGCTGCGCCACGGTCGCCCCGTGGTTGGCGCCGGGCGCGGTGAAGACGTAACTGTCGTGCTTGGCGCCCCGCGCGGGGCGGAACTGCTCGGCGCCGTACGGGTCGTACTCGCCGTACACGTACATCATCCGGTGCGCGTTGTGCCGCACCCAGCGGTCGACGTCCCGCATCGCGTGCGGCTTGAACCTCATCGGGATCTCGCGCGGCACGAAGTTCCGCGGCGGCTGGTAGCCGTACCGGCTCAGGTCGCCGAGCCAGGGCTGCTGGATGGTGGGCGCGCCGAGTTCGGTGCCCGCCTGGTAGTAGTACGGCGTGTAGGGGGCGAGGCCCTGGTCGGTGTAGGAGGACCAGCCGCCCACCGAGTCGACGTAGTCGAAGAGGGCCTGGTCGGTCATGGTGGCCGCGTCCGGGATCTTTCCGCAGGCGGTGGCGGCGGGCTGGTACTGCCAGAAGCCCCACACCAGGTCCATGACGACGGCTTCGAAGGCCTTGTCCAGCGTGCCGATGGTCCGGAAGGTGTAGCCCTCCGCCTCCGCGTACGCGGCGAGCTTCGCCGACAGCGGCTCCCTGCGCACCATGGCCTCGCGCTGCACGGCCTGGATCCGGTCGCGGCACTCCTTGGTGCCGACCTCCGCGAGGAACTCGTCGTAGGCCGAGTCCTCCTTGTCGACGACGTCATTGGGCGCTACGTAGGCGACGATGCCCGCCATGTCGCGCGGGTAGAAGCGCTCGTAGTACGTCGCGGTCATGCCGCCCTTGGAGATGCCGGTGGCCAGCCACTTCTTGCCGTAGATGGGCTTGAGCGCCTGATGGATGCGGTGCTGGTCGGTGGCGGCCTGCCAGATGTCGAGCTTCGACCAGTCGGCGGGGTCGGGGCGCGACGGCGTGAAGAATCGATACTCCATGGAGACCTGGTTGCCGTCGACGATCTGGGTCGGCTCGCGGCGGCCGGGGTTCGTGGAGACGCTGTAGCCGCTGGTGTAGTAGACCGTGGGGCGGCTGGTGTCCTTGTGCAGCACGGTGAGGCGCTGCTTGAAGGTGCCCTTGGACGGGCGCCGGTGGTCGACCGGCTGGGTGTAGTTGAGTACGAAGAAGCGGTAGCCGGGGTACGGCTTCTCCTCGATCAGGCTCATGCCGGGTATGGCGAGCAGTCTGTCCTTGATGTCAGTGCTGTGCGCACTGTCGGTCGTGGCCGGTTCTGCGGCGGTGGCCGCTCCGGACGTCGCTCCGGCCGCGCCCACCGTGCCTATCAGCACCACGAGCGACAGCACCCATCTGAGCGTCTTGCGCATGCACCCTCCCCTGTCGACACAGCGATGCCCCGGAACCTAACGAAGCAACTGGGTCCACACCAGAGGGAGTTGCACTCCGTCCAAGGGGATCAGCAGAGAATCCAGCCCGAACTGACCCCGTGGCCGCCGATCTTCCCCTTCACCCACACGCAGCGGTGGCCCGCGTGGACCGTGACCGGGCCCGCGTGGTGGGAGTACCGGCCCTTGTCGCGCGCGGGCCTGCTGCCGCGGGCCTGGACGCTGACGGACATCGTCTTGCGGGTGCCGGTGCGCTTGGCGAAGGCGACGGCGCAGACGTAACCGCGGGTCTTGAAGACGTCGACCCGGCCGGTGCTGAAGGGGAGCGTGCGCACCTTGCGGCCCGCGCAGAGGCCGTTCACCGCCTCCGCGGAGGCGGTGCCGGGGCCCGCGAGGGCGAGGAGCACTGCGGCGGCGAGCACGGCGGTGCCGAGCGTCAGCCGCCGTCGTATCCGGCCACTGCTCCGCTCACTGCTCACGGTTGCCCCTCCCGCCACTCCTGCCTCAGCGTACTGGTGTACGGACGCAGCCCGGACCGTTCCGGTTGCGGGGAACCCCCACCTTTTCCGGTGCCGTCCCGCGCGCGGTCCGCCGGCCCGCTCAGACCGCTTCGGCCGGCTCCCCCACGAACGTCCGCCACAGGCGCGCGTACCGCCCGTCCAGCGCGAGGAGCTCCTCGTGCGTGCCGTCCTCCGCGACCCGGCCGTGGTCCATGACGACGACCCGGTCGGCGCGGGCCGCCGTGGTCAGCCGGTGGGCGACGACCAGGGTCGTGCGCTTGCCCGCGATGCGGTCGGTGGCCTGGTTGACCTGCGCCTCCGTGGCGAGGTCGAGCGCGGCCGTCGCCTCGTCGAGGAGCAGGATGTCGGGGTCGACCAGCTCGGCGCGGGCCAGCGCGATCAGCTGGCGCTGCCCGGCGGAGAGGTTGCGGCCCCGCTCGCTCACCTCGTGGAGGTAGCCGCCCTCCAGGGTGGCGATCATGTCGTGCGCGCCGACCGCGCGGGCGGCCGCCTCGACCTCGGCGTCGGTGGCGTCGGGACGGCCGTAGGCGATGGCGTCGCGGACCGTGCCGGCGAAGAGGTACGCCTCCTGCGGCACGACACCGAGGCGGTGGCGGTACGAGGTGAGGTCGAGGGAGCGGAGGTCCGTGCCGTCGACCGTGACGCGGCCGCCGGTGGGGTCGTAGAAGCGGGCGACGAGCTTCACGAGCGTCGACTTGCCCGCGCCGGTCTCGCCGACGAAGGCGACGGTCTGCCCCGCGGGTATCCGCAGGCGCACGTCGCTGAGCGCCTCCTCGGGGTCGCCCTCGCCGGTGGCCGCGTACGCGAAGTCGACGTCCTCGAAGGCGATCTCGCCACGCAGCGAGAGCACCTCCAGCGGCTCCTTCGCGGCCTGTGTCGACGTGGGCTCCTGGAGCAGTTCCTGGATGCGGCCCAGCGAGACGGACGCCTGCTGGTAGCCGTCGAAGACCTGCGACAGCTGCTGCACGGGCGCGAAGAACAGATCGATGTAGAGGAGGTAGGCGACGAGCGCGCCGGTCGTGAGCGTGCCCGCCTCGACCCGGCCCGCGCCGACGATCAGTACGGCGACGACGGCGACGGACGACAGGAACTGCACGAACGGGAAGTACACGGAGATCAGCCACTGGCCGCGGATGCGGGCCTGCCGGTAGCTGTCGCTGTTCTTCGCGAACCGCTCGGCGCCCGCGCGCTCGCGCCGGAAGGCCTGCACGATGCGCAGCCCGGCGACGGACTCCTGGAGGTCGCCGTTGACGACGGACACGCGCTCACGGGCCAGTTCGTACGCCTTCACGCTGGCCTTGCGGAAGAAGTACGTGCCGACGATCAGCAGCGGCAGCGTCGCGAAGACGACGAGGGCGAGCTCCACGTCGATGACGAGCAGGGCGGCCATGATGCCGAAGAAGGTGACGACGGAGACGAACGCGGTGACGAGTCCGGTCTGCAGGAACGTGGACAGCGCGTCGACGTCGGTCGTCATCCGGGTCATGATGCGCCCGGTCAACTCGCGTTCGTAATAGTCGAGTCCGAGCCGCTGGAGCTGCGAGAAGATCTTCAGCCTGAGCGAGTAGAGCACCCGCTCGCCGGTCCGTCCCGTCATCCGCATCTCACCGGTCTGCGCCACCCACTGCACGGCGACGGCGGCGAGCGCGAGCCCGGCCGCGGCCCAGACGGCGCCGAGCGCGAGTTCGTTGACACCCTCGTCGATGCCGTGCCGGATCAGGACGGGAAGCAGCAGCCCCACGCCCGCGTCGACGGCGACGAGCAGCAGGCTGAACAGGAGCGGCACCCCGAATCCGCCGAGCAGTCTGCGCAGGCCGTACGACTCCTCGGGCGTGACGGCCCGCGCCTCGTCGATGCCGGGGGTGTCGGTGGCCGGGGGCAGCGCCTCGACCTGGGCGAGGAGTTCGGGCGTGGACGGCATCCCGGCGAGGGTGGTGTCCTTCGGCTCCCGGTCGCCGGTCCACAGCGCGGGCGTGATGCCGCGCTCCGCGTCGAACTCGGCGTCCAGCTCGTCGCGTACGGAGGTGTCCTCGGGCAGGTCGGCCGGGAGGGCGTGGCCGGGCGAGACGCCGCCCAGCTCGTCGGGGTCGGTGAGCAGCCGCCGGTAGAGGGCGGAGCGCTCCTCCAGCTCGTCGTGCGTGCCGAGGTCGGCGAGGCGCCCTCCGTCGAGGACGGCGATGCGGTCCGCGAGGTTGAGGGTGGAGCGGCGGTGGGCGATGAGGAGAGTGGTGCGCCCCGCCATGACGCTGCGCAGCGCCTCGTGGATCTCGTGCTCCACGCGCGCGTCGACCGCCGATGTGGCGTCGTCGAGGACGAGGAGGCGGGGGTCGGTGAGGATGGCGCGGGCGAGCGCGATGCGCTGGCGCTGGCCGCCGGAGAGGGTGAGGCCCTGCTCGCCGACCTTGGTGTCGTACCCCTCGGGCAGCTCGGATATGAATCCGTGGGCCTGGGCGGCGCGGGCGGCGGTCTCGATCTCTTCGCGGGTGGCGTCCGGGTGGCCGTAGGCGATGTTGGCGCCGACGGTGTCGGAGAAGAGGAAGGAGTCCTCGGGGACGAGCCCGATGGCGGACCGCAGGGAGTCGAGGGTCAGCTCGCGCACGTCGTGGCCGCCGATGAGGACGGCGCCGTGCGACACGTCGTAGAAGCGGGGCAGGAGCAGCGAGACGGTGGACTTGCCGCTTCCGGAGGAGCCGACGACGGCGAGGGTCTCGCCGGGGCGGATCTCGAAGGAGAGCCCGCCGAGGACGGGTCGGTCATCCTCATAGGCGAAGCCGACGTCGTCGAACTCGACGGTGGCGGGGGCGTCGGCGGGCAACTCCTTCGTCCCGTCCTGCATGCTCGGCTCGGTGTCGATGAGTTCGAGGACGCGCTCGACGCCCGCGCGGGCCTGCTGGCCGACGGTGAGGACCATGGCGAGCATGCGCACGGGTCCGACGAGCTGGGCGAGGTAGGTGGAGAAGGCGACGAACGTGCCGAGGGTGATGTCCCCCTCGACCGCGAGCCAGCCGCCGACGGCGAGCATGGCGACCTGGCCGAGCATGGGGACGGCCTGGAGGGCGGGTGTGTAGCGGGCGTTGAGGCGGATGGTCCGCAGCCGCCCCGCGAACAGCTTGCGCCCGACCTCCCTGAGCTTCCCGGTCTCCTGGTCCTCCTGCCCGAAGCCCTTCACGACGCGTACGCCGCTGACGGCGCCGTCGACCACTCCGGCGACGGCGGCGGCCTGGGCCTGCGCGTACCAGGTGGCGGGGTGCAGCCGGGAGCGGGAGCGGCGGGCGATGAACCAGAGGGCGGGGGCGACGGCGAGGGCGACGAGGGTGAGCGGCAGGGAGAGCCACGCCATGATCACGAGGGAGATCACGAAGAGCAGGATGTTGCCGATGGTCATCGGCAGCATGAAGAGCAGGCCCTGGATGAGCTGGAGGTCGCTCGTCGCCCGCCCCACGACCTGCCCGGTGGACAGCTCGTCCTGCCGCCGTCCGTCGAGCCTGGTGATCGTGCCGTACATCTCGGTCCGCAGGTCGTGCTGGACGTCGAGGGCGAGGCGGCCGCCGTAGTAGCGGCGGATGTAGGTGAGGACGTAGACGACGACGGCGGCGCCGATGAGCGCGCCGGCCCAGGGCCCCATGGACCGGCTGCCGCCCTGGCCGTCCTGGCCTATGACGTCGTCGATGATCACCTTGGTGATCAGCGGCACGAGGGCCATGACGGCCATGCCGCCGAGCGAGGAGCCGAGCGCGAGCACGACGTCCTTCGGATACCGCCACGCGTATCCGGTAAGCCGTCGCGCCCATCCCCGTTGCTCTGTCACTCGGTGCCTCCCGGTCGTCTGCTCTGCCGGAAGGCACCAACACCGCGTGGAGCGGATTTCATCCCGCCGCAACAAACCCGCGTCCCGTCAGCCACGACGGGCCCGCAGCGAAGCACTCAGTTGCCGGGCACCGCCACGAACGCCTCCTTCGGCGTATCGGTCGGGGTGTACCTGCTCGCCGCCGAGACCCTCGGCGCCAGGTCCTTGTGGATGGCCTTGGCCACGCCCTGAATCGTGGCGACGCCATAGTTCATCGTGCTGTTGCCGTGCGTGAGCACAGAGATCGTGTAGTCGTGGCCGCCGCCCTTGAACGCGCCGATGCTGTGCACCCGCCAGCCGTGGGTCGACCGCTGCAGCCAGCCGTTCTTCACGTGGATCTTGACGGCGGACGGGGCGCCCGCCGGGGTGCCCCAGCGCTGCGAGGAGACGACCTTGTTCATGAGTTTGAGGATGTAGGCGCGGGCGTTGTCGCTCAGGACGGAGTTCTTCGCGGTGATCAGCGCCAGGAGCTTCTGTTCGTCGGCCGCGTTGATCCTGGTCAGGCCCCAGTAGCCGTCGGCCCCCGGCACGGTCTTCGTCATCTTGGCGGCCTTGAGGAACTCCTTGATCTTCCCCGTGCCGAGCTGGCGCCAGAGCGTGCTGGTCGCCGCGTTGTCCGAGGTGGTGATCATGGCGTGCGCGAGGTCCGACTCACGCTCGGTCAGCTTCCGCTCGGTCTTCTTCGCGTCCCACAGGAGTGCCGCGAGGACCGTCGTCTTGACGACGCTCGCCGAGTCGAACGAGGTGCCCGCCCGCAGGGTGCAGGTGGTGTCGGTGGTGCGGTCGTGGAGGCCGACCGCGACGGTGCCCTTGCGGTTCTTCAGCGCGGCGGTGATGTCCTTGGTGAGCTTGGCGGCCAGGCCGGCCTGCGCGGAGGTGCAGGTGACCGTGGGTGCCGGCGCGGCGACGGCGGGCGTCGCGGTGACGGCCGTGCCGAGCGGTACGAGCACTCCGGCGGCGAGTCCCGCCGAGAGCACGCGGGCGCGCCGGGATATCCCGGATACCGGGTGAGTCATGGAGTTCTTCCCATCCCCTTGGGTCTGTACAAGACCCTCGGGGCCCGTACAAGCGCGTCCCCCGACGCGCTCGCTTCACATGACTCACCGGCACCGGTGAAGGGTTGTATGACTTATATGAAAATCTGGGCCGGTCAAGCTCTCGGCCGGTCAGCCCAGATGCGTCGGCGCGAACATCCGGAGCACCGCCGGCAGCACCACGACCGAAGGCCCCGGCTCGGCCAGCGCCTTCGCCAGGTCGTCCCGGAGCGTCTCCGGGGTCGTGCGGACGCCCGGCACACCGAAGGACTCCGCGAGCCCGACGAAGTCGGGCCGCGTCAGCTCCGTGCCGGTCGCCTCGCCGAAGGCGTCGGACATGTACTCGCGCAGGATGCCGTAGCCGCCGTCGTCGACGATCAGCCACGTCACCGGCAGGTCGTACTGCTTCGCCGTGGCCAGCTCCGCGATCGAGTACATCGCGCCGCCGTCGCCGGAGACGGCGAGGACCGGGTGGGAGGGGTCCGCGACGGCCGCGCCGAGCGCCGCCGGAAAGCCATAGCCGAGGCCGCCCGCGCCCTGCGCCGAGTGCATGGTGTTCGGGCGCCGCGCGTCGAAGGCCGACCACGCCCAGTACGCGAGGATCGTCATGTCCCAGAAGGACGGGGACGCGTCGGGGAGTGCGTCGCGGACGGCGGCGAGGACCTGCTGCTCCAGAGTGAGGTCCTGCGCGGCGATCCGCTCGCGGACCTTGCCGAGCACGGCGGACACCCGCTCGGGGGCCTCGGCGTCCTCCCTGGGCGTCTCGATCGTCTCCAGGAGCGCGGAGAGCGCGATCCGCGCGTCCGCGTGGATGCCGAGCCCGGGGTGGTTGGACTCCAGCTTCCCGGCGTCCGCCTCGATCTGGATGACCCGGCCGCGCGGCGTGAACGTGTGGTAGTTCGAGGAGAGCTCGCCGAGCCCGGAGCCGACCACCAGCAGGACGTCCGCGTCCTCCAGGAAGTCCGTGGTGTGCCGGTCCTCCAGCCACGACTGGAGCGAGAGCGGGTGCTCCCAGGGGAAGGCGCCCTTGCCGCCGAAGGTGGTGACGACAGGGGCGTTGATCAGCTCGGCGAGCGCGAGCAGCTTGCCGCTCGCGTCCGAGCGCACGACACCGCCGCCCGCGATGATCGCGGGCCGCTCGGCGCGCGACAGCAGATCGGCGGCGACGGCGGTCAGCTCGGGGCGCGGCACGACCTCCTCCGGGGTCGCGTCCATCGCCGTGACGACCGGCAGCGTCGTCTCGGCGAGCAGCACGTCCTGCGGGATCTCCACCCAGACGGGACCGTGCGGGGCCGTCAGCGCCGACTCCCAGGCCGCCGCGACGGCGGACGGGATCTGCGAGGCCGTGCGGACCGTGTGGACGGACTTCACGATGTCGCGGAAGGACGCCTGCTGGTCGCGGAGCTCGTGCAGATAGCCGTGGCGTCCGCCGCCGAGCCCGGCCACCGGCACCTGGCTGCCGATCGCGAGGACCGGCGAGGAGCCCGCGGCCGCCTCCTGGAGCGCGGCGAGCGAGGTGAGCGCGCCGGGCCCGGTGGAGAGCAGCAGCGGGGCGACCTCGCCGGTGATGCGGCCGTACGCGTCCGCCGCGAACCCCGTGTTGTTCTCGACGCGGAAGCCGACGTACGAGAGCGAGGAGCGCCGCAGCGCGTCGAACATGCCGAGCGCGTGCTGGCCGGGCAGGCCGAAGACGGTGGTCGCGCCGAGTCCCGCGAGGGTCTCGACGACGAGGTCGCCGCCGTTGCGCCCGGCGGGCGGGTTCAGGGCGGCCTCGGTCTGGCGCGGCGTGGGGCGCAGCACCAGGTCGTGGTCGTGGGTCATGCGGCGTCTTCTCCTTCTCGCCGGGCTCCGGCCCGGCGTGCGCTCCGGCCGCCGGGCCGCGTACGGCCCGGCGTGCTGTGGTGCCCGACAGCCTTACGGCGTGGTCACTTCGCGTTCTGCTCCGCACCGGCGGCGCGGCCGGCCGCGATCTGCCTGCTCATGATCGTCGTCAGTTCGTACGCCGTGTGGGAGGCCGCCACCGCCGTGATCTCGGCGTGGTCGTAGGCCGGGGCGACCTCGACGACGTCCGCGGAGACGAGGTTGCAGGAGGAGAGGCCGCGCAGGATCTCCAGGAGCTCGCGGGAGGTCATGCCGCCCGCCTCGGGGGTGCCGGTGCCGGGCGCGTGGGCCGGGTCGAGGCAGTCGATGTCGATGGAGATGTAGAGCGGGCGGTCGCCGATGCGCTGGCGGAGCTGGTCGGCGACCTCGTCGGCGCCGCGCCGGTAGATGTCCGCCGAGGTGACGATGCCGAAGCCCATCTTCTCGTCGTCGGTGAGGTCCTTCTTGCCGTACAGCGGGCCGCGCGTGCCGACGTGGGAGAGCGCCTCGGTGTCGAGGATGCCCTCCTCGACGGCGCGGCGGAACGGCGTGCCGTGCGTGTACTCGGCGCCGAAGTAGGTGGCCCAGGTGTCCAGGTGCGCGTCGAAGTGGAGCAGCGCGACCGGGCCGTGCTTCTTGGCGACCGAGCGGAGCAGTGGCAGCGCGATGGTGTGGTCGCCGCCGAGGGTCATCATGCGGGCGCCGGTGCCGAGGAGGTCGTCGGCGGCGGCCTCGATGGTCTCCACGGCCTCGTTGATGTTGAACGGGTTGGCCGCTATGTCGCCCGCGTCGGCGACCTGCGCGAGCGCGAACGGCGAGGCGTCCTGCGCCGGGTTGTAGGGGCGCAGGAGGCGGGAGGCCTCGCGGATCGCGTTGCCGCCGAAGCGGGCGCCGGGGCGGTACGAGACGCCGGAGTCGAAGGGCACGCCGACCACCGCGACGTCCGCCTTGCCGCCGACCTCGTCGAGGCGGGGCAGCCGGGCGTACGTCGCCGGGCCCGCGTACCGGGGGATGCGGGAGGAGTCGACGGGGCCGCGGGGCGTCTCGTTGCTGCTCATGGGGTGGAGTGCCTTCCTTTTTACGCTTCGGTGCGCTTTGTGGGCGCTTTCTGACTTTACTGAGGTACGGGGGTCGGTTCGGTCTCGGGCTCGGGGTCGGCGCCGCGCCCTGCGAGGCGTTCGCGCCAGGCGGCGAGGACCGCGGCGTCGGTGGGCTTCGTCGCGAAAGAGACCACTACGTAAACGGCGAGTGAGGTCAGCAGGCCGTAGTAGACGGGTTCGTTGGCGAGGATCCCGTACCCCGCCATGAGCCCGATGACGGACAGGCCGCCCGCGGCGACGGCGGCGAGCGCGCCGGCCGCGGTGCCCCGGCGCCACAGCAGACCGCCGAGGATCGGCACGAGCAGCCCGCCGACGAGGAGGTTGTAGGCGACGGTCAGGGCCTCGACGACGTCGTTGAGCGCGATGGCGATGACGATCACGCCGACGCCCATGACGAGGATGAAGGCGCGGTTGCCCTTGACCTCGTCGTGCGGCTCGTCGCCGCCCTTGGTGACCGCGCCGCGCAGCCGCGACCAGATGTCGTTGTTGGCGACGGTCGCGCAGGCGATGAGCGCTCCGGAGGACGTCGACATGACGGCGGCGAGCGCGGCGGCGAGGACGAGGCCGCGCACGCCCATGGGGAGTTCGTCCTTGACGATGGTCGCGAAGGCCGCGTCGGCGCTGGGCAGCTTCGGGTACATGACCTTGGCGGCGGTGCCGATGACGGCGCCCGCGACGGCGTAGACCAGGCAGTACGTGCCGGCGACGGTGCCTCCGTAGCGGGCGACCTTGTCGCTGCGTGCGGTGAAGACGCGCTGCCAGATGTCCTGCCCGATGAGCATGCCGAACGTATAGATCAGCACGTACGTGAAGATCGTCTCGCCGCCGATGCCCAGCGGGTCGAAGTACTCGGTGGGCAGCTTCTCCTTCATCTCGCCGAAGCCGCCCGCCTTGACGACCGCGATGGGCAGCAGGAGCAGCAGCACGCCGATCGTCTTCACCACGAACTGCACCATGTCGGTGAGCGTGATGGACCACATGCCGCCGAGCGTGGAGTAGGCGACGACGATCGAGCCGCCGAGGACGATCGCGACCGTGCGGTTCATGTCGAACAGGACGTCGAAGATCGTGGCGTACGCGATGGTCGAGGTGACCGCGAGCATCAGCGTGTACGCCCACATGACCACTCCGGAGATGACGCCCGCGCGCCCTCCGTAGCGCAGGTCGAGCATCTCGGAGACGGTGTACACCTTCAGGCGGGCGATGCGGGCGGAGAAGAACACGCTCAGCGCGAGGAGCCCGAGGCCGATGGTGAAGACCATCCAGGCGCCGGAGAGCCCGTACTGGTAGCCGAGGCCGACGCCGCCGATGGTGGAGGCGCCGCCGAGGACGATGGCGGCCATGGTCCCGGAGTACATCCACGGCCCGAGGCGGCGCCCGGCGACCAGGAACTCGGCTTTGGACTTGGCGCGGCGCATGCCCCACCAGCCCATGGCCAGCATCCCGGCGAGATAGACGACGATCACTGTGTAGTCGACGGCCATAAGGGAGGCCTCCTTCGCGCACCTCGGTGGCGTGTCGTGCAGATGGGGGTGAGGACCGGCCGCGGGGACATCCGCCCGTACCCGAGGCCTGCGGTCGGCACGACCTTAAGTGGCCGGAAAGCAACGCTGAAGTGTACGTTTCCTCCACTCTCCGCGCCCCAGACGGATGGAACGTCCACCATGGCCGACCCCACGGCACCTCCCACCCCGCCCGTCCCGCTCGCCGCGCTGCTCGCCCGCGAGGACCTCGGCCTGCGCCAGGTCGCGGGCCCCGACGCGCGGACCGCGGGCACGGCCGTGCAGTGGGTGCACACCTCGGAGATGGCCGACCCGTACCCGTACCTGCTCGGCGGCGAGCTGCTCCTCACCGCGGGCGTGCACCTCACGGACCCGGCGGGCTCGGCCGCCTACCTCGACGACTACGTGGCCCGGATCCTCGCGGCGGGCGGCGCCGCCCTCGGCTTCGGCGTCGCGCCCGTGCACGACACGGTGCCGCGCGCCCTCGCCGAGGCCTGCGACCGGTACGGCCTGCCGCTCGTCGAGGTCCCGCCGCGGACCACCTTCAGCGGGGTCGCGCGGGCCGTGTGGCGGCTGATGGCCGAGGCCAGGCACGCGGAGCTGCGCCGGGTCACGGAGGCGCAGCAGGGCCTCGCCACGGCCGCGGCACGGCCCGACCCGGTGCCTGCCGTGCTGCGGCAGCTGGCGGCCAGGCTCGGCGGGGCCGCGGTGCTGTACGGGCCGGACGGGGCGGAGCTGCAGGCGGCGGGTCAGGCGCGGGACGCCGCGCGCGCCGCGCTGCGGGAGCTGACCGAGGTCGTGCGGCGCCCCGCGCCCGCCGCCCCCGCGTCCGCCGCCGACACGGTGGAGGCCACCCACCTGGCCGCCTATGCCCTGGGCGGCGGCCGCGGCTTCGCGCTCGGGGTCGCCACCGAGCGCCGCGAGCCGGGCGACCACACCATCGCGGGGGCGGCGGTCGTCCTGCTCTCGCTGCTCACCGGCGAACACCAGGGCGCCTCCGAGGCGGCCCGCTCGGCGGCGCTGGTGCGGCTGCTCCTCGGGGCGCCCCCGGAGGAGACCGGCCCTCTCCTGGGGAGCGAGCTGTGGACCGTGGTCCACGCGCGCGGGGAGCGCACCCCGCTGGCCGCGGCCGCCCTCGCCGCGGCGCTGGGCACCGGCCTGGTCGACCCGCGGGACGACGTCGTACGCCTCCTCGTCCCCGCGGGCCACGAGGTGACCGCGACGGACGGCTGGACGCTGGGCGTCGCCGCCCCTGCGGCGCCCGGCGACCTGCCCGCGGCCGACGCCCGCGCGTCCCGTGCCCTGCGCCGCGCGGAGGCCACCCGGCAGCCTCTCGTACGCCACCACGAGAACGGCCTCGCCGCCCTGCTCGCCCCCGAAGAGGCCGACGCCCACGCGCGCGTGCTGCTCGCCCCCCTGGCCGGGAACGAGGCACTGACCACCACCCTGCGCACCTGGCTCTCCCTGCACGGCAGTTGGGACCGCACGGCGGTGGCCCTGTCCGTCCACCGCAACACGGTCCGGCAGCGGATCACGCGCTGCGCGACCCTGCTCGGCGCGGACCTGGACGACCCGGACGTCCGCATGGAGCTGTGGTTCGCGCTGAGTCGTTCCTCCTGAGGCCAAAGGGGCAGAGGTCACAGGTCCGGGGTGCGGGACGGCCCACCGCGGGACCGTCACCGACGGCAGAATGGGACGCATGCCGATACCCAGCCGTGCCGCGCTCGTCGACCATCTTGTCCGCACCCGCATCGCGGGTGACGTCGCCACGCCCCGTGACAACAACCTCAGCCACTACAGGAAGCTCGCGAACGGCGACCGTCACTACTGGCTCGGTCTGGAGCTCGGCGACCGGTGGACCGACGAGCAGGACGTCCTCGCGGTGATGGCGGAGCGCTGCGGCGTCATCGACGACCCGCAGTACCGGCACGGCCAGGACACCATCGACCCGGAGCTGACGGTCGACGCCCTGGAGCGGATGGCGGCGCGCCTGCGCAAGGCCGCCGCCGGCAAGGAGAGCGTGCTTTTCGCGACCGGCCACCCCGGAGGGCTGCTCGACGTCCACCGGGCGACGGCCGCGGCCCTCCGCGCGGCGGGCTGCGAGATCGTCGTGATCCCCGAGGGCCTGATGGCCGACGAGGGCATGGTGTTCCAGTTCGCGGACGTGGCGGTGCTGGAGCGCGGCGCCACGCTGTGGCACACCCACTCCCCCGAGCCGATGAACGCCATCCTGGACGGCTTGGAGCGCGAGGGCCGCCCGCAGCCCGACCTCGTCGTCGCCGACCACGGCTGGGCGGGGCGCGCGGGCCAGCGAGGCCTGGACTCCGTGGGGTACGCGGACTGCAACGACCCGGCGCTGTTCATCGGCGAGGCCGAGGGCACCGTGCAGGTGACCGTGCCGCTCGACGACCACGTCACGAGCCCGCGCCACTACGACCCGCTGACGGCCTATCTGCTCGACGCGGCGGGGCTGACGCCCGCGTCCTGAGCCGGGCCCGGCGTCGGGTCCAGGTAGACCCGCCGGACGGCGGGGAAGCGCTCCTGAAGGCGCTGCGCCATCCGGTCGCAGGCGCGCTCGATGTCCCCTGCCGTCGACACGTCCCGGAAGTCGACCTTCGCGGCGACCAGCGCCTCGTTGGGTCCCTGGAGGAGCGTGGTCAGTTCCAGTACGTCCACGACGTGCGGGTCGGCGAGCAGTTCGGCGCGGACCGCGGCCCGCATCTCCGGCGGCAGCGGACGCCCGATGAGCAGCTCGGAGTTGGCGTGCCCGAGGACCCAGGCGACGTACACGAGCAGCACGCCGATGCAGAGCGAGGCGACGCCGTCCCACACGCCGGACCCGGTGAGCTGTCCGCCGAGCAGCCCGGCCGCGGCGAGCACGAGGCCCGCGAGCGCCGCCGAGTCCTCCATCACGACGGCCTTGACCGCGGTGTCGGGGGTGTGGCGCAGATAGCGCTTGAGGTGCACTCCGAAGCGGTCGGCCTCGCCGCGCGCCTGCTTGAGTCCGGTGCGCAGCGAGTAGCCCTCCAGGAGGAAGGCGACGGCGAGCACGATGTACGAGATGAGGGGGTCGCCCGGCTCCTCCCCGTGGGTGAGGGTGTGGATGCCGTCGTAGACGGCGAAGACACCGCCGCCGACGAACGTGGCGACGGAGGCGAGCAGCGCCCAGATGTAGCGGGCGCCTCCGTAGCCGAGCGGATGCTCCTCGTCGGCCGGTCTGTCACTGGCCTTCAGGGAGACGAGCAGCATCAGCTCGGTGACGGTGTCGGCCACGGAGTGCGCCGCTTCGGAGAGCATGGCGCTGGAGCCGCTGATGACACCGGCGACGGCTTTGGCAAGCGCGATCCCGAGGTTGGCGACGGCGGCGACGATGACTGTGAAGGTGCTCTCGCCGTTGTCCTTCTGTTCCACTTGCTCCGACATGTATCGGACGGTATGTCCGATCAGCGGGGAACGCGAACGACACCCTCCTGGATGACGGTCACCGCGAGCCGGCCGTCCTGGGTCCAGATGCGCGCCTGGCCGAGCCCGCGCCCGCCGGAGGACGACGGCGACTCCTGGTCGTACAGCAGCCATTCGTCCGCGCGGAAGGGCCGGTGGAACCACATGGCGTGGTCGAGCGAGGCGCCGACGACGTCGCCGACGGCCCAGCCGCCGCGGCCGTGCGCGAGCAGCACGGAGTCGAGCAGGGTCATGTCGGAGACGTACGTGGCGAGGCAGACGTGCAGCAGGGAGTCGTCCGCCAGCTTCCCGTCGGTGCGGAACCACACCTGGGAGCGGGGTTCGCGCGGCTGCCCGACGGTGGCCCAGGGCGGCTCGTCCACATAGCGCAGGTCGACGGCGGCGCGGGTCTCCAGGAGCCGGTCGGCGACCTCGGGCGGCAGATGGCGCGGGAGCGTCTCGGCGGCGGTGGGCAGCGTCTCCGGGTCGGGCGCGGGCGGCATCTGCGCCTGGTGCTCCAGGCCTTCCTCGTACGTCTGGAAGGACGCGGAGAGGTGGAAGATCGGCTGCCCGTGCTGGACGGCGACGACGCGGCGCGTGGTGAAGGAGCGCCCGTCGCGGATGCGGTCCACCTGGTACACGATCGGGGCGCCGGGGTCCCCGGGGCGCAGGAAGTACGCGTGGAGGGAGTGGGCAGGACGGTCCCCGGGGACGGTGCGTCCGGCCGCGACGAGCGCCTGTGCGGCGACCTGGCCGCCGAAGACGCGGGGCACGAGCGCCGAGCGGCTCACGCCCCGGAAGATGTCCTCCTCGATCTGCTCCAGGTCGAGCAGAACGAGGAGGTCCTCAAGTGCCTGGTTCATAGAGGTAGTTCTACAAGCCGGTTCTACAGGCCCATGTTCTTGGCGATGATCATCTTCATGACCTCGCTGGTGCCGCCGTAGATGCGGTTGACGCGGTTGTCCGCGTACAGGCGGGCGATGGGGTACTCGTTCATGAAGCCGTAACCGCCGTGCAGCTGGAGGCACTTGTCGATGACGCGGTGTGCGACCTCGGTGGCGAACAGCTTCGCGGACGCGGCCTCGGCGGCGGTCAGCTCACCGGCGTCCAGCGCCTCCAGGGCGCGGTCGACGACGGCCTCCGCGGCGTCCACCTCGGCCTGGCAGGCGGCCAGTTCGAACTTGGTGTTCTGGAAGGAGGCGACCGTCTTGCCGAAGACCGTGCGGTCCTGGACGTACTCCTTGGCGAACCGGACGGCGGCCTTGGCCTGCGCGTACGCGCCGAAGGCGATGCCCCAGCGCTCGGAGGGAAGGTTGCTGCCGAGGTAGTAGAAGCCCTTGTTCTCCTCGCCGAGGAGGTCCTCGACCGGGACCTTGACGTCGACGAACGCCAGCTCGGCGGTGTCGGAGGTCTTCAGGCCCAGCTTGTCGAGCTTGCGGCCGACGGAGTAGCCCTCGGACTTGGTGTCGACGGCGAAGAGGGAGATGCCGAAGCGGCGGTCCTCGGCGGTGGGCGCGGAGGTGCGGGCGCAGACGATCACGCGGTCGGCGTGCACGCCGCCGGTGATGAAGGTCTTGGCGCCGTTGAGGACGTAGTGGGTGCCGTCCTCGGAGAGCTTGGCGGTGGTCTTCATGCCCGCGACGTCGGAGCCGGTGCCCGGCTCGGTCATCGCGAGGGCCCACATCTCCTCGGCGGAGACGAACTTCTCCAGGTAGCGCTTCTTCTGCTCGTCGGTGGCGAGCATCTTGATGTACGGCAGGGCGAGCAGCACGTGGACGCCGGAGCCGCCGAAGGAGACGCCCGCGCGGGCGGTCTCCTCGTACTGGATGGCCTCGAACTTGTGGGTGTCCAGGCCGGCGCCGCCGAACTCCTCGGGGACATTGATCCCGAAGAGGCCCAGCTCGGCGAGCTTGTAGTAGAACTCGCGCGGCACCTGGCCGGAGGCGAACCACTCGTCGTGGACCGGGACGACCTCGGCCTCGATGAAGGCGCGCAGGGTCTCCCGGAACGCCTCGTGGTCCTCATTGAAAACGGTACGGCGCACGGAGAACTCCCTCTGCCAACAGCTGCCTGCATCGACTAAGCGCTTGCTCAGAGGCAGGTTACCCGGCGGTCACGAGAGCGTCCAGAGACGCGTGTCACTCCGCGGCGGCCGCGAACGCCCCCCGGGCCAGGCGGTGCAGGAGTTCCGCCATGGCTCCCCTGCTGGGCAGCGCGTCGCGGCGGCTCAGGTGCGGTGTGGAGTTCAGCAGGCCGAAGACGGCGTGCACGGCCACCCGCGCCGCGTTCTCCGCGAGATCCGGGTAGACCTTGCGGACGACGTCGACCCAGATCTCCACGTACTGCCGCTGGAGCTGGCGGACCAGCTTGCGGTCGCTGTCCCGCAGGCGGTCCAGCTCGCGGTCGTGCAGGGTGATCAGGGAGCGGTCGTCGAGCGCGAAGTCGATGTGCCCCTGGATCAGCGCGTCGAGGACCCGCTCGGGCGATCCGTCCACATCGGCCACGCAGTGCCTGCCGCCCGTCAGGAGCTGCCCGCTGATGCCCACGAGCAGCTCGGCGAGCATCGCGTCCTTGCCCGCGAAGTGCCGGTAGAGACCGGGGCCGCTGATGCCGACGGCGGCTCCTATCTCATCCACGCCGACCCCGTGGAAGCCCCGCTCGGCGAAGAGCCGGGCCGCTTCCCTGAGGATCTGCTCGCGACGGGTGGGGGCGTCGGTTCTGGTGGCCATGGAATTGATTCTAGACAGGCCCGTTAGCGCTCGTTAACCTGTAGGAAACGCGTTAACGCTCATTAACCGATCAGAGGTCGACCGAGTGAACCGAGTGGACCGAGCAAGGGGGCTCGACTGATGCGGCAGGCACCAGTGCTGACGAGCGCGGCTGACCCCGCGTCCGAGGCATGGCGGGCGAACGAGACGGCGCACACCGCCCTCGTCGACGAGCTGCGGGCCAAGCTCGCGGCGGCCGCGCTCGGCGGCGGCGAGCGGGCGCGCGACCGCCATGTGGCGCGCGGCAAGCTGCTGCCCCGCGACCGGGTGGACACGCTCCTCGACCCCGGCTCACCCTTCCTGGAGCTGGCCCCCCTCGCGGCCGACGGGCTGTATGGCGGCGGCGCGCCGGCCGCCGGTGTCATCGCCGGCATCGGCCGCGTCTCGGGCCGCGAGTGCGTGATCGTCGCCAATGACGCCACGGTCAAGGGCGGCACGTACTACCCCATGACGGTGAAGAAGCACCTGCGCGCCCAGGAGGTGGCCCTGGAGAACCGCCTCCCGTGTCTCTACCTGGTCGACTCCGGCGGCGCCTTCCTGCCGATGCAGGACGACGTCTTCCCCGACCGCGAGCACTTCGGCCGGATCTTCTACAACCAGGCGCGGATGTCGGGCGCCGGCATCCCGCAGATCGCCGCCGTCCTCGGCTCCTGCACGGCCGGCGGGGCGTATGTCCCCGCGATGAGCGACGAGGCGGTGATCGTCCGCAATCAGGGCACGATCTTCCTCGGCGGCCCGCCGCTGGTGAAGGCCGCCACCGGCGAGGTCGTCACCGCAGAGGAGCTCGGCGGCGGCGAGGTCCACTCGCGGACCTCCGGAGTCACCGACCACCTCGCCGAGGACGACGCGCACGCCCTGCGCATCGTGCGCACCATCGTCTCCACGCTCCCCGAGCGCGGCCCGCTCCCGTGGTCCGTGCGGCCGGTGGAGGAGCCGAAGGCCGACCCCCTGGGGTTGTACGGCGCGGTGCCCACGGACTCCCGCACCCCCTACGACGTCCGCGAGGTCATCGCGCGCGTGGTCGACGGCTCCCGCTTCGCCGAGTTCAAGGCGGAGTACGGCACGACGCTCGTCACCGGCTTCGCCCACATCCACGGCCACCCGGTCGGCATCGTCGCGAACAACGGCATCCTGTTCTCCGAGTCCGCCCAGAAGGGCGCGCACTTCATCGAGCTCTGCGACCAGCGCGGCATCCCCCTGGTCTTCCTGCAGAACATCTCGGGCTTCATGGTCGGCCGGGACTACGAGGCGGGCGGCATCGCCAAGCACGGCGCGAAGATGGTGACGGCCGTGGCCTGCACCCGCGTGCCGAAGCTGACCGTAGTCGTCGGCGGTTCGTACGGCGCGGGCAACTACTCCATGTGCGGCCGGGCCTACAGCCCCCGCTTCCTGTGGATGTGGCCGAACGCCAAGATCTCCGTGATGGGCGGCGAGCAGGCCGCGTCCGTCCTCGCCACGGTCAAGCGCGACCAGCTGGAGGCGCGCGGCGAGCAGTGGACCGCCGAGGACGAAGAGGCCTTCAAGGACCCGATCCGCGCCCAGTACGAGGAACAGGGGAACGCGTACTACGCCACGGCCCGCCTCTGGGACGACGGCGTGATCGACCCCCTGGACACCCGGCAGGTGCTCGGACTGGCCCTGACGGCGTGTGCGAACGCCCCGCTTCCCGAAAAGGACCCCGCGGCGCCCGCCTTCGGCGTCTTCCGGATGTGAGGAACAAATGACGATGTTCGACACGGTCCTGGTCGCCAACCGGGGCGAGATCGCGGTCCGCGTCATCCGCACGCTGCGGGCGCTCGGCGTCCGCTCGGTCGCCGTCTTCAGCGACGCGGACGCGGACGCCCGGCACGTGCGCGAGGCCGACACGGCGGTACGGATCGGCCCCGCGCCCGCCACCGAGAGCTATCTGCGCGTGGACCGCATCCTGGAGGCGGCCGCGAAGTCCGGCGCCCAGGCGGTCCACCCGGGCTACGGCTTCCTCGCGGAGAACGCCGAGTTCGCGCAGGCCTGCGCCGACGCCGGACTCACCTTCATCGGCCCGCCCGCCGCCGCCATCTCCCTCATGGGCGACAAGATCCGCGCCAAGGAGACCGTCGAGGCGGCCGGCGTGCCCGTCGTCCCTGGCTCCTCCGGCAGCGGCCTCACCGACGCCCAACTGGTCGACGCGGCCCGCGAGATCGGCACCCCCGTGCTGCTCAAGCCGAGCGCGGGCGGCGGCGGCAAGGGCATGCGCCTGGTGCGGGACGAGACGCTCCTCGCAGACGAGATCGCGGCGGCCCGCCGTGAGGCCCGCGCCTCCTTCGGCGACGACACCCTGCTCGTGGAGCGCTGGGTCGACCGCCCCCGCCACATCGAGATCCAGGTCCTCGCGGACGGCCACGGGCACGTGGTGCACCTCGGCGAGCGCGAGTGCTCCCTCCAGCGCCGCCACCAGAAGATCATCGAGGAGGCGCCGAGCGTCCTCCTGGACGAGGCCACGCGCGCGGCGATGGGCGAGGCCGCCGTCCAGGCCGCCCGCTCCTGCGGGTACGCGGGCGCGGGCACGGTGGAGTTCATCGTGCCGGGCAAGGACCCGTCCTCGTACTACTTCATGGAGATGAACACCCGCCTCCAGGTGGAGCACCCGGTCACCGAGCTGATCACCGGGCTCGACCTGGTGGAGTGGCAGCTGCGGGTGGCCGCGGGTGAGGAACTGCCCTTCACCCAGGACGACATCACCCTCACCGGGCACGCCGTGGAGGCGCGGATCTGCGCCGAAGACCCGTCGCGCGGCTTCCTGCCCTCCGGCGGCACGGTCCTCGCCCTGCACGAGCCGCAGGGCGACGGCGTGCGCACCGACTCCGGCCTCAGCGAGGGCACCGAGGTCGGCAGCCTCTACGACCCGATGCTCTCCAAAGTCATCGCGTACGGCCCGGACCGTGCGACGGCGCTCCGCAAGCTGCGCGCCGCTCTCGCGGACACGGTCACCCTCGGCGTCCCGACCAACGCGGGCTTCCTGCGCAGGCTCCTCGCCCACCCGTCCGTGGTCGCGGGCGAGCTGGACACCGGCCTCGTGGAGCGCGAGGCGGACTCACTCGTCCCGGACGGCGTGCCCGACGAGGTGTACGAGGCGGCGGCCGCCGTGCGCGAGGCCGCGCTCCGGCCGGCGGCCGACGGCTGGACCGACCCCTTCTCCGTGCCGAGCGGCTGGCGGCTCGGGGGCACCCCGACGCCCGTGACGCACTGGCTCAGGGCAGCGGGACTCGAACCCGTCGCCCACCGCCTGCGGGGCACCGACCGCACGGTCACCCCCGACCGTGTGCACGTCACCGTCGACGGCACCCGGCACACCTTCCGCCGCGCCGCCGACTGGCTCGGCCGCGACGGCGACGCCTGGCACATCCAGGACCACGACCCCGTCGCGGCCTCCCTCACCGGCGCCGCACATGCCGGGGCGGACGCCCTCACCGCCCCCATGCCCGGCACCGTCACCGTCGTGAAGGTCTCCCCCGGCGACCGGGTGGACGCCGGCCAGAGCCTGCTGGTGGTCGAGGCGATGAAGATGGAGCACGTCATCTCCGCCCCGCACGCCGGCACCGTCACCGAGCTCGACGTCACCCCGGGCACGACCGTCGCCATGGACCAGGTCCTCGCCGTCGTCACCCCCGAGGAGGAGCAGGAATGACCAGCACCGATCCGGCCTCCGAGCCCGCGCCCGAGCCGCTGGAGCTGGCGGACGCGCCGCTCCCCATGGTCGTCCCGACCCGCGGCCTGCCCTCCCACGTCCGCATCCACGAGGTCGGCGCCCGCGACGGCCTGCAGAACGAGAAGACGGCGCTGCCCACGGAGATCAAGGCGGAGTTCATCCACCGCCTCGCCGACGCGGGCCTCACGACCGTCGAGGCGACCAGCTTCGTGCACCCCAAGTGGGTGCCCCAACTGGCCGACGCCGAGCAGCTGTTCCCGCTCCTCGGCGACCTCCAGGGCGTCCACCTGCCGGTCCTCGTGCCGAACGAGCGGGGTCTCGACCGCGCCCTCGCGCTCGGCGCGCACCGCGTCGGGGTCTTCGCCAGCGCCACCGAGTCCTTCTCCCGAGCCAACCTCAACCGCACGGTGGACGAGTCCCTCGCGATGTTCGCCCCGGTCGTCGCCCGCGCGCGTGAGCAGGGCGTGCACGTCCGCGGCTATCTCTCGATGTGCTTCGGCGACCCCTGGGAGGGCGCCGTGCCCATCTCCAAGGTCGTCCGCGTCGCCCGCGCCCTGCTCGACATGGGCTGCGACGAGCTGAGCCTCGGCGACACCATCGGCGTGGCCACGCCGGGCCACGTCTCCGCGATGCTCGCCGCGCTCAACGCGGTCCAGGTGCCGACCGAGCGCATCGGCGTCCACTTCCACGACACGTACGGCCAGGCCCTCACCAACACCCTCGCCGCCCTGCAGCACGGCGTGACGACGGTGGACGCCTCCGCGGGCGGCCTCGGCGGCTGCCCGTACGCGAAGAGCGCCACCGGGAACCTCGCCACCGAAGACCTCGTGTGGATGCTGCACGGCCTCGGCATCGACACCGGGGTCGACCTCGTCCGTCTCAGCGCCACCAGCGCCTGGATGGCCGACCGGTTGGGCCGCCCCAGCCCCTCCCGCACCGTCCGCGCCCTCACGGCCCGCTCCCACGACGAGCAGACCGCGACCACCTCCCACCAGGAGCAGTGAAGAACGATGGACCACCGCCTGAGCCCCGAGCACGAGGAACTGCGCCGCACGGTAGAGGCGTTCGCGCACGACGTCGTCGCCCCCAAGATCGGCGACTTCTACGAGCGGCACGAGTTCCCCTACGAGATCGTCCGCGAGATGGGCCGCATGGGCCTGTTCGGCCTGCCCTTCCCCGAGGAGTACGGCGGGATGGGCGGGGACTACTTCGCGCTGGGCATCGCCCTCGAAGAGCTCGCCCGCGTCGACTCGTCCGTGGCGATCACCCTGGAGGCCGGCGTCTCGCTCGGCGCGATGCCGCTGCACCTCTTCGGCACGGAGGAGCAGAAGCGCCAGTGGCTGCCGCGGCTGTGCGCGGGCGAGGTGCTCGGCGCGTTCGGTCTGACGGAGCCGGACGGCGGCTCGGACGCGGGCGGCACGCGCACGACGGCGGTGCGCGACGGCGACGAGTGGGTGATCAACGGCTCGAAGTGCTTCATCACCAACTCCGGCACGGACATCACGGGTCTGGTCACGGTCACCGCCGTCACCGGCCGCAAGGCGGACGGGCGCCCGCTGATCTCCTCGATCATCGTGCCGTCCGGGACGCCCGGCTTCACGGTGGCCGCGCCCTACTCGAAGGTGGGGTGGAACGCCTCGGACACCCGCGAGCTGTCCTTCTCCGACGTCCGCGTGCCCGCGGCGAACCTCCTCGGCGAGGAGGGCCGGGGTTACGCCCAGTTCCTGCGCATCCTCGACGAGGGCCGGATCGCGATCTCCGCGCTCGCCACCGGGCTCGCGCAGGGCTG
The DNA here is from genome assembly GCF_055597165.1 of Streptomyces sp. NPDC039480. Taxonomy (NCBI): domain Bacteria; kingdom Bacillati; phylum Actinomycetota; class Actinomycetes; order Kitasatosporales; family Streptomycetaceae; genus Streptomyces; species Streptomyces sp. NPDC039480. The sequence continues at coordinate 174,139 of NZ_JBVITX010000008.1, read as the reverse complement.
CGTGGACGAGTCCGTGAAGTACGCCAAGGAGCGGCACGCCTTCGGCAAGCCGATCGGTGCGAACCAGGCGATCCAGTTCAAGATCGCCGACATGGAGACGCGGGCGCACATGGCCCGCGTCGGGTGGTACGACGCGGCGTCGCGCCTGGTCGCGGGCGAGCCCTTCAAGAAGGAGGCGGCCATCGCCAAGCTCTACTCCTCGACGGTCGCCGTGGACAACGCCCGCGAGGCCACCCAGATCCACGGCGGGTACGGCTTCATGAACGAGTATCCGGTCGCCCGCATGTGGCGGGACTCGAAGATCCTGGAGATCGGTGAGGGCACGAGCGAGGTGCAGCGCATGCTGATCGCCCGGGAGCTGGGCTTCGCGAGCTGAGCCGGTCGTGGCGTGACGTACGGCGGGCATGAGGGGTCCACCGAGCCGGAGTTAGCTTAGGTTAACCTAAGCTCTGATTCCGGCCAGCGGCCCCGCCGCCGTACGTCACGAAAGCAGAGACCCCCATGCCCCAGGCCCGCCTCCCCCAGCCTTCCCGCCGCGGCATCCTCGCCGCCGGCGGCGCCCTCGGCCTCACCGCCGTCCTGGCGGCCTGCGGCAGCGAGAAAAAGGACGGGTCCGGCAAGACCGAGGGTGGCGCGGGCAAGTCCGGCCCGTGGAGCTTCAAGGACGACCGCGGCAAGACGGCCGAGAAGGGCGCGACGCCGAAGAACATCGTGGCGTTCACGGGTGTCGCCGCGGCCCTCTACGACTACGGCATCGAGGTCAAGGGCGTCTTCGGCCCCACGGAGACCAAGGACGGCAAGCCCGACGTCCAGGCCGGCGACATGGACATCAGCAAGCTGACGATCATCGGCAACGAATGGGGTCAGTTCAAGATCGAGAAGTACGCGGCCCTCGCGCCCGACGTGCTGATCTCCACGATGTTCGACGGCCAGGGCACCCTCTGGTACGTCCCCGAGGAGAGCAAGGACAAGATCCTCAAGCTCGCCCCGAGCGTCGGCATCAGCGTCTACGACCGCCAGCTCACGCACCCGCTGCAGCGCATCCTGGAACTCGCCGAGTCGCTGGGCGCGGACGTGAAGTCCGACAAGGTCGTCAAGGCGAAGAAGCGCTTCGAGGACGCGTCCGAGCGGCTGCGCAAGGTCGCCAAGGCGCACAAGGACATCAAGGTGCTCGTCGGCTCCGCGAGCCAGGAGCTGTTCTACGTCTCGGGCACGAACCTCTCGGTCGACCTGGAGTACTTCAAGGCGCTCGGCGTGAACTTCATCGAGCCGCCGGAGAAGGCGAAGAAGGAGTCCGGCGGCTGGTTCGAGAACCTCAGCTGGGAGAACGTCGACAAGTACGACCCGGACATCATCATGATGGACAACCGCACCTCCGCGATCCAGCCCGCCGACCTGGACAAGTCCAAGCCGACGTGGAAGAAGCTGCCCGCGGTCAAGGCCGGACAGGTCATCCCGCGCGTGACGGAGCCGATCTTCTCGTACGACAAGTGCGCGCCGATCCTGGAGGACCTCGCGGACGCGATCGAGAAGGCGAAGAAGCTGAAGTAGCCCCGCATCCGTCGCCGCCCCCTCGCTATACGGAGGGGGCGGTTTCGTTTTCCGGACCCCGCCCCCCCAAAGAGAGCCAAAGTTAGGTTAGGCTTACCTAAGTCAAGTCCCGGCCCTGGAGGACAACTCATGCGCTCGCACCTGCTCAACGGCACCACCGTCGACGGGGTATTCACCGGCAGCGGTGCCGAGTCCGATCTGCAGGCGCTGCTACTCGCCCGCGAGGCGGCCGGGGAGCGGGACCCGGCCTCCCTGCGGATCCTCACCTCCGAGGCCGCTCTCCCGGGCGTGCGCCGGACGGCCCGGCTGCTCGGCCTCGCCGACGAAGCCGTCGTGGCGGTCCGCACCGACCGGAGCCGGCGCATGCAGACCGTGGCCCTCGCCCGGGCCCTTGAGCGCTGCGTGCGCGACGACCTCTCCCCCATGGCGGTCGTCGCCACCGCGGGCACCGACGACTTCGGCTCCATCGACCCGCTGCCCGAGATCGCCACGCTCTGCGCGCAGTACGACACCTGGCTGCACGTGGACGCCACGTACGGCTGCGGGCTGCTCGCCTCGCGCAGGTACCGGCATCTCCTGGACGGCATCGAGCGCGCCGACTCCGTCACCGTGGACCACCACAAGGCCTTCTTCCAGCCGACGGGTTCGTCGGCGCTCCTGGTGTGCGACCGGGGCGACACCTCCCTCCGGACCACCGCTCGGCGCGTCGGCGACCTCTTCGACGAGGTCTGCGACCTGGCCACCCATGGCTGGAAACTGCTCGTCGCCGACCCTCGCTTCGACGTCGTGGCCGAGCCGCAGCTGGCCACGCTCGTCTTCCGCTACATCCCCGCGGAGATCTGCGCCCCGTCCGTGATCGACCGCGCCAACCTGTACGCGCGAAAAGCCCTGTTCGCCGCCGGGAACACGGTGGTGACGGGCACCGAGGTGCGCGGCCGGCAGTTCCTGACGTGCACGCTCCTCGACCCCGCGACGACCGCCTCGGACATCGCGGCCGTCCTCGACCTGATCGCCGACCACGCCGAGCGGTACCTGGGAGAGCGCCTTGACCGTGCTAGCTGACCTCCACCTGCCCACCGGCCACCTCGACCGCCGGAGCCCCGACTTCACGCTCCGGACCCTCGACCCCCTGACCGACTCCGAGCTGGTCCACTCCTGGGTGACGCACCCCCGGGCGGAGCACTGGATGACGCGGGACGCCACCCTCACCGACGTCGAGCGCGCCTACATGGCGATCGCGGCCTCCGGCCGCCGCGAGGCCTACCTCGGCCTGTGCGAGGGCATGCCGTCGTTCCTCGTGGAGTGGTACGACCTGCGGGCGCTGTCGGCCCCATGACCGAGCGGGGCTCCCGAGACGGTCCTCGGGAGCCCCGCTCCTGAACGTGCCCGATCCCTCGCCTACTTGGCGGCGGGCCAGGGCACCTGCGGCGACTTGTAGTAGCCGATGCCCAGCGCGTCCCAGCGCGGCGCCTGCGCGGCGAGCCGCACCTTGTACTTCTCCCAGTCGTGCGTGGCCGCGGGCGACCAGCCGAGCTCGGCGATGCCGGGAAGCCGCGGGAACGCCATGTAGTCGAGGTGCGCGGAGGTCGACAGCGTCTCCGTCCACAGCGGCGCCTCGACGCCCAGGACCGAGTCCGCCGGTGCGCCCTGGAGGTAGGTGGCCGGGTCCCAGTCGTAGGAGCGCTGCACCTCGACATAGCCCGCCCAGGACAGACCGAGCGGTGTGTCCTTCGTGTACTTGTGGTCGATGTAGGCGCGGTCGGCCGGCGAGAGGACCAGCTTGGTGCCGTTCTTCGCGGCGTTCACGACCTGCTCGCGCTCGGCGGCGCCGGTCCTGTCGTAGCCCCAGTACTGCGCGACGGCGCCCTTCGCGGGCTTCGCGCCGGCCAGCTGGTGCCAGCCCATCACCGTCTTGCCGTACTTGGCGACGATCGGCTGCACCTTGTCCATGAAGGCGACGAAGTCCTCGTGGCTGGTGGAGTGCGCCTCGTCGCCGCCGATGTGGATGTACTTGCCCGGCGTCATCGCGGCGAGCTCGCGGATCACGTCGTCCACGAAGTCGTACGTCACGTCCTTCTTGACGCAGAGCGAGCTGAAGCCGACCGCGGTGCCGGTGTAGAGCGGCGGGGCGACGCCGTCGCAGTTCAGTTCGGCGTACGAGGCGAGCGCGGCGTTGGTGTGGCCCGGCATGTCTATCTCGGGGACGACTTCCAGGTACCGGGAGGCGGCGTGGTCGACGATCTCCTTGTACTGCGCCTTCGTGTAGTAGCCGCCCTTGCCGCCGCCGACCTGCGTGGAGCCGCCGTACGTGGCGAGGCGCGGCCAGGAGTCGATGGCGATGCGCCAGCCCTGGTCGTCGCTGAGGTGCAGGTGGAGCTTGTTCATCTTGTAGAGGGCGGCCTGGTCGATGTAGCGCTTGACCTGGTCGACGGTGAAGAAGTGCCGGGACACGTCGAGCATCGTGGAGCGGTAGCCGTAGCGCGGCATGTCCTTGACCGTGCCGCCCGCGATGCGCCAGGGGCCCGGCTGCTTCGTCTTCCTCTCGACGGCGGCGGGCAGTTGCTGGCGGACGGTCTGCACGCCGTGGAAGAGCCCGGCGCCGGTCCAGGAGGTGATGGTGAGGGAGCCGCGCGCGGAGATGACGCGGTACCCCTCGTCGCCGAGGGCCTTGTTCGCCGGTTCGGCGCTGATCCGCAGCCGGATGCCGTCGCGCCCCCCGCCGGTGGTGACGGGCAGCTTGTAGCCGGTGGAGGGGCGCAGCACCTCGGCGAGGTACTCGCCGACGCGCCGCTCCTCGGGGCTGCCCCTGCCGACGCGGATGCGGGTCTTGGCGGTGATCTCGTACCCGGCGCCGTCGGCCTCGGCCGCCAGGGGCGCGGGGACGACCTCGCCGAGTGGGGTGACGGCGGGGGCCGTTGCCTCGCTCGCGGCGGGCGCGGCGGCGAACGAGGAGATTCCGACGGCCGCGACGAGCAGCAGCGGGCCGAGGATGCGTGTCGATCTGCTGTGCGATCTCACAAGCGGGTCCCTTCGGGCGCATCTGTGGTGCATCGCAATCGAACGATCCTCCTTGGTAACCCGGGCCCCATAAGGGGTCAAGGGGTGTAGACCAGTTATCCGAGAGGTCGGTGCGAGAATCCCTGCATGGCGGAAATCATCCAGCGCGACGGGACCTGGACCTTCGACGGGGAGACGCTGCGCATCGTGCCAGGACGCGACAAGAGCGTGTCCCTGTTGCGCGCGACGCTGGGCGAACTGGCCGTCCCCCTCGCGGCGTTGGCGGGCATCGCCTTCGAGCAGGGCAAGAAGTCCGGCCGGTTGCGGCTGCGGCTGCGGGAGGGCGCCGACCCGCTGCTCCAGGCGACGGGCGGGAAGCTGACGGACTCCTCGGACCCGTATCGACTGACGGTCGACGCGGACCGGTACGGGGTCGCGGAGTACCTGGCCGACGAGGTCCGCAACGCGCATCTGATCGAACAGGTGCCGACCACGCCCTGCGACGCCTATCTCCTCCCCGGCCCGTCCGTGCCGCTGTCCGTCTCCGCGGGGGACGGCACGGCGAGCTTCGACGGGGAGCGCGTCCGCCTGGAGTGGAACTGGAAGACGGAGGAGGCGAAGTCGGTGTCCGGCACCCGGTCCCTTGCGCTCGCCGACATCGAGGCGGTGGAGTGGCAGCCGGCGGTCGGCCTGGAGAACGGCTGTCTGCGGCTCACCGTGAAGAACGCGCCGACGAAGGCCCCGCCGAAGTACGACCCGAACTCCGTGGAGCTGTGGGGCTTCAAGAAGGACCCGCTGATGGCCCTGGTCGCCGCCGCGGTCCAGGCCCGCCTGCCGCACCCCTCGGCCCCGGCGGCCACGCCGCCCGCCGCCACCAAGAGCCTCACCCCGCCACCCCCGGCCGACGACCACGACACGCTGCTGCGCCGCCTGCGCGAACTGGGCGAGCTGCACCAGGGCGGCATCCTCACGGACGAGGAGTTCGCGACGGCCAAGCAGGCGGTCCTGCGCCGTATGTGACCTCCGATTCCCTGCCTCGCGAGCACCACTGCGACACGATCCTGCCCGATTCCGGGCAGGATTCTTGCGAAAGGGCATGCGATACCCCAGGATCAACGAATGCACGACGACCTGGTGGACCACCTCACCCGCAGCACCCCGCTCCAGCGGGGCGAAGCGCTGCGGGTCATCCAGGACGTGCTCGCCTACTTCGACGAGACGACCGAACAGTTCGTCCGTCGCCGCCACCGCGAGCTGCAGGGTCAGGGCCTGCTGAACGCGGCGATCTTCGAACAGATCTCGGCGGACCTCGCATACCGCGCGGTCGCACCGCCGGAGCTCACGCTCCGCCAGCTGCGCCGCATCGTCTACGGCTAGGAATCCCTCCATGTGCGGAATCGTCGGATACATCGGCAAGCGTGACGTCGCCCCGCTTCTCCTCGAAGGCCTGCAGCGCCTGGAGTACCGCGGCTACGACTCCGCGGGCATCGCCGTCACCGGCCCCAAGGCCACGGGCCTGAAGACGGTCAAGGCCAAGGGCCGCGTCCGCGACCTGGAGGCCAGGGTCCCCGCCCGCTTCAAGGGCACGACCGGCATCGCCCACACCCGCTGGGCCACCCACGGCGCCCCCTCCGACGAGAACGCCCACCCGCACCTCTCGCAGGACGAGAAGGTCGCCGTCGTCCACAACGGCATCATCGACAACGCCTCCGAGCTGCGCGCCAAGCTCATCGCGGACGGCGTCGAGTTCCTCTCCGAGACGGACACCGAGGTCCTCACCCACCTCATCGCCCGCTCCCAGGCGGACACCCTCGAGGAGAAGGTCCGCGAGGCGCTGCGCCACATCGAGGGCACGTACGGCATCGCCGTCCTGCACGCCGACTTCAACGACCGCATCGTGGTGGCCCGCAACGGCTCCCCCGTCGTCCTCGGCATCGGCGAGAAGGAGATGTTCGTCGCCTCGGACGTCGCCGCGCTCGTCTCGCACACCCGTCAGGTCGTCACCCTCGACGACGGCGAGATGGCCACCATCAAGGCCGACGACTACCGCACCTACACGACCGAGGGCTCGCGCACGACGGCCTCGCCGACCACCGTGGAGTGGGAGGCCGAGTCGTACGACATGGGCGGCCACGACACGTACATGCACAAGGAGATCTTCGAGCAGCCCGACGCGGTCGACCGCGTCCTGCGCGGCCGCATCGACGACCGCTTCTCCACCGTGCACCTCGGCGGCCTGAACCTCGACGCGCACGACGCCCGCAAGGTGCGCCGCGTCAAGATCCTCGGCTGCGGCACCTCGTACCACGCGGGCATGATCGGCGCCCAGATGATCGAGGAGCTGGCCCGCATCCCCGCCGACGCGGAGCCGGCGTCCGAGTTCCGCTACCGCAACGCGGTCGTGGACCCCGACACCCTCTACATCGCGGTCTCCCAGTCCGGCGAGACGTACGACGTGCTCGCCGCCGTCCAGGAGCTGAAGCGCAAGGGCGCCCGCGTCCTCGGCGTCGTGAACGTCGTCGGCTCCGCGATCGCCCGTGAAGCCGATGCGGGTGTGTACGTCCACGCGGGCCCGGAGGTCTGCGTCGTCTCCACCAAGTGCTTCACCAACACCACCGTGGCCTTCGGCCTGCTCGCCCTGCACCTGGGCCGCATCCGCGACCTGTCGGTCTCCGACGGCAAGCGGATCATCGAGGGCCTGCGGAAGCTGCCCGGCCAGATCTCGGAGATCCTCAAGCAGGAGGACGAGATCAAGAAGATCGCCAAGAGCTACGCGGACGCCCGCTCGATGCTCTTCATCGGGCGTGTACGGGGCTACCCCGTCGCGCGTGAGGCCTCCCTCAAGCTCAAGGAGGTCTCGTACATCCACGCCGAGGCCTACCCCGCCTCCGAGCTGAAGCACGGCCCGCTCGCCCTCATCGAGCCCGCCCTGCCGACGGTCGCGATCGTCCCGGACGACGACCTCCTGGAGAAGAATCGCGCCGCCCTGGAGGAGATCAAGGCCCGCAGCGGCAAGATCCTCGCGGTCGCGCACCAGGAGCAGGAGAAGGCCGACCAGACCATCCTCGTCCCGAAGAACGAGAACGAGCTGGACCCGATCCTGATGGGCATCCCGCTCCAGCTCCTCGCCTACCACACGGCGCTGGCGCTCGGCCGGGACATCGACAAGCCGCGCAACCTCGCGAAGTCCGTCACCGTCGAGTAGCCGAACGGCCCCCGTCGGGCCGTGACATGAACGACCCCCTGTGCGTGCCACCAGCGCACAGGGGGTCGTTCCTCAAGGGCCGGGGTCGCCCATTACCCCGACCCGCGCCGCCGACCGTTATGTACCCTTCAGAAGGGCTCAAACCACCTCTACGCACGAGTAGATTTATCTGCTCATGAAACCGCCCGCTCAAGGGAGTTGAGGGTTGCCGCCCGCAACTCACCGAGGGCCGCGGAGCGTTACGGGATGACGACGACGGGGCGCTGCGCGCGGCGCGCGAGACGGCCCGCGACGGAGCCGAAGATGCGGCCGACGATGCCGTGCGTGGAGCCGACGACGATCGCGTCCGCGCTGTACTCGCGGCCGACCTCCTCCAGCTCGTGGCAGATGTCGCCGCCGCGCTCGACGAGGATCCACGGCACCTCGGCGAGGTAGTCCGCGCAGGCCAGCTCCAGGCCGAGTACTTCCGTGCGGTGGTCCGGCACGTCGACGAAGACCGGCGGCTCGCAGCCCGCCCACACCGTGGTGGGCAGCCGGTTGGCGACGTGCACGATGATCAGGCCGGAGCCGGAGCGGTGGGCCATCCCGATCGCATAGGAGAGGGCCCGCTCACTGGAGGTCGAGCCGTCGAAACCGACGACGACACCGTGCCTGAAGGCGGGATCGCAGGAATGACGCGGTTCTTCCGCCGCTCGGGGGGTCGCTGTCGGATCGGCGACCTGCCGCTTGCGGTCCGCAGGTTCGAAGAATTCGTGACCGGCCATCGGTGTCTCGGCGAAGGAGTCCTCTGTGGGAGGGTCGGCTTTTTCTGGTGGTGCGAACGTTCAGGACCTGAAAGGTCGTCCGGGAATCATCTTCCCAAGCCCATACCCCCAAGGGTACGGCGACACTCCCCTCCTGCCCAGAGCCTGCCCGGGACCTGCGAAGAGCCCCGCACAGAGGCCCCGCCGGGACTGCACAGGGCCTCCCGGCGTTCACCGGAGCATGCATGAGCCTCGCCCGGATGGCAATGGTTGCTGCCTCCTACAGGCGGTTTGCCCACCCGTCCGGCGCCACCCGGTGGCCTCCCCAGTGACCCGCCGGGAAGCCAGGCGTTGGACAGCGCTGGATCTCCGTACGCCATCTGCCACAGGGAGCACGCCGTGCCTGGACCTTCGCCCGCGTCCTCACCTTCCACCCTCTTCCCGCCTTCACCCGAGCAAGGCAGGCCGGGCCGGGAGGGCGCGCATGAGCGCCGCCCCGCCGCGGTGCCCGCACCGCGCGCCCGCCAGCCGCGGGACACGCCCACGGACTCGGTGAGCGACGTGGTCCGCTGGGCCGCGTTCAGCTGTGTACTGGTCCCCGTCGTCCTCGTCGGGTACGGGGGGTCACTGGCCGGCGCCGCCGGCGCGGCGCTCGGCCTCGTGGCCGTCACCGGGGTCTGCCGGGTGCTCCTGCGGCAGTCCGAAAAGGGCGCCGCGCGACTGCTTGCAGAACAGAACAACGGGCACCGGGGACGGCACGGCAGAACGGGCTCAGGGGCGCACAGGGGCACTCGTCACAGTGCCGACAGTGCGCCGGTGGACTGACCAATTCACACACACGCTCCCGTAGCTTTTCAGCCAACTTCCGGGGGCCGTCGATTCCTTGGCCGAACGCCCCCTCAACCCCCGTCCGACCAGGGCTGAAAGGCGCGCACAGGCCGCCCGCACCCTACGGGGACCGGCCATGGAGCCAAGGCGCACTTCCCAGCAAGCCGCCCGAGTGCAACGCTTCGTGATCGAATGCTTCACGCCAAGTTGCCATGTCGACAATCTGCCGAGTGATGAACTGGTCACCCCGGCAGCACGGGACGCAGTAGATTCGATCTTGACTGTATTACGGCGGGGGACTGGTGGAGGACCGAGGGGAAACGTGCAGCAGCGACAAGCCAGGCAAGCGCGTCAAGCACGTCAAAAACGTCAAGCACGCCAGGAACAGGGAGCCGCGAAGCCCAAGGGGGGTTTAGCACCATGAGCCACGACTCCACTGCCGCGCCGGAGGCCGCGGCTCGGAAACTCTCGGGGCGGCGCCGCCGGGAGATCGTAGCGGTGCTGCTCTTCAGCGGCGGTCCCATTTTCGAGAGTTCCATACCGCTCTCCGTGTTCGGCATCGACCGGCAGGACGCGGGGGTCCCCCGCTACCGGCTGCTGGTCTGCGCCGGCGAAGAGGGCCCGCTGCGGACCACCGGCGGGCTCGAACTGACCGCGCCGCACGGCCTGGAGGCCATCGGCCGGGCCGGCACCGTCGTCGTACCGGCGTGGCGGTCGATCACCTCACCGCCGCCGCCGGAAGCGCTCGAAGCGCTGCGCCGCGCGCACGAGGAGGGCGCCCGCATCGTCGGGCTCTGCACCGGCGCGTTCGTGCTCGCCGCGGCGGGGCTGCTCGACGGGCGCCCCGCGACCACCCACTGGATGTACGCGCCGACGCTCGCGAAGCGCTATCCGTCCGTCCACGTGGATCCGCGCGAGCTGTTCGTCGACGACGGTGACGTCCTGACGAGCGCCGGCACCGCGGCCGGAATCGATCTCTGTCTGCACATCGTGCGCACGGACCACGGCAACGAAGCGGCGGGCGCGCTCGCCCGCAGGCTCGTCGTGCCGCCGCGCCGGGCCGGCGGCCAGGAGCGCTATCTCGACAGGTCTTTACCCGAGGAGATCGGCGCCGACCCGCTCGCCGAGGTCGTCGCCTGGGCGCTCGAGCACCTCCACGAGCAGTTCGACGTGGAGACGCTCGCCGCGCGCGCGTACATGAGCAGGCGGACCTTCGACCGCAGGTTCCGCTCGCTCACCGGCAGCGCGCCGCTCCAGTGGCTGATCACCCAGCGGGTGCTCCAGGCACAGCGGCTGCTCGAGACCTCCGACTACTCCGTCGACGAGGTCGCGGGCCGCTGCGGCTTCCGCTCACCGGTGGCGCTGCGGGGTCACTTCCGGCGCCAGCTGGGCTCGTCACCCGCCGCCTACCGCGCCGCGTACCGCGCCCGCAGGCCGCAGGGCGAGCGCGTGCTCGAGCCCGTGTCCGCGACGGCGCAGGCCGTGCCCACGCTGGTCGAGGCGGGACCGGTGCCGACCCAGACCCGGCGCACGGCGGCCGCGAGCGCGCTCGGCCCGTCGACCTCGGTGCCCACCGAGTCCGGCAAGCCGAACTCCGACGTGTACGCGCCAGGACGTGCTCCCCTGCCCGGCCAGAGGAGCGCGCCGTAGGGTTGGGGGCATGAACGATCGCATGGTGTGGATCGACTGCGAGATGACCGGGCTCTCGTTGACGGATGACGCACTTATCGAGGTGGCCGCACTGGTCACCGACTCGGAACTGAACGTGCTCGGCGAAGGTGTGGACATCGTGATCCGCCCGCCGGACGCGGCGCTGGAGACCATGCCCGAGGTGGTGCGCGCCATGCACACCGCCTCGGGGCTCCTCGACGAGCTGGCCGGCGGCACCACGCTGGCCGACGCCGAGGAGCAGGTCTTGGCGTACGTACGTGAGCACGTCAAGGAGCCGCGGAAGGCTCCGCTGTGCGGAAACTCGGTCGGCACCGACCGCGGCTTCCTGCTGCGGGACATGGCGACGCTGGAGGAGTACCTCCACTACCGGATCGTCGACGTGTCCTCCATCAAGGAGCTGGCCCGGCGCTGGTATCCGAGGGCGTACTTCAACAGCCCGGACAAGAACGGCAACCACCGCGCGCTCGCCGACATCCGCGAGTCCATCGCCGAGCTGCGCTACTACCGCGAGGCGGTCTTCGTGCCGCAGCCCGGGCCCGACTCGGAGACCGCGAGGACGATCGCGGCCAAGTACGTCCTGCCTGCGGAGTAGCCTCCGCGAGCGCCCTGTTTGCGGGACTGTGTACGGGGTCCGGAAAAGGTGTGCGCGAGCACCCCTTCGGACCCTGTACACTTTTTCTCGGCCGGTCGGAAGAACGACAAAAGACCGGACATGGTGGGTGTAGCTCAGTTGGTAGAGCACCTGGTTGTGGTCCAGGTGGCCGCGGGTTCAAGTCCCGTCACTCACCCTGTAGGAAGGGCCCCGGTTCGAGAGAACCGGGGCCCTTCCGCTTTTCCGTGTTCTTCCGCGGGTTCCCCGTGTTCTCCCACGGGCCGACCGCATCCCCGGGCGTCAGGAAGACGCCCGCTCCACCAGTTCCGTCGGAAGCACCAGCTGGCGCCGCTCCAGGCGCCGCGCGGCCGCGGGGCGGCTGTCCGCGATCTCGGCGAGCAACAGGTCGATCATCGCCCGCCCCATCTCCTCTATCGGCTGCCGCACGCTCGTCAGCGGCGGGTCCATGTGCCGGGCGATCGCCGAGTCGTCGAAGCCGACGAGCGCCACGTCGTCGGGTATGCGGCGGCCCGCCTCGCGCAGCGCCTGCCGGGCGCCCGCCGCCATCACGTCGGAGCCCGCGAAGACCGCGTCCACCTCGGGACAGGCCGCGAGGAGCTCCCGCATCGCCCGCCTGCCGCCCTCTTCCGTGAAGTCGCCGGGCACGATCAGCCGCTCGTCCACCGTGCGGCCCGCGTCCTGGAGTGCGGCGCGGTAGCCGTCGAGGCGGCGCTGGGCTCCGTACACGTCGAGGCGGCCCGTGATGGTGGCTATGGAGGTGCGGCCGCGGGAGAGCAGGTGCTCCACGGCCGAGCACGCCCCGGCGTAGTTGTCGGAGTCGACGGAGGGCAGCGCCTCCTCGGCGGAGCGGCGGCCGCTGATCACCGCGGGGATCTCCAGCTGGGAGAGCAGGTCGGGCAGCGGGTCGTCGGCGTGCACCGAGACGAGGAGCACCCCGTCGACGCGGTGGGCCGCGAGGTACTGGGCCAGGCGCTGGCGGCGCTGGTCGCTGCCCGCGAAGATCAGCAGCAGCTGCATCTCGGTCTCGCTGAGCTCGGCGCCGACCCCGCGCAGGACGTCGGAGAAGTACGGCTCGGCGAAGAAGCGGGTCTCGGGCTCGGGCACGACCAGGGCGATGGCGTCCGTGCGGTTGGCGGCGAGGGCGCGGGCCGCGGTGTTCGGGACGTACCCCAGCTCCGCGACGGCGGCCTCGACGGCCGTGCGGGTCGCGTCGCTCACCCGCGGCGAGCCGTTGATCACCCGGGACACCGTCCCCCGGCCGACCCCGGCCCGCGCGGCGACCATTTCCAGCGTGGGCCGGCCGCCACTGCGGCCGCGCGCTGCGTGAGCTGCCATTGTCCGCCTCCCGTCACACTTCCCCCGGCGAGGAATGTAACAGCCCGATCTTCGGCGGGCCGCCGAGCCGGAGCCGGGCCGAACCTGGGGCCTCCCGTAACGGCCCGATAACCGAAGACATAACTCTCTGTCGGGTCCCTTGACACCCTTGTCCGTAGCCACGAGTCTTCAACTCATCACCTGTGGGAGCGCTCCCACACTACCTGACACGTACACAACCCGCACGTTCCCCGCCCGAGCCGCAGCGTGAACCAACGGGCCCAGCAGTGCAGTTGGCCGGGGGGTCGGCACGTCAGGCAACAGGAGGACGTCATGCGTACCAATCACCGCCGGTCCCGCCGACTGGTGGCCTACGCGGCAGCGACCGCGCTGGCCACGGGCCTGCTGACCGCATGTTCGAGCGACGACGACAGTGGCTCGGCAGGCGGCGACGGCAAGATCACGCTCAATGTCGGCACGTTCGGCGTACTGGGCCTGAAGCAGGCAGGTCTCTACGACGAGTACGAGAAGTCGCATCCGAACATCAAGATCAAAGAGAACGTCATCGAGCGGAACGACGCCTACTACCCGAAGCTCCTCACCCAGCTGCAGTCCGGCGCGGGTGTCAACGACGTCGCGGCCATAGAGGTCAGCAACATCACCGAGGTCGTGCAGACCCAGGGCGCCAAGTTCGAGGACCTGGGCAAGGCCGAGGGCGTGGAGAAGTCGACGTATCTCGACTGGAAGTGGCAGCAGGCCACGACCGAGGACGGCAAGACGATCGGCCTCGGCGTCGACATCGGCCCGACGGCGCTCTGCTACCGCAAGGACCTCTTCGAGAAGGCCGGCCTGCCCACCGACCGCGAGAAGCTCGCCGAGGAGTGGGGCGGCGACTGGGACAAGTACGTCGCCATGGGCGAGAAGTACATGGAGAAGGCGCCCGAGGGCAGCAAGTTCGTCGACTCCGCCGCCAGCGTCTACAACGCCGTCTTCGCCGGTGCGAAAGAGCGGTACTACGACAAGGGCGGCAAGGAGATCTACGAGGACAGCCAGGGCCGCAAGGACGCCTGGGCGGCGGCGATGAAGGTCGCACAGGGCGACATGTCCGCCAAGCTCAAGCAGTTCGACCCGACGTGGGACCAGGGCTTCGCCAACGCCAAGTTCGCGACCGTGGCCTGCCCCGCGTGGATGGCCGGGTACATCCAGGAGAAGACGGGCCCCGAGGGCAAGGGCCAGTGGGACATGGCCAAGGCGCCCACGGACGGCAACTGGGGCGGCACGTTCCTCGGTGTGCCGAGCGCGGGCAAGCACAAGAAGGAGGCGACCGAGCTCGCCGTCTGGCTGACGCAGCCCGAGCAGCTCGCGAAGATCTTCGCCAAGCAGGCCAGCTTCCCGTCCACCCCGTCGGTCTACGACACGCTGAAGCCGTCGCCCGCCACGAAGGCCTACTTCAACGACGCGCCCATCACGGAGATCTACGCCGGCATCGCGGAGAACACCCCCTCGGCCGTCTACGGCCTGAAGGACGCCCAGATCGGCCAGTCCATCACAGACATCGGGGTGCTCCAGGTGGAGCAACAGGGCAAGTCCCCGGCACAGGGCTGGAAGGCCGCGCAGGAAGAGATCAAGGACGTTCTGGGACAGTGACGCCCATGTCCGAGACCACTGAGTACGCCGAGACCGCGTCCCCCGGTGCGGGGGACGCGGCCCCGGCCGCGTCCGGGAGCCGCAAGGCCTCCCCCACGTCGCCGTGGCGCAGCCGTCTGTACCGCTGGGACATAAAAGCGTCGCCGTACGTCTTCGTCGCCCCCTTCTTCCTCTTCTTCGGCGCCTTCGGCCTCTTCCCGCTGCTCTACACCGGCTGGGCGTCGCTGCACCGCCTGTCGCTGACCAACCTCGACGACAGCACCTGGATCGGCCTGGAGAACTACACCAACCTGCTGCAGAGCGACTACTTCTGGAACGCGCTCGGCAACACCTTCACCATCGGTGTCATCTCCACCGTCCCGCAGCTGGCCGTCGCCCTCGGCATCGCGCACCTGCTCAACTACAAGCTGCGCGGCTCCACCCTGTGGCGCGTGGCGATGCTCGCTCCGTACGCCACCTCGGTGGCGAGCGCCTCGCTGGTCTTCACGCTGCTGTTCGCGTGGGACGGCGGCATGGTCAACTGGATGATCGGCTCGGTGGGCATCGACCCCGTCAACTGGCGCGAGTCGTCGTGGGGTTCGCAGTTCGCGGTGTCCTCGATCGTCATCTGGCGGTGGACCGGGTACAACGCGCTGATCTATCTGGCGGCGATGCAGGCCGTGCCGCACGACCTGTACGAGTCGGCCGCGCTGGACGGCGCCTCGCGCTGGCAGCAGTTCCGGCACGTGACGATCCCGATGCTGCGGCCGACCATCCTGTTCACGGTGGTCGTCTCCACCATCGGGGCGACCCAGCTCTTCGGCGAGCCGCTGCTGTTCGGCGGCACGTCCGGGTCCAAGGGCGGCGCCGACCACCAGTTCCAGACGCTGGGGCTCTATCTGTACGACCAGGGCTGGATCAACGGCCACCTGGGCCGCGCGTCCGCGGTCGCCTGGCTGATGCTGGTGATCCTGCTGCTCATCGCCGCGGTCAATCTGCTGATCGCCCGACGACTGAGGAAGGACCGATGAAGTCCCGCACGCTGGACCCGAAGTCCGGAAGGCGCCGGCCGGGCCCGAAGGCCGGCCGCACGATGCACGCGGGGCCCGTCACCTACCTCGTCCTCGCCCTGTTCACGGCCGTCTCGCTGGCGCCGCTGATCTGGACGGCGATCGCGGCCTCGCGGACCAGCGGGCGGCTCGCCCAGACCCCGCCGCCCCTGTGGTTCGGCGGCAACCTCTTCAAGAACCTCGAACGGGCCTGGACCGAGGCGAGCCTCGGCGACGCGATGCTCAACACCACGATCGTGGCGGGCAGCATCACCATCGGCACGGTCCTGTTCTCCACCATCGCCGGATTCGCCTTCGCCAAGCTGAAGTTCCGGTTCAGCGGCGCGCTGCTCCTGCTGACCATCGGCACGATGATGGTGCCGCCGCAGCTCAGCGTCGTACCGCTCTATCTGTGGGTCGCCGACCTGCAGTGGACGAACCAGCTCCAGGCGGTGATCCTGCCGACGTTCGTGAGCGCCTTCGGGGTGTTCTTCATGCGGCAGTACCTGCTGCAGGCGCTGCCGAGCGAGCTGATCGAGGCGGCCCGGATGGACGGGGCGAGCAGCCTGCGGATCATCTGGCACGTGGTGTTCCCGGCGGCGCGGCCCGCGATGGCCGTCCTCGGGCTGCTCACGTTCGTCATGGCCTGGAACGACTTCCTGTGGCCGATCATCGCGCTCAACCAGTCGAACCCGACCGTCCAGGTGGCGCTCAACTCCCTGGGTACGGGCTACATCCCCGACCGGGCGGTGATCATGGCGGGCGCGCTGCTCGGCACGCTGCCGCTGCTGCTCGCGTTCGTCCTGTTCGGCAAGCAGATCGTGAGCGGCATCATGCAGGGCGCGGTCAAGGGCTGAACTCCCCGGGAGCCTACAGGCTCCCGGGCTTCCCCCTCCCGCCCTCATCCCCCTTCGCCATCCCCTCGTACCCCTTTCCTCTCTCCCGTGGGAGCGCTTCCATGTCCGAATCCCTCACCTTTCCTTCCGACTTCCTCTGGGGCACCGCCACCTCCGCGTACCAGATCGAGGGCGCCGTGCGGGAGGACGGCCGCACGCCCTCCATCTGGGACACCTTCAGCCACACCCCGGGCCGGACGGCCGGCGGCGACACCGGTGACATCGCCGTCGAGCACTACCACCGCTATCGCGACGACGTGGAGCTCATGGCCGGCCTGGGCCTGAACGCCTACCGGTTCTCCGTCTCCTGGTCCCGGGTGCAGCCCACCGGGCGCGGCCCCGCCGTCCAGCGGGGCCTGGACTTCTACCGGCGCCTCGTCGACGAACTGCTCGGCCGCGGCATCCGGCCCGCCCTGACCCTCTACCACTGGGACCTGCCGCAGGAGCTGGAGGACGCGGGCGGCTGGCCGGCGCGCGAGACCGCGTACCGGTTCGCCGAGTACGCGGGCATCGTCGGCGAGGCGCTCGGCGACCGCGTCCCGTCCTGGATCACCCTCAACGAACCCTGGTGCAGCGCCTTCCTGGGCTACGGCTCCGGCGTGCACGCCCCCGGCCGCACCGACCCGGCGGCCGCCCTGCACGCCGCCCACCACCTCAACCTCGCGCACGGCCTGGGCACCCAGGCGCTGCGCGCCGTCCTGCCGGCCCGCGCCGATGTCGCGGTCAGCCTCAACTCCGCGGTCGTCAGGGCGGTCTCCGACGACCCGCGGGACCAGGACGCCCGGCGGCGCATCGACAACCTC
This sequence comes from Streptomyces sp. NPDC039480, assembly GCF_055597165.1. Lineage (NCBI taxonomy): Bacteria > Bacillati > Actinomycetota > Actinomycetes > Kitasatosporales > Streptomycetaceae > Streptomyces > Streptomyces sp. NPDC039480. The sequence goes on along the minus strand of NZ_JBVITX010000008.1, from coordinate 156,843 downwards.
GCCAACGGCGTCTTCCACGGCCCGATGCTGCACGGCGCCTACCCGGCGGACCTGTTCGCGGACACGGCCCGGATCACCGACTGGTCCTGCGTACAGGACGGCGACCTGGCCGCCATCCACCAGCCGCTGGACGCGCTCGGCCTCAACTACTACACGCCCGCGCTTGTCTCGGCCGCGCCGGACGGCTCCGCGACCCGGCGCGCCGACGGGCACGGGGTGAGCGAGCACTCCCCGTGGCCGGGCTCCGACGACGTCGCCTTCCACCAGACGCCGGGCGAGCGCACCGAGATGGGCTGGACCATCGACCCGACGGGCCTGCACGAGCTGATCATGCGGTACTCCCGGGAGGCGCCCGGGCTCCCGATGTACATCACCGAGAACGGCGCGGCCTACGACGACAAGCCCGACCCGGACGGCCGCGTCCACGACCCGGAGCGCATCGCCTATCTGCACGGCCACCTGAGCGCCGTCCGCCGCGCCATCGCCGACGGCGCCGACGTGCGGGGCTATTACCTGTGGTCGCTCCTGGACAACTTCGAGTGGTCGTACGGCTACGGCAAGCGGTTCGGCGCGGTCTACGTCGACTACGAGACGCAGGCCCGCACCCCGAAGTCCAGCGCCCACTGGTACGCGACGGTCGCGGGGGCGGGGGAACTGCCGGCCGGCGCCTACGTGAGCTGAGGCTCCGCGGGGCCTGCGGGGGACGTACGGGAGCCGGGTGGCACAGGTGGCGCACGAGTGGCGCCCCGCCACGCGGCTCCTTAACGTTTCGACCATGCCGGATTCCGTACACACTGCGACATTCCGGGCGCGGTGAGTGCCCATGGGTGTCCTCCGTGACCACCCCGAGCTCGCGCTCTTCGTCTGCCTCGCCCTGGGTTACCTGGTCGGCAAGCTGCGGGTCGGGCCCCTCACCCTGGGCGGCATCTGCGGCACGCTGATCGTCTCGCTGCTGATCGGCGCCTGGGCGGAGGTGACGGTCTCCGACGACGTGAAGACGATCTTCTTCGCGCTCTTCATCTTCGCCCTCGGCTACATGGCGGGCCCGCAGTTCTTCGCCAACCTCAACCGTGAGAGCCTGCGCTTCTTCGTCCTCTGCGGGATCGAACTGGTCTGTGTGCTCGGTATCGCGTTCGGGCTCGCCAAGGTCTTCGACCTGGACGTCGGCACCGCTTCGGGGATCCTCGCCGGGGCGGCCACCGAGTCCGCGGTGGTGGGCACGGCCACCGAGTCCATCGGCAAGCTGAGCGGCCTCACCCAGGCGCAGATCTCCGAGTACCAGGGGCACGTGGCCACCGCGTACACCGTCTGTTATCTCTTCGGCCTGATCACCGTCGTGATCTACACCAGCCAGATCATGCCGATGCTGCTCCGCATCGACCTGCGGGACGCCTCGCGGGAGCTGTGGGAGAAGATGCGCGGGGGCGGCGGCGGCCTCGAGTCCGACGAGCGCGAGGCGCTGCCCGGCATGGTCGGCCGCACGTATCTGGTGACGGCGGGCGACGGCAGGACCGTCGGCGACCTGCAGACCGAGCTCGACGGCCGCATCACCGTCGAGGCCGTCAAACGCGGCAGCAAGCTCCTGAAGATCACGCCCGGCCTGCGGCTGACCCTCTCGGACCTGGTCCTGCTGGTCGGCAGACGTGCCAACGTCATCGAGGCCGGCCGCCTCATCGGGCCAGAGACCCCCGGCATTCCCGGCGTCGACACCCCCTTGGCCACCGGCCAGGTCGCCGTCACCGACAAGGCGGCGGACGGCCTCACCATCGACGAGCTGCAGCGGACGCACCCCGAGTTCATCAAGGACGGCGTGTACGTCACCGAGGTGCTCCGCGGGGACCAGCTCCTGCCCGCCGGCGGCGAAACCCGGCTCCACCGCGGCGACGTGCTCACTTTGGTCGGCGCCCGCTCCGGGCTGAACAAGGTGGTCGCGAAGATCGGCGCGGTCGTCAGGAACGACGCCACCGACTTCGTCTATCTGGGTCTCGGCATCGCCGCGGGCTCCCTGCTCGGGCAGGTCGTCGTGGAGTTCGGCGACGTCCCGATGTCCCTCGGCACCGGTGGCGGCTGTCTGATCTCCGGGCTGCTCTTCGGCTGGTTCCGCTCCCGCAGGCAGACCTTCGGCGCCTTCCCGCCGCAGGCCGCGGCGACCATCAAGGACATGGGCCTCGCGGTCTTCATCGCCTGTACGGGCCTGGTGTCGGGGCCGCAGGCCTGGCCGCTGCTCAAGGAGTACGGCGTGCTGCTCCCGCTCGCCGGGATCGCCATGGTGCTCGTACCGGCGACGCTCTCCCTGATCGTCGGCCGCAAGCTCCTGAAGATCGAGAAGCCGCTGCTCATCGGCGCCATCGCGGGCCAGCAGTGCTCGACGCCCGCCATCACCGCCGTCACCCAGACGGCCCAGAGCTCCGTCCCGATGCTCGGCTACACGATCACGTACGCCCTCTCGAACTTTCTGCTCCCCCTGACCGGCCCGATCCTCGTCGGTGTGCTCGGAGCGTGAGTGATGACCGACCAAGGAAGCAGGCAAGCCGTGCCGAAGACGACGTTCACCCGCGCCGAGATCCAGTCCTTCGCCCGGCTCAGCCCCTTCGAGCTGAAGGACACGTTCATCCAGGTCGCGCAGGCCGCCCAGGCGGACAAGCCGGGCCAGAAGGAGAAGTCGAGCGCGCAGCTGCTCAACGCGGGCCGCGGCAACCCCAACTGGATCGCCACCGGCCCCCGCGAGGCCTTTTACGCCCTCGGCTACTTCGCGCTCGACGAGTCGAGACGCGTGTGGACCGCGGACGACCTCGGCGGCATGCCGGAGAAGCCGGGCTCGGGCGAACGCTTCGACACGTTCGTGCGCAGGCACCCCGACCTGCCCGGCGTGGAGTTGCTGCGGAAGTGTGTGGAGTACGCCGTCGAACGCTTCGGGTTCGACCGGGACGCGTTCCTCCACGAACTGACGGACAGCTCGGTGGGCGACAACTACCCGGTGCCGGACCGTATGTTGACGCACGCGCAGCAGGTCGTACGCGGCTATCTCGCCGACGAGATGTTCGCGGGACGGCCCCCGGCCGGTGAGCTGTCGCTGTTCGCGACCGAGGGCGGCACGGCGGCGATGTGCTACATCTTCGACTCGCTCATGAAGAACCGCATCCTGAAGAAGGGCGACAAAATCGCCCTGATGGTGCCGGTGTTCACGCCGTACATCGAGATCCCCGAGCTCGACACGTACGAGTTCGACGTCGTGCACGTCGAGGCGAGCCTCTTCACCGAGACCGGTGTCCGCGAGTGGCGCTACCCCGAGGAGGAGGTCGCCAAGCTCGCGGACCCGGCGGTCAGACTGGTCTGCCTGGTCAACCCGTCCAACCCGCCCTCACTGGCGCTGAGTCAGCGGGTCACGGACCAGCTCAAGGACATCGTCGCCACCCGGAACCCGAACCTGCTGATCGTCACGGACGACGTGTACGGCACGTTCGTGGAGGGCTTCCGGTCGATCGCCGCCGAGCTGCCGCGCAACACCCTGCTCGTGTACTCGTACTCCAAGCACTACGGCTGCACGGGCTGGCGGCTCGGCGTCATCGGCCTGCACGACGACAACGTCATCGACGAGATGCTCGCGGCCCTGCCGGACGAGCAGAAGCGGCGGCTCGATTCGCGTTACGGCACGCTCTCGTTGGAGCCCGGGACGATCCGCTTCATCGACCGGCTCGTCGCCGACTCGCGTCAGGTCGCCCTGAACCACACCGCGGGCCTCTCGCTCCCCCAGCAGGTGATGATGACCCTCTTCTCGCTCTTCGACATGCTCGAAGAGGGCCAGGCGTACAAGAGGCGCATCCGCGCGATCGTGCGGCAACGCCTCGACCTGCTCCTCGAAGGCGCCCAGATGAAGATCGCCGACGATCCGAAGCGGGCGGCCTACTACATCGAGCTCGACCTGCTCGCGGAGGCCGAACGGGTCCACGGCAGGGACTTCGCCGACTTCCTGGAGAAGAACTATGAGCCGATCGACCCGCTCTTCCGCCTCGCCGAGCAGACGTCCGTGGTGCTCCTGAACGGCGGCGGCTTCGACGGGCCGCAGTGGTCGGTGCGGGTCTCGCTCGCCAATCTCGACGACCTCGACTACCTGAAGATCGGGCATCACCTGCGGAAGATCTTCAACGACTACGCGGAGGAATGGCGGGCGACGACGGCGTAGGGAGTCGCTTGTACGGCTACTCGTACGGCTACTTGTACCGCTACTTGTATGCCTACTTGTACGCCTACTTGTACTGGGCGAACGCCTTCGTGAACGCCAGCGGCTGCTGCTCTATGGACGAGCACGTCGGCTGCGCGGAGCCGGACGCGCCGCCCTCGCAGGCCTTGTCGCGGGTCGAGGACCACATCGAGAGCCGGCCGACGCCCTTGGCCTCGGCGAACTTCACGAGCTCGGTGGCGTCGTCGGTCCTGAAGACCTCGGTGGTGACGTCGTTGACACCGATCATCGGCGTGACGGCGACGGCCCGCCACGCGGCCTTGTCGGAGAGGCCGAGCGCGGTCTTGAGCTGCTTCTGCGTGGCGGTGGCGGCCTGGATGGCGTACTCGCCCATGTCACCGCTGTAGGCGGGCCCGTAGTCCATGGCCATGATGTTGACCGCGTCGATCCGCACGCCGTTCTTCTTCGCGTCGGCGAGCAGGTCGACACCGGGCTGCGTCAGCCCCTCGGGCATCACGGGCAGCGTGAACGACACGTCCAGGTCCGGGTGCCGCTCCTGGAGCCGGGCGATGGCCAGGGCGCGGCGGGTGTTGGCCGCGGTGTCCGGCAGCGCGGCGCCCTCGATGTCGAAGTCGACCTTGGTCAGCTCGTACGCGTCGACGACCTTGCCGTACGCCGCGGCGAGGGCGTCGGCGCTGTCGCACTTGAGGCCCAGCTCGGAACCGGCCGCGCCGCCGAAGGAGACACGGACGTCGCCGCCCTCGGCGCGCAGGCCGTCGATCTGCGCGGCCACCTTGTCGTCACCGAGCCCGGTCGCGCCGCCCCACAGCGGCTCACAGCCGCCGCCGGAGGTGATGAACGCGAGGTTGAACTCCTTGACGCCGGTCTTCTCCGCGGTGTCGAGGAGGTCGTAGGCGGGCGCGAGGGAGGTGTCGACGAAGGGCGCGAACTTGGACTCGGCGGGGGCGGCCTTCTCCGTGGCCTCCTCTGCGGGGGCCTTCGTCGCGAGCGCCGTCCCGGAGAAGAGGAAGGCGCCGCCGCCCACGAGGGACGCGGCGACGAGACCGCCGACGACCTTGGACCGGGTGCTGACCGTGCGCCGGTGCGTGCTGCTCATGGCGTGCCTGCCTTAGCTGTAGGGGGAGTTGCACGGGGGTGGGGGTGCGGCAGCACGCTAGCCGCGCGAGAAGCGACAAAACGCCCATGTGGGACGCGGATTGGTGATCTTAGGGTGCGCTTAAGGGAGGGATGGGGGCCGATTAAAGATCGCGCGGCGCGTTGGTCTCGTGGACATCGACATGGTGGCGCCGTTCGTCGACTCGGCGAGTCAGGCGATGTTCCCGAGGAAGTAGCGGCCCCCGGCCGACGTCACGCCGTCCGGCTCGGGCGGCCCGGTCCCGGGACCCGCTTGCGGCCGCGCACCGCGGTCCCCCGGTGGCCCCGGCGCCCCTCCGCCGGCCGGCGGGCGTCCAGCTGTATCCAGATGCGGACCTCCGTGCCGCCCAGGACCGAGCTGCCGACGCGGACGTCGCCGCCCGTCGACTCGGCGAGGCGGCGCACGATGTCGAGGCCGAGCCCCGTGGAGCCGTCCTCGCCGGAGCCCGCTCCCCTGGCGAGCGCCGCCTCCGGGTCGGCGATGCCGGGGCCCGCATCGGAGACCAGCACGATCACGGCGTCCTCTCCGCTGTGCACGTCCACCGAGAAGGCGGTGCCTTCGCCCGTGTGCCGGAAGACGTTGCCGAGCAACGCGTCGAGGGCGGCGACCAGTTCGGTGCGGGCCACCGGGATGCGGACCGGCCGCTCGACGCCCGCCACCCGCACCTCGCGCCCCTCGTCCTCGGCGAGCGCCGACCAGAACGCCATCCGCTCCCGGATCACCTCGGCGGCGTCGCAGCCCGCGCCGGGCCCGACCGTCGCGGTCTGCGGCTTCGCGTCGCGGGCGGTGCGGATGATGGTGTCGACCTCGCGCTCCAGCGTCTCGACCGCCGTGCGGGTCTGCTCGGCGGCGGGCCCGTCGCCGAGCGAGGCCGCGTTCAGCCGCAGGACGGTCAACGGCGTACGCAGGCGGTGCGACAGATCGGCCGCCAGCTCCCGCTCGTTCGCCAGGAGTTGCACCACCTGGTCCGCCATCGAGTTGAACGCCACCGCGGCGAGCCGCAGTTCCTTCGGCCCCTCCTCCGGCACCCGCGCGCCCAGCTTGCCCTCACCGAGGTCGTGCGCGGCGCCCACCAGACGCTTGGCGGGCTGGACCATGCGTACGCCGAGCCGGTCCGCGACCGCCACCGAGCCGATGACGAGCGCGATACCGACGCCCGCGAGCACCAGCCACGCCGTGGCCACGCCATTGCTGACCTCGGCCTCGGGGACGTAGATCTCCACCACCGCCGTCCCCGAGCTGAGCGCGGTCGGCTGCAGGACCACGAAGCCGCCGGGCACCCCGGCGGTCCTGGCCCTGCCCTCCTCGCGAGTCGCCGCCACGGCCCGCGCCCCGGCCCTCGGCTCGCCGACCTCGAAGGCCTCGGCGGCGTCGACGGCCGGTACGTACACGGCCATCCGGCCGTCACCGCCCGCCTCGGACGAGGCGACGGCCCGGGTGAGCTCCTCGCGGTCGGTGGTGATGGAGAGCGTGGGGCCCATGCCCGCGCCGTGCCGTTCCGCGTTCGAGATGGCGCGGTCCCTGGCCATCTCCTTGACGACGAGGCCGAGCGGCACCGCGAAGGCCACCACGACCATCACCGTGACGGCCAGGCACACCTTGACGAGGGCCCACCTCACGGCGCGGGCTCCGGCACCGGTGGCTCCAGCTTCACGCCGACCCCGCGCAGGGTGTGGAGATAGCGCGGCCGCGCGGCCGTCTCACCGAGCTTCCGCCGCAGCCACGACAGATGTACGTCGATGGTCTGGTCGTCGCCGTAACTCTGCTGCCAGACCTCCGCGAGCAGTTCCTTGCGCGGCACGACGACGCCGGGCCGCCCGGCGAGAAAGGCGAGCAGGTCGAACTCGCGCCGGGTCAGGTCGAGCCGTGCCCCGTCCAGCTCGGCCTGGCGCCGCAGCGGGTCGATGGCGAGCCCGCCGACGCGGAGCACGCTGCCCGGCGCCGCCTCGCCGGCCGGGACGCGCGCGCGGCGCAGCACGGCGGCCATGCGCGCCGAGAGGTGCTCGACGGAGAACGGCTTGGTGAGGTAGTCGTCGGCGCCGTCGTTCAGGAGCCGCACGATCTCCGTCTCGTCGTCCCGCGCGGTCGCGATGATCACGGGGACGTCGGTGATGCCGCGGAGCATCTTCAGCGCCTCCGACCCGTCGAGGTCGGGCAGGCCGAGATCCAGGATCACCACGTCGAAACGGAAATGGGCGACCTCGCGCAGCGCCTCCAGGGCCGTGCCGACGCTGCGCACGGTGTGCGATGCCTCGGTCAGATGCCGGATGAGGGCGGAGCGTACGAACTGGTCATCCTCGACGACGAGCACACTTGCCATGGGCGGCACCGTACGCCATACGGAGGAACGCGGTCCCCCTCCCGGGTGACCGTGCCCCCGGGGGACAGGGGCGCGGCGCGTGGTGCAGTATGGCCCGCGATGCGCAGAGGACTCGTACACGGAATCGCCTGGTCGCTCGCCACGGGCGCGGCGGTCACGCTGTCCTGGTGGGGCGTCCACACGGTGATGGCGGGCACCGCCTACGACCCGCCGCGCGCCCTGCCGCTCGCGGGTGACGACGGCGGCGCGGGCCGCGCGGAGCCGCTGGCGTCCTCCACGCACCGCCCCGAGTCGACTCCGACCGAGAAGCCCGAAAAGCCCCGGAAAACCGCGAAATCGCCGAAGCCGCCGACTGCCCCCAAATCGGCCGGACCGTCCAGGAAACCCTTCGACGATCCTTCGGCCCCGCCGCCCACGAGCTCCGGCACGGTGAAGAGCTACAGCACCGACGGCGGCCGGGTCGTCCTCGACCTCGGCAAGGACTCCGCGACGCTGGTCTCGGCGACGCCCGCGGCCGGCTGGTCGGTGCAGACGTGGAAGCAGGACAAGTGGATCCGGGTGCAGTTCACCGGGGGCGCGGCCGGCGTCTCGGTGTTCTGCACATGGCACGACACGGCGCCGCGCGTGGAGATCGACAAGACCTGAGCTTCGTGGGCCCCGGGGCGTCAGCGGAAGACCGACGGCGGCGGCGCAGGTGAGGCGACCGCGCCCGCGTCGGTGACGGCCGCCGCTCCCCCGCCGAAGTCCCGCAGCGCGCGCCCGTGTTCGACCCGGCCGGGGTGCGGGTCGCTCGCGCAGCGCCGGGTCAGCTCGGCGACGGGCAGTTCCCGGTCGGAGCCAAGCAGCACGGCGTTGCCGAAGCGTTTGCCGCGGAGTACGGCGGGGTCGGCGGCGAGGGCGAGTTCGGGGAAGAGGACGGCGGCGGTGGCGAGCTGGCCGCGCAGGTGTGCGAGCGGCGGGCCGTCGGCGAGGTTGGCGGTGTAGAACCCGCCGGGCTTGAGGACCCTGCGTATGTCGGTGAGGAATTCCGTGCTGGTGAGGTGGGCGGGGGTGCGGGCCCCGCTGAAGACGTCGGCGATGACGAGGTCCGCCCAGCCGTCGGGGACTTTGGCGAGGCCTTCGCGGGCGTCGGTGCCGCGCACCCGTATGCGGCTCTGCGGGTCCAGCGGCAGCTCGCGGCGGACGAGTCGGACGAGGGCGGTGTCGCGCTCGACGACCTGCTGGGTGGAGCGGGGGCGGGTCGCTGCTATGTAGCGGGCGAGGGTGAAGGCGCCGCCGCCGAGGTGCACGGCGTGGACCGGCTTGCCGGGCGGGGCGACGAGGCCGGCGATGTGGCCGATTCTGCGCTGGTACTCGAAGTCGAGGTACGCGGGGTCGTCGAGGTCGACGTGGGACTGCGGGGCGCCGTCCACGAGCAGCGTCCAGGCGCGTGGCCTGTCCCGGTCGGGTATGAGTTCGGCGAGTCCGCCGTCGACCTTCTCGACGACGGCCTCCCGCGCTTCCCGGGCCCGCTTGTTCCTTGCCATCCCGCCATTATCGGCGTACGGGAACGGCGCGGCCCGCCGGCGGTGCGGGGGCCCAGGGCTGTGAGCTGCGCCGTGGTGTGCCGCGGGCGGGCTCAGCGGCAGTTGTCGGCGGCCTCGATGATGCGGGCGGCCTGGCCGAGCGCGGCCCGCAGGACGGCCGGGTCGGTGACGGGGTCGGTCTCGCCGCCCGGCGGGAGCAGCCAGCCGGTGCCCGCGACCGGCGGGTCGGGGACGACGGGCCCGGCGAGCCCGGCCTGTCCCTCCTGGCCCGGCTGCCCGGCGCCCGGGTGGGTGTACACGCTCATGCCGCGGCCGTACGTCTGCGTGCAGGCGCTGCCCGGCAGGTCCCAGCCGTCGGCGGTGCCCGGCGGCACGAGGAAGCCGAGCGTGGCGCAGCCGCCGTCGTGCAGCACGGGGCCGATGGTGTCGCCCGCGCAGCGGCGCAGGATGTCGACCGCCTCGAGGCCCTGCCTGGCCGGGACGGTGACCAGGTCGCAGCACTCGTCGTCGCAGGGCAGCGGGCCGGGGGGCGGGGCGCTGCGGTCCTGGGTGGGCCGGTGTCGCGCCGTCGTCAGGGACGCCGGGGGCGTGCCGTTCTCCGTAGGGGAGTCGCCGTCCTGCATGCCGATCTCCAACAAGGAAACCCCTCCTCGCCAGTGCGGCAGCCGCCCGGCTCCCGCTCCTCATGGTTCAACGCGCGAGGGCGTCAACAGGCACTGCGGCACGCCGCCGCAAAGGATGGCAGTTCATGGCGGATCCCGGGTGAGATATCCGGTTTGTAGCCAAACCCCGCGTGGCGGACCCGTCACAGCGGGTACGTTCGTGCTCCGCCGGAACAGGGCAGGCCCGCGAGGTTCGGGGCGCGGGCGCGGCGTCCAGTGCGCGAGCGTGTGCACCATCCGGCACGATCCGCACGAGAGGGTCCGGCCATGGCGTCGTCACCGATGACATCGTCAACTCAGTCCCCACGACCGAACCTCGCGTTCCGGCAACTCCGCGGCCGGCGCTCGCCGGGCGAGTTCGCCGCGGCGGTGCGGCGGTCGGCCCGCGAGATCGGCGAGCGCGTCAGCTGCGACGCCCGCTACATCGGGCGCGTGGAGGCGGGCGAGATCCGCTGTCCCAACTACGCCTACGAGCGCGTGTTCCTGCACATGTTCCCCGGCCGGTCCCTGACGGACCTGGGGTTCGCCCCCCGCGCCCTGGTGCGCGGCAGGAGGGCGCGCGCCGAACAACCGACCACGATCCAGTTGTACGAGTCCCATCCGTCCGGGTCCGACCCCCGCGCCTGCGATCCGTACGCGGTCCAGACCCACGAGGAGAGCGACGTGCAGCGTCGCGCGTTCATGACCGGTTCCACGGCCACCGTGGCCGCCGCCCTGGGGCCCATCGGCCTCACCCTGGGCGGCGCCGCGGAGGCGGCTGCCCTGCGCGGCCGCAGGGTCGGCGATGCCGAGGCCGGCGCGGTCGAGGAGGCCGTGCGCAAGATCAGGCTGCTCGACGACCGGCACGGTGCCGACGGCCTCTACCGGCGCGCGGCCGCCCCCCTGCGCACCGCCTACACCCTGCTCGACGCGGGGACCACCACCCGGCAGGCCACCTCGGACCGGCTGCACGCGGGCGCCGGTGAGCTGGCGATCTCCGTCGGCTGGCTGGCACACGACTCGGGCCGCTTCGACGACGCCCGCTCGCACTACGCCGAGGCGCTTGCGACGGCCCGGGTCTCCGGGGACGACGCCCTGGAGGCGCACGCCTTCTGCAACACGGCCTTCCTCGCGCGGGACGCGGGGCGGCCGCGGGAGGCGGTGCGGGCGGCCCAGGCGGCCACGCGCGCCGCCCGCCACCTCGGCTCGCACCGGCTGCTCTCGCTCATCGCGCTGCGGGAGGCGGGGGGCTGGGCGGGGCTCGGCGACCGCTCGGGCTGTGAGCAGGCGCTGGCCCGCGCCCACGGCCTCTTCGACCGCGGGGCCCGCGCGGAGGACCCGGAGTGGATGAGCTTCTACGGCCCCGCCGAGTTCGCGGCTCTCGAGGCGCAGTGCTGGTCGGCCCTCGGCGAGTGGGCGCGGGCCACCGGGCACGCCCGGCTCGCCGTGGACACCGCCTCCTCGCAGACCCCGCAGTTCACCCGGAACATCGCGCTCTACACCGCCGAGCTCGCCGACGACCTGGCCCGCGCGGGCCGCCCTGACGAGGCCGCGGCGGCGGGTGACGAAGTCCTCGCGCTCCTGGGGGAGGTGCAGTCCTCACGCATCCAGTCGATGCTCGCCACGACGGCACGGGTGCTCCTGCCGCACCGCAGCGCCTCGCGGGTGAGCGACTTCCTGGAGGGGCACGCCGCCCTGCCGCGCGCGGTCTAGGACGCCGGATGCGGTGCGGCAGCCGGGTGCGGCGCGGCAGCCGGTGTCAGGCCAGGTGCCCGGTCTCGTTCCACGACTCGACGGCAGGCTCTCCGTAGGCCCAGCCGAGGATCGACAGGGACGTCGGGTTGAGGCGGATGCGGGCGGCGAACTCGATGCCGAGGCCCAGCCAGCGCGCGCCGATGACCCGCAGGATGTGGCCGTGCGCGAAGACCAGCACGTCGCGGTCGGCGCTCCTGGCCCACTCCACGACCTCGTCCGCGCGCGCGGCGACCTGCGCCAGCGTCTCGCCCTCGGGGACCCCGTCGCGCCAGATGAGCCAGCCGGGCCGGATCGCCTGGATGTCGGCGGGGGTCATGCCGTCGTACGCGCCGTAGTCGAACTCCATGAGCGCGTCCCAGGGGGTGGCGCGGTCCCCGAAGCCGGCGATCTCGCAGGTCTCCCGCGCGCGGGAGAGCGGGCTGGTGCGGACCTCGACGTCGGGCAGGCCGTCGAAGGGCGCGCGGTGCAGCCGCTCGCCCAGGAGCTTGGCGCCGCGGCGGCCTTCTTCGAGGAGGGGGATGTCGGTCCTGCCGGTGTGTTTCCCGGACAGGGACCATTCCGTCTGTCCGTGCCGGGCCAGCAGGATGCGGGGGGCCATGGGGTCTCTCCAAGTCGTACACATGTCGAATCCGGCCAGGTGCGCCGATGACACTTTTGCTGCTTTTGATGCTTTTTACGGACAGGGTGCGCCTGCCCCTCCATCATCACCCACGTGTGATCGAGGCCCCGCGGGGTCTGGCAACCCGGTCGCCGATCTCTGCGTCTTAGTCGTCCGGGGGATGCCTCGCCCGCCTTCGCGTACGCCGTAAAGTGAGGCGGCGGCAGACGCCGCGTGAACAGAGACATGGGGGACCTATCGGATGCCGAAGACCGACGTGCCGGGCATCACCGGCATATCCGGGCCCCGGCTGCGCTGGTGGACGGAGCTGCCGCTGATCGTCCTGGTGTACGCCGCGTACTCGGCGGGCCGGCTCGTCGTCCGAGGCGATGTCTCCAGTGCGATCGACCACGGTGTGGGAATCCTGAAGGCCGAGCAGTTCCTCCGTATCAACGCGGAGAGCCCGCTGAACCGTCTCTTCACCGACAACGCGTGGATCGGCGTCCCCGCCGACTTCTGGTACGCCTCACTGCACTACCTCGTCACGCCCGCCGTCCTGGTCTGGCTGTTCCGCAGCCGTGCCGTCCGCTACCGCGCGGCACGCGCGTGGCTGATGATCTCCACCATGATCGGCCTGATCGGCTTCACGCTGCTGCCGACCTGCCCGCCCCGACTGCTGAGCAAGGGGTACGGATTCGTCGACACCATGGCGCAGTACAGCACCTACGGCTGGTGGGGCGGCGAGGCGAGCGCGCCGCGCGGGCTCGGCGGGATGACGAACCAGTACGCGGCGATGCCCAGCCTGCACGTGGGGTGGGCGCTGTGGTGCGGCGTGATGCTGTGGCGGTGCGGGCGCACGCCGCTGACCAGGGTGGCCGCCGTCGCCTATCCCCTCATCACCACGATCGTGGTGATGGGCACCGCCAACCACTACTTCCTCGACGCGCTCGCGGGCGCCGTGGTGATGGGCGTGGGGCTGCTGCTCGTACGGCCCGTGCAGCGGCTCACGGAGCCCGTGATGAACCGGTTGCGGGCGCGCTTCCTGCCCTCCTCGGTGCCCTCGTCCGCCACGGAGTCCTCGATTGTCAGTGCTGGATGCCAGACTTCGGCAGGTGAGCGAATTCCCCGACAGCGCAAGCAGAGTGTCGCCACCGGCACCGAGTCGAGTGCCCGCCCCGCAGACGTCGGCCGACCCGCCGACGCCGGGGAAGGCGCTGCGGCACCGGTTCGCTGACCTGCGCGGCGCGGATCTTCCCGCGCGGCCGCTGGACGCCCGGGCGCTGGCCGCGCTCGCGGCGAATCCGGGGTGCAGTCGGCGTGCGCTGCTGGACGGCGCGGGCGTGGACAAGACGGCGCTCGCGGAATCACTCGGCTCTCCCTCGGGCTTCGGCCAGTCCCAGTTCGCGTTCATGCGGGGCAATGCCTTCGAGGCGCGGGTCAAGGCCGACGGCGGCGCGGAGCTGCTGCGTCTGACGCATGCGCGGGTGGGCGGCGGGCCCGAGCCGGTGCCGGGTGAGTCGGCCGTGCCCGACCTGTCGGCGGCGGGCCCCGAGGGCCGCTCCGCGCGGACCGCGCTCGCGCTGCGGGAGGCCACCGCCGCGGGCGGCTGGACGCTCCTCGACCATCCCATGCTGGCCCTGGACGTCGCGGGGAGCCCCGCCTTCCTGGAGCCGGACGCGGTGGTGGTCCATCCGGACGGCAGCTGGACGGTCGTCGAGATCAAGTCCTTCCCGATGATCGACGGCTCGGCGGATGCGGCGAAGGTGGGCGCGGCCGCCCGCCAGTCCGCGGTGTACGCGCTGGCGCTGGAGCGGGTGGCGGAGCGCATGGAGCCGGCGCCCCGCGTCCGGCACCATGTCCTCCTCGTCTGCCCCAAGGACTTCTCGAACCTGCCGGCGGCGTCCGCGATCGACGTCCGCAAGCAGCTGTCGGTGACCCGGCGCCAGCTGGCCCGGCTGACCCGGGTCGAGGACATCGCGGCGGAGCTTCCGGAGGGCACGACCTTCGATGTGCGGCGCCCCGTGGACGAGCTGACGGCGGCGGTCGAGGCGGTCCCCGCGACGTATGCCCCCGAGTGCCTCGCCGCCTGCGAGCTGGCCTTCCACTGCCGGGACCGGGCCCGTGAGCAGGGCGAGGTGACGTCCCTGGGCCGCGCGATCCGCGGGGAGCTGGGCGGCCTGACGACCATCGGCGAGGTCCTGTCGGCCGCCGCGGGCTCGACCGGCGATCCGGACGACCCGGTGGTGGCGGCGCTGCGGAGGGCGGCGGGGTTGCGGGGCGAGGCGCTGTCTGGCGTGGGCGCCTCGGGCGGTGAGCAATGCTGACCGCCGTCCCGTCGCCCGGGGGCCACCTCCCCACCCACCCGCCCTCCACATGCCGGGCAACCCCGCCCCGGTCACGCCCGGGCGGCGCCGACTGCGGCGACGCCGACTGCGTTGGCTGTGGCTGCGTTGGCTGTGGCTTCGTTGGCTGTGGCGGGGCGGACAGCAGCCGCCCCGCCCTTGCCGTGCCGAGCGACCGAGCCGCCGACTCCCAGCCGAGCAGCCCCGCGACCGCCGCTCGCGCTGTCGGCCCCCGGCCGGGCGGCCCGCAGCCCGACGGCCGCCCCGGTGGCGCCCAGCTGGGCGGCCCCGAGGCGTACGAACAGCCCGGCGACACCCAGCCGGGCGCTCCAGCGGCCCCCGCCCGAACCACCGGCTCCCAGCCCGGCAGCCCTGCGGCCGCCGCTCGCGCCGTCGGCCCCAGGCCGAACAGCCCACAGCCCGGCAGCCAGCCCGGCGGCACCCCGCCCCGCAGCTCCGAGGCGTGTGAACAGCCCGGCGGCGCCCAGCCGGGCGGGCCGGCAGCCCCCGCTCGGACCACCGGCTCCCGGCCCGGCAGCCCTGCGGGCGGCGCTCGCGCCGTCGGCACCCAGCCGGACGGGCCCGTGGACCCCGCTCGGGTCACCGGCTCCCAGCCGGGTGGCGGCGGGGGCGTGTGGGTGAGGGGTTGGTGGGTGGGGAGTTGTGGTCAAGGTGGTAGGGGGCGTTCGCAGGTGGGGAAGGGGCTTTTGTGGCGTTGATTGATGGGCTTGCTCGGTTGGAGGCTGTCAGTTCGGGGCGGGCGCAGGCTCGGGCGACCGTTCGGCATCGGCATGTCTCTCAGCGGCCCCTCGTCCTCGTGCCGCTCATCACCGCCGGTGAGGCGGGCGCCCCGCTCGGTGCGCTCGTCGGGACGGAGCGCACCTCGCCCCGGCTCCTTGTCGTGCCCCAGCCCCGCGACCGCGACCTCCGCTTCGCGTTCCTCGCGCAGCTCGCGGAGATCGTCCTGCCGTACGTGGACGCGTTCGCGCAGGACGTCGAGGCCGCCGAGCGCAACGAAACCGATCCCGAGACCGGCAAGCGCGTCAAGGTCGAGGTGGAGCTCTGCGCGGACGCGCCGCAGCTGATCGTGCCGAGCCGCGCGGGCATCGAGTTCGTACGGCTCCTCGGCCGCTCCATGCGGTTCCGGCGCACCGCCGAGCAGGACCCCGACGCGCCCTACCCCGCCCCGCCCCGCGTCCCCCTCCTCGGCCGCTGGCTGACGCACTTCGGGGAGCGGGCCCGCGTGCCCGGGTCGTCCCTGCTCGTCGCCATGACCGAGCTGCTGTCCCGGCACTGGGCGACGGGCCAGTCCAGCCTGGAGGACCAGCACCTGGGCGCCCTGCTCGCCTGGATCGAGGCCCCGGAGGGCACCTCGGGCGCCGAGGCCGCGCTCCGCGCCGAGCTGGCCCGGGACGGGGACGGCCAGTTGCTGTGTCCGCCCGCGGGCCCGGCCACCGACCCGGCGTTCGACAACGACCTGCTGGCTCCCGCCATCGAGCGCTACGACCGCGCGCGCACCGCCCTCGCCGCCGCCGAGGACGGTGTCGAGGCGGACGAGCGGCTGGCGCTCCTGACCGCCGCCGAGCGGGAGATCCACACCCTGATCGACAGCAGGACGCGGCCCACCTGGGACGCCGTGTGGCGGGGCCTCGACGCCCTGTGCACGCTCCCCGAGGCGGCGCACGCCGCGGACCGGTGGACCCGCGACCGCTGGTCGTTCACCGGCCACCGCGACCGGGTGGCTGCGGGCGAGCCGCCGCAGCCCCGCGTCGACGACGCGGTCACCGCGGCGAACAAACTGGCGACGCGCGAGCGCGAGCAGGCCCGCCTGGACGCCCAGGAGGCCCTCGACGACCCACTCGTGATGGCCGGCCGCCGTCTCGCGGGCGAGGCCTTCGTCGGCGAGGTGACGGAGGTCGTCATGGCGTACAGCGAGGGGAAGAGCCCGCGGCCGCGCCCCCTGGTCACCGTCCGCACGGACGACCAGCCGCACCTCGGCGAGCGCACGAAGGTGTACCGCGCCCTCGAAGGCAAGCCGCAGACCGCGGAGTTCGTGGCGTACGAGAGCGGGAGCGGCAAGGAGGCCGTCGTGCTGCGCATCACCGACAAGATGGGGCGCGGCAAGGAGCCCGAGCGCGGCTCCGTCCCCGAGAAGGGCGACCGGATCTGCTGGACGCTCTTCGAGCACGAGCAGCGCGGCGGCCCCAAGCTGCCCGACCCGGAAGCCACCCCGTGGACCCACGGCGGCCCGCCGTCGGGCACCGCGGAGAGCCCTGACCCCGTGACCGCGGAGGACACCCTGTGATCCAGCTCGCCCCGCCCGCGGGCGGCACGTTCGACCCCGGCGCCGAGGCCGCGCGCGCCACGGACGCGATCCTCCACGACACGCTGCACGGCACGCACCGCGGCGTCGTGGTCGACTCCCCGCCCGGGGCCGGGAAGTCGACCCTCGTGGTCCGCGCGGCCCGCGAACTGGCCGCGGCGGGCCGCCCCCTGATGGTGATCGCGCAGACGAACGCGCAGGTGGACGACCTGGTCCTGCGGCTCGCCGAGAAGGACCCGGAGCTGCCGGTCGGCCGGCTGCACAGCAGCGACCCCGATCCGTACGACAAGGCGCTCGACGACCTGGCGAACGTCCGCAAGTCGACGAAGGCGGGCGATCTGGCGGGCCTCGACATCGTCATCTCGACGGCCGCGAAGTGGGCGCACGTCAAGGCCGACCAGCTCGACGCGCCGTGGGGCCACGCCATCGTCGACGAGGCCTATCAGATGCGTTCGGACGCGCTGCTCGCCGTGGCGGGGCTCTTCGAGCGGGCGCTGTTCGTGGGCGACCCGGGGCAGTTGGACCCGTTCTCCATCGTCGGCGCCGAGCAGTGGGCCGGCCTTTCGTACGATCCGTCGGCGTCCGCCGTGTCGACGCTGCTCGCCCACAATCCCGAGCTGCCGCAGCATCGCCTGCCGGTGTCCTGGCGGCTGCCGGCCTCGGCGGCGCCCCTCGTCTCGGACGCGTTCTATCCGTACACGCCCTTCCGCAGCGGTACGGGGCACGGGGACCGTGTGCTCAACTTCGGGGTGCCGTCGGACGGTTCGGCTCCGGACCGGGTGATCGACGAGGCGGCGGAGTCGGGCTGGGGCCTGTTGGAGCTGCCGGCGCGGAACACGCCGCGTACGGATCCGGAGGCCGTCCGTGCGCTGGCGCAGGTCGTCCGCCGCCTCCTCGACCGGGGCGGCGCGGCGACCTCCGAGCGCGGCCCTGATCCCACGCCGCTCACCGCCGACCGGATCGCGGTCGGGACCGCCCACCGCGACCAGGCGGCAGCGGTACGTGCCGCTCTCGCGGAGCTGGGCGTCCTGGACGTCACGGTGGACACGGCCAATCGCCTCCAGGGGCGGGAGTACGACGTGACGGTCGTCCTGCATCCGCTCTCCGGGCGGCCGGACGCCACGGCCTTCCATCTGGAGACGGGCCGCCTCTGCGTTCTGGCGTCCCGCCACCGGCACGCCTGCATCGTCGTCTGCCGGGCGGGCGTCAGCGCCCTGCTCGACGACCACCCGTCGACGGAGCCGGTCCAGCTGGGCGTCACGGTGAAGTTCCCCGACGGCTGGGAGGCGAACCACGCGGTTCTGGCCCGCCTCTCCGAACACAGGGTGACTTGGCGCCCCTGATAAGCCCCTGCCGGGGGCGCGAGATCCTCCGTTCACGCGCGCCTGCGGGCCGCCGGGGGCTGGGCGCGCAGTTCCCCGCGCCCCTACACAGCACCCGGCGACCCACTTGCACGACAAGACAAGCCCCCTCAGGGGCGCGAGGAACTGCGCGAGCAACCACACAACAGCCGCAGACGCGTCTGCCGAGATCCCCCACAGACGCGCCTGCGGGCCGCCGGGGGCTGAGCGCGCAGTTCCCCGCGCCCCTACACAGCACCCGGCGACCCACTTGCACGACAAGACAAGCCCCCTCAGGGGCGCGAGGAACTGCGCGAGCAACCACACAACAGCCGCAGACGCGTCTGCCGAGATCCCCCACAGACGCGCCTGCGGGCCGCCGGGGGCCGGGCGCGCAGTTCCCCGCGCCCCTACACAGCACCCGGCGGCCCACTTGCGCGGCAAGGGAGAATGGGAGTCGGCCGGCACCGGACGGACGGCGCGCACCGTACGAGGAGGAAACAACCATGGCGGAGCCCGAGCGGCCCCGGACCGAACAGCGCACCGAACAGCGCATGCGCCCCGCGCCCCTGCTCTTCGAGCCGGCGGAGGCCACGGCCGACCCCGAGCACTTCTTCGACCTGGAGTCGATCGAGGACCCGCGCGAGCTCCTCGACCGCGCCACCGAGCTGACGCACGCGTTCCGTGCCGCGACGGACCGGTCCATCGAGTTCCAGGCCATGGCGGCCGCCCAGCTCGCCGACCCGCGCCGCTTCGACCGGCTGACGCCCGCGCTGATCGCGGAGCGCGCGGAGTGGACCGAGGACTACGCGAAGAAGATGGTGGAGTACGGCCGGGACCTGATGCGCGGCGGCGCGGACAAGCACTAGCCCGAGGCCGCCCAGGGTCACCGCCGTCACCCCGCCCTGGCATATGCCGAGCAGGGCAAGGTACTCCCCCGCCCCCCTCCCCGTCCCCGTTTCCTGCAACTCTCGGAAATGGGGCGGTCGCCTTAGGTAGACGTAGCTGCATGAGCAGCCTCTCGTCCAGCCACGACGTGTGTGACGTCACCGCGGAGGGAGCCGCCTGGCTCGCCTCGGCCGAGACGTATCCGCGCAGCGCTCTCGCCCTCTGGCGGAGCCGGCCCGACGCCCCCGCCGTGCTTCCCTGCGGGACCGCGTTCGACGTGGTGAGTGTCCCCGCGGTGTTCGGCCGCCGGATGCTCGACCGGTTGTGGGGGGAGGGTCCCGGCTCGGGGCCGGTCGCCGCGCACCGCGGCCGCGTCCTGCTCTTCGCGTCCCCCGGCACCGCGCAGCGCCTGCCCGCCCTCCTGGAGTGGGAGGAGTGGGGCCCCGCGGTCCCGGCCGTGCTCTGTCACGGCACGGGCGACGCGGTCACCGTGCCGCCGCTCGTGGCGGGTGGGGAGTTCGGCGGGCGCCTCGAATCGCGCTGGCTGGTGGCCCCCGGCACCCGCCACCCGTGGCTCCCGGGGCCCGACGTGTTCCTCTGGGCCTGCGTACGGGCGGCCAGGTCGGGGGCGTCCTCCGCCGTCCGCTTATCGATTTTTCCTCGCGGCGATCAGGGTGCTAAGGTCTACGACGTCAGCAGGCGCCGCTAGCTCAGTTGGTTAGAGCAGCTGACTCTTAATCAGCGGGTCCGGGGTTCGAGTCCCTGGCGGCGCACAGACGGTGAGAAGCCCCTCGCGGAAGCGAGGGGCTTCTTGCGTGTGCGGCCACCCATCCACGGGGCTTCAGCTCGTTGTGACCTCTACCGTCCATGCCCCGGAAGCCGTCCTACCCGCCACCTCCACGCGTACGTCGTGGCCGGGCACCGTGAAGCTCTCGCCGGCCCGCACCGGCGCGTCCGCCAGCTGCGGGTAGACCGAGTCGCCCCAGCAGGACTCGGACTCCGGATGGGCGTCGACGACCTCGACGGGGCCGCTGCCCGACGCTGTACCGCTCCGCACCTCGTAGAGGAGGACACCCTCCGTGCACGTGGCGTGGTCGTTGCCCACGGGGCCGCGCGCCTCCAGGGCCAGCACCGCGTCCCGGCCCGTGCGGATCACGGCGAGCCGCGTGCCGCCGAGCGCGCCGGGCGCGGGTGCCGCCGACAGCGGCTCCAGGGTCAGCCGCTCCGTCCCCGCGCCCACGCACCGCACCTGCCGCGGCTCCAGCCAGCCCAGCTTCCACTTGTGCCAGCCGAAGAGATCGGGGGCGAGACCGAACTGGCTGCCCATGACGTCCCAGTCGCCGACGTGCGTGTCCCAGTCGCCCTTGCCGTCGGTGGGCCGGTGGTACAGGTCGGGCAGGTCGAAGACGTGGCCCGTCTCGTGGGCCAGGACGTTGCGGTCGGGCGGATGCCGTTCGAAGACGGTGACGATACGGCGGATGTCCGTGCCGTCGGCCCGCATCGGCCGGTCGAAGTTCACCACCTTCGTGGCGTCCGAGTCGACGCCGGGCGCGTCCGGATCGGCGACGAAGTACACGATGTCGTACCGCGAGAAGTCCACGTGCGGATCGGCGGCGGCCACCGCGTCCCGCAGATAGGCGGCGCGGCGCTTGGGGTGCCAGTCGCGCTGTATGGCGTACGAGAGGGAGTCGTCCGGCATCCGGACCCACTGGCGCTGCGGGTGCGGGGCCAGCGTGAACTTGCCGTACGAGGCGCGTTCGAAGAACCGGCTGGTGGCCGGGAAGTGGTCGGCGGCCAGCTCGTCGGGCGTGGTCAGCGGCGGGGAGTCCGGGAAGGACAGGAACACCATCGCCGCGTTCAAGGTGCGGGACGGGCGCGGATAGGCGGTGTTCCAGGTGTCGAGGCCCTCCGAGTGGTGCGCGGCGGTGCGGCGCAGGGCGCACGGTCCCGCGGTGGACTCGGCGTTGGCGGGGCCCGCGACCAGTGAGGTGGCGGCCAGCGCGGTCAGTGAGGTGATGAAGGCGGCGGTGCTGCGCAGGCGGGATTTCTCCCCTCCACGGGTGAGTCCCCAAGGGGGGAGCTGACGCGGCACGTCGACCTCCGGGTGCGGAATGCGGGACACCCCACCCACCTTGTGACGCTTTGTTGACCTTTGCCCTGTTTGTCTGGCCCTTCCGAGTGAGTACGAGGCAAGGGGGCGACACCCCGACCGCTCACCGAACGTCACAAGCGATCGGGTCGCAACGGAAGCAGTTCAGGGCCGAGCAGAAACGATCTGCCGACCGGGGTGGCGTCCGCCCGGCCCGGCGCTACGGCTGGAACGGTCATCCGGCCAGCCTCTATGATCGGCACACTTTCCTGCGCGGGCCCGGTCCCCACACCACCACCCGCCACCTGCCCGCCGCCCGACGAGACCTGTTCGAGAACAAACTGCACTGCGGGAGCAAGCGGTGAACGGAACGTCCGAAGGGCCCACCCCCACGGCCACAGCACCCGGCCGGACCCGCCCCGATGTCACGGAGCGTCGCCGCACGGAGCGGTCCGACTACCGCGCCGCCTTCGCGGCCGCCCCGCTGCCCCTCGCGGTCGTCGACGGCGAGGGCCTCGTCATCAGCGCCAACGACGCACTGGCCGACCTCTTCGGGGAGGCCCCCGGCGCGCTCGCCGGACGGGTCGCCGCCGACCTGATCGACCTGGCGTCCGACGCCCGCACCTGGCACACGTACCTGGAGGTGCTCCGCGGCCGGCAGGCCCGGCTGCGCTGCACCCGGCGCCTGAAGCACCCCGACGGGCACTCCCTGTGGGTGCAGATCACGGTCTCCCCGATGCCGGGGGCCGCCGGCCGGGACGACGGCGGCACCGTGCTGCTCGCCGCCTCCGACATCAGCGCGCGCCGCGAGCTCCAGGCCCGGCTGCGCCATGTGCAGATGCACGACCCGGTGACCCGGCTGCCCAACCGCAACCTCTTCTTCGAGCGCCTCGCGTCCGCGCTCGAAGCGGGGACGTACGACGACACGAGCACCGGCCGGATCGGGCTCTGCTACCTCGACCTCGACGGGTTCAAGGCGGTCAACGACACCCTCGGCCACCGGGTCGGGGACCGGCTCCTCGCCGCCGTCGCGGAGCGGCTCACACGCTGCGCCGACCGGGCCGGGTACGGCAGGGCGGCGGCGCCGCTCGTCGCGCGGCTCGGCGGCGACGAGTTCGCACTGCTCGTCGAGGAGTCGACCGGCACGGACCAGCTGGCCGAGCTGGCGGAGACGACGCTCCAGGCACTCCAGGAACCCTTCGACCTGTCCGGGCAGCGGCTCTCCGTCTCCGCGTCCATCGGCGTCGTCGAGCGGCGCGCCGCGGGCACCACCACGACGGGGCTGATGCAGGCCGCCGACACCACGCTGTACTGGGCGAAGACGGACGGCAAGGCCCGCTGGACCCTCTTCGACCCCGAGCGCAACGCCCACCGCATGACCCGCCAGGCGCTCTCCAGCTCCCTGCGGCCCGCCGTCGATCGCGACGAATTCGTCCTGGAGTACCAGCCGTTGGTGGGGCTCGACGACGAGGGGCTGCACGGTGTCGAGGCGCTGGTGCGGTGGCAGCATCCGCAGTTCGGCCTCCTCACGCCGAATCGGTTCATCGGATTGGCCGAAGAGGACGGGTCGATCGTGCAGCTCGGCCGCTGGGTGCTGCGGAGCGCCTGCCGGCAGGCCCGGCGCTGGCAGCTGGACCACCCCGAGCGGGAACCGGTGTTCGTCAGCGTCAACGTCGCCGTGCGGCAGGTGTGGGACTCGGACCTGGTCGCCGACGTCGCGGAGATCCTCACCGAGACCGGACTCCCCGCCCGGCTGCTCCAGTTGGAGCTCACCGAGTCCGCCGTCATGGGGTCGGCGGGCCGGCCGCTGCAGGCGCTCCAGGCGCTCAGCGACATGGGCGTGCGGATCGCCATCGACGACTTCGGGACGGGGTACTCGAACCTCGCGTACCTGAGCCGGCTGCCGGTGTCCGTCCTGAAGCTGGACGGGTCCTTCGTGCGCGGTTTCCAGTACGAGGAGGGCGAGCAGCACACCAACCCCGCCGACGAGGTCATCGTCGAGGCGATGGTGCAGCTCGCGCACCGGCTCGGCCTCACGGTGACCGCGGAGTGCGTGGAGACCGCGGCCCAGGCCGCGCGGCTGCGGCGGATCGGGTGCGACACGGGGCAGGGGTGGCTCTACTCCCGGCCGGTCCCGGCGGATCGTATCTCCGTACTGCTCGGCGGAGCCGCCTAGCCTCGCCGTACTGCTCACTGCTCGGCGGGGGCCGCCCGGCCCCGGCCCGCCGGGCTCTCCCTAGCCCAACCAGGTCACATCTGCGCCCAACCCTCCCCCGGCCGGTGCGTCCCCGTGGCCGGTGCGCGCCGATCGGACGATGTTGGTGCCCGGTGTGCGTGCCGGTGGGTGACCTCGGCACCTGACGAGGACGAGAGCTAGGGAGCCCACGATGCCGGAACTGTTCGTCGACGGCGAGTGGACCGGGACCGTCCACGGCGCGCGGCGGGACGTGGTCAATCCGTACGACGCGTCCGTCATCCAGCAGGTCGACGACGCCGACGAGGCGGATGTCGAACTCGCCGTACAGGCCGCCCGGCGCGCCTTCGACCGCGGCGACTGGTCGGGGGCTGCCACCCGGGAGCGCGCCGACGTGCTGCTCCGGGTGGCGCGGTTCCTGCTGCGGGACCAGGAGGAGATCGCGCACGTCGAGTCCCTCGACACCGGCAAGACGCTCGCCGAGGCGCGGATCGACGTCGAGGACGTGTCGAACGCGTTCCGCTACTTCGCCGAGATCGCCGACAAGGACGGCGGCCGGGTCGTGGACGTCGGCCCTGACGTGCTGAGCCGCGTCACGTACCACCCCATCGGGGTCTGCGCGCTGATCGCGCCGTGGAACTATCCGCTGTTGCAGGCCTCCTGGAAGGTCGCCCCCGCGCTGGTCGCGGGCAACACCTTCGTGCTGAAGCCCAGCGAGACGACGCCGCTCTCCACGATCCACATGATGCGGCTGATCGCCGAGGCGGGGGCTCCGGCCGGGGTCGCGAACCTCGTGCTCGGCCCCGGCGCCACCGTCGGCGCCGCCATGTCCGCCCACCCCGAGGTGGACCTGGTCTCCTTCACCGGCGGTCTCGCCACCGGGCGCCGGATCATGGAGGCGTGCGCTCCGGGCGTGAAGAACCTCGCGCTGGAGCTCGGCGGCAAGAACCCGAACGTGGTCTTCGCGGACTGCGACTTCGAGGCGGCCGTCGACCACGCCCTGGAGGCGTCGTTCCTGCACTCGGGGCAGGTCTGCTCGGCCGGGTCGCGGCTGCTCGTGGAGGACTCCCTGCACGACCGGTTCGTGGAGCGGCTCGCCGAGCGGGCGAGCGCCATCCGGCTCGGCAACGGCATGGATCCGCAGACCGAGAGCGGGCCGCTCAGCTCGGCGGAGCACCGCGAGAAGGTCGAGGGCTATCTGGAGATCGCCCGCGACGAAGGGGCCCGGCTCGTCTGCGGCGGCCGCCGCCCGGACGACCCCGAGCTGGCGCGCGGCTTCTTCCTCCTTCCGACGATCTACGCCGACTGCGACCGCTCCATGCGGATCGTGCAGGAGGAGGTCTTCGGCCCGGTGGTCACGGTGGAGCGGTTCCGCTCCGAGGACGAGGCCGTGGAGCTCGCCAACGACACGCGGTACGGCCTGGCGGGCGGGGTCTGGACGAGCGACGCGAGCCGCGCCCAGCGGGTCGCCGCCCGGCTGCGGCACGGCACGGTCTGGATCAACGACTTCCACCCGTACGTACCGCAGGCGGAGTGGGGCGGCTTCGGCCGTTCCGGTTTCGGCCGGGAGCTCGGGCCCACCGGCCTGCGCGAGTACCAGGAGGCCAAGCACATCTACCAGAACCTGCGGCCGGGCCCCTCCGGCTGGTTCAAGGGCTGAGCGGACAGGGCGAGGCGGGGCGAGAGAGAGGGCGACGGCATGAGCGACGAGACGACGGTCTACGACTACTTGATCATCGGCGGCGGTACGGCGGGCTCCGTGCTGGCCGCGCGGCTGAGCGAGGACCCGGCCTCCCGGGTGTGCGTGGTGGAGGGCGGGCCCAGCGACGTCGGCGACGACCGCATCCTGAAGCTCCGCAACTGGATCAACCTGCTCGGCGGCGAGTTCGACTACGGCTACACCACCGAGGAGCAGCCGCACGGCAACTCCCACATCCTGCACTCACGGGCCCGGGTGCTCGGCGGCTGCTCCTCGCACAACACCCTGATCAGCTTCCTGCCGTTCCCGCAGGACCTCGACGAGTGGGTGGCGAGCGGCTGCGAGGGGTGGGGTCCAGAGACGATCCTGCCGTACCGGTCGCGGCTGCAGAACACCATCGTGCCCGTCGGCGCCGCCGACCGTAATCCCATCGCCCAGGACTTCGTCACGGCGGCGGCCACCCGGCTCGGTGTCCCCGTCGTCGACGACTTCAACGCCCGTCCCTTCACCGACGGCGCCGGTTTCTTCTCGCTCGCGTACGACCCTGAGACCAACAACCGGTCGTCGGCCTCGGTCGCGTATCTGCATCCGATCATGGACCGGCCGAACCTGACGCTGCGTCTGGAGACCTGGGCGTACCGCCTGTTGCAGGACGAGGAGGGGCGCTTCACGCGGGTGCAGGTGCGCAACCCCGACGGTTCGGTGTCGACGCTGGAGGCCGAGGCCGAGGTGCTGCTCTGCGCCGGGGCGATCGACACGCCGCGGCTGCTCATGCTCTCCGGCATCGGCCCCGCCGACCAGCTGCGCGAGCTGGGCATCGAGGTCCACACGGACCTGCCGGGGATCGGCGAGAACCTGCTCGACCACCCCGAGTCGGTGATGGTGTGGGAGACCCACGGGCCGCTGCCGCCGAACTCGGCGATGGACTCCGACGCCGGTCTCTTCCTGCGCCGGGACGCGACGGGCGGCCCACGCCCCGACCTGATGTTCCACTTCTACCAGGTGCCGTTCACCGTCAATACGGAACGTCTCGGCTATCCCGTCCCCGAGCACGGCGTATGCATGACGCCGAACGTGCCGCGCGCCCGCTCCATCGGCCGCATGTGGCTGCGCAGCGCGGACCCCGCCGTCAAACCCGCCCTGGACTTCCGCTACTTCACCGACCCGGAGGGGCACGACGAGCGCACGATCGTCGACGGCCTGCGGATCGCCCGCGAGGTGGCGGCCACCGCCCCGTTCAGCGACTGGCTGCTGCGGGAGGTGGCGCCGGGTCCTGACGTCACGTCGGACGCGGACCTGTCGGAGTACGGACGCCGGGCCGCGCACACCGTCTACCACCCGGCGGGCACCTGCCGGATGGGTGCCGAGGACGACCCGATGGCGGTGGTCGACCCGCAGCTGCGGCTGCGCGGGCACGACGGGCTGCGCATCGTGGACGCGTCGGTCTTCCCGACCATGCCGTCGATCAACCCGATGGTCACCGTGCTGCTCGCCGCCGAACGCGCGGCGGACCTCATCATGGCCCGGCCCGCCCCGGGTCAGGCGGCCGGAGAAGGAGCTGTCCAGTGACCGCCCCCGGCCCCCCGGGCGGCACGGCGGACGGCGCTGCGGACACCGACGCCGTCGCGCCGGGCGAGGAGAAATCGGAGTTCCGCAAGGACATGGGACCGTGGGCGAACTTCGCCCTCGGCTTCACGTACCTCTCGCCCGTGGTGAGCACGTACACCCTCTTCGGCACGGCTCTCGCCGACGGCGGGCCCCCGATGATCTGGGCCTTCGTCATGGCGGGCTGCGGGCAGTTCCTCGTGGCGCTGGTCTTCGGCGAGGTCGTCGCGCAGTACCCGGTCGCGGGCGGGGTCTACCCGTGGGCGCGGCGCCTCTGGGGCAAGCGCTGGGCGTGGATGACCGGCTGGGTCTACATGTGGGCGCTGCTCGTCACGATCACCAGCGTCGCGTACGGCGCCGGTCCCTACATCGCGATCCTGCTCGGCTTCGATCCCACCGTGCACACCACCGTGCTCTGCACGATCGCCCTGATCGTGATCTCCGTGCTCATCAACTACGCGGGGACGAAGGCCCTTTCGTGGGCGGCGCTGATCGGTTTCAGCGCGGAGCTGCTCGGTGCGCTCGTCGTCGGCATCATCCTGCTGACCACGCACCGCTTCCACGGCCTCGGGGTCCTCTTCGACGACTTCGGCGCGGCCGGTGACGGCTCCTACCTGCCGGTCTTCCTGGGCGCGGCGATCATCGGCTTCTATCAGTACTACGGCTTCGAGGCGTGCGGGGACGTCGCCGAAGAGGTCAAGCACCCCGGCAAGGTCATCCCGAAGGCGATGCGCCGCACCATCTACGTGGGCGGTGCCGCGGCGACGTTCACCTGTCTGACGCTGCTGCTCGCCGTCGTCGACTACCGGAAGGTGATCTCCGGGGAGGACTCCGACCCGGTGGTCAGGGTCCTCTTCGACGCCCTCGGCGAGGCGGGCGCGCGGACCGTGATGGCCGTCGTCCTGATCTCGTTCCTGTCCTGCACGGTCAGCCTGCAGGCGGCGGCCGGGCGGCTGATCTACTCGTACGCCCGTGACGAGATGATCATCGGGCACCGGCTGCTGCGGAAGTTCTCGCCGAGCCGCGCGGTGCCCGAGTACGCGCTGCTGGTGGCGGCGGTCGTGCCGGCGCTGATCGCCGTCGGCTCGCTGATCTCGGAGAACGCCCTGACGAAGATCGTGTCCTTCGCGATCCTCGGTATCTACGCGTCCTTCCAGATGGTCGTCCTCGCCGCGCTGCGGGCCCGCCTCAAGGGCTGGAAGCCGAGCGGCGAGTACCGGCTCGGCCGCTGGGGCATGGTCGTCAACTTCGGGGCGCTCGCCTACGGGATCTTCGCCATCGTCAACATCGCCTGGCCCCGCACTCCCGAGGCCGCCTGGTACGACAACTGGATCGTGCTGCTCAGCGGCGGCATCGTGGTGCTCGCGGGGCTGATCTACATGTTCACGACGCACCACTACGGCCGCAGCGACGCCCCGGCGGACAACGCGGTGCCCGACTAGGACGACGCCCGGCCGTGGTGATGGCACGGGCTCCGGGCTCTTACGCCTTCGGCAGGCCGTACGCGTCCGCGATCAGTTCGTAGGAGCGCAGGCGGATGTCGCCGCTGTGCGCGTTGCCCGTGATCATCAGTTCGTCGGCGCCGGTGCGCTTGGCGAGGTCGTCGAGGCCGGTGCGGACCTGGTCGGGGGTGCCGTGGATGACGTTCGCGTTCCAGCTGGTGATGAAGTCCCGCTCCATCTCGCTGAACGCGTACGCCTCCGCCTCCTCCGGAGTGGGCACGAGGCCGGGGCGGCCGGTGCGCAGGCGGACCATGTTCAGCGCGGCGGCCATGACCTGGCGGCGGGCCTCGTTCTCGTCGTCGGTCGCGAGCGCCGAGACGCCGATGAGGGCGTACGGGGCGTCGAGGACGGCGGAGGGCCGGAACGTCTCGCGGTAGAGGTCGAGGGCCGGGATCGTGTTCTGCGCGGAGAAGTGGTGCGCGAAGGCGAACGGCAGGCCGAGGGTGCCGGCGAGGCGGGCGCTGAACCCGGAGGAGCCGAGCAGCCACAGCGGCGGCCGGTGCGGGGACTGCACGCCGCCGGGCGAGGTCGCCTGGACGGGTCCTGGCACGGCGTGGATGCGGGCGTAGGGGTGCCCGTCGGGGAAGTCGTCGTCGAGGAAGCGGGTGAGCTCGGCGAGCTGCTGCGGGAAGTCGTCGGCGCCTTCGTTCAGGCGCTCGGCGCGGCGCAGGGCGGCCGCCGTGGCGCCGTCGGTGCCGGGGGCGCGGCCGAGGCCGAGGTCGACGCGGCCCGGGGCCATGGCCTCCAGGGTGCCGAACTGTTCGGCGATGACGAGCGGGGCGTGGTTGGGCAGCATGACGCCGCCGGAGCCGAGCCGGATGCGGCCGGTGTGGGCGGCCAGGTGGGCGAGGATCACGGCCGGCGACGAGGAGGCGACGCCGGGCATGGAGTGGTGCTCGGCGACCCAGTAGCGGTGGTAGCCGCGGTCCTCGGTGAGCTTGGCGATCTCGACGCTGGTGCGCAGCGCGTCGGTGGCGGTGCGGCCCGCGCCGACGGTGACGAGGTCGAGGACGGACAGGGGCACGGGTGCGGAGCCGAGCCGCTCGCCCCGGATGCCGTCGTCGTCCGGCCGCTCCCCGCGGATGCCGTCGTCGCGGGTGCCTTCGCCGGTCGGGTCCACTGTCACTGGGGGTGCCTCCTGCACTGCGTACATGCGTCACGTGGGTACGGAGACGAGAACAGGAGGCTCACTCCGTTTTATTCCCGGCACGTCCCCGGCGCGCCGGCGCGCACGCACGGCTACGGTGCTGGCCATGGCTGATCCCCTGAAGACTCTCGTCGACGGAGTCGAGGTCGAAGTGCCCAACACGATCCCGGACATCCGCGCCGCCCTGCCCGAGGACCGGCGCGCGGAGTTCGACCGGGCCATCAACACGGCCGGGGTCGACGAGATCCACGCGGTGATGCGGCACTGGATGCTGGAGGCCGTGCCCGACCCGGCCGCCGAGGCCCGGCTCGTCCGGCTGGCGTCCGACGAGGCGGAGAGGCGGGGCACGTCGTGAGCCCTCGCCACCGCAAGGGCTACCGCGTCACCTACGCGCCGCCCGCCGACGACACCCTCACCAAGATGGGCGACGCCGACGCCTTCCGCGCCGTCCTCGCGCGCACCGTGGGCCGTGACCCGTACGGCCACGGCTCCACGCCCGTGCGGGACGACCCCGACCGCAGGGAGGCGACGGTCGACGGGGCCATAGTCCTGTACTACGTCTCCGGATCTGTCCAGACGTTAACGGTGGTCAGACTGATCCTCAGCCCGTGACCTCCCACGGCCTCCCGCGAGTCATTTCCCGGCCTGGACCAGCGGCTCCTTGGTGAACAGGAAGCCCAGCGCCGGCGCGTTCACCCTGCGCTGGGCGAGGCGCAGCGCCTCCCAGACGGTGACCTGGTTCGCCGTCAGGACCGGCTTGCCGAGCTCGGCCTCCAGGTCGCGGACGTACGCCGCCGTGTGCAGGGCCGTGTCCGGCAGGAGCACCGCCTGGGCTTCCGGGTGGTCGCCCGCGCGGGCCAGCGCGAAGACCTCGTCGCGGCCCCACGTGCCGACCTCGGCCGCCGTGATGATGCCGCTCCCCCTGGCCGACACGACCTCCGTGCCCGCGGCCTTCAGGAACGCCGCGAAGTGTCCCGTCACGTCCTCCGGATACGTCGCCGCGACCGCGACGCGGGCCGCCCCCACCTCGCGGGCGGCGTGGGCGAAGGCGAACGACGTGGAGGACGCGGGCAGCCCCGCCGTCATGGCCAGCTTGCGGACCTGGTCGTGGGCGCCCTCCCAGCCGAGGACGAAGCTGCCGCTGGTGCACGCCCACACCACCGCCTCGGCACCGGACAGGCGCAGCTCCTCGACGCCCGCGGCGAGCCGTTCGGCAGAGCCCATCTCCAGGAGCGCGTCGACCCGGTGGGCGTCCTCGCCGATGTCCGTGTGGACGAGCTGCAGCCGGATGTCGCTGCCGAGCATCTGCTCCATGCGGGGATAGTCGTCCTCGGCCGAGTGCCCCGGGTAGAGAAATCCGAGTGCCGTCACGTCCAGCCTCCTCCTTCTGCGGGTGGTCCTTCGGGCAGGCCCTGCGGCGGTGCCGGCGGATTCAGCGGGCTGCTGGCGCCCGGTCGTGCCGTCGGATCGATCAGTGCCTGATAGGGCCCTACCGCACGGGTACCCAGCCGACGCAGCGCGGACCACATCGTCACCTGGTTCGCGGAGATCACCGGCATACGCAGTTCCGCTTCCAGTTGCGGGATGACGTCGTAGGTCGGCAGGTTCGTACAGCTGATGAAGAGGAGGTCGGCGCCGCCGTCGCTGCCGAGGACCGCGCGGCGCGCCATGTCGGCCACGTCCCGGTAAGGGACCTTCCAGATGTGCCGGGTGAGGCCGAGGTAGGCGCGGCCGGTTACGGCGACCCCCGCCGCGGCCAGGTACTCCTCCAGGGCCTGGGTGACCGACCAGGTGTAGGGCGTGACGAGTGCGATGCGGCGCGCGGCCAGTTCCTCGATGGCTTCGAGGAGGGCGCCCGACGTGGTCACCGAGGCGACCGCGCCCTCGCGCGTCATCGCCTCGCACATCGCGCGCTCGCCCGCGGTGCCGCCGACGAAACTGCCCGACGTACAGGCGTAGGCGAGGACTTCGGGCTCGGCGGCGGTCAGGGCCCGGACCGCTTCGGCGAGCGTCTCGTGCTCGCTGACGAGGCGTGCCAGGTCGAGGCTGACCTCGACGGGCACGTACGGCGTGCGGGTCAGATGGAGGGAGACCTCGTCGGGGATCCAGCGCCACAGTTCGCGGTCGAGGACGAAGTCGAAAGGGGCGACGACGCCCACACCGCGCTGAGGGTGAGGTCCGCCGAGAAAAGAGACGTCCATGAGCAGTCCCCAAGTTCGTGCGTGTATTCAGGGACCGGCCGGGGGCCGGGGACGAGCGATGCCGGCGACGCGCCGGGACGTCGGGACGGGGAGATCTGCGCGGGCGTACCACACAGACGGTGTGAGCGGCTGCACGGAGAGTACTGGTTCCCGCACTGCCGGTACAGCAGTGCCTCTGTTGACGAAGGTAGGTTCGGGTGCGAGCGTGGTCAATCCGCACATCTCAGACGGCTGAGTCGTGTTTGGACGCGGCTCGGCCGTACCTCCGGACAGGGAAGCGGAATCTCATTGCGAAACGGTGTCCCGTCGGTTTCCGAAACGACCCTCCTCGTCCTCGACGCGGCGCCCCCGGCCCCGCCGCCGCGACTCGGCAGGCTGGCCGGGCGGGCCCGGATCGTGCACGCCGACGAGACCGCGCTGGCCGGCCGACTGCCGCTCGCCGATGTGCTGTTGGTGTGGGACTTCACCTCCGACGCGGTGCGCCGCGCCTGGCCGGGCGAGGGGCCGCGGCCCCGCTGGGTGCACACCGCGAGCGCGGGCGTCGACCATCTGATGTGCCCCGAACTGGCCGCTTCGGAGACGGTGGTGACGAACGCCCGGGGCATCTTCGACCGGCCCATCGCCGAGTACGTGGCGGCGCTGGTGCTCGCCATGGCCAAGGACCTGCCGCGCACCCTGGAGCTGCAGCGGGAGCACTCCTGGCAACACCGCGAGACCCAGCGGATCGCGGGCACGCGCGCGTGCGTCGTCGGTTCGGGGCCGATCGGGCGGACCATCGTGCGGACGTTGAAGGGGCTCGGCATGATCACGGCCCTGGTGGGCCGCACGGCGCGGGACGGGGTGCACGGCGCGGAGGAGCTCGACCGGCTGATGGCGCGGGCCGACTGGGTGGTGTGCGCGGCGCCGCTCACGGACGACACGCGCGGCATGTTCGACGCGCGGCGCTTCGGCGTCATGCAGCCGTCCGCCCGGTTCATCAACATCGGGCGCGGGCCCCTCGTCGTCGAGGACGACCTGGTCGCCGCCCTGTCGAACCGGTGGATCGCGGGCGCCGCCCTCGATGTGTTCGAGCGGGAGCCGCTGCCCGCGGACAGTCCGCTGTGGACGGCGCCCGGCCTGCTCGTCTCCCCGCACATGAGCGGCGACACGGTGGGCTGGCGTGACGAACTGGGCGCGCAGTTCGTCGAGCTGTACGAGGCGTGGGCGGCGGGCCGGCCGCTGACGAACGTGGTGGACAAGGCACGTGGATACGTCCCGGGCCACTGATTCATCTCCGCCCCTCTCCCCCGGTCACCCCGTCTGTCTGCTGAGGAGCCTGCATGACCGAGCTCACGGATCTCACCGCGGTACAACTCGTCGAGGGCTATCGCAAGGGCGAATTCAGTCCGGTCGACGCGGCCAGGGCCGCACTGCGGCGGGCCGAGGAGACACAGCCGACGGTGAACGCGTTCGTGCGGATCGAGGCGGAGCCGGCGCTCGCGGCGGCGGAGGCCAGCGCGGAGCGGTGGCGCCGGGGCGAGCCGCGGGGTCTGGTGGACGGCGTGCCGGTGTCCGTGAAGGACCTGATCCTGATGCGCGGCGGGCCGACGCTGCGCGGCTCGCTGACGGTGCGCCCGGAGGGGAAGTGGAACGAGGACGCGCCGTCGGTGGCCCGGCTGCGCGAGCACGGCGCGGTGTTCCTCGGCCGCACGACGACCCCGGAGTTCGGCTGGAAGGGTGTGACGGACAGCCCGCAGAGCGGCATCACCCGTAATCCGTACGATCCGTCGCGCACCTCCGGCGGCTCCAGCGGGGGCAGCGCGGTCGCCGTGTCCGTCGGCGCGGGCCCACTGTCGCTGGGCACGGACGGCGGCGGCTCGGTGCGCATCCCGGCGGCGTTCTGCGGGATCTTCGCGCTGAAGCCGACGTACGGCCGGGTGCCGCTGTATCCGGCGAGCCCCTTCGGGACGCTGGCCCACGTGGGGCCGATGACGCGGGACGCGGCGGACGCGGCGCTGATGATGGACGTGATCACGGGCCCGGACGTCCGCGACTGGTCCCAACTGGGCGCCGTGACGGAGAGTTTCAGTGCGGGCCTGGGCGGCGGGGTGCACGGCCTGCGCGTCGCCTACTCGCCGTCGCTGGGCGGGCAGGTCGCGGTGCGGCCCGCCGTCGCGGCGGCGGTGCGGCAGGCGGTGGAGGCGCTGGCGGAGCGGGGGGCGTACGTCGAGGAGGCGGACCCCGACTTCTCGGAGCCGGTGGAGGCCTTCCACACCCTGTGGTTCAGCGGGGCGGCGCGCGTCGTGCACCATCTGCCCGCCGACCGGCGGGAGTTGCTCGACCCGGG
This sequence comes from Streptomyces sp. NPDC039480, assembly GCF_055597165.1. Lineage (NCBI taxonomy): Bacteria > Bacillati > Actinomycetota > Actinomycetes > Kitasatosporales > Streptomycetaceae > Streptomyces > Streptomyces sp. NPDC039480. Next base: position 123,011 of record NZ_JBVITX010000008.1, on the reverse strand, counting down.
CCTTCGGGAGATCTGCGGGCAGGGCGCGCGGTACAGCGCACTGGACTATCTGGAGGCCGTGGACGTCCGCATGGACCTCGGGCGTCGCATGGGCCGCTTCCACGAGACGTACGACGTGCTGGTCACGCCGACGCTGCCGATCACCGCCTTCGAGGCGGGAGCCGAGGTGCCGAAGGGGTCGGGGCACCGGCGGTGGACGGGCTGGACCCCGTTCACGTACCCCTTCAACCTGACCCAGCAGCCCGCCGCGACGGTGCCCTGCGGGGTGGACGAGGACGGGCTGCCCGTCGGCGTGCAGATCGTCGCCGCGCGCCACGCGGACGCGCTGGTGCTGCGGGCGGCCCAGGCGCTGTACGAGGCGGGGGCCGGGGGCATCGCCCCGCCCCCGCGGGCCGGGACTACAGCCTCCTGAAGTTCAGCGTCTCGCCCTGGGCGCCCGCGCGCCACAGGTCGTTGCAGGCCTCGGCCATCCGGTCGAGGCCCTCGACGATCTGGCCCCAGACGATGCCGGGGACCCAGCCGACGTCGCCGTTCAGGAGCAGATTGTTCCGTTCGTAGAAGAGAGCGAGGTCGACGACGGTGGTGCCCGCCTGGACGCCCGCCTCCGCCTCGTATCCGTAGGCCTGGGTGCCCAGTTCCGTCCCGGAGAAGGAGAAATAACAGAGATCTCCCGGGATGGGGGTGACTGTCGGGTTCTCCAGCGGTGGCTCGCGGTCCGCGAACGCCGGGAAGAGGGCATAGATCTCGTTGCGCGCGTACTTCGCGTGGTAGACGTCCGAGCCGAGCGGCAGTGCCTCCCACACCGCCGCGCAGGTCACCGGGGCCCGGTCGTCGAGCAGTTTTGCCGTGCACTGAACTCCCCGCTTCGCGAGGGAGACTTCGATGAATCGCTCCGCCATGTGCCCCATGCTCCTCCCTGGTTCACTCCCTGGGTCAAGAGCACAACGATTGCATCAGGGGCCGGAATTCGTCGGCATATCTCGCGTCGAGTCGGGTAGCCGCGCGCCCATGGCTCCACCACTTGGGAACAACGAGGGATTCACTGGCAGAGCGGTACGCCGCCGCGCCCTGCTCACCGGAGCGGGCGGGGCGGCTCTGGGCACATTCGGGCTCTCGGCATGCAGCCGGGTGCCGGAGGAGGGGAAGGTCGAGGGGGGCGATCTGCTGGACCGCCTGCGCGACAGCGGCACGGTCAGGATCGGTGTCGCGGGCGAGGTCCCGTTCGGATACATCGACGAGAACGGCGAGGTCACCGGTGAGGCGCCGGCCATCGCCAAGGTCATTTTCCCCCGCCTCGGCGTGCCCGAGGTCAAGGCGGTGCCCACCAAGTTCGGCGCGCTGATCCCCGGGCTCACGCAGGCGCGGCAGTTCGACGTGGTGTCGGCGGGCATGTACATCAACCCGACCCGGTGCGAGCAGGTCCTCTTCGCGGACCCCGACTACCTCATGCTCGACTCGTTCATCGTGAAGAAGGGCAACCCGCACGGCATCAAGGACTACGACGACATCGCCGAGAAGGGCCTGAAGCTGGCGAGCGGCACCGCCTACGCGGAGATCGACTACGCCAAGGCCGCGGGCGTGAAGTCCGTCCTCGTGCTGCCCGACCAGGTGGCGGGGCTCGACGCCGTGGCCCAGGGCCGGGTCGACGCGTTCGCCGGCACCAACGTCACCGTGCGCACGGTGATCAAGAAGAATCCGCGGGTCGAGGCGACGGAGCCCTTCCAGCCCATGGTCGACGGCGAACCGGCCTACGGAGCAGGCGGTTTCGCCTTCCGGCTGTCCGAGAAGAATCTGCGGGACGCCTTCAACAAGGAGCTGCACAAACTCAAGGAGAGCGGCGAACTCCTGCGCATCGTCAAGCCGTTCGGGTTCACCGAGGCGGAGATGACGAAGCTGACCGTGGAGAAGCTGTGTCCCCCGGCGAAGGGCGCCTCCTCATGATGTCGTCGGAGTTCTTCGGGAACTGGTTCCTGCCCGGTGTCTGGATCACCGTCCAGGTCACGTTCTTCAGCGCGGCCCTCGCCTTCGTGATCGCCTTCCCGATCGGTGTGCTGCGCACGAACCGGCTGTGGATCGTGCGGTTCCTCGCCGGGGCCTACTTCGAGATCTTCCGCAGCACGTCGTCGCTGGTCTTCATGTTCTGGATCGCGTTCACCGTGCCGCCGGTCTTCAACATCAGCTTCCAGCCGATGTTCGCGGGCGTACTCGCGCTCGGCATCACCTACGGCGCGTACGCCTCGGAGATCGTGCGCGGGGCGCTCGCCGCGGTGCCGCCCGCGCAGCGCGAGGCGGGCATCGCCCTGAACTTCACGCCGCTGCAGCGGCTGCGCCGCATCGAACTGCCGCAGGCCTGGCCGGAGATGATCCCGCCGTTCAACAACCTGCTGATCGAGCTGCTCAAGGGCACGTCCCTGGTGTCCCTCATCGCGGTGGCCGACATGACCTTCGCCGGTGACCTGCTGCGCCTCGTCACGAACGAGAGCGCGCCGATCTACACGCTGCTGCTCGCCCTGTACTTCGTCTTCGCGTTCATCCTCACGCGCGGCATGCGGCTCCTGGAGCGGCACGCCAAGAAACGGGTCGGCCAGGCGCCCGAGAAGACGGGTCTGTTCAGCGGGATGCGCGCCAAGTCGTCGATCGACGTCGTCGCCGGTACGGGGGGTGCCAAGTGAACTGGAACTGGTCGCACGTCGACGACTTCATGCCGCTCTTCTGGGACGGCGTGGAGCTCACCCTCAAGGCGCTGCTCTTCGGCACCCTGATCGCCTTCTCGCTCGGCCTGGTGTGGGCGGTCGCGCAGCGTTCGGAGAAGAAGTGGATCCGGTGGCCGGTCACGGTGGTCACCGAGTTCATCCGCAACACCCCGCTCCTGGTGCAGCTGTTCTTCCTGTTCTACGTGGTGCCGGAATGGGGCCCCTCGATGTCCCCGCTCACCACGGGCATCGTCGGTCTCGGGCTGCACTACTCGACGTACACCTCGGAGGTCTACCGGGCGGGCATCGAAGGGGTGCCGGCCGGCCAGTGGGAGGCGGCGACCGCGCTCAGCCTCTCCAAGCGCCGCACCTGGACGTCCGTGATCCTGCCGCAGGCGGTGCGCCGGGTGATCCCCGCCCTCGGCAACTACGTGATCGTCATGCTGAAGGAGTCGCCGCAGATGGCCGCCATCGGCGCGCTCGACATGCTCGGCCAGGCCCAGGGCTACAGCCAGGCGACCTTCACCTACGAGGCGATCAGCGTGGTCGGCGTCGCCTTCATCGTCATCGCCTACCCGGCCTCTCTTCTTCTGCGAGTTTTGGAGCGTCGCCTTGTCCGCTGACAGCAGCACTTCCCAGGAAATCGCCAACCCCGCCGTCGACGGCAGCGAACTCATCCGCTTCGACAAGGTCGTCAAGCGCTACGGCTCCAACGTCGTCCTCGACGAGCTGGACTTCTCCGTCGCCTCCGGCAAGCACGTGACGCTGATCGGCCCCTCCGGCTCCGGCAAGACCACGATCCTGCGGCTCCTCATGACGCTGGTGAGGCCGGAGCAGGGCACCATCAAGGTGGGCGGCAAGTACCTCACCCACGAGGAGAAGAACGGCAAGCTCGTCCCCGCGGGCGAGAAGCACGTCCGCGAGGTCCGCAAGAACATCGGGATGGTGTTCCAGCAGTTCAACCTCTTCCCGAACATGAAGGTGCTGCGGAACATCACCGAGGCGCCGGTCTCCGTGCTCGGCCTGTCCAAGGACGAGGCCGAGGCGCGCGCCCGCGAGCTGCTCGACCTGGTGGGGCTCGGCGACCGCTGCGACGCGTACCCGACGCAGCTCTCCGGCGGCCAGCAGCAGCGGGTCGCGATCGCGCGGGCCCTGGCGATGCGCCCGCAGGTGCTGCTGCTCGACGAGGTCACCTCCGCGCTCGACCCGGAGCTGGTGGCGGGCGTCCTGGACGTGCTCCGCGACATCGCGCACACCACGGACATCACGATGCTGTGCGTGACGCACGAGATGAACTTCGCCCGGGACATCTCCGACCAGGTCCTCATGTTCGACTCGGGCCGGGTCATCGAGTCCGGGACACCGGAGAAGATCTTCACCGAGCCCGAGCACGAGCGGACCCGGGAGTTCCTGAGCGCGGTGCTGTGACCGAAGGGGACGGCATACCGTCTGGAGCATGACAGCGGCATATGCCAGAGTGGCGCGTTCCTGCGTACCCCGGCGGGTCGCGCCACTCACCTCCTCAACAGACGCTCCAAATGCGCCACTTGGCCGCTATCTTGGTACGAGGCCCAGCTGTCCGGAACCGTTCCACGCAGGGGGAAGCCGTGGCGTTGCAGCACGAGGCGATCACGCCGCACCGCTCCGTCCAGGACGCCCTGCGGGTCCTGGAGACCGTCGCCCGGCACGGCACCGGAGTCACCGCCGCCCGCATCGCCCGCGACACCGGACTGCCCGCGGTCCGGCTTGCACCCCTGCTGCGCATGCTGAGCAGCGAGGGGTACGTCGAACAGCTCACCGGCGAGGCGACCGGCGCGTACGTCACCGGGGAGGCCCTCGACCGCCTCGGCTCGGCCGAGAACCACGCCGAGGCGCTCCGCGAGAAGCTCCGGCACACCCTGGACGGGCTGCGCGACTCCCTCGGCGCCGCCGTCTACATCAGCCGGTACGTGGACGGCGAGGTCCGCGTCACCGACTGCGCGGCGGGCCCCCGCACCCCCGCGGTCAACGAATGGGTCGACTTCCGCTCCTCCGCCCACGCCAGCGCGGTCGGCAAGAGCCTGCTCACCCAGCTCGACGTCGACGGCCGCCGCGATCATCTCTCCCGGCACCGGATGGCCCGGCTCACGTCGCGGACCATCACCAATGAGCGGGTCCTGCTGAACCGCCTCGCCGCCCAGCCCGCCACGGTCCCCGTTCTGGACCTCCAGGAGTACGCGGTGGGCACGGTGTGCGCCGCCGTGCCCATCACGGCGGGCTCCACCGTCGGGTGCCTCGCGCTGTCCCTGCCGGTGGAGCACGCGCACCGGCTGCGGGAGGCGGCGGACACGTTGAACCGGCGGGCGGCGCCGGTGTTGCTGTCCCTGGCCATCTAGGCCGTACGGGCGGGTGTCCGGAGCGTGTCGGGAGTGTGTCCGGAGCACCCCTCGGGACCAGGTACTATTTATTCGTCAGCAGGCGCCGCTAGCTCAGTTGGTTAGAGCAGCTGACTCTTAATCAGCGGGTCCGGGGTTCGAGTCCCTGGCGGCGCACTTGCGAATGCCGAAAGGGCGTTCCCGGTCTCCGGGGGCGCCCTTTCGCGTACCCCGCCCGCAGGGTGCGGTTTTCCGCACCCCCATCCGACGGCAACCCCCATACCGTCGCTGACCTGCAATTTCTAGCGTGGTCTCCATGGACCTCATGACTCTCGCCCTCCCCCAGGAACCCGCCGGCGGCATCGCAGGCTGGGCCGCCGACCTCGTGGACACCCTGGGCGGCCCCGGCGCGGGGCTCGCCATCGCCCTGGAGAACCTCTTCCCGCCGCTGCCCAGCGAGGTGATCCTGCCGCTGACCGGCTTCGCCGCGGGGCAGGGAGTGATCAGCCTGGCCTCCGCGCTGTTCTGGACCACGCTCGGCTCGGTGGTCGGCGCGGCCGCCCTCTACGGGATCGGCGTCTGGTTCGGGCGCGAGCGCATGCACGCCCTGTGGGCGAAGCTGCCGCTGGTCAAGATCTCCGACCTGGAGCGCACCGAGGCGTGGTTCGCCAAGCACGGCACCAAGGCGGTCCTCCTCGGCCGGATGGTCCCGATCTTCCGCAGTCTCATCTCCATACCGGCCGGCGTGGAGCGCATGCGGCTGCCGGTCTTCCTCGCCCTCACCACGCTGGGCAGCCTGGTCTGGAACTCGGTGCTCGTCATGGCCGGCTACTGGCTCGGCGACCAGTGGGACGCGGTCGAGACGTACGTGGGGCTCCTCTCCAAGGCCGTCCTCGCCCTGGTCGTCGTGGCCGTCGCCGGGTACGTCGTGGTGCGCGTACGGTCCCGTCGGTCCGACAAACAGCCCCGGACCACTGGTGAAGCCCGCCACCGCCGCGTCGACTAGGCCTCGGCTAATGTCGGACGACGTGAGGGAACCCGTCGCCGCGCCGTTCGTCATGCGGGTCGCCGGGGTGCTCGTCGGATGCCTGACCGCCCTCCTCGGGCTGCTGTACTTCGTGGTCACCGGGGCGGCCCTCGGCGCCTTCCTCCTCTGGCCGCGCACGCGCGGCCGCGCCCACGCCCTGCTCGCCGCCGGCGCCCGCAGGCTCACCGCACTGGAGCGGCGGCGCAGGTCCCTCTTCTTCCGCGACGCTTTCCCCGAGCACCGCGCCTCCGACCAGCAGATCCTGCGCTACCTCGCGGCCCGTACGTACTCCGGGCTGCTGTGCGCCGTCGTCGTCGGCCTCGTCGACTTCGGGGCCGTCCTCGCGGGCGTCTTCGCCGTGTCGCTCGCCCGCTCGTCGATGACCTGGGTGGACGTGCTGAGCCAGGTCGTCCTCGGCGGCACCCTGCTCTTCCTCGCCGTACAGGGGCTGCGCGCGCTGACCGAGCAGGACGCCCGGCTCGCCCGCGAGTGCTTCGGGCCCTCCGAGCGCGAACTCCTCCAACGCCGCATCGACGAGCTGGCCACCAGCCGCGCCGCGGTGGTCCGCGCGGTCGACGTGGAGCGGCGCCGCGTCGAGCGCGACCTGCACGACGGCGTCCAGCAGCGGCTCGTCGCCCTCGCCATGCTGCTCGGCAGGGCCCGCCGCGGCCGCACCCCGGAACGGGCGGACGCCCTGCTCGAACAGGCCCACAAGGAAGCCAGGGAAGTCCTCACCGAACTGCGCGAGGTGGCCTGGCGGGTCTACCCCACCGCCCTCGACAGCCTGGGCCTGCGCGAGGCGCTCGGCGGGGTGTCGGAGCGGTGCGCGATCCCCGTGCGCATGGAGTACGACGTACCGGACCCGCTGCCCTCCGCCGTCGAGACCGCCGCCTACTTCGTCGTGTCGGAGGCCGTGAACAACGCCGCCAAGCACTCGGCGGCCGACGAGGTCTTCGTCGGCATCCGACAGCAGGGCGGACAGGTGTCCGTCGTCGTCCGCGACACCGGGACCGGCGGCGCCGACCCCACGGGCAGCGGGCTCACCGGGCTGCTCAGCCGGGTCGCCGCGCTCGACGGCACACTGCGTGTCGACAGCCCCCTCGGGGGTCCCACCACGATCACCGCGGAGCTGCCGTGCGCGTAATACTCGCCGAGGACTCGACCCTGCTGCGGGAGGGCCTGGTCAGGCTGCTCGCCGAGGAGGGCCACGAGGTCCTCGCCGCCGTGGGCGACGCCGACGCGCTGCTGCGCGAGGTCGCGGCACACGAGCCGGACGTCGTCGTCACCGACATCCGGATGCCGCCGGACCACACCGACGAGGGCCTGCGCGCCGCCGTACGGATCCGCGAACTGCGCCCCGAGATCGGCGTGGTCGTCCTCTCGCAGTACGTGGAGCGCAACTACGCGGCGCAGCTGCTCACGTCGAGCGCCGAGCGGGTCGGCTACCTCCTCAAGGACCGGGTCGCGCAGGTCGAGGAGTTCCTCGACGCGCTGGAGCGGGTGCATGCAGGGGGCGCCGCCATCGACCCCGAGGTCGTACGGCAGCTGCTCATCCGCACCACGCACGCCGACCCGCTGACCCGGCTCACCCCGAGGGAACGCACCGTCCTGGAGGCGCTGGCCGAGGGGCACACCAACGCGGCCATCGGGCAGAAGCTGCACATCTCGCTGAGCGCGGTCGAGAAGAACCTCGCCGCGATCTTCGACAAGCTGGGGCTCTCCCAGACGACGGGGTACAGCAGGCGGGTGCTCGCGGTGTTGCGGTACTTGGAGTCGTGACTCCCCCTCGATATCCCTCCCGCCGGTGAGGACGGTGGCGTGCGGGCGCGGTGATACTGGCGCTCTCCCTCTTGAGGAGCCGCCGTATGCGTGTGCCCGGAGTCGCCCGGTCCGTCGCGTGGGTGCGTGCCGCTCCGCCGTGGGTGGTCGACACGGCGCTGGCCGCCGTCGTCCTGCTCGCCGTCTCCCTGCAGTTCCTCTTCCCCGACGAGGGCGGGGACGCCCTGTCCCCGACCGGCTTCCTGCTCGGCGCGGGCACGGCCGTGCCTCTGGTGTGGCGGCGCCGCGCGCCCTTCCTCGTCGCGTGCGCCGTCACCTGCTGCACGCCCGCCATGGCGGTCCATCACCGGCCGCCGCCGGACATCGTGTACGGCGGGCTCGTCGTGCTGTACACCGTGGCCGCCCTCGCCCGGCCGTGGCAGCGGCGGGCCGTGCTGGCCGGGTGGCTGGTCGGCACGACGGTCACCATGGCGTTCCACGAGCGCGCGGAGCCGTATGAGTACCCCTTCCATCTGCTGAGCCTCGTCAGCGCGTACGCCCTCGGGGTCCTGGCCCGCGTACAGCGCGCGTACACCGCCGCTCTGGAGGACCGGGCACGGCGTCTGGAGCGGGAGCGGGCGAGCGAGACCGCGCGGGCCGTGGCCCTCGAACGGGCCACCATCGCACGGGACATGCACGACATCCTCGCCCACGCGGTGAGCCTCATGGTGGTGCAGGCGGAGGCCGGGCCCGTGGTGGTGCGCAGCGATCCGCCGCGCGCGGAGGCGGCGTTCGACGCGATCGCCTCGGCGGGGCGCGACGCGATGATGCAGCTGCGCCGCATCCTGGGCGTGCTCAGGGAGCCGCGGGCGCCCGGCGAACGGAGCCCGCAGCCGTCCCTCGACACCCTGCCCGGGCTCGTCGAACAGGTCCGACTGGCAGGCGTCGGAGCCGAGTTGGCGGCCAGCGGTACGCCGCGTGCGCTGGACGCGGACGTCGAGGTCTCGGCGTACCGCATCGTCCAGGAGGCGCTGACCAACACGGTGAAGCATGCGCGGGCCACGCGGGCTTGCGTGCAACTGGATTGGGGCGAGGGGCAGTTGCGGGTCACGGTGACCGATGACGGGCGCGGAGGCCGTGACGGTGGTGGTGGGCACGGGCTCGTCGGGGTGCGTGAGCGTGCCGCCGCGTGCGGGGGGCGTGCGGAGGCCGGGCCCGCGCCCGGTGGGGGATTCCGTGTCGTCGCGTGGCTGCCCACGGCATCCTTGGGGGATGAGCATCCGGGTGGTGGTCGCCGACGATCAGGAGCTGGTGCGCAGCGGCTTCTCGATGATCCTGGACGCGCAGCCGGACATCGAGGTGGTCGCGGAGGCGGGTGACGGCGCGGAGGCGGTCGCCGCGGTGCGTCTGCACGCCCCCGACGTGCTGCTCCTGGACATCCGCATGCCCGGCATGGACGGCATCGAGGCGGCCCGCCGGGTCTGCTCGGTGCCCGGCTGCCGGGTCGTCATGCTCACCACCTTCGACCTGGACGAGTACGTGTACGAGGCGTTGTACGCGGGCGCGAGCGGGTTCCTCCTCAAGGACGTCCGCAGGGACGACCTGGTGCACGCGGTCCGGGTCGTCGCGGCCGGCGAGTCGCTGCTGGCGCCGACGGTGACGCGGCGCCTGGTCGCGGACATCGTGCGGCGGGGCCGGGGTGCGGGCCCGGGGGTTCCGGCCGCACGGCTGGCCGTCCTCACCGCCCGCGAGGAGGAGACGCTGCGGCTGCTGGCGCGGGGCCTGACGAACGCGGAGATCGCGGCGTCCTTCGTGGTCAGCGAGCACACGGTGAAGACCCACGTCAGCAACGTCCTCTCCAAACTGGCGCTGCGGGACCGGGTGCAGGCGGTGATCTGCGCGTACGAGACGGGGCTCGTGGTGGCGGGGGACGACGACGGGGAGGAGTGAAGGGGTGGGCCGGCGCTCGTGCGGGGCTCCCTCCGGCGGGTGAGTGCTCGCTCCGGCGAGGGAGGGGGCAAGACCGCTCCGCGCGGTGATTCGCGGGGGCGGTTCCGGGACGACTCTGGGCGGACAGTCCGGTCACTCCCCAGGAGCCGTCATGCTCGCCACCTTCGCCCGGACGGCGACACGCCGCCCGCTCACCGTGATCGCCGTGTGGATCTGCCTGCTCGTCCTCGGACTCGGCTTCGGGAGCCGGGTCTTCGGGGATCTGACCTCGACGGTGGAGGACGTGCCGGACAGCGAGTCGGTCGTCGCCGACGAGCTCCTCGACGACCTCGACCCGTCCGGCGCCACCATCACCGCCGTCGTCTCGGGCCGCGGTGACGTCGACCGGCCGCGGCTGCGCGCCGAGGTCGACCGTGCCGTCGCCGCGGTGCGCGCCCTGCCCGGCGTCGCCGAGGTCCCCCACCCCTACGACCGGCGCGGCCTCATCGCCGACGACAGCCGGGCGCTGCTGATCCCCGTCACCCTCAAGGGCGGACTCGACGACGACGCCGAGGAGGACACCGTCGGCGACGCGGCCGACCTGATCCGTGAGATCGACGCGGCCGACGTGGCCGTCAGCGGCGGCCCCCTGCTCGGCGAGCAGCTGGGCACGCGGGCCCAGGAGGACGTCGCCAAGGCCGAGTTGATCACGCTGCCCGCCGTGCTGCTGGTGCTGTTGCTCATCTTCGGCGGCCTGCGCGCGGCGGGGCTGCCGCTGCTCGTCACCGTCAGCGGCGTCGCCGGGGCCTTCCTGATCCTGTACGGCTTCAGCCTGCTCACCGACATCTCCGTCTACGCCGTCCAGATCGTCACCATGCTCGGGCTCGGACTCGCCGTGGACTACGCGCTGTTGATGGTCGTCCGCTTCCGCGAGGAGCGGGCACGGGCGCTCGATGTCGCCGAGGCCGTGCACGCGACGGTCGCCCGTGCCGGGCGCACCGTCCTCTTCTCCGGCCTGACCGTCGCGATCTGCCTCTCCGGCCTGCTCTGGTTCCCCAGCCCGTTCCTCCGCAGCATGGGCCTCGCGGCCGGAGCGGTGGTGGTCGTCGACATGCTGGCGGCGCTGACGCTGCTGCCTGCGCTGCTCGCCCGGTTCGGCGGGAAGATCTCGGCAGCGGGGGCGGGGCGAGTCGGGGCACGCGGGGGTCTGAAGACACGGGACGGGGAGGTCTTCGCGCGGGTGGGGCGGTTCGCCGCGCGGCGGGCGGTCGCCGTGCTCGTGCTGGTGGGGGCCGTTCTCGTCGTCCTCGCCGTGCCCGCCTTCGGGATGCGCATCAGCATCGGCGACGCCCGGCAGCTGCCGCACGACACCGAGGCCCGGCAGCTCCACGACACCGTGCGCGAACACTTTCCGCCCGACGTCGGCACCGACCCCGTGAGCGTCCTCGTCCGCCCCGGCGCCCCCGCCGACTGCGAGCGCAAGATCCGTGCGCTGCCCGGCATCGCGGCGTCCGAACGCCAGCGTCTCCGCGACGGCACCGTCCTGCTCGAACTCACCCCGGAGGGCTCCGTCGACGGGCCGACCGCGACCGGCCTCGTCGAACGCGTCCGCGACCTGCGCGGCGCCGAACCGGTCCAGGTCACCGGCAACGCCGCCCGCCTCGTCGACTTCCGCTCGATGCTCGCCGACCGCGCCCCCTGGGCCGTACTGACCGTCCTCGCCGGCCTGTTCACGCTGCTCTTCGCCTTCACCGGGTCCGTCCTGCTCCCGCTGCGCACCCTCGCCACCACGCTGCTCAGCCTCGTCGCCGCGCTCGGCGTCGTGACCTGGGTGTTCCAGCACGGGCGCGGGGCGTCGCTGCTCGGCGGCGAGGGGCTCGGCGCGCTGAGCCTGACGGCGCCGCCGCTCATCATCGCCATCGCGTTCGGACTCGCCATGGACTACGAGCTGTTCATCCTCTCCCGGATGCGGGAGAGCTGGGCGGAGACCGGCGACCACCGCACCGCCGTCGTCGAGGGCCTGCGCCGCTCCGGGCGCGTGGTCAGCTGCGCGGCGCTGCTCCTGGCCATCGTGTTCGCCGGGTTCATGACCGGCGGCTTCTCACCGATCCTGCAGATCGGGCTGGGTCTGACCCTGGCCGTCCTCATCGACGCGACCGTGGTCCGCATGTTGCTGGTCCCGGCGACGATGGCACTGCTCGGGAGCCGGGCCTGGTGGGCGCCAGGGCCGCTGCGGCGCCTCCACGACCGTTATGACGTACGGGAGTTCGAAACCGTGTCTCCGTTCGAGCAAGGTGCTACGACAGAACGAAACCGTCCATGACCAGCGCCGCCGCGAGCCCCGCGGCAAGGAGCCAGGTGCCGAGCCTGGTCCGGCCGCGGCGGCTCAGCTCGATCACTCCGCCGCAGAGGATGAGCAGCAGTCCGTAGACCCCGACGACGAGGACGGACGATCGGCTCGCCAGCCGCAGCGCGAGGACCACCGCCGCCGCGGCCATCAGCAGCGAGGCCGCGGCGATGCGGGCGCGCCGGGCGCGGGCGGCGGGGGTGGGCGCCTCGTTCTCCGGGGTGTCCGGGGTGCCCTGCGGGGTGTCGCTCGGGGCCGGGGTGGTCTGGTCTGGCGCGCTCATGGACCAGGATCGTAATCGGTCACACGCGCGGTTTTACCGACTTGTGTTCGTTCACCACGGATTCCTCACGCCCGGATTCCTCACGCCCGCAGATACGTGAGGACCGCGAGGACCCTGCGGTGCGTGCCGTCCGCCGGCGGCAGGTTCAGTTTCCCGAGGATGTTGCCGATGTGCTTGCCCACCGCCGCCTCGGAGACGACGAGTTCGGCGGCGATCGCCGCGTTCGACCTGCCCTCGGCGACGAGGGCGAGCACCTCGCGCTCGCGCGGGGTGAGCTGCTCCAGCGGGTCGCGGCGGCGGCGCAGCAACTGCCGTACGACCTCCGGGTCGACGACCGTGCCGCCCTCCGCGACCGTCGTCAGCCCGTCGATGAACTGCTCGACCTGGCCCACGCGGTCCTTCAGGAGATAGCCGACGCCCGTGCCGTCACCGGTGTCCAGGAGCTCGGCCGCGTAGGACCGCTGGACGTACTGGCTCAGCACGAGCACCGGGAGCGTCGGCCGTGCCGCCCGGAGCGCGACGGCCGCCCGCAGCCCCTCGTCCTGGAACCCGGGCGGCATCCGCACGTCGGTCACCACGATGTCCGGGTCGTACGCCGACACGGCGTCCCGCAGCGCGTTCGCGTCGCCCACCGCGGCGACCGTCTCGTGCCCGAAGCGGGCCAGTACGCCGACCAGCCCCTCGCGCAGCAGCACGCTGTCCTCGGCGAGGACGACTCTCAGGCTTCGGCCGCCGGTCGGACTGCTGCTGCTTGGCACGGGATCTCCACGGACAGGGTGGTCGGGCCGCCCGGTGGGCCGGCGACCGTCAGTGTGCCATCGAGGACGGCGAGCCGGTCCGCGAGGCCGGTGAGCCCCGTGCCGCGGGCCGGGTCGACGCCGCCGCGGCCGTCGTCGCGCACCTCGATGCGGAGTACACCGTGTACACCGCCCGTGTGGGCGGCGGTGATGCGGGCCCGGGTGGCGCCGCTGTGCTTGCCGATGTTGGTGAGGGCCTCGCGGACCGCGAAGTAGGCGGCGGACTCGACGGCTTCGGGCAGCCGCGGGAGGGGGATGCCGTCGTCGCTTTCCATCTCCGTCTCCACGGGGACGGCCGAACGGTCCGCGGCGTCCTCGACTGCCGCGGCGAGGCCGTAGTCGGCGAGCACTTGGGGGTGGATGCCGCGGATCAGCTCGCGCAGCTCCGTGAGGACGCGGCCCGCCTCGTCGTGCGCGGTCGCGAGCTGCGCGGCGAGGGGGCTGTCCGGGGGTGCGTCGAGCCGGGCGAGCCCGAGGACCATGGTGAGAGCGACAAGCCGCTGCTGCGCCCCATCATGCAAGTCCCTCTCGATACGGCGGCGTTCGGCCTCGAAGGCGTTCACGAGGCGGGCGCGTGAACGGGTGACCTCCGCGAGGGCGTCGGCGGTTTCCGCCTCGCGCGGGGCGAGGAGGAGGCGGGTGAACGCGGCGCGGGCCGCGGCGTAGGCGCCCAGCGGGTACGCGAGGGCGAGAAGCAGGACGAGCCCCAGCAGCGCGGTGCCCCACGCCGCGGGGTACGACTCCACGAGCCACAGCTTGGCGGGCCGGACCCCTCCCTGCCCCGGGCTCCCCGGGCCGCCGGTCAGGGCGAGGTGGGCGGGGGCGGCGAGGAGCAGGCCGGGGAAGGCGGTGGTGCAGGCGAGGACGAGGAGGTCGAGGGGCCACAGGACGAGGGCGAACAGGACGGTGTACGCGAGTTCGCGCCAGGTCGCCTGCTCCTTCGTCCGGAGCCGGAACCAGGCGGGGATGCCGGGGGTGGTGGGGGTGCGGTGGGGGGTGGGCGCGGGGGTGGGCTCGACGAGAAGCAGGCGGCGGCGCTCCAGGGCGGCGACCGGGACACCGGCGAAGGCGAGGGCGCCGAGGAGGGGGATGCCGATGAGGACGAGACTGAGGAGGACCCCTACGGTGGTGAGGACGACCCCCATGACGAGAATCCCGGCACCGAGGATCGCCCCGCCCAGCAGGTACACGGCACTGCGCCAAGGCACAGCACGCTCCGAACAGCGGACCACCACACTCCCCCGGACCATGGCCCTACGGTAGACGGATGCTGGCGGGGTTCGCCTTCTGCCCGTCTGTGGGGCGGGGCCGCGGGGGTATGTGCGTACTCGCCATCCCTGCGCCCCGCTGCCCGAACAAAGACGCCAGAGCCGGCTCGGTGCTCCGTTCGCACATACCCCCACGTCCCCTCGCGAGCGCGAGCGGCTGCGGCCCGGTGGGGGCCTTGCGCCTTCCCCTGCGGGCGCGCTTGCGCCTGCGGCCCGGCGGGGGTTGCGCCTTCCCCTGCGGGCCGTCGCGGGGAAACAGCCCGCCCGCCCCTACCTCCGCAGGACGGGGCGGGGCAGTCCCCTACCTGCCCGCCCCCATCCCCGCAGGACGTCATGGGGTACACCCACCCACCCGCCCCTACTCCCGCGGAACGTCGCGGGGTGAACCCCCGCCCGCCCTCCCCTACTCCCGGAGGGCGTCGCGGGGCGACCCCCACCCACCCGCCCCTACTCCCGCAAGGCGTCGCGGGGTAAACGGGTGGGTGGGTGGGAGGCATCCGCCGCGAAGCGGCGGGCTTGGGGCCCCTACTCCCGCTGGACGGTGCGGGGTGAACGGGTGGGTGGGTGGGAGGTATCCGCCGCGGAGCGGCGGGCTTGTCGCCCCTACCCCCGCGGGACGGCGCAGGGCAGCAGTCACCGGTCCAACAGCATCGTGCGGGAGTGCGCGGCGTACCTCGTCAGGAGGGAGGACACGTCGGAGGGTGTGAGGCGCCGGTAGGACCCGGAGCCCGGGGGGCGCCACCAGACGGGGTCCTCGCAGAGGAACGCCTCACGCCGCAGCAGCCCCCGCGCCACCTTGTTCGTCCCAGTCGTCGGCATCCCCCGCACCACCCGGACATACGTAGGAGCCATCTTCGTCCCCAAGTCCGGTTGGGAGAGGAGGAAGTCCGCGAAGGAGCGCGGGTCGAAGGGGACGTCGGGCGGTGGGGCCAGCGCCGCCATGACCTGGTCGCCCGCCACCGGGTCGGGCACCGCGTACACCGCCACGGCCACCGCCCCCACGTACCGCGCGAGAATGTTCTCGATCACCGCCGCCGCCAGGTTCTCACTGTCCACCCGCAGCCGGTCGTCCGTACGCCCCGCGAAGTACAGGAACCCCGCGGTGTCGCGGTAGAAGAGGTCACCCGTCCAGTACCAGCCGTCGCGGCACCGTTCCGCCTGCGCCTCCTCGTTGCGCCAGTACCCCTCGAAGGGGTTCGGGCCCCGGTTGACCAGTTCCCCTATGGCAGTCGTGCCGTTCAGGAGGCGCCCGTCCGCCCCGAATCGAGCCGGTTCGCACTCCCGCCGCGTCTCCGGGTCCACCACCGCGAGGTCGTCCCCGGGCGCCGCGCGCCCGATCGCCCCGGCGGGCGTGCCGGAGGTGCGCTGGATGGCCGCGCCGCCCTCGGAGGAGCCGTACCCCTCGACGAGCCGCACGCCGAAGCGTTCCTCGAAGCGCGCCGCGTCCACCGCCCCCGCCTCGGTCCCGAAGCCGACGCGCAGCGGGTTCTCCCGGTCGTCGGGCCGCTCGGGCGTGGCCAGGATGTACTGGACCGCCCGGCCCACATACGTGAAGTACGTCGCGTCGAACTCCCTGACGTCCGGCAGGAAGCCCGACGCGGAGAAGCGGGACCGGAGCGCCACCCCCGCCCCCGCGGCCAGCGCCGGGGCCCAGTCCGCGATCACCGCGTTGCCGTGGAACATGGGCATGCAGATGTAGTGGGTGTCGGAGGCCCGGATGCCGAAGTGGCCCACCAGTGAGCGGCCCGCTGCGGCCAGCCTGCCCTGGCTGCAGATCGCCGCCTTGGGCGCGCCCGTCGAGCCGGAGGTGAAGTAGAGCAGCATGCGGCTGCCGGGGCGCACGGTCCGGGCGATCTCCGGTTTCGCGTCGGCGTAGGGGGCCAGCAGGTCGGCGTAGGCCTCGGTGTCGGTCACGAGGACGCGTACGCCCGGGAGTTCGAGCCCTTCGAGGAGTGGCAGGTGTGCCTGTTCCGTCACGAGGAGCGTGCAGTCGGTGTGCAGGATGTCGCGGGCCAGCTCCGCGCCGCGCCGCGTGGGGTTGATGCCGGCGACCGCCGCGCCCGCGAGCGCGGCCGCGCTCAACCACAGGGGGAATTCAGGGGTGTTGTCGAGCAGGACGCCGATGTGGCGTTCGCCGTGCGGGGGCAGCAGGTCGGTGAGGAGCGCGGCCCTGGCCGCCGCGCCGGCCGTCACCTGGTGGTGGGTCAGCCGCCCGCCCGTGTGGCGCAGGCCGGTGCGGTGATCGCCCCAGCGCGCCTGTACGAGTTCCGCGACCGTGGTTCCGGTGCTCTCCATGGCCGCGCACGGTAATTGATGGAGCGTCAGATGGGGAGTCCGACGCGTGTTCACGTACGGCTCCGCGCACGCCGTGTGGTCAGGACGGCGTGCGCGGAACCTACCCGAGGGGTGCGGGGAAGACCCTCGGGCCCTGGTCGGAACCGGCCGGGACGCGGGGAGACCTCGTCAGAACTGGACGTCCGAGCAGGCGTAGAACGCGTTCGTCGTGTCCGCGACCGTCCAGACGGCGACGATCACGTGGTGGCCGCTGCGGCCACCGGGGATGGTGCCGCTGTGCGACAGGGTCGCGGGCGGCTGCTGGCTGTTGTAGGGAACGCTGAGGAACGGCGTGGTGTCCAGGGCCGCCCTGGTCACCGCCTTGCTGTCGTCCCAGCCCTGCTTGGTGATGTAGTACTTGAAATCGGTGGTGCGGTGGCGCGCGGTGAACTGCCAGCGGAACGTGTAGTTCTGGCCGCCGCTCACCTTCGTGGTCGGCCAGGCCGCGCCGCCGGGCGTCTTGGGCGAGTTGAGCTGGTTGAAGCCCGCGATGCCCGCCGAGCAGATCTTGCCGTCGGCCGGACCCCCGGCGGGGAAGCCCTTCGGGCCCTCGACGCTCTGTGGTTCGTACTGGATGGAGCCACAGTTGGCCACCACGCCCTTGGCGCAGTTGATCTGCCGGCTGGCCGGCAGGTCCGTGTAGCCGTGGCTGCTGGCGCCACCGGAGGAGAGCGCGAACGCGCCGACCGTGCCGAGGCCGACCAGGGCCGCGTACATCTTCTTGTTTCGCATGTGCCGCTCCTGCCGAACGTGGGGAGTTCCGTGGGACGTGCGCGCACTGCGGTCTAGACCAAGTTCAGATTATTGCCGTTAGTTGAACATGTCCATACCAATCTCGGAGAGGATCCGTCCGCATCTCCCCCGCGACGTCTCCACAAGTTCACCGTTGGGCTCGTCGTTCGCCGCGACCCAGGCCGCGGCCTCCCCCGGCGACCTGCCGCCCGCCAACTGCCGTTCGACGAGGCGCCGTTGACGTACCTCCGCTGGTGAGTCGAGGTACCAGCACTCCGCCATGAGGCCGTACGCGGCGCGCCAGCCCGGCAGGTCGCAGGCGAGGTAGTTCCCCTCGGTGATCACGAGGCGGGCGGAGGGCGGGACGAGGTGCCGGGCCGCGACCGGTTCGTGGAGCGTGCGGTCGTAGTCGGGTACGTAGATGTCGTGCCCCGGGTCGTCGAGCACCCGGCGCAGCAGCGCGACATATCCCGCCACGTCGAAGCTGGGCTCCGAGCCCTTGCGCCCGGTAAGGCCGAGCCGCGCCAGCTGACCGTTGGACAGGTGGAAGCCGTCCAGCGGCAGATACGCGGCGTCCGCGCCGATCCGCTCCACCAGGGCTCGCGCGAGCGTCGACTTGCCGGTGCCGGGCGGTCCCGCGATCCCGAGGACGGCGCGCGGGACGCCGGCCGTCAGCCTCCGGGCGTCGGCGGTGAGACGGGCGAGGTCATCGGTGTTCTCCATGGCCCGTATAGAACGCCACCGTCAGGTCCTTCACCAAGGCCTTGCGCTCGTAGTCGTCGAGATCCACGAGGCCCCGCGTGGTCAGCCGCGTCACCGTGTCCTCGACCGAGTCGACCACCGAGGTCAGGACCGTGTCGCGGTGCCGCGCGTCCAGGGCGGCGACCCGGCGGCGCCGCATCGCGTCGGCGACCTCGGGGGCGTACTCGATACGGGTCGGCTGCGCCGAGAAGATCTCGACGCCGACCGCCTCCGCGTCCGCGGCGAGCGTCCGGGTCAGCGCGGCGCCGACGGCCTCGGCGTCGCGCAGGGTGGGGGCGTCGTCGTGGAAGGCGTCGGCGGGCAGCCGCGAGAGGACCCGGGCCGTGGTCGCCTCCACGCACTCCCGCAGATACTCCTGGTGGTCCTCGACCGCGAGCGTCGCCCGCGCGGGGTCCTTCACCCGCCACACGACGAGCAGTACGACGCGCAGGGCGACGCCGCCGCGGTCCACGGCCGGCATCGGCTCGCTCCGCCAGTGCCGCAGCCGTACGTCGACACGGCGGCGCAGCAGCAGCGGGTTCACCCACATCAGGCCGGTGCGGCGGACGGTGCCCCGGTAGCGGCCGAAGAGGCTCAGCACCCAGGCCCTGCCGACCCGGCCGCGGGCGAGCCCGCCGAACCCGAAGAGGCCGAGCGCCCCCGACCCGGCGAGCGACGCCCACTGCGCGGGCCCGAGCCGGATGCCCTCGTGGCCCGGCAGTCCCGTCACCGCCAGTACGGGCTCGGGCAGCACCCCCGCCCACCACAGCGAGAGCGCGCACCCCGCGACGCCCGCGCAGCCGCCGAGCACCCCGGCGAGGCCGGGCAGGACACGGGCCCGCCGCTCCACGAGAGCCGGGTCGACGTCGGGCACGGGCCGGGCGACCGGGGCGGCGAGGGGCACCGCCGCCGGGCGGCGCGGCGTCCGCGGCTGCTCCCCCGTGCCCCGCCTGCGCCGCACCACGGCGGGCGGCAGCGCGACGCCCGTCACGTCGTCCGGATCGTCGCGGAAGAGCAGGTGGACAGGGATCTCGGTGGTGGCCTCGCTCTGGATCACCCGCGGCAACCGCGTGACGCCCGTCCCGGGCCCCCCGTCGGCCCGCGGGACCGGTGACTCTGAAGCTGCCGTCGCGCTCATCCCTGCCTCCGCCTCGACCTTGTCCGGCTCCCGCACCTCCGCGCGCTCCGGCAGCGCGCGTCCACCCACCACTCCGCTCACCGGAACAACCGCCGCCACGTCTCCGGCCCCGGGAAGCCGTCCGCCGCCGCGCCCCGCCAGCCCTGGGCGCGCTGGAACGCCTCCACGTTGCGCCGGTCGCTCTCGCTCCAGGAGCGGCTCGGGCCCCGCGCGTAGTGCCGGCCGAAGCCCTTGCGCACCAGCTGTCTGCCGAGCCGCTCGATCGCCGCGTGCGACTGGCCCGGGCGGAAGACGCCCCGGCCCGGATAGGCGGGCACACCCGCACCGCCGGAAGAGGCGGAACCGGCACCGCCGTCCCCCTGCGTCACCTTGGTGCCGGCGTCGGTCGGCGCGGTGGCCGCAGGTGCCGGGCCGGCCGGGGGGCCGACGCCGACGCCCTTGTGGCGATAGGGCACGTAGCGGTCCTTGTACGTCCAGTAGCCATAGGGAGTGGACTGTTTACGGGCGTGCGGGCGGGCCAGTTCGTACGCGAGGTAATGCGTGCGCGTGTGGTCCGTCCAGCCCCCGAAAATGGTCACGTGCGAGCCATTGGTGGGGTTCGCCGGATTGTGGAAGAGAAGAATGTCGCCGGGCTGCAGCTGGTCCTTCGAAATACGCGTCGCGTACGAGTCGAGGCTGCCCGTCCATTCGTTGCCGCCGAGGTTCCAGGCCATGGAGACAAAGCCGGAGCAGTCCTGCCGATAGCCGTCGGGCCGGTACTTCTCCATGCTGTACGGGACCTTCTCGGCGACCCACGCCTTGGCCCGGTTGATGATCTCCGCCCGGGTGGTCGCCCGGACCCCGCTCCCCCCGGGTGCGCCCGGCAGGCCCGCGCCGGGGCGGCCGTGCAGCGGGCTCACCGTGCCCTGCGGGGTGTCGGGGCCGTCGTCCGCCGGGCCCGCTGCCGGTCCTGCCGGACGGCTTCCCACCTCGGCCGATGCCACCGCGGGCAGCGTCTGGCCGCCGAGCACCGTGCCGGCCGCGGCGGCGAGGACGAGGGCGCGGCGCGCGCCGTGCGCCGCGGGGTGACCGCCGAGCCGCGGGGGCAGCGCGTGCGCCGTCGTGCGGCGCCGGTGAATACAGCCGGGACAGTCGCAGTCGCTCTCGGGGGTGAATTCCTCGAACAGCGGAGCGGCCTCCATGCGATTCCCCTCACACCCCGGAAAAGAATGTTCGCGCATCTGCACGTCCGTCAGTTTCTCAACTGTCCCGGGATATCGCATGTTGACGGTCCGAATGATGGATCGGGCCGCCGCCGGGCTCCGCCCGCGCCCGGCGGGGGCCCCGCCGGGCGGCCGCCGGATGGTCGGGACCACTCCTCGGTGTCCGGTAGAGTTATCCACGTCAGCAGGCGCCGCTAGCTCAGTTGGTTAGAGCAGCTGACTCTTAATCAGCGGGTCCGGGGTTCGAGTCCCTGGCGGCGCACAGACAGCGAAGGCCCTCCGTTCACGCGGGGGGCCTTCGTCGTGTCCGCGCGGGGCCGGTCCCCGCATCCGTACCGCTACCGTGTCGCCATGGCGCGCGACATCCAGGAGCGGATCAAGAAGCTCATCATCGATTCCAGGCTGCCCTCCGGCGCCTCCCTGCCGACGGAGCCCGAGCTGATGGAGCGCCTGGGGGTCAGCAGGAACTCCGTGCGGGAGGCCCTGAAGGCGCTCCAGGCGATGGGGATCGTGGAGATCCGGCACGGTTTCGGGACGTATGTCGGTCCGATGTCCGTCGCGCCGATGATCGAGGGCCTTGCCTTCCGTACGGTCGCGGGCCACTACCGCGGCGAGGACAGCCTGCTCCAGCTCCTGGAGCTGCGCGAGGCCGTGGAGACCGGGCTCATCGCACGCCTCGCGGGCCGCGTCCCGGACGACGACCTGGCAGAACTCGACGCCCTGGTGGAACGGATGGAGGCCGAGGCGGCGTCCCCGGAGGGCGCCGTGCACGCCGAGACCGACCGCGCATTTCACGCCACGCTCTACCGCGGTCTGGGAAACCTGCTGCTCGGCGAGGTTCTGGAGGCGTTCTGGGACGCTTTCCACAAGGTTCGGACCGACCTGGTGGACGTCCCGCTGGATCCCCGGGTCACCTGCCGCCAGCACCGGGAAATCCTCGCCGCGGTGCGCTCGGGCGACGTTCTCCGCGCTGAGCAGGCCATACGCGAGCACTTCGGCAACATCCGTACCCGGCTGAGCTCACCCGTCCCAGCAGACACTCCACATCGCACGTATGACCGGTAAACCCCTTGTTTTCGCTCTTGCGATCATGCCGTAAGGCGTAGAACCCTGGCGGTGCCAGGGGGGCAGCATGCGAACGACCACGCGGTGGACCGCGTGCGGGGGGATGCTCATGACGTCGACGCCGACGGGCGCCCGACCGAACGACCCGTCAGATACGACCCGGCTGCGGGTGCCGTCGCACGGAACCGGCGGGTTCCGCAGAATCAAGAAGACCCTGCCGCGGTACGACTACGAGCACTACAGCCGGCTCGCCGGGCCCCTGACCCGGCCCGATCCGGGCAAGCCCTACAGGGTGGGGTACCGCTCGCTGCTCTCGCAGGAGCCGCACAGGATCCGGGCCGCGCTGATGCTGGGCGCGGCCCCACTGCTCTCCCTCGTCCTGCTCGGCTGGCTGCTCCAGCCCGAGCACTGGACGGAGCGGGACCACGTCGCGAACGACTGGCTGCCGGTCCTCGACGTCGTCATGCTCATATCGATCGGTCTGATCGAGTTCTTCCGCTGCATGAACGTGCTGTCGAACGCGCACGCCACGCTCGTCGCCCGGGACCCGATACCCGTGGTCCCCGAGACCGGCACCAGAGTCGCCTTCCTCACCTCCTTCGTGCCCGGCAAGGAGCCGATCGAGATGGTGACGAAGACGCTGGAGGCCGCGGTCAGGATCCGGCACCGCGGCCCGATGCACGTATGGCTCCTCGACGAGGGCGACGACCCCGAGGTCAAGGAGGTCTGCCGGCGGCTCGGCGTGCACCACTTCTCCCGCAAGGGCGTGGCGCAGTGGAACACGGCCAAGGGCCCGCACCGCGCCAGGACCAAGCACGGCAACTACAACGCCTGGCTGGCCGCGCACGGCGACGCCTACGACTACTTCGCGTCGGTGGACACCGACCACGTCCCCATGCCGAACTACCTGGAGCGGATGCTCGGCTTCTTCCGCGACGAGAATGTCGGCTTCGTCATCGGCCCGCAGGTCTACGGTAACTACGACAACTTCGTCACCAAGGCCGCCGAGTCGCAGCAGTTTCTCTTCCACGCGCTGATCCAGCGCGCGGGCAACGCGTATGGCGCCCCGATGTTCGTCGGCACGTCCAACGCGGTCCGCATCAAGGCCCTCAAGCAGATCGGCGGCCTGTACGACTCGATCACCGAGGACATGGCGACCGGCTTCGAGATCCACCGCGCCACGAACCCGGCGACCGGCAAGAAGTGGAAGTCGGTCTACACCCCGGACGTGCTCGCGGTCGGCGAGGGCCCGAACGCCTGGACGGACTTCTTCACACAGCAGCTGCGCTGGTCCCGCGGCACGTACGAGACGATCCTCAAGCAGTTCTGGAAGGCGCCGTTCTCCCTGCCCCCGGGCCGCCTCTTCAACTACACGATGATGGTCATCTTCTATCCGATGTCCGCCATGAACTGGATCCTGGCCGCGCTGAGCTGCGCGCTGTTCCTGGGGCTCGGCGCGTCCGGCGTGAACATCGACCCGACCATCTGGCTGATGCTGTACGGCAACGCCTCCGCGCTGCAGATCGGCCTGTACATCTGGAACCGCAGGCACAACGTCTCCCCGCACGAGCCCGAGGGCTCCGGTGGGGTGGCGGGCATGGTGATGTCGGCGCTCTCGGCGCCGATCTACGCGCGCTCACTGCTCGACGCCGCCCTGCGCCGCAAGAGCAAGTTCGTGGTGACGCCCAAGGGCGACTCGGCGAGCCCGGACACTCTGTTCGGGACCTTCCGGATCCACCTGTTCTTCATCCTGGTCTTCGGCGGCTCGATGGCCGCCTCCTTCGTGTACGGGCACTCCCATCCCGCGATGATCGTCTGGGCCGCGTTCGCCCTGCTGATCACGGCCGCGCCGGTCTTCGCGTGGCGCTGGGGCATGCGGCAGGACAGGAAGAAGCCCGGGCCGCCCGCGCCGGACGTGCTCGTCCCGCGGCGGAAGCCCAGCTGGGCCGCCCCGCCCGGCCAGGCCCTGCGGATCTCCCTTGGGGGACGTGAGTGATGAAAGAGCGTGCCGGCCGTCGCCGCGCCCGCCGCATCGCGATAGGCGCGGCGGTCGTCCTCGCGCTGGCGGGGCTGAACGGCCCGTGGCTGTGGCGCGTGGGCTCCGAGAAGTACCACGAGTACAAGATCAACAGGCCGGAGTACAAGGCGGACAACGGCCACTGGGACGTGCTCGACTTCCCCGAGGAGTACCGCCAGAACACCATCCACGCGGCGCTCCTGCACACGGGCAAGGTCCTGCTGGTCGCCGGGTCGGGCAACAACCAGAAGAACTTCGACAGGAAGAAGTTCGACACCCGGCTGTGGGACCCGGTCAAGAACACGGTCAAGAAGATCCCGACGCCCACCGACCTGTTCTGCACGGGCCACACCCAGCTGGGCAACGGCAATCTGCTGATCGCGGGCGGCACCCAGCGCTACGAGAAGCTGAAGGGCGACGTCACCAAGGCCGGCGGCCTGATGATCGTCCACAACGAGGACCCGGACGAGCCGAAGACGATCCCGGCGGGCACCGAGTTCACCGGGAAGAAGAACGGCAGGACGTTCGTCTCCCAGGACAGCGTGCTGGTCGAGAAGGCGAAGAAGGTCTTCGACAAGCGGACCGGCCGGTTCCTGCGCACCGAGCCGGGCCTCGGCCGGGTCTATGTGGAGGCGGCGAGGAGCGGCGCCAAGTACGAGACGGGGACCCAGGACAACTACCGCATCCGGGGCCTGAAGGGCTCCGACACCCGCAACGTCTACGGCATGGCGCAGAAGCTCGCGCTGGACAAGAAGGACTTCCAGGGCATCAAGGACACCTTCGAGTTCGACCCGGTCGCCGAGCGGTACATCAAGGTCGACCCGATGAACGAGGCGCGCTGGTACCCCACGCTGACCACGCTCGCCGACGGCAGGATCCTCTCCACCTCGGGCCTCGACGAGATCGGCCAGCTGGTGCCGGGCAAGAACGAGGTGTACGACCCGAGGACGAAGAAGTGGACGTACACGAAGGGGATCCGCCAGTTCCCGACGTATCCCGCGATCTTCCAGCTGCCCGACGGCAAGCTCTTCTACTCCGGTTCGAACGCGGGCTACGGCCCCGACGACGTCGGCCGCAGGCCCGGCATCTGGGACCTGCGGACCAACAAGTGGCGGGGCGTCCCCGGCCTGAGCGACCAGAAGCTCCTGGAGACCTCGGGCACGGTCGAGCTGCCGCCCGCGCAGGACCAGAAGTACCTGGTCGTCGGCGGCGGTGGCGTCGGCGAGTCCAAGGAGTCCAGCGAGAAGACCCGCGTCGTCGACCTGACGGCGGACGAGCCGCGCTTCGTCGACGGGCCCCCGCTGGAGAAGGGCACGCGCTATCCGCAGATCTCGACGCTGCCCGACGACACCGTGCTGATCTCGGGCGGCTCCGAGGACTACCGCGGGCGCGGCGACTCCAACATCCACCAGGCGCGGATCTACGACGCGAAGACCGGGAAGATGCGGCGGGTCGCCGACCCCGAGGTCGGCCGCAACTACCACGCCGGTTCGGTCCTGCTGCCCGACGGCCGCGTGATGTTCTTCGGCTCCGACTCGCTCTACGCCGACGAGGCCAACTCCAAGCCCGGCGTCTTCGAGCAGCGCATCGAGATCTACACGCCGCCGTATCTGTACGGCGGTGCACGGCCGACGCTCGGCGCGGGACCGAAGACGATCGGACGGGGCGAGTCGGGGACGTTCCCGACGAAGCACGCGTCGGCCGTCAGGACGGCCCGCCTCATCAGGCCGAGTGCGTCGACGCATGTCACGGACATCGACCAGACGTCGATCGCGCTCGGCCTGAAGAAGGCGCGCAGCGAGGTCACGGTGACGGTCCCGAAGAACCGGAGTCTGGTCGAGTCCGGCTGGTACATGCTCTTCGTCACGGACGACGAGGGCACACCCAGCAAGGCCCGCTGGGTACGGGTGCCGTAGCCCCTAACGGGCCGCCTTCGCCAGGCCCAACGCGTATTCGGGCCACCACTCGCCCGCCTTCGGGCCGCCCCGGCACGTGCCGTCGGACTCGCCGGGGCGCTTGACCCAGAGGTAGGCGTCGACGAGCGGGTCGGACGTCCTGGTGGTGGGCTCCTCGCCGAGGGCCCGGCCCGGCGGGTTGCACCAGGGGTCCTTGCCCTCGGTGTACGGTCCCGCGCCGTTGCGCCCCGTGTCGATGACGAACGGCTTGCCGCCGATCCTCGCCGAGAGGTTCTTGCCGAACTCGGTGCTGGTTTCGGTGGTCTGGAAGTTGGAGACGTTCACCGCGAAGCCGTCGGCCTGCTCGACGCCGGACCGCTTCAGCGGCTCCCAGAGGGCGTCGGGGTCCTGCCATCCCGCATTGCCCGCGTCGAGGTACACCTTCGTGTTCTTCAGGGACTTGAGCTTCTCGACGGCGCCCCTGAGGAGGTCGTAGCGCTCCTCGTGGAACTGCCCCGGCGTGCAGTTGTCGACCAGGTGGAGGACCGCGTCGGGCTCCAGGATCACCGTGGCGCGCCGGTCGCCGATGCCCTTGGCGACCTGGTCGACGAAGGCGCGGTACGCGTTGCCGTCGGCCGCGCCGCCGCCGGAGTACTGGCCGCAGTCGCGGTGCGGGATGTTGTAGACGACGAGGAGCGCGTCGCGGTCGGCCTTCTCCGCCGCCTCGGTGAAGCCGCGGGCCTGGTCCTCCGCGTTCTCCGGGACGAGCCACTCGGCGACCGGCTGCTCGGCTATCCGCCGGATCAGCTCGGCGTCGTCCTTCCTGCCTTCCTTGGTGTACGCGGCGACCTGCTTGGCCGCGTTGCCCTCCGGGTTGACCCAGTACGGGTCCTTCTCCTTGGGCTGCTGCTTCACCGGCCCGCTCGACGTGTCGTCCTCAGAGCCGCCGTCGGAGGAGCACCCGGAGAGGAGCAGCGCGGCCCCCGCGAGCGCCGCTCCCGACCTCACCCCCAGGGCCGCGAAAGCGCGTCCGCGGCCGGTGTGTTTGCTGTACATCCACTCCCCCTTGGGTGTACTGGCCTTGCCTCAATCGTGGCATACCGACCCCCTTCCCACGAGGCCCGCCGGGCCCGGCGCAGGGAGCTGTACGAGAGCCGTTACAGGCCGCCCGGGGCGGGGTAGGCGCAGTCCGCGGGGAGTGGAGGTGCATGGGACATGCGAGACCGCGACAGCGAACTGCGGCTTGCGGAAGTCCTGGTGGAGACCGCGGACACCCTGACCGACGACTTCGACCTCGGCCGCTATCTGAGGCGTCTCGCCGACCGCTGCGTGGAGTTGCTCGGCGCCCGGGGCGCCGGGGTGATGTACACCGGCGGCGTCGACGACGTCCTCCTCGCCGTCTGTGAGTGCCATCGGGCGGCGGTCCAGGAGCTGTTGGAGATCCAGCACCTCGGCGGCCCGTGCGTGGAGAGCTTCGGTACCGGCGAGCCCGTGGCGCCGGTGCGGATCGATGACGCGGAGGCCCGCCGGCCCGCCGGCCGCGCGGGCCGGCGAGTACGGCATCGCGGAGACGTACGCGGTGCCGATCCGACGGAACGGCACGGTGCTGGGCGCGGTCAACGTCTTCGTGGCGGCGCACCGCACGGCGGGCGCCGCGAGCGGGCCGACGTCCGAGCGCGAGGTGCGGATCGCGCAGGCGCTCGCCGACGCCGCGGCGACCGGGCTGCACAACCACCGCACCCACTTCGCGTGCCGGCTGCTGTCCGAGCAGCTCCAGACCGCGCTGGACAGCCGCATCCGGGTCGAACAGGCCAAGGGGATACTCGCCGAGCGCTGGCAGACGGGCATGGACGAGGCGTTCGAGGCGATGCGGAGCTACGCACGCAGGGAACGGCAGGTCGTCGACCTGGTCGCCGCCCAGGTGATCAAGGGGTTGATCGATGCCGAGACACTCCGCCGAGGCAGGTCCCGCCCCTCTTGAAGGCCCACCACCTGCGCTGATCACGCAGTGAGAGGGGCCCGCGACGTGGCGTCATTCTGCCTCGATCGCCCCCTAGGCCCGGGCGCTCATTCGTTCTACAGTTCTTGCACGGCCCAAGCCCCCGGCCAGTCGGCCATTCCGCGTTTCGGAATGGTCCCCGTACCTCCCGCGCCGGCGCCGGGTTTCTCCCGCAGCCCGTGCGCGCGCGGTCGAGGACCAGCCCGGTCGGCGGCTCCGGGGGGAGCGGGCCGCCGACCGGGCCAGGTGCGGGAGCCGTACACCTGGGAGCTCCTACCGCACGCCCGTGAGGTAGGCCGAGACGATCACGTTGGCCGAGTACGTGCGGGCGGTCTTGTCGAAGACGCCGCCGCAGGTGATGAGCCGCAGCTCGGCGCGGCCCTCCTGGTGCGGGCCGTAGGCCTTCTCCGCGTCGAAGCGCGCCCGGGTGACGACCCGGACGTCGTCCACCGTGAACTCCGCGACCGTGCCGTCGTCGCGGGCCACCCTGATCCGTTCGCCGGCGCGCAGCGCGCTCAGGTCGTAGAAGACGGCCGGTTCGGTCTCGGTGTCGACGTGGCCGACGAAGAGGGCCGGTCCCGGCTCGCCGGGCCGGGCGCCGCCCGCGTACCAGCCGACGGTGTCGGCCTGCGCGAAGGACGGCGGGTCGATCGCGCCGTCGGCGTCCAGGCCGCGGGCCGCCACCGGGGCCCGCACCTCCAGCGAGGGCACGTCGACGCGTTGCGGGCGTGCGGGCGCCAACGGCTCGTGGGCGGGCGGCAGTTCGACGCCGAGGGGGCGGCCGACCGCGGCCACGTCGCCCGTGGCGGGCGCGGACATTCCGCCGCGCAGGCCGCCGGAGATGTCACTCCCCCAGAGCCAGAGGCCGACCAGGAGGACCGCCCAGGCGACGCCGGTCAGCAGGCGTCCCGAGCCGGTCGCGCGTCCACCGCCGGACACGGTTCCGTCCGCCCGTCACTCGGAGCGGCGCCGGCGGCGGACGCTGCGGAACGCGACGGCCACGGCGGCGACGCCGGCGAGGACCAGGCCGATCACGGCGTGCCGGGTGCCGGGTCCCGCCTCCTCCGCCTCGGCCGAGGTGGCGGTGGTCAGCGGTGCGGCGCCGCCGCCGCCGGCCCGCACCGGGGAGACCGGGGCCGGGTCGGGCCGGCCCACCTGGACCGTGCCGACGCCCTGGTGCGGGTGGCCGTCACAGGTGACCGTGACGTCGAACGTCCCGGTGACACCGCGCCTGATCTTGGTGCTGCCGTTGAGCGCGTACTTGCCGCCGTCGCGGCCGGTGAGCTCGGCGTCGCCCTCGAAGGCGCCCGACCCCGCCGTACCTGTGGTGCCCCCGCAGCCCGAGACGCTCACCTCGACGGTGGCGCCGGGCTCGGCACCGGCCGGGGTGACGGTGGCCCGTACCGAGTCCTTGTCGTGGGCCTGGGCCGCGCCGGCGGGCAGGGCGGCCGCCAGGACGACGGCCACCCCGGCCCGACGGAGAGCTAGGGAACGTATACGCATCGTGAACCTCCACTTACGAGGTTCACCCGCCCCGGGCGACTCCGCATCTCGGCGGGCGGCTAGACGCGGTCGACGAGGTCCGCGATGGAGTCGACGATGTTCGAGGGGCGGAAGGGGTGGCGGTCGATGTCGGCCCGGCTCGTCAGGCCGGTGAGCACCAGGAACGTCTCCATGCCGGCTTCGAGCCCGGCGAGGACGTCCGTGTCCATGCGGTCGCCGATCATCGCGCTGGTCTCCGAGTGCGCGCCGATCGCGTTCAGACCGGTCCGCATCATCAGCGGGTTGGGCTTGCCCGCGAAGTACGGGTTCTTGCCGGTCGCCTTGGTGATCAGCGCCGCGACGGCGCCGGTGGCGGGCAGCGGGCCCTCCGTGGAGGGTCCCGTCTCGTCGGGGTTGGTGCAGATGAAGCGGGCCCCGCCGTTGATGAGGCGGACGGCCTTGGTCATGGCCTCGAAGGAGTACGTGCGGGTCTCGCCGAGCACCACGTAGTCCGGGTCGTGGTCGGTGAGGACGTACCCGATGTCGTGCAGGGCGGTGGTCAGGCCCGCCTCGCCGATGACGTACGCGGTGCCGCCGGGGCGCTGGTCGTCGAGGAACTTGGCGGTGGCGAGCGCGGAGGTCCAGATGTTCTCGACGGGCACGTCGAGGCCCATGCGGTTCAGCCGGGCCTGGAGGTCGCGCGCGGTGTAGATGGAGTTGTTCGTCAGGACCAGGAAGGGCTTGCCGGACTCGCGCAGCTTCTTGATGAAGGCGTCGGCGCCGGGGATCGGCACTCCCTCGTGGATGAGCACGCCGTCCATGTCGGTGAGCCACGATTCGATGGGCTTGCGCTCTGCCATGGGGTGCACTCCTGCGGTGTACGGGGTGGCTGGGGCGCCGGAACAGCGCTGTGCCGACAGCCCACAGCCTAGTCAGACGGTTCAGCTGCCCGTCGCCGACTTCCAGTCCTCCACGTACGACTGGAGGTTCTCGGAGATGTCCTGCCAGTCCGGCTCGAAGATCTCCACACCGTCCATGATCTTGTCGAGGGCGATGGCGTTGGCGTCGGTGGCCTTGATGTCCTCGCGGGCCGGGAAGCCGCCGCCGATCTCGCTGACCTGCCGCTGGGCCTGCTCCCCGAGGAGGTGGTCGAGGAACTTCTTCGCGTTGGCGTCGTGGGGGGCCTTGGCCACCAGACCGGCCGCGTAGGGCAGCGCGAACGTGGTGGGCCTGTCCGGGTTCTTCTTCGTCGCGGGGAACCAGATGCCGAGGTTCGGCATGTCCTTGGACTGCGCGTAGTTCATCTGGACGTCGCCGTTGGCGGCAAGCAGTTCGCCCTTGTCGACCTTGGGCGCGAGCTTGCCGGTGGAGGCGGACGGGCCGACGTTGTTGGTCTGCAGCTTCTTCAGGTATGCCATCGCCGGCTCCTTGCCGCCGAAGTCGTGCATCGCCTTGATGAGCACGGCGGTGCCGTCGCCCGCGACGCCCGGCGTGGAGTACTGCACCTTGTTCTTGTACGCGGGGTCGGTGAGGTCCTCCCACGTCTTCGGCGCCTTGCCGCCCGCCAGTTCCTTCTTGTTGTGGATGAACCCGAAGTAGTTCTTCACCACGGCGGTCCACTTGCCGTCGGCGGCCTTGTCGGCGCCGCCGACGTGGTCGGACCCCTTGGGCTCGTACGCCTGCAACAGGCCCTTCTCGTCGGCCTGCTGGATGAACGGCGGCAGGGTGATGATGACGTCGGCCTGCGTGTTGGACTTCTCGCGGACGGCGCGCTGCACCATCTCGCCGGAGCCGCCCTCGACGTAGTTCACCTTGATGCCGGTCTTCTTCTCGAAGTCCTTGAAGACCCGGTCGTACCAGCCGTCGCCGTTCTCGCCCTTGAGGCCGTCGGCGCTGTAGACGGTGACGACCTTGTCGTCGGACGCGGCCGAGCTGCCGCCGCACGCGGTGAGGGAGCCCGCGAGGACGAGGCTGCCGGTGACGGCGGCGAGCGTTCTGATGCGGATGCGGGTGTGACGCGACATGACGTTTCGTACTCCTTGAAGTCGGCTTGGAGAAGTCGGCTTGCGGGGTCAGCGGTAGGAGGCGCGGGTGCGGACGCGGGAGACGGCGAGGAGCACGAGGAGCGTGGCCGCCATGAGGACCACCGCGAGGGCAGCGCCGGTGAAGGTGGACCCGCGGTCGGTGGCCGCGTAGATCCGCACGGGGAGCGGTGTCCAGTCCGGCGGATAGAGCATCATCGTGGCGCTCAGCTCGCCCATGGAGAGGGCGAAGCAGAGCCCGGCGGCCGCGTTCAGGGACGGCAGCAGGAGCGGCAGTTTTACCTTCCACAGGACGTACGAGGGCCGGGCGCCCAGCGACGCGGCGGCCTGTTCGTACGCCGGGTCGAGCCGCGCGATCGCGGCGGTGACCGACTGGTAGGCGAACGCCGTGACCAGCAGGGCGTGCGCCAGGATCACGATCCACCGCGTCCCGTTGAGGATCATCGGGGGCTTGGAGAAGGCGACGAGGACCGCGAGGCCCACGACCACGGACGGCACGGCGACGGGCAGCACGAACAGCGCGTCGAGCAGCTTGCGGCCGCCCCTCTTGAGCGAGGCGGCGGCGAGCGCGGCCCAGGAGCCGACGGCCAGCGCGAGCAGGCTGGCGCCGACGGCGGTGACGAGGCTGGTGGTGAGGGCCTGCAACGACTCCCCGCGGGTCGCCGCCGCGTAGTGCTCGCCGGTGAGTCCGGACGGGAAGGCCCCCGACCAGTGCTCGGAGAACGACGCCGTGAGGATCACGAGCAGCGGCAGCGCGAAGAGCGGCAGGAAGAGCACGGCGAACAGGACCCAGGTGGCCCACTTGCCCTTGCGGCTATGCACCAACACGACGGCTCACCACCCGGTACAGGCCGTAGAGGCCCACGGAGATCACGATGTTGACGACGGCGACGACGCACGCCGCGGGATAGTCGGCTTCGAGCATCGCCTTGCTGTAGACGAGCATCGGCAGGGTCGTGACCCCCTTCGCCCCCGTGAAGAGGACGATCCCGAACTCGTTCAGGCACATGACGAGGACGAGGCTGCCGCCGGCGGCGAGCGCGGGCAGCGCCTCGGGCAGGATGACGCGCCGCACGATCCGGGCGGGCCTGGCCCCGAGGCCGGCCGCGACCTCGATCTGCGCGGTGTCGAGCTGCGAGAACGCGGCGAGCAGCGGCCGCATCACGAAGGGCGTGAAGTACGTGATCTCGGCGAGCAGGACGCCCCACGGGGTGGTCAGGAACTGGAACGGCCCCTCGGCGGCACCGGTCGCGTCCGTCCACACGCCGTTGGCCATGCCCTTCGTGCCGTAGATGAACAGCAGGGCGAGGGTGATCAGGAAGGACGGGAAGGAGAGGAAGACGTCGATGAACTTTGCGACGGCCTTCCCGCCGGGGAACGGCACGAACGCGATGATCAGCGCGAGCGCGAACCCGAGCACGAGACATCCCACGGTCGCCCCGACGGCGAGCCACACGGTGGTCCCGAGCGCCTCCCGGAACGCCTCGGAGGCGAACACGTCGGAATACGGCTGAAGGGAGGTCCCACCGGTGTCGGGCTGCACCGACTGCTGAACGACGAGGAAGAGGGGGTAGAGAAAGAACACCCCGAGAAGGACAACGGGCGGCAGCACCCACACGAAAGACGGCACTTGGCGCCCGAGCTGCCCCTGCTGTGGGCAGGCGTTCCGCACGGCGATGGGGGCGCCCCCTGCTCGAGCGGAGTCGAGAGCTTGGGGGAGGGTGGGCACAGCCTCCGGTGCCGGGTCACTTGAACGGAGGCGCTCGGCAGGACTACCCATCGGTCACCCCTCCGGCCAGGAGCACCGCGTCGTCGGGCGCGAAGTGCAGCGTGACCTCGTCCCCGAGGCCAGGCGGCGTCCGCAGCTCACGGACGTCCGCCTTGACCCGCTCCCCGGCCACCTCGACGTACAGCCGGTGCGTGGCGCCCCGCCACTGCACCTCGGCGACCCGCCCGGTCAGGGCGTTGGGCCCGTCCCCGAGCCCGACCAGGTGCGGCCGCACGCACAGGGTGGCGGCCGCCCCCGGGGCGGCTCCCCCCGTGTCCGCCTTCAGCGACACCCCGCCGAAGGAGACGGCCCCCGTCTCCACCGTCACCGCGAGGAGGTTCGCGTTGCCGACGAACGACGCCGTGAACTCCGTGCGCGGCGCCCGGTAGAGCTCCTGGGGCGTCCCGCAGTCCCGCAGCCGTGCCCGGTCCATGACGGCGATCCGGTCGGCGAGGGTCAGCGCCTCGACCTGGTCGTGGGTGACGTACAGGATCGACACGTCGGGCAATTCCCGGTGCAGCCGGGCGAGTTCGGCCAGCATGCCGGAGCGCAGCTGCGCGTCGAGCGCGGAGAGCGGCTCGTCGAGGAGCAGCACGCCGGGCCGGATGGCGAGCGCCCGCGCGATGGCGACCCGCTGCTGCTGCCCGCCGGACAGCTCGCGCGGGAACCGCTTCGTGTACGCGGCCATGCCCGTCATCTCCAGGGCTTCGGCGACCCGTCCGGGGATCTCCGCCTTGGGCGTCTTTTGCGCCTTCAGGCCGAAGGCGACGTTGTCCGCGACCCGCATGTGCGGGAAGAGGGCGTACTGCTGGACGACCATGCCGATGCCCCGCCGGTGCGGCGGCAGCGCGGTGACGTCGCGGTCCCCGATGAACACCCGCCCCGCGGCGGGCCGCACGAAGCCCGCGACGGCCCGCAGCGCGGTGGTCTTGCCGGAGCCGGAGGGTCCGAGCAGGGCCATGACCTCGCCGGGCTCGACGGTCAGGTCGAGGGAGTCGAGGACGGTGTTCCCGTCGTACGCGACGGAGACCCCGTCGAAGCGGATGCCGCTGCCCATCAGCCGACTCCCCGGAGCAGCGCGGGCAGTTCGGCGACGGAGCCGAGCACGTGGGTGGCGCCGGCCTCGCGGAGCGCGGCGTCGCCGTGGGCGCCGGTGAGGACACCGGCGACGACCGAGGCGCCGGCGCGTACGCCGCTGAGCATGTCGTACGCCGTGTCGCCCGCGACGGCGACGTCCCGGACGCCGGCCACGGCACCGGTCCGCAGGAACGCGCTGAGCACCATGTCGGGGTAGGGGCGGCCGCGGCCGCCCGCGTCGGCGGGGCAGAGGGTCAGTCCGACCAGGCCCCGCCACCCCAGCGCGTCGAGGATGGCGTCCTGGGTGACCCGGGCGAAACCGGTGGTCAGGACGACGGTGCGGCCGTCGTCCGCGAGCTCCTCGATGGCTTCGCGCGCCCCGGGGACGGGTGCGATGCGGCCGCCGTCGACCAGCGTCCCGTACGCCTTCTCGAAGGCGGTGTTCGCCTGCTGCGCGAGCTTCTCCTCGCCGAACAGGTGCCGGAAGACGGAGATCTTGGACTCGCCCATCGTGGCGCGGACGTACTCCAGTTTCGCGGCGTGGTCCGCGGAGTCCGGTTCGACGCCGAGCTCCCGCGCGGCGGCGGCGAAGGCCTGCTCGACGAGGCCGCCGTCGGCGACGGTGGTGCCTGCCATGTCGAGCACGACCAGGCCGATGTGTTCGTTCGCGGTCAATTCGCTCACCATCCCAGTTCGTCGGCGGTCTGTTCGGCGATCGCGGGCGAGCAGGTCATGCCGCGCCCGCCGGGCCCGGTGACCAGCCACACGCCGTCGCGCACCCGCTGCCGGTGCACGACGCGGCTCGGGTCGACGCACTGCGCGTACACCCCGGCCCAGCGCCGCCTGATCTTCGGCAGCGGGCGGCCGAGGAAGCCCTCGACGACCTCGGTGAGGTGGTCGTAGGGCTCCTCGACGGTGTCGAAGGCGAAGGGGTGCTCGTACTCGTGGGTGTCGCCGATGGTCAGGCCGCCGTCCGCGCGCTGCACCATGAGCAGCTGCATCTTGTGCTCGGCGGCGGTCGGCGTCTGGGCCTGGCCTGCGTTGAGCGCGTCGAGTGCGGGCGACTTGTACGCCGGGTAGTAGCGGAAGCTGTCGGCGTCGGCGACGGAGGTGGTGAGCGGTTCGCCCAGCGGCTCGGTCTGCATCATCTGGAGGCGTACGCGGCGCACGGGCAGGTCGGGTCCCGCCAGCTCGCGGACGAGGCCGCCGAGCCAGGCGCCGGTGGCGAGGACGACGACATCACCGGTGTGCACGTCGCCGTGGTCGTCGCGGACCGCGCTCTCGCCGACGACCTCGCGGACCTCGCGGCCGGGCAGGAAGGTGTAGCGCGGGGAGGCCAGGAGGGCCTCGCGCAGCCGGAGTTGGGCGGTGCGCGGCTCCACGGCCGCGTCCCGCTCGCACCACAGGGCCGCGGTGAACTCACCCCGTAGGGCCGGGTTGAGGGCGCGCGCCTCGTCGGCGCCGAGCAGCTTGTAGCCGCGGGCCGCCGCGTCCGGGCGGGCCAGGGCGGCCTCGGCGACGGCGCGCTCGCGTTCGTTGCGCACGAGGGTGAGGGAGCCGTTGGCCCGGAAGCCGAGGCCCGGCACGCGTGCGCCGATGTGCTCCCACAGCTCACGGGCGCGCAGGGCGGTGTCGAGCTCCTCGCCGCCCGCCCGGCCGCTCACCCATATCTGCCCGAAGTTGCGCAGGGACGCCCCGCGCGCCTCGCTCTCTCGCTCGATCTGGACGACCTCGTGGCCGCGTTCCACTGCGTGCCAGGCGTGCATGGTTCCCACCACGCCGGCTCCTACGACGATGACTCTCACGGCGGCAACGCTCCTGGGGACCGGTGTCCCGCGCGGGGCCGGACGGCAACGGGACGGTGAACGGCCACCCAAGCTTGGCCTAGACCCGTTACGTTTCCGTTATGCGGCTGAGGCTGTTCGCGGGACGGCCGCTTCAGCCGAGACGCGTGGTGAACGAGAACCGGTCACCCCGGTAGAGGGTGCGCACCCGCTCCAGCGGGCGGCCCGAGGTGTCCCGCGACAGCCGGTGGATGAGCAGCATGGGCAGCGCGGGCGGCGTCCCGATGAGCAGGGCCTCGCGCGGGGTGGCGAGGACCGTCTCGATCCGCTCGTCGGCGTCGCCGAAGGAGATGCCGATGCTGTCGCGCAGGTACGCGTAGAAGGAGGAGTCGGGCTCGAAGTCGGCGTCGAGCCGCGGCACCCGCGCCACGGAAACGTACGTGCTCTCCAACCCGACCCTCTCCTCGTCGGCGAGGAGCACACGCTCCATGTGCCAGACGGGCTCGCCCACGTCGGCGCCGATCTCGCGGGCGAGCGCGGGCGGGCACGGGAACCGGTCGAGGGAGATGAGGTTACGTCCGGGGGTACGCCCCTGCCGCCGCACGCCCTCCGTGTAACTCGCGAGCGACAGCGGCTGCTCCAGCTTCGGACCCGCCACGACGGTGCCACGCCCCTGCCTGCGCAACCGCCCCTCCAGGAGCAGTTCGCGCAACGCCTGCCGCACGGTCTCGCGCGCCACTTCGTACCGCTCGGCGAGATCCCGCTCGGTCGGCAGCGGCTGTCCGTCCCCCAACTCCTCGATGAGCGCGGCGATCCTCGCCTTCACGGCGTAGTACTTCGGGATGCGGCCGTGCTCGGGGATGCCGGAGCGGATGGGGGCGCCCGGCGCCTGGTCGAGCAGGTGGGCGGGGGGATGCGCGGGGTGGTGCGCGGTGTTCGGGTTGTCCACCTGGGGATGTTCGCAGACGTACGTGAACGGGGGTCGCCGGAGCCGGCCTGTGCCCGTGCCCGTGCCCGTGTCCTTGCCCGTGTCCGTGCCCGCGTTCAGCGCCACCGGACCCGCAGGCGGCGGGCGGCCCACAGGGCGAGGACGCCGCACCCGACGAGGACGACGGCTCCGGCGGCGGCGATCCGCGTGGCGAGCGGGACGTGCCGGCCGGTCTCGGCGAGCTCGGCGCGCAGTTCGGCGGGCGGCTCGGCGTCCCGGTCCGGGGAAGCGGCGGGGGCGAGGTCGAAGGGGTAGTCGTTGGAGGCGCCGACCCAGTCGCCGTCGCCGTCCCTGCGCTGCACCACGGCGGCGGACGCCACGACGTGGTTGGGGCCTGCGTCGGCGGTGAAGGCGAGCCGGACCTTGACGGTGACGGTACGGCCCGGTGCGACCGTGAAGCCGCCGAAGCCGTCGTCGAAGACACCGACGTGCTCGCCCTGCCCGGTCCGCTCGAACGCGACGGGCCGCCAACGCGTCCCGTCGTGGAACCGCAGCCGCATCTGCCGGGGCGTCAACGTCCGCTGCTCGTCGACGAGGACGAGGATCGGGTGGATGTTGGCGCAGGGTTCGCCGGTGGCGTTGGTGAGGTCGACGGTCCAGTCCTCGTGCGCGCCGCCGGGTTCGTAGTCGGCCGGCCCCCGGCGAATACGGGTGTCGATGGGAAAGTCGACACGGTCCTCATCCACACAGGTGGGCCCTCGCATCGCCGCCCGCGCCCCCTTCCGCTCCCGCTCCCGGTCCTGGGCCACACGGACCCCGGACTCCCCGGGCGCGGCGGCGCAAGAATCCCGGACCACGCCCCCTGCCACCACACACCCCGCCCCGTCGCCACCCCGCGCGACCCCCTCCGCGGCCACACCGGGCACGGCGGACACGAGGGCGGCGGCTGCGACGGCCACGGCGGTGACACCGAAGGCGAGAGAACTGCGGAAGCCCATGAAAGACCTTTACTTGGCGCCGACCGGCAGATGGGGGACGGGGACGAGGGTGGAGGGGACAGGGGCGTACGAACAGCTGGGGAGGCAGACGGACGGGGGACGGAGACGGAGGCTCGGGAGCCGGCTGACCAGGCGGACGGACGGAGGGCGGAGACTCGGCAGCCAACGGACGACAGCGGACGGACGAGGGACGAAGGCGGAGACTCGGGAGCCGCCGGACGACACGGAGACGGACTCGGGGCCGGCAGGCAACACGGACGGACGAGGGACGAAGGCGGACGGGCAGGAGCTGGCGGACTACGCGGACGGACGGGGGACGAAAGCGGAGACTCGGGGGCCGGCTGACGACGTGGGCGGACAGGGGACGGGGAGCGGAGGTCCCGGGGTCGACGGGCGGCATGGCCGGACCGGACCGCGCCGGACCACCGGACGGCACCAGACCAGACCGGACCGCCGGACGGCACCAGACCAGACCGGACCGGACGGCGCCGGGCCGGACCGAACCCACCGGACGGCCCCGGACCACCTGACCTCACCGCATCGGACCAGACCGGACCAGACCGCCGGACGGCACCGGACCACCGAACCGGACCGAACCACAGGACGGCACCGGACGGACACCACATCGGACCGGCCCGGACCGGACCACCCGACGGCACCAGACCAGACCGGACCGCCGGACGGCACCAGACCAGACCAGACCGGACGGCGCCGGGCCGGACCGAACCACCGGACGGACACCGGACCACCTGACCTCACCACATCGGACCGGCCCGGACCGGACCACCGGTCGGCGCCGAACCGCCGGACAGCACCAGCCCACACCGAGCCGGACCACCAGCCAGCACCGGACCGGACCACCGGACGGACACCGGCCGGGACCGCACCGCACCGCCCCGGAACCGATTCCGATTCCGATTCCGATTCTGACCCTGCCATGCGTGGGCGACGCGGCCACCCCACCACCGCCTGACAGGCCCGACCGGCCCACCCAAGCCCCCCGTTCAGGCGAGATCCCCACCCCCGCGCATAACTCCCGGCCGTGACACCCACCAACCGCCAACCCGCCCTCAACGCACCGGAAAAGCCACCTCCGCTCGCCCGAAGAGCGGTGCCAGGACGAGCTGCGCCGCCCCTTCCGCCACCCCGCGCTCACCGCCGGGCGCGAGGCTCACCGGCACCCGGAGGGTCCCGCCCCCGCGCCGGACGCGCTCGGCGACGACGGCGCCCACCCCCCGTACGAAAAGGTCCCCCGCGGCGAAGACGGTCCGTCCGCCGAGGAGGACGTGGTCGATGTCGAGGAGGCCGACGAGATTGCCGGCGGCCGTACCGAGTACCCGCGCCGCCTCGTCGAGATCCCCCCGGCCGACGGCCGCGAGGCAGAGCGCCTCCACACAGCCCCGGTCCCCGCACTCGCAGGGCGGCCCGTCCATCTGGAGCACCTGGTGGCCGAACTCGCCCGCACCCGTACGGGCCCCGCGGTGCAGGGCGCCACCGAGCACGAGCCCGGCACCGAGCCCCGTACCCAGATGGAGGTACGCGAAGGAGTCGGCGGCACCGGCGAGAGCGAGGCCGAGAGCCGCGGCGTTGGTGTCCTTGTCGACCACGACGGGCAGCCCGAGCCGCTCCGAGAGCACATCCCGCAACGCGAACCCGTCCCATTCCGGGAACCCGGTCACACGGTGCAGCACCCCCGCCGCATGGTCCAGCGGCCCGGGCAACGCAACCCCAACCCCAGAAACGACACCCCCACCAGCACCGGTGCCGGTGCCGGTGCCGGTGCCCCAGTCACTGACACCGCCGCCACCGCCACCGCCACCCCCGTCCCCGACAACGCCGCCCCCGGCGAGCAACCCCCGTACCTCCCCCACCGCCACCTCGACCACCGCCTCCGCTCCCGCGCCGAAGGCGAGAGGGGCGCGGCGTTCGGCGACCACCGTGCCGGTGAGGTCGACGAGGACCGCCGTCAGTTCGTCACGGTCCAGGTGGAGACCGACCGCGTGCCCCGCGGCGGGGACGAGGCGCAGCACCGTGCGGGGCTTGCCGCCCGTCGAGGCGCGGCGGCCCGCCTCCGCGGCAAGACCCTCCGCCCGCAGCCTCGCGGTGATCTTGCTGACGGCCTGCGGGGTGAGCCCGGTGCGCTCGGCGAGCTCCAGGCGGCTGATGCCCGCCTCGCCCGCGGCGCGCAGCAGATCGAGCACGAGCGCGGCGTTGTGCCCGCGCACGGCCGGCAGGTTCACTCCGGGGTTCACCCTGTTCACGTACGACTTCACCAGCCCATTGTCCCGCCCGCTTGCACTTTGGCAACACCGTTGCTTAAGTGGAGGACATGACTGGCACAGGTACTGGTACGGGTACGAGCACAGGGAACACGGACACGGGGAGCACAGGCACGCGCTCTCCCCTCCGCGTCGGCCTCGTCGGATACGGCCTCGCGGGTTCCGTCTTCCACGCCCCGCTGATCGCCGCCACCGAGGGCCTCGTCCTCGACACGGTCGTGACGTCGAACCCCGAGCGGCAGGCACAGGCCCGCGCCGAGTTCGGCGACGGCCTGCGCTGCGCGGCCTCGGCCGACGAGCTGTGGGAGCGGGCGGCCGAGCTCGACCTGATCGTCATCGCGTCGCCGAACAAGACGCACGTGGCGCTGGCCACCGCCGCCCTGAAGGCGGGCCTGCCGGCCGTCGTGGACAAGCCGGTCGCGGGCACGGCCGCCGAGGCGCGCGAGCTCGCGGCCCTCGCCGACGAGCGCGGACTCCTCCTCTCCGTCTTCCAGAACCGCCGCTGGGACGCCGACTTCCGCACCCTGCGCAAGCTGCTCGCCGACGGCGATCTCGGCGACGTATGGCGCTTCGAATCCCGTTTCGAGCGGTGGCGGCCGAAGCCGAAGGGCGGCTGGCGCGAGTCCGGCGACCCGGAGGAGATCGGCGGTCTCCTCTACGACCTGGGCAGCCACGTCGTCGACCAGGCCCTGGTGCTCTTCGGCCCGGCCGTGAGCGTGTACGCCGAGTCGGACGTCCGGCGCCCGGGCGCGGAGGCCGACGACGACACGTTCCTCGCGCTCACCCACGCGAACGGAGTCCGCTCGCACCTCTACGTGAGCGCCACCACCGCCCAGCTCGGCCCGCGCTTCCGTGTCCTCGGCTCGCAGGCGGGCTATGTGAAGTACGGCCTGGACCCGCAGGAGGCCGCGCTGCGCGACGGCAAGCGCCCGGCCACGGATGACCCGTGGGGCGTGGAGCCGGAGTCGATGTGGGGGACGGTCGGAGCCGGCGAGTCCCCGCCGACCGGCGGCGGCCGCCCGCTGCCGAGCCTGCCGGGCGACTACCCCGCGTACTACGAGGCGGTGGCGAACGCCCTGCGCGGCACCGGCGAGAACCCCGTCACCGCGCACGAGGCCGCCGCCGCCCTGGACGTCCTGGAAGCGGCCCGCCGCTCCGCCCGCGACGGCGTGGCGGTGACGCTGTGACCACGCCCGCCGTGACCCCGCCGACCATCGACGAGCTGGAGGCCCAGGAGCGCCGCCTGGTACTCCCCCACTTCACGTACGACGACGCGTGGACGCTCGGCACGCTCCTGGTGGAGCTGGCCCGCGAGCGCCGCGCCCCCGTGGCGATCGACATCCGCCGCGGCGGCCAGCAGCTCTTCCACGCGGCGCTGCCCGGCTCCACCCCGGACAACGACGCCTGGATCGACCGCAAGCGCCGCGTCGTGGAGCGCTACGGCTGCTCCTCCTACCTGGTCGGCTCCCGCTTCCGCGCCAAGGGCACGACGTTCGAGGACTCCTCCCGCCTCGACCCCGACGTGTACGCGGCCCACGGCGGCGCGTTCCCGATCGCGGTGGCGGGCGCGGGGGTGATCGGCACGGTGGTGGTCTCGGGCCTGCCCCAGGTGGAGGACCACACGCTGGTGGTGGAGGCGTTGGAGCGGTTCACCGCAGCCTGAACGGTTCGTCACAGCCGGAACGGTTCCTCGCAGCCCGAACCAGGATTGTTCAGCGCAACGAGTGAAAACCACTCGCTTGAACGAGGGGAAGCGATACTCCGGGGCCCCACGGACCCCATAGTGTCCGTCCATGCAACTGCCCGCGTTTGTAGACCTGCGTCCCATCGGGCGTTGCAACCTCAGCTGTCCCTTCTGCTTCGGCCCCCGCCACGAGGTCCCCTCGATGCCGCGGGAAACGGCGCTGCGCATCGCTTCCGTTCTCCGGGACTCGGGCGTGCGAGGTGTCGTCATCTCCGGTGGAGAACCGACACTGCTGCCCTACCTCCCGGAACTGGCCGAGGAGTTGAGCCGCACGCTGCCGTCCGGGCGGCCGCCCCGCGTCGTCCTCAGCACCAACGGCCTCGCCCCCCTGAAATCCATGCAGCGCCTGCTCCCCCACCTCTCCTGGCTCGCCCTGCCGCTGGAGTCGAGGGACGCGGTGGAGCACGGACTGCTGCGCACCGGCAGCCCGGCACCGCACCGCGACAGGGTGCTCGACCTGCTGACGGAAGTGCGCAAGAACCACGAGCACGTCCGGGTGAAGCTGGGCACGGTCGTCACGCGCCTCAACGTGAAGGGCGCGCCGCACGTCCTGGACCTGATCGAGGACGAGGCCTCGCTGCCCGACGTGTGGAAGGTCTACCAGATGTCCGAGACCAACTACGGCGCGGACAACAGGGACTGGCTCTCCATCGGCGACGCGGAGTTCGAGGACGTCGTCGCGGAGTGCGAGGAGGCCGCGCGGCGGCGCGAGGTGTCCTTGCGGGTGTACCGCAACTCGACCCGCACCGGCAGCTACTTCTTCATCGATCCGGACTGCGAGATCGTCGTCGTCGACGAGGGTGAGGAACGGAGGATCGGGAATCTCTTCGAGAAGCTCGCGGACCGCACGCTCCGGCCCGCCGAGCTGATCACCCCCGCCAGGAACGTCGAGAACTTCGCCGGCACGTATCCGGACCCGGACGGCCCACCGGCCCTGTGAGGAGCTCCCGATGACAGCGCATGTACGCGTAGGTGTCCAGGCGATCGTCCGCCTCGGCGGTGACGTCCTGCTCGGCCTGCGGGCCAACTGTTTCGGCGCGGGCACCTGGGGCCTGCCCGGCGGCCATCTGGAGGTGGGCGAGTCCCTGACGGACGCCGCCCGCAGGGAGCTGGCCGAGGAGACCGGCATCCACGCCCTGGACCTGCGGGTCGCCTGCGTGACCGACCCGGACCCGGCGGCCAACCACCACATGCAGGTCGGCGTCGAGGTCGTCGACTACACCGGCGACATCCTCGTACGCGAACCGGACCGCTGTCTGCGGTGGCAGTTCTGGCCCCTGGACGCGCTGCCCGAAGCGCTCTTCGTCGGCTCCGCGGGTGTCCTGAGAAGCATCAGGGACGGCGCGGTGCACTGCCCCTGATCCGCCACGCGGCTGCTGGGGGCATCTCTACTCCTGGCTCTTGCTCCACCGGTCGTCGGACTGCGTCGTCATCAGCGCGCGCAGCCTCTCCTTGTGCTTCTCCTCGTGCATGCCGAACTGCTCCCATGTGCTGGTCAGTTCCCACTGCGTACGGAACGCCGCCAGGCTGTCCTCGTAATACTTGCTGTCCTTCAGGAACTGGTGCTCGAAGACGCTCAGGCCCCTGCGGGTGCGCTGCAGCGGATTCATCGTGATGTACGGCTCGAAGAATCCCGCTTCCGATGTGAGCAGCGTCGACCCTGATATGTCGGTGGGCGTCAGCTTCAGTTCGATGTGGTCGGGGAATCGGGCGCGCAGGTCCTGATAGGAGGCGATGACCGGCAGGAACGTCTTCTGGTAATACGTGCTCGCCCGTACCCGGCCCACGATGTTCTGGTGGCTCACCGGCTCCGAGTCCGCGCTGTGCTGCAGAAAGATCGCGAGATTGTTCCAAGGACTGCTCAGAATCACGTGGAAATAGGTGCCGCGCTCCAGGGCGCGATGAATCTGCCAGTAGAAGATGTCCAGGTCGGCGAGGAAATACGAGGCGCCGGCGTGCGCGGTAAGCCGGATCACGTTCCGCTCCGCGTCGATCGCTTTCTTCTTCGCGGTGTTGCGTACGTCGTTCTCCTGCGGAGTGTACGTACGGTCGAT
Organism: Streptomyces sp. NPDC039480; assembly: GCF_055597165.1. NCBI lineage: Bacteria > Bacillati > Actinomycetota > Actinomycetes > Kitasatosporales > Streptomycetaceae > Streptomyces > Streptomyces sp. NPDC039480. Next base: position 79,276 of record NZ_JBVITX010000008.1, on the reverse strand, counting down.
CCGGTACGGCAGATCGTCCGTCTGCACCGTGGCCGCCCGTAAATGCGCGAGCGCCTCTCGGATCGCGAGGGTCTGGGCGTGTTCCCTGCCGAGCGCCTCCACGGCCATCTCCTCGGCGCTCTCCAGCAGCACCACGGCCCGCCGCCGGCGCAGCAGACTCCCCGAGCCGCCGCTCGCCGCCTCGAACTCCGCGACGGCCAGGGCCGCCTGGGCCACGATGGTCTCGCGGTGGGTCGCCCCCAGGAACGCCGACGCGTTGAGCTTCACGATCTCCAGCTCGCCCAGTTGCCGCTCGCTGAGCTCCACGTCGTGCCCGGCCGCGGCCGCCTCGAACGTCGCCGTGGCGAGGGCGCGCCGGGCGGCGATGGCCGCGGGGTGGTCGCCGCCCTTGAGGGCGATGGAGTGCTCCGCGGACCGGTCGAACTTCTGCAGGGTGTCGTGGATCCGGTCGATGTCCTTGCCCGACCTGGCGACCTCCAGCCGCACCAGGTCGGCGGTCAGCCGGGCGTCCGGGTCGTCGCCCGGCCGCGTGTCCATCTCCTCCAGCGCCTTGCCGGCCCAGAAGTCGGCGTCCCCCAGGTCGCCCCTGCGCAGGCTGACGGCGCTCAGGTTGGCGAGGATGCGGCCCCGCTCGGGGACCTGGCCGCCCCGCTCGGCCCTGCTCAGCGCACGGCCGAGGACGAGCCGGGCCCTTTCCAGTTCGCCGTGCTCGGCGAGCAGCGAGCCCAGCTCGTTCCAGACGGACGCCGCGTACACCGCGCGGTCCGCCTCCACGATCTCCATGTGCCGCAGGGTCATGTCGGCCACCGACAGGGACAGCGTCTTCATGCCGAGGGCGCTCAGCAGTTTGGCCAGATGGATGAGCTGTTCCGCCCGTAACTGCTGGGACCTGTCGGCGGGATCGGGCCTGCGGACGTGCTTCACATAGGCGGCCAGGCGGCCCTTGTCCTGGTGGCGCGGCCCGGCGGGCGCCAGGAGCATCTCTTCGGCGACGGCTATGGCGTCGTCGAGGTACCGCATCGTCGTCATGGTCCCTCCCGGGAGGTCGCCGGCCCACGTGCCGGGATGCTGGGTCAGCGGCGTATCCAGTGCACTGCCACCACGGAGTCGTGGCCCGCCTTCTTGAGGGCCTCGGCCACGGCGGCACTGACCCGGAGCTTCTGCTCCGTCTCGGCCGCCTCCACCGAGTAGGGCCGGACGGCCAGGGGCCACTGGTCCCTCGCCAGGTCCTCGATGCGGAACCGGAAGCGGTCGAACTGCCGGACGGCTTCGCGGATCGTGCCCGCGTAGACCGTGTCGCCCTCTGTGCCACCCGCCGTGCCGGCCGCCGCGCGCCGCTCGACGACGAGTCCGAGGACCGCCGCCGGCCGGTAGGGATTGCCGCGCTCCACCGGGCTGCCCGCGTACAGGCCGTAGTCGTCGAAACTGGCGTGGCAGTTGAGGCGCAGGGCGCAGATCTTCACGCCCTTCTGGGGCTCGCCGTATTCGTACGAGACGTCGGCCACGGTGCCCGTCAGCACGTCGTCGGTCTCCGGGGGCTGGTGGGTCGCCTTCCACAGCTCGTCGCGGCGGGCGTCGTCGAAGCAGACTCCGGGGAGCTGGACGTCCTCGCCCTCGGCGAAGCTGAGGTTGAGCAGGGCGAGGTCGGACCGCCGGTCGTAGTCGAGCACCCCGCCCGTGACCTGCTTGCCGTCGGAGAGGCGGAGCATGACCGGATCGAGGCCCTTGAGCTCGCGGGCCTTGAGGCAGTGCGCGGCGGTGAGGGCGAACTCGCGGGTGAGCCGCACGCCCGAGCCCCGACGGCAGCTCTCGTCCTGCCCGAGACCTTCGTCCCGCCGGCAGTCGTCCCCCCGTCGGCATTCGCCGCCCTGTCGGCAGCCGCTCCGGAAGATCTCGATGAAGTGCTCGTCGTACACCGCGGACCAGCCCCCCGTCCGTGACCCCTGAGCGAACCCCCGCCATCCCTGAGCGAACTCCCGCTTTCACCCGGAAGACGCCATGGTAGCCAGAATCGGTTGCTGTGGAATGGGCCCGTGGCACATCTCCTGGAATATTCGTCAGGGTCGGTCAGGAGTTCGTCCGGGGTCGATCGGGCGTCTGCGCCGTGGATTCGGCAGCCTGAACCGCTTCAGCCGCATCGACAACTTGCGTCTCGCGGAGATCCGTTCCGGATGGACCTCGGCGCGCAGCAGCGACAACAACCGGCGGTCGGCTTTCCGTGACTTCTTCACGGCCTTCTTGAACGCGACCCAGAATGCGTCGTTGTCGCTGATCCGGGGGTTGTTCTCGCGCTGGGTGTGCCAGGTGCCCCAGGCGATTTTCCACCGCCTGCGGGCGGCGAAGGCGTGCTTGCAGGCGGCGAGCAGTTCGTCGCTGCCGTAGATCTCCAGGCGGGCGAGGAGCGGGGACATGTCGTCGGCGGGGGCCGTCTCACCGGCCCGCCGTTCGGGGAAGGCGCCGGTCCGGCGGACGGCCTCCCTGAGGTCGGCCATCCGCCGGACGGCGATCATCACTTCGTCGTAGACGGCCATCCGCCGGTCCCACACGCGGTTCTCGTGCTCGCGTCTGGTCGTGGCCCGCTGGATGAGCCACGCGCTGGAGAACGTGGCCAGGGCACCGAACGCCGTGCCGGTGAGCGCCGCTTCGGCCGGAGTCAGTCCCATGGCGTCATCATGGCGCGCCGGCGCCCCCGGCGAACCGGGAACGCCGGCCCCGCGTCCAGGGGGCGGGCTGCGCGTTCAGCACGGCCTACGCGTCCTTCAGCTCCTGCCGCTGCCGCCCGAGACCCTCGATCTCCAGCTCCACCACATCGCCCGCCCGCAGGTACGGCTTCGGCTCGGGCTGTCCCATCGCGACGCCCGCGGGCGTACCCGTGTTGATGACGTCACCCGGGTACAGGGTCATGAACTGGCTGACGTACCGCACCACTTCGGCGACCGGGAAGATCTGGTCGGCGGTGGTGCCGTCCTGCTTCAGTTCGCCGTTCACCCAGAGCTTCAGGGAGAGCGCCTGCGGGTCCGGCACCTCGTCGGCGGTGACCAGCCAGGGGCCCAGCGGGTTGAACGTCTCGCAGTTCTTGCCCTTGTCCCAGGTGCCGCCCCGCTCGATCTGGAACTCCCGCTCCGACACGTCGTGCGCCACCGCGTACCCCGCGACGTGCGCCAGCGCCTCCTCGTGCGACTCCAGATAGCGCGCCGTACGTCCGATGACCACGGCGAGCTCGACCTCCCAGTCCGTCTTGACCGAGCGGCGCGGCACCAGGACGGTGTCGTCCGGGCCGACCACCGTGTCGGCCGCCTTGAAGAAGACGACGGGTTCGGCGGGCGGCTCGGCGCCGGTCTCGCGGGCGTGGTCGTGGTAGTTGAGGCCGATGCACACGACCTTGCCGATCCGCGCCACCGGCGGTCCGACGCGGAGCCCCTCGGCCGCGAGTACGGGCAGGTCGCCCGCGTCGGCGGCGGCCCTGATCCGGTCGAGCGCCGCCGCGTCGGCGAGCACGGTGCCGTCGAGATCGGCGACTACCCCCGACAGGTCCCTGAGGGCCCCGTCGGCGTCCAGCAGCGCGGGGCGCTCCGCCCCCGCCGTACCGACTCGCAGCAGTTTCATGGTCAGTCTCCCTTGGTCGAGCGTGGCCCGGCCGATGGGGTGCGGCCATCGGAGGATTGGTCGATCGTCCAAGGTCCCTGTGCCGTATGCAATACCCGGTTCACGTACTGGACCATTACCCGGCGGTAGCCAGTGCGCCCGCCCCGCCTGGCATGTCCCGGTACAGCACCGCCCGCTCGACCGCGCTCCACGTCGTGCTGGTCACCACATACAGCGCGGCGGCCAGCGGCACCACGGCCACCGTGAACAGAGTCATGAACGACATCAGCGGCATCACCTTCGTGATCGCTCCCATGCCGGGCACCTGCTGGTCCCCGGCCTGCCCCTGCGGCAGCGGATTGGCGGCCAGCTGCACCTTCGTACGCCGGTAGTTGAAGGTGGCGACGGCGGCGACGACCACGAACAGCGCCACATAGACCAGCCCCTGCGACCCGAAGACCCCGCCGTCGGCCAGCGCGTCCGTCCACCGGCCGCCGAGCGGCGCGGCGAAGAGGGTGTGGCCGAGCAGCGCGTTCGCCTCGCCGCCGATGCCGGCACTCGAGAAGAGGTGGTAGAGGAGGAAGAAGGCCGGCAGCTGGAAGAGGCTCGGCAGGCAGCCGGAGAGCGGCGACACCTGCTCCTTCCTGTGCAGTTCCAGGACGGCCCGCTGGAGCTTCTCGGGGTTCTTGGCGTGCTTCTTGCGCAACTCCGCGATCTGCGGCGACAGCTTGGCGCGCGCCTTCTGCCCGCGGGCCGCGGCACGCGACAGGGGATGTACGAGGAGTCGTACGCAGGCGGTGAACAGGACGATCGCGGCGGCGGTCGCCGAGCCGTGGAAGAACGGTTCGAGCAGGTCGGCGATGTGCTCGACAAGCTCCGCGAACAGAGACATGAACGCGGACAGGAAATCGGACATGGAGAAGCCCTCCGAGGGATCCGTCGTGCCGGAAGAAGACCGGAAGAAGACCGGAAGAAGAAGCGACGGGAAGACGTCGCGTCGTCGGCGTGACGGCCCGCGAAGGGCTGGGTGGGGCGGGGGTGTTGCGGTACGGAACCCCTACGCGGCCGTCAGGAGGGGACGGCCGGGTGCTCGGGGGCGCGTGCGGCCCCGAGCATCGGGGTCGCGTTGCGGCAGGAAGGCGGTGCGCATCTCGCGGTCGCGGATGGCCGTGCGCACTCTGGTGCGGGGCACGGCGGGCGCGCAGCGCGCGGCGATCACGGAGCAGACGGCGAGCGCGGAGGCCGCGGCGGCGGTCGCGGCGAGCGCGACGGCTGAGGCGAGGCCTCCGGTGTCGACGAGGACGACCTCGACGAGGAGGAACAGGAGGAGCAGGGCGGGGCGAGCGGCTGCTGTCCCGTTACGGATGACGTCCCGCATGGCCCCCTCCTCACATCTGTCGTACTGCCGTTCAACAGTGCTGCCTTCAGCAGTACTGCCTTCAGTAGTACTGCCGTTTATACAGGATCGACGTCGACCGGCTGAAGGAGCCTGCGGGGCCGGGCGAGCGCCCGGCTGACCGGATCCGCCGGCTCCGGATCGAGTCCGGGGCCGGGCAGCATCTCGACGTCCGCGAGGGGGACGGGCCCGCCGCAGGCCGGGCAGTCGCCCACGACGCCCAGTTCCGTGCCGCACCGCGCGTGCCGGAAGTACCGCAGCGGCGCGCTGCCGGGGATGTGGTCGCGCCCCCACAGGCCGAGCGCGCGCAGCGCGGGCCACAGGGCCTCGCCGCGCTCCGTCAGCACGTACTCGTGCCGTCTGGGCGCCTCGGCGCACGGCCGCCTGTCGAGGACCCCTGCGGCGACGAGCGTCTGGAGGCGCGCGGCGAGGACGGCGCGCGGGATGCCGAGGTGGACGAGGAAGTCGTTGTACCGCCGCACTCCGTAGAGGGCGTCGCGGACGACGAGCAGCGTCCAGCGCTCGCCGACCACCTCCAGCGCACGGGCGATCGAGCACTCCTGCGCCGCGTAGTCCTTGCCGAGAGCCATGGCCCCACTCTAACCACTTTTCGCGTACGAGGTTCAGTGAACGAACTTCAGGTGCTACGGTCACTCACCGCACCGAGTTCATTGACTGAACCTCGAAGGGCTGACCCATGTCCACCCGGCTCGTCCGCACACCCGCCACCGCTCCGTCGACCGCCCCCGCGCCACCACCCGGCACCCGCACATCCCCCGCGCCGCGCGCCGCCGCCACGCTCGCCGTCACCAGCGCCGCCACCGCCGTGGCCCTCATGACGTACACCGCGCCGATGATCACGCTCCCCGACACGGCCGCCGCCCTGCACACCCCGCTCTCCGCCCAGGCCTGGCTGCTCAACGGCACACCGCTCGGCCTCGCCGCCGTGCTCCTGGTCGCGGGCAGCCTCGCCGACGACCACGGCCGGCGCCGGATCTTCCTCTCCGGCACCGTCGCGCTCGGCATCACCACCGCACTCGCCGCGCTCGCCGATTCGACCTGGCTGTTCACGCTGGCCCGCGTCGCCCAGGGCGCGGCGAGCGCGGCGATCCTCGCGAGCAGCCTCGGCCTGCTCGTGCACGCGTTCCCCGCGGGGCCGGGCCGGATCAGGGCGACCGGCATCTGGGGCGCGTTCGTCAGCGGCGGCATCGCCGCGGGCCCGCCCGTCGCGGGCGGCATCGCGAGCGTGGGCCCGGACGGCTGGCGCTGGGCGTACGCGGTGCTCGGTCTCGCCGCACTTGTCGTCGCCGCCTTCGTCCCGCGGGCGGTGACGGAATCCCGCGCCGCGCGGCCCGGCCGCCCGGACCTGGCGGGCGCGTCGGCGCTCGGCCTCGCCCTGACCTCCCTGGTGGCCGCGCTCACCCTCGGCAGGGACGGCTGGCTGCGCGCGCCGGTGGGCGCGCTCCTCGCCGCGACGGTCGCCCTGCTCGCCGCGTTCGTGGCCGTGGAGCGCCGCGGCAGAAACCCGATGCTCGACCTCGGCCTGCTGCGCCGCCCGCTCTTCCTGGCCTCGACGACGGGCGGCCTGTTCACGGGCTTCTCCGTGATCGCCCTCTTCAGCTACCTGCCGACCCTGCTCCAGCACACGCTGGGCCTGTCGACGATGCACGCGGCCTGGCTGTTCGTGATCTGGTCGGGCACGTCCTTCGTGGCGGCGCTGCAGGCCAGACGGCTCGCGGGCCGGGTCTCGCCCCGCCACCAGCTGGCCGTCGGCTTCACCCTGCACGCCGTCGCCGTCCTGACGATGCTCGGCGCGGCCGGAGGCGGCTCCTGGCTGCGTCTGCTGCCGGGCCTCCTCCTCTCGGGCATCGGCAGCGGCCTGCTGAACGCCGCGCTCCCGCTGCTCGCGGTCGAGTCCGTGCCTGCCGAGCGCGCCGCGATGGGCTCGGGCGCCAACAACACGGCGCGCTACATCGGTTCGGCGGCGGGCGTCGCACTGATGATCGCGGTGTCGACGTCGACGGACGACCTCGCGCACGGCGCGGACATGGCGATGGTGGTCTCGGCCGGCCTCGGCCTGCTGGCCGCGGTCAGCGTGCTCCTGCTGAGGGAGCGGCGGGGCTGAGGACATCCTCTTCGCCGAGCGGGTCGCTCGCGAGGACCTCGTCGTCCGGCCGCCCGTCCTCGCGGTCGGCCGGACCGGCGTACGTCACGGTCAGCGCCACGGCGAGATTGACGGCGAGCGCGACGATCCCCGCGTTCACCCCGAAGACGGGGTCGTGCTCGCTGAAGACGAGGGCGCACACGATCCCGACCCCCACGACGAGCCCGCTCAACACCCCGGCGAGCGTCAACTTCCGCCACACCAGACCCAACAGCAGCATCGGTACGAGCTGGGCCATCCCCTCGTAGGAGATGAGAGACAGCCGTACGAGGGTGTTGGGCGCCCCATAGGTCAGGGCGAGGGCGAGCGCGCCCGCGACGACGACCACGCCCTGCGAGGCGAGTTTCTGCCGCTGCGGAGTGCGCCACCGGGGCAGCAGCGACAGCACGCTGCTCCCCCACATCGTCCCGATGACCAGCATGAACACGGCCATCGGGACGATGGAGGAGAGCGCGGCCGCCACCCCGATGACGCCGACGGCCCACGCGGGCAGCGAGTCGACGACCAGCTTGAAGAGCGCGAGGTTGGACTCGGCGCCGACGAGCCCGGGCACGACGAAGAGCGCGGCCATGCCGAGGAGCATGGGCACGAAGAGCAGCACGTTGTAGGCGGGCAGCCAGATGGCGTTGCGCCGCAGCCCGTCCGCGCTGCGGGCGCCGAGGTAGCCGGCGACGGTGGTGGGGAAGATGACGACGGTGAGCGCGTTGAGGAGCGAGGTCGTGGCGAACCACGCCTCTCCGTAGGCGCTGCCTCCGCTCCCCGGCAACGTGAGCCAGTCGCTCTTCTCGCGCACGATCCGGTCGAGGAACGGCCCGTACCCGTCGAAGTAATGCAGGGGTACGTAGACGGCGAGGAAGGCGAGAGTCCCCACGACGAGGACGTCCTTGAGCACGGACACCCAGGCGCTGCCGCGCAGCCCGCTCACCACCACGAACCCGGTCGTGACCGCGAAGCCGATGAAGTAGGCCCAGTTGAGGCTGATGGCGCCGTAGGAGATGGTGGAGACGACCACGCCCATGCCGGTGATCTGCAGCTGGATGTACGGCAGCAGGAACACGGTGGCGAGCAGGGCGACGCCCGCACCGAGCCACGGCCGTCCGTACCGGTGGGCGACCATGTCCGAGATGCTGACGAGCCCGTGCCGCCGGGCGTAGGCCCACAGCATGGGTCCGACGACGTACCCCACGGCGTAACCGCAGGACATGTAGGCGACGACGTACAGCACGGGCGCCCCGTGGTTGTACCCCCAGCCCGCCGCCCCCAGATAGCTGAAGCTGGTGTACCCCTCCCCCGCCATCAGCACCCAGATGAACACGGCCCCGAGGCTGCGCCCGCCCACGGACCACTCGGCGATCCCGCCCTGCTGCCCGCGCCCGCGGACGGCGGCGAGGCCGAGGGCGACGGTGCCGGCCATGAAGACACCGAAGACGAGGGTGGCGACGGCTCCGTCACTCATGCCGGACCGCCTTCGCGCTTCCGGGCCGGCTCCCGGTCCCGCTTCCGGCCCAGCTTCCGGTCCCCGCGGTGGGCCAGCCACACGCACAGCGGCGTGAGGAGGGTCGCGCAGAGGAGCCAGAAGAAGAGGAAGGGCAGCCCGAGGACGACGGGCCGGACGCGGTTGGCGAGGGGCAGGGCCCCGAGATAGAGCACGAAGGGGCCGAGCAGCCAGAGGAGGTGGGGGCGGGACAGGTAGGACGGCGGGCGGCGAGCGATCACGAGGGTCGACCCTATCCGGGCCTACCCGGGCCTACCCGGGCCTACCTGGGCCTACCTGGGCCTACCCGGGCCTACCCGGGGCGCATGGACCGCAGCTTCCCCCAGACGACGAGCCGGTATTTGGAGGTGTACTCGGGGGTGCAGGTGGTGAGCGTGATGTAGTACCCGGCGTCGCGATACCCGTGTCCCGTGCGTACGTCACTACGCGGCACGCTCCGGATGACGCCACTGTCGCGGGCGGAGGTCTGCGCCAGGGTCTTGTCGACGACGTACGTGTAGAGGGCGTCCGCGGTCCGGACCTCGATCTCGTCCCCGCGCCGCAGCCGGTTGATGTACCGGAAGGGCTCACCGTGGGTGTTGCGGTGCCCGGCGAGAGCGAAGTTCCCGGCCTGGCCGGGCTGGGCGGTGCGGGGATAGTGCCCGGCGTACCCCTGATTGAGTACGGCCCCTTTGCTCACGCCCTCGCCGACGGGGACGCGGATGCCGATGCGGGGGATGCGGAGGACGGCGTAGGCCTGGTCCCAGTGGGGTTCGGGCGCACCGGTCGACCCACCGGTGGCCCCCGCGGGTGGGCGGCCGTCGCGCGGTGGCCGGTCACCGCCGCCTCCCGAGGAGGCCTGGGGAGGGGGCACGGGGAGGGACCCCGAAGGCCGCCCGGAAGCGTCGGCCTTCGGAGTGGGCTCCCCGACAGGGGAAGTGGCCCACTCCCTCTCCAGGGCCTCGACCTTCCGCTCGGCGGCGGCGCGGGCCTGCCGGTTGGTCCACCAGAGCTGATGGGCGACGAGGAGGAGCAGGACGATCCCGAGGGTGACGGCGACTTCGGCACCGTTCCAGAGGAGCCGCAGGCCGAGGGGGCGAGGCGGGCGGCGCTCTTGCTGAGGGCGACGGGGGCGGTGACCTCGCTGTGGGCGACGGGGGCGGCGCCCTAGCTGAGGGCGACGGGGGCGGCGCCTTAGCTGAGGGCGACGTGGGCGGCGACCTTGCTGAACGACGGGCACGCGACTACGCACAACGCCTCCTCAGCCCGATGTCCCCCGCCCGGCCCGACGGGCCGCCGCTGCCCGGCGGACTGCCACTGCCCGACGGACTGCCATTACCCGACAGGCTGCCGCTGCCCGACGGACTGCCGCTGCCCGACGGGCTGCCATTGCCCGACAGGCTGCCGTTGCCCGGCGGACTGCCATCGCCCGACGGACTGCCATCGCCCGACGGACTGCCGCCGGAGGATAGGCGCTGCACCGACAACATTCCATGGCCGAACCACATCAACGCCCGCACCCACTCAGCGCTGTCGTGGCCCCGACCCTCCTGCGGGAGGCACGCTCGGCAGTACGGTGTCCCGTATGCGCCCCGAGAAGCCTGCTGCCGCCGACCACGTCGACGTCGACCACATCGCCGAAGCCGCGCGCCTGGAACGCACGGCCGACCTGTATCCGGAGGACGCCGAACAGCTCCTCCTCCAGGCCGCGGCCCACCTCGAACTGGCCGGCGCCCGCGACCGCGCGACGACGCTCTACGACCGCCTCCTGTCCCCCTCCGCGCCGCACCCCGCGTCCGCCCCGCTCCTGATCCGCGCGCTGAAGGCCTCGAACCTCTGGGAGTACGGCCACGAGGCCGAGGCCCGCGCGATCATCGACGGAGTCCGCACGGCGGCCCCGCGGGAGCCGGCACCGTGGGTGATCGTGGCGGAGTCACTCGAAGCACACGACGAACTGGAACAGGCGCAGGCGACCTTCACGGAGGCGGTGTCCCTCCTGATCCCCGCCACCACGACGGACCCCCCGTACACGACGCACCCCCTCCTCTTCGGCCGCCACCGGGTACGCCGCCTCCTGGGCGCGGAGCACGACGAGTGGGACGCGCTCGCGGACCGCGTCTCGACGGCCTCCGTCTCCCTGGACGAACTCCACGACCCGAAGCGGATCTGGTCCCTCGGCTCGGAGAACCCCGCGGAACTCCGCGCGGAGATCGCCCGCATCCAGGCGGAGTTGGGCTCCTACCGCGAGGCACTGTCCCGCCCGTTCCCCGTAGCAATCCTCCACTGGCCGTCATCGGAACTGACAGAACTCCTGACGGCCTACCCGTCCCTGACCTCGGAATACCCGTCCCACGAGGCCCACCTGTCGACCATAGAGTCCTCCCTCCGCGAACTCTCCACCTCAGGCACCCCGAACCTGGGCATCGTCACAGGCACAGTCCCCTCCTACGAAGCCTTCGCCGCCTCAGAGGCCACATCCCCGGCGGACCCATCCCTGCTCCCCCAGTACGCAACGACACTGGCGGCCCGAGGCCGAGCGGTCTCTTGGCCGCCGGAGAGGGGCGGGGTTTGTTGGTGCGGTTCGGGTCAGACTTACGCCTCATGCCACGGAGCCCCCTCCGCCTGACCGCGAGGACCTCTGGCTAGCCCCACCGACACAACGCTAAAGATCCTCCCGCTGCCGACCGAGTCCATAGGCTGGTTCGGCATACCGCCGCTAGGTGATATCGCGTGCGGCACTTTCCTGGGGAGGACTAGGCGTGACTGAGGCGTTGGGGCCCAACGAGGCCACTTCTGGGTTGTACGAGCAGTTGGTGGCGCTGCGCATCGAGGACCAGCTGAAGGGCCTCGATGCAGCCAACTTGCCCACGATCAACGGCTTGACCGGTTCTGCGTCGACGCCTCGCGACGTCGCATGGCGCATTGCCGAGGCCATACGCAGCACACTCCAGCAGCTGCCCGAGCAGGAACGGGTGCACACGGCACACAGCCTTCTGGAGTCAGTGGCAACGTTGGATGGTGTCCGTGACTGGGTCAATCGTCTAGCTGCTGAACGCGGGATGATTGCCTATCCGCACCAGAAAGACATGCTGGAGCGTCTAGCAGTAGAGCGCTCGGTCCGTGGCCGCCACCGCAATCTCTTGGTTGCCGCGACTGGAACGGGCAAGACGGTGATGGCGGCGCTCGACTACCAGGAGCTGTGCCGCGAAGCAGGACGCAGTCTGCGACTGCTTTTCGTCGCACACCGCAAGGAAATCTTGGATCAATCACGGCAAACATATCGACGTGTGCTAAATGATGCCACGTTCGGCGAATCACTGCACAGTGGCGACAGCCCTCAAAAGTGGAACCATGTCTTCGCGAGCGTCCAGTCTCTCAACCCTCAAGTGCTAGAGGGCATATCCCCAGATTACTTTGACGCAATCGTCATCGACGAGTTCCACCACAGCACCTCCCCTACATACCGAAAGATCATCGATCACTTCACGCCGATGGAACTTCTCGGCCTGACCGCAACCCCCGAGCGCATGGACGGAAAGAACGTTCAAGATGAGTTCTTTGACGGTCACATCGCGGCAGAGATGCGTCTATGGGAGGCGCTAGAGAACGAACTCCTCAGCCCATTCCGTTACTTCGGGATCAGCGATGACACTGACCTGCGGTCGGTGGCGTGGAAGCGTGGCACTTACGATCTAGCCTCCCTCAGTGAAATATTCACGCAGAGCGGTGAACGTGCCCAACTCGTCGTAGAAGCAGTCAAGGAGAAGGTTCCTGATCTGGGAAGTATGCGCGCCCTGGGATTCTGCGTATCCGTCTCTCACGCGCAGTTCATGGCCCACTACTTCCGAGAGGCTGGGATAAAGGCCACCGCTCTCTCTGGCGCGAGCCACCGCGATGAGCGAAAAGAGGCCCTAAGCGACCTGACGGCCGGAAAGATCCAAGTGATCTTCTCTGTTGACCTGTTCAATGAAGGCCTCGACATCCCCGATGTAGACACTTTGCTGCTGCTCCGCCCCACCGCAAGCGCGACCCTGTTCCTGCAGCAACTCGGCCGCGGACTGCGCCGCACAGAACATAAAGAGTTTCTGACGGTTCTAGATTTTATCGGCCAGCACCGCAAAGAGTTCCATTTCGAGAACCAATTTCGAGCGCTCACGAACCTCACCAGGAAGCGCCTACTGGATAACCTGGAGCACGATTTCCCATCGTTGCCGTCGACCTGCCAAATCATTCTGGAGCCCAAGGCCAAGCAAGCCATCATCAAGAACATCAAGGAGCAACTTAACGTCAACGCCAATGCCCTTGCTCGCGAAGTCAGGGAGTACGACGAGTCCGACCTGTCTACCTACCTGACAGAAAGCGGGCGAGACATCAAGGAAATCTACCGTGGCGGCAACGGCAACTCGTGGACCAGCCTTCTCCGGCGCGCGAAACTGCTTCCGGAAGCGGCCCCTCATGGCGAGCTAGGCCTGTTGAAGCGCATCTCATCTTTCCTCCACGTGGACGATCGTGACCGCATCGAGGCATATCAGCGACTCCTTGCAGATAATGCACCTATCTACGACGACATGAGCCCGCTCGATCAGAGCTTCGCCCGCATGCTCTTCTTCAACTTCTGGGACAATGCCGGCGGTTACTCCTCCTACCAGGAGGGCCTAGCTTCACTGCAGGAGCATGAGGCTGTCCGCGACGAGCTCCGCCAGGTCCTTGAACACTGCCTGGCCCACGCAGATCACTACCCGATCCGCCTAGAAGAGCCGCACAGCAACCTCCCCTTGAACATCCACAGCTCCTACAACCGCTCGGAGATCCTTGCAGCCCTCAATGTGGCCCGCTTGGGTGGGCAGATGCCGCGTTCGTTTGCGCAAGGCGTAGTGGAGGCCAAGGAGTTCAACACCGATGCCCTCCTCATCACTCTTGAAAAGGATGACAAGGACTTTACTCCCACCATCCGGTACAAGGACTATGCGATGAGCCCGACACTCTTCCACTGGGAGTCGCAGAACGCCACGGATGAGAACTCCGCCACCGGCCGCCGCTACCGCGAGCACGCCCAACGCGGCAGTCACATCCTGCTGTTCGTGCGCCGCTACAAGAGCACCGACATCGGTGGCGCCGAGCCATGGATGTTCTTGGGTCCCGCCCAGTACGTATCCCACGAGGGCAGCAAGCCGATGGCGATCACCTGGCAGCTCCAGCACGAGGTGCCGGCCGACGTCTGGACGTACTCCTCAGTCACTACCTAGGGGCCTCTTCCTCAGCCTCGAAGTGCAGTTGCGCCCGATCCAACACCTCGTCGGGGTCACATCCGTACGCGCGGAGCCAATGGAGGAGGCCGGCGATCTGACCGATCGCCGCTTCCTCCGCCACCACGGCTCTCAGGCGCCCCTGCCCTAGTGGCTGTGCAAAGCAGGCGTCGCTGTACACCGCAAGAGGCTGCGCCGTCCGCGGCGCAGGTGAGCAGTCCCCGTGACCATTCCGGGCAATGAGGTCCATTGCCAGTTCACACCACACCACCTTGGAATCCGCGTGGAGGATAATGCCCCAACGTTGCTCTGTGACGGCATCGATGAGTTGCATTCCACGCCCCGATTCCGCGTCACTTCCGGCGGCGTGAAGAGTGGGTAGGGCTCGCGCGTCAGGGTCTCGCATCTCGATGCGCAGATACGTGCACCTCATGGAGACCGTGAGCGTAGCGGGTGTTCCCACACCGACGTGGTTGATGACGTTCGAGGTCAATTCCGTGACGCACGTCTGAGCCGAATCGACGAGCCCCGGAATCCCCCACCCCGTGAGGTGGTTCTTCAACGCGCGCCGCAGTACCGCTACCTCTCTGAGATCTGTCACGAAGGATAGGTCCCACGATTTCTGCCTAGCGCAGCTACCTGCAGGGGTCACAATGCCTACCTTCCACACCATCCGCGCACTGCGTGACCACGGGTCACTCTTAGCGAGAGAGTCCCAGTGACCATCCCGTCGTGCAACATGCACGAAGAGATTCCCCTGATGGAGTGATTGGAAGTTGGCGTCACCTCCGATGTGATGGAACATCCGCTACAGCAAGAGGAGTTGACGTGTCCGGTTCGCCCACCGCACGCCGCCGACGACTGGCGATCGAGGTCAAGAGGCTGCGCGAGGAGAACGGCTTCACCTGCAACCAAGTCGGCAAAGCGCTGGACTGGAGCAGCTCCAAGGTGAACCGTATGGAGACGGGGCAAGGCCGGGTCCAACCATCTGATGTGGACGCTCTGTGCCGCTTCTACGAAACCTCGGATGAACTGCGCGACCTGCTCAAGTCCCTGGCCAAGGAGTCCAAGACAAAGGGCTGGTGGCACGCCCACGGGACTGCCGTCCCCTCCTGGTTCTCCGTCTACGTGGGGCTAGAGCAGGCGGCATCCGACCTGCGTAGCTATCAGGGAGAGTTCATCCCCGGCTTGCTTCAAACGCGCGACTATGCGACGGAGTTGAGCCGCTCTTGGGTCGATCACACAGCCGACGAGATCCAGCGGATGGTCGACGTGCGCATGCGACGCCAGGCTCTGTTGGTAGGCGACTGTCCCCCTGACCTGTGGACCGTCGTGCACCAGAGCACGCTGATGCATGTCGTCGGAAATCGGCGGGTCATGGCCGGCCAGCTCGAACGTATGCTGGAAATGGCGGAGCTGAGGAACGTGACGGTCCAGGTCTTGCCGTTTGACGCAGGCGCCTACCCCACGACCGGGTCGTTCACTGTGCTCGGCTTCCCGGAACAAGAGGACCCAGACGTGGTGTACCGAGAAGGACTGACGGACTCCGTCTATCTCGAGGAGCCCAAGGACGTCGCCCTCTACTCGAAGGCGTTCGACCACCTCAGGGCCTTGGCCCTCGGCCCGCAGCGCTCAGTATTGCTGATCAAAGAAATCCTGAAGGAGCACTCCCTATGACCTCACTTCCAACGGTTCAGTGGCGGAAGAGCAGTTACAGCAATGGCATGGGTGGGGAGTGTGTCGAGGTCGCCAGGTTGTCGACGACTGACATTGCCGTGAGGGACTCCAAGGTGCCTACACGACCTAGCATTACCGTGGGCGCCCGCGCCTGGGAGGGGTTCATAGGCGCCGTTCGCGAGGCGCAGTCCATCGACGCTTAGCTAGCGAACCGCTACCAGCTTCTAGGTGGCTGACTGCTCCGTTCCCCGGACTACCTCCCCGGCACGTTCCAGGAAGAGGGCGCGGTGATCTGCCACGACCTGCATTTTTCGCTCCCACTGGGTCCAGCGCGAGTCCAGGTCTCCTGCGGTCTGGGGCATCCCGCGCTGAGCGTCGACGAGAGCGTGAGCTGCCTCGGCCGTTTTGGTTCTGAGTAGCTGAGCGAGATCCACCACCTCCTCCGGTCCCCACAGGGCGAGTTGGTTGAGACAGGGCTGCATAGCCAATATGCGCGAACCGAGTTCAGTACGGGCGTCGCTTGCGAGAACTCCGCCCCCGCGCACGCCAGCCGCTGCTCGACGCAGTGAGTCCTCCACCGCGGAGTGTGCGTCGAGCAACTTCGCGTAGACCTGCTGTTGCTGGCTGCGAACCCATTGGACATGCCCGGCAGCAGCTTGTCCCTCAACCTGCAGTCGAGCGGACTCCACTGTCTTCTCTCCGCCAATGCGAGCGCCTCGGAGGCCAGCGAGTGCGCCGATGAAGGCGCCTGCGACGGCCCCCGCGGTCCCGGACACTCCAGCTATCACCGCAGCGAGTCCTTGGTCCATGCGTCCATCATCCCCGACTCACCAGTACGCCCCAACGGCCCCCCTGGCTTGGCCCCTTGCCCCCTCACTCTCAGGCTGGATCGGGCCGACTAGCCTCTGAGGTATGACCACTCTCGCCCCTTCGTTCAGACCCGGAGACATCCGCACCCGTGCGGAAATTCGTGCGGAACTGGGAGGAAGCCCCCAAGGGGGCATCTGCCCGTCAAGGGAGAAGGGAACGGTAGTTCTCTACTCCGACATCAGCGCTGGTGAGAAGTACGGGTACCGGGACGGGTGGCTACGCGAGCCGGATAGATTTGGCCCCATTTTCGAGTACACGGGCGCGGGCGCTGTCGGAAACCAGTCGTTCGAAGGGCTGCGGGGGTCAGGGAACGCAGCGATTGCCCTGCACGCCACTGATGGGCGCATGCTTCATCTATTTATCGCGGCTGGAAAGGTCCCGGGCACGGGCATCAGGACCCACCGCTATGTAGGGGCTTTCGGGGTCGATGAAGATCGACCGTATGTCATACGACGCGCGCTCGACGAGAACCAAACAGAGCGCGATGTCATCGTTTTCCGTCTGCGGCCTATCGGGGAATTCTTCCGGTCGGAGGATGACGTAATTCCGCCCGCGCGGGAGACGAAAGTGACCTTCGTCCGAGGCGGGGCACTACGCCGCCCGAGGGCGCCCAAGCGAGGGAGGGTAATCGGCGGGCGGGACGCCTCGGCGGCAACTGCTGCTGCTCAGACGCGGGAGGACTTGACTGTTGACTATGCAGCCACACTCAGCGGTGATCAACACTCTGTTGGCCGTCTTGAAGTGCGGGCCCGAGGCCTCGAAGACACCCTAGTCGCCGAACTGTTCGACGAGACCCAGCATGCTGTCTACGAACCTTCCGGAAGCGCCTCCCGCCAGGCAACCAAGGACGCCTTTGTGCAGCTCCTGGAAATCAGTAGGTACGTGGAGTCAACCGACAACAGGCCACTGCGGCGCATGGTCCTCCTGCCTGGCTTGCCTGATGACGACATTCGCGACCTTCTCGCAGCGAATAACGTCGGAATTATATATCGAGACGAAGCTGGAGATTTCATCGAGTTCTCCAGCTCGAGCCCCACGTTCAGCATGTCGGAGAACCCGACATACCCCTGCGCCGAATGTCCTGTACTCGCCCGTTAGGGCTGAGTTACGGTGCTTCTGTATGGATGTGTCGATGGAGAGGGAGATCCGTGCCTTACGCCCCCGAGCAGGACCACGACCGTAAGTTCCTCGAAATGGCCATCGCCAACTCCCGGCGCTCGCTTGAGGACGGCAGCAGCAAGAAGCCCTTCGGAGCCGTCGTCGTCCAGGGTGGGGAAGTCGTGGGGGCGGGGAGCAATTCCGTCGTCGAGTCATGTGATGCGACTGCTCATGCTGAGGTCAATGCCCTGCGCGATGCGGGGCAGCGGCTCGGGACGTATCTCCTGGAGGGCGCCACGCTGTACTCCAGCTGCGAGCCCTGCCCCATGTGTCTCACCGCCTGTTACTGGGCGGGGATCAGTCGTCTCGTCTACGCCGCCGACCGGCACGACGCCGCCCGCAACGGGCACCCGGACCTTCAGTTCTATCGGGAGCTGGCGCTGCCCAACAGCGAGCGGCGGTTGTTGGACGAGGTGCCCGTCGAAGGGGAGATCCGGTCCGACGCGGTCGGGGTGCTCGCCGCGTGGGCCGCCGAGCAGCCGGAGCCGGTCGAGCCGAAGCTCTGAGGAACCGAGGCTCTGAGGGGGCCGGCCGCCGCCTCGTTGCTCCGCGTTAGCCTCATCCGTAGACAGACAATGTGGGTGTAATACCGAGAGGCGGATCAGTCATGGCGAGGATTCCGGCGGCAGTCGTGGCGGCGAGTGGGCTGGTCGGGGGGTACGCCACCGCCCGGTTCACCAAGAAGCGGCCCCTCGGTGGCGTCGTGCTCGCCGCCGCCGGAGCCGTGGCCGCTCGGCAGTGGCGCGAGACCGCCGGCGCGAAGACCGCCGCCGCGCTCAGCGCCGCCTACGTCGCCGGGTTCGCCGGGTCGCATCCGCTCGCCAAGAAGGTGGGCGCCTGGCCCGCCGTCTTCAGCGTTGCGGGTGGGGTCGGGGTCGCCTCCTGGGTCCTCGCCGACCGCCGTAGTTGAGGGGGAGGGGAGGGGGCTACGGGGCTGCCCTGGCTCATGTGGTGCGGCGGGCCGCGCTTCTCGCCACTCCCGCCGTCACCAACGCCCCCACCCCCATCACCAGCGTGCAGAACGCCCACGCCAGTGGCCACGCGTTCGCGTCCTGCGTGGGGTGGGAGTTGAAGGAGACGTACATCAGCGTCGCCGGTGGGGCCGCCACCACCAGTAGCGTCCATGCCAGGCGGTCTCTTATGCCGAAGTAGGCCGCGAGGGTCAGGAGTGACAGGGCCAGGAGTGCTGCTCCTGACGTCGTCACCGGGGACGTTTCGTTGAGCGCGCCCGCGGTCTCCGTGCGGTTGCGCAGGTCCCAGGGGAGGCACGCCACGTAGGCCGTGGCCGCCAGCGCCGCGCCCAGGAGGCGGGTCGCGTACCTGGGAAGCGGTGCCGTGTGCCGTAGCGGTATCAGCGTCGCGTTCATGTGTACGACGGTGCCGTCCCGGCCGCGCGGCACGACAGAGTACGCGTACTCATTCCAGCGTGCTCATTCTCGGAGTGCGCTCATTCTCGGAGTGGGGCCCAGCCGCGGACTTCACGAAGTGGGGCCTAGCCTCGGAACGTTGCGCGATACGTCGCCGGTGACACCCCCACCCCCGCCACAAAGTGCGCCCTCAGCGACGCCGCCGTGCCGAAGCCCGCCTCCGTGGCCACCCGGTCCACCGTGTGGTCCGTCGACTCCAGGAGTTCGCGGGCGCGGTCGACCCTCCGCTGCGTCAGCCACTGCATCGGTGTCAGGCCCGTCTCCTCGCGGAAGCGGCGGCTGAACGTGCGGACGCTCATCGAGGCCCTGGCGGCCAGCTCACCCAGCGTCAGCGGGTCGGACAGGTGCTCCTCCGCCCACGCTCGCGCCGCGCTCGTCGTCGATGTCGACTCCCGGACCGGAACCGGCCGTTGGATGTACTGCGCCTGGCCGCCCTCCCTGTGCGGCGGCACCACCGTGCGGCGTGCCACGTCCGCCGCCACCGCCGCGCCGTGGTCCCGGCGGATCATGTGGAGGCACAGGTCCACGCCCGCCGCCTCACCCGCCGAGGTGAGGATCCGGCCCTCGTCCACGTACAGGACGTCCGGGTCGACCGTCACCGAGGGGAACGTACGGGCGAACAAGTCCGTGGACAGCCAGTGTGTCGTCGCCCTGCGGCCGTCGAGCAGGCCCGCCGCCGCCAGGACGAACGCTCCCGTGCAGATCGACGCCAGCCTCGCCCCGGACGCCGTTTCCAGTGCCCGTGCCAGCGGGGCCGGCAGGCCGTCCGGGGGCAGTTGCTCGTCCTCCTCGTGCGAGGCGGGCACGATCACCGTGTCCGCCCAGGCCAGCGCCTCCGGGCCGTGCGGCGCGCCCACCGGGAAGTCCGCGTCCGTGCGGACCATGCCCGGACCCGTCACCGCGCACGTCCGCACCTCGTACAGCCGCTCCCCCGCCGGGCCCCGCGCGCCGCCGAACAGCTGGTGCACCAGGCCCAGTTCCATCGGCAGTACGCCGTCTCGTACGAGCACCGCCACCCTGTGTGTCCTGGAACTCATGGCCATGCGCAGAACCTAGCGGCCCAGCGGCCCCTCACTTCGTCTCGCTTCGTCTCACTGCGTCTCACTTCGTCGTCGCCGACAGCGGTGTCGCGATGTCCTCGAGGGACCTCCGCTCCGCCCGCACCGCGAGCACCGCCGCGACCAGGCCCGCCGCGCACATCAGGCCCGCGCCGATCTGGAAGGCCAGGACCGTGTCGCCGACGACTCCCGACTCGGTCAGCTTCGCGAAGATCAGCGGGCCGCTGATGCCGCCGGCCGCCGTGCCGACCGCGTAGAAGAAGGCGATGGCCATGGCGCGCGTCTCCATCGGGAAGATCTCCGAGACCGTGAGGTACGCGCTGCTCGCGCCCGCCGACGCGAAGAACAGGACCACGCACCAGCAGGCCGTGAGCGTCGCCGCGCTCAGCGAGCCGCGGTCGAAGAGCCAGGCCGTGACGAAGAGGAGGACGCCGGAGGAGATGTACGTCGAGGAGATCATGATCCGGCGGCCGACCGTGTCGAAGAGCTTGCCGAGGAAGAGCGGGCCGAGGAAGTTGCCCGCCGCGATGACGGCGAAGTAGTAGCCCGTGCTGCCCGACGGGACGTCGTAGAACTTGGTCAGGATCGCACCGAAGCCGAACGTGATCGCGTTGTAGAGGAACGCCTGGCCGATGAAGAGGGACAGGCCGAGGACCGCGCGCTTCGGGTAGTCGCGGAACACCGTCTTGGCGATCAGGCCGAAGCCGATGCTCTTGCGCTGGTGGATGGTGATCTCGCGGTCGGGCGGCGGCAGCGGCTCGCCCTTCTCCTCCTCGATCTCCCGTTCCACCGACGAGACGAGTTCCTCCGCCTTCTCCCCGTGCCCGTGGATGAGCTGCCAGCGCGGGCTCTCCGGGACGTGGCGGCGTACGAGGAGGATCACCAGGCCGAGTACGACGCCGAGGGCGAAGGTGAGCCGCCAGCCCAGGTCCTTGGGGAAGATGCTCGTGTTGAGCATGACGACCGAGAGCAGCGAGCCGCCGATCGCGCCCAGCCAGTAGCTGCCGTTGATGATCAGGTCGACGCGGCCCCGGTACTTGGACGGGATGAGCTCGTCGATGGCCGAGTTGATCGCCGCGTACTCCCCGCCGATGCCGAAGCCCGTCAGGAACCGGAAGAGGAAGAACCACCAGGCGTCGAAGGAGAGCGCGGTGAGGGCCGTGGCGCCGAGGTACACCGCGAGGGTGACCATGAAGAGCTTCTTGCGGCCGTACTTGTCGGTGAGGCGCCCGAAGAACAGCGCTCCGGCGCAGGCACCCGCCACGTAGAGGGCCGCGGCGAGGCCGGTGACCTGGGCCGAGCTGATCGCCAGACCGCTGCCTTCCTCGGAGAGGCGGCTCGCGATGTTGCCGACGGTGGTGACCTCGAGGCCGTCCAGGATCCAGACCGTGCCGAGGCCGATCACGATCATCCAGTGCCAGCGGGACCAGGGCAGCCGGTCCAGGCGGGCGGGGACGGCGGTGGTGACGGTGCTGCCCGGTTCCTCTCGGTCATGCGATTCCGCAGGCGTGGACGACGCGGTCATGGCGGGCGACTCCTTCCGCTGCAGCCACGTCGCCGGAGGGACTGCGCCGGAGGGACTGACCCCCGCACCACCCGGACGACGGCCACCTCGACGCCGAGGGGCCCCTCCAGAGTGCCCAGCGAACCCCCGATCACGCTCGCCGACCCGCGTCCACGTGCGCCTGAGACGTGCGCCCACGCCCCCCGCCCGGCAGCCGCTACGCCCCCAGCAGCCGCGACACCGAATAGATCGCGAGCCCCGCCAGGGAGCCGACCACCGTGCCGTTGATCCGGATGAACTGCAGGTCACGGCCGATGTGCGCCTCGATCTTCTTCGAGGTGTGCTCGGCGTCCCAGCCGGCCACGG
Organism: Streptomyces sp. NPDC039480; assembly: GCF_055597165.1. Classification (NCBI taxonomy): domain Bacteria; kingdom Bacillati; phylum Actinomycetota; class Actinomycetes; order Kitasatosporales; family Streptomycetaceae; genus Streptomyces; species Streptomyces sp. NPDC039480. The sequence continues at coordinate 57,351 of NZ_JBVITX010000008.1, read as the reverse complement.
TGTCGCTGATGAGCGAGGTGATCTCGTCGCGGTACGTCGTCACCACGTACACCGCGGCGCCCTCGACCCAGCCGTCGACCTTCCGCTGGAGCCGCCCGTCCTTCGCCATCCGCGCGCCGAGCGACAGCAGCGACGCCCGCACGCGCAGCCGCAGCTCGCTGCGCTCGTCCTCCGCCGCCGCCACGATCATGGCGCGCACGGCCGACCAGGCGGAGGCGATGAGGTCCTGCACCTCACCGCGGCCGAGGACCTCCCGCTTCAGCCGCTCCACGCGCTCCCGCGTGTCCGAGTCGGACTGCAGGTCGGCGGCGAAGTCGGCGAGGAACCGGTCGACGGCGCCGCGCGCCGGGTGCTCCGGCATGTCCCGCATCTCGGTGACGAAGCGGAGCAGTTCCTTGTAGACCCGCTCGCCGACCCGCTTGTCGACGAACCGCGGCGTCCAGCCGGGCGCCCCGCCCTGCACCGCGTCCATCACCGAGTCGGCGTGCTCGACGAGCCAGTCGTGCGCGCGGACGCAGACCAGGTCGACGACCCGCTTGTGGCCGCCGTCCGCGACGACCTTCTCCAGCATCTTGCCCATGCCCGGCGCGATCTCCTGGGCGTCGGCCCGCCGCGTGATGGCCTCGCCGACGACGGCCTGCACATCCGAGTCGCGCAGCACGGTCAGCGCGCCCCGCAGGGCCGTGGCCAGCTCGGCCGTCACCCGGTCGGCGTGCTCGGGGTCCGCCAGCCAGGTGCCGAGGCGGCTGCCGATGCCCACCGCGCGCAGCCGGCCTCGTACGACATCGGCGGAGAGGAAGTTCTCCCCCACGAAGTCACCCAGGGAGGCGCCCAGCTGGTCCTTCTTGTTCGGGATGATCGCCGTGTGCGGGATGGGCAGGCCGAGCGGGTGACGGAAGAGCGCCGTGACCGCGAACCAGTCGGCGAGCGCGCCCACCATGCCCGCCTCGGCCGCCGCGGCGACATACCCCGCCCACGGGCCCGCTCCGGAGTGCTGCGCCCACTTCGCGAGTACGTAGACGACGGCGACCAGGACGAGCAGTCCCGTCGCCGTGATCTTCATGCGGCGGACGCCCCGGCGCTTCTCCTCGTCGGCGGGGCTGTAGGCGAGGCCGCCGAGGCCGCCCTTGAGGGGCCCTACAGGTTCCCGTATGGGTTCCTTTGAGCCATTTGAGGGGCTGCCGGCACCGAAAGCGCCGCCCTCCTTGGTCGAATCCTCCGCATTTGCGCGTTCCACTTACTCCACCCGGCCCGTTCGCGTCGTCCTCGTCCGCACTGTTCCCCTGCCACTGTTCCCCTGCCCTGTGTTCTACGTCCCTTCTGCCCTACTCCTGGAACGAACGACAAGTTCCCGGCGTCTGAAAGAGCGGAGGGGGGCAGTGTCGGCCGTCTCCCGGCCCATGCCGCATCATGGGGTGATCACACCGGAGCCTCGGGGCTCCCCCTGCCCGAGGAGAAAGAGCCCGCATGACCAAGCGACACGGTTATGCCCTTCTCGCCGCGGTTCTCGCGGTCATAGTGGTGATTTCAGGCGCCATATACATCGGCGTCTCCGGCACGGACGACGGCTCGCAGGACACCATCAGCGCCGGCGGCCGCAACCCCCGCAACTCCGCCGCACCCGCCTCCTCCGGCACCTGGGTCGGCTCCTGGTCCGCCTCGCCCGCGGGGTCCGAACCGGGCACGGCACAGAAGGGGTTCGCCGGCCGCTCGATCCGCAACGTGGTGCACACCAGCGTCGGCGGCACCAGCGCCCGCATCACCCTCTCGAACCTGTACGGGACCACACCGCTCAGCGTCACGCACGCCTCCCTCGCCCTCGCCTCCGCGTCGAACAGCCCCGCCGCGGCGGCCGGCACGCTGCGCAGGCTCACCTTCAACGGCAACACGTCGGTGGTGATCCCGCCCGGCGCCCAGGTGATGAGCGACGCGGCGCGGCTGCGGGTCCCGCACGACGCGGACCTGCTCGTCACGACGTACTCGCCGACCCCGTCGGGCCCGGTCACCTACCACCCGCACGCGCGCCAGATCAGCTACGTCGCGGAGGGCGACCGCACCGAGGACCAGCTGGGCGACGCGTACACCGAGCAGAGCCCGTACTGGCGTTACCTCTCCGCGGTGGACGTCCTCAGCAACGAGACCGACGGCACCGTCGTCGTCTTCGGCGACTCCATCACCGACGGCATCTCGTCCACGATGGGGGCCAACCGGCGCTGGACCGACGTCCTCGCCGACCGGCTGCGCACCGAGTCGGGCGCGCCGCGCTACGGCGTCGCCAACCAGGGCATCAGCGGCAACCGCATCCTCTCCGACGGGAACGGCAACCCCGCCGTCAACCCGAGCGGGCTCTCCCGCTTCGACCGGGACGTGCTGGACAGGACCGGGGTCAAGGCCGTGGTCATCGCGCTCGGCGTCAACGACATCCTGCGCAACCCGCACCAGAACGATCCCGACCGGATCGTCGAGGGGCTGCGCGAGCTGACCCGGCAGGCGCACACGCGCGGGCTGCGGGTCGTCGGGGCGACGCTCATGCCGTTCGGGGGGCACCGGGGGTACGAGCCCGTCCTGGAGGACGTGCGCCAGGCCGTCAACGCGGAGATCCGCTCGGGGAAGGTCTTCGACGAGGTCGTCGACTTCGATCGGGCGTTGCGGGATCCGTACGATCCGCGGAGGCTGCGGAAGCAGTATGACTCCGGGGATCATTTGCATCCGTCCGATGCGGGGTTCCGGCGGATGGCGGAGACGTTTAATTTGTCTGACCTGAAGGGGTCGGCTGCGGCTGAGCTCTGAGTCTTTGGGTCCCCCGCCCCCTGGGGCTTCCCTCCCGGGTGCGGGGGATTATCTGCGGGTTCGGTGTGGCTGGGCGCGCAGTTCCCCGCGCCCCCAGAACTACCCGGGGTGCTCGGTGCGTTAAGTGCTGGTCAGGGGTGGATTTGGCGGCGGGACTGCTTGCGTTGGAGTTTTTCTTTGCGGCGTTCTTCCTTCAGGCGGAGTTTTTCGGCCTTGCGGAGTTTGCGGTCGACGCCCACGCCGCCCATGAGGGCGAAACCCTTGACCACGACGCGGGGTGAGTCGGGTGTGCCCTCGCCGGTCGCCCTGTCGTCGAAGCCGCCCATGATGCCGAAGCCCTTGACCACGACGGTCATCTCGGGCGGCACGGTGACCTGCAGGCCGCCCATGATCGTGAAGCAGCGGATCTCGACGTCGCGCTCCGTGAACCGTGCCTCGCGCAGGTCGATCTCGCCGCCGCCCCACAGCGCGAACCCGGTGAACTGCCGGCCGACCACCCAGCCGCCCTTGCGGCTGAACCCGCTCCAGATGGCGATCCCGACCGTCGACGTCGGTTCGCCGGTCGTCATCCGCTCGTCCCAGTCGATTGCGGCGGGGTTGTCGTCGGTCGGCCGCTTCACCATGGACACCTTGGCCCCGTGCGAGGGCAGGTCGCGGGTGAGGGGCTCCAACTCCCCGTACGTACGGGCCTTGTACGTCGCGTCCAGGCGCTCCTCGAACTCCGTCATGTCGAGGCGTCCCTCGGCCATCGCGTCCCGGAGCTGTTCGGCCACCCGCTCACGGTCGGCGTCCGATGCCCGCAGGTCGGGCAGGGCCGGCCGGTCGGGCGGGTTGGGCAGGTCGGTGAGGTCGTCACTCATAAGCCAGAAGCCTACGAGGTCGGCTTCTCGGCGTACATCTTCGCGATGACCGCCTCGATGTCCGGCTCCCTGACCGAGAGGTCGGCCAGCGGATAGCGCGCCGCGATCCGCGCGACAAGCGGAGCTGCCGACTCCGCCGCCGGGAAGGCGAGCCACTGCCGCGGACCCTCGACCTTCACCACCCGCGCCGACTCCGAATCCACCTCGATCGGCGGGAGTTCGCGTTCGAAGTCGACCACCAGCGTGCGCTCGCTCTCGCCCACCTCGTGCAGGCCCGCCAGCGGCCCGTCGTACATCAGACGCCCGTGGTCGATCACCATCACGCGCTTGCAGAGCTGCTCGATGTCGGTCAGGTCGTGCGTGGTGAGCAGGACCGTCGTCCCCGCCTCCTCGTTCAAGTCCCGCAGGAAACCACGGACCTTCGCCTTGCTGATGACGTCGAGGCCGATCGTCGGCTCGTCGAGGTACAGCACCTCGGGGTCGTGCAGCAGCGCCGCCGCGATGTCGCCGCGCATCCGCTGACCGAGGGAGAGCTGGCGTACCGGGACGTCCAACAGGGCGGACAGTTCGAGGAGTTCCACGCAGCGGTCGAGGTTCTCGGCGTAACGCGCGTCCGGGATGCGGTACATGCGGTGCATCAGGCGGTACGAGTCGATCAGCGGCAGGTCCCACCAGAGCGTCGTGCGCTGGCCGAAGACCACGCCGATGCGGCGGGCGAGCTTCGCGCGCTCCCGCGACGGGTCGATGCCCGCCACCCGCAGACGGCCGCCGCTCGGCGTGAGGATGCCCGTCAGCATCTTGATCGTCGTCGACTTGCCCGCGCCGTTCGGGCCGATGTAGCCGACCATCTCGCCGCGCGGCACGGTGAAGGAGATGTTGTCGACGGCCCGCACCTCGTGCCGCTCGCGCCGCAGGAAGCCCGTCTTCCTGCGTACGTCGAAGACCTTCTCGACGCCGTCCAGCTCGATGAGGTCCGTCTGGCCCTTCAGGTCTGTGGGCGAGTCCGTCAGGTCTGTGTGCAAGGCGCTTCAGCTTCCTGTGCTGCGGTACGAACGAAGACCCGTCCGCCAGGCGAGGCCGGCGAGCGCGAGACACCCCGCGGCCACCAGCGGCGGCGTGAACGCCACCCACGTCGGCAGGTCCAGCGGATAGGGCCGCCCGAGGACGTACAGCGCGGGCAGCCAGTTGACGAAGGCGAGCGGCAGAATGAAGGTGACGCCGCGCACCAGGTCCTTGGCGAAGACGGTCGGCGGGTACTGGAGCAGGGTCGTACCGCCGTACGTGAAGGCGTTCTGCACCTCGGCCGCGTCCTGCGCCAGGAACTGGAAGGCCCCGCCCGCCACGAACACGGCCGCGAAGATGCCCGCCCCGCTCAGCAGCATCAACGGCACCATCAGGACCTTCAGCGGCGTCCAGTCGAGGTCCAGGACCACGAGGGCGTACGCGAGGACCAGCGCGCCCTGCGCGAGGCGGCCGATCCTGTGCAGCCCGAAGCGGTCGGCGGCGACCTGCGCGATGACCGGGGCGGGCCGCACCAGGAGCGTGTCGAGCGTGCCGTCGCGCACCCGCCTGCCGAGCCGGTCCATGGACCCGATGGCCAGGTCCGCGAGGCCGAACGCGGTGCACGAGGCGCCGTACAGGAAGGCGATCTCGGAGAGCGAGTAGCCGCCGAGCCGGTCCACCTGGGAGAACATCAGCAGGATGGCGACGAAGTCGAACGCGGTCACCGCGAAGTTGCCGAGCGCCGTCATCGCGAACGACACGCGGTAGGCCATGAGGGAGCGGATCCACATGGCGGAGATCAGCCGGTAGGCGCGCAGCCCCTCGCGCACCTGTCGCAGGTCAGCCACCCTGGACCACCACCCGTCGCGTGGCCGCGCCCTGCAGCAGCCGCCCGGCCGTGAGCAGCGCCGCCGCCCAGCCGAGCTGGAAGGCGTACGTCCGCAGCAGCGCGGCGCCCGAGCGCTCCCCGAGGAACACGTCGGCGGGCACCTGGAGCAGCGCCGACCAGGGCAGCGCGCGGGCGAACTCGCCGAGCGCGCCGGGGAAGACGTTCAGCGGGAGCAGCATTCCGGAGAAGAAGGTGCCCGCGAGCATCGCCACCTGGGTGGTGCCGGCGCCGTCCATCAGCCAGAAGGCGGAGAGCGCCACCAGGAATCTGATCGCGAAGCTGACCACCGCGCCGAGCAGCACGGCGGTCAGGAACGCCAGCCAGCGCAGCGCGTCCGGTGGCAGCGTCAGGTCGAAGACGAGCGCGCCGAAGATCATCGGCACGATCCCGCGTCCGAGCAGCTGGAACGCGGCCCGGCCCAGGTCGGTGGCGAGCCACCAGGCCTGGAGGTCGGCGGGCCGGTAGAGGTCGACGGCGATGTCCCCGGTGCGGATCCGCTCGATCAGCTCGTTCTCGAAGCCGCCGCCCATCAGCGCCATCGCGGTCAGGAGGCCCTGGCCGAGCCAGACGTAGATGAGCGCCTGGGACTGGTCGTAGCCGCCGAGGCCGGGCCGCTCGTCCCAGAGCGCCACGTAGGTGTAGGCGAGAATGAGGCCGAAGACCGTATTGGTGAACACCCCGGCAGCCGTCGCCACCCGGTACGTGGCGTACCTGCGGAAGCTCCCGCCGGTGACGGCCGTGTACAAACGGAACCGTCCTGCACGCACGAGCATCCCTTTCACCGTGGGCTTCGTCCCGAACCGGGCCAAAGCGCTGGAGCCTAGTGCGATCGGGGTCGCTCGTGCCAGGCATTTTCGGCGTACGGGCGCGTGCCTGGTCAAGAAGGCGTGTGACCAGGGTGTGCAATGGGGTGGCAATGGGGTTGCCATGGGGTTTACGAGGCGTGCTGGATGTACGACGCTAACCGGGAGTTCCGCAAGACATGAGTGACGAGCCGCAGCAGCAAGGTCCTGCCGGGCAGCAGGGTCCTGCCGGGCGCCGGGGCTGGCAGCCCCGTGAGCCGCAGGACACGCCCGAGGACGCGGCGACCGCCGACGACAAGACTCCCGCCGAGGCGACCCCTGCCGAGGCGACCCCCGCGGCCTCCGAAGCCTCCACGGCCTCCATGGCCTCTGAAGCCTCCGCGGACTCCGGCGACGGCCCGACGGACAAGAAGGCCAAGAAGGCCAAGCGTCCCAAGCGCAAGGGCTGGCGGCGGATCTTCCCGACCTGGCGGATGGTCCTCGGCGGCTTCATCCTGATCGTCCTGCTATGCGTCGGCGGGTTCATGGCGGGCTACATGCTGGTCGACATCCCGCCGGCGAACGCCGCGGCCACCAAGCAGAGCAACGTCTACCTGTACTCCGACGGCACCCAGATCGCCCGCGACGGCGAGGTCAACCGCGAGAAGGTGCCCCTCAAGCAGGTCCCGCTCACCGTCCAGCACGCCGTGCTCGCCGCCGAGGACCGCGACTTCTACGGCGAGTCCGCGGTCGACCCGAAGGCGATGATCCGCGCGGCCTGGAACACGGTCACCGGCAAGGGCAAGCAGTCCGGCTCCACCATCACCCAGCAGTACGTGAAGAACTACTACCTGGGCCAGGAGCAGACGGTCACCCGCAAGGTGAAGGAGTTCTTCATCTCGATCAAGCTGGACCGCGAGGTGAGCAAGAACGACATCCTCGAGGGCTACCTCAACACCAGCTACTTCGGCCGCAACGCGTACGGCATCCAGGCCGCCGCCCAGGCCTACTACGGCAAGAACGTCCAGAACCTCACGGTCGGCCAGGGCGCCTACCTCGCCACCCTCCTCAACTCCCCCAACGCCTACGACGTCGCGACGCACCCCGAGAACAAGCAGCGCGCCGCGGGCCGCTGGAACTACGTCCTGGACGGCATGGTCAAGGAGGGCTGGCTCAGCCGCCCCGACCGGGCGAAGACGAAGTTCCCGATGCCCGACGAGGCCAAGGGCGCGGCAGGCCTGTCCGGGCAGCGCGGCTATGTGGTGAAGGCCGTCGAGGACTACCTCATGGCCAACAAGATCATCGACGAGGACACCCTCGCCAAGGGCGGCTACCGCATCACCACGACTCTCCAGAAGGACCGCCAGGACGCCTTCAAGAAGGCCGTCGACGAGCAGGTCATGTCGAAGGTCGACAAGGGCGCCCGCAAGGTCGACCGGAACGTCCGCGCGGGCGGCGCCTCCATCGACCCGGCCACCGGCAAGGTCGTCGCGATGTACGGCGGCATCGACTACACCAAGCAGTACGTCAACAACGCGACCCGCCGCGACTACCAGGTCGGCTCCACGTTCAAGCCGTTCGTCTTCACCTCCGCGGTGGAGAACGGCTCGGTCACCCAGGACGGCCGGCCGATCACCCCGAACACCGTCTACGACGGCACCAACAAGCGTCCCGTCCAGGGCTGGAGCGGCGGCACGTACGCCCCCGAGAACGAGGACCACGTCAACTACGGCGACATCACCGTCCGCACCGCCACCGACAAGTCCGTGAACTCGGTGTACGCGCAGATGGCCGTCGATGTCGGCTCCGACAAGGTCAAGGACACCGCCGTCGCCCTCGGCGTCCCCAGGACCACGCCCGACCTCACCGCGTCCCCGTCGATCGCGCTCGGCCCGTCCACGGCGAGCGTCCTCGACATGACCGAGGCGTACGCGACGCTGGCGAACCACGGCAAGCACGGCACGTACACGCTCGTCGAGAAGATCACCAAGAACGGCGACGAGATCACGCTGCCGGAGCCGAAGACCCGGCAGGCCGTGAGCCGCGAGGCCGCCGACACCACCACCTCGATCCTGCAGAGCGTCGTCCAGGGCGGCACCGGTACGGCGGCGCAGGGCGCGGGCCGGCCCGCCGCGGGCAAGACCGGCACCGCGGAGAACGACACGGCGGCCTGGTTCGCGGGCTACACGCCCGACCTCGCCACGGTCGTCGCGGTGATGGGCCAGGACCCCGAGACCGGCGCCCACACCCCGCTGTACGGCGCGCTCGGCGAGCCCCGCATCAACGGCGGCGGCTATCCGGCACGCGTCTGGGCCGAGTTCACCAAGGACGCCCTGGAGGGCAAGCCCGTCAAGGACTTCGACCTGGAGCTGGAGCAGGGCGCCGACGTGCCCGAGGTGCCCGACCCGACGACCGGCGGCACCGACGAGCCCGGCACCGGCGGCACCACGGACGGTGGCGCCACCACCGGCGGCGAGCAGGACACGGGCGGCGCCCAGACGGGCGGTCAGGACACCGGCGGCGGCGCCACCACGGGCGGCCAGGACGGCGGCGCCCAGACGGGCGGCCAGACCGGTGGGCAGGACGGCGGCCAGACGGGTGACCCGACCGGCGGCCAGGACCCCGGCGGAGCCGCCGACGGAGGCGCCGCCGACGGCGGACCGACCGACGGGGGCGCCCAGGGCGGGCCGACGGGTGGCGGCACCGACACGGGCGGCGGGGCGGTCGACGGCGGCATGGACGACGGGGGCGCGATCGGCTTCCCGGAGGGCTAGCGGCTCACTGGGAGGCCGGGGGCGCACCCGGCCTCCCCCAGTGCCCTTCAGTGGCCCGAGGTCGCCTTCAGGCCGACCACGGCCACCAGCAGCAGACAGACGAAGAAGATCCGGGCGGCGGTGACCGGCTCACCCAGGATCACCATGCCGAGCACCGCCGCGCCGGCCGCGCCGATACCGACCCACACGCCGTACGCCGTACCGATGGGCAGCGTCTTGGCGGCCTGCGACAGCAGCATCATGCTGGCGACGATGCCCACGCCCGTGAACAGGCTGGGCCACAGCCGCGTGAAGCCGTCCGTGTACTTCATCCCGATCGACCAGCCCACTTCGAGCAGTCCGGCGACGATCAACAGAACCCAGGCCATGACGGCACCTCCGACGAGTAGAAACGCTCAGCGCGTTACCTGATGGGGGTGCGTCGTCTTTGCGATAACCCGGTACGGCGCGTCTCGTCGGGGTCCTTCCAAGGTAGCAAAACCCATGGACAAGGGCTGGTGACGATGGTCACCAGCCCCTCAGGTCATCAGTCCCGCACCCGGACGTGCGCTGTGCGCTACAGGTACAGGCCCGTGGAGTCCTCCGACCCCTCGAAGCGGTCGGCGGCCACGGCGTGCAGGTCGCGCTCCCGCATGAGGACGTAGGCCACGCCCCGCACCTCGACCTCGGCGCGGTCCTCCGGGTCGTACAGAACCCGGTCGCCCGGCTCGACCGTCCGGACGTTCTGCCCGACGGCGACCACCTCGGCCCAGGCGAGCCGCCGGCCCACGGCCGCGGTCGCGGGGATGAGGATGCCGCCGCCGGAGCGCCGCTCGCCCTCGCTGGTGTCCTGCCGCACGAGCACGCGGTCGTGCAGCATGCGAATGGGCAGCTTGTCGTCGTGGGGGGTCTGGGAGGTCTTCTCGCTCACGACCCCGAACCTACCTGGCCCGGCCGGGGCCGTGGGCTCCCGGGTGGGCACTGTCTTCGGCGGGCTCAGTGGCCGCGGCGCCGCGAGCTCACCACGAGAAGGCCGACGAGGCCCACGGCCACCAGGGCGACCGGCACGATCCGCTCGATGCGCGGCGAACCGTCCGCCGAGACGAGCTGGCCCCGCAGGTCCGAGACGATGCGGTTCGCACCGACGTACGCCCGGCCGAGGGAGTTGTCCACGCTGGAGACGACCTTCGCCTTGGCGTCACCGACGATCGTCTTCGGGTGGACACGCACCCCGATCTCGTCGAGGGTCTCGGCCAGCTGGTCGCGCCGGCGCTTGATGTCCGCCTCGATCTGCGCAGGGGTCCTGGCATCCGACACCGCGCTGCCTCCGTGGTCGTATCGATGATGTGGACGTGATCTGTGACCACAGTCTGTCAGCTTCGCGCGCGCCGCACCCCACGGCACCCCTATTACGCTCGACTCCGTCACCCACCCTTTGCGAAGCACGCGTACGAGGAGACCGACCATGAGCGAGCGACTGCAGCCCGGCGACACCGCCCCCGCCTTCACCCTGCCCGACGCCGACGGCAAGGACGTCTCGCTGGCCGACCACAAGGGCCGCAAGGTCATCGTCTACTTCTACCCGGCGGCCCTCACCCCCGGCTGCACCAAGCAGGCCTGCGACTTCACGGACAACCTCGACGTGCTCGCCGCCGCCGGTTACGACGTGATCGGCGTGTCGCCGGACAAGCCGGAGAAGCTCGCCAAGTTCCGTGCGCAGGAGAACCTCAAGGTCACGCTGGTCGGCGACCCCTCCAAGGAGACCATGGAGGCGTACGGCGCCTTCGGCGAGAAGAAGCTGTACGGCAAGACGGTGACCGGGGTGATCCGCTCGACCGTGGTGGTCGACGAGCAGGGCAAGGTCGAGCACGCGTTCTACAACGTGAAGGCGACGGGCCACGTGGCGAAGATCATCAGGGACCTCGGCGTCTGAGCCGTTCCGGCCGCCCGCGCCGCGATGTGACGAAGCCCCTCTCGCGAGGGGCTTTCGTTTGCAACGGCCATCTTCGAGCAAGTGATCCCCCGGGGAACTTGTACGAAGAACGAAAGGAACCACTCCATGGCGGCCCACGAAGAGCTCGACGCCGAGGCCGACCCGGAGGCGATCAGACGCCACCGGACCCTGTTCCGGGCCGTGAAACGCCGCAGGAACCCTCCCCTGCGCCGCACGGACATCACGGTCACGGACGAGGCCGCCGTCAAGCGGGCCGTCAAAGCGGCCTCGCTCGGCAACGCCATGGAATGGTTCGACTTCGGCATCTACAGCTATCTGGCCGTCACCATCGGCCATGTCTTCTTCCCTTCCGGGAACGAGACGGCACAGCTGATCTCCTCCTTCGCCACCTTCGCGGTCTCCTTCCTGGTCCGCCCCATCGGCGGCATGGTCTTCGGCCCGATGGGCGACAAGATCGGCCGCAAGAAGGTCCTCGCGCTGACGATGATCCTGATGGCGATCGGCACGCTCGCCATCGGTCTGATCCCGTCCTACGCGACGATCGGCTTCTGGGCGCCGGTCCTGCTGATCTTCTTCCGCCTTGTGCAGGGCTTCTCGACGGGCGGCGAGTACGGCGGCGCCTCGACCTTCATCGCCGAGTACGCCCCCGACAAGCGCCGCGGCTACTTCGGCAGCTTCCTCGAGGTCGGCACGCTCGCCGGCTACACGGGCGCGGCGGGCCTGGTCCTCATCCTCAACACAACCCTCGGCTCGGACGCCATGGACTCGTGGGGCTGGCGCATCCCGTTCCTCGTCGCGGGTCCGCTCGGTCTCGTCGGCCTCTACCTCCGGCTGAAGCTGGACGAGACCCCGGCCTTCCAGAAGATGGAGGACGCGACCTTCCACTCGGCCTCCGAGGGCGCCTCCACGGTGGAGACCACGGCCAAGGGCGACCTGGCGAAGATCTTCCGCGACTACTGGCCGACGCTGATCCTCTGCATCGCGCTGGTCGGCGCGTACAACGTCACGGACTACATGCTCCTGTCGTACATGCCGACGTACCTCTCGGACGAGCTCGGGTACGACGACTCGCACGGTCTGCTCATCCTCATCGGCACGATGATCGTCCTGATGCTGATCATGAACCAGGTCGGAAAGCTCTCCGACCGGTTCGGCCGCAAGCCGCTCCTGATGACGGGCATGCTGAGCTTCCTCGTCCTCTCCGTCCCCGCCTTCCTGCTGATCAAGCAGGGCAGCCTGCTGGCGGTCTCCGGCGGCATGCTGATGCTCGGCCTCTCCCTGGTCTGCCTCCTCGGCACGATGTCGGCGACCCTGCCCGCCCTCTTCCCCACCTCGGTCCGCTACGGCTCCCTCTCCGTCGGCTACAACCTCTCCGCCTCCCTCTTCGGCGGCACGGCCCCCCTGGTGATCACGTCCCTGATCAGCATCACGGGCACGGACATGGTCCCGGCGTACTACTCGATGGCGGCGGCCCTGGTCGGCGTCATCGCGGTGGCCTGCATGAAGGAAACGGCCCAGAAGCCCCTGTCGGGTTCGCCGCCTTCGGTGGAGACAAAGGAGGAGGCAGCAGAAATGGTCGAGGCCCAGGCAACGGCACCGAGGTTCTGACCTCGGCCCTGTGGCGAAACCCGTGATCAGCCGGAGCCGCCTGCCCGGTACGATGGCAGGCGGCTGGCGGCGGTGGCGCAACGGCGACGCAGCAGACTTAGGATCTGTGGCCCTTGATCGGGCTTGAGGGTTCGAATCCCTTCCGCCGCACGTGAATGGCCTGCGAATCAGCAGAATGATTCGCAGGCCATTTGTGTGCGCCGTTCAGTTCAGCCCAACAGCTCCCGCACCACCGGCGCCAGCGCCCGGAACGCCTCCCCCCGGTGGCTGATCGCGTTCTTTTCTGTTGGCGTCAGCTCCGCGCATGTGCGGGTCTCGCCGTTCGGCTGGAGGATCGGGTCGTAGCCGAAGCCGCCCGTGCCCGCGGGGGTCGTGCGGAGGGTTCCGCGGAGTTGGCCCTCGACCACTCGTTCCGTGCCGTCGGGGAGGGCCAGGGCCGCCGCGCACGCGAAGTGGGCGGTGCGGTGGGGGGCGGAGATGTCCGACAGCTGGGCCAGGAGCAGGTTCAGGTTCGCGGTGTCGTCGCCGTGGCGGCCGGCCCAGCGGGCGGAGAAGATGCCGGGGGCGCCGCCGAGGACGTCGACGCAGAGTCCCGAGTCGTCGGCGACGGCGGGCAGGCCGGTGGCCTTGGCGAGGGCGTGGGCCTTGAGGAGGGCGTTCTCCGCGAAGGTGACGCCGGTTTCCTTGACGTCGGGGATCTCGGGGTAGGCCTCCGCGCCGACGAGCTCGTGGGTGAGGCCTGCGTCGGCGAGGATCGCCCTCAGTTCCGTGATCTTGCCGGTGTTGCGGGTGGCGAGGATGAGGCGGGTCATGTCCTCAGTATCGCCGCCGCCCGCTCCCCCCTCCGGGCCGGGCGCTCTCTTACGGCGTGCAGACCTTCGTCAGTTCGCCTGCCGCGTCCGTGACGCCGGAGACGTCCGGGGTGGCGTCGCCCTTGTCGATGGCGTCGCGGACGTTGTCGACGGCCTTGTCGAGGTCGTCGACCGCCTTGTTCACGTCGGTGTTGTCGGTCTTGTCGCCGATCTTGTCGAGATTCTTGCCGATGTCGTCGAGTGCCCTGTCCGCCTCGGCCGGGTTGTCACCGGCGTTCTCGACGGCCGTCTGCAGGTCGGTGACGCTGTCGGCGATCGTGTCGGCGGTCTGGACACAGTCGAGCGCCTTCTCGACGGCGTCGCAGCCGACGAGGCCGGCACCGGCCGGGATGACGATCAGGGCTGTGACGACGGCGGTGGCGATACGTCGGTGGCGCGCGGCCATGGTTCGGTCCCTCCCCAGGGTGTGGACGGGCGCGCGGCTTTGCCCGCGCGCCCGTACTCGTAACAACGCCCGGCAGGGGGTTGTTGGTTGCTTGCGTGACCTACGTCGCGTGACCCGCGCCGCTAGCGCGTCGCCTCCAGCGCCTCGCGCTGGAGCGCGGCGAGGTCCTCGCAGCCGCCGACCGCGAGGTCGAGGAGCGCGTTGAGCTCCTTGCGGGCGAAGGGCTCGGCCTCGGCGGTGCCCTGGACCTCGACGAAGCGTCCGTCGCCGGTGCAGACGACGTTCATGTCGGTGTCGGCCCGCACGTCTTCCTCGTAGCAGAGGTCGAGGAGCGGTACGCCGCCGACGATGCCGACGGAGACGGCGCTGACGGTGTCGGTGAGGGGCTTGCGGCCGGCCTTGACGATCTTCTTGCCCTGGGCCCAGGCGACGGCGTCGGCCAGCGCCACGTACGCGCCCGTGATGGCGGCGGTGCGGGTGCCGCCGTCGGCCTGGAGGACGTCGCAGTCGAGGACGATGGTGTTCTCGCCGAGGGCCTTGTAGTCGATGACGGCGCGCAGGGAGCGGCCGATGAGGCGGCTGATCTCGTGGGTGCGGCCGCCGATCTTGCCACGGACGGACTCGCGGTCGCCGCGGGTGTTGGTGGAGCGGGGAAGCATGGAGTACTCGGCGGTGACCCAGCCCTCGCCGCTGCCCTTGCGCCAGCGCGGGACGCCTTCGGTGACGGAGGCGGTGCAGAAGACCTTGGTGTCGCCGAAGGAGATGAGGACGGAGCCCTCGGCGTGCTTGCTCCAGCCGCGCTCGATGGTGATCGGGCGGAGCTGTTCGGGGGTGCGGCCGTCGATGCGGGGCGAGGGCGTAGAGGACATGGGCTGAGCCTATCCGGACATGAGTGAGGGCCCCTTCCCCTTGTCGGGGAGGGGCCCTCACGGGTGAGTCGGGGGACTCACATCATGTCTTCGATGTCCGCCGCGATGGGGTCGGCGTCGGTGCCGATGACGACCTGGATGGCGGTGCCCATCTTCACGACGCCGTGGGCGCCGGCGGCCTTCAGGGCGGCGTCGTCCACCAGGGCCGGGTCCTTGACCTCGGTGCGCAGGCGCGTGATGCAGCCCTCGACCTCTTCGATGTTGTCGATGCCGCCGAGCCCGGCAACGATCTTCTCAGCCTTGCTGGCCATGTGTTTCTCCCTGTGTTTCTCGCGGCCGGGGGACCGCTTTGTCACGGTAACGCACGGTTGGACCATCTTCGCGGGCGGTTACGTCAGTCGTGCCCAATGATGACGATCAAGGTGCCGGTCCCTGCCGGGCGGCGCTCCCCACGTACCGCAACTGGTCTACACCAGTTTTCAACGACCGCCAAACCTGGCTTGTTCCGGGAGGGACGCCGATGAGTTCCCCAGCCGCGGCGGTGCCGCAGAAGAAGTGGTGGAACGGCCTGTTCCAGGGCCTGCAGAAGATGGGCCGCAGCCTCCAGCTGCCCATCGCGGTACTGCCCGCCGCCGGCATCCTGAACCGCCTCGGACAGCCCGACGTGTTCGGCGAGGACGGTCTCGGCTGGACGAACGTCGCCAAGGTCTTCGCGGCGGCGGGCGGTTCGCTGCTCGACTCCACGCTCGGCCTGCCGCTGCTGTTCTGCATCGGTGTCGCGATCGGCATGGCGAAGAAGGCGGACGGCTCCACGGCCCTCGCGGCGGTCGCGGGGTTCCTCGTCTACTACGGGGTGCTGCGCGCCTTCCCCGACGACTGCCCGCAGGACACGGTGTTCGGCAGCGCGGGCATGTGGAGCGGGGTGTGCGTGGCGGAGGACGGGACCGTGGCGCAGGCCGCGTACCAGAATCCGGGGGTGTTCGGCGGCATCGTGATGGGCCTGCTCGCCGCCTGGTTCTGGCAGCGCTACCACCGCGTGAAGCTGGTCGACTGGCTCGGCTTCTTCAACGGCCGCCGCCTCGTGCCGATCATCATGGCCTTCGTCGGCCTGGTCTTCGCCGGTCTCTGCGTCTGGATCTGGCCGCCCGTCGGCGACGCGCTGACCAGCTTCTCCAAGTGGCTCGTCGACCTCGGCTGGCTGGGCTCGGGCATCTTCGGCGTCGCCAACCGCGCGCTGCTCACGGTGGGGCTGCACCAGTTCCTGAACACGTTCGTCTGGTTCCAGTTCGGCGACTACACGAAGCCGGACGGCACGGTCGTCCACGGCGACATCAACCGCTTCCTGGCGGGCGACCCGACGGCTGGCCAGTTCACCTCCGGGTTCTTCCCGATCATGATGTTCGCGCTGCCCGCGGCGGCCCTCGCGATCACGCACTGCGCGCGTCCCGAGCGCCGCAAGGTGGTCGGCGGTCTGATGCTCTCGGTCGGTCTGACGTCGTTCGTCACGGGCATCACCGAGCCGATCGAGTACTCGTTCCTCTTCATCGCGCCGGTGCTGTACGCGATCCACGCGGTGCTCACCGGCGTCTCGATGGCGGTGACGTGGGCGCTGGGGGTGAAGGACGGCTTCAGCTTCTCGGCGGGACTGATCGACTACGTCATCAACTGGAGTCTCGCGACGAAGCCATGGCTGATCATTCCGATCGGTCTGTGCTTCGCCGTCGTGTACTACGCGCTGTTCCGCTTCGTCATCACGAAGTTCGATCTGCACACGCCCGGACGCGAACCGGAGGAAGAGGCGGAGGCAGAGGACCGGGAGCAGACCAAGGCGTGACCACCGGGGCGTAACTCCCCTGCGGGCGGCGCTTTCCTCCGGCATTTCCGGATATGGCCCAGGTAACAGGAATCGCAGGTTCCTTACGCCACCTTCACCGTGCTACAACAGGTCTACACCACTAATGGTGTAGACCACGCGGCCGTTCTGGCCGCGTCCCCCGGAGACGCCGCCGTCCCCCACTTCCATGTCCCCGGGCGGCGCCTTGCCCACTGGAGGAAGTTGTGTCCACGGCCAGTTCCGCTCCCGCGGCCGAGAAGAAGAAGGGCGCAGGCGTGATGGCTGTCATGCAGCGCATCGGCCGCAGCCTCATGCTGCCGGTCGCCGTGCTGCCCGCCGCAGCCCTCCTGGTCCGTTTCGGCCAGGACGACATGCTCGGCAAGGAGTCCTTCCCGACCTTCGTCAACAAGCTCGCGAGCTACATGGCGGCGGGCGGTGGCGCACTCCTCGACAACATGGCGCTGCTGTTCTGCGTCGGCATCGCGATCGGCTTCGCGAAGAAGTCGGACGGCTCGACGGCCCTCGCGGCCGTGACGGGCTACCTGGTCTTCCAGAAGGTGCTCGCCACCTTCACGGACAAGAACCTGCCGAAGGTCGCCTCCGTCGTCGACGGCAAGATCGTCATGAACGAGGCGCCGGTCAACGCCGGTGTGCTCGGCGGCGTCGTCATGGGCATCATCGTCGCGCTGCTCTACCAGAAGTTCTACCGGACCAAGCTGCCCGACTGGGCGGGCTTCTTCGGCGGCCGCCGTCTCGTGCCGATCCTGTCCGCATTCGCGGGCCTGGTCGCGGGCATCGTCTTCGGCCTGATCTGGCCGGTCCTCGGCACCGGCATTCACAACTTCAGTGAGTGGCTGGTCGGTTCGGGCGCCGTGGGCGCCGGTGTCTTCGGTGTCGCCAACCGCGCGCTGATCCCCGTGGGCATGCACCACCTCCTGAACTCCTTCCCCTGGTTCCAGGCGGGCACGTACAACGACGGCGGCGTCGACTACCACGGCGACATCGCACGTTTCCTGCACCACGACCCCTCCGCGGGCCAGTTCATGACCGGCTTCTTCCCGATCATGATGTTCGCCCTCCCCGCGGCCTGCCTCGCGATCGTGCACTGCGCCCGTCCCGAGCGCCGCAAGGTCGTCGGCGGCATGATGTTCTCGCTCGCGGCCACCGCCTTCGTGACCGGTGTGACCGAGCCGATCGAGTTCACCTTCATGTTCATCGCCCCGGTCCTGTACGCGATCCACGCGGTCCTCACCGGTGTCTCCATGGCGCTGACCTGGGCGCTCGGCATGAAGGACGGCTTCGGGTTCTCGGCGGGGGCCGTCGATTTCCTGCTCAACCTGGGCATCGCGAAGAACCCGTGGGGCCTGGCCCTGGTCGGCCTCTGCTTCGCGGCGGTCTACTACGTGGTCTTCCGCTTCGCGATCACCAAGTTCAACCTGCCGACGCCGGGCCGCGAGTCCGACGAGGAGCTCGCCGAGCTCCAGAAGGCCGAGGCGAAGTAGCCTCCGCCGCACCGGCTCGCACGAAGCTCGCACGAAAGAGCCCCGCACCGTCAACGCGACGGTGCGGGGCTCTTTCGCTGTCGTCAGATCTCGTACGTCGCGCCCGGCGCCGCCAGCGCGGTGGGACCCTCGTACACCGCGCGCGCGTCGGCGAGGTTCACCTGCGGGTCCGTCCACGGCGGGATGTGGGTGAGCAGCAACCTTCCTGCACCCGCGCGCCGGGCGGACTCGCCGGCCTCGCGGCCGTTCAGGTGGAGGTCGGGGATGTTCTCCTTGCCGTGCGTGAAGGCCGCCTCGCACAGGAACAGGTCGGTGCCCGCGGCGAGTTCGTCCAGCGGCTCGCAGGGCCCGGTGTCCCCGGAGTACGTGAGGGACCTCCCGGCGTGCTCGACCCGGATGGCGTACGCCTCGACCGGGTGGCACATCTTCTCGGTGCGCACCGAGAACGGGCCGATCTCGAACGAGCCCGGCTTGACCGTGTGGAAGTCGAAGACCTCGCTCATCGAGGAGGCGGAGGGCGTGTCGGCGTACGCGGTGGTCAGGCGCTGCTCGGTGCCTTCGGGGCCGAAGACCGGGATGGGGGCGCAGCGGCCGCCCTCGTGCCGGTAGTAGCGGGCCACGAAGTACGCGCACATGTCGATGCAGTGATCGGCGTGCAGATGGCTGAGGAAGACCGCGTCCAGGTCGTACAGACCGATGTGGCGCTGCAGCTCGCCGAGGGCGCCGTTGCCCATGTCGAGCAGCAACCGGAAGCCGTCGGCCTCGACGAGGTAGCTCGAGCAGGCCGACTCCGCGGACGGAAACGACCCCGAGCAGCCGACGACGGTGAGCTTCATGAAGCTGGAACCTCCGCGCTGGCAGGAGAGCTGGGGAGTGTGCGGTGGATCGAGCGTAAGGCGCAAAAGCCCTGGTCGCTCCTCCGTCGCGGGCCGTTGTGGGGGAACTCACCTGCGCTGTCACCGGTTCGGGGGGCTCGTGGGGCCGGGGGGAGGCGGCGGGCGCCACGGGATCGCCACCGGTACCGTCGTGCGTATGGACACGTCGTGGTGGCTCGCGTTGGCAGCCGTGGTGGTGCTGGCGTTCGTCGTCACGCTGGTGGACGGCTGGGGGCGCGGACCGCGTAAGCGGAGCAGCCGCCCGGCGGGCCGGACGCGGCCGCCGCGGGGTCCGCGGGGGCCCCGGCAGCGGCTGCCCGCGCCGCGGCCGGCGGAGATCTGGTGGGCCCGGGTGCCGTACGAGGACGGGCCGGGCGGCAAGGACCGGCCGTGTCTGGTGCTGTCCGTGCGCGGGCGGCGCGCGCGGGTCGCGAAGATCACCAGCAAGTACCACGAGGAGCGCGCGGGCGTGATTCCGCTGCCGCCGGGTTCGGTGGGCGACGCGCACGGGCGGCCCAGTTTCCTGGAGACGGACGAGCTGCGGGACGTGCCGCTGAGCGAGTTCCGGCGCAGGGCCGGGGTGGTGGACCCGGTGCTGTGGGACCAGATCCGCTATCTGGCGGGCTGACCCGCCGTGTCCACGGGGCTCCGCCCCGGCCCCCGCTCCTCAGACCGCCGAAGGGGCTGGATCTTCCCCCTCCGGCGGTCTGAGGTCTACGCCCAGAGCTGGCCCTGCAGCGTCTCGATCGCCGCCTCCGTGGTCGGGGCGGTGTAGACGCCCGTCGAGAGGTACTTCCAGCCGCCGTCGGCGACGACGAAGACGATGTCGGCCGTTTCGCCCGCCGCCACCGCCTTCTTGCCGACGCCGATCGCCGCGTGCAGCGCCGCGCCGGTGGAGACGCCCGCGAAGATGCCCTCCTGCTGGAGGAGCTCCCGGGTGCGGGTCACCGCGTCGGCCGAGCCGACGGAGAAGCGGGTGGTGAGGACGGAGGCGTCGTACAGCTCGGGGACGAAGCCCTCGTCGAGGTTGCGGAGGCCGTAGACGAGGTCGTCGTAGCGCGGCTCGGCGGCGACGATCTTGATGTCGGGCTTCTGCTCGCGCAGGTAGCGGCCGACGCCCATGAGGGTGCCCGTGGTGCCGAGGCCCGCCACGAAGTGGGTGATGGAGGGGAGGTCGGCGAAGACCTCGGGGCCGGTCGTGGCGTAGTGGGCGCCCGCGTTGTCCGGGTTGCCGTACTGGTAGAGCATGACCCAGTCCGGGTGTTCCGCGGCCAGCTCCTTGGCGACGCGGACGGCGGTGTTGGAGCCGCCGGCGGCCGGTGAGGAGATGATCTCGGCGCCCCACATGGCGAGCAGGTCGCGCCGCTCCTGCGAGGTGTTCTCCGGCATGACGCACACGATGCGGTAGCCCTTGAGCTTGGCCGCCATGGCGAGCGAGATACCGGTGTTGCCGGAGGTCGGCTCCAGGATCGTGCAGCCGGGCGTCAACCGGCCGTCCTTCTCGGCCTGTTCGACCATGTGCAGCGCGGGCCGGTCCTTGATGGAGCCGGTCGGGTTGCGGTCCTCCAGCTTGGCCCAGATGCGGACGTCGGCCGAGGGCGACAGGCGCGGCAGGCGGACGAGCGGCGTGTTGCCGACCGCGGCGAGCGGGGAGTCGTAGCGAGGCATCCGGGATCGGGCCTAGACCATGCCGCCGGCGACGGCCGGCAGGATCGTGACGTTGTCGCCGTCGGAGAGCTTCGTGGAGATGCCGTCGAGGAAGCGGACGTCCTCGTCGTTCAGGTACACGTTCACGAAGCGGCGGAGCTTGCCGTCGTCGACGATGCGGGCGGCGATGCCCTCGTGCCGCGAGTCGAGGTCCGTGAAGAGCTCGGCGAGGGTGTCCCCGCTGCCTTCGACGGCCTTGGCGCCGCCGGTGTAGGTGCGGAGGATGGTCGGGATGCGGACCTCGATGGCCATGGCTGTGGGCTCCTGTCGGGGGGCGGGAAAGTGCGGACGGTGGGCGCGCGGCGGCGCTGTGCTTGCGGGGTGGTGCGTGGCGTACGCGGGGGTGCGCCCGGGTACGGGGTGCGGCGCCGCGGCCCAAGGCCGGGCGGCGGATCGGTTCAGCGGGAACAGATCGCGCTGGCGAGGCGGCACAGGTCGACGTGCAGCCGCGCGACGAGCAGCAGGGGTGCGCTCGGCGTCTCTTCGCTCACGTCATGGGGAACCATGCGGTCATCGTATCGATTCCCGGTCCGGATCCCGGAATGTGATCTCACCTGCTGGACGGAAACCGTTCAGGATGCGGGCGGCGGCAGATAGACGACGGTCGGGGCACCGGTCAGCGGATGCGTGCTGACCTCGGCCGTCACGCCGTACACGGTGGCGAGCAGCTCGGCGGTGAGGACCTCCTTGGGCGCCCCGGAGGCGACGAGGCGGCCGCCGTCGAGGACGTAGAGGCGGTCGCAGTAGTACGCCGCGAGGTTCAGGTCGTGCAGGGCCAGCAGGTTCGTCGTGCCCAAGTCGCGCACGAAGGAGAGGATTTCGAGCTGGTAGCGGATGTCGAGGTGGTTGGTGGGCTCGTCGAGGACGACGAGGGTGGGCTGCTGCACCAGGGCGCGGGCCACCAGGGCGCGCTGGCGCTCGCCGCCGGACAGGGAGGGGAACGCGCGGTCGGCGAGCTCCTCGACGCCGACGCGGGCGAGGGCCGCCGTGACGAGTTCCTCGTCGGCCGCCGTGTCCGCCTCCCAGAACCGCTTGTGCGGGGAGCGGCCCATCGCGACCACCTGCCGGACGGTCAGCTCGAACGCCGCCTGCCCGTCCTGCGGCACGGTGGCCAGGCGCCGGGCGCGGGCCTTCGGGGTCATCGTGTGCAGGTCGTCGCCGTCGAGGAGGGCGTGGCCCGCGGTGGGGCGCAGCGTGCCGTAGACGCAGCGGAGCAGCGTCGTCTTGCCGCTGCCGTTGGGGCCGACGACGCCGACGGTCTCGCCGGGCGCTGCGGTGAGGTCGACGGCGTCGACGAGCCGTCTGCCGTCGATCTCGTACGAGAGGGCCTGCGTGCGCAGCTCGCCGGTCATGCCGGGACTCCTTCGGTACGCCGCCGCAGCAGCCACAGGAAGAACGGGCCGCCGGTCAGCGCGGTGAGCACGCCGACGGGGACGTCCTGCGGCGCGGCGACGGTGCGTGCGGCGAGGTCGGCGACGACCAGGAACACCGCGCCCATCAGCGCCACCACCGGGAGCAGCGCGCGGTGCGCGGCGCCGACCAGCATGCGGGCGGCGTGCGGCACCATCAGGCCGACGAAGCCGATGGCTCCGCTGTACGCGACGAGGACGCCGGTCAGGAGCGAGGCGAGGACGAAGACGCCGGCGCGGAAACGGGAGGCGTGCAGGCCGAGGACGGTGGCGCCCTCCTCCCCGGCGAGGAGCAGGTCGAGGGGCCGGGCCATGGAGACCAGGAGGGCCGTGCCGACGGCGAGGGTGGCGCAGGGCAGGGCGAGCATGTCCCAGCGGGCGCTGCCGAGGCCGCCCAGCGTCCAGTACAGGACTTCGCTGAGGTGGTCCGCGCTGTCGGCGGTGACGAGGATGAGGCTGGTCAGCGCGGTCAGGATGTACGAGACGGCGACGCCGGCGAGGATCAGGCGCCCGGTGGCGAAGCTGCCGCCGCCGCGGGCCAGGGCGTAGACGAGGACGAGGGAGAGCAGCGCGCCCACGAAGGAGGCGGCCGGGATCGTGACGGTGGTGGACAGGGCCGCGCCGAGGCCGAAGACGCTGCCGAGCACGATCGCGCAGACCGCGCCGACGGAGGCGCCCGAGGAGACGCCGAGCAGGAACGGGTCGGCGAGGGGGTTGCGGACGAGGGCCTGCAGGACGGTGCCGATGACCGCGAGCCCGGCGCCCACGGTCGCTCCGAGCAGGACTCTGGGCATGCGGACGTCCAGCACGATGGTGCGAAACGGGGAGGGTTCCGCGCGGCCCGTGAGGATGTCCAGGACGTCGGCGGTGGGGATGCGGACGGAGCCGAGGGCGAGACCGGCCACGAGCGCCACCGCGAGGGCCGCGCAGAGGGTCGTCATGACCGTGGCGTAGCGCAGGCGCTTCACAGCTGTGCCGCCAGCTTCCTCACCGCCTCGGGTGCTCGTACGCCCGTGACCACGTCCGAGAGGCGCAGGACCGCGAAGCGCTTGTTCTTGACGGCTGGGACGTCCTTGAGGACCGGGTCCTCCAGGAGGCGCTTCTTCTTCTGGGCGACCGTCGTGGCGCCGTAGTCGAGGATCAGGATGGCCTCGGGCCTGCGCTCGACGACCGATTCCCAGGAGGCGTCGCTGAAGGACTTGTCGACGTGGGCGAAGATGTTGCGGCCGCCCGCCCGCTCGATGATGTCGTTGCCGATGCCCTGGCCGCCCGCGGTGAACGCCGTCTTGTCGCCGCTGTCGTAGACGAAGACGGAGAGCGGCTTCTTGTCCTTGGACTTGTCGGCGGTGGCGGCCAGTTCGCGCTGGGCGCCCTTCACCCAGCGGTCGGCGCGGGCCCGCACCCCGAAGGTGGCGCCGACCTCGCGGACCTCGCGGTAGACGTCGTCCATGGAGACGGGCTTCTTGGCGCAGCCCTCGACGTTGAGGCGGCTCTCGATGCCGGACTTGGCGAGTGCCGAGCGGCTGCGGCCGTCGCCGGCGAGGAAGGCGCTGGCGTAGCCGCCGTAGACGAAGTCGGGGTTGGCGGAGAGCAGCTTCTCGTAGGAGGGGTACTCCTTGGCGAGCACCGGGAGCGACTTGTAGGCCTTCTCATACTTCGGGAGGACCTTGTCGTCGAGGTAGGCGGTGCCGGCGATGTGGTCCTTCAGGCCGAGTTCCAGCATCACTTCGGTGGTGTGCTGGTTCATGGTGACGGCGCGCTTCGGTGGTGCGTCGTACGTCGTCTTCACACCGCAGTTGGTGACGGTGTACGGGAATCCGGCGGCCTTGGCCGCGGGCTTGCTGTCACCGCCGGAGCCGGACGAGGAGCACGCGGCGAGCGGGACGAGCAGGGCCGCGGCGGCCAGGGCACGTATCGGTCGGGACATGGCTGAACTGCCTCCTCCAGGGGATTTCCGCGTCCCCTGCGTCGTGTGGAGGAAGGCGGCAGGTCAGTTCCTGACTCCCCCGCTCCGGCCGGCGTGTGCCGGTGGGGCGGGGTCACAGTGGCGGGACCGTGCCGGATTCGCACCGGCTTCCTGGGTCCTGCCGCCCTCATGAGTAAAGCTCAGTATGCCTGTACGACCTTTACCTCTTCCTCGGTGACCTCGCCGTCGACGATCCGGTACGAGCGGAACTGGAAGGGGCCGGCGTCGTCGGTGTCCGCCGTGGAGACCAGGACGTAGTGGGCGCCGGGCTCGTTGGCGTACGTGATGTCGGTGCGCGAGGGGTAGGCCTCGGTCGCCGTGTGCGAGTGGTAGATGATCACCGGCTCCTCGTCGCGGTCGTCGAGATCGCGGTAGAGCTTGAGCAGGTCGCCCGAGTCGAACTCGTAGAACGTGGGCGAGCGCGCGGCGTTGAGCATCGGGATGAACCGCTCGGGGCGGCCGGTGCCCGCCGGGCCCGCGACCATGCCGCACGCCTCGTCGGGGTGGTCCTGGCGCGCGTGCGCGACGATCTGGTCGTGGAGGGCCTGGGTGATGGTCAGCATGGCGCCAGGATAAGCAGAGGGGCCCTCGCGTACCGGAGTGTGGTACGCGAGGGCCCGAATGCTGGACAGCGGCCTTGGGGAGCCGGTCAGTCCTGGCGGTCGGCCTTGGAGAGGCGGTCAGTCCTTGGAGAGGCGGTCGCCGTCGGAGGCACCCGCGGAGGCGTCCTCGGAGAGGCCGATCTTCCGCTTGTTGAACGCCGCGGCCTGCGGGTTGCGGCTCTTGAGCACCAGGTAGGAGACGCCGAGGATCGCGGCCCAGACCGGAGCGGCGTACAGCGAGATCCGCGCGTCCTTGTCGACGCCCATCATCACGATGACCATGCCGATGAAGAGGAGGGCGAACCAGCTGGTGTACGGGGCGCCCGGGGCCCGGAAGGTGGACTGCGGCAGCTCGCCGCGGTCGGCCTTGCGGCGGTAGCGGATCTGGCAGGCCAGGATCATGATCCAGGCCCACATGCCGGAGATGGTCGCGAAGGAGACGACGTAGTTGAACGCCTCGCCCGGCCACTGGTAGTTGATCCAGACGCCGACCAGCATGAACGCGGCGGAGGCCGTGGTGCCGATCAGCGGCAGGCCGTTCTTCGTGAGCTTGGTGAAGAACTTCGGGCCCTGGCCGTTCATCGCCAGGTCGCGCAGCATGCGGCCGGTGGAGTACATGCCGGAGTTGCAGGAGGAGAGCGCGGCGGTGAGCACCACGAAGTTCACGATCGCGGCGCCGACGCCGAGGCCCATCTTCTCGAAGGCCGCGACGAACGGCGAGACGCCGGGCTGGAAGTGCGTCCACGGCACGACCGACAGGATCATGATGAGCGCGCCGACGTAGAAGACGGCGATGCGCCACGGCACGGTGTTGATGGCCTTGGGCAGGACGGTCTTCGGGTCCTTGGACTCGCCCGCGGTGACGCCGACGAGCTCGACGGCGAGGAAGGCGAACATCACGATCTGGAGCGTCATCAGCGTGGAGCCGATGCCGTTCGGGAAGAAGCCGCCCTGGTTCCACAGGTGGGCCACGGTCGCGGTGTCACCGGCGTCGGAGAAGCCGATGGTGAGGATGCCGATGCAGATCAGGATCATGCCGATGATGGCGGTGACCTTGACCATCGAGAACCAGAACTCCAGCTCGCCGAAGAGCTTCACGGAGATGAGGTTCGCGCCGTACAGGATGACCGTGAAGATCAGCGCGTACGCCCATTGCGGGACGGAGTTGTGTGTCCAGTACTGCATGTACTGGGCGGCCGCGGTCACTTCCGTGATGCCGGTGACGACCCAGAAGAGCCAGTACGTCCAGCCGGTCACGAATCCGAAGAACGGGCCCATGAACTCACGGGCGTACTCCGAGAAGGAGCCGGACACGGGCCGGTACATGAGGAGCTCGCCGAGCGCCCGCATGATGAAGAAGATGACGAGGCCCGCGATGGCGTACGCCAGGATGAGGCTGGGGCCGGCCTTGTGAATGGCCTTGCCCGCGCCGAGGAACAGGCCGGTGCCGATGGCACCGCCGATCGCGATCATCTGGATCTGCCGGGCTCCGAGCCCGCGCTGGTAGCCCTCGCCGGACGAGCCGTCCTGCGCGACACCGTTGCCGCCGTGCTCGTCGTGGTGCTCTTCGACCTGCACTGAGGTCATGGTGACGCCTTTCTCCATGCTGATCCGCGCCCGCACATCTGCGTTGTGGCTGCGGATCAGGTCCTGATCCCCCCGGATACGAATGGAGTGCTACCGGCGGTCTGCCGGCTCGAGCGCCCTCGGCGACATGGGTGGCGTAGCCGAGTGGTCGTGAAGATTTATCACGGTGGCAACAGTGAGGGAATGAGCCACCTGTGGCACACGCCACAAGAAGAAGCGGACAAAGTTCACTTGCCGCAGCAAAAGCGGACAATGAAGTGACGGGATCGTTATCCGGATTTGAGGCTCCGCTGAGCGAACGACCCGCCGCGTGAACAGAACCTGTCCACTACAACAAATTTCGCTGCCGTCTGCACGGATTTCTGCCCGGAATCAGTCCAGCAACGTCCCGACCAGCGTCTCCTGCAGTCCGCCGAGCCAGAGATAGGCCATCACCATCGGCTTGCGGGGGTCGGAGTCGGGCAGCCGGTAGAGCAGATCGGCGTCCTCCTCGTCGCTGACCTCCAGGCGCGTGCCGATCGCGAGGCGGAGGTCGTTGAGGGCTCCGAGCCAGTGCCGGGACTCCTCGACCGACAGTTTCAGGACAGCTCCGCCCTCGCCCGACGCCGTCATCGAGTCGAGCGAGCGGATCACGGCCAGGGCGTCGTCGCGCTTCTTGGCCCGCAGGTCGTTCTCCGTGAAACGGCGGAATTCCGATGAATACGCCCGGAGTTCGTCCGCGTCGCCCGCCGCGTCCTCGCTGCCCGGGCCGCCGTACGCGTCGGGCAGCAGGCGCCTCATCACCGGGTCGGACGGCGGCTCGCTCGGCCCCTCGGCGAAGAGCTCCGCGAGCGGGTCGTCGGAGGCCTCCCCGCCCGGCCCCGGCCCGATCAGCTCCAGGAGCTGCACGGCGAGGGAGCGGATGATCGAGATCTCGACCTCGTCGAGCGCGACGGCGGCGCCGCCCCCTGGAATCGCTTCGAATTGTCCTGGCATCAGATGCGTCGCTACTTCCGGTCCGCTACTTGCGGTCCTGCTGAAGGGTGGCCCACAGCCCGTACCCGTGCATGGCCTGAACGTCGCGCTCCATCTCCTCGCGGGTGCCGCTGGAGACGACCGCACGGCCCTTCTGGTGCACGTCCATCATCAGCTTCGTGGCCTTCTCCTTCGAGTACCCGAAGTACGTCTGGAACACGTACGTCACGTAGCTCATCAGGTTGACCGGGTCGTTGTGCACGAGCGTGATCCAGGGGACGTCCGGTTCGGGGACGACGAGCGCCTCTTCGTCCGATTCCGGGCGCGTGATTTCTGCGGGAGCCGTACTCACTCGTCCCATGCTGCCACCCCGGAGGGCCCCTCGCACAAATGGCCTCCCGCCCGGGCTTTGAAATCGTCAGAGTGACGAGATTGGGGGTAGCATCCGTCGTATGAACACAGCGGACCTTGGGCTGCCGGTGGATGTTCCGTCGACGGCGCTCTTCACGGACCAGTACGAGCTGACGATGCTGCAGGCCGCGCTGCGGGCCGGTACCGGCGACCGGCGTTCGGTCTTCGAGGTCTTCACCCGCAGACTGCCCGAGGGGCGGCGCTACGGCGTGGTGGCCGGCACCGGCCGCGTCCTGGACGCCGTGGAGAACTTCCGCTTCGACGCCGACGTCATCGGCTTCCTGCGCGAACGCGCCATCGTCGACGAGGCGACCCTCGCATGGCTCTCCGGCTACCGCTTCCAGGGCGACATCTGGGGCTACCCCGAGGGCGAGGTCTACTTCCCCGGCTCGCCGATCCTGCGGGTCGAGGGCTCCTTCGCCGAGTGCGTGCTCCTGGAGACCGTGATCCTCTCCATCCTCAACCACGACTCGGCCATCGCGGCCGCCGCCTCCCGCATGTCCTCGGCCGCGGGCGAGCGCCCGCTGATCGAGATGGGCGCCCGCCGCACCCATGAACTGGCCGCCGTGGCCGCCGCCCGCGCCGCGTACGTCGGCGGCTTCACGACCACCTCGGACCTGGCCGCCGGATTCCGCTACGGCATCCCGACCGTCGGCACCAGCGCCCACGCCTTCACCCTGCTGCACGACAACGAACGCGACGCGTTCCGCGCCCAGGTCGACTCGCTCGGCCGCGGCACGACGCTGCTCGTGGACACCTACGACGTGACCGAGGCCGTCCGGATGGCCGTCGAGGTCGCCGGGCCCGAGCTCGGCGCCGTCCGCATCGACTCCGGCGACCTGCTGCTCGTCGCGCACCGGGTGCGCCAGCAACTGGACGAGCTCGGCGCGACGGACACGAAGATCGTCGTGACCTCCGACCTCGACGAGTACGCCATCGCCTCGCTCGCCGCGGCGCCCGTCGACGCGTACGGCGTGGGCACGCAGCTCGTCACCGGCTCCGGGCACCCCACCGCCTCGATGGTCTACAAGCTGGTGGCCCGCGCGCACTCGGCGGACCCGAAGGCCCCCCTGGAGCCCGTGGCGAAGAAGTCGCTCGGCGCCAAGTCCTCGGTCGGCGGCCGCAAGTGGGCCGCGCGCAGGACCGACGAGCACGGCGTCGCCGAGGCCGAGGTCGTCGGCACCGGCCCGGTGCCGCCCGCGCTCGCCGACCGGCAGCTCCTGGTCGAGCTGGTCAAGGGCGGCACGGTCGTGGCCCGCGAGCCGCTGGACGCCGTCCGCGACCGCCACGCCGCCGCGCGCGCCGGGCTCCCCCTGTCGGCGACGCAGCTGTCCCGGGGCGAAGCGGTCATCCCGACCGAGTACGTGTGACCCGCGCCGGGCCGGGTCTCTGTGATCCCGCCCGGCCGGACCGTGTGATCCCGCCCCGGGCGCTTCGGCCGCCCCCTCCCACAACGCACCCGAAGTCTCTACGCTCGTAGTCCCCCAGCAGAAGGACACCCGCCATGCGCCGCGCACTGATCGTCGTAGACGTGCAGAACGACTTCTGCGAAGGCGGCAGCCTCGCGGTCGCCGGCGGCGCGGACGTGGCCGCCGGCATCACCGAGCTGATCGGCCAGGCCCCGGCGTGCTACCGCCATGTGGTGGCCACCCGCGACCACCACATAGATCCCGGCGCCCACTTCTCCGACCGCCCGGACTTCGTGGACTCCTGGCCGCCGCACTGCGTGGCCGGCACGGAGGGCATCGGCTTCCACCCGAACTTCGCGCCCGCGGTCGCCTCCGGCGGGATCGACGCCGTGTTCGACAAGGGGGCCTACTCCGCGGCGTACAGCGGTTTCGAGGGCGCCGACGAGAACGGGGTGTCGCTGGCGGACTGGCTGCGGGAGCGGGACATCACCGAGGTCGACGTGGTGGGCATCGCCACGGACCACTGCGTGCGGGCCACGGCGCTCGACGCGGTGCGCGCGGGCTTCCGTACGCACGTGCTGCTCGACCTCACGGCCGGGGTGGCCGAGGCGACGACGGAGCGGGCCCTGCAGGAGCTGCGGGCGGCAGGCGTGGAGCTCACCGGCAAGCCGGTGCTGTAGCCCCGTCACACCCTCGGCCCGTCACACCCTCGGCCCCCTCATGTCGCGGAATGGGGTCATAGCCGAATTGGCCCACCTGGCGCAGGCGAAAGAGCGAATTCACACTCCTGCCGTGCGCTGATCACCCGC
Organism: Streptomyces sp. NPDC039480; assembly: GCF_055597165.1. Taxonomy (NCBI): domain Bacteria; kingdom Bacillati; phylum Actinomycetota; class Actinomycetes; order Kitasatosporales; family Streptomycetaceae; genus Streptomyces; species Streptomyces sp. NPDC039480. Next base: position 27,522 of record NZ_JBVITX010000008.1, on the reverse strand, counting down.
CGTGCGTTTGAACGGATGTGTCCGTAGAGGTCCTTCCGAACGCCAGCTCCAAGAGGTGGGAATCATGCAGCGCCCTTCCGTAACCGGCCGTTTCCGTTTCCGTGCCCGGCTGACGCTCGGTGCCGTGCTCACGGCCGTGGCGTGCACGTCGGCCGCCGCGGCTCCCGGGCCGCCCGTGTCCCCGGCGGCGGGACCGAAGGGCGGGCCCGGCGGCGACTTCCCGATGCGGATCGTCGCCTACGTGGCGAGCAGCGGTTCCGGGACCGCACCCTCGTACGACGTACGGCTCGAGCGGCGCGTCACCAGCACGGAGGTGGGCAACGGGCCGACCGGTGTGGGCGCGGCCCCGGACGGCTCCACCGTGTACGTGGCGAACGGCCAGTCCGACACGGTCTCCTTCATCGAGACCACGCATCACAAGGTAGTGGCGACCGTGCCGGTCGGTTCGTATCCGTTCGCGGCCACGCCGAGCCGGGACGGGCGGCGGGTCATCACCGCGAACTGGGGCAGCGACACCGTGTCGGTCATCGACACCTCATCCCGCAAAGTCGTCGCGACCATTCCCGTGGGGGAGCTCCCGCACAGCGTCACCACGCTGCCCGGCGGGGTCTCCTACGTCAGCAACAGCGGCACCAACGACGTCACCGTGCTGTCCAAGGAGGACCGCGCGGTGGGCCGCATCCCGGTGGGTGACTTCCCCAGCGGCATCACCAGCACCGGCAAGGGGGACCGGGTGTACGTCGCCAACACGGGGTCGGGATCCGTCTCGGTCATCGACACCGGCACCCGCAAGGTGACCGCCACCTGGGCGGTCGGCAAGGGCCCGCTGGGCCTGGGTCTCAGCCCCGACGGGCTGCGTCTGTACGCCGCCGACTCCGCGGCCGACAGTCTCCTGGTCATCGACACCTCGACCGGGCGGGTCGTCCAGCAGGTGCCCGTCGGCCGGACGCCGCAGGGGCTCGCGGTCAGCCCGGGCGGCAACCGGGTCTGGGTCACCAACGAGGGCTCGGACACCGTCTCGGTGGTCAGCCCGGCGACGGGGAAGGTACGGGCGACCCTGCCCACCGGGAACCAGCCCGAGGGCATCGCCATCACTCCCAGGTGAGCGCGTGAGCGCGTGAGCGCGCGCCTCCGCCTCGCCCGTGGCGGGCCCTAGGCGGCGGCGCGCCGCCCGAAGAGCGCCCGGACCGGATGCCACAGCTCGTTCACCATGTCGGGCGCCGTGCGCCATATCAGGCCGTCCGGATGGTGCAGGACCGCCGTGATCTCGTCCGGGGTGGGCGGCTCGGCGTTGCCCCGGAGGTAGACCGCCCGCAGGCCGAGGTTCCGCAGCCGGGTCAGGGCCCTGGCGCGGTTCACGGCGTGCACGATCATCCTGACCGTGCCGCCGCCCGGCGCCGGGCTCGGCAGCGTCAGCGCCACCACCACGCTGCCGTTGGGCAGCTTGCAGAAACCACCTGCGGACATGCTCGGTCACACCCCCGTGAAACGTCGCGTCAATAAGACAGTCACAGGACGCACCTAAACACGATCGGCCGCCGCCCGCTAGGGGGCGACGGCCGATCATGGCTTGACCTGCGGAAATGCAGATTACTTCGTCGAGCGACCCACCTGGACCGTGATCGTCGAGCCGTCCTTGGGCTGCTTGATGATCTTGATCTGCGTGTTGGTGTCAGTGACCTTCACGCTGCCCGTGGGGTTCGAGGCGTACCAGTAGGTGCCCTTGCGGTCGTCGAAGACCGGGACGCCCTTCTGGGACTTGATCTTCAGCGCGACGTCCGCGTTGTGGAGCGTGAACTTGTCCGTCGCGTACTTGCTGAAGGGCGCGTCGAACGGCTGGATCTTGTTGCGCAGGAGCGAGCCGTCCTTCCACTTCAGCGGCTTGGCGTGCGCGTCGACCGGCAGGATCAGACCCTGGCCGGGGTGCTGGCTGGTGTTGTTGTCCTTCTGGGAGGTGTCCCACTGCCAGACCATCAGGCCGGTCTGGTACGGGTAGTGCTCGACCCAGTCGGGACGGGACTGCGAGAAGCCGAAGTTGTACGGGCCGACCTTCAGGGTCTTGTCGTACGACACGTACTGGCGGTTCTCGGCGAGGTAGTACTGGTCGTACTTCTTGGTGAAGGACTCACCGATGCGCGAGAAGCCCTTCGCCGTCCAGCCGTTGTCGTCGCCCTCGGCGCCGTCCTCGAACAGCTTGGCGCCGTCCGCGGTGACGGCGAGAGCGTCGGCCGTGAAGCCCTTGCCGCCCGCGCCGCCGTCCGTGGCGTAGCGGAAGCGGATGTCGATCTTCTTGCCGGCGTAGGCGTCGAGCGGGAAGACCAGCTTCTTGTACGCGCCGGAGACACCGGTCAACGCGGGCTTGTCGCCGGCGTCACGGGTGATCGGCTTGCCGTCCGCGGTGCCGTCCACCGGCGTGTAGTTGGCGCCGCCGTCCGTCGAGACCTCGGTGTAGAGGTAGTCGTAGTTGGCCTCGATGTCCCACCAGCCGCTCAGCGAGAGCTCGGCCTTGGACTTGCCGGTCAGGTCGACGGAGCGCGTGAGGGTGTTCTTGAGGTCGTCGCCCTGGTCGCTCCACCACTGCTTGGCGCCCTCGGCGGGCTTCACGACGGTGGTCTTGACGGCCTTCTTCGGCAGGTCGACGAGGAGCGCCTGGCGGTGGCGGGTGTTGTACTCCGCGACGCCCAGCTTGTGCTCGGACGTCGTGGCGGCCTTCGCCTTGGCGTAGTCGAGCCAGCCCAGCTGGAACTTGTCCCAGGCGGTCATGTCGCCCGGCATGTCGCCGATGGCGTCCTTGCCGGTGCCGAGCCAGGAGCCGGCCGACATCAGCGACCAGAAGCCGACCGAGTTCTCGCCCTTGCCCGTGGTGTCGTACAGGTCCGGCAGACCGAGGTCGTGGCCGTACTCGTGGGCGAAGACGCCGAGGCCGCCGTTCTCCGGCTGCATCGTGTAGTCGCCGACCCAGATGCCCGAGTCGCCGATCTGGGTGCCGCCGGCCTTGTTGTTGCCGGGGCCCGTGCGGCCCGCGTCGTTGCCGTACGCGTACCAGCGGTGCGCCCACAGGGCGTTCTCGCCCTCGGCGCCGCCGCCGGCCGACTCGTCCTCGCCCGCGTGGACGATCTGGAAGTGGTCGATGTAGCCGTCGGACTCGTTGAAGTCGCCGTCGTTGTCGAAGTCGTAGCGGTCCCAGAGGTCGTACTTGGCCAGGTCCGCCTTGATCTGCGCGTCCGTGCGGCCCTGGGCCTTCTGCGCCTTGGTCCAGGCGGTCACGCCGTCCTTGACCGCGTCCCAGACGTTGGCGCAGTTGGTGTCGCCGCAGTAGTTCGAGCCGTACCGCGCCTCGTTGTAGTCGACCTTGACCCAGTCGGAGACCGCGCCGTCGACCGAGTAGCGGCCGGAGGAGGTCTTCTCGTAGTAGGTCTTCAGCGAGTGCTTGGTCTTGCCCTTGCTGTCCTTGCCCTCACCGAAGTAGAGGTCCTGGAAGTGCTTGCGGTTGTAGTCCTTCTGCCAGGCCGTGCTGTTGTCCTTCGCACGGTCCGGCTTGGCTATCTTGTTGTGCAGCGGGCCGGGCTTGCCGCCGTACTTCTTGACGGGCTGCTCCGGACCTTCGGGGCCGTCCGGGTCGTACATGGTCGTGTCGTCGACCTTGTCCCCGAACTCCACCAGGATCGTGAAGATCTTGTCGGTCTTCTCCCGGCCCAGCTCGACGTACTTCTTGTCGTCGAGCTTGACGACCTTGGAGGCGCCCCGCTTCTGGACCTTGGCGTCGCCCTCGACGACCTGCTGCAGGGCGGCCTTGCGCTGCTGCGCCTGCTGCTTGCTGAACGGTCCGTCCAGGTCGTGGTCGACGTGCGCCTTCGGGTGCGCCGGGTCCTGCCGGTCGATGGCCGGCGCCCCACCCGAGGCACCGTCCTCCGCCGAGGCCGTCGCTGCCGTCGCCGCCGAGAACGTCGCGGCGGCCGCGGCCATCGCCACGGCCACCGCGGTGGCTCTGAACGTCCGTGTTCTGGCTGTCACTTGATGTTGTCCTCCCCCGCGCCCGCGCGAAAATGGCGGACCGAAATTCCCGGTCGGAGGAGGTCCGCGCGCGATGTACGCGTCACAAGTGACGACATTCGACCGGAAGTACGAGAGAAAAGACAGTCCTTGACTTGGACAGGCCAAGTGCACTATGCAGACGCCGGGGTCCGGTATCCGGACATGGGGCACTGCCCCACGCGTAAGGTCAACAGGCGCGCCGCGCCGTCCACTTACTGGACGCCATGAACCCGTGCGCCCCCTGTGCTGCGGCACCGTGGGTTAGGTCACGCTTACTGCCCGTTCCCGTCGGGCATGGAGCGTCATAGAGTCAATCGACGGTGCGCCACCGCGCGAGGCGGCACATCCCAAGTCGCCGCCGTCGAGGCCCCTTTGATTCGTAAACGTTCGTTCACACATCCGCATCCGCCCCCGCGGTCACAAACCGTGGGGGGATCACTGCCGAGGACGGATCACGTCATGCCTCGTCCCATGCCACGTCCGACCACCGCACAGATCACCTACGGTTCGGTGACCGTCGTCTTCTCGACCCTCGCGATGCTGCTGCTCTCCCGGACCGCCTCGGGAGTCGGTATCGCGGTGATAGCCCTGGCCGCGCTCGGCCTCGGCTTACTGGTCGCCATGACGGTTCCGCTGCCGAGGCGCCCCGAGAAACCCGCGGCGCCCCTCACGCGCACCGTGCCGGCGGCCGCCCCCGCCGACGCGCGCGTACCGGCGCGGCACGCCGCGGTGCCTAGGCGCTGACCACCACCGTCTTGGCGGCCTTGTCGTGCAGGCCCTGCTTGTAGGGCTTGTCGAAGAAGCTCCAGCCGCCGCAGATCACCGTCCAGACGCAGGCGCAGCAGAACGCGAACGGCAGCCAGAGGACGGCCGCGCGGGCCAGCGCGGTCTGCAGGGTGGGCGTGGCACCGTCGTTGAGGTTGGCGACCCGCATCCCCAGCCACTTCTTGCCGAGCGTCTGCCCGGTCCTGGAGATCATGAAGGTGTCGTACGCGATGTAGAGCACGGCGGCCAGCAGCGACTGGCCGAACGACTTGCCCGTGTTCACCTCGTCCGGGTCGATGTCGTACGCCGCCGTGCCGAACAGCCACGACAGCAGGCCGACGACGATGCCCACCAGAACCATGTCGATGATGCGGGCGAGCACACGCTTGCCGCTGTCGGCGAGCGGAGGCATCCCGGCGAGGGGGTCCTGCCCGCCGTAGCCACCGGGTCCGCCGCCGTACGGGTCGCCGTCGTACGGCGGGGGCGGGGCGCCGTACGGAGAGCCACCGCCCGCTCCCGGGGGCGGGGTGTCGTACGGGGACCCGCCGCCGCCCTGCGGGGGCTGCTGCGGCGGCCGCTTCTTGAACGGGTCGTCGTCCGGTGACGGGTATTGCGGCGGTTCGGTGCTCATGGCCCGAGTCGACCGCGCCGGTCCGGACTCCGCATCCGGCGAGCGGCCGACCGGGTTACGCGACCTCGGCGCTGCTCACCCCGCGACGAAGGTGTTCGCCGCCTTGTCGTGCCAGCACTGACGCCACGGCCGGTCGAAGAGGCACCAGACCACGCCGACGACGCCGATCACCAGTACGCCCGGCACGCTGTACACCAGCCAGCGCTTCAGCGCCGCTCCGAACGTCGGCGCCTCGTGCTCCTCGATGTCCCGCACCTCGATGCCGCACACCTTCTTGCCCAGGGTGCGGCCCCACCTGGCGGTGGGCAGCGCCTCGTACACGACGCCGAAGAGCAGCAGGACGGCGAGGATCATGCCGAGGTATCCCGCGGTGGTGCCGTCGAGGAGCCAGACCGTGGTCTTCTCACCGGAGAGCTTCGCCGCGTCGATCTTGCTGTCGATGTGGTCGGCGGCCTTGGTGCCGAGGGGCAGCGCGGCGGCGCCGGTGACGACGGCGAGGACGACGGTGTCGAGGAGCCGTGCGGTGAGGCGCCTGCCGAGTCCGGCGGGGCGGGCGGCGGCCTGGGCCTGCGCGACGGCGAGGAACGGGTCCGCGGCGACGGGCTTCCACGGCACGACGGGCTGACCCTCGCCCTGCTGGGCGGGGGCCGGTTCGGCCGGGCCCTGCGCGAGCTGGTGCACCTGCTGAGCCCACGACTGCGAGCCACCGCCGGGCCCGGAGGTGACGGGCGCGGGGGCTCCACCTTGCTGCGGCACGGAGGACTGCGCCGGCGACGGCGTCTGGGCCTGCGGGGCCTGCGCCTGCGGGGCCTGGGCCGGGGCCTGCTGAGGCGTGGCCGCCTGCGGAGGTACGCCACCCTGCTGCGGTACGGAGGGCTGCGCGGACTTCGGCCGGATCGCGCGGATCGACATGGTGCCGTCGGTGCCGGCCGACGGGGTGGGCCGCCGGAACGTCACTGTGCCCTCGCCTGCGGTCGGCTTGGCGGCGCCCGGCTTTATGGCGCGGATGGTGACCGTGCCGGGGTTGCTGTCGTCGTGCGAGGGGCTCTCGGCGGCGGCTTCGGCGCGGGGCGCCGCGTCCTCGGTCACCCGCGGATCGCTCCGCTCCTGGGCCTCACCCCAGGAAACCCGTCGCTCCTGCTCACCCCCGAGCCCGCCCTGCCGCCCCGCATCGGCCCCCCAGCCGGCCCCAGCCCCGGGCCGCCCCCCGTGCTGCCCCTGCCCGGCCCCGGCTTGGCCGGACCCGGCTTGGCCCGACGCGGACTGTCCCGGCACGGATTGGCCGGACGCGGGCTGCCCCTGCGCGGCCTGACCGGGCGCGGACTGCCCCTGCCAGCCCTGCCCGGACGCGCCTTGGCCCTGCGCGGCCTGCCCCTGGCCGGCCTGCCCGGCCACGGACGGCCCTTGCGCGGCGGCCTGACCGGACGCGGCCTGGCCCTGCGCTCCCTGGCCCGGCACGGAGTGCGCGGGCGGGAACTGCCCCGGCACAGCGGGACCCGGCGCGCCCTGCGCCGCCTGGCCCTGCGCTGCCTGGGATCGACCCACCGCGGGCGAGCCCGCCCCGGGTGAGCCCGGCGCAGACGGACCCGTGCCGGACGGCGCCGTCCCGGGCGTGCCCTCCGTGAGCGGAGCCGTCGCGATCGGGCCCGTGTCAGGGGGGCCCGTTTCGAACTGGCCCGTCCGGGGGTGGTGTTCGTCGAAGAAGACGGGGCCCGTTTCCTCCGCGCGGGAGGGGGCCGGTACGCCCGGCGGGGGCGGGAGGGGTTCTCCGTCGGACGGGGCGGGGCGGCTCGTGCCGGGGACCCAGGCGGTACCGTTCCAGTACCGGACATATCCGGGAATGGACGGATCGGGGTAGTAGCCTTCGCGGGGCCGTTCGTCGCCTGGGGCCGGAGTTGGGGCGCTCATGTCCGTCGTCCCGTATCTGCTCGGGGGTCTTCTGGGGGCACCACATCTATCAGACCTCCGTGTCCCACCGGGCAGCTCCCGCCCTTCCGAACCACTTTCCGGGCACGCTCCCCACACTTCCCCCGCGTCCCCCGCACCCCGCCCCGAAGTCGTACGAAGAAATTTCCCGAAGCCGCGTAATGCTCCGGCGATCCCGCCCTCTCCACTCGTACGGGTCCGCTCCCAGGACCCCCGCAGAGAAGAAGGGCATCGACATGCACTCCGTGGTGGAACGCGAGCTGGAGCTCAAACTGGTCCTCTCGCCGGAACGGGCCATCCCCGTCCCGGCCCGTCTCACCTACCGCACCGCCGACCCCTACGCCGTCCACATCGCCTTCCACATCGGCTCCGAGCACCCGGTGCACTGGACGTTCGCCCGCGAGCTCCTGGTGGAGGGGGTGTTCAGGCCGTGCGGCCACGGCGACGTACGCGTATGGCCGACGAAGGTGGAGGGCCGCAGCGTCGTCCTGATGGCTCTCAGCTCGCCGGACGGCGACGCGCTCCTGGAGGCGCCGGCCGCCGCCGTGTCCGCCTGGCTGGAGCGGACGCTGCGCGTGGTCCCGCCGGGCTCCGAGGGCGAGCAGCTCGGCATCGACGACGGCCTCGCCGAGCTGCTCGCACCCGCCTCGGGCCGAGGCCGCGTGGACGAGCTGTGGCTGCGCGACCCGTGGCCGTCGGACGAGTCCAAGGACGGTGAGTGAGCTCCGCCGCCACGGGGGCGACCACGGAGCGGACACACCGTCAGAAGAGCTTGCCCGGGTTGAGGAGTGAGTGCGGGTCGAAGGCCGCCTTGACGGCCCGCTGCATCTCCACTCCCACCGGGCCGATCTCGCGCGCCAGCCACTCCTTCTTCAGGATGCCGACCCCGTGCTCGCCGGTGATCGTGCCGCCGAGCTCCAGACCGAGGGCCATGATCTCGTCGAAGGACTCGCGGGCGCGCCTGCTCTCGTCGGGGTCCGCCGCGTCGAAGCAGACGGTGGGGTGGGTGTTGCCGTCGCCCGCGTGCGCGCAGACCCCGATGGTCAGACCGTACTTCTCGCCGATGCGCTCGACGCCGTCGAGCATCTCCGCGAGCCGGGAGCGGGGCACGCACACGTCGTCGATCATCGTGGTGCCCTTGACGGCTTCGAGCGCGGTGAGCGACAACCGCCGCGCCTGGAGCAGGAGTTCCGACTCGGCGGCGTCCTCGGCCGGGACGACCTGCGTGGCGCCCGCGGCCTCGCAGAGCGCGCCGACCGCGGCGAGGTCGGCCGCGGGGTCGGGGGTGTCGAAGGCGGCGAGGAGCAGCGCTTCGGTGGTCTCGGGCAGGCCCATGTGGGCGAGCGCGTTGACGGCCTTCACCGTCGTACGGTCCATCAGTTCGAGGAGCGAGGGGACGTGGCCGCCCGCCATGATCGCGCAGATGGCGTCGCAGGCGGCCCCGGCCGTCGGGAACTCCGCCGCGAGGACGAGCTGGCGCGGCGGCTCGGGCCGCAGGGCGAGGACAGCGCGGACGACGATGCCGAGGCTGCCCTCGGAGCCGACGAAGAGCCGCGTCAGGTCGTATCCGGCGACGCCCTTGGCGGTGCGGCGCCCGGTGCTCATGAGGCGCCCGTCGGCGAGGACGACGTCGAGCCCGAGGACGTACTCCGCGGTGACGCCGTACTTCACGCAGCACAGGCCGCCGGAGGCGGTGCCGATGTTCCCGCCGATGGTGCACATCTCCCAGCTGGAGGGGTCCGGCGGGTAGTACAGGCCGTGCTCGCCGACCGCGCGCGACAGCGTGGCGTTGACGACGCCGGGCTCGACGACGGCGATCCGGTCGACGGGGCTGATCTCCAGGATGCGGTCCATCTTGACGAGGGACAGGACGATGCAGCCCTCGCTGGCGTTGGCGGCGCCGGACAGGCCGGTGCGGGCGCCCTGCGCGACGACGGGGACGCGCAGCTCGGTGGCGGTGCGCATCACGTGCTGGACCTGCTCGACGGTGCGCGGCAGGACCACGACGGCCGGGGCGCCCGCGTCGCAGAAGCTCGCCATGTCGTGGGAGTACGCGGAGGTCACGTCCGGGTCGGTGAGGACCGCCTCGGCCGGCAGGCCCTCCTGAAGGAGGTCGATGAGGGTGCGGCTCATGATCACAGCCTCGCACCCGGGGCCATCGGTGTGAACCCGTGTGCGACGCCGTTCCGCACGCCGGGATGTGCTCTTCGTATGGACGGCAGTGGCGCACAGTGAGCGTCATGAGGCCTTCGGTGAAGCGTGTGCTGATCGGCTCCGTGGCGGGGAGCGTGGTGATCGGCAGTGCGTACGTGCTGCTGCCGCGGGACGGCGGGGACCCGGCGCCGCCCGCGCTCGGCCCCGCGGGGCGGGCGATGGTGGCCGTGGGGGCGGGGATGCCCGCCGCGCTGCCGGATCTGACGGCGCTGATCGGGGAGCGCGAGGCGCATCTGCGGGCGCATCCCGGCGACGAGCAGTCCTGGGCGGTCCTCGGCTCGGCGTATGTGGCGAAGGGCGTGCGGACCGCGGACTTCGCGAACTATCCGAAGGCCGAGACCGCGCTGCGCACGTCGCTCAGGACGCGGCCCGAGGGGAATCCGGAGGCCCTGACGGGTCTCGCCGCGCTCGCCAACGCCCGGCACGACTTCCGGGCGGCCCGCAAGTGGGGCGAGCTCGCGGTGCGGCAGGCGCCGAAGCGGTGGACGGCGTATCCCGTGCTGATCGACGCGTACAGCGGCCTCGGGGACACGAAGGCGGCCGGCAAGGCCCTGGAGTCCCTGCAGAAGCTGGGTTCGGGCGCCGCGGTCCTGACGCGGACCGGGCAGGTCTACCGCAACCGCGGCTGGCGCGAGGACGCGAACGCGGCGCTGACCGACGCGGCGGCGCTCGCGGAGGCCCCGGCGGAGAAGGCGGCGGCGCTGCACCGGGTCGGGGAGCTCGCGTGGGAGCGGGGCGAGCCGACGGAGGCGCTGCGCTATTACGACGTGGCGCTCGCCACGGAGGCCGACCACCATCCGTCGCTGGCGGGCCGGGGCCGCGCCCTCGCCGCGCTGGGCCGCACCTCGGAGGCGCTGCAGGCCTACCGGTCGGCGCTCACCCGGCATCCGCTGCCCGAGTACGCCCTGGAGCTGGGCGAGTTGTACGAGTCGTTGAAGCTGGGTCCCGCGGCGCGCGCGCAGTACGACGTGCTGCGGACCCGCGTGCGGCAGGGAGGTGCGGGCGGCGTCAACAACCAGCGGATCCTCGGCCTCTTCGAGGCGGACCACGGTGACGCGGACGCGGCGGTGAAGCGGCTCACCGCGGAGTACAAGCGGCACGGCAGTCCGGAGACGGCGGACGCGCTGGGCTGGGCGCTGCACAGGTCCGGGGACGGCGAGGCGGGCCTGAAGCTGGTCACGAAGGCGATGGACAAGGGGCCGCGCAGCGCCCTGTTCGCCTTCCACCGCGGTCAGATCGAGCGGGAGCTCGGCTGGTACGGCGCCGCGCGCCGCCATCTGCGGGAGGCGCTGCGCGTCAACCCGTACTTCTCGCCGCTCGGCGTGCCCGCGGCGAAGAAGGCCCTGCGGGCGCTGGGCGAGCCGCCGGAGGGCGGCCCCGAGCAGGTGTACGCGCCGAGCGGGGAGGTGGCTCCGCCGCTGCCCCGGCCACGGCAGACGACGCCGCGCAAGCAGCCGCAAGCCCAGCCGTCACCCCGCGACTGAGTCCGGTCCCGGCACGGGACCCCACGGCGCTTCGAGCGCGGCCCGCAGCGCGTCGGCCGGGGCCGGGCCGATGCGGGCGGCGAGCAGTTCCTCCAGGCGGGTGAGGACGGTGGTCGCCTCGTGGTGGGCGCGCTCGCCCCGGGGGGTGCGGCGGATGAGCCGCTGCCGGGCGGAGGCGGGGTCGGGGACCTGTTCCAGGAGCCCGGCGCCGACGAGGCCGTGCACGGCCTGGTGGGCGGTCTGGCGGGTGACGCCCATGCGGCGGGCCAGTTCGGAGACGGTGGTGCCCTCGTCGTCGAGGACGGCGAAGAGCTGCACCTGCGTCAGGGACACGGGCGGGGTGCCCGTCGTCTCCATGGTGGCGAGGAGGCCCTCCTCGAACCAGCGGCGGGCTTCGCCGAGGAGCTGGGGCAGGTTGCGTCGAACGGGTTTCTCGGTCATTAATGTCAGGGTACCTGACATTGCTGGGCCGTCCGGTGTCCCGCGATGCCCCCAGTGCCCGAGCCGCGAGGAGCGCGCCCCCATGACCATCGAGTACGCCACCCGCTACCGCCGCACCTCCCACATCCCCCCGGAGCCCGGCAAGCCCTACTTCATCGAGAAGGGCGACGGCGACCGCGCCCACCTCTTCGGGGACCTCGTCACCGTCTACGCGGGCGGCGAGCAGACCGAGAACACCTTCAACTTCTTCACCGTCGAGGGCCCCAAGGGCGACCTCATACCGGCCCATGTGCACGCCGACACCCACGAGGTCTTCTACGTCACCCAGGGCGCCGTCCGCCTCTTCGTCGAGGACACCGAGGGCATCCAGCAGGAGAAGCTGCTCACCCCCGGCGACTTCGGCTTCGTACCGAAGAACTGCACGCACGCCTACCGCATGGAGCGCCACCACAGCCAGGTCGTCGGCGTCGCCGCGGGCCCCGGCGGCACGTTCGAGCGCTTCTTCGAGAACCTCGGCGCGCCCGCGGAGGAGCACGGCCTGCCGCACCGGCCGCTGATCCCCGAGCCCCACAAGTTCGGGACCGTCCCCGAGCAGTACGACGTGAACTTCCTGCCCGGTCACCAGTGGCGGACCCGGTGACGGGGCCCGCGCTCCGCGAGCTGATCGCCGCGCCCCACCCGGACGTCGCTCCCCTGCCACCCGCGGCGGTCCGCCCGCCCGGCGTACGCGAACTGCGCGGCGTCCCCTACCGCCAGCACCCGGGCAGCCGCCCCCTGGAACTCGACCTGTGGCTCCCGGGCACCGCCCCCGACTCCGCTCCGGCGCCACTGGTCCTCTTCGTGCACGGCGGTGCCTGGCTCCAGGGGCGCCGCGACGACATGGGGATGCGCACCCGGCACTGGTCGCCGGGGCCGTTCGCGCGGATCGCCGCCGCCGGTCTCGCCGTGGCCTGCGTGGACTACCGGCTCAGCGGTGAGGCCGGCTTCCCCGGTCCGCTGGACGATCTGCGGGACGCGCTGCGCTGGCTCACCCTGCGCGGCGCGGAACTGGGCGTCGACGCCGGACGGACCGTGATGTGGGGCGAGTCGGCGGGCGGCCACCTCGCCTCGCTCCTCGCACTGGCCGAGCCCTGCGTCGCGGGCGCGGTGATCTGGTACGGCCCGAGCGACCTGACCACCGCGCGGGGCCACTTCACCCCGGAGGACCCCGCCACCCCGGAGGCGCGCCTGCTGGGCGCGGCCCCGGCGGCCGCCCCGGAGCGGGCCCGGGCGGCCAGCCCCGTGGCCCGGGTCGCCCCGGGGTCCCCGCCGTTCCTCCTGGTCCACGGCGACGCGGACACCATGGTGGACCACTCGCACAGCGCGTCCCTGGCGGCCGCGCTCCGGCGGGCCGGTGCCGAGGCGGAACTGTGGACGGTCCCGGGCGCGGACCACGCCTGGCACGGTGTGGCCGACGCGGAGGTCGACCGGGTGTTCAGGCGTTCGCTGGAGTTCGCGCGGCGACGCACGTCGGCCTGAACGTCAACGCCGGACAGGCTGGGGGAATCCAGCCTGTCCGGCGTTTGAGGACGAGCAGGGCACAGCCCGCGATCAACGGTGCCTAAAGGTTGCCCCGCTTCTCCTGCTCCCGCTCGATCGCCTCGAAGAGCGCCTTGAAGTTGCCCTTGCCGAAGCCCATCGAGCCGTGCCGCTCGATCATCTCGAAGAAGACGGTCGGGCGGTCCTGGACCGGCTTGGTGAAGATCTGGAGCAGGTAGCCGTCCTCGTCGCGGTCGACGAGGATCTTCAGCTCGCGCAGGGTCTCGACGGGCACGCGGGTCTCACCGGCCCACTCGCCGAGGGTGTCGTAGTACGAGTCGGGGGTGTCGAGGAACTGGACGCCCTGCGCGCGCATGGTGCGCACGGTCTCGACGATGTCGTTCGTGGCGAGGGCGATGTGCTGGACGCCGGCGCCGCCGTAGAACTCCAGGTACTCGTCGATCTGCGACTTCTTCTTGGCGATGGCGGGCTCGTTGATCGGGAACTTGACCTTCAGCGTGCCGTCGGCCACCACCTTCGACATCAGCGCGCTGTACTCGGTCGCGATGTCGTCGCCCACGAACTCCTTCATGTTCGTGAAGCCCATGACCTTGTTGTAGAAGCCGACCCACTCGTTCATCTTGCCGAGCTCGACGTTGCCGACGCAGTGGTCGATCGCCTGGAAGGTGCGCTTGGCGGGCGGCTCGACGATCGGGTTCGCGGGCACGAAACCGGGCAGGTACGGGCCGTCGTAGTCGGTGCGCTCGACCAGGGTGTGGCGCGTCTTGCCGTAGGTGGCGATGGCGGCGAGCACGACCGTGCCGTTCTCGTCCTTCTCCTCGTACGGCTCGGTGATGCCGCGCGCGCCGTGCTCGACGGCGTAGGCGTACGCGGCACGCGCGTCCGGCACTTGGATGGCGAGGTCGATGACGCCGTCGCCGTGCTCGGCCACGTGGGAGGAGAGGAAGTGACCCCAGTCCGTGGAGGGCTTGATGACGGAGGTGAAGACGAAGCGCGCACCGCCGTTGGTCAGGACGTAACTCGCGGTCTCGCGGCTGCCGTTCTCCGGTCCGGAGTAGGCGACCAGCTTCATGCCGAACGCCGTGGAGTAGTAGTGCGCGGCCTGCTTGGCGTTGCCCACGGCGAAGACGACCGCGTCCATTCCCTTCACCGGGAAGGGGTCGGCCTCGCGCGCGGTGTCAGGGGTGTGAGTGGTGGTCTCAGTCATGCTGTGAGACTCCCGCCGAACCGCAAGGTGCGCAATAGTTCGCGTTTTCAGTGGTCAATCTGCCCAGTGGGTGGCCAGGATGGGCAGGCTATCTGTACATCATGACCACCGTGGAGGCGTCATGGCGATCGATCATCTGGACGGCAGACTCATCGTGCTGCTGGCGCGGGAGCCGCGTATCGGGGTTCTTGAGGCGTCCCGCAGGCTCGGGGTCGCGCGCGGCACGGTGCAGGCGCGGATGGACCGGCTTCAGTCCAATGGAGTCATCCGGGGTTTCGGCCCCGAGGTCGATCCGGCGGCGCTCGGCTATCCCGTGACGGCCTTCGCGACGCTGGAGATCAAACAGGGCCAGGGCGCGGACGTACGGGCACATCTGGCGACCGTCGCCGAGGTGCTGGAGCTGCACACCATCACCGGTCACGGCGATATGCTCTGCCGCCTCGTGGCCCGGTCGAACGCCGATCTCCAACGTGTGATCGACCGGGTCGTGGGCTTTGATGGCATCGTCCGGGCTTCCACGGCGATCGTCATGGAAAACCCCGTTCCGCTGCGGATCATCCCGCTGGTGGAGCAGGCGTCCGAAGACCCCTGAGTTCCTTCGGAAAGACGAGGTGAGCACTTCAGTGAACTTCTGGGACTACCTCGGCAACCGCCACCAGCAACTGCTGACGGACGCGTATCAGCACGCGAGCGCCGTCTTCCAGTGCATGGTCGTCGCCACCGTCATCGGCGTACTGATCGGCGTCCTCACGTACCGCAGCGAGTGGGCGGGCAATCTCGCCACGACCGTCACGTCCACCATCCTCACCGTGCCCTCCCTCGCCATGATCGGCCTGCTGATCCCGGTGGTGGGGCTCGGGGTCGCGCCGACCGTCGTCGCGCTGACCCTGTACGGGCTCCTGCCGATCGTGCGCAACGCCATCGTCGGGCTGCGCGGTGTCGACCCCTCCCTTGTCGACGCCGCCAAGGGCATCGGGATGTCCCGTGCCGCCCGGCTCTTCAGGGTGGAGCTGCCGATCGCCTGGCCGCCCATCCTCACCGGCATCCGCGTCTCCACGCAGATGCTGATGGGCATCGCGGCCATCGCCGCGTACGCGTCGGGGCCCGGGCTCGGCAACGAGATCTTCCGCGGCATCGGCTCGCTCGGCAGCAAGAACGCGCTCAACCAAGTGCTCGCGGGCACGCTCGGGATCATCGTCCTCGCGCTGCTCTTCGACGCCGCGTACGTCCTGATCGGCAGGCTGACCATTTCGAGGGGGATCCGTGCCTGAGACCACCACCCCATCCGGGGCGTCCGCAACCTCCGGGGCCTCCGCCACCTCCGGGGCCACGATCGAGCTGGAGAACCTCACCAAGCGCTATCCGGGCAGCGGCGAACCCGCCGTGGACAGCGTCAGCATGGAGATCAAGGCGGGCGAGACGGTCATCCTCGTGGGTCCTTCCGGCTGCGGCAAGTCGACCACCCTGAAGATGATCAACCGCCTGATCGAGCCGACCGGCGGCCGCATCCGCATCAACGGTGAGGACGTCACCGACATCGACCCGGTGAAGCTGCGCCGCAAGGTCGGGTACGCCATCCAGTCCTCCGGCCTCTTTCCGCACATGACCGTCGCGCAGAACATCGCGCTCGTGCCGAAGATGGTCGGCTGGGGCAAGGCGAGGATCGCGTCCCGGGTCGAGGAGATGCTCGACCTGGTGGGGCTCGACCCGGCGGAGTTCCACCACCGCTACCCGCGCCAGCTCTCCGGCGGCCAGCAGCAACGCGTCGGCGTGGCACGGGCGTTGGCCGCGGACCCGCCCGTGCTCCTGATGGACGAGCCGTTCGGCGCCGTCGACCCGATCACCCGCGACCACCTCCAGGACGAGCTGATCCGGCTCCAGCACGAGCTGCACAAGACGATCGTCTTCGTCACGCACGACTTCGACGAGGCCATCAAGCTCGGCGACCGCATCGCCGTCCTCCGGGAGCGCTCGCACATCGCGCAGTTCGACACCCCGGAAGCGATCCTGACCAACCCCGCCGACGACTTCGTGTCGGGCTTCGTGGGCGCGGGCGCGGCGCTGAAGCGTCTCAACCTGACCCGCGTACGGGACGTGGAGATCGCCGACATCCCCACGGTCACCGTCGACGACCCGCTCCAGGACATCTTCGACAAGCTGCGCGGCAGCAACACCAACGAACTGCTCCTGCTCGACAAGCGCCGCCGCCCCTACAAGTGGCTGCGGCGCGGCGACCTGATGCGCGCCAAGGGTTCCCTGGCCCGCGCGGGCACCCTCGTCCACGACACGGTGACCCGCGACGCCACCCTGCGCGACGCGCTCGAAGCCGTCCTCACGGACAACGCGGGCCGGGTCGCGGTGACCGGGCGGCGCGGCGAGTACACGGGCGTCGTCGACATGGAGACGCTGATGAACTCCGTCCACGAGATGCTGGAGGCCGACCGCCTCGAAGCCGTCGAGCACCAGCACCAGCTGGAGGAGCGGCGCGCCCGGCTGACCCACTTCGAGCAGGAGGGCTACGGCGGGGAGGCGAAGGCGTGACAGACCCCACCGGGGGCACGCCCCGGATCCCCGACCACAAGCCCTCCCCCAGGGAACCGTCCCGCCCCGAGGGCGAGCACGAGGTCAAGGGCCTCGCCTTCCGCGACGAGGGCGAGGCCGAACTGGAGGCCCCGCCGGCCGCGCTCCCCGCGCACCGGCCGCGCAGGGTCACCTGGCAGAAGCTGACGTTCCTGCCCGCCGTGCTCGTGGTGGTCCTGCTCGCGACCTGGTGGTGGTTCCAGCAGGCCGACCTCGACTCGATCTCCCGGAACGCGCTGGCCGACGGCAACGTCTGGCTCAGGCTGCGCCAGCACATCGAGCTCACGGCGATCTCGACGTTCTTCGTCCTCATCATCGCCATCCCGCTCGGCATCCTGCTCACCCGCAAGAGGCTGCGCAAAGGCGCCCCGGTGGCGATGGCCCTGGCCAACACCGGCCAGGCGACCCCGGCGATCGGCCTCCTCGCGCTCCTGGTGATCTGGCTCGGCATCGGCGAGAAGGCCGCACTGATCGGCATCATCATCTACGCCGTCCTGCCGGTCCTCTCCAACACCATCGCGGGCCTGAAGGCGAACGACCCGACGCTCCTGGAGGCGGCTCGCGGTATCGGCATGTCACCGCTGGGCGTCCTGTCCAAGGTCGAACTCCCCCTCGCTGTCCCGCTGATCCTCGCGGGCGTCCGCACGGCGCTCGTCCTCAACGTCGGGACGGCGACCCTCGCCACGTTCGGCGGTGGCGGCGGCCTCGGCGACCTGATCACGACGGGCATGACCAACCAGCGGATGCCGGTCCTCATGCTCGGCTCGATCCTGACCATCGCGCTGGCGCTCCTGGTGGACTGGCTGGCGTCGCTGGCGGAACTGCTGCTGCGCCCGCGCGGCCTGGAGGCGGACGCATGAGGATCACAGCCCGCACGGCCGTCGCCGCCGTCCTGGCCGGTTCGCTGCTCACCGCCTGCGGCCTGACGAGCGGCAGCCCGATGGTGGACGACGTGAAGCCCGGCACCGTCGGCAGGGGCCTGCCCCTGAAGGGCGCCGATCTCACGGTCACCTCCAAGGAGTTCACCGAGCAGCTGATCCTCGGCGCGATCATGGGCATCGCGTTCCAGGCGGCCGGAGCGGACGTGCTGGACCGCACGGGCATCCAGGGTTCCATCGGCGCACGCGAGGCGGTCAAGGGCGGCGACGCGGACGCCATGTACGAGTACACGGGCACGGCCTGGATCACGTACCAGGGCAACACCGACCCGATCACCGACCCGCAGAAGCAGTGGCAGGCGGTGCACGACGCGGACCTGAAGAACGGCGTCACCTGGCTGCCGCCCGCCACGCTCAACAACACCTACGCCCTCGCGATGAACGAACGGAACGCGTCCAAGTACAAGACGAAGACCCTCTCGGACGTGGCGAAGCTGTCGAAGTCGAATCCCGAGGCCGTATCGCTGTGCGTGGAGAGCGAGTTCGCGGCGCGGGAGGACGGACTGCCCGGCATGCAGAAGAAGTACGGGATGCATGTCCCCTCCTCCAGCATCACCAAGATGGACACCGGGATCATCTACACCCAGGCCTCCAAAGGAACGTGCACCTACGGCGAGGTCTTCACGACGGACGGCCGCATCAAGGCGATGAGCCTGACGACGATGGAGGACGACAAGCACTTCTTCCCCAACTACAACGCGGCCCCCGAGATCAACAGCAAGTCGCTGAAGGAGCACCCGGAGATCGCGGAGGTCCTGGCCCCCATCACGAAGAAGCTGAACAACACGGTGGCGCGGGAGCTCAACTCCAAGGTGGACGTGGAGGGTCAGGACCCGCACGAGGTGGCGAAGGACTGGCTGATCGAGGAGGGCTTCGTCAAGGAGTAGGTTCGGCCATAGTTACAAAGACTCCGTTGCAAAGAAAGCATTGCAACGGAGTCTTTGCGTGCTTACGCTGACGGACATGACGGAAGAACAGGCGAGAGAACAGGCGAGAGAACAGGCGGGCCGCAAGGTCCACCACCTCGACGCCCGCACGCTGCGCGGCCTCGCGCACCCGCTACGCATGCGGCTCCTCAGCTCCCTGCGGCTCGACGGCCCGGCGACCGCGTCCCAACTCGCCGCCCGCCTCGGCGAGTCGAGCGGCGCGACCAGCTACCACCTGCGGCAGCTCGCGGAGTACGGCTTCGTCGAGGACGACCCGGAGCGAGGCAAGGGCAGGGAGCGGTGGTGGCGGTCGGCGCACCAGGGCACGTACACCGATGAGGAACTCATTCGCGACCAGGACCCGGAAGTTCGCGGCGCCCTCAGCACCCTCCTGCACGAGTACGCGACACAGCACGCGCAGGAGGTGAACACCTGGATCGCCACGCGGCACGAGTGGTCACAGGAATGGGACGAGGCCGCGGACATCAGCGACTACACCCTGGACCTGACTCCGGCGCTCGCATCCGAGCTGGCCCACAAGATCCAGGACCTCGTCGAGAGCTACCGCGCATCGGTACCGGAAGGCGCCCAGGACGTCGCGAAGGTGCGCGTGCACGCCAATGTCTTCCCGAGCCGGCCGAAGGCCGAAGGCACCTGAGAGGGGCTGGTCATGCACCCGGACATCTACCTGAAACTGCACCACGAGCGTGCGCGCGAGTTACACCGCGCTGCACCCGTACGCCACCGCGGACCCCACTTCCGCACTCAACTGGGCTGGACCCTGGTCGAATTGGGCCTGCGCCTGGTCAGCAGCTCGGAACCTTCCCGCCCTTCTCCAGGGCGCGCAACGCGTCGACCGTTCCCGTCAGCGTCGTGATGGGGACCAGCCGAAGCCCCTTGGGCAGCTCCGCCTGAGCGTCCGAGCACTCGTCCTTCGGTACGAGGAAGACGGTCGCGCCGTCGCGCCGCGCGGCCTGCGTCTTCAGGGCGACACCGCCGACCGGCCCGACCTTGCCGTCGGCCGTGATCGTGCCGGTGCCCGCGATCGTGCGGCCGCCCGTGAGGTCGCCGCCGCTGCCGTCGCCGTCCACCTTGTCGATGATGCCGAGCGTGAGGAACAGTCCGGCGCTCGGCCCGCCGATCTTGCCGAGGTCGGCCTTGACCTTCACCTTGTCGGTGCCGTCGACGCCGTTCGCCTTCAGATACCGCAGCGCCGCGTCGGTGGCGGCGTCCTGCGACTTCTTCATGTCCCCGAGATTGTGCTTCTCGACTTCCTTCACGTCGTCCCCGACGGGGTAGACGGAGTCCTTCGGCATCACGGCCCGGTCGCTCCGGAAGAACCCGTCGACGACGTCGTCGAGGTAGATGTCCATCTGGGGCCCGGTGGCGACGATCGTGGTCATCCGGAGTTCGCCCTTGGTCTCCCGCGTGGGCACGCCGGACACCGTCAGGACGGGCTTTCCCTCGTGCTTCCCGAGGACGTCCGCCGTCCCGCCCGGCTGAGCCACGGCGAACGGCAACGGCGCGAGCCCCGCGACGGCGAGCAGAGCCACGACGGGCAGGGCGCAGACGGCGAGGGCCTGGGGGCGCGTGAGACGAGAGAACGAGAACACGGGATCAATCTAACGTGAGTGGAGAACATGCATCCCGCCCGGCGTCCGAGGACGGGTGCGAGGGCGGAATATCAAGCCCGCCCGGCGCTTGAGGACGAGCTCGGCGCAGCCGGCGACAGACCGAGCCCCGTGACTCCGCCCGCCCGCGCGGCCTCAGCGCAACGCATCGGACACCTCCCGCGCCGCGTCCACCACCCGCGGCCCCACCCGCTCCGGCACCGAGTCCGCCAGCATGACGACGCCGACGCTGCCCTCCAGGCCGGTCACCCCCACCAGCGGCGCCGCCGCCCCGCTCGCCCCGGCCTCCAGCTCCCCGTGCGTGAGCGCGTAACCGGGATCCGTCACCAGCCCCTGCCGCGCCGCGAGGATCGCGCGGCCCGCGGCGCCCCGGTCCAGCGGGTGCCGGAACCCGGTGCGGTACGCGACGTGGTAGTCCGTCCACGTCGGCTCGACCACCGCGACGGCGAGGGCCTCCGAGCCGTCGACGAGGGTGAGGTGGGCCGTCGCCCCTATGTCCTCAGCGAGGGAGCGCAGCGCGGGCAGCGCGGCCTCCCGCACCAGCGGATGCACCTGCCGGCCGAGGCGGAGCACGCCGAGGCCGACGCGAGCCCGACCGCCCAGGTCCCGTCGTACCAGCGCGTGCTGTTCGAGGGTGGCGAGCAGGCGGTACACCACGGTCCGGTTCACCCCGAGCTTGTTGGACAGCTCGGTGACCGTGAGGCCATGGTCGGTGTCGGCCAGCAGCTTGAGGACGCGCAGTCCTCTGTCGAGCGTCTGGGAAGTCTCCGCGGTCACGACGCCCACTCCTTAGGTGAGGGTCGGCGGCCCCCTTACGCGGCGGTTGCGCCGCCGGTCCCGTGGGCGACGCGCGTCAGAGGCCGCCGGTCGGAACACCGGCTGCGCTCCGCGGCGGCGCTGCCACGGGGCGTGTACGTTGCGGGGACAGTAGCGAGGCCGTCCCGCTCAGCGGAAGACTTCGTCCAGAATCCGGGCACCGGGACGCCCCTAGCGCCCCCATCTGCCCCGTTACGCGGGGCGCCGCCAAAAAGACGTACGCGCGAGATCCACACAAGCCCTCCGCACTCGGAACGCCCCGCTCCTTACTCGAACGTCACTTCATGCGGGTGGCCCACTCCTGGACCTTCTCGATCCGCTGCCGCAGCTGCCCGGCCGTGGCCTCCGCGCTCGGCGGCCCGCCGCACGTGCGCCGCAGCTCGGTGTGGATCACCCCGTGCGGCTTCCCGCTCTGATGGACGTACGCGCCGACCATCGTGTTGAGCTGCTTGCGCAGCCCGAGCAGCTCCTTGTGCGAGACCACCGGCCGCCGCTCGGCGGGCAGCTCCAGGAGGTCCGCCTCCTCGTCCGGCTTCTTCCTGCTGTGGGCGATCTGCCGGGCCTGCCGCTTCTGGAGCAGCATCTGCACCTGGTCGGGTTCGAGGAGCCCGGGAATGCCCAGGTAGTCCTGCTCCTCCTCGCTCCCCGGGTGCGCCTGCATGCCGAACTCGGCACCGTCGAAGAGGACCCGGTCGAAGACGGCCTCGGACTCCAGCGCCTCGAAGGAGAACTGCTCCTGCTCCCCGGTGTCCTCGTCCTCCTGCTTGTTCGCCTCGTCCATCTCCTTCTCGGACTCGGCGTAGGGGTCCTCCTCCCCCTCCTTCTTCGGCTTGTCGAGGGCGTGGTCGCGCTCGACCTCCATCTCGTTGGCGAAGGTGAGGAGGTCGGGGACGGTCGGCAGGAAGACGGACGCGGTCTCGCCGCGCCTCCTGGACCGTACGAAACGGCCGACGGCCTGCGCGAAGAAGAGCGGCGTGGAGATCGTGGTCGCATACACACCCACCGCGAGGCGCGGCACGTCGACGCCTTCGGACACCATGCGGACGGCGACCATCCACCGGTCGGTGCTTGCGCTGAAGTCGTCGATGCGCTGGGAGGCGCCGGTGTCGTCGGAGAGGACGACGGTGGCCTTGGTGCCGGTGATCTCGCGGATGAGCTTGGCGTAGGCGCGCGCGGAGTCCTGATCGGAGGCGATGACGAGCCCGCCCGCGTCGGGGATGGCCTTCCTGACCTCGGTGAGCCGCTTGTCGGCGGCCTTCAGGACGTTCGGCATCCACTCGCCGCGCGCGTCCAGGGCGGTCCGCCACGCCTGCGACACGGCGTCCTTGGTCATGGGCTCGCCGAGCCGCGCGGCGATCTCGTCGCCCGCCTTCGTGCGCCAGCGCATGTTGCCGGAGTACGAGAGGAAGATGACGGGCCGCACGACGCCGTCGCCGAGTGCGCTGCCGTAGCCGTAGGTGTAGTCGGCGGCGGAGCGCCGGATGCCGTCGTTCCCCTCCTCGTACGTGACAAAGGGGATGGGGTTCGTGTCGGACCGGAACGGCGTACCGGTGAGCGCGAGCCGCCGCGTCGCGGGCTCGAAGGCTTCAAGGCACGCCTCACCCCACGACTTCGAGTCACCGGCGTGGTGGATCTCATCGAGGATCACGAGGGTCTTGCGCTGCTCGGAGCGGTTGCGGTGCAGCATCGGCCGCACGCCGACGCCCGCGTACGTCACGGCGACGCCGTGGTACTCCTTGCTGAGCGGTCCCGCGCTGTACTCGGGGTCCAGCTTGATCCCGATACGGGCGGCGGCCTCCGCCCACTGCTTCTTCAGGTGCTCGGTGGGCGCGACCACGGTGACCTGCTGCACGACATGGTGGTGCAGCAGCCAGGACGCGAGCGTGAGCGCGAACGTCGTCTTTCCGGCGCCGGGGGTGGCGACGGCCAGGAAGTCTCGCGGCTGCTCCTGGATGTACTTCTCCATCGCGCCCTGCTGCCAGGCGCGCAGCTTGTTGGCGGTGCCCCAGGGGGCGCGGCCGGGGAAGGCGGGAGAGAGGTGGTGGGAGGAGTTGGCGGCGGCGCTGGTGGTAGTCACGGTCTCCGGGTTCGCAAGGTCGGCGGCACGTATGACAACCGGGCCACCTTACCGGTGATGCGGGGGCGTTCCGCTGTGGGCGAGGCGGTGCGGGAGGTCGGTGCGACGGGTCTCACACGGAGGTGCGGGGCCGGCGTGTGCCGGTGCGGATGTCCCTCCGTGAGCCGTACGCCGCGTCCCCTTACCCGTCCGCCCGCGCGTCCGTCCGTACGTCCCGTACGTCCCCTGCGTCCGACGCCGCGTCCGACAGCACGTCCATCCGTACATCCGTCACCACGTCGGTCACCACGACCCCCGTCTCGTCCGCCGCCGGGACCGCCGCCGCGTCCGGCACCCGCGCCGCCTGGAGCCTCGTCCCCACCCAGGCCCCGAACAGGGCGACCACCGCCATCGGCAGGAAGACGGCGACGAACGCCGCCGGGTGCGAGCCCGTGGCCTCCCCCGCCCCGTGCCCCGCACCCACCGTGCCGCCGCCCAGCGCGGCGAAGGCGGCGCCGCCCGCGGCGAGCAGGATCACGTTCGACAGTCCGTCGGAGATCTGGAGCGCGGCCGAGTTCGACCCGGCGTCCGCGGGCGCGGAGAGCCGCAGCAGCAGCACGCTGGTCGAAGCGATCACCATGCCCATCCCGAAGCACCCGAAGCCCCACGCCACCCCCACGATCCACACGGGCACGGACTCGATCAGCACGGTCGGCACGGCGAGGATGGCCACCGCGACCAGCACCATCCCCGCGGCCACGAGCCGCCCCCGGTACGGCTCCATGGCGGGCCGCGACTGGACGTACGACCCGAGCGCCCAGGTCGCCCCGCCCACCGCCAGCGAAAGCCCGGCCATGGTGGGGCTCAGCCCGCGCTGCGTGACGAGCATCAACGGTACGAAGGACTCGGCGGCCACGAACGACCCGGCCGCGACACCGCGCAGCAGCACGACAGAGGGCAGCCCGCGCGCGGCCCGGTACGTCCCCTTGGGCAGCAGCCCCAGCACCGCCGGCACGAGGACCGCCCCGCCGACCACGGCGGGCAGCAACGACAGCCAGCTCAGATCCTGCCCCGCGTACTGCAGGAGCCCCGCGCCCAGCGAGATCCCGAGCGCGAGCCGGATCCGGCGCCGGTCGAACGCGGCGACCGGTGCGTCCGGGTCGACCGGCCCGGCCGCCGTCCGTCGTATCGCGGGCAGTGCGAGGGCGAGCGGCGCGAGTACGAGGACCGGGATGCCGACGAAGACCCACCGCCACCCGAGGTGCTCCGTGACCGTGCCGGAGATCAGCGGGCCCACCACGGACGGCACGACCCAACTCGCCGCGAACGCCGCCATGATCGACGGCCGCAGGTGCTCCGGGTACGCCCGGCTGACGATGACGTACAGCCCGACGATGACCAGGCCGCCGCCCAGCCCCTGCACGGCCCGCCCCAGAATGAACAGCCACATCGCCCCTGCGGTCCCGCTCAGGAGCAGGCCCGCCGCGAACAGCGCGATACCGGTGGCGAGCGGTCCCAGTGGGCCGCGCCGGTCGGCCCACTGGCCGCTGAGCACCATGCCGAAGAGGCTCGTCGTGAAGTACCCCGAGAAGGCGAAGGCGTACAACGACACGCCGTCCAGCTCGCGGGCCGCCACGGGCATCGCCGTCCCGACGGCCGTCGCCTCGAAGGCGATCAGCAGTACGACGGAGACGATGCCGATGCTCAGGGCGCGGTAGGGCTTGCTCAGTACGCCGTGGGCGTCCTCGGTGTCCTCACTCATGCACGCCACAGTAAGAGGCGTGGGGCAGTTTTACCCCTGTCCGGGGGTGGGGGTTTGCTCGTCCCTTGGTCTTACGCCTCTGAGTTCCGTGAGGCGTACGTGATGAAGTGGGACCAGGTGGAGGGGGTCAGGGTGAGGTGGGGGGCTTGGGGGGTTTTGGAGTCGCGGATGTGGATGGTGTCGGGGGTGGTGGCTATTTCGACGCAGTCGCCGGACTCGTTGCTGTCGCTGTAACTGCTCTTCTGCCACTCCAAGGCGACTTCGAGACAGCTGTCACTTTCACTGCCGCTGCTGTAGCTGCTCTTGGACCAGCTCAGCTCGACAGCGTCCCCGGCAGAGGCCTTGCGGATCATGTCTCTCCCAGCATTTCTTCGATGAAGACCAGTGACGCTCCTGGCGTCAGCGCCTGGGCCCGGATGATGCCATAGCGCAGTTCGAGGATTCGGAGCTGCTTCGGATCGGAGACTGGGCGCCCGCCGAAGGCACCATCGGAGCGTCCTACCGCCTTGCCGTCCGCGAACTTCAACATCTGGATGAGGCCGCCCATTCCGGCGTGATCCGTGCAGCGCGTCGGCATCACCTGGATCTCGACGTTACGCAACTGTCCCACTTCCAAAAGGTGTTCGAGTTGGCGGCGCAGAACCATTGTGCCTCCGATTGGGCGCCTCAGCGTTACCTCTTCCTGCACGAAGCTGAGCGCGGGGGCAGGTGACCTCTCGAAGATCGCTTGTCGCGCCATACGGGCGGTCACGTCTCGCTCGATCTGATCCTGCGAGTATGCGGGCCGCCGCATCTCGAACAGCTCCTGCGCGTAGTCCCTCGTCTGCAACAGCCCATGCAGATTGTGGTTCCCGTAGGAGCACAGCTCGACCGCCTGAGCCTCCAACTTCGCCAGGTCCCGGACCTTCTTCGGGTACCGGGCTTCCCGCATCTCCTTCTTCATCGCGGAGACGACTCCCCGCGCGTCCACCACCTCGTCCACTCGGTCCAGGTACTCGGGGCGGGGGATGCGCGCCCCGCGTTCGACCTTGCGGACGAGGTCCTCTCCGTAGCCGATCGCCACCGCGAAGTCGGCGACACGCATCCCCGCCGCTTCTCGCCAGGTCTTCAGCTGGTGGCCGACCATTTCCACGACCGCGCTGATCTCGTCTTCGGGGTCGACGTCCCAACCCGGCTCATCCGTACCGCCATTGCGATCCATCGCGCCACCTCCACCGTCCCGTCCAAGCCCAACGCGCACACGTACCCGCACGTCACCCGGGACAGCCGGGACAAGGCAGGACAAGCGTGGGACAAAATCGGTACGCACAGCGCGGACCGCTACCCGCACCGCGCTCGGGCCGCCACGCTGAGTGACGTGAACCAGAAAACAACTCGGGCTCAAACCCCCGCACCCGTACACCAGTTCACGATCCTGCTCTCCGCGACGCGAAGAGGCGCTCGTCTGGCCCGGCTCCTGACGAGGGAGCAACTGCGCAGCTGGGAGCGGCCCTCCGCCAACGCGGAGCAGATCGTCGCCGAGCTGGCGAACAACGCCGTGCTGCACGGCCACGTGCCCGGCCGGAGCTTCCGGCTGGCGCTGACCGTTGCGGCGACGAACACACTCCGTATCGAGGTGTCGGACGCGCGGGCGGACCGGAGCCCGCCGCTGCACCCCCGGCGGCCCTCGCCCGAAGAGGAGTCGGGCCGGGGCCTGCTCCTGGTCGAGGCCCTGGCCGACCGCTGGGGCACGGACCTGCGGCCGCCCTCGTACGGCCCGTCCAAGACGGTCTGGGCGGAGCTGGACGCGCCGCAGCCGACCTAGCTCAGCCCATGCTGAGGGCACCGTCGAGGGATTCGCGGATGATGTCCGCGTGACCCGCGTGCTGCGAGGTCTCACCGATGACGTGCAGCAGGACGCGCCGGACCGTCCACGACCCGCCGGGCTCCCACCAGGGAGCCTCGGGGAGAGGGTGGGAGGCGTCGAGGTCGGGCAGCCCTCGTACCAACGCGTCCGTCTCGGCGGCGACTTCGGCATAGGCGGCGAGGACGCCCGCCAGCGTCTCACCGGGCAGCATGCGGAACTCGTCCGCGCGCTGGGCCAAGTCCTCGTCGCTCATGGTGGTGAAGTCGCCGAGGGCCGACAGGCCGTCCCGAATGAAGGCGGCCCAGACCCGCTCGACCGAGGTGACGTGCTTGATGATCCCGCCGATGCACAGCTCACTGGCGGTGGTGCGCAGGCCGGCCTGCTCGTCGGTGAGATCGCGTGCGGTGTGGCGGAGCATGGTCCGGTGGTGGTTCAGCGTGTCGAGCAGGTCGGCACGCTCGCCGGTGATTGTCGTGTCAGGGGTGGTCTTGATCGTGACGTCGGACATGGTCACAGCCTTTCCGTTGGTACCGCTCCGTCGGCAGAAGCCACGCTAGAACGCATATAGGCCAGCTCTTGTCCTATTTGCGGCCGACTCGGCACCTTCGGTGGGCCGGTGACGTCGATACGCACCGGGGCCGCCCGGTGTTTTCCGGAGTGTGGCGCCTCCGGGCCGGCAGTAAAGGGCGCTCCTGCGTCGCGTCGGCTGCGCCGATTCCGCTTCG
>NZ_JBVITX010000007.1:164687-487737 GCF_055597165.1 Streptomyces sp. NPDC039480 | reverse complement strand
CCACCCACCCGTTTACCCCGCGACGTCCAGCGGGGGTAGGGGCCGGTGGGTGGGGGATGCCCGCCACAGCCTGCCGGAGGTGGGGGCGGGTGGGTGGGTGGGGGGTTGCCCTCGACGGCCTGCCGGGGTGGGGGCCGGTGGGGGGATGCCCGCGACGGCCCGCGGGGGTAGGGGCCGGTGGGTGGGGGATGCCCGCCACAGCCTGCGGAGATAGGGGCGGGTGGGTGGGGGATGCCCGCCACGGCCTGCGGAGGTAAGGGCGGGTGGGTGGGGGATGCCCGCCACGGCCCGCGGGGGTAGGGGCGCCCCCCGTCGAGTCGTCAGCCGTGGAGGTGGCGGCCGCAGTGGGGCCAGGGGGTTGCTCCGCGTTGGATGTAGAGCTTCTTTGCGCGGTACGTCTGTTCCGCCGCCGGGGCGTCCTGGGGGCGGCCCGAACCGCCGAGCCCCTGCCAGGTCCGCGTGTCGAACTGGTAGAGCCCTCCGTACGTACCGGAGGGATCCACCGCCCCGGGCCGCCCACCCGACTCGCACCGCGCGAGCGACCCCCAGTCGAGACCGTCCGCCCCGGCCACCGCCATGGGCCGCTGCTTCGTGCCGACCTTCACGATCCGTTTCTGCGGCTCCCGCACCACCTCGGACCCGACCCGCCGCGGCTTCTGCTTGACGCCGTTGACGCTGCGCACCGTGTACGTGACCCGTCTGACCCCCTGCCGCCCCGCCTGCGCCACGACCTCCGTGCCGCGGAACAGCGACGCGTCCTCCCTCCGCTCCACCTCGAAGGGGATCGCCTCCTCGCGCACCTCCCTCGACCCCGTGACCCGCATGACGGTCACGGTCTGCCCGTCGCGCGGAAAGCTGTCGGGATGGACCGACGTCGTGTCCTGCCCCCGCAGCGTCACCCCGGACTCGGCGACGGCCTCCCGCACGGTCGCCGCGTTCGTGCGGATGGTCCGCTCCCGTCCGTCCGCCATGATCGTGACGGTGCGTTCCGTGCGGACGTCGAGAGCGAGCCCGTCCCGGCCGATGCGGCTGCTGCGCGAGGCCGACAGATGCGCCCCCTCCGCCCGCACCCCGAGCTGCCGCAGCGCCCCGTCCACGGTCCGCGCCGTGGTCCACACCCGGCGGCGCTGCCCGTCGAGGGTGAGGTGGACGGGCCTGCCGTAGCGGACGGCGACCTCGTCGCCGCTGGCGAGTGCGGTCCCGGCCGCGGGCGCGACGATGTCGTGGGTGCCGACGTCCACGCCCTCGTCGGCGAGGAGTTCACCGACGTCGTCCGCGAAGGTGTGCAGCGTGCGGGGCTTGCCGTCGACGATGAGCTGGACGGCCTTGTCGTTGGCGACGAACGCGGACGTGCCGCCCGCGAGGAAGGCGACGACGAGGGCCTGCGGCAGCAGTCGCCGGATCACCTCGGGCCGCTCGGCGGCCGCGGGCTCCGACGGGGGCTCGGACGCCGACCCGGGCGCCGACCCGGGCGCTGACTCGGACGCGGGCCCGGGCCCGGGAGCAGCCCCGGACGCCCTGAGCCCCCTCTTGCCGAGCCCCTTCTTGCCGCGCGCTGCCCGCCGCGCCCCCGCCCGACCTCCACCAGGCGCCGCCGCCTGCCGCGGCAGCGTGGCGGCTTCCGCATACGACGCGGCGTACGACCCGGCGTACGGCACGTCGTACGCCGTGTCCTCCCCCACTCCGCTCTGCGGCTCGCCATACGGCTCGTATGGCGCATACGTCTCGTACATCTCGTACGTCTCGTACTGCGAATTGCTCACGCCGACGCTCCAGGGGGTACGTACCGGGCGCACAGAACCTAGCGGAGCTCTCGTCACTCTCCAAAGCAGCGCGACTACTCGACGTCGCGACGTTGACAGTCGGAAAGGGACGGTCGGGACGGTCCTAGTAGGCGAAGGCGCGCGCCGTGTTCGCGGCGACCGCCGTGGCCATGGTGTCCTCGTCGATGCCGCGCACCTCGGCCATCGCCCGCAGCGTGACCGGAACCAGATACGGCGCGTTGGGCCGTCCGCGGTAGGGCGCGGGCGTCAGGAACGGCGCGTCGGTCTCGACGAGGACGAGGTCGAGGGGGGCGACGGCCAGCGCGTCCCGAAGGCCCTGCGCGTTCTTGAAGGTGACGTTGCCCGCGAAGGACATGAAGTAGCCGTGTTCCGCGCAGACGCGGGCCATGTCGGCGTCGCCGGAGTAGCAGTGGAAGACGGTGCGCTCGGGGGCGCCCTCCTCCTTCAGGACGCGCAGCACATCCTCGTGGGCCTCGCGGTCGTGGATGACCAGCGCCTTCCCGTGCCGCTTGGCGATCTCGATGTGCGCGCGGAAGGAGCGCTCCTGCGCGGCCATGCCCTCGGGGCCGGTGCGGAAGTGGTCGAGGCCGGTCTCGCCGACGCCGAGCACGTGCGGCAGTGCGGCGAGCCGGTCGATCTCGGCGAGCGCCTCGTCGAGGGCCGCGTCGCCGCCCGGCTCGCGCGCGCCCTGCCGGGACCAGCCGTCGGGGTCGCCGAGGACGATGCGGGGCGCTTCGTTGGGGTGGAGGGCGACGGCGGCGTGCACGCTGTCGTGCGCGGCGGCGGTGTCGGCCGCCCACCGGGATCCGCGGACGTCGCAGCCGACCTGCACGACTGTCGTGACGCCGACGGACGCGGCCTTGGCCAGGGCCTCCTCCACCGTGCCCGACTGCATGTCGAGGTGGGTGTGGGAGTCGGCGACCGCCACCCGGAGCGGTTCGGGCAGGGGCGGCGGTGCGTCGGCGTTCTTCGAAGGCATGCTCCGATCCTACGAAGCGCTCCGGAGAACCACCTCGGGCCCTACGGCCCTATTGTCCCTTGCGGTGCCGGCCTCGGGCCCTACTGTCCCTTGCGGTGCTGGAAGGGGTGCAGCAGGTCGGCGAGGTGCCAGTGGTGCCGCTCCCGCACGTCACCGCCGTCCTCGGGCCCGACAGGGTCCACGGGTCCGGCCGGCTTCCCCACCCCGCTGCCGGGGCGCGCTGCCGTGGCCCCGCTCGCCTGCTGCCGCATCATGTCGAGGACCGAGGACACCTGCCCCGCCCGCATGATCCGCACGACGTGCCCCCCGCAGTTCAGGCACGTGGGCCGGGTCAGCGGGGACGGTACGCGGGCGCCGTCCGCGAGGTACATCACGAATTCCTGGCCCGCGGCGTCGACGTGGTGCTCGATCTCGTAGGACTGTTCCCAGCCGTGGCCGCACCGCATGCAGGCGAAAGCGTAGGACTCCCGCACGACATTCATCGCTGTGGTGGGGTGGCCGGTGTCTGCGATCTCACTCATGCCAGCTGCTCCTCTTGCCCGAGGGACAAGCACTGTGCGTCCCTGCGACCAGTGGACGCCTTTCCCGGAGCGAGCGCATCAGACCTGTCGAGCATTGGAGCCGATTTGGCCTCCCCTTAGGAAAGAGGCCCGAAAGCAGCCTGGTGCGCGGTCCGCGCTTTGCTTTTCACGATAGTCCTTTGCCTGCCGATGGGCTGCCCCGATCCGCATTCTTTGCCGCGACGACGGCATCGAAGACCTCGCGTTTGGGCAGGCCCGCTTCGGCGGCGACCGCGGCGATCGCCTCCTTGCGCCGCTCGCCCGCCTCCTCGCGCACCCGCACCCTGCGCACCAGCTCGTCGGGGGTGAGCTCGGCGGCGCTCTTCTCCGGGGCGCCCTCGACGACGACGGTGATCTCGCCGCGTACGCCGTCCGCCGCCCACTCGGCGAGTTCCTTCAGCGAGCCGCGCTTCACCTCTTCGTACGTCTTGGTCAGCTCGCGGCAGACCGCGGCCCTGCGCTCCTCGCCGAACGCCTCGGCCATCGCGGCGAGCGTGTCGTCGATGCGGTGCGGGGCCTCGAAGTAGACGAGCGTGCGCCGGTCGTCGGCCACCTCCCGCAGCCGCGAGAGGCGCTCGCCCGCCTTGCGCGGCAGGAAGCCCTCGAAGCAGAAGCGGTCCACGGGCAGCCCGGAGAGGGCGAGTGCCGTGAGCACGGCGGAGGGGCCCGGCACGGCCGTCACCCGCACGTCGCGCTCCACGGCCGCGGCGACGAGGCGGTAGCCGGGGTCGGAGACGGACGGCATGCCCGCGTCCGTCACGAGCAGCACGCGCGCGCCGCCCACCAGCGCCTCGACCAGCTCGGGCGTGCGCGCCGTTTCGTTGCCCTCGAAGTACGAGACGACCCGGCCGCCGACCTGCACGCCGAGCGCCTGGGTGAGCCTGCGGAGGCGCCGGGTGTCCTCGGCGGCGACGACGTCGGCCGCCTCCAGTTCGGCGGCGAGCCGCGGCGGGGCGTCGGCGACGTCGCCGATGGGGGTGCCCGCGAGGACCAGGGTTCCGGGGGAATCTGCGCTTCCTGTCACGGATCCATCCTCGCAGGGCCCACGGACGGGACTCGCACAGTCTGGTTCCCTACGATGGCGCGGTGACCAGTACCGCGTCTTCCCCGGACACCCGCGGGGGCCAGGCAGCCGAGGAGCAGCAGCCCCCGTGGCAGCGGCGGCTGCGCCGATTCGGCCATGCGGCGCGGCCCAGAGCGGACGTCAGGGCGCGCCTCGTGCCGCCGTACACGGAGCCGAGCCCCCGCCTGTGGATGACGCTCGGTCTGTCGAGGGCGGCCGCCGAGCAGGTGGTGCGCTGGTCCGGCTGGGTCGGTCCGCTGCTGATCACGCTCGTCGCCGGGGTGACGCGGTTCTGGAACCTCGGCAATCCGAAGGCCGTGATATTCGACGAGACGTATTACGCGAAGGACGCCTGGGCGCTCATCCACCGCGGCTTCGAGGTCAACTGGCCGGAGAAGATCAACGACGACGTCCTGCGGCAGGGCGGCGACATCGCGATCCCGCACGACGCGGCGTACGTGGTGCATCCGCCGGTCGGCAAGTACGTGATCGGGGTCGGCGAATGGCTGTTCGGCTTCGACCCGTTCGGCTGGCGGTTCATGACGGCGGTGCTCGGCACGCTTTCCGTCCTGATGCTCTGCCGGATCGGGCGGCGGCTGTTCCGCTCGACGTTCCTGGGGTGTCTGGCGGGCGCGCTGCTCGCGGTGGACGGCCTGCACTACGTGATGAGCAGGACCGCGCTGCTCGACCAGGTCCTGATGTTCTTCGTGCTCGCCGCGTTCGGGTGTTTCCTGATCGACCGGGACAAGGCGCGGGCGAGGCTGGCGGCGGCGCTGCCGACGGACCCCGACAGCGCGGACGGGATCGTACGACCGGACGCGTATGTGGCGGAGACGACCCGTCTGGGGTGGCGGCCGTGGCGGTGGGCGGCCGGGCTCTGTCTGGGGCTCGCCTTCGGCACGAAGTGGAACGGCCTGTACGTCATGGTCTTCCTCTGTCTGATGACCGTGTTCTGGGACGTGGGCGCGCGCCGGGTGGCCGGGGCGGCCCGGCCCTACCGCGCGGTCCTGCGGCGGGACGTGCTCCCGGCGTTCGTGTCGACGGTGCCGGTGGCCCTGTGCACGTACGTCGTGTCGTGGCTCGGCTGGATCCTGTCGCCGACGGACGGCAGCGGCGGCTACTACCGCAACTGGGCGGCCACCCAGGGGCAGGGCGGCAGCTGGACGTGGCTGCCGGACTGGGTGCGCAGCCTGTGGCACTACGAGCACGCGGTGTACGAGTTCCATGTGGGTCTTTCGTCTCCGCACACCTACCAGTCCAACCCGTGGAGCTGGATCGTCGACGGCCGGCCCGTCTCGTACTTCTACGAGTCGCCGCTGCCCGGCAAGGACGGCTGTCCGGCCGACACCACGGAGAAGTGCGCCCGCGAGGTCCTCGCGCTCGGCACGCCGATGCTGTGGTGGGTGGCGGCCTTCGCGCTGGTGTACGTCCTGTGGCGGTGGGTGTTCCGCCGAGACTGGCGGGCGGGCGCGATCCTCTGCGGCGTCCTCGCGGGCTATCTGCCCTGGTTCTTCTACCAGGAGCGGACGATCTTCTACTTCTACGCGGTCGTCTTCGTGCCGTTCCTGTGTCTCGCGGTGGCGATGACGATCGGCGCGCTGCTGGGCCCGCCGGGGTCGAGTGAACGGCGCAGGACGGTGGGCGCCGCCGCTTCGGGTGTCGTCGTTCTGCTCATCCTCTGGAATTTCATCTACTTCTGGCCGATCTACACCGGCACGGCCATTCCCATCGATTCCTGGCGTTCCCGAATGTGGCTGGATACCTGGGTGTAATGGACACCTTCGGATAACGAAAGCCCCTTGCGTCACTCCACCCGCTTAAGGTTCATGGCGAACCTGGGGAGGGGAGCGCACCGTGCGCAAAGGGGTCAAGGTCGCGTTGGTCGGCGGGGTGTTCACCGTCATGGTGGGGGGCGCCGGATACGGCGCGTACAACCTCGTGAACGACGTCGCCGGGGACGGCGGCTCGTCGGGCTCCGGCCCGGCGGCCGTGAAGACAGGGCCGCCCACGGGCGACGAGGTCCGGGAGACCACGCGGAAGTTCCTCGCGGCGTGGGCCGACGGCGACGCCCGGCAGGCCGCGGCGTACACGAACAACAGCGAGGCGGCCGCGGCCGCGCTGACCGGCTACCGCGAGGACGCGCACCTGACGAAGGTGAAGCTGACGCCCGAGCGGGCGTCGGGCGCCCGGGTGCCGTTCTCCGTGTCGGCGACGGTGTCGTACAAGGGCAAGAGCAAGCCCTTCGCGTACGACTCGCAGCTCACCGTGGTCCGCGGCAAGACCACAGGACGCCCGCTCGTCGACTGGTCGGCGGCCGTCGTCCACCCCTCGCTGGAGAAGGGGGACACGCTCGTGACGGGCGAGGCCACCACTCCGCCCATCCAGGCCGTGGACCGCGCGGGCACCGTCCTGCGCCCGAAGGACTATCCCTCGCTCGGCCCGATCCTGGACACGCTGCGCACCAAGTACGGCGACAAGGCGGGCGGCGAGCCGGGCGTGGAGCTGTACGTGCGGCACGCGGACGAGAACGCGGGCTCCCGCGTGCTGCTCACCCTCGCCAAGGGCAAGCCGGGCAAGCTGCCGACGACGCTCAGCGCGGGCGTGCAGAAGGCGGCGGAGCAGGCGGTGCTGCGGAGCGACGAGTCGTCCGTGGTGGCGGTGAAGCCGAGCACCGGGGAGATCCTCGCGGTCGCCAACAACCGCAAGGACGCGTTCAACGCGGCGTTCCTCGGCAAGGTGGCGCCCGGCTCGACGATGAAGATCCTGACGGCGGCGATGTTCATCGACAAGGGCGTCGCCAAGGCGGACGGGCCCGCCCCGTGCCCGGCCACCGCGACCTGGCAGAGCCAGACCATCCACAACCTGAAGGGCATGGTCCCGAACGAGTCCGCGACGTTCTCGGAGAGCTTCGCGCGCTCCTGCAACACGGCGTTCGTGAAGCTCATCGACGAGGACGGCATCACGGACTCCTCGCTCACCGAGGAGGCGCGGAACAACTTCGGTCTGGGCGGGGACGACTGGCAGGTCGGCGTCCCCTCCTTCGACGGCTCCGTCCCCGCGTCGGCCGGCCCCGACCGCGCGACGAACGCCATCGGCCAGGGCGAGGTCCAGATGAGCCCGCTGAACATGGCGTCGGTCACGGCGACGGCGATGACGGGCACCTTCCGGCAGCCGGTGATCGTGCCGAAGTCCCTCGACGACCGTGAACTGGCCACCGCCCAGGGGCTGCGCGCCTCCACCGTCCAGCAGCTGCGTCAGATGATGCACCGCACGGCGGTGAGCGGCACCGGCGCGCGGGCCATGGCGAGCCTCGGCAGCGACATCGGCGCGAAGACCGGATCGGCCGAGGTCGACGGCCAGGAGAAGTCGGACAGCTGGTTCACCGGCTACCGGGGCGATGTCGCGGCCGCAGCGATGAGCCAGCGGGGCGGGCACGGCGGCGACGCGGCGGGGCCGATCGTGGCGGCGGTGCTGGGCGCAGGGTAATCGGTCGGGTGGCGCGTCGCCCGGCCGGGCGAAGAAGTGGTCGAGGGCTTCTCCGTACGCCTCTAAGGTGGCCTTCCGGTGACGAGCCGGGGGTTCTGGTGAAGAGCCGGGGGTTCTGGGGAACTGCGGAGGGTTTGTGGGCAAGCGAAGGCGCGCCACCGAGCGCAAGAGCGTCGGCGTCGGGAACGTGCGCATGGGGAACGTGCGGGTCGGGAACACGAGGCTGCACCCGGGTGTGCTCGGCGGGGCGGCGGCCGTGGTCCTGTGCAGTGTGGGGGCCGCCGCGTTCGCGCTGTCCGGTGGCTCCGGTACCGGTTCCGGTGGCGACGGGTCGACCGTCGACGAGAAGCCGGTGGCCTCCGGCCCGCCGACGGCCGCCGAAGTCCGCACCACCGCACGGGCGTTCCTCACCGCGTGGGCCAAGGGCGACGCGGCGCGGGCCGCGGCGCTCACGGACGACCGCGCGGCGGCGGAGAAGGCCCTGACGTCCTACAGCAAGGACGGCCACCTCACGAAGCCCCGCCTGACGCCGGGCAAGCGGTCGGGTGCAGAGGTACCTTTCAAGGCGGCCACCACCGTCTCGTACAAGAAGCAGAGCAAGCCCCTGTCCTACGAGTCCGAACTCACCGTCGTCCGCAGGAAGAGCGACGGGAAGACGCTGGTCGGCTGGCGCCCCTCGGTGCTGCACCCGGAGCTGAAGCAGCCGGGCGACCGGCTGGTCACCGGTGAGGCGGGCGATCCGCCGATCAAGGCGGTGGACCGGGACGGCGGCGAGCTGACCGCGGCGAAGTACCCGTCGCTGGGCACGGTCCTGGACGGGCTGCGTGAGAAGTACGGCAAGGAGGCGGGCGGCAAGGCGGGTGTCGAGCTGCGGGTGGTGCGGGCGGACGACGCCTCGGCGAAGTCCGCGGGGGGCGCGGCCGGCAAGGCGTCCGGCAAGGCGTCCGGCAAGAAGGACGACGCGAAGTCGACGCCCGACAAGACGCTGCTGACGCTCTCCCCGGGCACGCCGGGCACGCTGAAGACGACGTTCAGCGGCTCGCTGCAGTCCGCCGCCGAGCGCGAGACCGCCAAGCGGAAGCGGGCGTCCGTGGTCGTCGTCAAGCCCAGCACGGGCGAGATCCTGGCCGCCGCGAACTCGAACCCCACGGGCTTCAACACGGCTTTCCAGGGCTCGCTCGCACCCGGCTCCACGATGAAGGTCGTGTCGTCGTCGATGCTCCTGGAGAAGAAGCTCGCCGGGGTCGACAAGAAGCACCCGTGCCCCAAGTACGAGACGTACGGCGGCTGGAAGTTCCAGAACGACGACAAGTTCCAGATCAAGAACGGCACGTTCCGGGCGAGCTTCGCGCGGTCCTGCAACACGGCCTTCATCAGCCAGGCGAAGAAACTCGACGACGACTCCCTGACCAAGCAGGCCCAGGAGGTCTTCGGGCTCGGCCGCGACAACTGGTCGATCGGCGTGCCGTCCTTCGACGGCGCGGTGCCGGTGCAGAGCGACGCCCAGATGGCGGCCTCCCTGATCGGTCAGGGCGGGGTGCGCATGAACCCCCTTAACATGGCGTCGGTCGCGGCGACGGTGAAGTCCGGCACGTTCAAGCAGCCCTACCTGGTCTCCCCCGACATCGACGACCGCACGCTCGCGACGGCGCCCCGCAAGATGTCGGGCGCGACGGCGTCGGCGCTGCGGGAACTGATGCACTACACGGCGGTCGCGGGCACGGCGGCGGAGCCGATGCGGGGCCTCGGCTCCGACATGGGCGCGAAGACCGGCTCGGCGGAGGTCGACGGCCAGAAGAAGCCGAACGGCTGGTTCACCGCGTACCGCGGCGACCTCGCGTCGGCGGCGGTGGTCCAGCAGGGCGGGCATGGAGGGGAGTCGGCGGGGCCGGTGGTGCGGGCGATGCTGCGGGCGGGGTCCTGAGGGCCGGGGGCATCCGGGAGCCCCGAAACCGCTGAGTGGGCGACTCTGTCCGCTATACGGATACGTGGTCGCATGCCCCGTACACGGACCGCTAGCGTGCGGGGCATGAGCGCTACAACACCCACGCCTTCCGGCGCGTCCGACGCCCACCCCCGATTCGCCGAGGCCCTGCGTGACCTGGGCCTCGGCGAACTGCTTCCCCGGGTCCGCCGCTTCCCGGAGCAGACCCGGACGGCGGCGGAGGCGGCCGCGGCCATCGGCTGCGAGCTCAGCGAGATCTGCAAGTCGCTGATCTTCGCGGCGGACGGCGTCCCCGTACTGGTCCTGATGGACGGCGCGTCGCGGGTCGACCTCGAACTCGTACGGCAGGAGCTGGGCGCGGAGAAGGTGACCCGCGCCAAGGCCGACGTCGTCCGGCAGACCACGGGTTACGCGATCGGCGGCGTACCGCCGTTCGGCCACGCCACGAAGACCCGCGTCCTCGCCGACCGCTCCCTCCTCGACCACGACGTCGTGTGGGCGGCGGCCGGCACGCCCTACGCGGTCTTCCCCATGGCCCCCAAGACGCTGATCGCCCACGCGGGCGGCACGCTGGTGGCCGTGCGCGAGCCGGCGAAGTGACTGCGGGAGCCCGCGGAGTGGCCGTGCAGCCCTGTGGAGTGACCGCGCGAGCCCGCGAGGTGACCGCACACACCCGCGAAGTGACTGCGCGAGCCCACAAGGTGATGGCGTGACCCCGTTGGTCGCGGCGGCCGTCCTGCTCGCCGCCGTCACGCATGCGAGCTGGAACGCGATCGCCCACCACATCACGGACAAGCTGGTCGGCTTCACGCTCATATCCGGCGGCGGCACGCTGATCGGCCTGCTCATGGCCCCCTTCGTACCGATCCCGGACGCCGGGGCCTGGCCCTACCTGCTCCTCTCCGCGGCGATCCACGTCGGCTACTACGCCCTGCTCATGAAGTCGTTCAAGCTCGGTGACTTCGGCCAGGCGTACCCGATCGCGCGCGGCACGGCGCCGCTGGTGGTCACCGTGCTCGCGGCGGTCTTCGCCGGCGAGGTCCCCGACGGCTGGCAGGCGGCGGGCGTCGCGGTGTCGTGCGCGGGCCTGACGGGGCTCGCGCTGTGGGGGATACGGGGTTCGGGGCGCCGCCCGGACTGGACGGCGATCGGCGCGGCGCTCGCGACGGGCGTCTCCATCGCGGCGTACACGGTGGTGGACGGCCTGGGCGTCCGCGCCTCCGGCTCCTCGATGGGCTACATCGCGTGGCTGATGATGCTGGAGGGCGTAGCGGTCCCGCTGTACGCGGCGTACCGCTGGCGCGGCGAACTGCTCCCGCGCCTGCGCCCGTTCGCGGGTGTCGGCCTCCTCGGCGCGGCCCTCTCGGTCTCGGCGTACGGCCTGGTCCTGTGGGCCCAGACGAAGGCGGACCTGGCCCCGATCTCCGCGCTCCGCGAATCCTCGATCATCGTCGGCGCGGCCATCGGAG
Organism: Streptomyces sp. NPDC039480; assembly: GCF_055597165.1. NCBI lineage: Bacteria > Bacillati > Actinomycetota > Actinomycetes > Kitasatosporales > Streptomycetaceae > Streptomyces > Streptomyces sp. NPDC039480. The sequence goes on along the minus strand of NZ_JBVITX010000007.1, from coordinate 476,451 downwards.
CGGTCTTCTTCAAGGAACGGTTCGGGGCGCCGCGGTTGGTGGCGGCGGGGTTGATGGTGGCGGGGATCGGGTTGATGCTGCACGCGGGGTAGCTCCGTCAGCGGTGCGCAACTGGGTGGCTCGCCACCTGCCACCCGGCGGGGGCGACGACGCAAGGCGAGCCACCGTCCCCTCCCCCTCTACGTCCCGTTCACTCACACAGGTGCCGACACCTCCGCCCACACCACCTTCCCGGGCCCGTCCCGCTCGGCAACATCCCACCGCTCGGCAAAGGCCGCGACGAGAAACAGCCCACGCCCCGAACACTCGTCGTCACCGGGCAACGACATCGGTTGCGGCAGCGCGGGGGCATCGTCGTACACCTCGATCCGTACGCCGCCGTCGACCATCCGCAGGTAGCGGGTCTCCACCTCCCGCCCCCTGGGCACCTCGCCATGGACGACGGCGTTGCTGAACAACTCCGAGAGAACGAGCAGCGCGGCGTCCTCGACACCGCTCAACTCCCAGCCGGCAAGGACCTTCCGCAGCCCTTCTCGCGCCCGCCGCACGGATCGCGGGTGACAGGGCCACCGCAGCACTACCGTCTCGTCCGTTCCTCCATCCATCAGGCCACCTCCATGCCGTGGATGAACCTCGGTCCGACATCGACGCCGTGCACGGCCAGCCACAACGCCCGTCTCCGCCGCCGCAAGCGCAGTTCGTCGGCCATGAGGTAAGGCCGGACGAGCGTGTTGTCCTCTCCGTTGAGCAGGTCCACCTCGATGAGCGGGACGGGCTGCCCAAACCCGCCGTGCGGGCAGGCCAGTCCGCCTCTGTGGCGCCCTGTCGCAGGGAGCAAGAACCGCAACAACGGTTCGAAGAGACGGGCGATAAGGTCTGTCATGTCAGCGCTCCTCCAAGCGTTGGCCATGCCCCCGGGCCGTTCCAGCGGCTGCGGGGGTTCTTTTGTGGCGCCCTGACATCACACTGAGCGTGCAGTGATACGCGGAGCGTCACCACGCCAAGTTAGGGGTGTTCGAACCACTACTGCAAGTAGCTCTCTCGCAAATTTGCGACCAGCCACCACGCCAAAGGTGACTGGCTGCTCGGAGCGCCAACACGGCAGACTGAACGAGACGTTGAGGGGAGACACCATGCCCGCAGGTGGGAGGCCGACGGTCCGCAGCCGGAGGCTGGGTACGGCGCTCAAGCGGCACCGTGAAGCCGCCGGCCTGGACCAGTCGGCTGCGGCCGAAGCGATTCTGAAGTCCGTCACCAAGGTCAGCCGACTGGAGGCGGGGCAGGTGTCGGCCTCAGCCCTGGAGGTCCGGACGCTCCTGGACTGCTACGGGGTGCAGGACCAGGACGAAAGAGAGCGGCTGGAGAAGTGGGCCCGCGCCAGCAACGACCGTGGCTGGTGGCTCGATTACCAGGAGATCGTCCGGCCCGACTACGCGGACCACATCACGCTGGAGAGCGACTCGACGTACATCCGCTCCTGGGAGCCGGCCCTCATCCCTGGCCTGCTGCAAACCCCCGCGTACGCCGAGTCCGTCATCACGTCGGGCCCGACCTTCATCACAGCTGAGCGAGTCGGACGGTTGGTCAAGGTCCGACAGGAGCGGCAGAAGCGGATCGAGGAGGGTGGAGCACATTTCACCGCCATCATCTGGGAACCCGCCCTCTTGGCCCTGGCTCATGACGCGTCAATCTGTGGCGAGCAATTGCTGAAGCTGCGCGACGCGAGCCAACGGCAGAACGTCACCATCCAGATCCTCCCGGCCGAGGCCAGCAACGCAGCTGGAATGTCCGGAGCATTCGTCACCTTCTCCTTCGGAGTCGAGCCCAACGTCGAAGCGGTGACCGTACGAAACGTGGCCAATACGTCCGTTGTGGAAGCGCCGGAGGACCTGGCTCTCTATGCGAACGTGTTCGATCAACTACGCTCGGCCGCCCTGTCGCCCGAGGAGAGCTCCGCCCGAATCCAGCACCTCCTCACCACCACATCACAAGAGATGGATGGCAGTCCGTGAACCCAGAGATCGTCACCGAGTTCCGTAAGTCGTCCTACTCGGATCAGCAGGGCGACTGCCTGGAGATCGCACACACCGGATCCGGCGGCCGCGCCATACGCGACAGCAAGAACCCGGGGGGACCGACTCTCGTCTTCCCCCCGGGACCCTGGGGCGAGTTCGTCATAGGGATCAAGTCGGTCCTTCTCAGGTAGCCCCGGGTCAGCCGACATCACGCCCACATCCGCAAAACTCCCGTTCCGAAGAACCTGGACACCCACGTGGTGCGTGCCCCGGCAAAAGTCGGCGCCTTCGGGCCGGCTCAGTCCAGCGCGAGGCCCGCGACCGGCAGGGTCGCGCAGCGGCGGCAGGCTCGGGCTGAGGTGGCTACGACGGCGTGGGAGGCCGCTGCCAGGGCTCCTGCGGCGGTGAGCAGGGGCCAGTTCGTGGCCAGGGCGGCGGACGTGGCGAGGGCGAGGGTCGCGACGGCCATCGCGGCACTTGCTGTGGTGCCGGTCCAGGCGACGACGAGGGGCAGTCGGTGCGGGGTCCGGTCCGGGACACTGTCCGGGGTGGGCAGGCGGCGGGCGAGGGGGCCGGTCGCGGCCAGTGTCGCCGCGGCGAGCAGTGCGGCGAGGGTCGCGACGAAGGCGAGGTGGACCGCCAGCAGTTGGGGCGTGTGCGCGAGTTCCCCGGGCGACGGTCCGCCGCCCGCCGTGCGGGCGAGGTACCAGCAGGCGACCAGGAAAGGCGCGGTGAGCGCGACCGTCCTGGCGGTGTGCCGGGCTTGTGCGATGGTCAGCTCGCGTTGGCAGGCGGGGGCTAGTTCGTCGACGGTGCCGAAGTCGCGGATCGCCCGGTGAGCCGCCGCCGCCTCGTCCGCCCCTTCGTCCTCGTACGCGGCGGCCGTGTCCGCGAGGCCGGCGCGCATCTCCTCGACCAGCCGGGCCTTCGCCTTGGCCGGTCCGTGCAGGGCGGCGGCCAGAGCCGTGATGTGCTCCTCGACCGGGTCGGCGGTTCGCAGGCCCGCGGCGGCGCTCATGTGGCGAGCCCGGGAGCCGTCGTGCCGGGGTTGAGGACCGAGCCGATCGCCGCCGTGAACTCGCTCCACGCCGCCCGTTCGCCGGCGAGCGTGGCGCGTCCGGCGTCGGTGAGCTCGTAGGCCCTGCGGCGTCGTTCGCCCGCCACCGTCTGCCAGTTGCTGCTCAGGAGGCCGAGGCGCTCCAGACGGTTCAGCGCCGGATAGATCGTGCCCGTACGCAGCTCGAGCGCGCCCCCGCTGCGGCGCTGCACCGCCGCGATGATCGCGTACCCGTGCAGCGGGCCCGGTTCCAGCACGGCCAGCAGCAGTCCGTCGAGGTGCCCTCGCACCGCATCCGCCTTCATGAGTAGGCAGCCTACCCAAAAGAGGCGTTGGCAGTGTATGTATTGGCAGCCAACGTAATTGCGTTGGCTGCCAATGTATGGGGTGGCGGCAGGTCCGAGCAGCCCCGGCCGGTTCGTTTTGGAGGCCTCGCGGTGACCAAGTTCCTGTTGTCCGTCCACGTATTGGTGGCGATCCTGGCCGTCGGGTCGATCACCGTCGCCGCGTCGATGTTTCCGCGGTACGCGCTGCGAGCGCTGGGAGGGACGGGGCGTGGAGCAGGGAGCGGTGAGGAGCCTGGCGGCGGTGTGGGGGCGGGTGACAGTGGTGAGCGGGGCGACAGTGGTGAGCGGGGCGACAGTGGTGATCGCGGTCGGGCCGCTGGGATCGCCGCGCTTCTGCACCGCGTCTGCCGTGCCTACGCCGTCGCCGGCCTCGCCGTCCCGGTCTTCGGCATCGCCACCGCGGCCCAGCTGGGCGTCCTCACCGACGCGTGGCTTATCGCCTCGCTCCTGCTGACGGCGATCGCGGCGGGGCTTCTGGCGCTGGTGATTCTGCCGGGGCAGCGGAGTCTGCTGGAGCTCGCGGAGTCGGCGCCGGGGGTTGCCCGCGACGCGGTGGTCGACCCCGCAACGGTCGCCCCCGCGACGGTCGACCTCGCGACGGTCCGTCCCGCGACGGCACGTCTGGCGATGCTCACCGGCATCTTCAACGTCCTCTGGGCGACGGTCACCGTCCTGATGATCGTCCGCCCCGGCTCCACGACGGGGGCGTGACTGTCGTGCTCACCCTGCGCACGCTCCGCATCGCGGCAGGCGCGGAGGCGGTGTCCCTGGCACTCCTCCTCACCAACCTGTTCACCGTCCACGCCCGGCCGCTCTCGTCCCTCCTCGGCCCGCTGCACGGCACGGCGTATCTGGTCGTGATCGCGGCCACATGGATGCTCCCGGCGACGACCGCTGCGCAGGACGCGGGGGCCTCCCGCGCCTCGGGCGCCGCGCGGTGGCGCGCCCTGGTCCCGGGGATCGGCGGCCTGCTGGCCTTGCGTCGGCTCAAGGACGGGGCCTGACCGGCCCCCGCCCCTCGTCAGCCGTCGGTTACTGTCACCGACGACATGGATGATGATCACGGGGGCGGGGACGCCATGAACGGCCGGTGGTACGTCGTATTGGGCGTCAACCTCCTGCTCGGCGTCCCTGCCGTCGTCCCGATCTGGATGCTCTACTACATCGCCATGACCTGGGCACACCCCGCGCCAGAAGAGAACGACGGCCTCGCTGTCGTCCTCGTCGGCTTCGGTTCCTTCGTCGCCGCTTGCGGGTTCCTGTGGTGGCTGGCCAACCGCCCTCTCGCCGCCCGCACGCGCCTGCACCCGGCGCTGTACTGGCTCCTGTGCATCCTCGGCACGCTCGCCCCTACGGTCACGCTGATGGGCATCAGCACCTGAGCACGGGTCGGCGCCACGGCTGTGGCGTCGCCGCGTCGCCGCGTCGGCAGTACGCAGGGGCGTGGGGGAAGTTGGCGGGACCGGGCGGGGGACGGTGACGTGCGGGGCTCGGCCGCGCGGGGCGGGTGACGGTGCGCGAAGCGCGGCCGCGCGCGGCCGGTGACGGCGCGCAGAGCTCGGCCGCGCGGAAGCGGTGACGGCGCGGTGAACCAGGGCCTGCTGGGCGCTGCGAGGCCACGGCGTCGCCCCGGCCCGGGGCCTGTCCGAAGGCTCCGCAAGGGCGGGCGGGTGGGGAGCTGACGGGGCCGGGCGGGGGCGGTGCGGTGGGGGGCCGTTGGGGGGTGTGGACGACGTCGCCCCGGGCCGTGGTCTGCTCGAAGGCTCGGTGGGGCGGGTGGGTGGGGAGTTGGCGGGGCGAAGGGAGTTGGGGGTGCCCGGTGCCGGAGGCGCGTACGAAGACGGGTGCGGCGCCCGGCGCCGGGGCCCCGCCCCGTAACACGTCACATCGCGTCGCGGAGCGCGCGGACCAGCGCCTGCGCCCGCGGATCCGCCGTAACCCCCTTGTTCATGCCATTGGTGACGTACCCGAAGGCCAGGCCCGACTCCGGGTCGGCGAAGCCGAGGACGCCCCCGCGGCCGGGGTGGCCGAAGGAGCCGGGCCCGAGGAGCGGCGACGCCGCCCCGTGGAGCATGTAGCCGAGGCCGAACCGCGTACCGACGACCAGGACACGGTCGGGCCCCGCCGACACCTCGCCCCGCGCCAGCGAGACCGTGGAAGACTCGAACAGCGGCCGAGCCCCGTCCACTTCGCCGATCAGCGCGGCGTAGAAACGGGCAAGTCCGTCCGCCGTGGCGATGCCATTGGAGGCAGGCAGGGCCGCCGCCCGGTAGGCCGGATCGTTCTCGTCCGGCAGGGGATCGATCGCCCCGAACGCACGACGGGTGAGCGAGTCGGGGTCCGCGTACGCCTCCGCCACATTCCGCTTCGGGCGCATGCGAAGCCCACCCGCCCCACCCGCCCCGGCCGGCGCCGGCTCGACGGGGCCGAGGCGGCCGGCCCGCGCCGCCGCCGCGTCGGGAAGCCCGACCCACAGGTCGGCACCGAGCGGCCGCGCGATCTCGTCCGCGATCCACTCCCCGACGGGCCGGCCCGTCACGCGCCGCACCAGTTCGCCGGTGAGCCAGCTGTACGTCTGCGCGTGGTACCCGTGGTCCTCGCCGGGCTCCCAGAACGGGGTCTGCGCCGCGACCACCGCGGCGGCGAGGTCCGGGTCGAGCGCCTCGGAGGGCGTCAGCGGACGGTCCAGGGCGGGCACCCCCGCGCGGTGCGCGAGCACATGCCGGACCAGGACGCGCTCCTTGCCGCGCGCCTTGAACTCCGGCCAGTAGGAGCCGACCGGCGCGTCCAGGTCGAGCTCCCCGCGCTGGTGCAGGAGGAGCAGCGCGGCCGCCGCCACCCCCTTCGTCGCCGAGCGGACGACCTGCGCGGTGCCGGACTCCCACGGGGCGTCGCCCGCCGCGAGGTCCCCGTCGACGTCCTTCGCCCCGCCCCACAGGTCCACGACCTTGCGCCCGTCCCGGTACACGGCGACGGCGGCGCCCCGCTCCCCGCGCTCGGCGAAGTTGCGTACGAAAGCGTCCCGTACCGGCTCGAACCCGGCCGCGACCGTGCCGTGCACCCGAGCGGCCCCACCTGTGACCGGCCCACCTGTGACCGCCCCACCCATGACGGCTCCACCTACGACGGCTCCACCTTCGACGGCTCCACCTATGACGTCATTCATGACAAGGCCAACCATCCCACTACCCCATCGATTCCCTACCCGCGAGCCCTCACCGTCTTCGGATCGAAGCCGAAAGGCAGTTCCAGGCGGTGTGCGCTCATCAGGTCCTCGTCGGCGAGGAGATCGCCCGTCGGCCCGTCCGCCGCGATGACGCCCTCGCTGAGGATCAGGGCGCGCGGGCAGAGCTCCAGGGCGTACGGCAGGTCGTGCGTGACCATCAGGACCGTCACGTCCAGCGAGCGCAGGATGTCGGCCAGCTCGCGGCGCGACGCGGGGTCGAGGTTCGAGGACGGCTCGTCGAGGACCAGGATCTCCGGCTCCATCGCTAGGACCGTGGCCACCGCCACCCTCCGCCGCTGCCCGAAGGAGAGGTGGTGCGGCGGGCGGTCCGCGAACTCCGCCATGCCCACCTGCGCCAGGGCCTTCCCCACCCGCGCCTCCAGCTCCGGCCCCCGCATCCCCGCCGCCGCAGGACCGAACGCCACGTCCTCCCGCACCGTCGGCATGAACAACTGGTCGTCCGGGTCCTGGAAGACGATGCCGACCCGGCGCCTGATCTCCGCCATGTGCTCCTTGCCGACGGGCAGCCCGGCCACGGCGACCGTGCCCGCGCCGCCGGCCAGGATGCCGTTCAGATGCAGGACGAGGGTCGTCTTGCCCGCGCCGTTCGGCCCGAGCAGGGCGACGCGCTCGCCGCGCGCGACGGTGAAGTCGACGCCGAAGAGGGCCTGGTGCCCGTCGGGATAGGCGAAGGCCAGTCCGGCCACTTCCAGAGAGGGGGCAGAGGTGGGTGCAGAGGTCACAGCGTCCATCCCAACAGGCATACGACAAGTGCGGAGAGCGGCAGGGTCAGCGCGTACGTCCACTGCGCCCGCGAGGCCGTCACCTCGTCGATGACCGGCATCGATCTGGGGGCACCTCCCACGCCTTTAGCAGTGGGGGAATAGCCCCGGCTGACCATGGCGAGGTGCACCCGCTCGCCCCTCTCGTACGAGCGGATGAAGAGTGCGCCCGCCGACTTGGCGAGGACGCCCCACTGACGTACACCCCGCGCCTCGAAACCGCGCGACTCCCGGGCGATCTTCATACGGCGCATCTCGTCCGTGATCACGTCGCCGTACCGGATCATGAAGGAGGCGATCTGGACGAGCAGCGGGGGCAGCCGCAACCGCTGCAGCCCGAGCAGCAGGGAGCGCAGCTCGGTCGTGGCGGCGAGGAGTACGGACGCGGCGACGCCCAGCGTTCCCTTGGCGAGGACGTTCCAGGCGCCCCAGAGTCCGTTGACGCTCAGGGAGACGCCGAGTACGTCGACGCGCTCGCCCTGCGCGACGAACGGCAGCAGCACGGAGAACGCCACGAACGGGACCTCGATCAGCAGCCGCTTCAGCAGGAAGCCGGCCGGGACGCGCGCGGCGTACGCGACCACGCCGAGCAGGACCGCGTACAGCCCGAAGGCCCACATCGCCTCGCGCGGCGTGGACACCACGACGAGCACGAAGCAGAAGACCGCCGCGAGCTTGGTGTGCGGAGGCAGCGCGTGCACCGGCGAGTGACCGTGCCGGTAGAGCCGGTGAGCGTGCCCCGCACCCACGTCAGGCCTTCTCGGAGGGGACGTCGTCGGGCACCGCGGTCGGCGAGGCGTCGCCCGTACGACGCCGTCGCAGCGCCCAGAACACCGCCGTGCCCGCGACCACCGTGACGCCCACGCCGATCACGCCCGCGAGGCCGCCGGAGAGGCGGGTGTCGGTGATGTCCTTGACGCCGTAGTCGGCGAGCGGGGAGTCCGCGGTGGCGTGCTCCTCGGTCTTCTTGTCGATGCCCTTGTCGTGGGCGACCTTTTCCAGGCCGTCCGGGTCGGCCGAGGCGTAGAAGCTGACGAAGCCCGCGAGGACCAGGGACGCGATGATGCCCGCGATCCAGACCGGGCGGGTCGAGCGGGAGGCGGCCACCGGCGCGGAGGCAGGGGCCGGGTCCGGGGCGGAAGCCGGAGCCGGGGCGTCCACCAGTTCTCCGGCGACCCGCAGCTTCAGCCGCTGCGTCATGCCCCGTGCCCCGTACACCAGGTCCGGTCGTACGGCGATGACGGCGCCGACCGTGAGCGCGGTGATCGCGGCCTCGCCGATGCCGATCAGGATGTGGACGCCGACCATGGCGGTGGCGACCTTGCCGATGGAGACGTCCGTCGTGCCACCGATGGCGTAGATGAGCGTGAACGCGATCGCGGCGGCCGGCACGGACAGCAGCGCGGCAACGAAGGAGGCGACGGTGACGGAGCGGCGCCCGCGGGGCAGCACCTTCACCAGGCCGCGGAAGGTGAGGTAGGCGACGACGGTCGTGACGATCGCCATGTCGGCGATGTTCACGCCGAGCGCGGTGAGGCCACCGTCCGCGAAGAGCACGCCCTGCATGAGCAGGACGACGGAGACGCAGAGCACCCCGGTGAAGGGTCCGACGAGGATCGCGGCGAGCGCGCCGCCGAGGAGATGTCCGCTGGTCCCGGCCGCGACGGGGAAGTTCAGCATCTGCACGGCGAAGATGAAGGCCGCGACCAGACCCGCGAGCGGCGCGGTCCGCTCGTCCAGTTCACGCCGGGCGCCTTTGAGGCTGACGGCCACGGCACCCGCCGCCACGACCCCGGCAGCCGCGGAGACCGGGACATTGATGAACCCGTCGGGGACATGCATGCGCGCGCTCCTGGGCAGGCGCCCTGGACAGGGCGGAAGGCTCGTGAACCGTTCAAGGATAGTGCGTTGTTGCAAACGGTTTGCAAGAGCGCGAAGGTCCCGAATCGGCTACGCACCCCCGCGCGCCCCTCACCGCGCCGCCGCGCCGCCCGGCCGCCCGCCCACCCGCGGCGAATTACCGTACATATGGGACATTGGTGAGGAAGTGCCCGTAAGGATGAGGAGTCCAGCGATGCCCGCAGTCGAGCAGTACGCACGCGCCCACCTCGTCACGGACTCCTCCGAGGGCCACCGCGCCGTGTCCGTCGTCCTCCGTTACGACCCGGAGGCCGACCCGGACACCGTGCGGATCGACCTTCCCGGCTCCCCGCACCGCCTCTTCGCCCGGCAGCTCCTGGAGCGGGGGCTGCGGGCCCCGGTCACCTCCGGTGAGGTGCACGTATGGCCGTGCGGCCGGGTCCAGACGGTCGTGGAGTTCCACGAACGCGACGGGGTGACGGTCGTGCAGTTCGACGCGTCGGCGCTGATCCGCTTCCTGCGTCGTACCCACACGACCGCCACCCCGGTCACCCGCTGACCGCGACCCGGTCGGACCTCTGACCGCGCACCCGGTCAGACGCTGACCACGCACCCGGTCGGATTCCGACCGCTCACCCGGTCAGACGCGAGCAAGCTCCCTCTCGGCGTCCTCCTTCTCTGCCGCCGTGCGCAGTCCCTCGCCCTCCACGTCGACGTTCGGCAGCGCGCGGTCCAGCCACTTCGGCAGCCACCACGCCTTCTTGCCGAGCAGCGCGAGGACCGCGGGCACCAGCGCCATCCGGACCACGAACGCGTCGAAGAAGACCGCGATCGCGAGGCCGAAGCCGATCATCTTCACCATCTGCTCGCTGGAGCCGATGAAGCCCGCGAACACCGCGATCATGATGACGGCCGCCGCCGAGACGACCCGCGCCCCGTGCCGGAACCCGGTCACGACCGCCTGCGCCGGGCGCTCCCCGTGGACGTACGCCTCCCGCATCCGCGTCACGAGGAACACCTCGTAGTCCATCGCGAGGCCGAAGACGACGCCCACCATGAAGATCGGCATCATCGACATGATCGGTCCGGTCTGCTCGACGCCGAAGAGCGAGCCGAGCCAGCCCCACTGGAAGACAGCGACGACCGCGCCGAGGGCCGCGAGGACCGAGAGCAGGAAGCCGAGGGCCGCCTTGAGCGGGACCAGGATCGAGCGGAAGACGACGATCAGGAGCAGGAAGGCGAGGCCCACGACCAGTGCCAGATAGGGCAACAGCGCGTCGTTGAGCTTCTGGGAGACGTCGATGTTCATGGCCGTGGTGCCGGTGACCATGATCTCGGCGCCGGAGTCGGACTTGATCTGCGCGCCGGTGTCGCGGATCGAGTGGACCAGGTCCTCGGTCTCGATGCCGCTCGGCTTGGAGGACGGCACGACGCTGATGATCGCGGTGTCCTTGTCCTTGTTGAACATCGGCGCGGCGACGGTCAGGACGTCGTCGAGCTTGGAGATCGTCTTCTTGATCTCACCGGCGGCCGCCGCGGGGTCCTCGGCGCCCTTCAGGTCGCCGACGACCATCAGCGGACCGTTGAAACCGGGGCCGAAGCCGTCCGAGACCAGGTCGTACGCCTTGCGCTGCGTCGTGGACGTCGGCTGTGCGCCGTCGTCCGGCAGGCCGAGCTCCAGCTGCGAGACCGGGACGGCCGCGGCGCCGAGGCCCACGATGCCGACGAGCAGCACGGCGACCGGGCGGCGGACCACGAAGCGGGCCCACCGCGTGCCCATGTTCTCCTTCGCCTGATCCTTCGCCTTCTCCTTCTCCTTCGCCTCGCCGGAGGCGCCCGCGGCCTTCTTCCTGCCGCCGCCGAACAGCCTGCTCTTCTCCCCCATGGGAAGGACGCGCCTGCCCGCGTAACCGAGCAGCGCCGGGATGAGCGTGAGCGCGATGAGGACGGCGATGACGACCGTGCCGGCCGCGGCGAAGCCCATCTTGGTGAGCATCGGGATGTTGACGACGGCGAGGCCGACCAGCGCGATGACCACGGTGAGTCCGGCGAAGACGACCGCCGAGCCCGCGGTGCCGACGGCCCGGCCGGCCGCCTCCTCGCGGTCGCGTCCTTCGGCGAGTTCACCGCGGAAGCGCGAGACGATGAAGAGCGCGTAGTCGATGCCGACCGCGAGGCCGATCATCATGGCGAGCGTCGAGGTGGTGGTGCCGAGGTCGAGCGCGTCGGCGAGCGCGGTGATCGACGAGACGCCGATGCCGACGCCGATCAGCGCGGTGATCAGCGGCAGTCCGGCCGCGATCAGCGAGCCGAAGGTGATGACGAGGACGACCGCGGCTACCGCGATGCCGATGATCTCCGTGGACCCGGTCTCCGGCATGGCCTGCAGCGCGTCACCGCCGACCTCGACCGTCAGCCCGGACTCGCGCGCGTCGTCGGTGGTCTTCTCCAGCGCCTCGCGGTCGTCGTCGGACAGCTCCATCGAGGTGACCTTGTACGAGACCGCGGAGTACGCCGTGGAGCCGTCCTTGCTGACCGTCTTGGTCGCGAAGGGGCTGTCGGCGCGGGCCACCTGGTCCGAGCCCGACTTGATGGCCGCGACGGTCTTCTCGATCTCGGCCTTGTTGGCCTTGTCGGTGACCTTCTCGCCGTCCGGCGCCTTGAAGACGACGCGGGCGCTCGCCCCGTCCGCGCTGGCCTCGGGGGCCCGCTTCTCCAGCAGGTCGAAGGCCTTCTGGGCCTCCGTGCCGGGTATGGAGAAGCTGCTGGAGGCGGCGGTGGGCGCGGAGGCCGCGCCGACGCCGGCGAGCGTCAGGAGCGCCACCCATATGAGGGCGACGAAGTGGCGTCGCCGGAAGGCGAGTTTGCCGAGTTTGTAGAGGAAAGTGGCCACGAGGGCGTACTCCCGGTCAGGTCGTGTGTCCGGATGTGGGCAGGGGGGATCAGCCCGACGACGTGAGCGGTGACGTCAGGTGCAGGGGGGTGGGGAGGGTCAGACGCCGAGGGCGGGGAGGATCACGGCGTCGATGTAGGAGGCGAGGAAGTCGCGGTCGACCGGGCGGTCCTCGATGAGGTCCCGGGCCACGAAGGCGCCGACCAGCATGTGGACGGCGAACTTCAGCGCCGGATTGTCCGCGGCGATCTCGCCGCGGTCCACGGCTCTGCGCAACAGGTCGTTGAGGCCGGTGAGCTCCGGCTCGATGAGCAGGTTCCGCAGCGCCTGGTGGAGTTCGGGGTTGTCGTGCACGGCATGGAACAGGCCCCGCATCAGCGCGGCGTCCTTCTCCATCTGGCAGTCGTCCGAGCGGGCCACCATCTCGTACAGGTCGCCGCGCAGCGACCCGGTGTCGATGTCCGCCAGGGACGTCGGCTTGTTGTGCCGCAGCGCCTTGGCGACCAGCTCCGGCTTGCTCCCCCACTGGCGGTAGAGGGTGGCCTTGCTGGAGCGGGTGCGGGCGGCGACGGCGTCCATGGTGAGGGCGTCGTAGCCGACCTCGCGGAGCAGGTCGAGCACGGCCTCGTACAGCTCGGCCTCTCGCTCGGGGGTGATCCGGCTGCGTCGTGGCGTCGCCGTCTCCGTCATGATCTCCACCTCCTCCGGGTGCCCGGATCGCCCGGTGCGTAACTACCTCGTACGAAACGGTTTCGTACGTCTGAGTACGCCATGACTGTACGCCCCTCACCTAACGAAACGAAACCGTTTCGTACGTGTGCTGCGTCACGCGCGACTTTCCTCCCCGGCAGAAGTTGCCGCGGCCCCCGGAGCGGAAAAGCATGGACAGGTGACCGACGCGCGCGACGATGCCCAGGACGACCACGCCGACCAGGCCTACCTGCGTTTTCCGCACCTCAGCGGCGACCGCCTCTGCTTCGCCGCCGAGGACGATCTGTGGGTGGCCCCCCTCTCCCCCGCGGGCACCCCCGCGGGACGGGCCTGGCGGCTCACCGTCGACCGGACCAAGGTGAGCCATCCCCGCTTCTCACCGGACGGCCGCCACATCGCGTACACGACGTGGCGCAGCCTCGACCCGGAGATCCATCTCGCGCCGGTGGGCGGCGGGCCCTCGCGCCGGCTGACCTACTGGGGCAGCACCGACACCCGGGTCTGCGGCTGGTCCCCCGACGGCGACATCCTCGCCGTGTCCTCGCACGGCGAGCCCTTCTCGCACCTGTGCTGGGCCTACAGCGTGCCCCTCGACGGCTCCCCGGGCGGCAAGCTGCCCTGGGGACCGGTCTGGGACATCGCGATCACCGACTCCCTCGCCGACAGCGACTGCGACCGCAAGACGCTGCTCCTCACCGGCAAGCCGCCGCACGAGCCCGCCGCCTGGAAGCGGTACCGGGGCGGTGCGACGGGCCGCCTGTGGATGCACGGCGAGCAGATCCTCGCCGACCTCGACGGGCACCTCGACTCACCCATGTTCGTCGCCGGGCGCATCGCCTTCCTCTCCGACCACGAAGGCATCGGCAACCTCTACTCCTGCCTGCCCGACGGCTCCGACCTGCGGCGCCACACCGACCACGACGCCTTCTACGCCCGGCACGCGGCCAGTGACGGCACCCGCGTCGTCTACCAGTGCGCGGGCGACATCTGGCTGGTCGACGACCTCGCGGCGGATTCCGTGCCGCGCCGCCTCGACGTGCGGCTCGGCGGGCCGCGCGCCGGCCGGCGGGTCTATCAGGTGCCGGCCGCGCAGCACCTCGACGCGCTCTCCGTGGACGCGACGGGCCGGGCGAGCGCCGTCGTCGTCCGCGGCTCGCTCTACTGGCTCACCCACCGGGACGGCCCGGCCCGCACCATCGCCGACACCCCGGGCGTGCGGGTCCGCCTCCCCGAGATGCTCGGCACCGGCGGACAGGTCGCCTACGTCACCGACGCCGAGGGCGAGGACGCCATCGAGATCGCCTATCTGCCGCGGGCCAGCGGCGCGCGCGAACCGCGCAGGCTGGCGAGCGGGCGGCTCGGCCGCGTCCAGGAGATGGTCGCCGACCGCGACGGTGAACGCCTCGCCATCGCATCGAACGACGGCCGACTGCTCCTGGTCGACACGTCGGAGGACGCGGCGGACTCGGGGGGCTTGGGGAGCTCGGAGAGCTCCCGGAGCTCGGAGAGCTCGGGAAGCTCCCGGAGCTCGGAGGACGCGGGAAGCTCCCGGAGCTCGGAGGACGCGGCGGACTCGGAGGGCTCGGGAAGCTCGCGGAGCTCGGACGGCTCAGGCGGCTCGGGCGGGCCGGGCGGCTCGGGCGGGTCGGGCAGCTCGGGCGGCCGGGTCACCGAGTTGATTCGGTCTGTCAATGGGCCCGTGCGCGATCTCGCCTTCTCGCCCGACGGCTGTTGGCTTACCTGGTCGCACCCCGGCATCGGCCGCTCCCTGCGGCAGATCAAGCTGGCCCGCATCGCCGGGCCGGGCCCCCGCACGATCGTCGACGTCACCAACGGCCGTTTCGAGGACGAGAACCCCGTCTTCACCCGCGACGGCCGCTATCTCGCCTTCCTCTCCTGGCGCGGCTTCGACCCCGTCTACGACGTGCACACCGGCGACCTGTCCTTCCCCCTCGGCTGCCGCCCCTACCTCGTACCGCTCTCCTCCGCGACCCCGTCCCCCTTCGCGCTGCTGCCCGACGGGCGGCCGGTGGCGGGTGGCCTCGACCCGGCCGACGGCGCCGGGGGTGACGGCACCACGACGGTGGAGGTCGAGGGGCTCGCGGCGCGGGTCACGCCGTTCCCCGTCGCCGCGTCGAAGTACTCGGCGCTCCAGCCCGTCAGCGGCGGCGGCCTGGTCTGGCTGCGCTGGCCGATCTCGGGCGCGCTCGGCGAGACCTTCGTCAACCCGGCCGACACCTCGGGCCGCCCCACCCTCGAGTACTTCAACATCGCCAAGGCCAAGAAGTCCCAGCTCGTCGACCACCTCGACTGGTTCGCGCTGAGCGGCGACGGCTCGCGGCTCGTGGTCGTCGACGAGGGCGACCTGAGCGCCGTGCCCGCCACCGAGACGGGCGACGTCGACACCACCGTCTGGATCGACCTGCGCCGCATCCTGCACGAGGTCGACCCGGCCGCCGAGTGGCGCCAGGCCTACGAGGAGGCGGGCCGGATCATCCGCGCCTACTTCTGGGACCCGGGGATGTCGGGCATCGACTGGGACGGGGTGCTCGCGCAGTACCGGCCGCTGGTCGAACGCGTCGCGTCCCCCGACGAGTTCGCCGACCTGCTCCGCGAGGTCCTCGGCGAGCTGGGCACCTCGCACGCGTACGTCTCCGCCGCCCGCCGCAACGAGGGCCCGCCGCACTACCAGCGCGCCATGGGCCTGCTCGGCGCCAACCTCGTGCACCGGGACGGCGGGTGGATGGTCAAGCGGATCCTGCCCGGCGAGTCCTCCGACTCCAAGGCGCGCTCGCCGCTGGCCGGGTCCGGCATCAGGGAAGGCGCGATCCTCACCCACATCGACGGCCGCCCGGTCGACCCTGTCACCGGCCCCTTCCCCCTCCTCGCGGCGGCGGGCGGCACGACCGTCGAGCTCACCTTCGAACCCGCGGAGGGCGAGGGCCCGGCCCGCCGGGTCGCGATCGTCCCCCTCGTCAACGAACGGCCCCTGCGCTACCAGGACTGGGTGGCCAAACGCCGCGAGGTGGTCCGCGAGTTGAGCGACGGCAAGTGCGGCTACCTGCACATCCCCGACATGGGCGGCTCCGGCTGGGCCCAGTTCAACCGGGACCTGCGCATGGAGATGTCCCGGCCCGCCCTGATCGTCGACGTGCGCGGCAACGCGGGCGGCCACATCAGCGAACTCGTCGTGGAGAAGCTGACGCGCAAGATCCTCGGCTGGGACCTGACACGGAACGCCGAGCCGGTCTCGTACGCGTCGAACGCGCCCCGCGGCCCGGTGGTGGCCCTCGCGGACGAGGCGACGTCCTCGGACGGCGACATGATCACGGCGGCCTTCAAGCTGCTCGGGCTCGGCCCGGTCGTCGGCCAGCGCACCTGGGGCGGCGTGGTCGGCATGACCGGACGGCACGCGCTCGGCGACGGCACGGTGATCACGGTGCCGATGAACGCGGGCTGGTTCGACGCGTACGGGTGGGGCGTGGAGAACCACGGCGTACCCCCGGACCTCGACGTCCTGCGGACGCCGCTGGACTGGGCGGAGGGCCGGCACGCCCAACTCGACGACGCGGTACGGCTCGCGCTCGACCTCCTGGAGCGGAATCCGGCGGTCGCGCCCCCCGACTACTCGGACGTGCCGGACCGCAGCAGGCCGCCCCTGCCGCCGCGACCGCCCCGGCCGTGACCACACTCCTGACCTGGCCACATGATCGAAATGCGAAGAATGCCCGCCCATGTAAATCTGATCGAGGCCCCATCCCCCCACCCAACTACGGGAGTGAATCGCATGGGCATGAAGGACCAGTTCCAGGACAAGGCTCAGGACCTCGCCAACAAGGCCAAGAGCTCCATGGGCGACAAGAGCGACCAGGCGCGCGACCGCGCCTCGCAGGCCCAGGACGAGGCGAGTGAGCGGTCCTCGCAGGCGCCGGACCAGGCCCGTGACGCCGCGCAGGAGCAGCGGGACAAGTTCGACCGCGACTACGAAGCCTGACGTCTGACGTCTGACGCCTGACGTGCAACTCGTGCGAGGAGGCCCCCGGGACGCCGGGGGCCTCTGCGCTGCGTACGGCCTCCGCGCTGCTTACGACCGCGCGACGCCGGCTCAACCGGCGGCGCGCTCCCGTTCGTCCGCCGAGCCGCCCGCGCCGACCAGACCGGTCGACACACTGCCGAGCCGCGGCTCGAAGCGCCGCATCTCGCGCTGGCCGACCGAGCCGATGACCGCGGGCAGATAACCGCGGACGCCCTGCATGCCCCGCAGCCACCACTGCGCGTACACATGGCTGGAGCGCCGCTCGATGCCCGCCACGATCCGGTCCACGGCAGGACCCAGCGGATACGTCTTGTTGGACGGCCACGGCAGCCGCTGCCGCAACTCCCGCATCACCTCGTCCTGGTCGGCGCCCCGCACCATGTCCGTGTCGGTCCAGGACAGATAGCCGACTCCCACCTTGACGCCCTTGTAGCCGACCTCGGCCCGCAGCGCGTGCGCGTACGCCTCGACGCCCGACTTCGACGCGCAGTACGCCGTCATCATCGGCGCCGGGGTGATCGCGGCGAGCGAGGCGATCTGCAGCAGATAGCCGCGGCTCTCCATGAGGACGGGCAGGAAGGCCCGTCCGGTCACCGCGCTGCCGATGAGGTTGACCTCGATGACGCGGCGCCACGCGTCCGGGTCGGACTCCATGAAGGGCCCGCCGCCGGCCACGCCCGCGTTGGCGACGACGATGTCGACCTTGCCGAAGTGCTCCTTGACCTCCTGCGCGACCCGCGCCATCGCCGCGTGATCGGTGACGTCGGCGTGCCAGTGCGCCGACTCGGTGTGCAGCCGCTCCGACACCTGCTTCAGCTCGTCCGGTTCCAGGCCGACGAGCGCGACCCGCGCGCCGCGCGCCGACAGCTTGCGCGCGAGCAGCTCACCGACGCCGCGCGCCGCCCCCGTGACGACCGCGACCTGTCCCTCCAGGCTGACCCTGCTCATGCGTCCTCCTTGATCGGCTTGGCCGGCTCGACCTGCTCGACCGGCGTGCCCTGCTCGACCTGTACGTACGTTCCGACGAGCTCCGCGATCCGCGCGGTGACCGCCTCGGGTGCCTCGATGGGCGTCATGTGTCCGACCCCGGTCAGCTCGGTGAGCCCCAGGCACTCGGGCAGCGCCGCCGCGATCCGCCGCGCGTGCACGACGGGCGTGAGCCGGTCGACCGTGCCGGCGATGACGGCGGTGGGCGCCCTCAACTCGCCCACTTCGACGTCCAGTTGCAGGGCGTCGAGGACGTGCGACCAGCCGTACCGCACGTCCCGCGGGCACGCGTGCACGATCCGCGCGCAGGCCTCCACCTTCTCCGGTGACGCGCCGGGGCCCATCGTCGCGTACTTGAGGACGCGCTTGGCCAGCGGCGTGACGGGCCCGAGCGGCGCGCGCGAGCCGAGCACCGACCGCGTGACGCGGGTCCGCGCCCGCCCGGCCCGCAGCAGCGGCACCACCAGCGACTCGGCGACCAGGGCCGAACTCCCCGTGCTGCACAGCAGGACGGCCGCCGCGTGCTCGCGGACCTTGTCCCTGCCGCCCGCCGCCATGATGGTCATGCCGCCCATGGAGTGCCCCACGAGCACGGCCTTCTCGCCCGGCGCGAGTGTCGCCGCCAGGACCGCTTCGAGGTCGTCGGCGAGCGCCCGCGTGCTGTAGCCGTCGGCGGCCCCGGGCGCGTCACTGCGCCCGTGCCCCCGCTGGTCGTACGCGATGACGCGGTGACCGGCGCGGAGTTCGCGGATCTGCGCGGCCCAGAAGGCGGTCGAGCAGGTCCAGCCGTGGGCGAGCACCACGGCGGGCGCTCCCTCGGGGCCGTGCACCTCGACGTGGACGCGGGCCCCGTCGGCGGAGACGGCGGTCAGTTCGCGTGCGGGGGCGGGCGGCGCGTAGAGCCCGTCCCGCACATGGGTCAGTCGGCTCATGCTCCGGCCTCGACCTTCTCGGCGCCGGTGTCGGGCACGGCCTTCAGCGCCCTCGGCTCCCGCAGCACCTCGTACTCGGAGAGGTCGACCCGTCGCGTCGCCGCCCGGAACTCGGTGGTCGTACCCGGCCAGACCGTGGTGTTGACGCCGTTCTCGTCGAGGTACCAGCTGTTGCAGCCGCCGGTGTTCCACACGGTGCGCTTCATCCGCTCCTGCACCCGGCGGTTCCAGGCGCTCACGGAGTCGGTCCTGGCGGCGAGGGCGGCGCGGCCGCCGAGGAGGTCCAACTGCCGCAGGTAGTCGGCCATGTAGTTCAGCTGCGACTCGATCATCAGGATCATGGAGGAGTTGCCGAGCCCGGTGTTCGGGCCGATGATCGTCATCCAGTTGGGGAAGCCGGCCGCGGTCGCGCCGCGCAGCGCGTTCATCCCGCCCTTCCAGCTCTCCATGAGGGTCTGGCCCTCGTCGCCCACCACGCGCTCGGCGATCGGCATGTCCGTGACGTGGAAGCCGGTGCCGAAGACGATCGCGTCGACCTCGGCCTCCGTGCCGTCCGCGGCGACGACGGTGTTGCCGCGCACCTCGGTCAGACCGCTGGCGACGACGTCGACATTCGGCTTGGCGAGCGCCGGGTAGTAGGTGTTGGAGAGCAGGATGCGCTTGCAGCCGATGCGGTACGTGGGGGTCAGCTTGGCCCGCAGCGCCGGGTCCTTGATGGCCCGGTACATGTTGCGCTTGGCGAGCTGCTCCACCATGCCGAGCTCGTTCGGCCGCTTGGTGAACGCCTGGACCTGCAACTCCCTGATGCCCCACAGAAGGCCGCGCCGGGCCTGCGTGGTGAACGGCAGCTGCTTGTGCAGCCAGCGCTCGGCGCCGGTGATGGCACGGTCGGCGCGCGGCATCACCCACGGGGGCGTGCGCTGGAAGAGCGTGAGCCTGCCGACCTGCTTCTGGATCTCCGGCACGATCTGGATGGCGGAGGCGCCGGTGCCGATCATCGCGACGCGCTTGCCGCGCAGGTCGTAGTCGTGGTCCCAGCGGGCGGAGTGGAAGACCTTGCCGGGGAAGGTGTCGATGCCCGGGACGTCGGGGGTCTTGGGGTCGGAGAGCGGCCCGGTGGCGGAAACGACGACATCGGCGGTGTAGGTGCCGTTGCTGGTCTCGATCGTCCAGCGCAGCCGGTCGGCGTCCCAGCTCATCAGCTTCACCTCGGTGTCGAGGCGGATGTGCGGGCGGAGCCGGAAGGTGTCGGCGACGTGCTCCAGGTACTCCCGGATGTGCTCCTGGCCGGAGAAGGTGCGCGGCCAGTCCGGGTTGGGCGCGAAGGAGAACGAGTACAGGTGCGAGGGCACGTCGCAGGCGCAGCCCGGATAGCTGTTGTCGCGCCAGGTGCCGCCCACCGCGCCGGCCCGCTCCAGGACGACGAAGTCGGTGATGCCTTCGCGGCGCAGCCGCACGGCCGCGCCGAGGCCGCCGAACCCGGAACCGACCACCGCCACTCGTACGTGCTCGTGCTCTGCCATTCCGCCGCCTCCCGGAAGTTCGCGAACCGTGCCAGTGGATACTGGCGCAATTGGAGAGTAGGGCAGTTCCGTACTCATGGGTAGGGGTCGAGCACGGTCGACTGACCCGTGCCCCCATCAGGGGCGCGGGGAATTGCGCGAGCAACCGACGACAAGCCGCACTCGCGGTGGAACCCGCCGCGGCAGACGCGACCGGCGCCTCGGCGGGGGCCGAGCGCGCAGTCCCCCGCGCCCCTGCCGGGGCACGGCATAGGCTTCCCCTGTGGCAGACGAACGTGACAGCGGATCCGGGGACGTACGCGAGTACCGCATGGCGGAGCTGGCCGAGGCGGCCGGCATCACCGTGCGCACCGTCCGCTTCTACCGCGAGCGCGGCCTCATCCCGCCACCGCGCCGCGAGGGCCGCATCGCCTGGTACGACGAGCACCACCTGGCCAGACTCCGCACCATCGCCGCCCTCCTGGAGCGCGGCCACACCCTCAACGGCATCGCCGAACTCGCCGACGCCTTCGAGAAGGGCCGCGACGTCGGCGAACTCCTCGGCCTCGGTGAGCCGACCGAGGAGCAGCCGGTCCGCCTCACCCCCGAGGAGCTGGCCGACCACTTCGCGGGCGAGGTCACCCCGGAGAACCTCGTCGCCGCCCTGGACCTCGGCTACCTCGGCACCGACGGCGACGAACTGGTCCACATCAGCCGCCGCCTGCTCGACGCCTCGTCCACGCTGGTACGCAAGGGGGTGCCCCTCGCGGCGGTCCTGGAGGCGGGCCAGCGCGTGCGCGAACACGCGGACGCGCTCGCGGAGTTGTTCATCACGGTCATGCGCACCCACACGCCCGAGACCGCGGAGGTCGACATCGAGCAGCTGCGGCCGCTCGCCAAGAGCGTGGTGGAGGCCGAGCTGTCCATGGCCCTGGACAGGCGCCTCAAGAAGCCCTGACCGGCGGGCCAGTGGTCCTGACCGGCGGGCCGGTTGTTACGGGTTCAGCGGGGCAGCCACCAACGCGCTTTATAGATACCGCCGTTGACGAGCTTGTAGCTGCTCGGGGGCCGGTGCACGCTCACCGTCGTGGTCCACCAGGTCTCGTCGAGCCCGCTCTCCGGCACGGTGGTCAGGACCTGCCCGGTGCGCGGATCGTCGCCGACGGCCTTGACGGACTTGCGGGAGATCTCCTCGGCCCCGGCGAAGTCTCGCAGGAAGGCGCCGCTGTCCGGCTCGTACTGGAATACGGCCGCGCTGGTCGTCACCCACAGCCGCCCCGGCCGCCCCGCCACGGGGAAGAGGTCGTGCCCGCCGGGCGTCCGGCCCGGCGTCCCGACCGGCAGGCCCACCGCGTACGTCCGCGTCAGCGTGGGCCGCCCGGCCGTGCCGCCCACCGCGTACGACACCAACTCGTCGTCACCGATGGCCCACAGCACCCGACGCGCGCCGTCCCAGTGCAGCCCGTGCGCGCCCTTGAGCGTCGCCTCCGCGTACCGCGTGGCCCGGGGCCCCCGCGACGCCGCGTACAGCCGCACCAGCGCGCCCGTGCTGCACGCGACGGCCACATTGCCGTCGGGCAGGATCTCGGCGCTGTGCGGGTTGAACAGATCGTCCCCGGGCCCGAGCGCCGCACCCCAGTACCGCCGGCCCGAGGGGTGTTCGACGACGGCCACGAAGCCGAACGACGCCGTCGTCAGCACGTACGTACGCTTCCGGTGCACCCGCACCTTCGCCTCGCACGGGTACACCCAGCTCTCGTCGGGCCGCAGATCCTTGTAGCGCGGGTCGCCGAGCGGCGAGAACTGCCAGCGCACGACGGACGGATCGAGGGCCGGGTCCCAGACGCGGCGCCGCGGGTCGAGGACGAGGAGGCGCCTGCTCGCCTGCTCGGTCAGCAGGACGGGCGGCGTACCGGCGGGCACCCGCACCCCGCCACCGCCGCCCTTCGCGTACGCCCGGGTGGCGGGCAGGGCCGCCGCGATCCCGGCACCCGCCGCCCCCAGCACGACGGCACGTCTCGATGGCGTGGCGGATGTGGACGCAGCTCTGGACGCAGCTCTGGGCACGGCCGACATGAAGTCCCCCCGGCAGCTGGGCAGTTGGTCATGTACGCGACCGCAATCTGCCATGCCGGGCGGGCGAGGGACAGCCTTCTGCCGGACTTTGCGCCCACGCCCCGCCACCGGCCACTCCTATGGCCCCCCTATGGCCCTTCCCATGCCCCGGGGATGCGCGGATCGAGGGCCGACCTACAGGTCGTAGACCACCGTCACGGGCGCGTGGTCGCTCCACCGCTCGGCGTGGGTCGCGGCCCGCTCCACGTACGCCTTCACCGCGCGCTCGGCGAGCCCGGCCGTCGCGACCTGGTAGTCGATGCGCCAGCCCGTGTCGTTGTCGAAGGCGCGCCCGCGGTAGGACCACCACGAGTAGGGGCCCTCGACGCCCGGGTGCTGGGCCCGTACGACGTCCTCGTACTCCGCGAAGACCTCGTCCATCCAGGCGCGCTCCTCGGGCAGGAACCCGGAGTTCTTCTTGTTGCCCTTCCAGTTCTTGAGGTCGGCCTCCTGGTGGGCGATGTTCCAGTCGCCGCACACGACGACGTGCCGCCCCTCGGCGGCGGCCCGCGCCTTGAGCTCCTTCAGGTAGTCGAGGAACTCCTTCATGAACCGGACCTTCTCGTCCTGCCGCTCCGTGCCGACCTCGCCGGAGGGCAGATACAGGCTGGCCACGGTGACACCGGGCAGATCCGCCTCGACATACCGCCCACTGCCGTCGAACTCGTCGGACCCGAAGCCGACCCGCACCCGGTCCGGCTCACGGCGCGTGTACAGCGAGACACCGGCGCGGCCCTTGGCGGCCGCGGGCGCGTGCACGACGTGCCAGCCCTCGGGGGCCCGCACCTCGTCCGGCAGCTGATGCGCCTCGGCGCGCACCTCCTGGAGGCAGAGCACGTCGGCCGAGGTCCCGGCGAGCCACTCCACGAAGCCCTTCTTGGCGGCGGCGCGCAGGCCGTTCACATTCACGCTGGTCACAGTGAGCATCCCGGCACGATACCGGCACACTGGACGACACCACTCCCATCCGATACGCATAGAAGTACGATGGAGCGCATGAATATCCAGGCCCGCGACACCGCCACCCACATCCCCGCCCAGCCCGGCACCACCACGGCCGCCACCACCCCTGCCCCCATCCACCTGCGCACGGTCACCTTCGCGCACCCGGACGCCGTCCGCCTCAACGACCGCGTCCAGCTCGAATACGCGGAGCGCTACGGCGACGACGGGGACCTCACTCCCCTCGACCCCACGATGTTCGAGCCCCCACGCGGCCTCTACCTCATCGCGTACGACGACGAGGGCACCGCCCTGGCCACGGGCGGCTGGCGCGGCATGGACCGGAACGAGGAGAACTACCGGGACGGCGACGCCGAGCTGAAGCGCATGTACGTCACCCCGGAGGCCCGGGGCCTGGGCCTCGCCCGCCGCATCCTCGCGGCGCTCGAGACCGACGCGAAGGCGGCGGGCCGCACCCGCATGGTCCTGGAAACAGGCACGAAGCAGCCGGAGGCGATAGCCCTCTACACCTCCAGCGGCTACACCCCCGCCGACGAAAAGTTCGGCTACTACCGCTTCGACGACTTGAGCCGCTGCTACACAAAACTCCTGTAGCGCACCGAGCCCCCCCCCCAGGGCCGCAGGAAACTACGCGCCCCAGCCACCCCCCAGGGGCGCGGGGAACTGCGCAATCACCACGGCGGGCGGCACGGGAACCCGCAGCCCAGCCCCGACCCCCAGGGGCGCGGGGAACTGCGCGACCAGCCCCCACAAACCCGCACACAACCCCCAAGCCCCAAGCCCCCCAACCCCCCAACCCCCGGAGGGTCACCGCAAAGCCGACCGCAGGTCGAACTCGACCAACGCCCCACCCCCCACCGAATTGGCGAACCGCAACCCCGCCCCCAACACCCGCGCCTGCCCCTGCGCGATGGTCAGCCCAAGCCCAAGCCCCACCCCCTCCCTCCCACCCCCGCTCCGAAACCGCTGCGGCCCCCCGGACAACAGGGACTCCGGAAACCCACCCCCGGAGTCCCGCACCCGCACCACCCCACCGTCGACCTCCACCACCACCGGCACCGCCCCATGCCGCAACGCGTTGCTGACGAGGTTGGCCACCACCCGCTCCACCCGCCGAGGATCGGTAACCACCTCCACATCCCGCACAACATCCACCGTCACACCCCCCACCCCGCCGCCCCCGCCGCCCCCGGCGGCTCCCGCAGCCCCCGCCGCAACAGACCTCCGCACCACCGCCCCCAGTGCACACACCTCCGCCGCAACCTGCTCCCCCGCCCCATCGAGCCGCGCCACCTCGATGACGTCGTCGACAAGCTCCCGCAACCGCCCCGCGGCCTCCCGCACCAGCTCGGACGGCCGCCCCGGCGGCAGCAACCCCGCCGCCGTGACCATGCCGGCCACCGGCGTACGCAGTTCGTGCGCGATGTTCGCCGTCACCTCACGCTCCGCCTGCAACCGCGCGGCAAGCGCGTCGGCCATCGTGTTCACGGCGGCCGCGAGCTGAGTGATCTCGTCCTTGCCCCGCAAGGGCAACCGCGCCGTCAGATCCCCGTCGGCGATGCGCCGCGCCGCCCCCGCCTTCGTCCTGAGGCGCCGCCCGAGCCGCGTCGCCACGAGCAGCCCCGCCGCACACGCGAGCGCCGTCCCGATACCGCCGGAGATCCACAGCACCCGGTCCAGGTCCCGTACGGTCTCCGCCTCCCTGTCGTACGGGCGCTTCAGCGCGACGACATGCTCGCCGTACTTGCTCGCCGCCCACAGCTGCGGCACCCGCCCGCTCCGGTCCAGATAGACGCCCCACCGCCCCTTCGCCACGGCCCCGGCGAGCGGCCCCGGCAGATCGGCGGGGTCGATGAGGGTGCGGTCCCCGTCGATCCCGGCCGCGTGGTCCTGCACGGCGGTCCGCAGCCGGTCCCCGATCTGGCTGCGCGCGGCCGCGTACTGCGCGTCGACGGTGCGGTGGTGCACGAGGAGCCCCATCACCGCGGCCACCACGGCCGCGGTCGCCGCGATGGCGAGCCCGATCTTGGCGCGCAACCCCATCCCCACACTCATGCCCGTGCCCTCAGAGATCCGGGGCCGACAGCCGGATGCCCTGGAACTGCACGTTCACCGCCGCGGCGGGCAGTTCCTCAGGCTTCCTCGGCTCGACGGTGGCCCGCCGGTAGTACGCCACGCCCTCCGGCCGCTCCAGACCGCTGAGCGTCAGCGTCGCGTCGTACGGCCTGTCACGGCACCCGGGTCGGCACCACGGGCCGCCGAGCTTCCCGGTGGCCCGCGCGGTCGGCCCGCCCCAGTCCCGCCAGCTCAGCTCCGCGACCACGACGGACTCGGTGAGCTCCACCTCGGCCGGCTGCTGCAGCGGCCGCCCCGACACGTCGGCCACATAGACGGGCCCGGCCACCCGCGTGGGCCGCAGCGCGGGCCCCTCCACCCGCAGCCCCCGGGGCTCGGCACACCCGCCCACGAGCACGGCGGCCAGAAAAGTGCCGCAGATCACGGCAACCCGCAAAGGGGACAGCATGGATCAAATGTATCCAGCTACGGATAAACCACACGGGGGCCACACCCGAGGACCACACCCATGGAGCGCAACGCAAAGATCCCGCCCAGTTCGATGAACTGGACGGGATCTCATGTGCAGTGGACCTGTGGGGATTTGAACCCCAGACCCCCTCGATGCGAACGAGGTGCGCTACCAGACTGCGCCACAGGCCCTTGCAACGAGTGAAACTCTAGCATCCCGATCCGGGTGCTTGGAAATCCGTTCCTGGCTGGTCAGCCGGTACGGACCTCGCCGCGCTTCACTCGTTGGCCGCACGCGGCCGGTCGCCGTCCTCGTACTGGTCGAAGAGCGGCGTGCGGCCGCGCTCGCGAGCGCGCCGCGCGGACGCCGCCCGGCGCTTGTCGCTGCGCCCGCCGCCCGCGTCCGCGCCTTCGGCTCCGTCGATGTCCCCCGGGCCCGCGGCCGACCGCTCCTGCTCGGCCGCGCGCTCGGCGGCCGGCTCCGCCGTGCTCGACCGCACGGAGCTCCAGACGTCGGGCGCGCCCAGGTCGACGCTGCCGGTGGCGCGCGGCGCGACCGGCGCGGTCACGTAGGTCGGCAGCGGTACCGGGACCGGGTCCCAGCTGTCGCCGCGGCCCGGGCCGCGCTGCCGCTCCCGCTGCTGGTCGACCCACTCCGCGTGGTCGGTCTGCTCGACGAGGGCGCGGCGGTCCGCGGCGAGCGCGGAGAGTCCGGTCTCCGTCTCGGGCGCCTGCCCTTCCTCCACCGAACCGTCGGGGACGTGTTCCGTGCCCGCGGGCCTGCGGCGGGGCTGCCGCTCGCGCAGCCGCTGCGCCGCGGCCTCGGCCCTGCGGCGGTCCATCGTGTAGGTGAAGCGGCGCCGCTCCTGGCCGCGCAGATAGACGATGTACGCGCTGAGCAGCACGGCGGGCCCTGCGGGCGCCCACAGGAAGGCGAGCCCGCCGACCGCGGCGACGACCGTGCCGGCCGTGAAGGCGAGGAAGAGGAGCACCGTCGTGCGGCGGCGCCGGGCGAGGACCTTGACGCGCCGGGCGCGCGCGGCGGCCTCCGCCGACGCGGCGCGCTGTGCGGGCGTGGGCCGGGCGGCCGGGTCCTTGCCGGGGGCCTGGGCACGGGGCGCGGGCGCGCGTTCGGGTTCGCGCTCCCGCTCACGTTCGGGCTCCCGCTCCCGCTCGTGTTCGGGTTCGCGCTCCGCCCGGTCGGGCCGGTCGGCCCGGTCCGGTCGGGATGCCGCCGTGTCGGACGGGGGCGCGACGAAGGACCGGACGTCCACCGAGCCGGTGATGACGTCCGGGTCGTCGAGCGACTCCCCTTCCTCGGGCGAGCGCGCTTGCAGGTCCCTGGCGTATCGGCGCTCCATCCCCGCCCGTCCGGACAGCAGCCGGATGGCGGTGCTGAAGCGTTCCGTCGGACGGGCTTCGTTCAGCTCGTCCTGCCTACGGAGCCACATCGGCACCAAGTAGGCGGCCCAGGCCCCGACGATGACTGCGTAGATGAGGCCGCTGCTGCTCACGCTCACACGGTAGAGGGGTTTGCATGAGGCCATCTGCCAATTGCGCCGGTGTGTCGCACGATCTGGCTGATATCTCGAACTTTTTTTGTGACTGATGCGATCAACGACGCGTCACGAGCGGGAAATTAATGCCTGAGACAAGTCTCATACTCGCCTCATACTCGCCTCGGACGGACCTTCGACGATCAATTTCGAACACATATTTCATTTACGGAGGTGACGGCCCGTTAGGCCGTGTTCCGAGGTCGCGCCTGGTGCCAGCGGCGCAACAGCCCTTCCGGGACCTCTTCGGCCGTGAGCGCGAAGACGAGATGATCCCGCCACGCGCCGTCGATGTGCAGATACCGCGGGCGGAGTCCCTCCTCGCGGAATCCGAGTTTCTCCACGACCCGTCGGCTCGGCGTGTTCTCGGGGCGAATACAGACCTCGATACGGTGCAGCCCCACCGAACGGAAGCAGTGGTCGACGGCGAGCGCCACGGCGGTCGGCATGACCCCGCGGCCCGCGACGGACTCGTCGACCCAGTAGCCCACGTGCCCCGAGCACATCGATCCCCAGGTGATCCCCGCGACCGTCAACTGCCCGACGAGACGGCCCCGGTACTCGATGACGAACGGCAGCATCCGGCCCGCGTTGGCCTCCGCGCGCAGATGGCGGACCATCTGACGGTAGGTGGGACGGTGCACGATCGGGCCGCTGGGGGTGGGCGGCGGGATCGTGGCCTCCCAGGGGCGCAGCCAGTCGCGGTTGCGCCGGTTGACGTCGCGCCAGGCCCGCTGGTCACGCATCTTTATGGGACGGAGGGCGATGTCGCCGTCCGTCAGCTCGACGGGCCAGGAGGAGCCGTTCAGCTCACACCCCCGGGCGGGCCTGCATGGTCGCCGCCCCGCAGCTGGTCGACGGCGTGCCTCAGCAGCGGCTCCAGGACGGCGAGTCCGTCGCGTACGCCTCCGGTGGAGCCCGGCAGGTTCACGATGAGCGTCCGGCCCGCGACCCCGGCGAGCCCGCGCGAGAGCACGGCGGTGGGGACCTTGTCCCTACCGTACGCGCGGATCGCCTCGCCGATGCCCGGCACCTCGTGGTCGATGACGCGGCGGGTGGCCTCGGGGGTGCGGTCGGTGGGCGAGATGCCGGTGCCGCCGGTGGTGAGGATGACGTCGTAACCGGCCTCGGCGCCCGCACGCAGGGCCTGTTCGACGGGGTCGCCGTCGGGGACGACCTGGGGTCCGTCGACGGCGAAGCCGAGCGCGGTGAGGCCCTCGACGAGGATCGGCCCGCCCCGGTCGGCGTAGACGCCCGCGGCGGCGCGGTTCGACGCGGTCACGACGAGCGCGCTGTACGGCGCGAGCAGGGCGCCGCCCAACGACGCGTCCGGTCCTGTCTGCCGCGGCGTCCCGCCCGGCTCCCGACCCGCCTGCGGCGCCGCGTCGTGCTCCACGCGTGCGTGCCCGTCACCCGCGCTCACGCCCCGGCTCCTTCCCGGCTCCACGTCCCCGACTTGCCGCCGGTCTTCTCCTCCACCCGTACGTCCGTGATGACGGCGCCCTTGTCGACGGCCTTCACCATGTCGACCACCGTGAGGGCGGCGACGCTCACCGCGGTGAGGGCCTCCATCTCGACGCCCGTGCGGTCCGTCGTCTTCACCGTGGCGAGGATCTCGACGGCGTCGTCCGCCACGGAGAGGTCGAGCTTCACTCCGGAGACGGCCAGCGGATGGCAGAGCGGGATCAGGTCCGGCGTGCGTTTGGCGCCCATGATCCCGGCGATCCGCGCGGTGGCCAGGGCGTCGCCCTTCGGCACGCCCTCACCGCGCAGCAGCTCGATCACGCGCGGCGAGACCAGGACGCGGCCGCTGGCGCGGGCGGTGCGCGCGGTCACGTCCTTGGCGGACACATCGACCATGCGGGCCGCGCCCGCCTCGTCGATGTGGGTCAGTCGCTGCTGGTCAGGGGCTCCGGGGGTGTCCCCCCGGGAAATCGCGGTCATGTGCTTGGCGCTCCCGGTCCGGGCTCCGCGCGGTGCGGCGCGCGGGCCTGTTGTGCGCGACACGGTACCGCGCGGGCGGCCTCCTCAGCCGAGCAGGACCACCTCGACGTCCGTGCCCGGCTCCACCGAGGTGGTGTCCTCGGGGACGACGATCAGCGCGTCCGCGTGGGCGAGGGCGGCGATCAGATGCGAGCCGGACCCGCCGACGGGCGTGACGTCGCCGGCCGCGGCGTCGTACCTCCCCCGGAGGAACTGGCGGCGTCCCTCGGGCGAGTGCAGCGCCTTGTCCGACACCAGCTTCGCGCGCGTGGTGGACCGGCGGACCTCCGGGAGGCCCATGAGGGTGCGGATCGCGGGGCGCACGAACAGCTCGAAGGAGACGTACGAGGACACGGGGTTGCCCGGCAGTGCGAGGAGCGGGGTGTGGTCGGGGCCGATGGAGCCGAAGCCCTGCGGCTTGCCGGGCTGCATGGCGATCTTGCGGAACTCGACGCCGCTGCCCGCCCCGATGCCGTCCTCGGCGTCCGGGTCGCCGATGGCGGTCAGGGCCTCCTTCACGACGTCGTAGGCGCCCACGCTGACGCCGCCGGTGGTGACGATGAGGTCGGCGCGGATCAGCTGGTCCTCGATGGTGGAGCGCAGCGTCTCGGCGTCATCGGCGACCGCGCCCACGCGGTAGGCGATGGCTCCGGCGTCGCGGGCGGCGGAGGTGAGGGCGAAGCTGTTGGAGTCGTAGATCTGGCCGGCCGCCAACTCCTCGCCGGGCTGGATCAGTTCGCTGCCGGTGGACATGACGACCACGCGCGGGCGCGGGCGCACCTTCACCGTGCCGCGGCCGATCGCGGCGAGCAGGGCGATCTGCGGAGGGCCGAGGACGGTGCCCGCGGACAGGGCCCGGTCGCCCGCCCGGACGTCGCTGCCGCGCTCGCGCACGTGCGCCCGTGCCTCGGCGGGGCGGTGCACGCGGACCTCTCCGGAGGCACCTTCGGGGGCGGCGCTGTGGGCGCGCATCCCGGAGACGGGGCCCTCGCCCAGGCCGCCGTCGGTCCACTCCACGGGGACAACGGCCTCGGCGCCGGGCGGCAGCGGGGCGCCGGTCATGATGCGGGCGGCCTGGCCCGCGCCGACGGTGGGCTGCGCGCCCGCGCCCGCGGCCACGTCGCCGATGACCGTCAGGACGGCGGGGAACTCCTCGCTCGCGCCCGCGAGATCGGCGACCCGCACCGCGTAACCGTCCATGGAGCTGTTGTCGAAGGGCGGCAGCGAGACGGGCACCGTGACGTCCTCGACCAGGACGCAGCCCTGGGCGTCGAGGAGTTGGAGCTCGATCGGTTCGAGCGGGCGGACGGTCGCGAGGATGTCGTCCAGATGCTCTTCCACCGACCAGAACTCGGGCCGGCCGGTGGTCGGTGTCGTCCTGCTGCTGCTCAAAGTGCTACATCTCCTCGGTGACGTAACTGCGAAGCCAGGCCTGGAAGTCCGGGCCCAGATCTTCACGTTCGCACGCGAGTCTGACAATGGCACGCAGATAGTCGCCGCGGTCACCGGTGTCATAGCGGCGGCCCTTGAAGACCACGCCGTGCACCGGGCCGCCGATCTTCTCGTCCGCGGCGAGCTGCTGGAGGGCGTCGGTGAGCTGGATCTCGCCGCCGCGGCCCGGCTCGGTCTTGCGCAGGACGTCGAAGACGGCGGGGTCCAGGACATAGCGGCCGATGATCGCGTAGTTGCTGGGCGCGTCCGCGACGTCGGGCTTCTCGACCAGGTCGGTGACCTTGACGATGTCGCCGTCCTCGGTGGCCTCGACCGCCGCGCAGCCGTAGAGGTGGATCTGCTCGGGGGCCACCTCCATGAGGGCGATGACGCTGCCGCCGTGCAGCTCCTGGGTCTCGACCATGCGGGCGAGGAGCGGGTCGCGCGGGTCGATGAGGTCGTCGCCGAGGAGGACGGCGAACGGCTCCCGGCCGACGTGCGGTGCGGCGCACAGGACGGCGTGACCGAGCCCCTTGGGGTCGCCCTGGCGCACATAGTGCATCGTCGCGAGGTCGCTGGATTCCTGGACCTTGGCGAGGCGGGCCTCGTCGCCCTTCTTCAGGAGGGCGGACTCCAGTTCGTAGTTGCGGTCGAAGTGGTCCTCCAGGGGGCGCTTGTTGCGGCCCGTGACCATGAGGACGTCGTCGAGACCCGCGGACGCCGCCTCCTCGACCACGTACTGGATCGCCGGCTTGTCGACGACCGGCAGCATCTCCTTGGGGGTCGCCTTGGTGGCCGGCAGGAAGCGTGTGCCGAGGCCCGCCGCGGGGATGACCGCCTTGGTGATCCTGGTGTGGGGGGGTTGAGACTCAGTCATGGCGCCCACCATATCCGGTGCCTATGTGCGGAATCTGTGGGTCCAGATAATTTCTCGGCATATGCGCCGACCAGGAACGATTTGGGAGATCCCTGTGAGCCGAACCGGCGGAGCAGACGGCCAGCCAACCAAGCGGATGTTGCGGCGAGACTTCCTCGCGGTGAGAAGCGGGTTGACGGCGGATGACGTGCGGAAGGCGGCCGCGGCCCTCGCCGAACGCGCGCTGGAACTACCGGAACTCGCCGCCGCGCGGACCGTCGCGGCGTACGTCTCCGTGGGGAGCGAACCCGGCACCCGCGCACTGCTCGACGCCCTGCACGCGCGCGGGACCCGCGTCCTGCTCCCGGTGCTCCTCCCGGACAACGACCTGGACTGGGGCGTGTACGCCGGAGAGGGCTCGCTCGGCCGCGTACAACACCTGGGGAAGATCGAGCTGCTGGAGCCCGCGGGGGCGCGGCTCGGGCCCGACGCCGTCCTGGAGGCGGACGCCGTGCTGCTGCCGGGGCTCGCCGTGGACACGCGCGGGATGCGGCTCGGGCGGGGTGGCGGATCGTACGACCGGGTCCTCGCCCGCCTGGAGCGGTCGGCGGCCGACCCCGCGCTCGTGGTGCTCCTGTACGACTCCGAAGTCGTCGCCCACCTCCCCGAAGAGGCACACGACCGGCCGGTGCACGCCGTCGTGACGCCGTCGCGGGCGCACCGCTTCCGCTGAGACCCGGGACGGTCACCGAGGCCTCGGGAACGCCGAAAGGGCCCTCCACGCGTGCGTGGAGGGCCCTTTCAGGATGTGACGTGCGCGACCGTCAGGGGCGCAGCACCAGCTTGTCGCTCGTGCTGCCCTCGACCGCCTTGTCCGTGTAGGCCCACGGCAGGAGTTCGCCCTTGGCCCACTTGTCGGTCTGGTCGGTGTAGTGGGCGTTGTACGCGTGCCCCGAAGCGCCGGTGAGGTTGATCCACTTGGACTTGTCGAGGTCCTTGAGGTTCACGACCATCCGCATCGACGGCACCCAGAGCACTCCGTAGCCGCCCGCCGCGTTCCAGCCGGTCGCGTTGACCGCGGCCTCGCCGCCGCCGAGCTTCCACGGGCCGCGGTTGAGCACGTACTGCACCCAGCCGGGGCCTTCGGTGCCGAGCGTCTGGTTCTTCAGCGTGAGCCGGTGCAGGCGGCCCCAGCTCCAGGTGTCGATGTCCTTGCCGAGCTTGGCCGTCAGGTCCCAGCGCGCGTCCTCCAGGGCCCGCGCGAACAGCTGGTCGCGGGTCTTGGTCTCCTTGTCGGTGCGGGTCCCCGGCGACTTCCACCAGGCGTTGGTCTCGTCGTCGATGATCTTGCGGATCACCTCGTAGTAGCGGTCGCCGCCGTCCGGCTGGGCCGAGTCCGCGTCGCGCTCACCGCACTCGCGCACCTTCTTGCCCTCGTCGGCGGGGCCGGTGTTGCCGGCCGGCTCGACGCTCAGGCACTGACCCTTGACGCGCAGCTCCTTGGGGAGCTTGTTGCCGAAGGCCAGCTTCAGGATGTTGCGCCAGACCGAGTTGAAGTACGCGGCAGCCGCCGAGTCGGCGTCCTGGGTGTAGTCCCAGCCTTCGAGCAGCTTCTGCGCCTCGCGGACGTACTTGTCCTTGACGTCGATCTTCAGCAGCTTGGGCACGAGCAGCTTGGCGATCTCGCTGCTGTTGTCCATCTGCATGAGGCGCATGTCCTCGGTGGAGATCTTGCCGCCGTTCTTGATCTTCGACTGGATGAGGTCGTCGATCCGCTGGCTGCGTGCTCCGTAGCCCCAGTCCGAGGTGAGCTTGTACGGGTACTTGTCGCTGATCACGGCCTGGTTGGCGGTGACGATGTAGCCGCGCTTGGGGTTGTACTCGTACGGCAGCGCATCCTGCGGGATGGAGCCGGTCCAGCGGTAGTCGCGGTCCCAGCCGGGCGCGGGGAGCGAGCCGTCGCCCTTGCCGCGGGTGGGGATCTTGCCGGGTGCCTGGTAGCCGATGTTGCCGTCGGTGTCGGCGTAGATCAGGTTCTGGGACGGCACTTCAAAAGAAGCGGCCGCCTTGCGGAACTCCGTGAAGTTCTTCGCCTTGTTGAGCTCGAAGACGGCGTCCATGGACTTGCCGGGGGTCAGCGCGGTCCAGCGCAGCGCCACTCCGTAGCCGTCGCCCCGGTCGGGGGCCGCGGTGTCGACGTGGGCCTTCTTGCCGACCTTGACCAGCTCGTCGTTGCGGTCGGAGATCAGCGGGCCGTTGTTGGTCTCGCGGACCGTGATCTTCTTCGACTTGCCGCCCGCGACCTTGATGGTCTCCTCGCGCGAGGTGAACGGCAGCACCTTGCCGTCGTACTGGTAGCCGTCCCCGGTGAACTTCTCCAGGTACAGGTCCGTGACGTCGGCGCCGAGGTTCGTCATGCCCCAGGCGATGTCCTTGTTGTGGCCGATGACCACGCCCGGCATCCCGGAGAAGGTGTAGCCCGAGACGTCGTACCCGCACTTCTCGGAGACCGACCGGCAGTGCAGGCCCATCTGGTACCAGACGGAGGGCAGCTGCGGCGCCAGGTGCGGGTCGTTGGCGAGGAGCGGCTTGCCGGTGATGGTGTGCTCACCGGCGACGACCCAGGAGTTCGACCCGATGCCGTTGCCGTTCGGGCCGAGGATGGCCGGGACCTCGTCCAGGGCTCCGGAGAGGCCGTTGAGCTGCGACTGGAGCCCGTCGGGGGCCTGGGCGCCGCCCGCGAGGCCGCTTCCGGCCGCGCCGCCGGTACCGCCCGTGCCGGTGCCTGTACCCGTGCCCGTCCCGGTGCCTGTGCCGGTGCCTGTGCCCGTACCAGTGCCCGTACCCGTCCCGGTGCCGGTCTGCGTGTCGGTGGCCGTGGCGTCGGGGTCGTACTCCTCGGTGACGCTGTTGTAGGCGCCCTCGCGGACGATCGGCTTGTTCCGCTTGTACGGGTACTTCGGGTACAGGTCCTTGATCTGCGACGGGCCGAGGCGGCTCGTCATCAGGGAGCGGTCGATCTCGTCCTGCATGTTGCCGCGCAGGTCCCAGGCCATGGCCTTCAGCCAGGCCACGGAGTCGACGGGGGTCCACTCCTGCGGCTTGTAGTCGTTCTTGAAGCCGAGCGCCGCGTACTCGACGGAGATGTCCTTGCCGTCCTTGCCGGCGAGGTAGGCGTTGACTCCCTTGGCGTACGCCTGGAGGTACTTCTTCGTCTCCGGCGAGAGCTTGGAGTCGTACTCCTTCTTCGCCACCCGGTGCCAGCCGAGCGTGCGCAGGAATTCATCGGTCTTGACCTGGCCCTTGCCGAACATCTCGGAGAGCCGCCCGGAGGTCATATGACGACGGACGTCCATCTCGTAGAAGCGGTCCTGCGCCTGGACGAAACCCTGGGCCATGAAGAGGTCGGCGTCGGAGTCGGCGTAGATCTGCGGGATTCCGTTCCCGTCCCGCTTCACCTCGACATTGCCCGAGAGGCCGTCGAGCTTGATCGTTCCCTTGGTCTGCGGGAAGGAGGCGCGCACGGTGCTGATGCTCCAGTACGCGCCGAAGCCGATGCCTCCGACGATGGCCAGGACCAGGACGATCACGACGAGTCGGGCTCGGCGCCCCTTCTTCTTGCCGGACTTATGACCGGAAGAGGCGGTGGTGTTGGAGGGCATCGCTGTCCTTGCTGTCCTTACGCGAGCGGCAGGGCGGGCTGTGCTGTCGACTGGGCGGCTCTGGGAGCGCAGGAGCAACCATAGGCGCAGGGCGTTCCGGCTCCGGACGCGGAGTCAGGAACCCGCGCCTCAAAAGATCGAATAACCATTCGAAGGCGTCAAGGAAGCGTTAACAATTAGGTAAGGTAACGAAGTACTCCTACGTAGTGCTCGGCTTCCCGGCGGAGCACTCGGCTCAGCAGCGGAAGGAACGGCCCCTGACTGTCCACCACCTCAACCAGCTCCTGCTCGTCTGCTCGCTCGTGCTGCTCGTCGCCGTGGCGGCGGTCCGCGTCTCGTCGCGCAGCGGGCTCCCCAGCCTGCTGCTCTACCTGGGCATCGGCGTCGCCATGGGCCAGGACGGCGTCGGCGACGTCCACTTCAACAATGCCGAACTGACGCAGGTCATCGGCTATGCGGCCCTGGTCGTGATCCTCGCCGAGGGCGGCCTCGGGACGAAGTGGAAAGAGATCAAACCGGCCCTGCCCGCGGCGGCCGTGCTCTCGACCGTCGGCGTCGCGGTGAGCGTCGGCGTCACGGCCGCGGGAGCCCACTATCTCGTCGGCCTCGAGTGGCGGCAGGCGCTGATCATCGGTGCGGTGGTCTCGTCCACGGACGCGGCCGCGGTCTTCTCTGTGCTGCGGAAGGTGCCGCTCCCCTCCCGTGTGACGGGAATCCTGGAAGCGGAGTCGGGGTTCAACGACGCCCCTGTGGTGATCCTCGTCGTGGCGTTCTCCACGGCGGGACCGGTGGACGACTGGTACGTACTGATCGGCGAGATCGCCCTGGAGCTGGCGATCGGCGCCGCGATCGGCATCGCGGTCGGCTGGCTCGGCGCCTACGGCCTGCGGCACGTGGCGCTGCCCGCCTCCGGCCTCTACCCCATCGCCGTCATGGCGATCGCGGTCACCGCGTACGCCGCGGGCGCCATGGCGCACGGCAGCGGCTTCCTGGCCGTCTACCTCGCCGCGATGGTGCTCGGCAACGCCAGGCTGCCGCACTGGCCCGCCACCCGCGGCTTCGCGGAGGGGCTCGGCTGGCTCGCCCAGATCGGCATGTTCGTCCTGCTCGGGCTGCTCGTCACGCCGCACGACCTGCTCGACGACACCTGGCACGCGATCCTCATCGGCCTGGTCCTGACCGTGGTGGCACGCCCCCTGGAGGTCGTGCTCAGCCTGCTGCCGTTCCGCACGCCGTGGCAGGAGAAGGCGCTGCTGTCCTGGGCGGGCCTGCGCGGCGCCGTGCCCATCATCCTGGCCACCATCCCGATGGTGAGCGGCGTCGAGGACAGCCAGCGGATCTTCAACATCGTCTTCGTCCTGGTCGTCGTCTACACCCTCGTACAGGGCCCCACGCTGCCCTGGCTGGCCAGGAAGCTGCGGCTCGGCGACGGCTCGGAGGCCGCCGACCTCGGCATCGAGTCCGCGCCCCTGGAGCGCCTCCAGGGGCACCTGCTCTCGGTCGACATCCCCAAGGGTTCCCGCATGCACGGCGTCGAGGTGGGCGAGCTGCGGCTGCCGCAGGGCTCGGCGGTCACGCTGGTCGTCCGCGACGGAGAATCGTTCGTGCCGCTGCCGACGACGGTGCTGCGGCGCGGCGACGAGCTCCTGGTGGTGGCGACGGACCCGGTGCGGGACGCGGCCGAGCGGCGGCTGCGGGCGGTCGGACACGGCGGAAAGCTGGCCGGTTGGCTGGGAACCGACGGAGAAAAGCACCAATCGTAGGTGGCGGGGGTCTCATCGGCTGCGAATACAGGGGCCGATGGGACGTTCCCCTGTACGATAAAGGCACCAGATCGAACCAACTCTGCCTGAAGCAGAGCTGGCGCGACCGTATGGCGGCCGAGGCACCCTCGCAGTGGGGCCCGGCATCTACCGCAGTTCCGCGCAAGAGGACAGCTCTCGGCGTCGTCGCCCTACCAGGGCGACCGCTACCAGGCGGCAGAAAGGCACGGGCCGTGGCATCCACGGTCACCGAATCCCGCCCGGGTTACGGACAGCTCCTGCGCACCCCTCGCGCCTGGACGTTCCTGCTCCCCGGCTTCGCGGCGCGACAGCCGTTCGCGATGCTGACCATCTCCATCGTCCTGCTGGTGCAGCACACCACCGGCTCGTACGGTGCCGCGGGCGCCGTCTCGGCCGTCACCGGCGTCTCCATGGCGCTCTTCGCCCCGTTCACCGGCAAGCTCGCCGACCGGTTCGGGCAGCGCGCCGTCCTGCTGCCCGGTGTGCTCGTCCACTCCGCGTCCGTCGTCACGCTGACGGTGCTCGCGCTCTCCGACGCCCCCCTGTGGGCGCTCTTCGTGGCCGCCGTGCCCGCGGGCGCGTCGACGCCGCAGATCGGCCCCATGGTGCGGGCCCGCTGGGGCGTCAAGCTGCAGGACTCCCCCCTGGCCACCACCGCGGCCGCCTTCGAGTCGGTCACCGACGAGCTGACCTTCGTCCTCGGCCCGCTCCTCGCCACCGCCCTGTGCACCGGCATCTCGCCCTCCGCCGGACTCCTCACCGAGGCCGGGCTCACCCTGGTGGGCGGTCTGCTCTTCGCCGCGCAGAAGAGCACCCAGCCGAAGCCGTCCGCACACGACGACGCCCACGCGCGCGTGGAGCACGTCTCCGCGCTCCGCATCCCCGGAGTGCGGGTCCTGATCGTCACGTTCCTCGGCATCGGCGCCGTCTTCGGCGGCATGCAGGTCTCGCTGGCCGCCTTCACCGAGTCGATCGGCCAGCCCGGCCTGAACGGTGTCCTGTACGGCACGTTCGCGGCGGGCAACATGCTCTCCGGTGTCGCCTGCGGCGCCATCGCCTGGAAGATCTCGCCGCAGCGCCGGCTCCTCGTCGGGTACGCGGCACTCACCCTGATGGCCTCCGGACTGTGGGCCGCGCACTCCGTGCCGCTGCTCGCCGGTCTCGGTCTGCTGGTCGGCGTCTGCATCGCGCCCGCCCTGATCACCGGCTACACGCTGGTCGACAAGCTGGTCGCGCCGACCGGCCGCACGGAGGCCTTCACCTGGCTGACCGGCGCGGTCGCGCTCGGGCAGGCGGCGGCCGTCACGGTCGCCGGACAGCTGGAGGACCGCTTCTGGGACGGGGCCGGATTCCTGGTCCCGCTGGGCGGCACGGCACTGGCCCTCGTGGTCCTCGTGACGCTGCGCTCGCGGCTCGCCCCGAAGTCCGCGGGCCGCACCGTGGCACGTGGCGTCGGTCACCGCGTGCCCGTGTCAGTGGACTGATCCCGCGGAATACGTCACTATGGACCGTCGTTAGCACTCATCGAGTGAGAGTGCCAGGAGGAAGCAAGTGCCGACGTACCAGTACCAGTGCACCGAGTGCGGCGAGGGCCTCGAGGCGGTGCAGAAGTTCACCGATGACGCCCTGACCGTTTGCCCCAACTGCGACGGACGCCTCAAGAAGGTGTTCTCGGCGGTCGGCATCGTCTTCAAGGGCTCCGGCTTCTACCGCAACGACAGCCGCGGCTCGTCGTCGAGCAGCACTCCGGCGAACGCGTCGTCGAAGTCGTCGGGCTCGTCCGACTCCGCGGCCTCGAAGACCTCGTCGTCTTCGTCGTCCACCTCTTCCTCGGACTCCAAGTCGTCCGGCTCCTCCTCGACGTCCACGTCGAGCTCGGCCGCGTAGGACTTCCCGCAGGCTCTTCCGTGTGACCCCGCCGTCCTGTGACGGCGGGGTCGTCGGCATGTGCCGCCCCGGCTACTGTGCGGGCCATGGTGAACACGGCGAAGGCGAGCGTCGCGCGGGCCGAGATCGGCGTGATCGGCGGCTCCGGCTTCTACTCCTTCCTCGACGACGTGACCGAGACGCAGGTCGACACCCCCTACGGAGCCCCGAGCGACTCCCTCTTCCTCGGTGAGGTCGCAGGCCGACGGGTCGCCTTCCTGCCCCGGCACGGCCGCGGCCACCACCTGCCGCCGCATCGCATCAACTACCGCGCCAACCTCTGGGCGCTGCGCTCCGTCGGCGTACGGCAGGTGCTCGGGCCGTGCGCGGTCGGCGGTCTTCGCTCCGAGTACGGGCCGGGCACGCTGCTGGTGCCCGACCAGCTCGTGGACCGCACCCTTACGCGCGCGCAGACGTACTTCGACGGTGTGCCGCTGCCCGACGGAAGCGTGCCGAACGTCGTACACGTCTCGCTCGCCGACCCGTACTGCCGCGCGGGCCGCGGAGCCGCACTGAAGGCCGCACGCGGCCGCGACTGGGAGCCGGTGGACGGCGGGACGCTGGTCGTCGTCGAGGGGCCGCGCTTCTCCACCCGGGCGGAATCGCGCTGGTACGCGGAGCAGGGCTGGTCGGTGGTGGGCATGACCGGCCACCCCGAGGCGCCGCTCGCCCGTGAACTGGAGCTCTGCTACACGTCGCTGGCGCTGGTCACGGACCTGGACGCGGGCGCGGAGAGCGGCGAGGGCGTCTCGCACGACGAGGTCCTGCGGGTGTTCGCCGCCAATGTGGACCGGCTGCGGGGCGTGCTGTTCGACACGGTCGCGGGGCTGCCGCAGGGCGGCCGGGGGCGGGAGTGCGGGTGCGCGGGGGCGTTGGGCGGGATGGATCCGGGGATTCGGCTGCCGTAAGAGGGCTTGGGGCTCGAGTCTCGGGCCGACCGGCCTGTGAGCGGCTGGAAGTCCCCCTTCGGGTGAGGGAGTTGTCCACAACCGGCGAGTAGTCCACGGGGCTCAGCGGGAATCGGCGGGGGCCTGCATCGTGGGAGCGGAAGCCCAGCTCCTCGCACCGCAGGCGGTGGTTGTCGTGACGCACGTACCCCCTCAGACCCGACCGGCAGACGGACGCCCGGTCCCCCAGTTCCCGCCCGTGCGGGTGCGCGGCGGTCATCCGCGGCTGCGCCGGCTGCTGCGGCACAGACGTCGGGCGATGGCCGTGGGGCTCGCGATGACCGCCGCCGCGCTCGCGATCACGGCACCGCGCGACGCGGCCCGCCCGCAGGAGATCGCGTCCGTCGCGGGGCCGAGGGACGCGGCGGAAGCGGCGTCAGCGGCGGGGGCAGCCATGGTGG
Organism: Streptomyces sp. NPDC039480; assembly: GCF_055597165.1. Classification (NCBI taxonomy): domain Bacteria; kingdom Bacillati; phylum Actinomycetota; class Actinomycetes; order Kitasatosporales; family Streptomycetaceae; genus Streptomyces; species Streptomyces sp. NPDC039480. The sequence continues at coordinate 435,953 of NZ_JBVITX010000007.1, read as the reverse complement.
CGGCGCCCGTGCGGATCGCGGACGCGGAGGCGGCGCGCCTGCTCCGGCCCGGCGACCGGGTCGACGTGATCGCCGCCGAAGGGCCGCCCGCAGCCGGCGCGAAGCCCCGCGTGGTGGCGGCCGGAGCGCGCGTGTCCGAGGTGCCCGAGCCGGGGGAAGGGGCTGGGCAAGGGGGCGCCGAGAGCGGTGCGTTGGTGGTGTTCTCCGTCCCGAGGGACACGGCGGCACGGCTGGCCGGGGCCGGGGCGAGCACACGTCTCGCGGTGACCCTCCGATGAAGCGGAACGTTCACGATCGCACTGACAGCCTGTCAAGTAGCTCGTTCGTGCGGGACGATTGGACAGGCTGGCCATGGGCTCACGTAGGTTGCGAAGTTGTTTGTTCAGCAACCCGCACATGCAACGAAAGGCCTCGTGGTGAGCGAGAAGAAGGAACCGGGTGTCTGGGAGGGCTTCAAGGCCTTTCTGATGCGCGGCAATGTCGTCGACCTAGCGGTCGCGGTGGTCATCGGCGCCGCGTTCACGAACATCGTGAACTCGGTGGTCAAGGGTGTCATCAACCCGCTGGTCGGCGCCTTCGGGACGAAGGACCTCGATCACTACAGCTCGTGCCTGAAAGCGCCCTGCGAGATGAACGCCGCGGGCGAGGTCAGCAAGGGAATCCCGATCATGTGGGGTTCCGTGCTCAGCGCGGTCCTCAGCTTCGTGATCACCGCGGCCGTCGTGTACTTCCTGATGGTGCTGCCGATGGCCAAGTACCTCGCGCGGGTCGCGGCGCGGCGGGCCGCGAAGGAGGGCGCGAAGGAGGTCATGGAGATCACCGAGCTGGAGGTGCTCAAGGAGATCCGCGACGCCCTGGTGGCGCAGCGCGGCTCGGGGCACCGCGAGGAGTAGCGCGCCGGTCGGCCTTGGGGGTCGCGCGGGCTCAGAGGTGGTGGGGCGGCTTCTCGTCGAGGAAGCGCGCCAGGTCGGCGGCGCTGTCGCCGCCGGTCTCGGCCCGCTCGCCCCACCCTCGGTCCGTGTCGTCCGAAGACTGCTGCGACAGCGGGTCGTCGAAGACCAGCTTGTTCTTCGCCTTGGGCTTCGGCTTGTCCGGATCGCGCGGTTCGGGGGCGGGGGCGGTACTCATGCCTCCAGAGTACGTCGGCCGGGACCGGCCGCCCGGTTCAGACGGCCGTGAGCCCCTGAGCTGCGAAGATCTCCTTTGCGGCGGCCACCTGGCCCGGAGTGGGCGAGGGAGTGCCGCGGAGCGTGAAGTCCTTGCCGAGCGCGTCCCACTTCGCCTCGCCCAGCTTGTGGAAGGGCAGCACGTCGACGCGCGAGACGTTGCCGAGCGAGGCGGCGAAGCCGGCGACGCCCTCGATGTTCGCCGGTTCGTCGGTCACTCCGGGGACGAGGACGAAGCGCACCCACGTCTCCTTGTCGAGGCCGGCAAGGCGGCGGGCGAAGTCGAGGGTGGGCCGCAGGGGGCGGCCGGTGAGGTGCCGGTAGGTGCCGGGGTCCCAGGACTTGATGTCGAGCAGGACCAGGTCGACGTCGCGGAGCAGGGCGGCGGTGGCCCGGCCGCCGAGGTGGCCGGACGTGTCGAGTGCGGTGTGCAGCCCCAGGTCGTGCTTGAGGCGGTGCAGGAGCTCGCCGGTGAAGACGGGCTGCAGGAGGGGTTCGCCGCCGCTGACGGTGGCTCCACCCCCCGCCGCGGAGATGAACCGGGTGTATCTGGCGGCTTCCCCGAGGACGTCGTCGGCCGTGGTCCGCTTGCCGTCGCGCATCCGCCAGGTGTCGGGGTTGTGGCAGTACAGGCAGGTGAGGGGACACCCCGCGAGGAACGTGACGAAGCGCGCCCCGGGCCCGTCGACGCCGGTCGACAGGTCCCAGGAGTGGACCGAGCCGGTGACGGGGCGGCGGGTGACGGCCGCCGCGGGGGTGAGGACAGCCATGGCGGTACTCCCGGACTGCTCGTGGAGGGCTCAGAGGGAGCCGTGGAAGGTGCGGTTGATGACGTCGAGCTGCTGGTCCCGGGTGAGCCGGATGAAGTTCACCGCGTATCCGGAGACCCGGATGGTCAGCTGCGGGTAGTTCTCCGGGTGCCGCATGGCGTCCTCCAGGGTGGCCTTGTCGAGCACGTTCACGTTCATGTGGAAGCCGTCGCTCGCCATGAAGCCGTCCAGGACTCCGGCGAGGTTCGCGACACGCTCCTCGGAGGTGCGGCCGAGTGCGTCGGGGGTGATGGTGTTGGTCAGCGAGATGCCGTCCTCGGCGTCGTCGTAGGGCAGCTTGGCGACCGACATCGCCGAGGCGATGTAGCCGTGCTCGTCGCGGCCGTTCATCGGGTTGGCGCCCGGGGCGAAGGGCGTGCCGGCGCGGCGGCCGTCGGGGGTGTTGCCGGTCTTCTTGCCGTAGACGACGTTCGAGGTGATGGTCAGCACCGACTGGGTGTGCACCGCGTTCCGGTAGGTGGGGTGCTTGCGGACCTTCTCCATGAAGCCGTGCACGATGCGCCGGGCGATGTCGTCGGCGCGGTCGTCGTTGTTCCCGTAGGCGGGGTAGTCGCCCTCGATCTCGTAGTCGACGGCGAGGCCCGTCTCGTCGCGGATCACCCGCACCCTGGCGTGCTTGATCGCCGAGAGCGAGTCCGCGGCGACCGAGAGCCCGGCGATGCCGCACGCCATCGTGCGCAGGACGTCCTGGTCGTGCAGCGCCATCTCGATGCGTTCGTAGGCGTACTTGTCGTGCATGTAGTGGATGACGTTGAGCGCGTGGACGTAGGTCTTGGCGAGCCAGTCGAGCATCGCGTCGTACTGCCGCACGACCGTCGGGTAGTCCAGGTGGTCGCCGTCGATGGGTGTGAAGCCCTGGACGACGGTCTTGCCGGACTTCTCGTCCCGGCCGCCGTTGATCGCGTAGAGGAGGGCCTTGGCGACGTTGACGCGGGCGCCGAAGAACTGCATCTGCTTGCCGACGGCCATCGCGGAGACACAGCAGGCGATCGCGGTGTCGTCGCCGTACTTGGGGCGCATCAGCTCGTCGGACTCGAACTGGATGGCCGAGGTGTCGATGGCGGCCTTGGCGGCGAAGTCCTTGAAGCCCTGGGGCAGCCGCTGCGACCAGAGGACGGTGAGGTTCGGCTCGGGAGCGGGGCCGAGGTTGTAGAGGGTCTGCAGGGCGCGGAAGGTGGTGCGCGAGACCAGGGGGCGGCCGTCCTCGCCGATGCCGGCCATCGTCCAGGTGACCCAGGTCGGATCGCCGGAGTACAGCTCGTTGTACTCGGGGGTGCGCAGGAAGCGGACGATGCGGAGCTTGATGACGAAGTCGTCGATGAACTCCTGGGCCTCGGACTCGGTGATGCGACCGGCGTCGATGTCGCGCTGGAGGTAGATGTCGAGGAAGGTGTCGATCCGGCCGATCGACATGGCCGCGCCGTTCTGCTCCTTCACGGCGGCGAGGTAGGCGAAGTAGAGCCACTGGACGGCCTCGCGGCCGGTGGTGGCGGGCCGCGCGATGTCGTAGCCGTACGCCATCGCCATGGCCTTCAGTTCCTTGAGGGCCTTGATCTGCTCGGAGATCTCCTCGCGGCCGCGGATGACGTCCTCGGTCGCCCACTGTTCGCCGAGGGCGGCCTTGTCGGTCTCCTTCGCGGCGATGAGCCGGTCGACGCCGTAGAGGGCGACGCGGCGGTAGTCGCCGATGATGCGGCCGCGGCCGTAGGCGTCGGGCAGGCCGGTGATGATGCCGGAGGAGCGGCAGGCGCGGATCTCGGGGGTGTAGGCGTCGAAGACACCTTCGTTGTGGGTCTTGCGCAGGTGCGTGTAGATGTCCCGGACGTCGGGGTCGGCCTGGTGGCCGTAGGCGTTGAGCGCGCCCTCGACCATGCGCCAGCCGCCGTTGGGCATGATGGCGCGCTTGAGCGGCGCGTCGGTCTGCAGGCCGACGATGAGGTCCCTGTGGTCGGCTGCCGAGCCGTCGACGTAGCCGGGCTTGAAGGCGTCGATGCGGGAGGGGGTCTTCACGTCCACGTCGTGGATGCCGCGCTCTATCTCGGTGGGGAACATCGAGAGGAGCTTCTGCCAGACCTGGGTGGTGCGTTCGGTCGGTCCTGTCAGGAAGGAGCCGTCTCCTTCGTACGGGGTGTAGTTCCGCTGCACGAAGTCACGGACGTCGATGGAGTCCCGCCACAGGCCGCCCTGGAAGCCGTCCCAGGCCTCGCCGTCCCGAGCCTCACCGTTCACTGTCGTTTCCATAGGGGTGGCAGTCATGATCCGCACCTTCCGTACCTTTCGTATTGCTTCTTCACTGTGAGCTCCCCTCACCCGTCAGCTCGGCGACTCCGCGCCCTTGCGGGCGTAGAACCACCAGGCCACCGCGATACAGCTGATGTAGAAGGCCACGAAGCCCCACATCGCGCTGGTGACCGAGAAGTTGGCGAACATCGCCGGGATGAAGAAGAAGCCGTACGCGGCGATGGCGGACGTGAAGCCGGTGACGGCGCCCGACTCCATCTCCGACTGCTTCAGCGCCTTCGCGTACTCGGGCGTGCCTTCGGTAAGGCCCTTCAGGTGCTGGTTGCGGAAGATCACCGGGATCTGGCGGAACGTCGAGCCGTTGCCGATGCCCGAGAAGAGGAACGCGAAGAGGAAGCAGACGAAGAAGCCCCAGAAGTTGCCGTCGTCGCCGCCGGAGGGCAGGAAGCCGATGACGCCGATGATCGACAGAGCCATGCCGACGAAGGAGAGGATGGTGACCCTCGCGCCGCCGATCTTGTCGGCGATCCAGCCGCCGGCCCACCGGGCGAGCGCGCCCACGGCCGGCCCCATCCAGGCGTAGGTGGCCGCGGAGTAGGCCGCGTCGATCGGGGTGAACGTGGTGTTGATGAGCATCGGCAGGGCGGCGGCGAAGCCGATGAAGGAGCCGAACGTACCGACGTAGAGCCAGGTCATCAGCCAGTTGTGCTTGCGCCTGAAGATGATCTTCTGCTGGCTGAAGGGGGTGGAGGCGACCTTGAGGTCGTTCTGGCCGAACCATGCGACGGCGGCCAGGATCACCAGGACCGGCACCCACAGGAACGCGGCGTTCTGCAGCCAGACCGGTGTCCCGTCGGCCTTGTGCTGGGCGGAGCCGACCGCGACGACCGAGCTGGTGATGACGATCGGGGTCAGCAGCTGGACGACGGAGACGCCGAGGTTGCCGAGACCGCCGTTGATGCCGGTCGCGTTCCCCTTGTCCTTCTTGGGGAAGAAGAAGCCGATGTTGGCGAGGGACGAGGCGAAGTTGGCGCCGCCGATGCCGCAGAGCGCCGCGATGGCGATCATCACGCCGTACGAGGTGTCGGGGTTCTGGACCGCGATGCCGAGCCAGATCAGCGGGACGACCAGGACGACCGTGGAGAGGGCGGTGAAGCGGCGCTGGCCGATCATCGGGCCGAGGAAGGTGTAGAGGATCCGGGCCGTGCCGCCCGTCAGACCGGGGACGGCCGTCAGCCAGAACAGCTGAGAGGTGGAGAAGCCGAAGCCGACGTCCTTGAGGTTGGTCGCGGTGACCGACCACACCTGCCAGACGACGAAGGCGACGAGCAGGGCGGGGACCGCGATCCACAGGTTGCGGACGGCGACCTTCCGGCCTGTGGACCGCCAGAAGAGTTCGTTCTCCGGCTCCCAGTCGGTGATGGTCCTGCCGGGTCGGTACTGCGCGGGGTCGTACGACTTGGCCAGGTCGCGCGGGGCGGCGGGGTCGCGCGACGCGGCGGGGTCGTACGACGTGGCCGTGGGCTCGGTCCGCGTGGGCTCGGTCCGCGTGGGGTGGGCGACAGGCGGTCTCATGTTGGTTCCCGGTTCGCTCAGGGTCCCGACCTTGCTACGGGGCCTGACACCTCCACGGTCCGTCGCGCGGGCCCGCGCGGGCAGAGGCGTTGGGCACCTGCCGGCCGGGCGAAAGACCGGGGCCAAGGTCAGGGAGCGCGGCAGGACTTCGGACCCCGGGCACTGCGGCGGCCGGGTGGCGCCGCCGTGCCGCTTGGCGCCGCGGCCCGGTCCTGCGGACACGTTCTGCTGTTGTGGAGGAATGACCTCCGCTTCTGCCTCTCCCCCACCGCACACCGGCCCGCCCTCCACCACCCCGAAGCCGCTGCGGCCACTCCTCTCCCGCGGGCGCGACGAGGAGCACCGCGCCGCGACACCGCTCGAGCTCTTCTTCGACCTGTGCTTCGTCGTGGCGGTCGCGCAGGCCGGTGCGGAGCTGGTGCACGCCGTCGCCGAGGGGCATGCGGGCGAGGGCGTCCTCAACTACGCGATGGTGTTCTTCGCGCTGTTCTGGGCGTGGGTGAACTTCTCGTGGTTCGCCTCGGCGTACGACAACGACGACGTGCTGTACCGCGTGGTCACGCTGGTCCAGATCGCCGGTGTGCTCGTCTTCGCCGCCGGGGTCTCCAAGGCCTTCGAGGAGCACGACTTCCTCCTGGTCTGGCTCGGCTACCTGATCATGCGCATCGCGCTCACCTCGCAGTGGCTGCGCGTGGCCAGGGCGGCGACGGGCGCCGAGCGCGGCACGGCCCTGCGGTACGCGTGCGGTGTGCTGCTCTGCCAGGTCGGCTGGTCGGGGCTGCTGTTCCTGCCGGAGGGCGCACGGCCCTGGCTGTTCCTCGTGATGGCGGTCGCGGAGCTGTGCGTGCCGGTGATCGCGGAGCGCGCGTACACGACGGCCTGGCACCCGCACCACATCTCCGAGCGGTACGGCCTGTTCACCATCATCGTGCTCGGCGAGACCATCGCGGCGGCGACCGTCGCCGTGAAGTCGGGGATCGAGGAGAACGACGCGCTCGACGAGTTGCTGCCCATCGCCGCGGGTGGCCTCCTCATCGTCTTCGCCGCGTGGTGGATCTACTTCGTGGTGCCGATCCACGGGCGGCTGGCCGGCAACCGGCAGGCGTTCCTGTGGGGTTACGGCCACTACGTGATCCTCGGCTCGGCCGCGGCGATCGGGGCCGGGATCGAGGTGGCGGTCGAGCAGGCCGTCGGCAAGGCGCACATCTCGACCCTGGCGGCGTCCGCCGCGGTGACCGTGCCGACGGCGCTCTATCTGTTCACCGTGTGGGCGCTGCACTCCCGTTACTACAAGGTGGGGACGGCGCAGCAACTGGTGCTGCCGGTCAGTACGTTGGCAGTGCTGGCGAGTACGTTCGCGGGGCGCTGGGCGGTGCTGGTGGCCGGGCTCGTGACGGCGGCGACGGTCGCGACGGGGGTGACGCTCACGGCGCGCATGACACGCGTGACAGAACGGCGCGGGTGACGCTCACCACGTGTGTGGGGCGGCGCTCATGAGGGGTGGTGCGTGGTACGGATCGGGGCATGACTACTGACTCCCTGACCGATGTCGCGGGGCTCCGCGTCGGCCACGCCACGCGGGCCGGCGACGGGTGGCTGACCGGCACCACCGTGGTCCTCGCCCCCGAGGGCGGGGTGGTCGCCGCCGTGGACGTGCGCGGCGGCGGGCCCGGCACCCGGGAGACGGACGCTCTCGATCCGCGCAATGTGGTGCAGCGCGTCGAGGCGGTCGTCCTCACCGGCGGCAGTGCGTACGGCCTGGATTCCGCGTCCGGGGTGGTGGCGTGGCTGGCGGAGCGCGGCCGGGGCGTGCGGGTGGGCCCCGATCCCGCCCACGTCGTGCCCGTCGTCCCGGCCGCCTGCGTCTTCGACCTGGGCCGCGGCGGCGACTTCGGGGCCCGCCCCGACGCGGCGACCGGGCGGGCCGCCGTCGAGGATGCCGCGCGCACCGAGCCGTTCACGCCCGTCGTGGAGGGGAACGTGGGGGCGGGCACCGGCGCGGTGGTCGGGAGTTGCAGGGGCGGTGTCGGCAGTGCGAGCGTCCGCCTCGACTCGGGGATCACGGTCGCCGCGCTGGTCGTGGCGAACGCCGCGGGTTCGGGGGTGGATCCGGGGACGGGGGTGTTGTACGGGCGGTACTTCGAGGGGCGGCGGGTGCGTTACCCGGCGTCCGAGGTGCATGAGGAGGCGCGGCGGCGCCTCGCGGAGGCCGCCGCGGAGAACGGTCCGCCGCCGCTGAACACCACGCTCGCCGTGGTCGCCACCGACGCCGACCTCACCAAGGCGCAGGCGCAGAAGCTGGCCGGCACCTCGCACGACGGAATGGCGCGCGCGGTGCGGCCCGTCCATCTCCTCAACGACGGTGACACGGTCTTCGCCCTCGCCACCGGGGAGCGCGCCCTGGCCGCCGAGAAGCCGCTCGCCCTCAACGAGATCCTCGCGGCGGGCGCGGACGTGGTGACGGCGGCGATCACGCGGGCGATGCTCGCGGCCCATTCCGTGAAGACGCCGGGCGGCAGCTTCCCCGCGTACCGAGACCTCTACGAGCCCGCGGGCAACTAGCCCAAAGGTGCCCAAACAGCCCCACAGTTCCGCCTGTTGGGCTCACCGAGTGTGCTCACACTCACACCCTCCGGACGGAACCTATCCACGCACAGGAACGCTCTTAAGTCGTACTGGAACAGAACACCCAACTGGATCAGAACACGTACTTGGAGCAGCCCGTGACAAGGTCGGTCATAGTCAACCCCCGGCGCCGTGCCCTGCTGGCCGCCACCGCGCTCGCCGCCGTGGGCGCGCTGACCCTGACGGCCTGCGGCGGCGACGCCGACGCCAAGAACGACAAGAAGGGCGCCAACTCCGCCGCCAAGGGCGCGGAGATCACCATCTCCTCGAAGGACGGCGCCACCGACGCCTCGATCAACGCCACCGGCGTCAAGGTCAAGGGCGGCAAGCTGACGAGCGTGAAGATGACGTCGGTGACGTCCGGCGCCGCGGTCGAGGGCACCATCTCGGGTGACGGCACCACCTGGAAGCCCAAGGGGCAGCTGGAGCGCGGCACGAAGTACAGGGTGACCGCCAACGCCAAGGACCCCAAGGGCAACGCGGCGACGGAGAACGCGACGTTCACCACCGTCTCCACGGCCAACAGCTTCATCGGCAGCTACACGCCCGACGGCGGCACCACGGTCGGCGTCGGCATGCCGGTCTCCTTCAACTTCGACAAGGCGATCACGGAGAAGAAGGACGTCCAGTCGAACATCACGGTGACGTCGAGCAGCGGCCAGAAGGTCGTCGGCCACTGGTTCGGCAACCAGCGCCTCGACTTCCGGCCCGAGGAGTACTGGAAGGCCGGCTCCAAGGTCACCATGAAGATCAACCTGGACGGCGTGAAGGGCGGGAACGGCATCACCGGCGTGCAGCACAAGACGGTCACCTTCACCGTCGGCCGCGCGCAGGTCTCCACCGTCGACGTCAAGGCCAAGAAGATGACGGTCGAGCGGGACGGCAAGGTCATCAAGACCATCCCGATCTCCGCGGGCAGCCCGTCGAACCCGACGTACAACGGCAAGATGGTGATCTCCGAGAAGTTCACCCAGACCCGGATGAACGGTGACACGGTCGGCTTCGGCGGGGAGTACGACATCAAGGACGTGCCGCACGCCATGCGGCTGTCCACGTCGGGCACCTTCATCCACGGCAACTACTGGGGCTCGCCCTCGATCTTCGGCAGCGCCAACACCAGCCACGGCTGTGTCGGCCTCCAGGACGCGCGAGGCGCGGGCGACCCGAACACCATGGGCGCCTGGTTCTACAACAACTCCCTGATCGGTGACGTCGTCTCGGTCACGGGCTCGCCCGACAAGACGATCGCCCCGGACAACGGCCTCAACGGCTGGAACATGTCCTGGAGCGAGTGGACGGCCGGCAGCGCGAGCTGACGCGCTCACGGCACCGGCAACTGGGCGGGCCACGCGGGAACTTCCCGGGGTGGCCCGCCCGTTTTCCTGATCCCGGGCATCTTGCTCGCGCGTTTTCCCGTTCCCGGGCATGATGTCGGACCCAGGGGCTACGGTATGCACTCACCAGGTGACATGTAGCAACGCCGGGAGCAAGCCTTGAGCGTTCCGTACGACACTGCGTACGAGCCACCCGAGTCGCCCGAGCCACACTCTCCGGAGGAGCACCTCGAGCGACTCCTCGGCCGTGCCCTGAACTCCTTCGACCTGCCGGACGAGGTCCTGGCCCGCCTGGGCTCCGCCCTCGCCCACGACAGCTCCCTGCACTCCGCGCACCACAGCTCGGGGCTGCACCGCGAGACGTACAGACACACGTGGCTGCTCGCCGACGCCTCCGTGCTGACCCTCTGGGAGCTCGTCCACAACACCGCGCCGGGCAGCGCCCCGACCCACGAGGTCTACGCCGACGAGGAGGAGGCGGGCGTCGCCACCTCACGGCTGCCGCTGCCGCCCGACCCGCCGGCGTGCGGCCGGCCCGTCGTGCTCCAGTTCCCCGCCGACTCCGAGCCGCGTCACGCGTATGTTCCGGACGACTCCGCGGACCACGCGCGCCGGCTCCTGCGCCGCGCGGAGAACCCGGACGGCGACCGGCCCGACGAGAGCGTCGCGCGACTGCTGCGCGCGGCGTTCGCGCACCAGATCACCCAGGCCTTCGGCCGCCCCTGCCTGACCGGTGAGATACGCACGTCCTTCTCGCTCTACGAGCACGCGTTCCTGCTCTTCGACGGCGGCGAGATCAGCCTGTGGGAGGTCGAGCACACGCTCACGCCCGACGGGCGGCACATGTGCGAGGTGTACGACAGCGAGGAGGCGGCCCGCGCCGCGATGGAGCGCAGGGCCCGCGACTGGACGGCGCGGAGCCGCAACCGCTCCTGATCTCCCGAGTTCCTGAGCTCCTGAGCTCCTGAGCTCCTGAGCTCCTGAGCTCCTGAGCTCCTGAGCTCCTGAGCTCCTGAGCTCCTGAGCTCCTGAGCTCCTGAGTCAGCGTCCGTCGCCGAACTGTCGTACGAGACCCGCGAAGGCGTCCCGCTCGTCCGGCGTGAGCTCCACGGTCTCCGCGCGCGGCGGGCCCTGCTGGGCCGGCAGCGCGCGGAGCGACGGAGCGGGGCGCGGCGCCTCCACGGCGAAGCGGCCCTTGCGCATCATCCGCACCAGGCCGACGGCCCAGGCGACGGTCGCCGCGGCGAGGACGGCCACGCCTATCTGCTGAACGATCGAGACATCCTGGAGCATGCGGCCCAGTAGACAACAGCGCCCGGGGCTTTCGACAGGGGGTAATGGGACTTAGGTCCCGAAGTGACGCAAGTCGCACACTCCGGTTCAGACCGCCGCGGGGGACCCCTTGGCGTCCTTGGCGTCGGTCACGCCCGCCACAGCCTCCTCCTCCGTCACCGCCGTCTCCCCGGGTGCCGTCTTCCTGGCTCCCTTGAGCAGGACGACGACGACCGTCGAGACGCAGACACCGGCGGCGATCGCCACGAGGTAGAGCAGGGGGCTGCCGATCAGCGGGACCACGAACACACCGCCGTGGGGCGCGCGCAGAGTGCAGCCGAAGGCCATCGACAGGGCTCCGGTGACGGCGCCGCCCGCCATGGACGCGGGGATCACGCGCAACGGGTCGGCCGCCGCGAACGGAATCGCGCCCTCCGTGATGAAGGAGGCGCCGAGGAACCAGGCCGCCTTGCCGTTCTCCCGTTCGGTCTTGGTGAAGAGACGTCCGCGGACCGTCGTGGCGAGCGCCATGGCGAGCGGCGGGACCATGCCGGCCGCCATCACCGCGGCCATGACCTTGAGGCTGCCGTCGGTCGGGTGGGCGAGGCCGCCGACGGCGAAGGCGTAGGCCACCTTGTTCAGCGGGCCGCCGAGGTCGAAGCACATCATCAGGCCGAGGATGACGCCGAGGATGACGGCGTTGGCTCCGGAGAGACCCTCCAGCCAGTCGGTCAGCGAGCTCTGCAGCGAGGCGATGGGCTTGCCGACGACGAGGAACATCAGGAAGCCGACCACCGCCGAGGAGATCAGCGGGATCACCACGACCGGCATGATGCCGCGTAGCACGGCCGGGATACGGACCCGTTGGATGCACATGACGACGGCGCCGGCGATCAGGCCGGCGGCGAGGCCGCCGAGGAAGCCGGCGTTGATGGTGACGGCGACCGAGCCGCCGACGAAGCCGGGGACCAGGCCCGGCCGGTCTGCCATTCCGTACGCGATGTAGCCGGCGAGGACCGGGACCAGGAAGGCGAAGGCGAGACCGCCGATCTGGAAGAGCAGCGCGGCCCAGCTGGTGTGGTCCGTCCAGATGAAGTGCTCGGCGACGGACGGGGCCTTGTCGATCTTCCAGCCGCCGATGGCGAATCCGAGGGCGATCAGGAGGCCGCCCGCGGCGACGAAGGGGACCATGTAACTGACGCCGGACATCAGCCACTTGCGGAGCTTGGTGGCGTAGCCGTCGCCGCTGTCGCCCGTGTTGTCGACGGGGGTGGGCCCCCCAGTGGTGGGGGTGGCCGTCTCACCACGTGCGGCCTTTTCCCTCACCTCCGCGATGAGTTCGGCGGGACGGTTGATGCCGGCCTTCACCCCTACGTCGACGGTGGGCTTTCCGGCGAAACGGTCCTTGTCCCGTACCGGGACGTCGTGCGCGAAGACGACGCCGTCCGCGGCGGCGATGACGGCGGGGTCGAGGCGGGTGAAGCCGGCCGACCCCTGCGTCTCGACCACGATCTCCACGCCGGCGCCACGGGCGGCGTTTTCGAGGGACTCCGCGGCCATGTAGGTGTGGGCGATGCCTGTGGGACAGGAGGTGACGGCGACGATGCGGAAGGGTTGGGTGGGGGGAGGGGCCGGGGTGGGCGTGGGGGTTGGGTTGGCGTCGGCGTCAGCGTCAGCGTCGGGAGCGTCGGCGGCGGGGAGGGCTTCGGCTGCGACGTCCGTTTCGGCTTCGGCTGCCTCGCCGCTGATCAGGGCCGCCGCCTCCGTGGCCGACTCCGCCGACCGCAGTGCGGCCGTGAACTCCGCGTCCATCAGCTGCCGTGCCAGGGACGACAGGATCGTCAGGTGGGCGTCGTCCGCGCCCGCCGGGGCCGCGATCAGGAAGATCAGGTCGGCGGGGCCGTCCGGTGCGCCGAAGTCGATGCCGCGTGCCGAGCGGCCGAACGCGAGGGTCGGCTCGGTGACGTGCGCGCTGCGGCAGTGCGGGATGCCGATGCCGCCGTCCAGGCCGGTCGGCATCTGCGCCTCACGGGCCGCGACATCGGCCAGGAACCCGTCCAGGTCGGTCACTCGGCCGAGGGCCACCATGCGTTCGGCGAGGGAGCGGGCCGCGGCTTCCTTGGTTTCGGCGGACAGGTCGAGTTCGAGGTCGACCAGGTCCGCGCTGATCATCTGAGTCATCGCGGGCTCCTTCGCACGCGTATCACCCGTGCCGCCGCTGGTGTTGCTGGGTGGGCGGAGGGGGTGTTGGGGGGACGGGGGCAGCTGGGGGGCTACTGGGGGGCGGGGCTATTGGTGTGGTGGCGGGCCGGTGAGGAGCCGCCGCGCCCGGGGCGACGCGGCGGGCTTCACCTGGGGGAGCGGGGGCGGGGGGAGAACCGGGGAGGCGGGGCCGGGGCGGGGACGGGTGCCGCTGAAGGGATGCGGCAGGTGCGGGGGCGGGGGCTGTTGAGGGAGAGGGGGCGAGTGAGGAGACACGGGCCACCCGAGGAGCAGGGGGCGCCGAGGGAGCGGGAGCCGCTGGAGGAACGGCGGCAGGTACGGGGGTGGGAGTCGCTGCGGGGGCGGGGGCGAGTGAGGGGGTGAGGGCCGCTGGAGGAGCAGGGGGTGCTGAGGGGGCGAAGGTGACTGCGTGGGCAGGGGACGCTGAGGGGGCAGGGGCGAGTGAGGGGGTGAGGGCCGCTGGAAGAGCAGGGGGTGCTGAGGGGGCGGAGGTGACTGCGTGGGCAGGGGACGCTGAGGGGGCAGGGGTGACTGCGTGGGCAGGGGGCGCCGGGCGTCGGGGGGTGGGGAGAGGGTGCGGGGCGGGGGTCATGGGGCGGGTTCTGTCAGGGGGCGGGACAAGGGGGGCTTGTCCGTTAGCGTGACCGCGGACGGGGCCAGGTCCGACGGGGTCGGCATTGCGCTGCCCGGGAGTTGGACCGCGGCCGCGCCGTGTGCCACGGCGGAGGCGAGTGCGCGCGGCCCGCTGCCGCCGGCGATCAGGAAGCCGGCGAGGGAGGAGTCGCCGGCGCCGACGTTGCTGCGCACGGTGGCGACGGGCGCGCTCGCGAAGTACGTGCCCGTCGCGTCGACCAGGAGCTGGCCGTCGGCGCCCAGGCTGGCGAGGACGGCGCGTGCGCCCGCCCCCCGCAGCTCCTCCGCCGCCTCGACCGCGTCGCCGACCGTCACCAGAGGGCGGGCCACGGCCTCGGCGAGCTCCTCGACGTTGGGCTTGACGACGTCGGGGCGTTCGGCGAGCGCGGCGAGCAGGGCGGGGCCCGAGGTGTCCAGGGCGATCCGGGCGCCCGCCGCGTGCGCGCGGGCCACCAACTCCGCGTACCAGGAAGGCTTCAGGCCCCGCGGCAGGCTGCCGCAGCAGGCGATCCAGTCGGCGCCGGCCGACCGCTCACCGATCGCGGCGAGCAGCAACTCGCGCTCCCGCTCGAATAGTTCGGGGCCGGGCGCGTTGATCTTCGTGAGGGTGCCGTCCGGCTCCGCCACCGCGATGTTGGAACGGGTCTGCCCGGCCACCGGCACCGGGGCCGCCTCGATGCCCTGCTCCCGCAGGAGTTGGGCGACGAGGGCGCCGGGCGCTCCGCCGAGGGGCAGCACGGCGACCGTCCGCACGCCCGCGGCCGCGACGGCCCGCGAGACGTTGACGCCCTTGCCGCCCGGGTCCATGCGCTCGCCCGTGGCGCGGACGACCTCGCCCCGGTCGAGGGACGGCACCTCGTAAGTGCGGTCGAGGGACGGGTTGGGGGTGACGGTGAGGATCATGCGCGTACTACTTCCGTGCCGCCGCGCTCGATGGCGGCCGCGTCGTCATCGGTCAGGCCGGTGTCGGTGATCAGCAGGTCCACGTCGGCGAGGCCGCCGAAGCGGGCGAAGTGCTCCTGGCCGTGCTTGGCCGAGTCGGCGAGCAGCACGACGCGGCGGGCGGCGGCGACGGCCGCCCGCTTCACGGCGGCCTCGGCGAGGTCGGGGGTGGTGAGGCCGCTCTGCGCGGAGAATCCGTTGGCGGCGAGGAAGACGACGTCGGCGCGGATCTCGCCGTACGCCCGAAGGGCCCATGCGTCGACCGCCGCGCGCGTACGCTGCCGGACCCGGCCGCCGATGAGGTGGAGCTGGATGCCGGGGTGGTCGGCGAGGCGGGCGGCCGTCGGCAGGCTGTGTGTGACGACGGTGAGCGTCGACTCCAGCGGGAGCCCCGCCGCAAGGCGCGCGACGGTCGACCCGGCGTCGAGGATGACGCTGCCCTCGGCGGGCAGCTCGGCGAGGGCGGCGCGGGCGATGCGGTCCTTCTCGTCGGCGGCGGTGCCCTCGCGCTCGGCGAGGTCCGGCTCGAAGTCGAGGCGCCCGGCGGGGATGGCGCCCCCGTGCACGCGGCGGACGAGACCGGCCCGGTCGAGCGCCTTCAGGTCGCGCCGGATGGTCTCCGCGGTGACCTGGAACTCCTCGGCCAGTGACAGGACGTCGACCCGCCCACCGTCCCGCGCGAGCCGCAGGATCTCCTGCTGCCGCTCCGGTGCGTACATGTCCGTTCGCCTCCACCGAATGCCCGAGCCTGTGGTTTCACTCGCAGAGTACGGCTGGATTTCCGGAAAGTAAACAACTTCGGGCGCTACTCGGACACAAACGGACTTCCATCGGCAGCCGAAGATAGACAGGCGATGGGTCGCTTCTGGCCGGCCCTACGGCCAGGGAAAGGCGTCCAGCGACGCGAGGCAGCGCGCCGCGAGCGCAGCCGGGCCGTCGGTGGCGTTGTCCGCCGGTGCGCCGCCCGCGGCCCAGGTCTCGACGGCCACCCGCACCGCCGCACTCGCGACGGCCGCCGCGAGGCGAAGGTCCAGGTCAGCGCCTTCCGACTCGGGGTCCGCCGGACCCCGCGCGCCGGCACGCTCCGCCAGCACCGACAGGAGCGTCTGCTCCGACGCGTGGCACGCGTCCGCCCACACCGAGCGCAGCGCCGGGCTCTCCGCCGACATGCGCAGCAGCGCGCGCACCCAGTCCAGGGACTCCGCCGCGCCCGCGTCGTCGGCGCCGAGCGCGTCCGCGACCGCGTGCCGCAGCGCGTCCGGAACGGACAGCTCCGCCGGTGCCCGGCGCACCGCCTCCGCCCACTGCTGCGCCCCCGCGACGAAGAGCGGCGCGACCGACTCCTCCTTGGTCGCGAAGTAGCGGTAGAAGGTGCGCGGCGCCACGCCCGCCGCCCGGGCGATGTCCTCGGCACGGGTGGCACGCAGTCCGTCTGCGACGAAAAGCGCCGCCGCTGTGCGGGCGATGTCGAGGCGGGTCTCGGCCTTACGGCGCTCCGTCAGCGACGGTTGTGACGACTGCGAACCACTGGGCATGACAGGCAGGTTATGTCAGCCCACCACGGACCACCTCGTCGCCACTAACTGCCCCTGTGGCAGAATCTGCCACCACGAAAGCATGTAGAACCGCAGAGGCAAAAGGTGGCGAACAGGTGCGTCGTCGGAAGTTCCTTCTCCACACGGCCGGTCTCACCGGCGCCACCGCCCTCGGCGCCACCGCCCTCGGCACCGTCGGCCTGACCGCCTGTTCCGCCGAGACCGACTCCCCGCTCAAGCTCCTCGTGGCCAGCTACGACAAGAGCGTGGGCTCCTCGATCGGCGACCAGTGGGGCGGCCTCATCGGCGCCTTCAAGAAGGCCCACCCGGACATCGAGGTCCACCTCGAACGCGTCCCGTTCACCAAGCTCGACCAGACCCTCGCCCGGCGCGTGAAGGACGGCGACGCCCCCGACATCGCGCAGTCCAACTTCTTCGCGCCCTACGCCGAGGACGGCAAGCTGTACGGCGCCGACGACCTCTTCGACGTCCGGACCGAGGGCGACTTCATCCGCTCCTACGCGGAGGCGGGCATGGTCGACCGCGTCCAGTACGGCCTGCCCTTCCTGGCCAGCACCCCGCGCCTCTTCTACAACAAGGCCCTCTTCAGGCAGGCCCGCGTCAAGGCGCCCCGCTCCTGGGCCGAACTGCGGGAGGCGGCCGAGGCGTTGAAGGCGATCGGCGTACCCACCCCGTACGGTCTGCAGCTCGGTCCGGAGGCCGCCGAGGACGAGGCGCTCGCCTGGCTCCTCGCGGACGGCGGCGGCTACGCCGGTCTCACCGGCTACGACTTCGCCACCCCCAGCAACATCGACACCCTCACCTGGCTGCGCGACAACCTCGTGGCGCGCGGCCTGGCGGGCGCCGACCCCAAGTCGCTGACCAGGACGGAGGCGTACGCCCAGTTCCTGCGCGGCAAGATCGGCATGATGATCGCCCACCCGGTCCTGATGGGCGCCGCCGATCAGGCCAAGTTCCCTTACGCGCACGCCCCGTTCCCCAAGAAGCTCGGCGGCGTGGCGCCGCCCGTGGGTCTCAACGACTGGCTGATGGCGTTCAAGCAGAACGGGCGGCGCGAGCAGTGCGGCACGTTCCTGAGCTATCTGTACGGCAGGAAGTCCGCGTTGGCGTACGGCGGAAGTCAGTCCGCCCTGCCGGTGACGAGCTCCGCGGCGGACGCCCTGCGCGAGGACCCCAAGCAGCGGCCGCTGTGGGACTTCATCGACCAGATGCCGCAGGCGCAGTTCCAGCCGACGAACCTCGGTTCCTGGCCGGAGGTCCGGAGCGCGGTGCGCCGCCGTATCGGCGAGGCGGTCGTGAAGGGCGGCAGCCCGAAGGACGTCCTGGAGTCCCTGGACACGGCGGCGGCCCAGGCGGAACTCGCGTAACTCCAGAGTTCCCCACCGGGCCGCCCGGGCCGCCCGGGCCGCCCAGGCCGCCCACCTCACCGGGACCACGCCACCCCGCTACCGCGTCAACGCAGGCTCCTTGTCCGCGAGTTCGTCGTCGGCGGCGGCAGCGGCGGGCAGCTCCTCGCCCGCGCCACCCTCCACGTGCACCCGCGGCTTCGCCGGCAGGGCGAACATCACCAGGAAGATGACGGCGAGCACACCCGTCACCCACCACAGCGCGTTCTGGAAGCCGTCCGCGAACTCCGCGGGGATCCGCTCCCTCGGGACCCGCTCGTCGATCACTCCGAAGAAGACCACCGACACCAGGCCGAGGCCGAGCGCGGTGCCCATCTGCTGCACGGTGTTGATGAGACCGGAGGCCGAACCCGCGTGCTCCCGCGGAACCTCCGAGAGAACCGCGTCCGTCAGCGGGGCGACGATCAGGCCCATGCCGACGCCCATCACGACCAGCGGGAGCGCCATCTGCCAGGGGGCGATGTCCGCGCCGTACCGGCCGGCCTCCCAGATGTAGATCAGTACGCCCGCCGCCATCGCCAGGGCACCGGCCTGCAGCACCTTGCGGCCGAAACGGGGCACGAGCTTCTGCACGGAGATGCCGGCCGCCGCCGAGACGGCGATCGAGAACGGCACCCCGGTCAGTCCGGCGCGCAGCGCGGTCCAGCCGAGGCCGACCTGCATGTAGAGCGTCCAGACCAGGAAGAAGATGCCCATCGTGACACCGAAGACGGTCTGCACGGCGATGCCCGCGGCGAAGCTCTTCACCTTGAACAGCGACAGTTCGACGAGCGGCGAGCCGTCCTTGGCCGCCTTCTTCTTCTCGTACGCGACGAGGGCGGCGAAGACGACGAGCGAGCCCGCCATCATGACGTGACCCCACACCGGCCAGCCCAGCTCGCGCCCGCGGGTGAGCGGGTAGAGCAGCATCAGCAGGCCGACGGTGACCAGCACGACGCCGAACAGGTCCAGCTTGAGGGCGCGCGGCGCCTTCGACTCGGTGATGAACTTCCGTCCGAGGATGAGCCCCGCGATGCCGACCGGCAGGTTGATGAGGAAGATCGGGCGCCATTCGAGGCCGAAGATGTTCCACTCGGTGAGCAGCGCGCCGAGCAGCGGCCCGGAGACCGCGCCGAGGCCGACGATCATGCCGAAGAGGCCGAAGACCTTGCCGCGCTCGTGGGCCGGGAAGGTCGCGTGCACGATCGACAGCACCTGCGGGACCATCAGCGCGGCCATGCCGCCCTGGAGGATGCGCGAGGCGACCAGCATCTCCGGGTTCACCGCGAAGCCGCAGAGCGCGGAGGCGACGGTGAAGCCGGTGATCCCTATCAGGAAGAGCCGCTTGCGGCCGTGGATGTCGCCGAGCCGGCCGCCGGTGACGAGACCGGCGGCGAAGGCGAGGGCGTAACCCGCGGTGATCCACTGGATCTGGCTGTACGAGGCGCCCTCGTCCCGCTGGATGGCCGGGATGGCGATGTTGACGATCGTGACGTCGACGAGGTCCATGAACGCGGCGGTCATCACGATGGCCAGGGCGAACCACCGCCGGCGGTCGCCGACGGCCGCAGGTGTCCCCGGGGCGGAAACGGTGCTGGGTGAAGTCATGCCGCAAGGCTAGGGGCCATATAGGCCAGGACATGACCTAATTATCCGGCATGCTGATGACATGACGACGGCATGGCGGATACGAGGCGTGAGGACGCGTGAGGACGCCGTGACGACGACATGCCGGGTGGCTGGCTTGACGACGGCGTGACGGCGTGACGGCGGCATGGCGACGTATGACTACGGCGCCACAGGCGTCATGACGGCGGCCTGACGACGCAAGACGACCGCACCACAGGCGCCATGACGGACGGCCTGACGGCACAGGACGCCCGCACCACAGGCGCCATGACGGACGGCCCGACGACGACACCACGGACGCCACGACCACGCCCGACGACACCACGGACGCCACGACAACCCACGAGGACGCCATGACGGACAGCACCACGAGGGCACGACCGACGGCACGACCGACGCCGCGACCGCGGCAAGACGACGATGGGACGGCGGCATGACCATGACGACGGACGGTACGGCGGCCGGTGCCGACACCCCGGCGCGCCTCTTCCAGCTCCTTTCCCTCCTCCAGACTCCCCGCGAGTGGCCCGGCGCCGAGCTGTCCGAGCGGCTTGGGGTCAGCAGGCGCACGGTGCGGCGCGACATCGACCGGCTGCGGGACCTCGGCTACCCCGTGCGGGCCAGCCAGGGCGCCGCCGGTGGCTACCGGCTCGTCGCGGGCAAGGCCATGCCGCCGCTCGTCCTGGACGACGAGGAGGCCGTGGCCATCGCGGTGGGCCTGCGGGCCGGGGCGGGGCACGCGGTGGAGGGCGTGGAGGAGGCGTCCGTGCGGGCGCTCGCCAAGCTGGAGCAGGTACTGCCGGGGCGCCTGCGCCACCGCGTCTCCGCGCTGCAGACCGCGACGACGGCGCTGACCAGCGGGGACGGGGCGAGTATCGCGCCGGAGACGCTGACGGTGATGGCGTCGGCGGCGGCCGGCCACGAGCGGCTGCGGTTCGCCTACCGGGCGGGCGACGGCACGGAGTCGCGCCGCCTCACCGAGCCGTACCAGCTGGTGTCGACGGGCCGGCGCTGGTACCTCGTGGCGTACGACATCGACCGCGAGGACTGGCGGACCTTCCGGGTGGACCGGGTGGCCGATCCGTTCGCGACGGGGGCGCGGTTCGTGCCGCGGGAGCTGCCGCAGGGGGACGCCGCGGAGTACATCCGTCAGTCGATGTGGCGCGGACGCCAGACGTACGACGTGGATGTGACCTTCGGCGCGCCCGCGGAGTTCATCGCCGCGCGGCTGCCCGCGCACCTGGCACCGGTGGAGCCCGTGGACGACCACACCTGCCGCCTGCGCTGCGCGGCCTCGGACTCCGTCGAATGGCTGGCGGTACGCCTGGCGGTCCTGGACTGCGACTTCACGGTCCACGGCCCGGGGGAGCTGGTGGCCTGCATCAGGGACATGGCCGAACGCCTGACCCGCTCGCTCCCGGACAAAGGGCGGGCGGGTGGGGAAAACGCGCGAAGCGCGACGCCCCGGCAAAACGGCGCAGGAGGATAAGGCAACCGCCCCAGGCCGGCCGCCTAGGCCGCCGCGTCGAACCCCGTGTCCCGCGCCAGCTTCTTCAGCTCCAGGAGCGCGTGCTTCTCTATCTGGCGGATCCGCTCGCGGGTCAGCCCGTGCTCCTTGCCGACCTCCGTGAGCGTGCGCTCGCGGCCGTCGTCGATGCCGTACCGCATCTTGATGATGGAGGCCGTGCGCTGGTCGAGGCGGCCGATCAGGTCGTCGAGCTCCTCGCTGCGCAGCAGCGAGAGGACGGACTGCTCGGGCGAGACCGCCGAGGTGTCCTCCAGGAGGTCGCCGAACTGGGTGTCGCCCTCGTCGTCCACGCCCATGTTCAGCGAGACGGGGTCGCGGGCCCAGTCCAGGACGTCGCTGACGCGCTCGGGCGTCGAGGCGAGCTCCGCGGCGATCTCGGCGGGCTCCGGATCCCGGCCGTTCTCACGGTTGAACTCGCGCTGGACTCGGCGGATCCGGCCCAGCTCCTCCACGAGGTGGACGGGGAGGCGGATGGTGCGGGACTGGTCGGCTATCGAGCGGGTGATGGCCTGGCGGATCCACCACGTGGCGTACGTGGAGAACTTGAATCCCTTGGCGTAGTCGAACTTCTCGACGGCTCGGACCAGGCCCGCGTTGCCCTCCTGGATGAGGTCGAGGAGGGGGAGGCCGCTGCGCGGATAGCGGCGGGCCACCGCGACGACCAGGCGGAGGTTCGACCGGATGAAGACGTCCTTGGCGCGCTCGCCGTCGGCCACGAGGGCTTCGAGCTCCTCGCGGTCCGCGGTGACCTTGCTGTCCTCGACCTCGCCGTCCAGGATCTTGCGGGCATACACGCCCGCCTCGATGACCTGGGAGAGCTCTACTTCCTTGGCGGCGTCGAGCAGCGGCGTGCGCGCGATCTCGTCGAGATACATGCCGACCAGGTCGCGGTCGGCGATCTCCCCGCCTACGGCGCGAACACTGCGTGCCGCGTCGGTCCCACCGGAGGCGGCGGACTTGCGACGGGCGACGGCACGGGTTGCCATGCGTGCTCCCTTGCGATGGTGGTCCTGGTCGGCCCTTTCTGGGGCCTCTGTGGTGGATGGCACACCCTCGGGTGCCCTGCATCCGATGGAAACAACGACTGGAATCCGGACAGAATTCCCAAGCCGCGCATCTTTTTTCCCGGCGGTGCAGTACCCTGTCGCGCCACGGAGGGGGTCCGGATGCCGACGGAACGTACAGAGGTGCAGGTGAGACCGGCCGTAGAGGCTGATCTCGAGGCCCTGACGGACCTCTACAACCACTACGTGCGTGAGACGGCCGTCGCCTTCGACACCGTCGCCTTCCTGCCGGAAGAGCGCCGCCCTTGGCTGCTCTCCCACCCTGAAGACGGCCCGCACCGCCTCTTGGTTGCTCAGGAGCACGATTCCGGCCCGGCCCCCGGCCCCGGCTCCCGGCCCCACACCTCTCGTGTGCTCGGATACGCGACCAGTAGTCCTTTCCGTCCGAAGCCCGCCTACTCCACCTCCGTGGAAGTCAGCGTGTACTGCGCCCCGGAGGCCGCGGGCCGGGGCATCGGCACGCTCCTCTACAAGGCGCTCCTGGAAGCCCTGGAGGGCGAGGACGTGCACCGCGTCTACGCCGGGATCGCCCAGCCGAACGAGGCCTCGGTCCGCCTGCACGAGCGCTTCGGCTTCCGGCACGTGGGGACGTACGAGGAGGTCGGCAGGAAGTTCGGACGGTACTGGGACGTCGCCTGGTACGAGCTGCGGCCGGGCGTGGCCCAGACCTTCCTGGGCCCCAGGACCTAGATCGCAAGCCCGTTACGCACCGGCAGGTCAGCGGCCTACCGTCCCCGCATGACTGACACCACAGGAATCCTCGACGAAGCCCTGCAGCGGTTGCACACCTCCGGTCCCGAGCGTCTTGGACGGCTCACCAACCACGCCCCGATGGCCGTCGAGGCGCTTGCCGCGCACGGGCAGTCCCGGGCCGTTCACCGGTGGCTGGATCTTTACGCCCCCAAGCTGGAGGAGTTTCCCGCCCCGTTCGAGCCGGTCACCGACGCGAACTGGCGAGCCGCCCTGGGGGACCCGCGCCGCGCCGCCGACTGGATCGCGTACTTCGGCCGGGAGATCGAGGCCCGGCCCTGGCGCGACGTGCTCGCCGAGTGGTGGCCGCGCCTGCTGCCCGGCCTGTACGGCAGTGCCACGCACCCGGTGATCCGGGTGGGCCACGCCGTACGCACCTTGGAGGAGAGCGACGCGGAGGCGGGGAACGGGCAGACGGGGAGCAGCGGGCAGGCGGGGAGCGGGCCAACGGCGGGTGGCCTGACCGAACCCCGGCTCGCCGAGCTCGCGCACGGCCTCGGCTACTGGGCCGCTCGCCACTACCCGCTCGCCGGTGTCGCCACCCTGCCGGGCGCCGAGAGCGCCGCCGGGGCGCTGGACGCGGTGCCGCCCATCGGGAACCGGGCCGACGGCGGCTACCCGACGCGGCTCGGCCGGGTCGAAGGGCTGCCGGTGTGGGCCGCGTCGGTCGACGACCCGGAGGAGGCCAGGCGCCGGCTGACGGAGCTGGTGCGGGCGGCCACCCACCGGTACGCCACCCACGGCCACGGCGACGAGACGATGCTGGTGCACGCTGCGACCGCGCCCAACGCCGTGCTGCGCGCCCTGCCCGCGCTCCCCCGCGCCCTGTGGGTGCCGAGCCTGCACGCCGCGTGGACGGCGTCGGCGGCGATCACCGCCATGTACGCGCCGGACGAGCCCGTGGCGTACGCCCCACCGGGAACCTTCTCCGCCGAGGAGATCTTCGAGCGGGCCATGGAGCACGGCGACGAGCACGTGATCAAGTTCGCGGACACGGCGCTCGACGTCGGCGACGAGCGGGCCCTGGCGGCGGCCCTGCGCGCCGTCGAGCTCAGCGAACCGCTCGCGTAGAGGGGGCATCGCGGGGCCCGCCCGCCCCCACATCCGCTCCCACATCCCCCCTCACCCGAACTGCACCGACCTCTTCGCGAGCCCCATCCAGAACCCGTCGATCACGCTGCGCTGCTCGCCGAGGTCCCCTGTCGCCTCGGCCGCGCCGAGCGTGACGAAGAGCGGTGCGAAGTGCTCGGTGCGGGGGTGGGCGAGCTGCCCGGCCGGGGACTTGTGCCCGAAGTCGAGCAGCGCGTCCACGTCACCCGCCTCCAGGGCCTCGTACCCCCAGGCGTCGAACTCGGCCGACCAGCCGGGCACGCCGCCGTGGCGCAGCGCGGCCAGGTTGTGCGTGAAGAAACCGCTGCCGACGATCAGCACCCCCTCGTCGCGCAGCGGCGCCAGCCTGCGGCCGATGTCCATGAGGCGGCGCGGGTCGAGGGTCGGCAGGGAGATCTGGAGCACGGGGACGTCCGCGTCCGGGTACATCTCCACGAGCGGGACGTACGCGCCGTGGTCGAGCCCGCGGTCCGGCACGTCCTGCACGGGCATACCGGGCGCGTGCAGCAACTTGCGTACGGAGGCGGCGAGTCCGGGCGCGCCCGGCGCGGCGTACGTCACCTGGTAGTAGTGCTCGGGGAAGCCCCAGAAGTCGTACACGAGGGGCAGTGTCTCGGTGGCGGACAGGGCCAGCGGCGCCTCCTCCCAGTGGGCGGAGACCATCAGGATCGCCTTGGGGCGCGGCAGCTCCGCGGACCAGGCGGCCAGCTCGCCGGGCCAGACGGGATCGTCGGCGAGCGGCGGGGCGCCATGGCTGAGGTACAGGGCGGGCATGCGGGTCATCGCGCACCTCCGGGCGGGCGGAACGTGAAACAAGCGGAGAAAGTACTTGAAAGCTCAAGCTCTCACGTCAACCGTACGCACGGTTTGTTCAAACTTCAAGGAAGGGCCTCGTACAGTGGGGTACATGGATATGGCAGCGACCCCTCCCCCGGCCGGTGAGCCGCACTGGCTGGACGGCGACGAGCAGCGCGTCTGGCGGGTCTATCTCCAGGCGACCACTCTTCTCGACGACTTCCTCGACCGTCAGCTCCAGCGCGACGCGGGCATGCCGCACATGTACTACGGCCTCCTGGTCCAGCTGTCCGACGCCCCCCGGCGGCGGCTGCGGATGACCGAGCTGGCCAAGACCATGAAGATCACCCGGTCCCGCCTCTCGCACGCGATCGCCCGCCTGGAGAAGAGCGGCTGGGTGCGCCGCGAGGACTGCCCCTCCGACAAGCGCGGGCAGCTGGCGATCCTCACCGACGAGGGCTTCGAGGTGCTGCGCAGGACCGCCCCCGGTCATGTGACCGCCGTCCGCCAGGCCCTCTTCGACCGGCTCACCCCGGAACAGCAGAAGTCCCTCGGCGAGATCATGACGATCATCGCCGAGGGACTTCAGCCCAAGGAGGCCGGTGCGGACCTCCCCTGGCTCCGCTAGGTGCTCACCAAGAGGATCTGACTGGACCCTAGTGGGTCCAAGCGGATCAGTGGGCCATCACCGGGATCTTCACCTCGTCCTCGGCGCCGTCCGTCGAGTCGCCCGAGGCCGAAGCGCCGCCCTGGTGGCCGGTGTTGATGAACGTCGCCGCGATCAGCGCGGAGACGGCCAGGATGCCGACCGCCCACCAGATGGCGCTGGTGTAGCCCTCGACCATGGCCTGCGCCTGGACGAGCTTCGGGTTGGCGGCGCCGGCCGCGTGGTCCGCGATGTACGCGGAGGTCGCGGAGGCGGCGATGGTGTTCAGGAGCGCCGTGCCGATGGCGCCGCCGACCTGCTGCGAGGTGTTGACCATCGCGGAGGCGACACCGGCGTCACGGGCCTCGACGCCGTGCGTGGCGAGCGACATGGCGGGCATGAACGCCGTACCCATGCCGAGGCCGAGCATCAGCTGCGCCGGCATGATCAGCCCGGTGTACGAGGAGCCGACCTCGAGCTGCGTCAGGAGCAGCATGCCGACGGCGGCGAGCAGGAAGCCCGGGCCCATCAGCAGCCGCGGCGGGACGCGCGTCATCAGGCGGGCGCCGATCTGCGTGGAGCCCACGATCATGCCCGCGATCATCGGCAGGAAGGCGAAGCCGGTCTTGACCGGGGAGTAGCCCTCGACGATCTGCAGGTAGTACGTGAGGAACAGGAACAGGCCGAACATCGCGATGACGGCGAGGCCGAGCGAGAGGTAGACGCCACCGCGGTTGCGCTCGGTCAGGACGCGCAGCGGGAGCAGCGGCGACTTGACCTTGGCCTCGGTGAGGACGAACGCGGCGAGCAGCACGACCGACGCGACGAACATGCCGATCGTCACGGAGTCCGACCAGCCGTCGGACTCGGCGCGCGTGAAGCCGTAGACCAGCGCGACCAGGCCCAGGGTGGACAGGACCACGCCGGGGATGTCGAGCGGCGAGCGGTTGCGGCCGCCGGCCGGCTCACGGATGACGAAGTACGCGCCGAGGGCGGCGATCACCGCGAACGGGATGTTGACGAAGAAGGTCCAGCGCCAGTTCAGGTACTCGGTGAGGAAGCCGCCGAGGATCAGGCCGACGGCGCCGCCGCCACCGGCGATCGCGCCGTAGATGCCGAAGGCCTTGGCGCGCTCCTTGGCGTCGGTGAACATCACCGCGAGCAGCGAGAGGGCGGCGGGCGCGAGCAGCGCGCCGAACACGCCCTGGAGGGCGCGGGCGCCCAGCATCATGGCCTCACCGGTCGCGGCACCGCCGAGCGCGGAGGCCGCGGCGAAACCGATCAGACCGGTCACGAAGGTGCGCTTGCGGCCCCACAGGTCGGAGATGCGGCCGCCGAAGAGCAGCAGACCGCCGAAGGCGAGCGCGTAGGCCGTGATGACCCACTGGCGGTTGCCGTCAGATATGCCGAGGTCCTCCTGGGCGGAGGGCAGCGCGATGTTCACGATGGTCGCGTCGAGCACGACCATCAGCTGCGCGAGGGCGATGAAGACGAGCGCTTTCCAGCGGTTGGCGTCTGGCCCTGAGTCGGGCTTGAGGGCTGTTTCGGACATAGGGGTAGCCACCTAGCGGTACGGAGTGAACTGAAACAGAAAAACGAACTGGAAAAAGGGGGGCGGGTGCGGTTCGGCGGGGGTCAGTGCCGGCAGAGGTCAGTGCCGACGGAGGTCCTTCAGCGTCGCCGCCGCCCCCGGAAGCTCGGACCGGGCGGGCGTCATCAGCCCGTCCAGGAACAGCTGGAGGTGACGGTGGATGAAGCTGTCCATGTTCACGCAGGCCGTGCCGGGCAGCGGCCGGGTGAGCTGGGAGAGGGCGACCATCAGGTCACCGACGTCGATGTCGGTGCGCAGCTGCCCCGCCGAGCGGGCCCGCTCCATGAGGCCTTCGATGGACCGTTCGAGGCGGTCGCGGGAGTCGAGCAGATCGGGGTGGAAGGGGTCGAAGTCCGGCGCGAGCATCGGGCACATGGCGCCGATCCGCTCGTCGACCGCGGCGTGCACGAAGGTGCGCAGCGCACCGAAGGCGGCGCCCTCGTCGGCGTCCGCCGTGGCGATGCCCTGCTCGGCGAGGTCCGCGACGCGGTCCGTCACCGTGCGGACGACCTCGCGCACCAGCTCGGCGCGGTCGGCGAAGTTGCGGTAGACCGTGGCGTTGCCGACGCCGGCCCGGCGCGCGACCTCGTCGAGGGGCACGTCCGCTCCGTGCTCCACGAACATCTCGCGTGCGGCGGCGACGATCCGCTCCCGGTTGCGCAGGGCGTCGGCCCGCGGGCGGGTGACTCGGCGCTGCGGGGCGGTGGCGGTGTCCACGGCTGCTCCTCGTTGGTCGGGGTGCTCGGCTTACGGTTCCAAGGGTCCGCGATGTGGGGAGTAAGTCCCCGCTTCGTGCGGACACACTTCTAAACGGGGAGAGAGTCCCCGGATATTTCCGCTCCGCCACCCAATCCATGTGACCTGAGTCACTCCACTTTCGCCGGGAAACCCTCGATCGGTCGCACCCAACGAGCGCCCGCGCACCCCCCGTCACAGGCTGACCGGACAGGGTGCAGCCAGGACCGGCGGCTGCCGCGGAGTGGAAGGCCCAGGCATGCAGCAGCCGACTCGGCGCCGGATACGCCCCGCCCGCCGCGCCGTCGCCCTGACGTCCGTCGCCGCGCTGGCCCTCGCGGTCACCACGTCGGCGAGCACCGGCCGCCTGATGGCGGACGCGCCGAGCGCGGCGGGCCCGGTCTCCCTCACCCGGAGCACCGCCCTCGGCCCGTGCATGATCAGCGGCACGATGGGCGTGCAGATGTCGGAGGGCATGCCCACCCCGCCCGGCTACTCGCGCTCCACCGGCACCGTCCGGGCCCTGAACCTCATGGTCGACTTCTCCGACGCGCCGGGTCAGGGCAGTGCGATGGACCGCCTGGCGGAGTTCTTCCCGCAGACGTCCCAGTGGTTCCGCACCAGTTCGTACGGGCGTCTCGACTACCGCCCCGAATCCCCCGTACCCGAGTGGCTGCGGATGCCGAAGACGTTCAAGGAGTACGGGATAGAGCGCGGCGCCCCCTTCGACCCCGGCTACCGCCGGCTCGTCGAGGACATCGTGGCGGCCGCCGACCCGGACGTGGACTTCCGGGCGTACGACCTCGTGAACATCCTGATCACCCCGAACGCGGGCCCCTCCGCCCTCGACACCGTCCTGTCGGTGACCTTCGCGGGCAACCACGAGGCGCCGGTCGCGGACGGCGTCCCGGTCTCCAACGCGTCCTTCGTCTACAGCCGCCAGGACGACGGCTCGGGCAGCTACCACGAGACGGGCTACCGCGTCCTGCCGCACGAGAACGGCCATGTCTTCGGCCTGCCCGACCTGTACACGCAGGACGGCGGCGGCGCGGTCGGGCACTGGGACATCATGAGCGAGGACTGGGGGGCCAACAACGACCTGCTCGCCTGGCACAAGTGGAAGCTGGGCTGGCTCGACGACGACCAGATCGGCTGTGCCGCGAGCTCCGGCACGACCGAGCACGTCCTGTCCCCGCTGGCCCGCTCCGGCGGCACGAAGCTGGCCTTCGCCCCGCTGAACGAGAAGACGGGGTACGCGATCGAGGCCCGCACCCGCGGCGGCAACGACGAGGCGGTGTGCAAGCCGGGCGTCCTCGTCTACCGCGTGGACGCGGAGGTCGACACCGGCCAGGGCCCGGTCACGGTCTCGGACGCGGCACCCGACAGCGGCGGCTGCACCCGCCGCCCCAACGTCCACGCGGAGCTCTCCGACGCGACCCACGGCATCGGCGAGACGTTCACGGACCGCGAGACCGGGGTGCGGGTCGCGGTGACGGGAGTGACCGAGGACGGCGACTACCGGGTGCGCGTCACGCGCCCTTAGCGCCATTACGGCCGCACCCCGGACCACTAAGCCCCGGGCACGGTCTGCCGCACCTGCCGCAGGAACGCGGCGTTGCTCGGCGTCTTCTTGACCCGGTCGAGCAGCACCTCGAGGACGCTGTGCTGGTCCCGCCCGTGCAGCGCGCGCCGCAGTCCGCGTACAGCGCTCAACTCCTCCGCCGACACGAGGAGTTCCTCGCGCCGGGTGCCGGACGGAATGACGTCGACGGCCGGGAAGACGCGCTGGTCGGCGATGCCGCGGTCGAGCCGCAGCTCCATGTTGCCGGTGCCCTTCAACTCTTCGAAGTAGTAGTCGTCGGCGCGCGATCCGGTCTCCACGAGCGCGGTCGCGAGCATGGTCAGGGAGCCGCCTTCCTCGGCGAGGCGCGCGGCCCCGAAGAGCCGCTTCGGCCCTTGCACGGCGGCGGCGTCGACACCGCCGCTGAGGGTGCGGCCGCTGCCGGTGGCCGCGTTGTTGTACGCCCGGCACAGCCGCGTCAGCGAGTCGAAGAGCATGACGACGTCCCGTCCCGCCTCGACCATGCGCTTGGCGCGCTCGACGGCGAGTTCGGCGAGGGCGATGTGCTCCTTGGCGGGCCGGTCGAAGGTCGAGGCCAGCACCTCGCCCTGGACCGAACGCCGCATGTCGGTGACCTCCTCGGGCCGCTCGTCGAGGAGGACGACCATCAGATGGCACTCGGGGTGGTTCTGGGCGACGGCGGCGGCGATCTGCTGGAGCAGCACGGTCTTGCCGGTCTTCGGCGGGGCGACGATCAGGCCGCGCTGCCCCTTGCCGACGGGCGCGACGAGGTCGACGAGGCGCCCGGCGACGGGCCCGCCCTCGGTTTCGAGGCGGAGGCGTTCGCGAGGATGCAGCGGCGTCAGCTCGCCGAACCGCGGCCGGCCGCGCAGGGCTTCGGGGGCACGTCCGTTGACCCGCTCGGCCCCGGCGAGCACGCCGGGCCTGCCGACGACGCCTTCGACGAAGTCGCCGGTGCGCAGCGCGAGTTGGCGGATCACGGCGACGGGGACCTGCACGTCGTTCTTCCCGGGCAGGCAGGCGGCACCCCGAAGGAAGCCGCGCCCGTCACGCTGGACGTCGAGAACTCCGCTGCACGCGTGGGCAGTTGTCTCCGATGCCTCGGACAAGGATTCAGTTGCTGTGAGAGTCATGGTGGGGCGTCCTTTCACGGACATGCGCGAACTTCATGGGCGTACGCAGGGGAGGGGCCCGGCGGGGCGGCGATGACACGCCCCCGCACAGCGGGCGGAGAAAGAGAACTGCCGTAAGGCGGGCAGTGCGCTGAAGGCCGGAAGCCGGCCTGACAGATCCCGGCGGACCGGGAGAAGGAGAAACAGATCCCGGCGGACCGGGAGAAGGGGTGACAGTACGGGCGCCCCGAAGAGAGGGCGTACACACGTACTGCTTGCAAGGTAACACACGCACCGACCACCCGGCACGGATCCGTCAGATCCCTCCCCGGACCTCCCAAGATCCTTACCGGGATGGGTTAGGTTAGGCTTCCCTAACTGAACTTCGGGGAGGTAGCTCACGCATGCCTGAGCACATACGGAACGCCGAGGGCGAGTTCGCCGGGCGCACGGCTCTGGTGACCGGCGCCGGCCAGGGCATCGGCGCCGCGGTGGCCGCCGCGCTCGCCGCCCGTGGCGCGCACGTCGTCGCCACCGACCGCGACGCCCACGGCATCGACGAACTGGCCGCCGCGTGGCGCGGAGCGATGACACCCCGCGTCCTGGACGTCACCGACGCCACCGCCGTGACGTCGGTGATCGCCGACACCATCCGCGACCACGGCGGCCTCGACATCCTCGTGAACGTGGCGGGCATCCTGCGCAGTTGCCCCGCCGCCGAACTCACCGACGCCGACTGGGCCGACACGTTCGCCGTGAACGCCACGGGCGTCTTCCACACCTCCCGCGCCGCCGCCTCCCACATGACGGCGCGCGGCTCCGGCTGCATCGTCACCGTCGGCTCCAACGCCGCAGGCATCCCCCGGACCGGCATGGCCGCGTACGCCGCGTCCAAGGCGGCCGCCGCGATGTTCACCAAGTGCCTCGGCCTGGAGATCGCCCGCAGCGGCGTCCGCTGCAACGTCGTGGCCCCCGGCACCACCGACACCGCCATGCAACGCGCCCTCTGGCCCGCCACCGCCACCGAGGCCCCCGCCGCCGTCCTCGACGGCAATTTGGAGACGTACCGCACGGGCATCCCCCTGGGCCGCATCGCCACGCCCGAGGACATCGCGGACGCGGTCGTCTTCCTCGCATCGGACCGCGCCCGCCACATCACCCTCCAGGAGCTGTACGTGGACGGCGGTGCGACCTTGCGCTGACCGCGCTCGTGCGTGGAGCACAGTGCGCCGCGTCCCGAGTCCCGACTCCCGAGTCCCGAGTTGCCGAGCACCGAGTTCCCGAGCCACACCTGCCCACCCCACCCCACCCCACCCCACCCCACCCCACCCCGAGATTTGGAGCCCCCGTGTCGACGGCACCCCAGGTCGCCCCACCCGTCACGCACACCACGACGGCCGAGCGGAACAACCCCGTCGTAGGAGCGGCCACTTCACTCCTCGCCGCCTACACCCCGGGCGCCAGGTTCCTTGCGACCCCGACCCGCACCCTGCTCGCCCCCGCCACCGCACACGCGGAAGTACCGCACGACGAGAGACCGTTGCCGCAGCGCGTCGCCGCGACCCTCGCCGAGGCACGCCGCGCGGGCATCGCCGAGCCGCACGTCATCGGCGCGGTCCCCTTCGACCACACCGCGCCCGCCGCACTTACGGTCCCCGAGACCCTCCGCACCGCGCCCCCGCTCACCGCGGACCCGCTGATCGTCCTGCCCACCGAGACGGCGGACGCGACCGGCTGGCGGATCCGCCCGGTGCCCTCCCCCGAGGAGTACGGCGCCGGTGTGGCCGCCGCCGTGGAGCGCATGTGGCGCGGCGACTTCAGCAAGGTCGTCCTCGCCCGCACCCTCGAACTCACCGCGCCCGCCCCGCTCGACCTCCCCGCGATGCTCCAGCGTCTGGCCCGCCGCGACCCGCCCGGCTACACCTTCGCGCTGCCGACGGCCCCCGGCCGTACCCTCATCGGCGCCAGCCCCGAGCTGCTCGTCTCGCGCCACGGCGACCACGTCGTCGCGAACCCCCTCGCGGGTTCGACACCCCGCAGCGACGACCTCGCCGAGGACGTGCGCCGCGCGGCCGCGCTCCTGGAGTCGGCGAAGGACCTGCACGAACACTCCGTCGTGGTGGACGGCGTGCACCAGGCGCTCGCCTCGTTCTGCACGGACCTGACCGTGCCGTCCCGCCCCACCCTCGTCCGCACGGCGACCATGTGGCACCTGTCCACGACGGTGACCGGCACGCTCACCGACCCCGACGCGTCCGCCCTCGAACTGGCCTGCGCCCTGCACCCCACCCCGGCGGTGTGCGGCACGCCGACGGCGACGGCGCGCGAGGTGATCCGCGAGACGGAACCGTTCGACCGCGGCTTCTTCACCGGCGTGGTCGGCTGGGGCGACGCGAACGGCGACGGCGAGTGGGTCGTCACCATCCGCTGCGCGGAGGCCGAGGAGCGCAGTCTCCGGCTGTACGCGGGAGCGGGTGTGGTCGCCGCGTCGGACCCGGCGGCGGAGACCGCGGAGACGGGCGCGAAGTTCCGTACGTTCCTGAACGCGGTGGGGGCGGAGCTGTGAGCACCTTGACCACGGCGAGCACGGTGGACGCGCCCGGGTGGCCGCAGGAATTCGCGGACCGCTACCGCGAGGCGGGCTGGTGGCGCGGGGAGACCTTCGGCCGGATGCTGCGCGACCGTGCCGCGGTGCACCCGGACCGGGTGGCGATCGTGGATCCGGGCCAAGACCGCCAACGGCCCGCGCGCCGCTGGACGTACGGCGAACTGGACCACCGAGCCGATCGCCTGGCCGCGGGCCTGCTCGCCCGGGGCATCGCGCCGGGCGACAAGGTGGTCGTCCAACTCCCCAACATCGCCGAGTTCTTCGAGACGATTTTCGCGCTGTTCCGCATCGGCGCGCTCCCGGTCTTCGCGCTCCCCGCACACCGCGAGACGGAGATCCGCTACTTCTGCGAGTTCACCGAGGCGGTCGCGTACGTCATCCCGCAGCAGCTCGGCGGCTTCGACTACCGCGGCCTGGCGGCCAAGCTGGTCGACGAGGTCCCCACGCTGCGGCACGTGTTGGTGGCGGAGGGCGACCCGGGCCCGTTCGAGGCGCTGTCGGACGTCGCCACCGACCCGGTCGAGATCCCCGACCCGCCGGCCCCGTCCGACCTGGCGTTCCTCCAGCTCTCCGGCGGCAGTACGGGCGTCCCGAAGCTGATCCCGCGCACGCACGACGACTACATCTACTCGCTGCGCGGCTCGAACGAGATCTGCGCGGTCGACGAGGACAGCGTCTACCTCGTGGCGCTCCCCGCGGCCCACAACTTCCCGCTCTCCTCGCCGGGTTCGCTCGGCGCGCTGTACGCGGGCGCCCGCGTCGTCCTCTGCCCGCAGCCCAGCCCCGAGACGGCCTTCCCCCTCATCGAGTCCGAGGGCGTCACGATCACGGGTCTCGTCCCGCCGCTCGCCCTGCTCTGGACGGAGGCGGCGCCGACCACCGCGTACGACCTGAGCAGCCTGGACGTACTCCTGGTGGGCGGCGCGAAGTTCAGCGAGGAGGTGGCGCGCCGGGTGAAGCCGGCTCTGGGCTGCACGTTGCAGCAGGTCTTCGGCATGGCGGAGGGGCTGGTCAACTACACCCGCCTGGACGACGATCCGGAGACGATCGTCACGACGCAGGGCCGGCCGATCTCGCCGGACGACGAGATCCGCGTGGTCGACGACGAGGACAACGACCTGCCGGCGGGCGAGACGGGCCACCTCCTCACCCGCGGCCCGTACACGATCCGCGGCTACTGGAAGGCCCCCGAGCACAACGCCCGCTCCTTCACGGCGGACGGCTTCTACCGCACGGGTGACGTCGTACGCCTCACCGGGACCGGCCACATCGTCGTCGAGGGTCGGGCGAAGGACCAGATCAACCGGGGCGGCGAGAAGATCGCGGCCGAGGAGGTCGAGAACCACCTCCTCGCCCACCCGTCCGTGCACGACGCGAACGTGGTCGCGGAGCCGGACGCGTACCTGGGCGAACGCACGTGCGCGTACGTCATCCTGCGCGCGGGCGCCGACCCCGTGAAGCCGGCGGCCATCAGGAAGTTCGTACGCGAGAGGGGCCTGGCGGCGTACAAGGTCCCGGACCGCGTGGAGTTCGTGGAGGTCTTCCCGCAGACGGGGGTCGGCAAGATCTCGAAGAAGGCACTAAGAGCAGCGTCACTCAAGTAGCAACCCCTCCGGCAGCACCCCCTCCGGTAGCACCCCCTCCCCTCTCTGAACGGACCGCCCACCACCATGGCCCTCCCCGCCATCCCCCCGTATCCGATGCCGTCACCCGACCAACTGCCGGCGAACCGCGTCGACTGGCAGGTCGACCCGTCCCGCGCCGTCCTCCTCGTACACGACCTGCAGAACTACTTCCTCTCGGCGTACGACCGCACGGCTTCCCCGGTTCCGGAACTCCTCTCCAACGTGGCGGAGCTGAAGAAGACAGCGGCCCACCTCGACATCCCGGTCGTCCACACCGCGCAGCCCGGCGGCCAGAGCCCGGCCGAACGCGGCCTGCAACAGGACTTCTGGGGCCCGGGCCTGCCCGACGACGCACAGGCGGCGGCGATCGCCTCCGAGATCGGCCCGGCCCCCGCCGAGACGGTCCTCACCAAGTGGAAGTACAGCGCCTTCGTCCGCACGGACCTCCTGGAACGCCTCCGTGAACAGGGCCGCGACCAGCTGATCATCACCGGCGTCTACGCCCACATCGGCGTCCTGATGACGGCGTGCGACGCGTGGATGCAGGACATCCAGGCGTTCGTGGTGGCCGACGCGGTGGCGGACTTCTCGGCGGAGGACCACGCGATGGCGCTGCGCTGGGCGGCAGGAAAGTGCGCGGTGGTGAAGACGACGGAAGGACTGCTCACCCACTGAGCCACTACACCGCTACGCCACTACGGCCCGGGGACTACGCCCCCCGCCGCCTCACCGAACACACTCACGAGACACCCGCCCCTTATCACCACCGCCTATGCCGCCACTGCGGCCATCAAGGGCATCGGTGAGCTGATTGAGCCGGAGGCGCAGGTCCCGCACCTCGTCGAGGGAGAGCCCGGTGGACTCGGCGATGGCGCGGGGCACGGCGCGGGCGCGCTCCCGCAGCGCGCGCCCCTCCTCGGTGAGCCGTACGGCGACGGACCGCTCGTCCTCGACACTGCGCCGCCGCTCCACGTGCCCGGCGGCCTCCAGCCGCTTGAGCAGCGGCGAAAGGGTGCCGGAGTCGAGCCGCAGGCGCTCGCCGATCTTCTTGACGGGAAGCTCGTCGTGCTCCCAGAGGACGAGCATCACGAGGTACTGGGGATAGGTGAGCCCCAGATCCTTCAGCGCGGCGCGGTAGACGCTGTTGAAGGCGCGCGCGGCGGCGTGCAACGAGAAACAGATCTGATCATCGAGCCGAAGGAAATCCTCACGTTCCATACTCCTCACTCTACAACAGCACCCAATTAAGTTGCGCACAACTAAATAGGATGCAATGCTTACGTCGTAAGAGCACGAGAACCACGACGAGAACGGGACACCCATGGACGCGCTGTACACGGCAGTAGCCACCGCCAACGGCCGCGAGGGCCGCGCCGTCAGCTCCGACGGCCAGATCGACCTGCCGCTCGGCTTCCCGAAGGCACTGGGAGGCAACGACAAGGGCACGAACCCGGAGCAGCTCTTCGCCGCGGGCTACGCGGCCTGCTTCGCGAGCGCGATGGGCAGCATCGCGCGCCAGGAGAAGATCGACGTGTCGGACGTCTCGGTGACCGCCGAGGTCAGCATCGGCAAGGACACGGACGGCGGCTTCGGCCTCGCGGTGGTCATGCGAGCCGAACTCCCCGACCACCTGCAGGGCCCCGCAGGCGAGGACCTCCTCAAGAAGACCCACGCGTACTGCCCCTACTCGAAGGCGACCCGAGGCAACATCCCGGTGGAACTGATCATCGAGTAACACCCCCTCCGCAGGCAGGGAGCCCGGCCGGGTACGACCGGCCGCCCCAACCCCCCACCCCCATATTGACCACCCGCTACACTGACGGCGGTGCAGCAGTACACGCGACTGCCACCACCCCGCCTTCGTAGCTCAGGGGATAGAGCACCGCTCTCCTAAAGCGGGTGTCGCAGGTTCGAATCCTGCCGGGGGCACACAGGTCAGATCGACAGAGGCCCAGGTCACGGATGGCAGATCCGGTCCTGGGCCTTCATCTTTTCCGGGATCTCGAGGAGCGGTGGACGGCCCCGGCCGGATCCTGAGCTCCGCCGCACAGTGCACAGGAGTACGAGGCCGACGATCTACGCATCCACTCGTGCACGCGGCCTCGGTGGTACTGCAGACCGCGCAGCTGAGCGTGTGCGTGCGGATACGCCCGTGGAGCAGCCTCGAGTCTGTTTCGGTGTCGGGTCTGCTGCGGGGCCAGCTTGCGGGCCTCGGCGATTGAAGCGAGTGCCGCGTCGGTGCGGCCGGTCTCCATCTCACAGCGGCCTCGGTCGATCAGAACGTGCGCACGGCGGGAGGTCGGCCATGAGTTGGGCAGACGCAGCCGTTTCGCCTTCTCCACAGCCTTCCCGTATCGACCCATCTCAGTGAGCGCGGACAGCTCGTGGGCGGCCCAGTTCGTCGGTCCGAAGGACAGCCAGTGCACGTGCTCGACAGCGCCGGCGCGGTTGGCTATCTGTTTGGCCTCCCTCAGGTGGGTCTTCACTGCGGCCTCGTCACGAGCGCGCGCGGCGATGACGGTGGCGCCGAGATGCAGTTGTCCGGCGACGGCCGACGACTCCGGCGTCTGGCCGGCCGAATTGAGCAGGCGGTGGCCGGCGTTCACGAGGCGAAGCCCGATGGTGTGCTCGCCCTCGCGGTGGTAGACGAGCGCCCGCATGTACTGCCGTACCGCAGCGAGTACCGGGTCAGAGGCGCGCTCCGCGGCCCAGTCCATGCGGTCCAAAGCGATGGTGGACAGGTCGTAGAACCCGAGCTCCACCGTGACGTCGTGGGCGGTGCGGGACGTGGGTCCGAGAGCGGCCCATGTCCGCCGCGGTCACCAGCTGGAGGGTCTCGCGCGTCGCGACGTCGGGAGCAGCGCCGAGGTCGTACAGATCGAGTGATTCGCGGATGGGGTGGATGAGCTCGGCGAGGCGCTCGCTGCCGCGAGGCAACTGGCGGACCGGGCATGAGGAAGGCCCCCTTCTGCCCGAAGGCGGGAGAGGGCCGATGTCACGGGTACTGGCGGCGGACGGGATCAAGCGCGTCCTGCGAGCTGGCTCGTCGCCCGACTCTGATTCGGGCGCCCCATCGCGGGTCTCGGAGATCATGGTCCTAGTGGTGCGACAACCCTGGGCTTCGGTCGGAGCTCGAACCAGCACCTCGCTCCCTCGCGAAGCACATTCTGGGAGACACAAGGTGGTCGTCATCCGATCGCCTCCCGTGCCGGATAGCGGGCAGTACGCTGAACCCAACGGGATCAGGCCCGCAGCACAGTCTTCGGGAGGCGCTTCGTGACGGTCGAGATGGTGGCCCCGGCATGGATGCATGAGCAGATCACGGCGGAAGAGTACGAGTCGTGGTCCGAGGAACAGTGCGCCGGTATCGAGATCGTGGACGGGATGGTCGTCGTGAGTCCGAGTGCGTCCAAGCGGCACAACCGGCTGGCCCGCATTCTGGCGAACGCCCTGGATGACGCCGCGGGCCCGGAGTGGAACGCCGACACGGACTTCGACGTCCGGCTTCAGGACGTCCCGCTCACCAACCGCCGTCCGGACGTCGTCGTGTACCGCGCGGACACGATCGACATCACCCCCACCCGCCCCGAGCACGTGCTGCTGGTCGCGGAGGTGGTGTCGCCAGGCTCGGAGACCACCGACCGGGTCGTGAAGGTCGACCAGTACAGCAAGTCCGGCATCGCCTTTTACTGGAGGGTCGAGCAGGCCGCGACAGGGGTTCCCCTCGTGTACACCTACGTTCTCGACCCCGCGACGAAGACCTATCGGGAGGGAGACGTGTACACCGGCGTCCTCAAGGCTCTGGCCCCCTTCCCGGTGGAGATCGACCTCAGCCAGATCTGACCACGCGCCGGTCGGAGACGTTCAGATATTCCCTCACCACTGGCGGCGTGGCGTTGCCTTTTCGCCTGTTATCAGGGTGGCCGCGGGGACGTTCTCCGTTACGACCGCTCCTGCGGCGATTACTGCGTCTCGGCCGATTGTGACGCCGGGGAGGATTGTGGCGCCTGCGCCGATCCAGGCGTTTTCGGCGATGTTGATGGGGGCGCCGGTCAGCCATGTGCGGCGGTCCTCGGGGGTGACCGGGTGGCCGACCGTGATGAAGGTGGCCTTGGGGCCGATCATCACGCGTTCGGCGATGCGGATGCCGGCGTAGTCCAGGAACGTGCAGTTCTGGTTGATGAAGACGCGTTCCGCGAGGTCCAGGTTGAGGCCGTGGTCCGTGTAGAAGGGCGGGTAGATCGTCGTTCTCGGTGGCAGGGGTTTGCCGAGGATCTGGCGGAACAGGGTCGCCTTGCCTTCCTCGTCCTCGAAGGGGAGGACGTTCAGGCGGGACGTGAGTTCGGTGGCTCGCAGGACCCGGTCTGCCATGGCCTGGAACTCGGGGCTGTGGATGCGCATCAGGTGGTTGGCGGGCATGGCGTGATCAGCCTTCTGGGAGGGGCAGGGCCCAGGACGGGCGCCAGGTCGGGGTGGGGAGGGCCGGGAGGGTGGCGAGGTGTGTGATGAGGCCTCGGACGCCCGGGTGGGGGTTTGTGGTGGGGAGGAGCAGGGAGAGCGGGTACGCGAGCGTCGGGTTCCTGATCGGGATGCGGCCCAGGTCGTGGGCCGGCGGCCAGGTGTAGCGGTCGCGGGCGCCGACCAGCGTGGCCAGGTCGGCTGAGTCCGCCAGGGTGTCCTGGAGGACTTCGTCCCCGAAGTGCGGGCCCGCCGCGTCGACGCGTAGGTCGAACTCCGTGGCGAGCTGGTCGTAGAAGTCCGCCCATTCGCTTCCCTGTGCGATGCCCGGCACCCAGATCCGGTGCCCTCGCAGCTGTCGTGGCGTCAGGCTTTTCGCTGCGGCGAGCGGGTGTCGCGGGCCGACGAGAAGTTCCAGCGGGGAGTCGAACGCGTGGATCATCCGTACGTCGGGCGGCAGGGCGTCCGGGTCGATGACGGTACGGAACGAGGCGTCGATGTCGCCCGCCGCGACCGCGGCGGCCGCCGTGCGCGGGTCGTCCGTGCGGAGGGTCACCACGTCGAGGTTGGTCCCGGGGCGCGAGCGCCAGTAGTCGTGCAGGATGACGGCCTGTGCGCTGCGCAGGCCGAGTACGTCCACCCGAAGGGCCCGGGAGCCCGGTCTGACGGAGGCGAGCGCGCGTTCGACGGCCGCGACGATGCTCCGGGCGTGGGGGAGGAACGCCTGGCCGTCCAGCGTCGGCTCCACCCCTCGGGCGGTACGGGTGAAGAGGCGGGCTCCCAGCTCGCGCTCCAGGGTCGCGATGCGCTTGGAGACGGCCTGCTGCGTCACGCCCAGCTCTTCGGCCGCGTGCTGCAGGCGTCCGAGCTCGGCCGCCCGGACGAAGGTTCGGAGTGCCTCGGTGTCCACGGGGGTCACCCTAGGGGGGCACAACCGATCGTTGTGGCTTGGTCGGGGGTGGTTGTCGGCGCGTGCTCACCTCGGCTGTCGGTGCGCCCGCCTCGGTTGTCGGTGTGCTCACCTCTCCGAGCGGGGGCCGCGGGCGCGGCGGCGTTCGGTGTGGTTGTCCGCCGGTGGTTTCGTCGTCCCGGACTTGAGTTGGGCGCGGAGTTCGTCTATCTCCCGCTGCATCGATTTCAGCTGCCCGTACGTCTCGAAGAGGTAGCGGACCTTCGTACGCAGGGTCAGGGGGTCGATGGGTTTGAGGGCCACGTCGGCCACGCCCAGGTGGAACGCCGCGGCGGCCGTCTCGCGGCTGACGTCGAAGCCGGTCAGCAGGATGATGGGGATGGAACGCGTCTGCTCCAGACGGCGTACGTAGCGCGCGACGTCGAGGCCGCTCACGCCCGGCATGCGCACGTCGAGCAGGATGAGCCCTACGTTGCCCCGCAGGATCACCCGTAACGCGTCGTCGCCGTTCGAGACGCTCACCAGCGGGTAGCCGAGAGGGCCCAACGCGCTCTCCAACGCGAACAGAGTGTCCTTGTGGTCGTCGACGACCAGGATCACGGAGTTGGTCAGCATGGACTGAGGCCCCCCTATGTCAGTAACCACGCTATGCCGACCCCGAGTTGTGTATCCCGTGTGTCAGCACACGGGCAATACCTAAGTTCATAGCCGCAGTATCAGCAGCAACAGAGGAAAAAGCGCCCCCTTCGGCCGCAGCGGCCGTTCGGATGATTTGGGGCTTGAGGGGATTGCTTCCCGCCACATTGCGGGGAAGCCCGTAATGTCCCCTTTCACACCTCTCAGAGAGGCAACACATGCGTATCCGCACTGCTGTCGCTGCCACTGCTCTTGCCGCCTTCGCCGTCCTGGGTGGCGCGGGAGCCGCCGCCGCCAACGAGGATGACGGCGACTACGGCATCGGCAATGACCACAACCTGGTCACCAGCGTCGTCGAGAACTCCGAGACCGAGTTCGGCGACCTGGTGATGGACTAGGGCTTGCCCCAGTCATGACCCAAGGCCCCCTCCGGCGCGAGAGCCGGGCGGGGGCCTTGTCGCGTCCCCATTCCCGCGGACGTGGCTGGAAACGTGCGGGCGTCGTACCTCTCCCGTTCGTTGGCCTGAGGGCATCAGCGTCTGAGGGCAGCAGCGTCGAGGAGGTACCGCCATGCGCATTCCCGGGCCCGAGTGGGGTGATGACGGTGGGGCCGGGGCCATCACGGCCGCCGGGGGGCTTCACCTCTACCAGTTGTGGCTGCACGCCGAGTACGGACCCGTGGTGCGGTTTCAGCTGCCGGGGGTGGGGGCCGCCGTGTCCGTCGCCGATCCGGTGCTGCTGGAGGCCACCGCCCGGATCGACGAGCGGCCCGCACCGTTGTTCGAGTTTCTGGCGCCCCTGTGCGAGGCCGGGAACCTCCAGGTCATCGGGGCCGAGGAGCACGGGCCCTGGCGGCGCGTGCTGTTGGAGGTGTTCGCCGGGCGGCCCTCCCACGAGCGGCACTTCGGGGAGTTCGTCTCGCTGGTGGAGGGGCTTGCCGACCAGTGGGCGACGGAGGGGGCGGGTGGTACGGGTGGTGCGTCGACCGTTGCGTTGCAGAAGGATCTGACCGGGCTGTCGTTGCGGATGATCTGTGCGTACGCGTTAGGCGTGGGCGGCGCCGGTGAAGGTGCTGGTGGAGGGCTGGTTGTCGAGCCGGACAAGGTCGTAGGCGCGTTCGAGGACGTGCTCACCGAGCACCTCGGGCGGATCTACCGCGTCGCCGGGGACGAGCAGGACGAGAGCGCGGCGCGGGCCGATCGCGCGCTGGCGTACCTGCGTGACACCGTCGACCGTGTCGTCGCCACGCATCATGACCAGAGCGACCAGAGCGACCGAAGCGACCTGATCCGCGCCCTCATCGACTCCGGCACCTCCCCCGCCCGCATCCGCGACACCGTCATGATCACCATGCTGGCCGCCCACCACACCACCGGAGTCGCCGTCTCCTGGACGCTGTACCTGCTGGGGCGCCACCCGGAGATCGCCGAGCGCGTCGCCGGCGAGCTGGACCGTGTCCTCGGTGACCGGTCCGCGCCCGACTACGCCGACCTGCGGCGGCTCACCTACCTGGACATGGTGCTGAAGGAGTCGATGCGGCTCTATCCGCCCGGGCCGTACGGAGCCAGGGAGGCGACGGAAACGCTGCGTCTGGGCCCGTACGAGATACCGGCCGGGACCACCCTCTTCTTCCCCTTCTGGGCCGTCCACATGAACCCGGACCACTGGCCGGAGCCCGAGAGGTTCGACCCCGAGCGGTTCACGCCGGAAGCGGTGGCGAAACGGGCGCGCCTTGCCTACATCCCGTTCGGGATCGGGCCGCGCAGCTGCGAGGGCGCCGGACTCGCCATGGTCGAGGCCGAGCTGATCCTCGCCGTCCTGCTCAAGCGGTTCCGCTTCCGGCTCGCTCCGGGGCACGAGGTGACGCCCGTCGAGCGGTTCGTGCTGTGGGCCGCCGACGACATCCGCATGACCGTGACCCCGCGACCGTGACCCCGCGAGGCCGCTGACGAGCCGGCTCAGCCGAGCCGCTCGCCGTACACGTGGTCGACCGTCATCGTCATGAGCACCCGGCGGTCGGCCACCATCGTCGCGCGGTACTCGTCCCAGTCGGGGTGTTCTCCGGCCGCGACGCGGTAGTAGCGCACCAGCGCCTCCACCTCGGGCCCCTCGGGGTCGGTGCCCGGGCCCGTCAGGGTCGCCGTGCCCTCGGCGGTGGCCCAGGAACGGCCGTCGGGTCCTGTCACCTCCAGCGTGGCCCGCGGGTCCCTGCGCAGGTTCGCCGTCTTCGCCCGGCCCTCCGTCATCGATACGTGGAGGACTCCCGCCTCCCTGTCGTAGAAGGGCATGACGGGCGAGAGCTGCGGGCGGCCGTCCGCCTTGATCGTGGCGAGTACGCCGAGCCGCGACTCGGCGAGCAGCTCACGCGGGTCGAAGGCGGCTGCGGATGCAGGGGTGGACGCGGGGGCAGGGGCGGACGCGGGGGTCTCGGGCATGGTGGGCCTCCCAGGGGAACGGTGACGTGACAGGGCGTACGCACGGCACCAAAGTGCGGTGCCGCATCAACAGCAATTCATCACCCCCGCCGCTAATTCCCGTACACCCCCCGCCCTTTGACCAGCCGCCACGCCGCCACCCGTCCCCCACCAGGCCCCGGCACCACCCCCACCACCTAAGCTGCCCGCCTGGCCAGCCGCACCACCACGGACCGGGGGAACCATGACCACCACCGAGACCCCCGCATCCACCCCCACGCCCACCCCCGCATACACGCCCGCCTTCCGCCGCTTCGTCCTCGCGCAGCTCGTCTCCGCCGCCGGGTCCGCGATGGCCCCGCTCGCCCTCGCGTACGCGGTGATCGGCGCGGGCGGCGGGGCCGGGGCGCTCGGTCTCGTGCTGGCCACCACCACCGTGCCGACCGTGGCCCTCCTGCTCGTCGGCGGTGTCCTCGCCGACCGGCTGTCCCGCAGTCGGCTGCTGTTCCTCGGCAATCTCCTCGCGGCGGCCGCACAGGGCGTCCTCGCCCTCGTCGTGGGCACCGGGCACGCGAGCACCGGGGCGATCGCCGCCTGTGGCTTCGTCTCGGGGGCCGCGGTGGCGTTCACCACGCCCGCCGCGCAGGGCGTGGTGCCGCAGCTCGTCCCACCGGACCAGCTGCAGCGGGCCAACGCCCTGCTGCGGCTGCCCGTCAACGCCGTCAAGGTGGTCGGCCCGGTGGCCGGCGGCCTCGTCGTCGCGGTGAGCGGCCCCGCCTGGGCGCTCGGCTTCGACGCGCTCACGTTCGCCGTCGCCGCGCTGCTCCTGCTCGGGCTGCGGCTCGGCGCCCCG
Organism: Streptomyces sp. NPDC039480; assembly: GCF_055597165.1. NCBI lineage: Bacteria > Bacillati > Actinomycetota > Actinomycetes > Kitasatosporales > Streptomycetaceae > Streptomyces > Streptomyces sp. NPDC039480. Next base: position 392,125 of record NZ_JBVITX010000007.1, on the reverse strand, counting down.
GTCACGAAGGCCGGCGCGCTCGCCGATCTGCGGGAGGGCTGGTCGGGCTTCTGGTCGCGGACCTGGCTGTGGACGTACACGGCCGCGGGGACGGTGCTCGTCGCCGCCTGGCTGGCGGGCTATCAGCTGCTCGGGCCCGTCGTCGTCGAGCAGGAGTACGAGGGGGCGCGCACCTGGGGGTTCATCCAGGGCGCGTTCTCGCTGGGCCTGCTCGCGGGGGCCGTGGTGTGTCTGCGGTGGAGGCCGGACCGGCTGCTCACCGTGGCCGTCGGTGCCAGTGCGGGGCTCGCGCTGCCGCTGGCGGGGCTCGCGTTCCGGCTGCCGCTGCCCTGGTTGCTGCTCTCCGCCGTGCTCGCGGGCATCGCCCTGGATGTCGCGGGCGTCGCCTGGGTGACGGCGTTCCAGCAGCACGTGCCGGACGCGGAGTTGGGCCGGATGAGCTCCTTCAACCAGATCGGCGAGCGGCTCGCGATCCCGCTCGGCTATCTCGTCGTCGCGCTCGTCTCACCCGTGTTCGCCGGGCGGTCCGTGCTCCTGGTCTGTACGGGGATCATCGTCGCCGCCACGCTCCTCAACCTGTGCGTACGGGACGTCCACCGCATCAGGCGCGTGCGGTAGCGGAGCCCGTACACGCGGAGCCCGTACACGCGGAGCCCCCACACACAACGCCCCGCCACAAACAGCCCGTCCGGTCGGTTGATGCTTTCGCGCTATCACCGAATGGCATCGGTCCGAACGCGCCCACGCTCCCGATACTCGTCCCGACCGGAGGCCGCACCCGCAGGCCTCCATCCCGGAAGGGACACACCCCCATGAACAGATCCAGAACCGGTCTCCTCGCCACGCTCGGCGCCGCCGCTCTCGTGGCCTCCCTCGCCGCCGCCCCCACGGCCCTCGCGGCCCCGGCCCCCGAGACCGTCAAGCCCACCTCCGCGTACTCCCTCTCCACGTACGCCGGTTCGGCCGAGGACCAGGCCGCCAACCGCCAGTTCTTCGAGGCCGTCATGAAGTCGGCGCTGAAGAGGCAGGCGGCGGAGCCGGGCATCCAGGCCGTCACCGTCCGGTACAGCACGAGCCGGGCGCCGAGCTTCCGCAGCCAGATAGCCCAGAGCACCCGGATATGGAACTCCTCGGTCAGCAACGTGCAGTTGCAGGAGACCACGTCGGGCGCCGACTTCGAGTACCGCGAGGGCAATGACTCGCGCGGCTCGTACGCCTATACCGACGGGCGCGGGCACGGCTACATCTTCCTGGACTACCGGCAGAACCAGCAGTACAACTCCACGCGCGTGACGTCCCACGAGACGGGTCACGTGCTCGGTCTGCCGGACAACTACCGGGGCCCGTGCAGCGAGCTGATGTCCGGCGGCGGACCCGGCCCGTCCTGCACCAACGCGACTCCGAACGCCACGGAGCGCCAGCGGGTCAACTCCCTCTGGGCGCGCGGGATCGCGACCCTCCAGGACAAGGGGAACCTGACGAAGGTCCGCTGACCCCGCCCGCCTCCCCGCGGCGGACTGTTACGTACCGCAAACAGGCTCCGGGCCAACCCGGCCGCGTGCGGCGCGCTCTCTCCCGGCATGGGGACACATGCTCAGGGGAAGAAGTCGCGCCGCCGTGGCCGGCGGCGGCTCGTGGACTACCCGCGCGCCGGCCGGAGCGGCGTCCGCCGCTGGCTCCCTTCCTGGCGGCAACTCCTCGCCCTCTTCGCGCTCTTCGTCACCTCGGTCGCCGTACTCTTCATCTGCGTGTACGTCAGCGTGGACATCCCCGACGAGAACGCGGCGGCCCGCCGCGAGGCCAACGTCTACTACTGGTCCGACGGCACCCAGATGGTCAGCACCGGCGAGGTCAACCGGCAGAACGTGGAGCTGGACCAGATCGCGCCGTCCGCCGTCGAGGCGGTGATCGCCGCCGAGAACGAGACCTTCTACGAGGACTCCGGCGTCTCCCCCAAGGGCCTGGCCCGCGCCGTCGTCAACATGGTGCGCGGCAAGGAGACGCAGGGCGGCTCCACCATCACCCAGCAGTACGTGAAGAACACCTACCTCTCGCAGGACCAGACGGTCACGCGGAAGGTCAAGGAGTTCGTGATCGCGCTGAAGGTGGACCGCGTGAAGGAGAAGGAGGAGATCCTCAAGGGGTATCTCAACACCAGCTGGTTCGGGCGGGGGGCCAACGGGATCGAGGCCGCCGCCCACGCCTACTACGGCATCCCCGCCAAGAAGCTGAACCCCAGCCAGGGCGCACTCCTCGCCGCCCTCCTGAAGGGCGCCGAGCTGTACGACCCCTCGGTCGGCGCCGCCAACCACGAGCGGGCGCGGCAGCGCTGGGCGTGGATCCTCGACCGGCAGGTCGACGTGGGGCTGATGAGCAAGAAGGAGCGGGCGAAGTACCGCACCTTCCCCGAGCCCCGCCGCCAGTCGCGCTCCACCAGCCTCGGCGGCCAGACCGGCTACCTCGTCGACGTCGCGAACCGGTACGTCAAGCAGCACACCGGCCTCACCGACGAGGAGCTGGCCCGCGGCGGCCACGAGATCCACACCACCTTCGACAAGGACGAGGTGCGCCGCCTGGAGCGGGCCGTGCGGCGCGTCATCGACCGCGACCTCGACCCGAAGAAGCGCCCGGCCGACCGGCACGTGCAGGTAGGCGCCGCGTCCGTGCGGCCCTCCGACGGGGCGGTCGTCGCGCTGTACGGCGGGCCCGACGCGACCCGGCACTTCACCAACAACGCCGACACGTCGGGGGTGCCGGTCGGCTCGGCGTTCAAGCCGTTCGTGCTGGCCGCCGCGTTGCAGCACGGGGTGTCGGTGCGGGACGAGCCGCCGGTCGCCGAGGCCCACCTGAAGGGCCGCGTGCCCGGCGTACGGCAGAACGTCCTGGCCGACAGCCGCTACGCCGCCGACGGCACCCTGCGTCCGGCCGCCGGGCTCCCCGACCCCGACCGCCCCACGCTCCGCGAGGCCCTGGTGTCGGGCGGCAACGCGACGTACGTACGCCTCGGCGGGGACGTCGGCCGGGACACGGTCCGCCGGACGGCCGTCGCGGCCGGGCTGCTGCGGCACAGCATGGCCCGCCTGGAGCCGACGTTCTCCATCGGCACGTCGACGCCCAGCGCGATCCGGATGGCTTCCGCGTACGGGACGTTCGCGAACGACGGCGTGCAGCGCGACCCCTACTCCGTGACGAAGGTCGTGAAGGACGGCGAGGAGCTGCCCGGGCTTGCCCCGCCGTCGTCCCGGCGCGCGCTGGACCCGCAGGTGGCGCAGGAGGTCACCGGCGCGCTGCGGACGGGCGGCAAGAAGCTGGGGCTGAACGTCGCGGCGGGCCGCACCGGCGACCAGGACCGCCTCAAGTCGGCCTGGTTCACGGGCTTCACCGAGGACCTGTCGACGGCGGTGACGATGTTCCGGGTGCGTCCCGGAGAGCCGCGGCTGCTGCCGATGTCGGGCGTCGGCGGCGCGAAGTCGCAGCGCGGCAGCGTTCTGCCGCCGCGGATCTGGCGGGAGTACACGGAGTAGGTGGCGGGGAGCGGTCGCGTGCGCTCCGTTCGCGCTCCGCGCGTGCGCGGTCCCCCCACTACCTCCCCATGCAGCCCAGGAGTCATCGGCGTGCACCGCGCCTATTCTGAGGAAGCATGGAGGGGGATGCGGTGTCCGCCGCCGACGGGGTCAACTCTCCGCTTGACCATTCGAGTTGGCGTGTCCGGCTGCGACAGTGGGCTGCCTCGGGCAGCGGTGACGTGCTGGGCGCCGGGGTGCTGTTCGGCACCGACCGGGTGCTCACCTGCGCCCATGTGATCCGCGACCCGGCGACGGGGCTGCGGCCCGACCGCGTGCGGGTCGAGTTCCCGCTGCTCCAGGGCCTGGCAAGGACCCCGCACCGCACCGCGACCGTGGAGGCCGGGCACTGGGTGCCCTCCTTCGGCAAGGCGCAGGGCGACCTCGCGGTGCTCGTCCTGGACCGGCCCGCGCCCGTGCCCTCACCGGTCACCCTGCACCGCACGCTCGACTACCGGGGCGCCACGGTCCTCATCGACGGGTTCCCCGAGTACCAGTCGGGCGGCCAGTGGCTCACCGGTGCCTGCCGGGGGCCCGGCGGGCAGGGCGACGAGCGGGTGCAGATCGACCTCACGGGAGCGGGGGCCGGGGCGGGGGCCGGGTCCGGGCAGCGGCTGCGGGGCGGGTTCAGCGGGGCGGGCGTGCGGGAGGAGGGCACGGACCGGCTGCTCGGCATCCTGGCGCAGGCCGACGAGCGCGGCGAGCACGGGTACATGATCCCGGCGGCGACGGTCGCCAAGTACTTCCGGCGGTTCGCCGAGCGGTACGTGACCGGGCCGCACGCCATCCCCGGCCACCGCGTCGTCTCGGCGGACGCGGCCCGCACGGCCCGCCCGCACGGCCTGCAGCGCACCGTCACCCGCTGGCTGAACGGCGATGCGGACGCCTGGGACACCGAGGTCCTCTTCATCGCCGAGGACGACGACCGGGCACGCCAGGCCCTGTACGTCGTCCTGAACATGGCAGACCGCGAACAGTCGCCCCAACTGGCCGTCCAGCCCGTCGAGGTGGGCGCGGGCGGCGACTCGCTCCTGTCGCGTGCCGGCATCGCACCCCGGGTCGGCAGCATCGGGCTCGTCCTCGACCTGGAGGGCGCCGCCCTGGAGGACCCCGGTCAGCCGGAGCTGCGCGAGGCCCTCGCCGTGCTGCGGCACGAGCTGCGGCACGCGGCACGCCGGCACACCGCCCCGCGCCGCCGCCCCGCCGTCGCCGTGCTCTACGCCGACCGGTCCGCCACCGAACCGGCCGCCGCGGCCCGCATACTCGGCGAACTGGCCGACTCCGGCGCCCGGCTGCTGCTCGTGGTGCGCTCCAGCACGCACGGCTTCACCTACGCCCTCGCGGAGAAACTGCTGCCCGCCGAGCGCGCCGCGCAGTGGCTCCAGCGGCTCGGCACCCGCGTCGACGCCCTCGCCGACAGCGAGCGCAGGGCCCGGCGCCTCTTCCACCGCGTCGAGCCGCACGTAGTCGACCCGCCGGTCGCCACCGGGTACGCGGCGCGGGCCGCGCTGTGGACGGTGCAGCTCAGCAACGAACTGCGGCCGCAGACCGGGCGGGGCGGGCCGCGGTTCCTGGAGAAGCTGTCGTACGCCGAACAGGCCGTGGACACCTACCTGTTGCGGGCCGAGCGCGCCGAGAGCGAGCTACGGGGCGTACTGGACGAGCATCTGCGGCTGCGCGGGCTGCTCCGAGACCATCTGGCGCGGCTCGCCCGGCGCGGCCTCGCCGAGCACCCCGACGCCGTCGGGCCCTACCGCGAGGCGCAGCAGCTCCTGATGGCGGGGCCCTGCCCGCTGGCCGACGCCGAGCGGGCGGTGACGGCGTTCGCCCGGGTGGTACGGCGCCTCGCCGAGGCGGAGGGTGACGCGTGACACCGGTCAGGTCCTGCCCGCACCCCGGCTGCGCGGGCACCGTCACGCCGACCGGGTACTGCCTGGCCAGCGGCGAGCGCGTCGACCCGGACACCGGCCTGCACTCGGCCGCGGAACGGGAGTGGCCCGGCAGCGGCACGCCCCGTCCGCCGGCCGGTGCGGGGCTGCCGGCCGGCTCCGAGCCCCCGGAGTCCTTCCAGGAGTGGATCGTCGCCCCGGGCGTCGCCGCGTCCCCGCCGCGCCCCGCCCGCGTCGTCCTGCCGCCGGAGCACCCCGATCCCACGGTCCTGCCGGAGATCACCCTCCTGGACCGGGCGGACAGCGCGGACGGCACGGGCAGCACGGACACGCCCGCCCTCAGCGGGCTGCCGCTGCCGCCCGGCACGCTGCTCGCCGGGCAGTACCGCCTCGTGCGGCCGCTCGGCTACGGCGGGATGGGCGAGGTCTGCCTGGCCCACGACACCAAGGTCGACGACCGGGCCGTCGCCGTGAAGATGCTGCACGCCGAGCTCGCCGCGGACTCGTACAGCCTCCTCAGGGGCGAGCGCAAGGAACTGGTCGAGCTCAACCACGACGGGTTCATCCGCGTGTTCAACTACGGGCACCACGCCGGGGTGGGCGACTTCCTCGTCCTCCAGTACGTCGACGGGCTCAACCTCGAAGAGGTGCGGGCCCGCGCGCACGAGCACCCCGAGGAGTTCGGCCGCGAACGCTTCCTGGAGTTCGTGCTCGCGTACGGCGTGCGGATCCTCGGCGCGCTCGCCCATCTGCACGCCCCCGAGCGCGGCAAGGTGTACGGCGACCTGAAGCCGCCGAACGTCATGCACGACGGCTCCACCACCAAACTCGTCGACGTCGGCAGCGTCCGCCGCGCCGGCGCGCCCGGCCTCACCACCGCCCTGTACCGCGCCCCGAGCGTCGGCCCGCACGGCGAATCGCAGCCGCAGGACGACCTGTTCAGCCTCGGCGAGACGCTGCGCACCCTGTGCGGCCTCGGCGCCACCCGCCACGATCTGGCGGACCTCGCGGCGCTCGACCCGCTGAACGAAGCGCCCGGCACCGGCCCGGCCGGGCACCACGCCACCGGCAACCACCGCGGCCTCGGCCTGGTCTCCCTCGCCAGGGCCCTGCGCCGCGCCACCCGCACCGCGCGCGCCGGACGCTTCGCCACGGCCCGCGAGATGGACGAGCAACTACGGGGTGTGTTCCGCGAGCTGCGGTCGCTGCGCACCGGCGCCGAGACCTTCGAGCCGTCGCCGCTCTTCCTCCAGTCCCCGTACGCGCTCGACGGCGGGCTCGGCGCCGCCCCCGACGTCTCCCGCTGGGCGGCCCCGCCGACCGCGCCCCAGCACCCCGCGCCCGCCCCGCCCGAGGTCGCCCGGCGCCTTCCGGTGCCGCGCCCCGACCCGGACGACGACCACCACGGCGAGCTCAGCAGGCTCAGCGACGACGACCCCGAGGCGCTGCTCCAGCACACCGGCGACTGGCGGGACTCCCCCGAGGTGCACCTGCTGCGGTGCAGGCTGCGGCTGCGGCTCGCGCCGCGCACCGACGGCGGGGCGCTCACCGGCGCCGAGACCGCCCTCGCCCTGGCCGAGGGTGCGATAGGGCCCGCGCACGCCCCGCACGACTGGCGGCTCGACTGGCACCGCGGGCTCCTCGCGCTGGCCCGCTCCCGGGTGCCGGAGGCCCGCGGCCACTTCGACCGCGTCTACGCCGCGATCCCCGGCGAGTACGCGCCGAAGCTGGCCCTCGGCCACTGCGCCGAACGTCTCGGGCGCCTGCACGAGGCCCTGTCCTTCTACGAGGCCGTGCGGCTGCGCAATCCGTCGCTGGGCAGCGCGGCGTTCGGCGCGGTCCGGGCGCGGCTCGCCCTCGGCGGCCCCGCCGCCCTCACGGACGCCATCGCCGCGCTGGACGCGGTGCCGCAGCACTCCCGGCACCGCACCGCCGCCCGTACGGCCGCCGTGCGTATCCGCGTCGACCACGCGCGGGACGCCGACGGCCTGGCCGCGGCGGTGCGGGCGCTCGCCCAGCTCTTCTCCGCGCACGGGCTGACCGACGAACAGGCCCGCGTACGGATGAAGGCGGAGGTGTGGGGCGCGGCGCACCGCCTGCTCGGCGCGGGCACCGGGACCGGCACCGGCACCGGCGGCGGGACGGAGCGGGGCGGGCCCCGCATGACCGCCTCCGAGCTGCGCGCCGTCGCCGCGCAGGCCGACCCGCTGCTCGAATTCCCCGCCGACGAGCGGGCCCTGCGGACCGACCTGTCCCGCTTCTACCGCGGCCTCGCACACCAGGCCGCGCGGGACGCGCCGGGCGCGGACGACGGCACCGGCATCACCGGCATACCGCTCGCCGAGATCCTCCTGGACCGCGCCTACGCGGTACGTCCCTTCGGCTTCCGGCACTCCCGATTCGGCAAGGACACCCCATGGCTGGGCAAGAAGATCAGGAACTGGCCGCCTCGGTCGGCCTGGAGGTGAGCCAGGTCGTCGAGCTCCCCCGGCCCCGCACCCCGGACGCGGAGGAGACGGCACGGATGTACGCCGTCCTCACGGTGACGGTGCACAGGCCGGGGACGGCGAGGGCGCCGCACGCCGCGAAGGCACCGGGGGCCGCGACGGTGCCGCATCCGGTGGGCGGTACGGCTGACGCGGCGGAGGGAAAGGGCGCGGGCGAGGGGGCGGGTGCGGGGACGGGTGCAGGCTTGGGGGCCGGTGCGGGCGGGGCGGGCGGTGCAGCCGGTGCGGGCAGTGAGGCCGGTGCGGGCAGGGCGGGCGGGACCGCCGGTGCGGGCGGGGCGGCCGGTGCGATCGGTGTGGGCGGTGTGGGCGGTGTGGGCGGCGCAGCCAGTGCGGGCAGGGCGGGCGGGGCGGCCGGTGTGGGCAGGGTGGGTGCGGCGCGGCTTGTTGAGGTGTTGCTTATTGATCACTCCTCCTCGATGGTGATGCCGCCGAGCCGACTCGCCGCCGCCCGCGCCGCCGCCGTCAGCGCGCTGGCCCGTATCCCCGACGGCTCGCTGTTCGCCCTCGTCGCGGGCGGCGACAGGACCGCGATGATCTACCCGAGACGGCCCGGCCTCGCCGTCGCGCACGCCGAGTCGCGGGCCGCCGCCGAGGCCGCCCTGCACGACTGCACCCCGGGCGGCGGCACCGCCATGGGCACCTGGCTGGAGCGCGCCCGGCAGCTCTTCCGCGAGCTGCCCGCCCCGGACGCCGGCGGTTACGTACGCCACGCGCTGCTGCTCACCGACGGCAAGAACGAACCGGGCTACGAGACGCGCGCGGAACTGCACGAGCGCGTCGAGCGGTGCGCGCGGGCCTTCGTCTGCGACGTCGTGGGCATCGGGGACGCCTGGGAGACCGAGGAACTCCTCCTCATCGCGCGGACGTTGGGGGGCCGCATCCGTGCCGTGGCGGACCTGACGCGGCTGCCGGACGAGCTGGCCTCGCTCACCGGGCGGGCCGCCGACCGCGACGTCACCGGCCTCCGGCTGCGCCTCTACCACCGCGCCGGGGTGCGCCCGCACTCCTTCGAACAGGTCCACCCGACACGGGTCGCGCTCAGCCCCGACCACGTCGACCTGTCCGGCGTCGGCACGGGCGCGGGCGGGCCTGTCCACGAGTACGACATCGGCCCGTGCGGCGAGGAGACCCGCGCCTATCTGCTCTGCGTCGGCGTGCCCTACGACCCCGCCCAGACCGGCAAGGAGCTCCTCCTGACGGAGGTGGAGCTGGACACGGACACCGCACCGCCCACCGGCCTGCGGCTCCCCGCGCCCCAGCCCGTGCTGATGCGCTGGACCGACGACGCGGACCTCTACAGCCGGCTCGACCCCCAGGTCGCCCACTACCGGCACGAGGAGGAGCTGCACCGCACCTTCGAGGAGGCCTGCGCCGAGCTGAAGCACGGCAGGCGCGCGGCGGCCGAGACCCTGCTCGGCACGGCCTGGCGGCTCGCCGTCGAGACGGGCGACACCGCCATGCAGGACCACCTGCGCCGCCTCGTCCGCGTCCGGGACCCGGCCCGTGGCGCGGTCGAACTCCGTGACCGCATCACCAAGTTCGACGTGGAGGCGGCCCGTATCCAGTCGAGCACGACGGTCCTCCCCGGCGGCCCCCGATGACCAGCCCCGCACGCACCGCACACACCGCCCCGCCGCTCGTCGGCGAGCTGCTGCGCGCGCTGCGCCGCCACGTGTGGCCCACGCCGCTCGCCGAACGGCCGCGCAACCGCGCCTACTTGCGGGAGCGGCTCATCGCGCTGCCGGTGCTCACCGTCGTCGTGGCCGTCACCTTCGGGTGGGCGTACGGGGACGTGCGGGCGGGGTCGGCGGAGCTGGGGGACAGTTTCGCGCCCGCGCTCGTCGGGCTCGCCGAGGCCGAGACGTCGCTGCGGATCGCCGACCGCGAGGCCGGGGAGAGCCTGCGCGCCGGGGAGGCGGTGCGGCTCGGCGGGCTCAGCAAGCGGTACAGCACGCGCACCACCCGGGCGGTGCAGCGCCTCAACCAGGTGGCCCGCAGCGGCGCCCTGACCACCGCGGAACGCCAGGAGCTCGACGTCGTCTCCGGGCTCGTCGTCGACTACGGCAACTGGATCGCCTTCGCCCAGAACAACGTCGGCGACCCCGCGCTGCGCGACGCCGGACTCTCGTACGCCCGCAGCATGCTCTGCTCCACCCCCGGGCCCGCCGAGGAGACGGACGCGGACGGCTATCCGCCCTGCCGCCCCGACACCGGCTCCGATTCCGACGCGACCGCGGTCGTGGACCGCATCTCCACCCTGGAGGACCGGCTGCGCGGCAGGCTCGCGGACCGGGCGGCGCCCGGCGGCGGCGTGCTCGCCGCGGGTGCCGTCGCCGCGCTCGCCCTCGTCCTGCTCGCGGTCGGCCTGTGGCGCACCCAGTTGTTCCTGCGCCACCGGCTGCGTCTGCACGTCAGCGTCCCGCTCCTTGCCGCGGCCGTGCCGCTGCTCGCGCTGCCGTTCCTGGCGGCCGACGCCGTGCTCGCCCACCGGGCTCAGCAGCGCGTGGTGTCCACGGCGGACGAGCTGGCCGCCCGTACGTCACCCGCGGTCGAGTCGACCATCGACGAGCAGCCCTTCGGCGAGCGCCACCCCCTGCTGATCCAGGTCCTGGAGGAGCGCGTCCGGCGCGACCTGGCCGAGGGCCGCCTCGCCGCGCTGGACGGGGCCGCGCCGTGGGTGACGCCCACCGGTCTGCTCTGCGCGGCCGTCATGGGCGGCACGCTGTACGCCTACCGCCGCGAGTACGTCCTCATCTCCCGTTCAGGAGCCACCGCATGAGCCGCCGCACGAGCCGCCCGCACCCCGTGCTCCGCGCCTGCGTCGCGGCCTGCCTGCTCGCCGTCACGGCCGTCACCGCCGGGGCCTGCGGCGGCACGCGGCCCGACACGCTCGTCGTGCTCGGCCCCTGGACCGGTCCCGAGGGCGACGCGTTCGAGGCGATGCTGCACCGACTCGACGACGGCACGGGCCGGACGTACACCTATCAGGGGACCCGTTCCCTGCGGGAGACGCTCGTCGCCCAGCTGGAGGCGGGCGACCCGCCGGACGTCGCGATCCTCAACAGCATCGGGGAACTCACCGAGTACGCCCGCGCCAACCGCCTCACCCCCCTCGACCGCGCCGCCACCGCCCGCGCCTACCCGCCCTGGGCCCCGCGTCTCGACGTGAACGGCATGCGCCGCACCTACTGGGTGCCGCTGAAGGTCGACCTCAAGAGCCTGGTGTGGAGCAAGGAGGGCCGGTCGGCCGCGGCCCCCGAGTGGTGCGTGGGACTCGCCTCGCAGGCCACGTCGGGCTGGCCGGGCACCGACTGGGTCGAGGACATCCTGCTGCACCAGGCGGGCCCCGCGACGTACACGGAATGGGCCGTCGGACGGCTCAGCTGGCGCGATCCGCGGGTCCGCAGGGCGTGGACGACGTGGGCAGAACTCCTCGGCGACCGCTCCAAGGCGTCGATCGACCGGTCGCTGACCACGTCGTACGAGGGGACGGCGGACCCGGCGAAGGGCGACGGCAAGGGCGCGGGCGGCCCGCGCGGGCTCCTCGACTCCTTCCGGCCCCGCTGCACGCACGAGCACCAGAGCGCCTTCATCCGCTACGTGTACGCGGACAAACGGGTCCGCGTCGACCCGGCGGCGGGCTTCCTCGACGGCAGCCCCGCCTACGACGGTGCCTATGAGGTGGCGGGCGACATGGCCGCCGTGTTCACCGGGGAACCGGCGGCCCGCGCGCTCGTCGACCGCCTGTCGAGCAAGCGGGCCCGCACGCTGTGGCGGGCCGGGGCGGCGGACGAGCTGCGGCCGTTCTTCCCCGACGCGACCGACCCGCAGCCGACCGACCCGACCGGGCGGCGCATCGCGGAGATCCTCACCGACAAGGCCCGCACGCTCTGCTTCGACGCCTCGGACGTGATGCCGCCGGGCGTCCGCGACGCGTTCCACCGGGCCGTCCTGCAGCACTTCAGACAGCCGTCCGGGGACCGGCTCGACGAGCTCCTCGGCCAGCTGGACACCGTGCGCACGGAGGCCGCGGCGGACGCGGGCCCGGGACGGCTGCCCGAATCCGGGATCTGCGCGCCGCCGGGCGGCTGAGAGCCTGTCTCAGCGCGCCAGTTCCTCCGGGCAGGGCGTGCCGCGGGGCAGCTGGTAGGGCGAGCCGAGCCGGTAGGTGCCGGCCTTCGGGGCGAGCAGCTCGACCCACTTGTCGCCGGCCTGGTCCTCGCGGGCCTCCACCAGACAGCCGTGGACGTTCTCGTACTTCTTCGGGCGCTTCTCGTTCAGCTCCCGCTGCCGCTTCGACGCCTCGGTCTCCTGGGGCCGCTCGACGCCCTTGCCCTTGGCGTCGACGACGCTCAGCCACGGCGAGTACGGGATGCGGATCAGGATGCGGCCCGGCTTGTCCACGCGGAGCGTCATCTCGCCCTGCTCGGCGCGCTCCACGACGGCGTTCGGCTCGACGAGCGGCCGCGGGTCGACGACCTCGTACAGCTGCCAGTTGGTGTCGACCCACACCTTCTTCAGATACGGCAGCCCGTCCGTGATGAGCTGCGCCTCGCGCTTGCCGCCGTCGCCGTCGGGCTCGCCCTTGGGGAGCGCCACGTAATGCACGGACCAGCGCTGCAGCCACTCGTGGTAGTTCGCGGAGTTGAGGGTGTCGTCGTAGAAGAGCGGGTTGCGCTCCATGTCGGCCTGCCGGTTCCAGCCGCGCGCGAGCTGGACGTACGCGGGGAGCGCGGACGCCTCGCGGTGGCTGCGGGCCGGCACGACCTCGACCCGGCCCTTGGCCGCGCCCCGCTCCTTCAGCTCGTTCACCAGCGGGGCGACCTCACGCGTCCAGGAGGCGTCGGAGCGGGTGTGCACGATGTCGTCGACGGCCTTGAAGCCGATCCAGCCGGTGAAGCCGACGAACGCCACGATGATCACGTACCACTTGCGGGACTTCGGCACGGTGTACGGCAGCGCGGCGAGCAGCGCGACGCCCGTGAAGCACATCGCGAGGCGCGAGATGTTGGAGCCGATCTGCGAGCTGATCAGCCAGACGCCGAGCACGAACGCCGCGTACACGGCGGTGGTGATCCGCACGGTCTTCCACTGCTTCGGCACGAGGAAGTAGACGAGGACGGCGCTGATCAGCGGCAGCGACGCCGAGCCGAACGACATCGGCTGCGTGCCGGAGAACGGGAAGAGCCACGCGGAGAGACCCACCACGACGGACGGCGCGATGCCCAGCGCGTACGCGCCCGGGTAGCGCTTGCTGAGGAACAGCGCGACGGCGACGAGACCGACGAAGAGCCCGGCCACCGGGCTGCCCATCGTCGCGAGCGCCGCGAACGGGGCGGCGACCAGCGCCTTCGCCCACCGCTTGTACCGCCAGCGGTGCGGCCAGCAGAAGACGGCGGCGACCGCCATCAGCGCGAACATCTGGCCGAGGCCGTAGGTCACGCGGCCCGACACGGCGTTGCACAGCAGCGCGAAGAGGCCCGCGACGACCGGCCACAGCAGCTGCTTCACCGCCCGGCTGCGCATGAGGATCATCGTGAGCAGCGCCGCGGAGACGGTGCCGGCGATCATCATCGTCGTCCGCACGCCGAGCACCGACATCAGGTACGGCGAGACGACGCTGTACGACACCGGGTGCATGCCGCCGTACCAGGCGAGGTTGTACGCCGAGTCGGGGTGCCTGCCGACGAACTCGGCCCAGGCGTCCTGCGCCGCGAGGTCGCCGCCGCTGTTGGCGAAGACGAAGAACCAGACGATGTGCAGCACGCCGGCGACGATCGTCGTGATGGTCACCGGGTGGCGCAGGAAGCGCTGCTGCCACGGGGCGTCGGGCCCGCTCTCGGGCGCGCGGCGCTGGGCCGGCAGCTTTATTCGCGCACCGGTGCGGCGGCCGCCGCCCTGCTCAGGCGCGGCGGCGGCGTCGTCGGCGCGCGTCGGCTCCGCAGTGGCCACTGGAGGCTCTCCCCGTGTCGTCCTTGTATCCGGAGTACCCGGGGTTTCGTGCCGACGAGAGTTCGTCCCGGAACACTCGTCCTCCGCCCCGGCGTACCACCCCCGAGCTTGTGACGCTAGCACGCGCGCGCGAGGGGAGGCCCGGGGGCGGACCTCCCCTCGCGGTGCTCTGCCGCAGTCTCAGCCGACGCGGGTCAGCTTGGCGCCGAAGCCCGGTTCGCTGAGGTCCTCCTTGAGCGCGACCGGCACCTCGACGGCGTCGCCCTTGCCGTCGCCGACGCTCAGCACGCCGACCTTGGTGCCCGCCTTCGCCGTGTGCGGGACGGACTTGCCCTTGTTGTCGTCGAGCCGCAGCTTCACGGTCAGTCCGGACCAGCCCACCGCGGAGACGTCCTTGGTGGCGACGAGCGGTGTCGTGCCGCCCAGACCGTCGTCCACCTGCCCGACGACGGCGCCCTTCTTCACGATGGTCTTGGCCGTGAGGGCGTCCTGACCGGCCTCGATGAGCTTGCGGGTGACGCCGGTGACCTGGTCGATGTTGGCGACGCCGTTCTTCCCGTACTGGCCGAGGGCCGCGCCGATGATCGTCTGCGTCTTGCCGTCGACCACCTTCTCCGCGGCGAAGAGGATGTTGCCCCCGGCCGCGGTGGTGGTGCCGGTCTTGATGCCGACGGCGACGGTCGGCACGAGGCCGAAGAAATTGTTCTGCTTGTCGCCGTTGAGGTCGACGTAGCTGCGCTGCTGGGAGATCTCGGCGAAGACGGGGTTCTCCATGGCCGCCCGGCCCAGCTTCACCAGGTCCTCGGCGGTCGAGACGGTCGTCTTGTCGAGGCCGCTGGGGTCCGTGTAGTGGGTGTTCTTCATCCCCAGCTCCTTGGCGGTCTTGTTCATCTTGGCGACGAACGCGTCCTCGGAGCCGCTCTTGGTGTCCCAGCGGGCGAGCAGCTTGGCGATGTTGTTGGCGGACGGCAGCATGACCGCCTGCAGCGCCTCGTACTCGGTGATCTTCTGGCCCTCGGTGACCTTGACGACGGACTCGTTCTCCGGCTTGCCGGTCTCGTAGTGCTTCTGCGCGGCGGCGTCGATCGGGATCTTCGGGCCGTCCTCACCCTTCTTCAGCGGGTGGTCGCGCAGGACGAGGTAGACCGTCATGACCTTGGCGATGCTCGCGATCGGCACGGGCTTCTGGGCGCCCGACGTGCCGAACGAGCCGATGCCGTTGACGTCCATCGCGGCCTGGCCGTCGGCCGGCCACGGCAGGCTCGGCTTGCCGCCCTCGAAGGACACGGACTGCTGCGCGGTGAGCTTCAGGGTGGGCGTCGGCAGCGGGCGTACGGCCTGTACGACTGCAAAGACGACCACGAGGAGCAGCACCAGCGGCGTCCAGATCTTGACCCGGCGCACGGCGGTGCGGACGGGGGTCTCCGGCGGCGGCGGGGTGTTGGTCAGCTCCGCGAGCAGGTCGATGGGCGGCTTGGGGGGCAGAGGCTGCTGGGTGGTGCGCTCCGCGGGCGGGGGCGACGGGGGCCCGGCCGGGGCGGAGGCCGATGCCGGGGCGGAGGCCGAGGCGGCCGCCCACTTCGGGGCGTCCTTCTGCCCGCCCTTGCCCGTCTTGGGCTCGGGCTTGTCCGCCTTGGGCTCGGGCTTGGCGGTGGGCTCCGGCTTGGGGGTCGCCTTGGGGGCCGCCTTGGGCGCGGTGCGGGAGGACGGCTCGTCGAGCGGCTTCAGCGCGACGAACTTACTGGTCCGCTCGGCGTCGGCCTCGGGCTTTGCAGTTCCCTTTGCAGCCTTGCCCTCGGGAGCCTTGTCCTCGCTCTCGGGGGTCTTGCTCTTGCTCTCGGGGGTCTTGTGATCGCCCAGCTTGAGCATGGTGGTGGGCTGGTCGACGGGCTTGCCGGGGGCCTTGAAGACGGCCGTGGCCTGGTCGACGCCGGTGGACTTGGGGGCGTCGTCGCCCTTGTCCGGGGTGTCGTCGTCCGGGGCGTCGTCGTCCGGGGCGTCGTCGTCCGGGGCGTCCGCGGTTTCGGCCTCGGCCTCGGTCTTGGTCTCCGGGACGTCGGCTTCATCGGAGGCTTCCGATTCGGCTTCCGCTTGCGCTTCGGCCTCGTCGGAACCTTCCTTCGCCGACTCCGACTCCGGGTCCGGGTCCGACTCGGCGTCCGGCTCCGGCTCGTCCGAGGTCGCGACCCACGCCGCCACCGCGTTGCGCAGCCGCGCGTCACCCTCGCCCTTCGGGGCTTCCTCCGCCCCGGCCTCACCGGTCTCACCGGAGTCACCGGTCTTCCCGGGACCGTCGCTCTCCTCCGGGTCGTCGGAGCCGTCGGAACCGGCCGCCGCCTCAGCGACGTCCTTCGTCGAGAAGACGGCGGTCGCCCGGTCCTCCCGCACCTGCGGCGTCTCGCGGGTGATCGCGAGACGCGGGTCGCGTTCCTCCGGCGCCGGCTCGGAGGACTCCGCCCCGGTCGGGTTCCCCGACGACTTCCGCTGCTTCGATCTGTCGGGGGTCTCGCCCGCCACCGATGCCTCCTCGTACGCCATGCCGTTTGCCGATGCTGATGCTTGCCGTGTGCTGACCGTGCGCCAAATCCGGCCGGACGCCACTGTCCGAACCGTGTACCAGTGTCCTGTGTGAGGGCTTAACCCCCGTGGTAGACGAGAACGACATACCTACTGGTTCCCGTACATCCCGCCCACGCGCTCTCGACAGACCAATGTGAGAGGGGTCACCCTGTCATTCATCCACGCGGGGAGGCATGGATGGGCAGGAGCCGCAGAACAATTCCGGAGGAGCTTCTGCTGCTCGCTTTGGACCCGGCCACGGGCACCACAGCGCAGCCGCAGTCGCTCGACCTCGGTCTGGCCGGAGCACAGCTAGTGGAGCTGGCGCTGGCCGGACGGATAGCCCCAGACGGGGATCGTATCGCCGTGGTGATGCCACGGCCGACCGGAGATCCGACATTGGACTCCGCACTGGAACTGCTGCGCAGGCGCGGCAGCCCGGTCCGGGCGGTCCACTGGATCGGCGGGCCCCGACTGGGGCTCCGCCAGACGTACCTCTCGCACCTGGAGCGGTGCGGCATGGTTCATGCCGTGGCGGGCCAGATGTGCGGGGTGCTGCCGACGACGCGCTACCAAGCGACGGAGACGGCCATCAGCCGGGAAATCAGGTCCCGGCTCGATTCGGCGATCCGCACCGGTGTACCGCCGGACCCGCGGACCGCCGCGCTCGCCGCCCTGGCCCACGCGGTCGGTCTCGGCAAGCATCTGTACCCGGGGAACGAGGGGCGTTCATCGCGCTCCCGGCTCCGGGACCTCATCAGGCACGACCCCATGGGCGGCCTCGTGGCGCACGCCGTGATGGACGTCCAGAACGGCGTGGCGGCTCAGCCGCGCCGCAGCGCCGCACCGGCGGGTCCCCAGGGACCGGGCGGTGGCCGGCAACCGGCCAGGGCGACAGCGGACCCCGGCGGGGTGCCGATGCAGCCGCGCCGCGGATCCATGGCACGCGCCGTCGCTCACTGAGCACGGCTCGGCACCATCTCGTCACACGCACCACGAGTACGGCACCACGCACCACGCACCACGCACCACGCACCACCAGCACGTAACCACGCACCACCATCGCGCAACCGCTCAGCACCACCCGTATCAGCGCCGCACCGCAGTCCCCCAGACCCGGTTCGGGAGCCGCTGAGCCGCGCGGGGAGTGACACCGGACCGTCCGGACGACGACACCCCGGTGCCACCGCCCCGCGCGGCCGCACGTCTTTCGGCGCCGCAGGCCGCACCCTTCGCACATCCGCCCGCACGTTCGCATCATCCGCTGTTTCCCAGCGGTGCCGGCCTCGTTGGTGGCACTCTGCTGAGCAGTAGATACGCAAAGTAGAGGCAGGCAAGCCGGAGGTGCACGTCCCGTGGCGTCCAATGTCAATCCCACTGTCAGGCGACGCCGGTTGGGCCAGGAGCTCCGTCGGCTCCGCGAGCTCAAGGGCATGACGGCCGAGGAGGTCGCCGAGCGCCTGCTCGTCTCGCAGTCGAAGATCAGCCGCCTGGAGAACGGCCGCCGTTCGATCAGCCAGCGCGACGTCCGCGATCTGTGCGGTGTCTACGAGGTGGAGGACCACCGGGTCGTCGACTCGCTCATGCAGATGGCGAAGGACTCGCGCCAGCAGGGCTGGTGGCACTCCTTCGGCGACATCCCCTACAGCGTGTACATCGGCCTGGAGACCGACGCCGCGTCCCTGCGCGTGTACGACCCGCAGGTCGTCCCCGGTCTGCTGCAGACCCGCGCGTACGCGGAGGCGCTGATCACCGGCGCGCTCCCGGAGACCACGCCGACCGACATCGAGAAGCGCGTCCAGGTGCGCATGCGCCGTCAGGAGCGCATCGCGGCGCCGGACAACCCGCTGCGCCTGTGGACCGTCCTCGACGAGTCGGCGCTGCGCCGCGTCGTCGGCTCCCGTCATCTCATGCGCGACCAGCTGGAACATCTCGTCGAGCAGTCCCAGCTGCCGCACGTGACGGTGCAGGTGATCCCCTTCGAGATGGGCGCGCACCCGGGGCTCAACGGTCAGTACGCGATCCTGGAGTTCCCCGACGCCGCCGACTCCAGCGTCGTCTACATCGAGGGCGTCACCAGCGACCTGTACCTGGAGAAGGCGAACGACGTCCAGCAGTACAGCGTCATGTACGAGCATCTGCGGGCCCAGGCGCTCAACGTGGAGCAGTCCAGACAGCTCATCGCGGAGATCGCGAAGGACTACGCCCGCTGAGGCTGTGTCCGCCGAGGCTGTGCCCGCTGCATTTCCGGGTCTTCTCGGGGGAAGCGCCGCACGGTACACCCTTGCCCGGTCGGCGCGTAAGACCCCACTGGAATATGCCATCCGGTTGAGTGAACGATCCCTTCACGCCACGAAGTTGGCGAGTAGCGTCATTCACGCCATCGAGCAAGAGCGTTGGCGCCGCCACCGCAGAGTTTGCGGCGGTGGCCACTCATCGATCGGAAAAACCGGAGCGAACATGGCGATTCAGCAAGGTACTTCGCACACGTGGGTCAAGTCCTCCTACTCGACCGGTAACGGCGCGTGCGTCGAGGTCAAGTCCCCCGTGCGGCACGGGATCTCCGTGCGCGACTCCAAGGTCGTCGAGGGCCCGGTCCTGGCCTTCCCCACCGAGTCGTGGAACGCGTTCGTCACCGAGGTGGGCCGGGGGGCTGCCGGCCTCGCGTGAGACGACTGCGCACACCAGCGAAGTACACAAAGCACGCAGAGCAAGCGAAGCACCAGAAGGAACAACCGCATAGGCAGTACCGCACGAGCAGTTCCGTAGTGAGCCCTCTCGACTGGCCCGCCGTCCCGGCCGAGGGGGCTCGGCTCTGCCCGCGCTTCGCGTCCGGGCCGCCGCGGGCCCCGTCAGCGCAGCGCGTCGACGTAGGTGTCCGTCCCCGGCACCGTCGGGATGAACGGCGCGACCAGCTCCACCCGCCCGAGCCCCGACTCCGCCACCGCCGCGTCGCGCCCGGTGAAGTGCGCCTCCCAGCACTCCCGCGGATCTTCCGCCAGGAACCACAGCAGCGTCAGCCGGGTGTCGACGCCCTCGACCTGTTTCACGTACGTCATGCGGTCCCCCGGCAGCGGTGTCGGCCGGAACAGCGTGACCATCGCGGCGGGTGAGCCCGCGAGGGCCCGCGGCAGATGCCGGGACCGCAGCCACTCCAGCAGTCCGGCCCGCTCCTGTGGGCCTTCGGCGTCGATGACTTCGAGGACGAGGCCGCGGTACGGATGATCGAGCGCGTGGAAGTCGCGCGGTCCCGCCGCGCCGTCCCGGTAGACGGTCGCCTCGTGGTCCTGGAAGGCGGTGAAGACGTGCGTGCGGTCCTGGTAGACCCGGCCGTCGCGGTTGAGCCGCTTGTTGATGCCGACGGTCCACTTCATGTGGTCGTCGTAGCGGCCGTCCGTCACCCAGTACGTGGAGAGGTAGCACCCCGCGGTGACCGGCTCGGCCACCGCGGACTTGTCGGGATAGCGCAGGAGCTGGAGCTCGCGCGTGGCCACCCAGCGGCGCCCCGCGTACATCCAGGGCATGGCCATCGCGCCGGCGTAGTAGTGGTCGTCCTCGTACCAGCGGTTGTACGCGAACTCGTGCCCCGGGTGCGGTTCGACCAGGGTGATCAGGGCGTGCCCCGGGTGCACGCCGTAGGGTCCGACGGCGGCCAGCTCGGCGTAGACATCGCTCCGGGTGTCCTCGCTCATACCACTCCCTGCCTTCCTCTTCCGGTCCCTTCCGTCCTCCGGCATGCGGCCCTACTCTGACGCCCCGTCAGTAAAACTGCCAGAGCCGGGAGGCGCCCCATGCCGTCGTCGCTCCTCGAAGGGAAGACCGCCGTCGTCTCGGGCGTCGGCGCCGGGCTCGGCCACCAGGTCGCGGCGGCCGTCGTGCGCGACGGCGGCAACGCCGTGCTCGGGGCGCGCACGGAGGCGAACCTCGCCAAGTGCGCCGCCGAGATCGACCCGGAGGGCGCGCACACCGCGTACCGGGCGACGGACATCACCGACGAGCGGCAGTGCGAGGCGCTCGCGGCGCTGGCCCGTGACCGGTTCGGCGGGATCGACGCGGTGGTCCATGTCGCCGCCTGGGACAGCCACTTCGGCGGCCTGGAGGACGCGGACTTCGCCACCTGGCACCAGGTCCTCGACGTCAATCTGCTGGGCACCCTGCGCATGACGCGCGCGTGCCTGCCCGCCCTGAGGGAGCGGCGGGGCGGTTCGGTGGTCGTCATCGGCACGCAGTCGGCGATCGCGGCGCCCACGCAGGTGCGGCAGGCCGCGTACGCGGCGTCCAAGGGGGCGCTGACCTCGGCGATGTACTCGCTGGCGCAGGAGGTGGGCCCGGACCGGATCCGGGTCAACACGGTGCTGCCGGGGTGGATGTGGGGGCCGCCGGTGGAGGCGTACGTGCGGTTCGCCTCGCAGAGCGAGGGGGTCTCCGAGGCGGAGGTCCGGGGGCGGCTCGTCTCCCGGATGGCGCTGCCGGATCTGGCGACGGACGGGGATGTCGCGGATGCGGTGGTCTTTCTTGCGTCTGATCGGGCTCGGGCCATTACGGGGCAGTCGCTGTTGGTCAATGCGGGGGAGATCATGCGGTAGGGCTCTTTGCCTGCGGGTCCGCTCGGGCTGGTCGCGCCGTTCCCCGCGCCCCTTGAAGGGGCCCCTTAAGGGGGCCCCTTTTCGCATGCCCCGCGCCTCGCTCTTTACACATACATGAACGAGGATCAGCTAACCGAACGATTTTACTTCCCCTTGACCTTCCGCACCGTTGTCGCCACCGTGCCCCCGAACCCACGATGAGCGGGCACTTCTGGGCCGCTCTCGTCGGCGTCGGCCCGTTCACCAGGCGGACCCCTGGAGGGCCATATGAACAGTCTCGACTGGGCCGTGCTGATCGGCTACTTCGGTGTGATGGTCGCGATCGGCGTGTGGTCCCACAAGCGGGTCGACAACGTCAGTGACTTCTTCACCGCCGGCGGCAAGATGCCGTGGTGGCTGTCGGGCATCTCGCACCACATGTCCGGATACAGCGCGGTGATGTTCACCGGGTACGCGGGCATCGCGTACACCTACGGCGTGACGTCCTTCGTCACCTGGTCGTTCCCGATCGCGCTCGGCATCGCCATCGGCGCGCGGCTCTTCGCTCCCCGCATCAACCGGCTGCGCTCACGGCTGCACGTCGCCTCCCCGCTGGAGTATCTGAAGAACCGTTACGACCTCAAGACTCAGCAGGCGCTGGCCTGGTCCGGCATGCTGCTGAAGATCGTGGATGTGGGTGCGAAGTGGGCCGCCATCGCGACGCTGCTCTCCGTCTTCACCGGTGTCTCCCTCAACCAGGGCATCCTCATCACCGGTGTCATCACGGCGATCTACTGCACCATCGGCGGGCTGTGGGCCGACGCGCTCACCGAGCTGGGCCAGTTCGTGATCCAGCTCCTGGCCGGCATCGCGATGTTCGTCGCCGTGGTGATGGAGCTCAACGACATGGGCATCGGCTTCTTCGGCGCGTGGGACGAGCCGGCGCTGCAGGGCCACGAGAAGCCGCTCGTCGGGCCGTACGGGACGGTCTTCCTGCTCGCGTTCCTCTTCATCAAGCTCTTCGAGTACAACGGCGGCATGCTGAACCAGGCGCAGCGCTACATGGCGACCGCCAACGCGAAGGAGGCGGCGCGCTCGGCCAAGCTCTCGGCGATCCTGTGGCTGGTCTGGCCCGTGGTGCTGTTCTTCCCCATGTGGATGTCGCCGCTCCTGGTGGAGTCGGAGAAGGCCGACGGCTCGGACTCCTACGGGCTGATGACGGAACAGCTGCTGCCGCACGGGCTGTTGGGGCTGGTCATCGTCGGGTTCTTCTCCCACACCATGGCCATGTGCTCGTCCGACGCCAACGCCATCGCGGCGGTGTTCACGCGGGACTGCGCGCCGGTGGTGTCGGCGAGGGCGCGCGCCTGGACCGAGCGTTCCGGGCTGATCGCGGCGCGGGTCACGACGGTGGTGTTCCTCGGGTTGTCCATGGCGGCGGCCACGCAGGTCAATTCGCCCGCGTTCGGGGACATCATCACGGTTGTGATCAAGTGGGTCGCCGGGCTGATGGGGCCGATGGCGATCCCGATGATGCTGGGGCTTTTGCGGCCGTTCCGCCGCTCCGGGCCGACGGCGGCGCTCACGAGCTGGTCTCTTGGCCTGCTCGCCTTCTGGCTGGTCAACTACCCGATCAGCTGGAACATCGAGGGCGGTGTGCCGCTCCAGTACCAGGTGTCCATCCCCTTGGCGGTGTCCCTGGTCCTGTACATCCTCATCGGCTACATCAAGCCGGAGGACACGCCGGAGCGGGATGCGCTCATCGAGCGCATCAACACGGACGGCGACGGCGGTTCGCCGGGAGCGGCCGCCGTACCCACCCCCGCGGAGCCGCGGGACGGTGCCGTGACGGCACCGTCCAAGGACTGACACCCGCCCGCGCAGGGGCGCCCCGTCAGGGGCGCGGGGAACTGCGCGGCCAGCCAAACGACAAGCCGCAGCCGCCGCTGCAGGAGACCCCGGCAGACGCGACCGCGGCTCTTCTGTGGTTGCTCGCGCAGTTCCCCGCGCCCCTGAGGGAGAACTCCGACCCGGCACGTTTCAGCGCCGCCCGCGCAGGGGGCGCCCTTTAGGGGCGCGGGGAACTGCGCGGCCAGCCAAACGACAAGCCGCAGCCGCCGCTGCAGGCGATCCCGGCAGACGCGACCGCGGCTCCGCTGTGGTTGCTCGCGCAGTTCCCCGCGCCCCTGAGGGAGCACTCCGACCCGGGGCGTTCCAGCGCCGCCCGCGCAGGGGGCGCCCTTTAGGGGCGCGGGGAACTGCGCGGCCAGCCAAACGACAAGCCGCAGCCGCCGCTGCGGGCGATCCCGGCAGACGCGACTGCGGCTTTTCGTGTGGTTGCTCGCGCCGTTCCCCGCGCCCCTTAAGGGGCGCTCAGACCCCGGCGCGTTCCGGTGCCGCCGCCGGGGTCGGAGGGGTGGATTCTGCGAGTTTGCGCAGGCGGGGGGCGTGGTGGGGGGTGAGGCCGGCCAGGGCTACTGCGACTACCAGGACGAACGCCGCGCCGGCGATGGCGAAGCTCAGGGTGAACTGGCTCTCCTGGGGGAGCGCGGGCATCCCGGCCGGCAGCGCGATGGTCTTCGACGCGAGCAGCGACGTGATCATCGCGCTGGCGATGGCACTGCCCACCGAGCGGGAGATGGAGTTGATGCCGTTGGCGATGCCCGTCTGGTGGGCCGGCACGCTGGCCACGATGAGCGCGGGCATCGAGGCGTAACCGAAGCTGATGGCCAGGCCGATGACCATGCCCGCGCCGATGACGGAGGCACTGGTGCCGTGCGCCAGGGTCAGCCAGGCGAAGCCGGCCACGCCGAACGCTGCGCCGACGGCGAGCGTGACGCGGGCCCCGATGCGGCGGACCAGGACGCCGCCGAACTGCGCGGCGACGAGCGAGACGATCGTGGTCGGCAGGAGGTAGACGACGGAGGCGTCGAGCACCGAGGCGCCGAACCCGTACCCGGCCAGCTCCTCGGGCATCTGGACGAGGTACGAGACGCCGATGAACTGGGCGAACATCGCGAAGCCGAGCAGCAGTCCGGCGAGGTTGGTGAAGAGGACCGGGCGGTGGGCGAACATCTTCATGTCGACCATCGGCTCCTTGACCTTCAGCTCGGTCAGGACCCACACGCCGGCCATGACGACCGCGCCCGCGAACGCGCCGAGCGTGCGGCCGGAGGTCCAGCCCCACTCGTGGCCCTGCGAGATCGGCAGGAGGAGCAGGACGAGCAGCAGCGCCAGCGTGCCCGCGCCCAGCCAGTCGGTGCGGCCGCCGGTCTTCGAGCGTGAGGTGGGGACGACGGTCACCACGCCGATGAGCGCCATGACGGCGAGTACGACCGCGAGCCAGAACACACGGTGGTAGTCGGGGTCGGAGCCCTGGGTCAGCAGCCCGGCGCCCACCAGGGCGAGACCGCTGCCGAACGCGAGGGTGCCGCTGACCAGCGCCATGGCGCCGGGCAGCTTGGCCGGCCTGACCTCCTCGCGGAGCACGGAGAGCGCGAGCGGGAAGATCGCGGTGGCGGCGCCCTGCATGATCCGGCCGACGATGAGCCAGGTCAGGGAGGTCGTGGTGGCGGCGAGCACGGAGCCCGCGATCATCACGAGGAGGACGCCGACGAGCGTCGGCTTCTTGCCGTGCTGGTCACCGAAGCGGCCGAGCAGCGGGGTGAAGACGGCGGCGGAGAGCAGGGTGGCGGTGGTCACCCAGCTGACGCCGGACGTGGTGGCGTCCAGGTCGTTCTGGATGATCGACAGGATCGGGACGACCAGCGTCTGCATCATCGAGACGACCATGGCGGCGAGGCCGAGCACCAGGACGAGGGCGGTCTGCCCGGTGGGTTTCGGCGGGGCCGCGTGCTGTGCGTGGGACACGGTGACTTCTTCTCTCCGACTGCTCGGCCAGGGGCCCGGCCGGCTGCTCGACTACTTAAGAATCTCGATACTTGAGTACGTCAAGTAACGTTTAAGAAGGTAAGCCTCAATATTTGAGATCGTCAAGTTTCATGGCGTAAGGTGGCTCACATGTCTGGAACTCCCCGCGTCGACACGGCCCAGCTCATGGAGCTGCTTGCGGTCTCCCTCGGTGCCTATTACGGAGACTTCACGGAGGCGGCGGCGCGGGAGAACCTCACCGCGAGCCAGGGCAAGACGCTGAGCGTGCTGCGCCGGCGGCCCGCCGCGATGCGGGAGCTCGCCCGGACGCTGTCCTGCGACGCGTCGAACGTGACGGGGATCATCGACCGCCTGGAGAAGCGCGGCCTGGTCCACCGGGAGCCGAGCCCCACGGACCGCCGTGTGAAGAACGTGGTCCTGACCCCCGAGGGCGAGCGGGCCGTCGACGCGATCCGCGCCAACATGCACGCCACGGCGGCCGGCCTGGACGCGCTGGACGACGCCGAGCGCGCCACCCTCCACGACCTGCTGAGCCGCACGTTCAAGGCGGCGTCCGCCACCGACTAGGGCCTGTCACGCCCTCGGATAGCGCGCCAGCCAGCCCGGCGACGAGAGCGCGGGCCCGTGCAGCGCGGGCCCCTGGGTCATCTCCATCGCGAAGTCGTCCGCCAGCTCCAGGACCGTGGGCCGGCCCTCCAGCTCCGTGAGCCACCCCGGCGGCAGCGCGGTCTCCCCGTGCAGCGCGCCGAGCAGCGCCCCGCACAGCGCTCCGCAGGCCGCCGAAGGACCCCCGTGGTTCACGGCGAGCCGCAGCCCGTGCCGGATGTCCTCGCCGACCAGGGCGCAGTACACGGCGCCGGCCAGCACCCCTTCGGCCGTGCCGTCCGCCAGCAGCTCCGTCACGCGCGCAGGCGTCGGCATGCCCTGCCGCACGGCGCCCAGCGCGTGCCGGAGCCCGTCCGTGACGGGCTGGTGCCCCGGGCGGGTGGCGAGGAGCGCGAGACACCGCTGGATCGCTCCGTCGAGGGACTCCCCGCGGGCGAGCCCGTGCACGATGACGGTGTGGGCGCCCGCCGCGAGGTAGGCGGTGGGATGGCCGTGCGTCTGGGCGGCGCCCTCGACGGCGAGCTGCAGCACGAGCTGGGGCTCCCAGCCGACGAGGAGGCCGATGGGCGCGGATCTGACGGCGGCCTCGGCGCCGCGCTCCCCGGGATTCTTGGGGGCGTCGAGGGTGCCCATGGTCGCGTCGCCGAGTCCGACGAGGCAGGCGCGGGACGGGTCGCGCCGCGAGTACAGCCACTCCTCGCGGGCCAGCCAGCCGTCCTCCTTGCGCCGTTCGTCCGGGCCCCAGTCGCTCTGGGTGGCGGCCCAGCGGCGGTAGGCGCGGTGCAGGTCGGTCGGCGGGTGCCAGGCGCCGGTGTCGCGCCGCACTTGGGCGCGTATGAGCCCGTCGACGGTGAAGAGGGTGAGCTGGGTGGCCGCGGTGACGGCACCGCGGCGGCCGTACGCGGGGGCGGGCTCGGTGAGCCCCTCGGCGCCGTGCGCCTCGCGGATCGCGTCGAGGGAGAGGCCGTCGACGGGCGCGCCCAGGGCGTCGCCGACGGCGGCTCCGAGGAGCGTGCCGCGCACCCGGCTGCGGAAGTCCTGCTGCTCGGCGCGGCCCCAGACACCGGTGGCTGCTGCGGTACCCACGCGGGTCTCCCTCCCTGCGGTGACGTGCGGTGACGTCCCTCGTCGCGCCTCGAGCGTCGCGCCTCGACCGGTGGCGACTGCGCAGCACTGTAATCGAACAGGAACGGTCGCTTCAGGCACCAAGTGGTATGCGCGGAGTCGCCCTTGAGGTCGCTTTTGAGCGACGTTCACGCGAGCTTCGCAGCCGCTACGAAACCCTGAGGTCACCGGCGCCGACGGGCCCGGTCCCGACGGGTTCCGCGTGGCGTGCGCGGAAGGCGTCCCGCGCCGCGGTGAGGCGGGCGAGGCGGGGTGCGAGGCGGGTGCGGTCGACGGCCGGGGAGAGGGAGAGATTCGTCAGGTGGGAGACCATCTCGGCCAGGTCGTCCCACTCCAGCTCCGGCAGGACCGGGCCGAGGACGCGGGCGAGGCGGGCGTCCGCCGTGGCCCAGTCGCCCCCGGCCAGCGCGGCCAGGGCGTGTCCGTAGTCGCGCCAGGCCGGGTTGGCGGCCGCGGTCTCGAGCAGTTCGGCGAACCTGTGCCACAGGGGCCCGGCGGCGGCCGTGTCCCCGGCGCAGGTCTCCACGACGGCGAGCAGCACCGTGCCGACCTCGTCGTCGTCCGCGCACAGGCGCCGCGCGGCCGCGCGGGCGGGCGCCCACAGCCCCGCCCGGCAGTACACCTGCGCCAGCTCCTCCGCGCCGTCGTCTTCGCCCGGCTCCCCGCTCGTCCCCCGGCTCACCGCCTCCGGCGGCAGCGCGGCGAGCGCCCCGGCCACGTCCCCCAGCCACAGGTGCAGTTCGGCGGTCCGCAGGCGGGCCCACGTCGCGTCCCCGCCGTGCTCGGTGTAGGCGGCGAGGTCGGCCAGGGCCCGGTCGGTCCTGCCGGTGGCCAGCGCGAGCCTGATGCGGGAGTACAGGGCCCAGGTGGCGTCGGGTTTCAGCTCGACGGCCCGGTCGTGGTCGGTGAACGCCTCGTCGTAACGGCGCAGCCGGTGCAGGGTGTCGCCCCGGCTGCAGAGCGCCGCCGTGTACACGGGGTCGAGTTCGAGCGCGCGGTCCAGAGCGGCGAGGGCCTGTTCGTACCGCTCCAGGGCGAAGAGCGTCTCGGCGCGGCGGTAGTGCATCCAGTCGGAGTCGGGGGACAGTTCGACCGCCCGGTCCTCGTCCGCGAGGGCCCGCTCGTACTCCCCCATGTCGTGCAGCAGCATGCCGCGGCGGGCCCGCGCCCAGGCGTAGTCCGGGTCGTGCTCCACGGCCGTGTCCAGGTCGGCGAGCGCCTCGGGGAGTTGTCCCAGGTGATATCTGGACGCGCCGCGGCCGCCGTACGCCGACCAGTTCTCGGCGTCGAGTTCGATCGCCCTGTCGTAGTCGGTCAGGGAGTCCTGCCGGCGGCCCATCCTGCGCAGGACGTCGGCCCGGTTCCGCACGACCCAACTGGACTCGGGGGTCTGTTCGACCGCGCGGTCGCAGTCCGCGAGGGCCTGCTCGTACTCGTCGCGGCCGGCCCGCACGGCGGACCGGAAGACCAGCGCCCACGTGTAGTCCGGCACGAGCCGCAGGGCGCGGTCGAGGTCGGCCAGGGCCTCCTCGTCCCGCCCGAGCGCGTAGCGGACGATGCCCCGGCTGCCCACCGCCTCCGCGTCCGACGGGTCGAGCTCCAGCGCGCGGTCCAGGGCCTCGGCGGCCTCTTCGAAGCGGCCCAGGACACGGAGGACCTCGCCCCGCATCGCGTGGTTCCTGGCGTCCTGCGGCGCGAGCTCCACCGCACGGTCGAGATCGACGAGGGCGGTCTCCTCGTCGTCCATGTACGAGTACGTGACACCTCTGCCGTGGTAGGCCCGCTCCTGTTCGGGATCCAGCGCGACGGCCCGGTCGTACTCGGCGATCGCCTCCGCGTGCGCGCCGCTCTCCCGCAGGTCACGGCCCCGGACCAGCCGTGCGAACGCCTCGTCCCGGGCGTCGAACCCCGCGCGCTCGATGAGGAGTTGCAGGGCGGCGGGGCCCCCGCCGTCCGCCAGCGCCCGCAGCAGGTCGCGGCCCCACGCCCGGACCGGCGCGGACTCCGTGTCCTCCCCCGCGTCCACGAGCAGCTGCGCCCACCGCCGGGCCACCGCCGTGTCCGCGTCGCACGCGTCGACGACGTCCCGCAGGACGACCGGGAGCGCGCTGCGGGGCGACCCGCACAGCAGGTGGTACGACTCCGCGAGCCGCAGCTCGCGCCACTGCTCGTCGCCCCAGCACTCGTACGGCGTGGGGCCGGGCTCGGCCTCCGCGCGCCAGCCCGCGTACGCCTGTGCGAGCAGGCCGTGCAGCTCGGCCCAGCCGCGCGGCGACCGGTGCCGCTGCAGGCGCAGCATCGGTGCGCGCACCACGTCGTGGTACTGGAGCCGGTCGCCCCGGTCGCTCACGAACGGCAGGCTCCGCAGCCAGGCGAAGACGCCCGGCACGTCCGCCGCCGCGCACACGCCGTCGACCGCCGCCGCGACCACGTCCGCGTCGAGCCGCCTCGGCAGCGCGCACGCCAGGGCGGAGGCGCGGCGCACCGGGTCCTGCTCCCACTTCAGGAAGCGCTCCACGGCCGTCGCGCTCGGGTCGCCCACGTCGTCCGGGTCGGCGGGGCGGTTCTCGGCGAGGGTGGAGACGAGCACGGGGAGGCCGCCGGAGAGCCGCAGGACCTCTTCGACGACCGGTTCCGCGACCACGCCCTTGCCCGCGAGGAGCCCGCGGGACTCCTCTTCGGTGAAGGGGCCGAGCGGGACGTCCGCCATGTAGTCCGCGTAGCCGCCCCAGCGTGCGGTGTCGAACGGCTGCTGGCCCGCGGTGACCACGACGACCTTGGCGGGCAGCGCGCCGTGCCGCTCCGTCGTCATCACCTCGTGCAGCCAGCTGTCCAGGAACGGCGCCGTCCGTTCGTACGTGTCGAAGAACAGGACGATCCACGGCACCGACTTCGCGGCCTGCGCCAGCTCCTTCAGGAGGACCGGGGTGAGGACGCGCTCCGGGGAGAGGACCAGCTGGACGTCCTCCTGGTTGCGGAAGCGGGCGCTGAGGCCGGCCCGCAGCCGGTCCGCGCCCTGCACGAGCTGCGCCGGGTCGACCGCCCCCGCGAGGGCGCCGACGCCGGGCACCATGCCGAGCCCGACGAGGCTCGCGCGGGCCGCCGTCAGGCCGGCCGCGGAGGGCGCGGGCGGCGCCGGGGCCTCACCGGGTGCGGGCGGGGGCGCGACCGGCATCGAGTCCGCTTCGTGGCGGCGCTCGCGGTGGGTGGTGAGCAGCTGGTCGAGGTCCTTCGACCGGCGGCCCTGGCGGGCGAACTCGGCGCTGATCGCGGCCATCGCCTCGGGGACGCTGCTCACCCGCTCGTCGACGTACGCGGTCAGGGCGCCGCGCTCGCGGGAGAGCTGCGCCAGCTCGTGGACCAGGGACGTCTTGCCGACGCCCGCGTTGCCGTGGACGTGGAAGAGGAAGCGGTGGCGCAGGTCGGCGGGCGGCACGTCGAAGTTCTCCCGGAACGCCGCGAGTTCACCGCGGCGCCCGATGAACCCGGTCCGCCCCCTGCGGCGTATCAGCTCCTGCATGGACGGCTCGTCCGCGTCGCCCGACGCCATCGGAATCCCCCCGTTCCGCACGGTCGTGTACCCCTGCCAGTCTCCCCCGTCAGCCCGCGTCCGTCCGCAGAATCCGCTCCTTCTGCTCCCGCGCCCACCCGTACTCGGGGTCGATCCGCAGCGCCTCGTCGAGGGAGGCGAGTGCCGCGTCCGTGCGGCCGAGTGCCTCCAGGGACAGGGCCCTGCTGCCCCACGCCCACGCGTAGCCCGGGTCGAGGGCGAGTGCCGTGTCGTAGGCGGCGACGGCTTCCTCGTGGCGGCCCGCGAAGCGCAGGATGTCGCCCCGGTCACCGTGGCTGCCGGGGGCGTCCGGGGCCAGTTCGTGGACGCGGTCGAGGTCGGCGAAGGCGCCCGCCAGGTCGCCGACGGACTGTCTGACGCGGGCTCTGCGGGCCAGCGCCCAGGGGTAGTCGGGCCACAGGTCGATCGCCCGGTCCAGGTCGTCGAGGGCCTCGCGGGGGCGGCCGAGCACGAACTTGACCTGGCCGCGGCTGCCCAGGGTCACCGGCTCGCGGGGGTCGATCTCGTGCGCGCGGTCCAGCCAGGGCAGGGCCTCATCGGGGCGGCCCATGCGGCGGTACGTCTCCCCGCGGTCCCGTGCCACCCACTCCGCGCCCGGCACCACCTCGTCGGCCGCGGCCAGGTGGTGCAGCGCCGTCTCGTACTCGCCGAGGGCGCGGTAGGTGACCGCGAGGCCGTGGTGGCCCCACGGGTCGGCGGGGTCGAGGGCGACGGCACGCTCGTGGTCGACGATCGCCTCGCGCAGCCGGCCGAGGAGGAAGAGCCGCAGACCGTGCGCGTTGTACGCGGCGACGCGGCCCGCGTCGTCGAGCCCGGCGCGCGAGAGGAAGAGCTCGAGGACCCGCAGCGCGCCGAGCCGTTCGTCGGCGAGGGCCGTCCGGCACTCGTCGGACCAGGACCGCAGCTGTTCGGCGTCCGTGTCCTCGGCGGCGTCCGCCACCGCCCGCGCCCACTCGCGGGCCACCGCCGTGTCCACGCGGCAGGCATCGATCCCCTCGCGCAGCGCGCCGGGCAGCGCGGCGCGCGGTCCCGCGCACAGCGAGTGGTACAGCTCCTCGACGCGCAGCGCACGCCACTCCGGGCGCATCCACGGCCGGCCCGGCGCGCCCCGCAGCTCCTCCTCCAGTAGGGCGCGCCGCCGCCCGTACAGCTCGGCGAGCCGGGTGTGGCCCGCGCTCCACAGCTCGGGCGCGGTGTTGCGGCGCAGGCGCAGCATCGGGGCGCGTACGACGTCGTGGTAGCGGGCGGTGCCCCGGCGGTCGGCCCGCACGAACGGCAGGGTGCGCAGCCAGCCGTACAGCTCGGCGGGGTCGTCGTCGCCCCGGTGCGCCGCGGCCCGCACGATCTCCTCGTCGAGGCGCCGGGGCAGCGCGCAGTCCAGGGCCGCCGCGCGCCGCACCGGGTCGGGCTCCCACCGCAGGAAGCGCTCCACGGCGGTGGCGCTCGGGTCGCCGACGTCGGCGGGCGCCGCGGGGCCGGTCCCCGCGAGCGTGGAGACGAGCACGGGGAGCCGTCCCGAGAGCCGCAGGACCTCGGCGACGACCGGTTCGTCGGTGACGCCCCTGGCGGCGAGCAGGCCGCGCGCCTCGGTCTCCGTGAAGGGCCGCAGCGGGAGCTCGGCGGCGAAGTCCGCTGCGCCGTCCCAGCGGTCGGGGTCGAGGGGGCGCTGCCCGGCGGTCACCACGACTACTTCGGCGGGGAGTTCGCCGTACCGGTCGGTCGTCATCACGTCGTACAGCCAGCGGTCGAGGAACGGTGCCGTCCGCTCGTACGTGTCGAAGAGCAGCACGAGCCAGGGCGCGGTGTCCGCCGCGGCGGCCAGTTCCTCCAGGAGCACCGGGGTCAGCGCGCGCTCCGGCTCCAGGACCAGGTGCGCGTCCTCCTGGCTGCGGAGGCGGGCCCACAGCCGGTCCGCGCCGAGCCCGACGCGGTCCGTGTCGACCAGTCCGGCGAAGGCGCCCACGACCGGCACCATGCCGAGCCCGACGGCGCCCGCCCGCGCCAGCGCCGCGCCGCCCGCCGACGGCACGCCGGGCTCGGCCGGTTCGCGGGCGGCGGCCACGACGGCCTCGTGGGCCCGCTGCCGCTGGTGGGCGAGGGCGCGCTCAAGGGACTTCAACCGCCGCCCCTGCTGGGCGAATTGCGCGGCGATCTCGGCCAGGGCCCCGGGGATGTCCGGCGCCGCGTCGTCCATGTACGCGACGAGAGCGCCCCGGTCCGTCGCCAGTTGCCCCAGCTCGCGCACGAGTGACGTCTTGCCGACGCCCGCCGGGCCGTGCACATGGAAGAGGAAGCGGTGCCGCTCGTCCTCCGGCGGCAGTTCCAAGTTCTCCCGGAAGAGCCGGAGCTCCTCGCGCCGCCCCACGAAACCCGCCCGCCGTCTGCGGCGGATGAGCTCCTGCATCGACACCCTCGCCCGCGCCATCCGGTCCCCTCCCGCACTCCACGGCCCGCGACCAGTCTCCCGCACACCCCCGTGACACGAGGTGAACGGCGGCCGTCATCCGCCGAACGTCCGGATCACGTAACGGAGTTCCTGTGGTGTACAACCTCTTCTCTCGAACGCCCGTCTCCCGTTGTGTCACAGACGTTCGCCCCAGGAGGACCCGTGCCCCGCCGCACACTCATCAGCGCCATCGCCGTCGCCGCGCTGGCCGCCCCGCTCGCGATCTCCGCCACCTCCGGCACCGCAGTCGCCGCCCCGCAGCCGCCCCGCACGCCGGCGACCGACTTCAACCACGACGGGTACGCCGACCTCGCGGTCGCCGCGCCCCACGGCACCGTCGACGGCGTCGCGAAGACGGGCTACATCTCCGTCGTCTACGGCACGGCCACCGGACCCGGCACGGCGAAGCACCAGCTCATCAGCCGGGCCACGCCGGGCGTCCCGGGCGAGCTCGCCGGCACGTACGCCTTCGGTTACGAGATGGTCCCCGCCGACCTGGACGGCGACGCGTACACCGACCTGCTCGTGTCCGGCGGCGACGACAACGGCAACAAGGCGACCGTCCTGTGGGGCTCCAAGGACGGCCTGACCGGCAAGGACACTCTCCTGCCGTACCGGAACGCCGAGTTCGCGTCGGGCGACTTCAACGGCGACGGCAAGCGCGACCTCGTCGTCAACGACGACCCGAGCACCGACCCCGACGTCTCCGGGATGACCATCCAGTACGGGCCGTTCACCCGCGACGGCAAGCCCGCCAAGAAGGACAGCATCACCACGGACGACGGCCCCTCCGGCCTCGCCTCCTTCATCACCGGTGATCTGACGGGCGACGGCGTCGACGACATCGTCACCACGCACGGCTTCGAGGAGATGACCCACAACGCCCGCTTCTGGAAGGGCGGCAGGAGCGGCGTCAGCCACACCGCCAAGTCGCTCGGCACCGCGTACAGCGGCACCGTCGGCGACGTCGACGGCGACGGGTACGGCGACCTGATCACCCGCGACATCGGCGACGTCACCGAGGTCATCGACACCCACCCGGGCAGCATCACCATCCAGTACGGCAGCTCCACCGGGCCGACCGACGCGCGCAAGAAGGTCATCACCCAGGCCACCGCGGGCGTCCCCGGCGCCAGCGAGAACGACGACGCGTTCGGCGCCTCCCTCAGCGCGGGCGACGTGAACGGCGACGGCAGGGCGGAGGTCGCCGTCGGCGTCCCCGGCGAGAGCCTCGACGCGAGCACCGGCACCGGCGCGGTGGTCCTCCTCAAGGGCGCCTCCAAGGCGGACGGCGGCATGACCGGCAAGGGCGCCGTCGCCTACAACCAGTCCACCGCCGGAGTTCCCGGCGTCTCCGAGTCGGGCGACGACTTCGGCCGCCAGGTCGCCCTCACCGACCTGAACAAGGACGGCAAGGCCGACCTGACCGCCACGGCACCCGGCGAGGACGGCACCCACGCCGACTCGGGCGCCCTGTGGAACCTCTTCGGCTCCGCGAGCGGCCTGACCACCACCGGTGCCGGAACCCTCAGCCCGGTGAAGCTCGGCGACCCCGAGAAGGACGCCGGGTTCGGCCTGCGGCTCGGCAGCTGACCCGCACCTCACCACCGCACACCGCACACCGCACACCGACCATTCACACGCTCTCTGGAGGACCAGTGCGCCGCTCCCTCATCGCCGCCGTGGCCGTCGCCTCGCTCGCGGCCCCGATCGCCCTCGCCACCGCGGGTTCCGCCGCGGCCGCGCCCGTACCGCCCAAGACCCCGGTCACCGACTTCAACCACGACGGATACGCCGACCTCGCCATATCCGCGCCGGGCGGCACCTCCGGCGCCACCCCCGGCCAGGTCTCCGTCGTCTACGGCTCGGCCGCGGGCCCCGACACCGCGCACGCCAAGACCATCACCCGCGGCACGCCCGGCGTGCCCGGCACCCCGGAGAACGGCGACCGGTTCGGCAACCACACGGCCGCCGCCGACCTCGACGGCGACGGCTACACCGACCTCGTCGTCAACGGCGGCGACAAGTCCGTCGTCCTGTGGGGCTCCGCCCAGGGTCTCACCGGCGAGGGCAGCACCGAGCTGGCCTCGAACGGCGCGCGTGTCACCGCGGGCGACTTCAACGGCGACGGCAAGCGGGACCTGGTCACGGCCGAGTACCCGGAGCCCGAGGACCCGATGGACAACGACGACCAGGGCATGACCATCTCGTACGGCCCGTTCGAGCGCGACGGGAAGCCCGCGAGCAGCCAGCAGGTCGTCACCAGCCAGACCTTCGGCCCCGGCGACTTCGTCGTGGGCGACCTCACGGGCGACGGCGCCGACGACATCGTCACCAGCCACGGATTCGAGGAGGCTGCGTACAAGAGCCAGTTCTGGCAGGGCGGCAAGGACGGGGTGGCCACCGCCTCGCAGAAGCTCGCGCCCTCGCTCGGCGGCGCGATCGCCGACGTCGACGGGGACGGCTACGGCGACCTCGTCGTCCGCGACATCGGCGACAACTTCGAGGACATGCCGTACCAGAAGGGCACGGTCCTCGTCCGGTACGGCTCGGCTGACGGGCCCTCGGCGCGTACCGCCAAGATCACCCAGGACACCGCGGGCGTCCCCGGCGTCGGTGAGGACGGCGACGAGTTCGGCTCCTCCATCAGCGCGGGCGACGCGAACGGCGACGGCTTCGCCGACATCGCCGTCGGCATCCCCGGCGAGGACATCGACGCGGTCGCGGACGCCGGCAGCTCCGTGCTGCTCAAGGGCTCGCGCGCCGGTCTCACCGGCACGGGCGCGCAGGCCTTCCAGCAGTCCACGGAGGGTGTGCCCGGCGCCGCCGAGAAGGGCGACAAGTTCGGCAGCCAGGTCCTGCTCTCCGACACGAACAAGGACGGCAGGGCCGACCTGACCGTGACCGCTCCGCTGGAGGACGGCGCGTACGCCGACTCGGGCGCCGTCTGGCACCTGCGCGGTGCCGCGGGCGGCCTGACCGTCACGGGCGTCAAGTCCTTCGGCCCGGCGGCGATCGGCGCCGACGACAAGGGCGTCCGGTTCGGCGAGCACCTGGCCCGCTGAGGAGGCCGGTGACGATGCGTACGCGGCGCCGCCGTCGCTGGTGGCCCTGGTGGACGGCGGCGCTGTGCGTGGCGCTGGTCGCGGGCGCGGTCGTGTTCGGCTCCGGGACCGGGGTCGAGGACGAGGGGCCCGCGAAGGCGCGCGGCAAGCGGATCGTCACCGACTTCGACGCGGACGGCTACGCCGACCTCGTCGTCCCCGCCCCGCTCTCCACGGTCGAGGGCGTGCGGCGCGCGGGGTCCGTCTCCGTCGTGTACGGCTCCGCGACGGGCCCCGACGTCCGCCGCCGCCACGTCTTCGACCGCTCGACGAAGGGTCCGGCAGGCGAACTGGCGGCGCGGGAGGAGTACTTCGGCACGGACGCCGTGGCCCGGGACCTCGACAGCGACGGCTTCACGGACCTCGCGCTCGGCCGCACCGTGCTGTGGGGCTCGCGGGACGGGCTGCGGACCGCGGGCACGCTGACCGCGGCCGGTGTCCGGGGCGGCGACTTCGACGGGGACGGCCACGCCGACCTGCTCGCGGCGGACCTCACCGTCCGGTACGGCCCGTTCGACCGCGAGGGCGAACCGCGCAGGACGGGCGAGAAGCCGCGCGGCGACTGGGGCGACAGCGAGGTGCCCCGCACCATCACGGTCGGCGACCTCACCGGCGACGGCCGCGACGACGTCGTCACCGGCCAGGGCTTCGAGGAGATGCAGTACCGGGGCCACTTCTTCCAGGGCCGCTCGGCGGGCCTCGCCCTCGAACCGAAGGACGTGAACACCTACAACGGGATCGGCACCGTGGGCGACGTGAACGGCGACGGATTCGGCGACCTCGTCGTCCGCGAAGTCGGTTCCGTCTCGGAGGACGCGGTGAGCCACCTGGGCGAGATCCGCGTGCTGCACGGCTCCCCTTCGGGCCCCGGGCGCAAGGCGACCGTCGTCGACCAGGAGACCGCGGGCATCCCCGGCACCGGCCTGAGCGGCGACCAGTTCGGCGCCGCCCTCGCCGCGGGCGACGTGGACGGCGACGGGTGGGCGGACGTCGCGGTCGGCGTCCCCGGCGAGGACGGCGCGGCGGGCCGCGTGGTGCTCCTGCACGGCTCCCGCACCGGCCTCACCGGCGCGGGCGCGCGCTCCTACACCCAGGACACGCCCGGCATGCCCGGCACCGGCGAGCGCGACGACCGCTTCGGCGCTGCGCTCCGCATCGCCGATCTGACGGGCGACCGGCGCCCCGAGCTGGTGGTGGGCGCGCCCGGCGAGGACGGCGCCCATCCGGACTCGGGGGCGGTGTGGGTGCTCCCGGGCACGTCGGCCGGCCCCGCGGTGCGGGGGGTGGCCTCCTTCGGTCCTGCGGCGCTCGGGGCGCCCGAGCGGGGCTCGGACGACGAGGAGATCAACTGGAAGGGCACGTTCTTCGGCGAGGACTTTCCTGGCTGAGGGGGCGTCTTCGGGGTCGCTCGGGCCAAGTGTTCGTCTGCGGAGTCGCTCGGGCTGAGGACTCGTTTGCGGGATCGCTCGGGCTGGGTCTTCGTCTGCGGCGCCTCTTGGGCTGAGCGCGCAGTTCCCCGCGCCCCTTACGGGGCGCGCCCGGCACGGCGCGGCCCCAGAGGCGACAGCCCCTTTGCGACAGCCCCGCCCTCCTCAGCCCTCCGCCACCGGCAGCAGCTCCGGCAGGTGGCCGTCCGAGGCCAGTGCCGCGCGCTGCCGCTCCTCCGGGACCTCCCCGTACAGCGTCGTGCGCGGCTTCGCGGGGCGGCCTGCCGCCTCCGCGATGGCCACCAGGTCCGCCACGGACCGGTACGAGCCGTAACTGGAGCCCGCCATACGGGAGATGGTTTCCTCCATCAGCGTCCCGCCGAGGTCGTTCGCGCCGGACCGGAGCATCTCGGCGGCGCCCTCCTGGCCCAGCT
This sequence comes from Streptomyces sp. NPDC039480, assembly GCF_055597165.1. Classification (NCBI taxonomy): domain Bacteria; kingdom Bacillati; phylum Actinomycetota; class Actinomycetes; order Kitasatosporales; family Streptomycetaceae; genus Streptomyces; species Streptomyces sp. NPDC039480. Next base: position 354,483 of record NZ_JBVITX010000007.1, on the reverse strand, counting down.
TCACCCAGCTGGTCTGGATGTTGGGGATGTGCGGGTGGAGCAGGACGCGCGCCATCGCCGTCACCGCGCGGTTGTCGCGGGTGGTCGGGCCCGGCCGGGCGATGCCCGCCAGATAGACGGGCGCGTTGGTGTGGATGAAGGGCAGCGTCACGAACTCCGTGAAGCCGCCGGTCTCCTGCTGGATCGCGGCCAGCGTCCGGAAGTGGCCGAGCCAGTGCCGGGGCTGGTCCACATGCCCGTACATCATCGTGGACGAGGAGCGGAGGCCCAGCTCGTGCGCGGTCTTGATGACCTCGATCCAGGTGGCCGTCGGCAGTTTGCCCTTGGTGAGGACCCAGCGCACCTCGTCGTCGAGGATCTCGGCGGCCGTCCCGGGGATGGAGCCGAGGCCCGCCTCCTTGGCGGCGGTGAGCCACTCACGGATGGAGAGGCCGGTGCGGGTGGCGCCGTTGACGACCTCCATCGGCGAGAAGGCGTGCACGTGCATCCCGGGCACGCGCTCCTTCACCGCCCGCGCGATGTCGAAGTACGCGGTGCCGGGCAAGTCGGGGTGGATGCCGCCCTGCATGCACACCTCGACGGCGCCGACGTCCCAGGCCTGCGCGGCCCGGTCGGCGACCTGGTCCAGGGAGAGCGTGTAGGCGTCCGCGTCGGTCCTGCGCTGCGCGAAGGCGCAGAAGCGGCAGCCGGTGTAACAGACGTTGGTGAAGTTGATGTTGCGGGTGACGATGTACGTGACGTCGTCGCCGTTGACCGTCTTGCGGATGTCGTCCGCGATGCCGCACAGCGCGTCGAGCGCGGGCCCGTCGGCGTGCAGCAGCGCCAGCGCCTCGTCGTCGGTGAGCTTCGTGGGGTCGTCGGCGGCCGTGGCGAGGGCCGCGCGGACGTCGCCGTCGATGCGGGACGGCACCATGCCGGGCGCCGCTTGCTCGCGCAGGGCCTCCCAGTCGCCGTACACCTCGTCGAAGTCGTCGCGCCGGTCGGCGGTGCGGCCGTCCGTGTCGATGGTGCGGTGCAGGTCGGTGCGGCCTGAGGAGGCGACGTACCCCTCGTCGGGCTCCTGCCAGGGGTGGCCCTCGACGACCGCGTCGGGCCGGGCGAGGCCGGTCTCGGGGTCGGCGAGCGCCCGCAGGTGAGGGAGGAGCCGCGGGTCGAGCCAGGGCTCGCCGCGCTGCACGAACTCGGGGTAGACACAGAGGCGTTCGGCGAGCGTGAAGCCCGCCGCCCGGGACCGCTTGGCGAGCTCGTCGAGCTGCGGCCACGGCTTCTCGGGGTTGACGTGGTCGATGGTGACCGGCGACACCCCGCCCCAGTCGTCGATGCCGGCGCCGATCAGCCGCTCGTACTCACCGGCGATGAGGTTCGGCGGCGCCTGCAGATTCCCCGCCGGGCCCATGATGTGGCGGGCGACGGCGATCGTGGCGACCAGGTCGTCGATCTCCGCGTCGGGCATGCCGCGCATCGCCGTGTCCGGCTTGGCGCGGAAGTTCTGGATGATCAGCTCCTGGACGCCGTGGTACGAGCGGGCGACGCGGCGCAGCGCGAACAGCGAGTCGGCGCGCTCCTCGTACGTCTCGCCGATCCCGATGAGCAGCCCGCTGGTGAAGGGCACGGACGAGCGGCCGGCGTCCTCCAGGACCCGCAGCCGTACGGCGGGTTCCTTGTCCGGGGAGCCGTAGTGCGGCTGCCCCGGCTCGCTCCACAGCCGCTCGGAGGTCGTCTCCAGCATCATCCCCATGCTGGGCGCGACGGGCTTGAGCCGCTGGAAGTCCGTCCACGTCATGACGCCCGGGTTGAGGTGCGGAAGCAGACCCGTCTCCTCCAGGATGCGGATCGAGATGGCACGGACGTACGCGATGGTGTCGTCGTACCCCTCCGCCTCCAGCCACTCGCGGGCCTCGGGCCAGCGGTCCTCGGGCTTGTCGCCGAGGGTGATGAGGGCTTCCTTGCAGCCGAGTTCGGCGCCGCGCCGCGCGATGTCGAGCACTTCGTCGGGGGACATGAACATGCCGTGGCCGTCCCGGCGGAGCTTGCCGGGCACGGTCGCGAACGTGCAGTAGTGGCACTTGTCGCGGCAGAGCCGGGTGAGCGGGATGAACACGCTCTTCGAGTACGTGATGACGCCCGGCCGCCCCGCCGCTTCGAGCCCCGCGTCCCGCACCCGGGCCGCGGACGCCGTGAGGTCGTCGAGGTCCGCGCCGCGCGCCTGGAGCAGGACCGCGGCTTCCGTCACGTCGAGCGCGACGCCGTCCCTGGCCCTCTTGAGCGCGCGCCGCATGGCGTTCTCGGTGGGTCGTCCGGGGCCGGGGGGCTGTGCGCTGTTGGTCATGTCTCCGAGCATACGAGCGAGAACACCGGCCTCCGCCGGATACTTCCGCCCCGCGTACCCCCGCCCGGTACCGCCGCCCACGCCCCCGTACTTCCGGGCCCTTCTGGGCTCTACTGGGCTCTTGGCTCTCTGGGCTCTCTGGGCTCTTCCAGGCTGCTCTTCCGGGCTCGAAGGCTCAGGGGGTGACGTACCGTCCGAGCCGGTCGAGGGCCGCGCACACCTCCGCCTCGCCGCCCGGCGGCAGCTGCACGATCACCTCGTGCACGCCGAGGTCCTCGTAGTACGCGAGCTTGCCCGGGTCCGGTTCGACCGCCGTCACCGCCACGTACAGGTCGTCGGCCCCGCGGCCCGCGTCCGCCCACGCCGACCTCAGCACGGGCAGCGCCTCGCGCAGACCGCTGCCGCCGACGGGCATCCAGCCGTCCGCGTACTCCGCGACGTGCGCGAACAGGCCGGGCCCCGCGGCCCCGCCGATGAGCGTGCGCGGCCCGAACAGCGGCCCCTTCGCGAGCCGCTTCCTGGGCACCCGCCGCGGCTTCGGATGGACCTCGCTCGCCCGTACGGCGCCGAACTCGCTGTCGTACGCCTTCGGACGGTCCGCCCACAGCGCCCGCATCACCGCCATCCGGTCCCGTACGAACTCCCGGCGTCGCGGCCACGGGACACCGTGGTCCTCGGCCTCCTCACGGTTCCAGCCGTAGCCGATGCCCAGGGTGACGCGGCCGCCGGAGAGGTGGTCGAGGGTCGCGATCTGCTTGGCGAGGTCGATGGGGTCGTGCTGGGCGACCAGGGCGATGTTCGTGCCGAGGGCGATGCGTGCGGTGACGGCGGCGGCCTGGGCGAGGGCGATGAAGGAGCTGAGCATACGGGCGCACTCGGGCGGCAGTTCACCGCCCGGATAGGGGGTTTCGCGCGGGACCGGGATGTGGGTGTGCTCGGGGAGGTAGAGCCCGGCGAAGCCGCGCCGCTCCAGTTCCCCGGCCAGGCGTACCGGCGTGATCGTCCTGTCGGTCATGTGGAGCGTCGCGGAGATGCGCACGGAGCCCTCCGGGAGTGTCGGGGCACTCTTCCTACCCCGGGGAAAGTCGGTTGGTCCATGCCTGTGCGCTCATTAACCTGGCCCGGGTGAAGAGACGCCGGCAGAAGAAGCTGACCAGGGAGCTCGTGTTCGCCGCGACGCTCGGGGTGACGGGCACGGTCCGTTCCCTGCTGCGGGCCGGCGCCGATCCGGAACTCCCCGACGCCGACGGCACGACGGCCCTGTACGCCGCCTCGGTGCACGGCGCGGCCGACACGGTGCGGGTCCTGCTGCGGGCGGGCGCCCGGCCCGACACGGAGAGCCGCGGCCTGACCGACGGCACGCCGCTGTGCGGGGCCGCCGCCTGGGGCCACGCCGACACGGTCCGCGAACTTCTCGCACACGGCGCCGACCCGAACCTTCGCGAGGACGACGGCACGGGGAGCACGCCCCTGCGCTGGGCCCGCCAGAGCCCTTCGGGGCCGCATCCGGAGACGGAGGCGGCGCTGATCGCGGCGGGGGCGGTGGAGTCCTGATTGCCGCACCCAACGAGGCTTGCCCGGCAGCTGGTTGAAGGCCCTGTCTAGGCTGCGCGACATGATCACAGACAGCCGCCCGGACGACGGCACCGACCGTACTCCCGGCTCCTCCGTCACCTTCATCAACGTCTTCGAGATCGAGGCGGAGGACGTCGACGCCTTCGTGGCGAAGTGGGAGGAGCGGGCCCGCCTCATGCGGGACAAGCCCGGCTTCATCGACTCCCGCATGCACCGGTCCCGCGCGACGGAGACCCGGTTCCAGCTCGTCAACGTCTCCCACTGGGAGAGCCAGGAGGCGTGGGAAGCGGCCACCGCCGACCCCGGCTTCACGTCCGCCACGGATGCCGCGCCCCGGCGGACCAGCCGTCCGGTCACGCCGAACGCGGGGGTGTACGACGTCGTGGTGGACCTGAGCGCACCCCGGACCTGAGCACTCCCGGACCTGCCCCCTCCCGGGGCACGTTCGTCGGCCACCGGGTGGAAAACCGTCACTCGCCTTCCCTTGCCGCGCAGTTCACGGCTCAATACCAGGGTTGCACGCACCACCCATGTCACCACCGACACCCTGGGGAGCCGCAGCATGTGCGAGAACGACGCCGGACACCCGGCGCACAAGGGACCGAACCGGCGCGGACTGTTCGTGACGGGAGCCGCCGCCGCGATTACGTTGGGCAGCGTGAGCTTCGCAAGCGGCGCCGAGCGGCGCGCTGCCGCGCGGGACGGGGCGCCGGGCGGCAAGGAGACGAGAACGGTGCGCGGCACGCTGCCGCCCGGCTCGCCCGACTTCGTGTACCTGCCGGTCGAAGTCCCGCACGGGGTCGCCGAGTTCCACGCCTCGTACACCTACCAGAAGCCGGCCGTGCCACCCGGCACGCAGGGAAACGCCCTCGACATCGGCGTGTTCGACGAGCGCGGCACGGAGCTCGGCGGCAAGGGCTTCCGCGGCTGGTCGGGCGGCGCCCGCACCGAGTTCTTCATCCGCGCCGACGACGCGACGCCCGGCTACATCCCGGGCCGCATCCGCGCGGGCACCTGGCACATCGCGCTCGGCCCGTACACGGTCGCCCCCGAGGGCCTCCCCTACGAGGTGACGATCACCCTGACCTACGGGAAACCGGGCCACACCCCGAAACCGGCCTACCCGCCGGAGCGCGCGAAGGGCCGCGGCCGCGCCTGGTACCGCGGCGACTGCCACCTGCACTCCGTGTACTCGGACGGCAGGCGCACCCTCGCCGAGATCGCCGCCCTGGCCCGGGCGGCGGGCCTCGACTTCATCAACAGCTCCGAGCACAACACGCACTCGGCGCACGCCCACTGGGCGGAGCACGCGGGCGACGACCTCCTGATCATGCTCGGCGAGGAGGTGACGACGCGGAACGGCCACCTCGTCGCCCTCGGCACGGACCCCGGCACGTTCGTCGACTGGCGCTACCGTGCCCGCGACAACCGCTTCGGCAGGTACGCCCGCAGGATCCGCGACGCGGGCGGCCTCGTCGTCCCGGCCCACCCGCACGCCACCTGCGTCGGCTGCAACTGGAAGTTCGGCTTCGGCGAGGCGGACGCGGTCGAGGTGTGGAACGGCGCGTACACGCCCGACGACGAGGTGTCCCTGTCCGACTGGGACAGCATGCTCGTCACGTCCGTACGCGGCGGGGGCCGCCCCTGGATCCCCGCCATGGGCAACAGCGACGCGCACCGCGACCCCGACCGCATCGGCGGCCCGCAGACCGTCGTCCTCGCCGACGACCTGACCCGCGAGGCCATCCAGGACGGCATCCGCCGCGGCCGCTCCTACATCGCCGAATCGAAATCCGTAGAACTCACCTTCACCGCGGCAGGCGGCAGAGGCAGCCACGCAGGCATAGGCGGCCGCCTCCCCGTCGCCCCCGACACCCCGGTCACGGTCCGCCTGACCATCAAGGGCGCCCCCGGCTGCACACCGCGCTTCATCACCGACCAGGGCGTCCTGCACACGGGCCCAGCCCTCCCGGCCTCCGGCACAGGCACCCTGGAATGGCACACAACCCCTTCCTACGCGGCCTACGTCAGAGCAGAAGTCCGCCACCCCGCAACCACCCCGGGCCTCCCGGGCCCCCTGTGCGCCTTCACGAACCCGATCTTCCTGGGCGACTGACCCGCGGCCCCCTACCCGGGAAGCCTGAGCGTCCGCGCGAAGTCGTCCAACGGCTCCATCGCCGCGGCGATCAACTCCGGATCGTCGTGGTGCCCCCGGAGCAGCACATCGGGAAGACCGTCCGGGGTGTGCCAGTGATACGACACCGAGGTCATCATCACGGAACTGTCGGCAGGATAGGACCGGACGACCCGGACTCCATCCCCACCGAGATACGGAGAGGCGAACGGAACGCTGCCGCTCCGCTGCTGCCACTCGGGAATCTCCGCATGCGGCACCGTGAGCGCGGCAACTCCCTCACAGGAGCCCGCGTCACGGGCGCCGCAGTCAATCCGCGTGGCGTGCACCACCAACGGCATATAGGTCAGCGGAACGGGGTGATAAATGAACGCCTCGTCGGCCTGAAGCTTGTCCCTCAGGGTGACGATGGTCTGCTCGTAGAAGCTCTTGTGGAAGCGGCGGAGCTTACGGGTGAGTTCGACGCCGTGGACGATGGCCAGACCGGTCAGGTGGAGGTCCAGCCATTCCTTGAAGTTCTTCTTGTCGATCTGAAGGTGGAGATACCCCCAGAGGTCGGGGTTGGCATCCGTGTCGATATGAAGCGGAGCACCGAGATCGGTGCTCCACAGGGTGCCGTCGGACATGAGCGGTCTCTTTCGTCAGGGCGCGGGCAGGCGGAGGGCGGCGCTCAGGCGTAACTCCAGCGGAAGGTGCTCATGACGGCGTCGAACAGCTCCACGAGCGTGTCGTAGAAGGCGGGATCCGAGCCGGGCGCGATCAGCGCGCTGAAGGAGAAGGTGAGGTATTGGTCGGGCGTGCTGTCCGGGACCGGCACAAAGTACTCGACCCGGCGGTGAGCCACGTCGACGTCCTGAGCCGCGTCCGCGGGTACATCTCGCTCCGAGCGCAGGGCCGCGGTGTCGTCCAGCTCCCGCATCTCGGCACCGGGAGTCTCGGAGGCGAGCGCCGCCAAGACCGCTTCAGGGCCGCTCCGGGGCCTGACCCTCGGAATCTCGATCGGTTCGGAGGCCACGATCGAGACGGGCAGCGCGACGCCATGGAGGCGCTCGGTGGGAAGGTAGAGGGTCATGCCCCCTTTGGCGCGGGCCCGTCGTACGACCTTCTTCATCTCCTGAAGAAGCTTCATCCGGGCTTTCGGAATGTCGTCCTTGGGAAAACCGGCGGGGAGTTGTCTGACCGCCTTGCGGACGATGCGGTCCATCGCCTCCTGGGTACCCGTACGCAGCGGAATCACGTCCCAGCCGGGCGGCGGCACCAGGTTGAAGCCGTTCGGGGTCCGACGTCGCTCAGCGGTGGTCATTGCGCCCCCGTGTCAGTTCCACTGCATAGGTAACGCCTACGAAGAGCGCCCACGCCGGGGCGGCGATCATGCCCGGCCAGAAACCGAAGAACAGCGAGGGCAGGAAGAAGCCACCGCCCATGGCCAGATCCCGGGTGAGGTAGGGCGGACGGTCCGCATGGCGGGGGTATTTCGCGAACACCCAGACGTAGTGCAGGAGGCAGCCGACGATCCCGGCCTCATAAACGTGGAGCACGTCGTTCATCAGGGACTTCGGCACCAGGATCATGATTCCCAGTACCGGCAGGAACAGCGGCATGCCGATGAACAGCGTCAGCCGGAGCCGCCGGTTGGGGCCGGTGCCGATTCCGGTGCGGCCGGCTTCGGCCTCGGCGATGCGTTGCGCCGAGTACAGGTCCATGGTCGTCCTCACCAGTGGGTGTCGGGGGCGGGCTTCAGGGTGTTGTCCTTCCAGTCGGAATATCCCTGGTTGTACGGCTTCTCGCCGCTTCCGAACTTCTCCTCGGTCAAGCTTGTCAGGTCGCTCTTGCCCAGCGCCTTGTCCGTGATGTCCATCCCCATGCCGGCCCACGCGACGGCGAGGCCCGCCTGGTAGGACTTGTACGCCTTGTCCGCGGCGGCCCCGGCGGCCTCCGGGAAGGTGGCCTTGTTCGCCTTCAGCATCTTCGCCATGCCGGCCATCTCCTTGTCGCCGAGGTGCGCCAGCGTCGACAACGGGCTGACTCGCAGCGGGTTCTTGGCCACCAGGCCGACATTCTGGGAGATGGACTTGCGCATCGCGTTGCGAGCCGCCCCGAGAGCCTGCCGCCCCGGTCCTTGCGGCATTTTGGTCATCATCCGCCCCGTGTCGTCCAGGACGCCCTTGACGGCGCCGAGGCCTCGGCTCAGGCCGGCGGTCCGGGCGCCCTGAGCGGCAGCCACGGTGGCCTTGGCGCCGCGGGCGAGCTTCGCGGCGGCCCGGAGGCCACCCACCACCAGCAGCCCGCCCACGACGTCGAAGGCGACATCCGTCCAACTGGCATCACCGGATGCCACCAGCAGAAGTCTCAGCACGATCGTGAGCCCTGCGATACCGAGGACGAGCATGTTCAAGCCGGGAATGGCGAGCGCCAGGAAACCCGCAGCCGTCGCGATCCAGCCGATGACATCTATGAAGGCCTTGATCAGGTCCGCGTTCTCATGGACCCAGCCCTTGACGTCGTCCCACCACGAGTCCTCGATCACGTCGTCGATCTCGTCACGGATCTCGCCCGCGTGATGGTTGGCGCGGGTGTCCCTGTCACTGGTGACGGTGTGCAGGCGGGTCCGGTACGAGTGAAGGGGGTCGTCGGCGGTGCTGGTGCCGCTGGGGGACCCGCCCGGGGCGTCCTTGTCCTCCGAGCCGGACTTCTTGGCCTTGTCGGCCTCGATCTCGTCCTGCTTCTCCTTGGCCTGGTGCAGGATCTTGTCGGCGTCGCTCTGGAAGTCCTCCAGCTCGTTCGACCACTTGGTCAGATGGCCGTGCACCCGCTCGTACCGCCCGGCCACCTCCCGCATGTGCTTCTCCAGCGTCGAGGACTCCTCGCGCAGGGACTGCACGTACTTGCCCTTGAGCGTCTCGTCGTCGCTGATCGCCTTGAGGTTCTTCGCCTGGTCCCGGAGCTTCTTGGCCACCGAGATCATGTGCTTGACCTCGTCGCGGATCTCCTCCGGATCACCGGGAACGGGATCGGAGTCGCACAGCGGCTGCCAGTCCACCGGACGGCGCTTGGATGTCGGTGTCATGGCGTCACTTCTTCTGCTGCTTCTTGCCCGTCTTGGCCAGCTTCTCGTCGAGGTCCTCGAAGGCCTTCTTGCTGCCGGTCACGAGCTTGCCGACCGACTCGATGGACTCGATGAGCCTGGTGCGGTAGTCGTCCCAGTTGTCGACGAAGTCCTCCATGGCCCCGGCGACGGCACCGGAGCCCCAGTGCTCCTTCATGTCGTCCCGGCGGTTCTCGATGTCCTCGAAGGTCTTCTTGAGCTGGCCGAGCTTGCGCTCGCAGTCCGCGAGGAAGTCATAGTCGACCGTCAGGTCCGGGTCGCCCATGCCGTTCCGTTCCCCCCTGTTCGATCACGCTGTGGCGTGCGTCGTGAGACAAAGTTCCGACCAAGACGACTGACGCTAGCGGTGGGGTTGTCGGTTTCGCCAGAGCGAACTTCTGCGACGGTGCTGCAAAGCGGGGCATACGGTACGGATGCCGCTGCCGTGCCCTCACCCCGGCCAGACGAGGGACTGGAGTTCGCTGTATGCGTGCAGGGCGTACGAGCCGACGTCGCGGCCCACTCCGCTCTTTTTGAAGCCGCCGAAGGGGGCCTCCATGTTGCGGCCGATCGTGTTCACGCCTACGCCGCCCGCGCGCAGGCGGTGGGCGATGCGGAAGGCGCGGGCCACGTCGCCGGACCAGACGTAGTCGATGAGGCCGTAGTCGCTGTCGTCGGCGAGGGTGATCGCCGTTTCCTCGGCCTCCTCCGGGGTTGCGGCGTCGAAGGGGACGACGGTGATCACCGGGCCGAAGATCTCCTCTCGGACCGCCCGCATGTCGGGGGTGCAGTCGGCGAGGAGGGTGGGGGCGACGTAGAAGCCGGTCGTGAGTGGGGGGCGGTCGCCGCCTGTGAGGAGTCGGGCGCCCTCCTTGCGGGCGCCCTCGACGTATGCCTCGATGCGGTCGCGGTGTGCTGCGGAGATTACCGGGCCGACCACCGTTCCCCGGTCGGCCGGGTCGCCGACCTTCAGGTGGCCGGCGTAGGTCTTCAGCTTTTCCAATAGGGGTTCGTATATGGGGCGTTGCGCCAGTACTCGTGTTGGGGCCGTGCAGATTTGGCCGCTGTAGAAAGAGAACGTCGTGCCGATGCCCGCCACCGCCGCGTCCAGGTCCGCGTCGTCGAGGACGATCGCCGCCCCCTTGCCGCCGAGCTCCATCAGCTGACGTTTCATGGCGCGGCCGCACACCTCGCCGATGCGCTGTCCGACGGCGGTCGAGCCGGTGAAGCTCACCATGTCGACGTCCGGGGACGCGACGGCCGCCTCGCCGACGGACACGTCCGTGCCGGAGACGACGTTCACCACGCCGGGCGGCACACCCGCCTCCTCCAGGGCCGCCGCCATCCCGTACACCGACAGCGGGTCCTGCGGCGCGGGCTTCACGACGACCGTGTTGCCCATCGCGAGGGCGGGCGCCACCTTGCCCGCGGGGTTGGCCCACGGGTTGTTGTAGGAGGTGACGCAGGTGACGACGCCCACCGGGCGGCGGACGGCGAGCGCCCCCATGACGCCCGCCTTCCCCATGGGCCCGGCCTCGTTGATCTGCGGCGGGAGCGCCGTCTCGACCGGCTCCAGCGCCCCCTTCGCGTACCGCTCGAAGCGCGCCACCGCCACCGCCACCTGCATGCCGTACGCCGTCGCGGTCGTGGCGCCGCTCTCGGCCCGGGCGAGGTCGGCGTACGCGGCCGCGTCGCGCCGCAGGATCTCGGCGGTGCGGGACAGTACCGCCGCGCGCTCCTCGGGCGTCGTGCGCGACCAGCTCGCGAAGGCCTCGCGGGCCGCCGCCGCGGCGGCCAGGGCCTGCTCGGCGCTCGCCTCGGGGGCGAGGCCGACGACGTGCTCGGTCGCGGGGTTCAGCACTTCGTGGTGCCCGTGGTCGGGCTCGACCCACTCGCCCCCGATGAACAGCCGCCGCGCACGCCCCGTTTCGCTCGGCCCCGGTTCGCTCCGTCCGGGCGCGCTCACTTCGTGCTCACCGTCCTGGTGTCGCGCCCCGAGCGCAGCACCTTGCCCGGCACCGCGCCGGTCACCACGTCCTCCCGGATCGTCTCGACCCCGTTGACCCAGACCGCGTTGACGCCGATCGCCTTGGAGTCCAGGCGCGGGCTGTCGCCGGGCAGGTCGTGGACGAGGGTCGCCTTGCCCGCGTCGATCCGCTCGGGGTCGAAGAGGACGAGGTCGGCGTGGTAGCCCTCGGCGATCCGGCCGCGCTCACGCAGCCCGAAGAGCCGGGCCGGATCGTCGGTGAGCATCTTGACGGCCTGTTCGAGGCTCGCCAGTCTGCGGCCGCGCAGGCAGTCGCCGATGAAGCGCGTCGTGTACGGGGCACCGCACATGCGGTCCAGGTGCGCGCCCGCGTCTGAGCCGCCCAGCATCACGTCCTCGTGCTGCCACGCCTCGGCGCGCAGGGCCCACGAGGCGGGGTCGTTGTCGGTGGGCATCGGCCACAGGACGGTACGCAGGTCGTCGGCCGCGCAGATCCCGACCAGGCACTCGAACGGCTCCTGCCCCCGCTCGGCCGCGATGTCGCCGACGACGCGCCCGGTGAGGCCTTCGTTCGCCTCGGAGTACGTGTCTCCGATGACGTACCGGTCGAAGCGGGCGAGCCGCCGGAAGACGCCCGCCTCCTTGCTGCCCGCGCGCCGCAGCATCTCCGCGCGCACCTCCGGGTCGCGCAGCTTCGCGATCCGCTCGGGCACGGGCAGGCCCAGGATGTCGCCCCAGCCCGGGATGAGGTTGAGGGCGCAGAACGTGCCGAGCGACATGTTCATGGGCGTGAGGATCGGCATGGTGAGCGCGACGACGCGGCCGCCGGCCTTGCGGGCGCGCTCGCTCGGCACGAGCTGGCGGGGCACGCGCTCGGGGACGGCGGCGTCGATGGTGAGCACGTTCCAGTTGAGCGGCCTGCCCGCCGCCGCGCTCATCTCCACGAGCAGCTCGATCTCGTCGTCGTCGAACTGGTCGAGGCAGCCCGCGACGATCGCCTCCAGCTGCGTCCCCTCGTGCTCGCCGACGGCGCGGGAGAGCGCGAGCAGCTCCGCGGGCTTCGCGTGCCGTGAGGCGACCGGCTGCCCGTCGCCGTCCGAGTGGGTGGACGACTGGGTGGTGGAGAGCCCCCAGGCGCCCGCGTCCATCGCGTCGTGGAAGAGGCTCAGCATCTCCGCCAGCTGGGCGGGCGTGGGCTGCCCTCCGACGGCGTCCGCGCCCATCACGTACCGGCGCAGCGCGCAGTGCCCCACCATGAACCCGGCGTTGACGGCGATGCGCCCGTCGAGGGCGTCCAGATACTCCCCGAAGGAACTCCACGACCACGGCGCGCCCTCTTCGAGCGCCACCAGCGACATGCCCTCGACCTTCGACATCATCCGCCGCGTGTAGTCGGCGTCGCCGGGCCGGTCCGGGTGCAGCGGCGCGAGCGTGAACCCGCAGTTGCCGCCCGCGACCGTCGTCACGCCGTGGTTGAGCGACGGCGTCGCGTACGGGTCCCAGAACAGCTGGGCGTCGTAGTGCGTGTGCGGATCGACGAACCCGGGCGCGAGGACCCGCCCTTCGGCGTCCTCACTGGTCCTGGCCTCCTCGGTGACGGACCCCGGCTCGGCGACGACGGCTATGCGCCCGTCCCGTATCCCGACGTCGGCGACGCGCGCGGGGGCACCGGTCCCGTCGACGACGGTCGCGCCCTTGATGAGGTGGTCGAGCATGACGGAAGGTCCCCTTTCGAAGGGCGGTACGGGCGGGGCGGTACGGGCGGTACGGGAAGAGGGAGGGCCCCGGCTTCCGTCCGGGAGGGGAAGCCGGGGCGGTCAGGGGGACTACGCGCCGGCGGCCTGCCGGAAGCGCGTCGTGCGGTGGACCGGATCCGTGTCGATCTTCGGAATCACGTGTTCACCGATCAGCTTGATCGTGTTCTTCGTGTCCTCGGGCGAGATCCCGATCGGCAGCCCGAAACTGAGCTGGTCCGCCCCGGCCTGCTCCCACCGCTTGCACTGCGTGAGCACCTCGTCCGGGTCGCCGCAGATCATCAGCTCCTCGGCGATGAGGAGTTCGATGAGCTCCTCGGTGTAGTCGGGGAGCAGCTCGGGCCACTCGGGGATGCCCTCGGGCCGGGGGAAGGTGTCGTGGTAGCGGAAGAGGAGCGACTGGAGGTAGTTGAGCCCGCCGCCGACCGCGATCTCGACGGCCTTGGCGTGCGTCTCCGCGCAGATCGCCGTGGATGTCACCATGACGTTGTCGTTGACGAAGCCGCCGATCGCCTCGGCCTCCTTCACGGCCGTCTTGTACGACTCGACGACCCACTCCATGTCGGAGACCTTCTGCACGCTGAAGCCGAGGACCCCGAGCCCCTTCTTGCCCGCCATGGCGTACGAGGACGGGGACCCGGCGGCGTACCACATGGCCGGGTGCGACTTCCCGTACGGCTTGGGCAGGATCTTGCGGGGCGGCAGCGACCAGTGCTTGCCCTGGAAGCCGACGTACTCGTCCTGGAGCCACATCTTGGGGAATTCGGCGATGGTCTCTTCCCATATCTCCTTGGTGTGGTTCATGTCCGTGATGCCCGGCATGAAGCCGAGAATCTCGTGCGAACCGGCACCGCGCCCCGTCCCGAACTCGAAGCGCCCTTCGGAGAGATGGTCGAGCATGGCGACCTTCTCGGCGACCTTCACCGGGTGGTTCACGGGCGCGAGCGGGTTGAAGATGCCGGAGCCCAGGTGGATGCGGTCGGTCGCGTGGGCGAGGTAGCCGAGGAAGACGTCGTTGGCGGAGAGGTGTGAGTACTCCTCCAGGAAGTGGTGCTCGGACGCCCAGGCGTATTTGAAGCCGGACTTGTCCGCCTGGATGACGTACTCGGTCTCCTCGATGAGCGCCTTGTGCTCCGCTTCGGGGTCGACCTTGGCCCGCTGGGCGGGCACGTATCCCTGTACAAAGAGACCGAATTCCAAGGAGGTTCACCGTCCTCGTGAGAGTCTGACGGTTTCTGACGAGCCGTCAGATTATGATGCGTCGACTGTTCCACTGGCGCGGGAGGGCCGTCAAGGGCCGGGCGGCGGCGGGGTGGTGGTAACTGACGGCACGTCAGATCACACTGACCCCGGCGAGCCAGCCGCCGTCCACGACGAACGGCTGCCCCGTGATGTACGCCGAGTCGTCCCCCGTCAGGAAGAGCGCGAGGGCGGCCACCTCCTGCGGGCGTCCGATCCGCCCGAGCGGCACGAGCTTCTTGTACAGCTCATCGACCGCCTCCCGCGCCGCCGTGGGGTCGGCGGTGGGGTCCAGCTGCGCGGGGTTGGTCATGGGGGTGTCGACGGCCCCCGGGCACACGGCGTTGACGCGGATGTTCCTGGCGGCCAGCTCCAGGGCGGCGACCCGGGTGAGACCGAGGATCGCGTGCTTCGTCGCGGCGTACGCGCCCACGTACGCCATGCCCGTGAGGGCCGTGTACGAGGCCGTGTTCACGATCGTGCCGCCGCCCGCGGCGCCGATCTCGGGCGCGACGGTGCGGATGCCGAGAAAGCAGCCGATCTGGTTGACCTGGATGAGCTGCTGGAACTCTTCGAGGGGGGTGCTGACGAGCTCGTTGAACCGGAGGATGCCAGCGTTGTTCACCAGCCCGTCGACCTTCCCGAAGGCGTCCCTCGCGGCGGCGGTGGCGGCCTGCCAGTCCGCCTCCACTCCTACGTCCAGGTGGACGTAGGCCGCGGAGTCCTCGCCCAGCTCCTTGGCGAGCGCCTCGCCCTGTTCGTCGAGTACGTCGGCGACGACGACGCGGGCTCCCTCCTCCACGAAGAGGCGCGCCTCCTGCTCGCCCTGTCCGCGCGCGGCGCCGGTCACGATGATGACGCGGCCGTCGAGCTTGCCCATGCGGTGCTCCCTACTGGCTCGTCAGTGGTTGAGGTGTGGGGCCACTTCTGTCGCGAACGCCGCCATCTGGTCGGTGAGTTCGGTACGGCTACGGCTGCGGAAGCGCACCTGTATCTGGTCCACGCCCATCGCGGCGTACTCGCGCAGGGACTCGGCGAGGGCGGCCGGCTTTCCGGAGAGCGTGCGGTGGCCCACGGGGTGGGCCGGCTCTCCCACGTACAGCACCTCGGTGATCGCGCCGATGGTGAACGGTTCCTGGACCCCCGCCTCCTCCCGCAGCCGCCTCAGCCTGGCTATCTGCGCGGGCAGTGCGGGACGCGGGTCGCCCTGCGGCAGCCAGCCGTCGCCGCGGGTGGCCGCCCTGCGGACGGCGGCGGGCGAGGAGCCGCCGATCCAGACGGGGACGCGGGGCTGGGCGGGGCGGGGCAGCTGCCCGAGATCCTGGAAGTCGTAGCGGTCACCGTGATGCTCGGGGTACTCGGCCGGGCCGAGGGCCGCCCTCAGTGCGTCGATCGTCTCGTCGAGGATCGGGCCGCGCCGCGTGAAGTCGACGCCGAGCGCCTCGAACTCCTCCTGTACGTGACCGGCGCCGACCCCGAGGATCAGGCGGCCGCCGCTGAGGTGGTCGAGGGTGGCGTACTGCTTGGCGGAGAGGAGGGGGTGACGCAGGCCGACGATGGCGACGTGGCTCAGGAGGCGGACGTTCTCGGTGACGGCGGCGAGGTGGGCGAGGGTGGCGACGGGGTCGTACCAGACGGTGCCCATCGCGTCGGCGAGGCGGCGCGGGATGGCTACGTGGTCGCAGGTCGCGAGGTAGGCGAAGCCCGTGTGGTCCGCGGTGCGGGCGATCTCGACGAGGTCTTCGGGGGTGGCTTGGGCTTCCCATGGTTCGACGTAGATCGAACTCTGTGACTGAACCGGCAACTGCATCCCGTAAAGCATCACGGGCACCCCACCCTTCACCGAAACCTGACGCCCCGTCATACGGGTCGCAGCCGCCATGGTGGGCCCTGACGCCCCGTCAGACAACCCTCGCGGGACGGCTGTCTACGCGTGGCGCTGCTCCCCGGGGCGGGGCAGGGCGTCTTGTGCGGGTCGCGCCTACTGCCCGCCTGTGGGGCGGGGCCGCAGGGGTATGTGCGTACTCGCCATCCCTGCGCCTCGCCGCCCGAACAAAGACGCCACAGCGCGCTCGGTGCTCCGTTCGCACATACCCCCACGTCCCCTCGCGAGCGCTGGCGGCTGCGGCCCGGTGGGGCCTCGGGCCTCCCCCTGCAGACCGTCGCGGGACAACCCCCACCCACCCCGCCCCTACCCCCGCAAGGCATCGCGGGGTGAACGCCCACCCACCCGCCCCTACTCCCGCGGAACGGCGCGGGGCGAACGGGTGGGTGGGTGGGGAACATCCGCCGCGAAGCGGCGGGCTTGGGGGTCCTGCCCCAGCGGGACGGTGCAGGGAAGCCCCCCCCGGCCCCCCGGAGGGCCAGCTCACCGGCCAGGCCAGAGGCCCGCCTCCGTCAGGCCGAGAAGGTCGATCGCGTTGCCGCGGACGATGCGGTCGACCACCTCGGGGGCCAAGTGACCCATCTGCGCCTCCCCCACCTCCCGCGACTTCGGCCACGTCGAATCGGAGTGCGGATAGTCCGTCTCGTACAGGACATTCCCCACCCCGATGGAATCGAGGTTCCGCAGCCCGAACGCGTCATCGAAGAAGCACCCGAAGACATGCGAGGAGAAGAGTTCCGACGGCGGTCGGGTGACCTTGTCGGCGACCCCGCCCCACCCCCTGTTCTCCTCCCACACCACATCCGCCCGCTCCAGGATGTAAGGGATCCACCCGATCTGCCCCTCCGCGTACATGACCTTGAGGTTCGGGAAGCGTTCGAACTTGCCGCTCATCAGCCAGTCGACCATCGAGAAGCAGCAGTTGGCGAAGGTGATCGTGGAGCCGACGGCGGGCGGCGCGTCCGCCGATGTGGACGGCATCTTGCTGGACGAGCCGATGTGCATGGCGACGACCGTGCCGGTCTCGTCGCAGGCACGCAGGAAGGGGTCCCACTCGTCGGTGTGGATGGAGGGCAGCCCGAGATGGGGCGGAATCTCGGAGAAGGCGACCGCCCGCACTCCACGCGCGGCGTTCCTGCGGACCTCCGCGGCGGCGAGCTCCGCGTCCCAGAGCGGGATGAGGGTGAGGGGTATGAGGCGCCCGTGGGCATCGGGACCGCACCATTCCTCCACCATCCAGTCGTTGTACGCCTGGACGGAGAGGAGCCCGAGCTCCCGGTCCTTCGCCTCGGTGAACGTCTGCCCGCAGAAGCGCGGGAAGGTGGGGAAGCAGAGGGCGGACTGGACGTGGTTGACGTCCATGTCGGCGAGCCGGTCGGGGACGGAGAAGGAGCCGGGACGCATCTGCTCGTAGGTGATGACCTCGAGCCGGATCTCGTCCCTGGCGTAGCCCACCGCGGTGTCGAGGCGGGTGAGGGGGCGGTGCAGATCCTCATAGATCCACCAGTCCCCGATGGGCCCTTCCTCCCCTTTCTCCCCCATGACGGGGGCGAACTTCCCGCCCAGGAAGGACATTTCCCTCAGGGGTGCGCGGACGATCCTGGGGCCGCGGTCCCGGTACTTGGCCGGGAGCCGGTCCCGCCAGACGTCGGGGGGTTCGACCGTGTGGTCGTCCACCGAAATGATCTTCGGGAAGGTCGCCGGGGCGGTCTCCGAGCTCTCCATGGTCTCCATGAGAGCCACGGTAGCGCCGATCTGACGACCCGTCAGCTAGTCGTGCGAGGGTGACCGCTCGGGGGGTCGCGGCGGCGACCACGAGGGCATGCCGCGGCCCGTGGCGGGAAAGCGATGCGGAATGTCGTGCGAGGACCCTGTGAGAGCCGTCTCCCACGGCTGACGCATCCGGCATGGACAAGGCAAACTGGCGGGGAGCAGGAACCGGGCCCGACGGGCCGGGCAGCACCGAAGGACCACAGGGCTGCAACACCGTAGGACTACAGGACCGCAGGCATACGTACCACCGCGGGCGGGCAGACCCGCGACCGGCATGATTGGGAACGGCAGGGCGGCAGGGGGAGCGATGGTCGATGTACCGCGAGTACCGGAGCAGCGGCGTCCGGCCTCGGGGAACACCCCCGAGGAGCGGACCGAGGGGCACCCCCCCGAGGTCCGGACGTCGCGCTTCAGCGTGCTCGGACCGGTGCGCGCGTGGCACGGCTCGGAACAGCTCAACACCGGATCCCCCCAGCAGAGGGCGCTGCTCGCGGCCCTCCTGCTGCGGGACGGCCGCACGGCCACGGCGTCGGAACTGATCGACGCGCTCTGGGGCGAGGAGCCACCCTCACAGGCACTGGCAGCGGTACGTACGTACGCGTCCCGGCTCCGCAAGGTGCTGCCTCCCGGCGTGCTCGTCAGCGAGGCCGGCGGCTATGCCGTCCGGGTCGCGGACGGCGCGCTGGACCTGGCCATGGCGGAAGACCTCTGGTCGGCGGCCGAGAAGGCCCGCAGCGTCGGCGACCTCTGCCAGGCGCGCACGCTGGTGAACAAGGCGCTCGGCCTGTGGGACGGCGAACCCCTGGCCAACGTCCCGGGTCCGTACGCCGACACCCAGCGCACCCGCCTCGACGAGTGGCGGCTGCAGCTCGTCGAGACCCGGCTCGACATGGATCTGGACCAGGGCTGCCACGCCGAGGCGGTGTCGGAGCTGACGGCGCTGACGGCGGCGCACCCGCTCCGCGAGCGGCTGCGCGAGCTGCTGATGCTCGCGCTCTACCGCAGCGGACGCCAGGCCGAGGCCCTCGCCGTCTACGCCGACACGCGCCGGCTCCTCGCCGACGAACTCGGCGTGGACCCGAGGCCGGGCCTCAAGGAGCTCCAGCAGCGCATCCTCCAGGCCGACCCCGGCCTCGCCGAGCCCGCCGCCCCCGACCAGGAACCCATCACGACGGCGGTACGCCCGGCACAGCTTCCGGCGACGGTCCCCGACTTCACGGGCCGCGCGTCCTTCGTGGACGAGCTGAGCGACATCCTCTCCACCGCCGAGGGCCGTGTGATGGCGGTGTCGGCGCTGGCGGGCATCGGCGGTGTCGGCAAGACGACGCTGGCCGTCCACGTCGCGCACGTCGCGCGCACCCACTTCCCCGACGGCCAGCTGTACGTGGACCTCCAGGGGGCGGGCGCGCGGGCGGCCGAGCCGGAGACGGTCCTCGGCGCCTTCCTGCGCGCCCTCGGCACGGCCGACTCGGCGATACCGGACTCCCTGGAGGAGCGCGCGGCGCTCTACCGCTCGGTCCTCGACGGCCGGCGCGTCCTCGTGCTGCTGGACAACGCCCGCGACGCGGCGCAGGTCAGGCCCCTGCTTCCCGGCATGGAGGGCTGCGCGGCGCTGGTGACGAGCCGCGTCCGCATGGTGGATCTGGCGGGCGCGCACCTGGTGGACCTGGACGTGATGTCCCCCGAGGAGGCGCTTCTCCTCTTCACCCGCATCGTCGGCGAGGAGCGGGTGACGTCGGAGCGGGAGGCCGCCCTGGACGTGGTGGCGGCCTGCGGTTTCCTGCCGCTCGCCATCCGGATCGCGGCGTCCCGCCTGGCGGCCCGCCGCACCTGGACGGTCTCCACGCTCGCGGCGAAGCTGGCGGACGAGCGGCGCAGGCTGGACGAGCTGCAGGCGGGGGACCTCGCGGTCAAGGCGACGTTCGAGCTGGGGTACGGCCAGTTGGAGCCGGCCCAGGCCCGGGCGTTCCGCCTCCTCGGCCTGGCGGACGGCCCGGACCTCTCCCTGGCGGCGGCCGCCGCGGTCCTGGACCTCCCGGTGGAGGAAACGGAAGACCTCCTGGAGTCCCTGGTCGACACCTCCCTGCTGGAGTCCGCGGCCCCCGGCCGCTACCGCTACCACGACCTCGTACGGCTCTACGCGCGTGCGTGCGCCGAGCGCGACGAGCAGCCGCCCACCGAGCGTGACGCGGCGCTCTCCCGCCTCCTGGACTTCTATCTCGCCTCGGCGGCCCGGGTCTACGCGATCGAACGCCCCGGCGACCGCACGGTGGACCACCTGGAGCCCACGGACCACGCGGGCCAGGGCTTCACGGACGACACGAAGGCCCTGGACTGGCTCCACTCGGAGGCGGCCTGCATCCTGGCCTGCGTCCAGCAGTCCCTGGGCCCGAGCACGCTCCGCCGCGCGGTGGACCTACTGCTGGCTTCCAAGGATCTGGCGGAGTCGGGGGCGAGTTCGTTGCGGTACGAGTCGGCGACGTGCGCGGCTCGGGACGCGGCGGAAGAGCTCGGTGACGCCCACGCGGAGGGGCGCGCGCGGGTCACCCTCAGCCAGGTCCGCGGGAACACCGGACGGTTCGACGAGGCCGCGCCCGAGGCGGACCGCGCGGCCGAGCTGGGTCGTGAGTCCGACGACCCCTGGACCAAGAGCAATGCCCCCAATGAGCAGGGCATCGTGACCTATTGCAGGAGTCATCACGCGGCCAGCGAGGTGTACTTCCGCGAGGCCGTCGCGGCCTTCCGCGCGGACGGGAACCGAGCGGGGGAGGCCAGCGCACTCTGCAACCTGTCCCGCGTCCTGGTCTTCACGGGGCGCACCGCTGCCGCGATCGAGATGGTCCAGCAAGGCATGGCGATCTACGACGAGTTGGGCCTGACGTTTCGGCTCGCCAACGCGCGGTACGCGCTCGGGATCGCCTTCAGCCACGCCGGCCGCCAGTCGGATGCTCTTGAGCAGTTCACCGAGGCTCTGCACGTGTTCGGGGAGAGCCGCCAGCGCTTGTGGGAGGGCACCACCCACTTCCGCATGGCGGAGGCTCTGCTGGCCGCCCATCGAGCGGCACAGGCCGCCCAGCACGCGGAACAGGCTCTCGCCACGGGTTGCATCGGCGGCGACTGGATGCGTGCCAACGTCCTGACCATTCTCGGCAGGTCCCTCCAGAGCCTCGGCCAGACCGACCGGGCAAGGGCCTGCTGGCGAGAGGCCCTCACCATTCACGAGCGGACGGCAGCACCCGAGGCCGACGAGGTGCGCGGCCTTCTGTCCCCCGTCGCAGCGGCCTGACCTGAGCGTCTGCGACGTTCATCGAACGTTTATGGGCGGCTGTCACTCTCTAGTTCATCGATCCGTCGCGTCGGGGGGCAGACGGGTCGCGTGGGCCCCACAGATAGGGTGAGCGGCCCTGGGAACGCCCGTTCGGCGACCCTCGGGGGAGTTGCCGAGCGGGTGTTCTGCCCCAGCGACCGTCACTTCAGGGAGTTGTCAGTCATGAGCGACGACAAGAAGAAGAACCAGGACCTCACCACGCAGGGGGACAGCCACCTGCCCGCTCCGCCCAAGGACGGCATCACCACCATGGGTGACAGCCACCTGCCCACCCCGCCCAAGGACGGCATCACCACCATGGGTGACAGCCACCTGCCCACCCCGCCCAAGGACGCCTAAAGCTGCATTCCTGACGGGGGAACGATCGGCCGCGGCGGCGCGGAGGGGGAGCCGTCGCGGCCGACGCATGTCCGGTGTCTGGTTCAGGCCCACGGCCCGGCGGGAACCGATCAGACAAGACGAACAGCTGTGCCATACGCCGATAGCGTCTCTTCACACCAGAAGTCGAACTGCTCAAGGGAGTTGGAATGATCCGCGCCAAGAAGGTCCTCGTCACCCTGGCCATCGCGGCCGCTGCCGCAGGCGGCGCCGCGAGCCCCGCGCTGGCCGACAGCCACGCGCCGGTCGCCCCGCTCAGCGACAGCCACGCTCCGGTCACCCCGCAGGGTGACAGCCACGCACCGGTCACGCCCCAGGACTAGGCCCCCCGCGCGCGCCAACGCCGTGGCTCCCCTCCGGGGTCGGCGCGCGCCTGGCCCCACGGCTTCGGGGCGTGCGGGAGAACGTCCCGGTCGGGCAGGCCGCGAGGGCAGCGGACCGGAGCCGTTCAGATCGGTGGCACGGCTCCGGCGTCCGGGGTCCGGGGACTGGGAGGAGTGGCGGCCGCGCTGCCATGCTGCCGCGAACTCTCCTTACTTTGTGAGGCTAGGCCTGTCCGCGGCCGGACGGAAGGCGGGACGCGGCACCAGACGGGCTGCGTCAATCGACCCACTCCGCCAGGGACCTTTTCAGTGCCGCCACGAACGCGTCCCGCGTCTCCTCGTCCAGGAGGTCCAGGGAGAGGTAGGGGTTGAGGTCCTCCAGCTCGACCAGCAGCAGCTCCCCGGCACGGGTCCTGCACGCGTCGACCCGCTGGATGCCGTGGTCGACGGCGTTCCACTCGACGAAGCCGCGGGCGAAGGCCAGGTCGGCCTCGGTGGGGACGTAACGCTCCAGGTGCCAGCGCCTGGCGGGGTCGGGCGCGTGCAGTGCGTACTGGAAGGCGTCGTCCACGAAGTAGAACGAGACCTCGTACGTGAAGTCGACGCACGGCTGGATCAGGACGCCGGCCTCGGGCCGCAGCCTCGCGACCTCGTCCCGGCTCATGAACTCCAGGCCTATGGAGTCCGCGCCCGCCTTCGGCTTGACCACGTACGTGTCCGACTCCGGGAGGCGGTCGAGCTCCCCCGGGTCGTCAACCGTGGGGATCACGGGGTGGCCGCCCGCCGTCAGGTCGAGCAGATACTGCTTGCCGACCATGTCGGCCTTGCCGTTCAGCTGGTTGTAGACCCGCGCACCGCAACGCCCTGCACGTTCCTTGAAGTCCTCCCACTGCGCCTCGTAGTGGAGGACGGGCCCGCTGTTGCGGACCACGACGGTGTCGAAGGCCCCCGTCTCCATCAGGGCCGCCGCGTCCAGCGGATGGCACAGAGCCACGTCGAAGTCCTCCCGGAGGCGGGAGGTGAGATAGATGTCCTCGTCGCAGTAGCGGCGACCTTTCGCCTGATAGGCAAGGTCCGTGACAAAGAGGATGCGGAGCTGTCGTGCGGAGTGCATCAACCAATCCTGACAGAGCCACCCACCCGGCCCCGGCCCAGCCGCTCACCCGGTCCCGGCCCAGCCGCATACCCGGTCGAGGCCCAGTCGCCCACGCTGCCGTGGCACAGTCATGGGCATGGTCACCTCGACGTACCGAACCCCCACGTACCGAACCCGCCGAAGACGCCTCGGTGCCTGCGCGCTCCTCCTCGGCTCCGCCCTCGCCCTCACCGCCTGCGGCGACGAGCGGCCCGCCACGGACGCCGCGGCCCCCTCCGCCGGCACGCCAACGCCATCCCCGTCCCCCACGCCCTCGGAAGCCCCCGGCGCCTCCCCCTACGTAGAGCCCGGAGTCGTCGACGGCGCGCCCCACAACGGTGAGAACAACGCCTACCGCCGCCCCGGTGAGATGTCCGTGGACTCCGCGGAGGCCGCCCGCGTCGAGGCCGCCCGCGTCCGGCCCGTCCTGAAGCGGCTGTGGGAGGCGCGGAAGTGGGACCCGGACAGCGTGCGCACCGCGCTCACCGGCGAGCTCGGGTACGAGGTCCGGAAGACGACCGAGAAGGGCGAGTTGATCGGCGGGCAGCTCGACGTGCAGGCCATGAACTCGCGGTACGAGGAAGGGGACCACGTCACGCCCGAAGGTGCCGTGATCGGGCTCTATGTAGGCGACGACGCCTGCGTCACCGCCTTCGTCCAGAAGTCGGACTTCGAGGTCAGGACGAGCGGGCGCTTCATGGAGACCGGCTGTTTCGAGCCGCCGTCCGGGCACTGACCGCCCGCGCCGGGCTAATTTCCGTGGACAACTCCCGCCCCCACAGCGGAGAGTGCCGCCCATGACATCTCATGTGCGCCACCTCACGTTCGACTCCCACGACGCCTACCGCCAGGCCACCTTCTGGGCCGAGGTCCTCGGTGGCAAGGTTTCCGACGACGACTCCCCCGGTGACCCGGAGGCACTGGTCGAGTCGGCCGGGGCCACGCTGCTCTTCGTGACCGTGCCGGACACCAAGACCCTGAAGAACCGGCTGCACGTCGACCTCCAGCCGCAGGACCGGACCCGCGACGAGGAGGTCGAGCGGCTGCTCGCGCTCGGCGCGAAGCTCTACGAGGACCACCGGCGGCCCAGCGGCCGCGGCTGGGTCACCCTCACCGACCCGGAGGGCAACGAGTTCTGCGTGGAGTGCGGCGAGGCCGAGCGGGCCGCCCTCATCGCGGCCGGCGCCGAGTAGCAGCGGCAGTGCCGCCCCGCAGCTCCCCCTTGACCACCTTCCCGCTCGCGTTCCGCGGCAGTTCCGCCACGAACTCGACGGCTCTCGGCACCTTGTAGTTGGCCATCTCCCGGCGCGCCCACGCGATCAGGTCGTCCGCCGTCACGACGGCCCCCGGGCGCCGCACCACGTACGCCTTGCCGACCTCGCCGAGCCGCGGATCGGGCACGCCGATCACGGCGACGTCCGCCACCTCCGGGTGCACGCCGAGGAGTTGCTCTATCTCGGCGGGGTAGGCGTTGAAGCCGCCGACGATGAACATGTCCTTGATGCGGTCCGTGATGCGGAGGTTGCCCTCCTCGTCGAGGACGCCCACGTCGCCGGTCCGCAGCCAGCCGTCGGGCGTCAGGCACTGTTCGGTGCCGGCGGGGTCCTCGAAGTAGCCCCGCATGACGTGGTGGCCGCGCACCAGGATCTCGCCGGGCCGGCCGGGCGGCAGCGGTGCCCCGGCGGGGTTCACCACCCGCACCTCCGTGTCGGGGATGGCCCGGCCCGACGTCGCCGCGATGACGTCGGCCGGGTCGCCGCGGCGGCACATCGTGACGATGCCGCTCGCCTCCGAAAGCCCGTACGCGGTCAGGACGGTGGCGATGTGGAGCTCCGTGCGCAGCCGCTCCACCAGCCGCAGCGGCACCACCGCCGCGCCCGTCACGACGAGCCGCAGCGCGGACAGGTCGTGCTGGTCGCGCGAGGGGTGGTCGAGGAGCGACTGGTGCAGGGTGGGCGGGCCCGGCAGGACCGAGATGCGTTCGGCGGCGACGTTGGCGAGGACCGTGTCCACGTTGAAGACCGGCTGCGGGATCATCGTCGCGCCCCGCATCAGGCAGGCGATGATCCCGGCCTTGTAGCCGAAGGTGTGGAAGAACGGGTTCACGATCAGATAGCGGTCGCCCTCGCGCAGCCCGGCGAGGTCGCTCCACACGTCGTAGCAGCGCAGGGTCTGCGCGTGGGTGATGACGGCGCCCTTGGGGCGGCCCGTCGTGCCCGAGGTGAAGATGATGTCCGAGGGCGCGGCGCCGTCGACGGACGCCGCCCGGGTGCGGACCGTCTCGCCGGGCACCCGGTCGCCGCTCGCCAGGAAGTCCTTCCAGGTGCGGAAGTCCTCCGGGGCGTCGTCCGCGAGGACGACCACCTCCTTCAGGTGCGGCAGGCCGGGCAGCGGGCCGTCCCCGGGCCCGTCCGCCGCCGCGCGGCGCAGCGAGGCGACGTACGACGTGCCGAGGAACGTGCCCGTGACGAAGAGGAGCCGTGCGCGGCTGCGCGCCAGGACGTCCGCGGCCTCGGCGCCCTTGAAGCGGGTGTTGAGGGGGACGAGGACCGCGCCGGCCGAGACCGCGCCGAGCGCGGAGACGATCCAGTCGAGGGTGTTGGGCGCCCAGACGGCGACGCGGTCGCCCGGCTCGACGCCGTTGGCCATGCAGGCGGCCGCCGCGTGCTCCACGCGCTCGCCCAGTTCCGCGTACGAGACGCGGGTGCGGCCCTCGACGACCGCCTCCCGCGCGCCGTACCGTCCGGCGGCCGCCCGGACCAGTCCCGGGATGCTGCCCCACTCCAGGTCGCCGCGCATCGCAAGCCCCTCCCGCAGAGAACCCAGTAGCTGACTAACCGTCAGATTAGCTGTAGCCTGACGCGCTGTCAGCAGCCGTGACACGCCCGCGACAGGCGGAGGTTCCGTTGCCCATGGCTTCACTCAAGGACGCTACTGCGATCGTCGGGATCGGCCAGACCCCGTTCGCCAAGCAACTCCTCGACAGCGAGAAACAGTTGGCGTGCCGGGCGATCGTCGACGCGCTCGACGACGCCGGTATCGCCCCGTCCGAGGTAGACGCCTTCGCCTCGTACACGATGGAGGAGACCGACGAGGTCGAAGTCGCCAAGGCCATCGGCGCCGGCGACGTGACCTTCTTCAGCAAGGTCGGCTACGGCGGCGGCGGTTCCTGCGCCACGGTCGCCCACCTCGCATCGGCCATCGCCACCGGCCAGGCGAGCGTCGGCGTCGCCTGGCGCTCCCGCAAGCGCGGCAGCGGCCCGCGCCCCTGGAAGAACACCACAGTCCAACTCCCCACCCCCGCCCAGTGGACGCGCCCCTTCGGCCTCCTCCGCCCGGCCGACGAGATAGCGATGCTCGCGCGCCGCTACATGCACGAGTACGGCGCGACCCGCGACCACCTCTTCAACGTCGCCCTCGCCTGCCGCAACCGCGCCAACCAGAACCCGGCCGCGATGATGTACGAGCGCCCGCTGACCCGCGACATGTATATGACCTCGCGCTGGATCAGCGAGCCGCTCTGCCTCTTCGACAACTGCCTTGAGACGGACGGTGCGCTGGCCTGCGTCATCGTCTCCGCCGAGCGGGCGCGCGACTGCCGCCGCAAGCCGGTGTACGTCCACTCCGTCGCCCAGGGCCTGCCATCCCAGCACCACGGCATGGTCAACTACTGGAACGACGACCCGCTCTCCGGCCCGGCCTGGACGGCGGCCCGACACCTGTGGAAACAGGCCGACTTCGGACCGCAGGACGTCGACGTGGCGCAGATCTACGACGCGTTCACCCCGCTCATCCCGCTCTCCCTGGAGGGCTACGGCTTCTGCGGCCGCGGCGAGGGCGGCGCCTTCACGGAGGGCGGCGCGCTGGAGAGCGGCGGACGACTCCCCATCAACACGGGCGGCGGCGGCCTCAGCGAGGCGTACGTCCACGGCTTCAACCTCATCAACGAGGGCGTGAAGCAACTGCGGGGCACATCCACGGCCCAGGTCCCGAACGCGACGACGTGCCTGGTGACGGCAGGGGAAGGGGTCCCCACCTCAGCACTGCTACTGCGGTCCGCATAGTCCCTGACGGCCCCGCAGGGGCCGTTCAGGGGCGCGGGGAACTGCGCGAGCAACCAAAAAACAAACCCGCACCCGGCAAAGGGACAGCACATGGCAGACGCGACCCCCGACCCCCTCCTCACACCCACCACGGACGACGACGGCGCCCCCTTCTGGGCTTACGCCGCCCGAGGCGAACTCCGCATACAGTCCTGCACCGCCTGCGGTGAGCTCAGGTTCCCGCCCAGACCCTGCTGCCCCCACTGCCAGTCCTTCGAAAGCGACTGGCGCCGCATGAGCGGCCGCGCCCGCATCTGGTCGTACGTCTTCCCCCACCCGCCCCTCCTCCCCGCCTACGCCGCACACGCCCCCTACAACGCGATCATCGTCGAGCTGGCCGACGCCCCCCGCATCCGTCTCGTCGGCAACCTCGTCGCGGCTCCCGACGGCGAGCTGGACTCCGTCCCCCCGGACCGGCTGCGCATCGGCGCGAAGGTGCAGGTCGTCTTCGCGGACGTGGGCGGAACCGTCGTCCCGCGCTGGCTCCTGGAGCGCCCGTGACGTCCCCCGCCGCCCTGCGCACGGCGGTCGACGAGGACACCGGCGTGGCGGTCCTGACCCTGGACCGCCCCGAGCGCCACAACGCCATCGACGTACGGACGGCGGAGGAACTGGCCGCGACCTGGCGGCGGTTCCGGTACGACGACACGGTCCGTGCGGTCGTCGTGACGGGCGCGGGAGAAAAGGCCTTCTGCACCGGTATCGACCGGGACGCGGACGTGCCCCAGCCCAGCTCCCCGTACACGATCGACGACCCGCTGATCGCGATCGGCCCGAAGGCGAACGACCTGTGGAAACCGGTGATCGCCGCGGTCAACGGAATGGCGTGCGGCGGCGCCTTCTACCTCATCGGCGAGGCGGAGTTCGTCGTGGCCGACGAGCACGCCACGTTCTTCGACCCGCACACCACGTACGGCATGGTCAGCGCGTACGAGACGATCCACCTGGCGCAGCGCATGCCGTTCGGCGAGGTGGCGAGGATGGCGCTGATGGGCACGGCGGAAAGGATCTCCGCGCGGCGGGCGTACGAGACCGGCCTGGTCTCCGAGCTGACGCCACCCGGCACCTCATTGGCCGCGGCGGTCCGCGCCGCCGAGACCATCGCCTCCTACCCCACGGAGGCGGTGCAGGGCACCGTGCGGGCGGTCTGGTCGGCGAAGGAGGCGGCCCGCGCGCAGGCGCTGGCGCACGCACCCCACCTGATCGCCCTGGGGAACCTGCCGCCGGACCGCCAGGCGAAGCTGTTCGCGGAGCGGCCACGGCGGGGCGGCGACTTCCGTACGCGGTAGCGGGGAGGGCCCGAGGGTCTGAACGGCACGCGTCCCGTCACGTGGCGGGCGTCACGCACTCGGCGTAGCGTCGATCTTGAGAGACGCGTACGGATGCGCACAGCGAGTCGCACGCATGGAGGAGGCCCGTTCATGGTCCGCAACGTCCTCGGGTCGATCCTCGCTCTCGCCGGAGCGACGGCCGCCGTATGGAGCCCCTTCCGAGCCTGGTACGACGGCCGTCCCGGACGTGACTTCCGCATCGGTGAGCTGTTCTCCGGCGGGGTCACCGACGCGAAGGCCGAGCTCTTCGGCTCCCTCTTCCTGCCGGTCGCCTTCGCGGCACTGCTCACGCTGATCGGTCTCTTGCTGAGGTCGCGGCTCCTCGTGGCGCTGGCGGGCGTGGTCGTGCTCGGCTTCACGGTGCTGTGGATGGTCCGGCAGGGCCAGGCGGAGGGCAGTCTGGCCGTCGCGGGTGACGGCTCGGGCCTCGGCCTCGGCGTCCTGCTCGGCCTGGGCGGCGGTGTGGTGCTGCTGCTGGCGGCGGCACTCATGGCGGGGCGGCGCCGCAGACGCGGGCGCGGGCGTCGCAGAGCGACGGACCAGGACGCGGTCCCGGCCGCTCCGGCACCGGCACCGGCACCCACGGAGCCCTCCACCTACGGGGACCTGTACGGCGACCCCAACTACCCGGCGGACCCGTACCCCCCGCCGGACCCGTACCCGACAGAACCGATCCCGACTTACCCGCCGGACGCGCCCCCACCCCCCTGGCAGAACCCGCACAACCCGCCGGACCCGCACGACCCGCCGGACCGCCCCCACCGCTAAGTCCTCGGCGACGTCCCCGTCCCCCGCTCCGCGTCCAGCGCGTACACGCACCGGTCCTTGCTGCACGCGTAGACCACGCCGTCCCGCACCACGGGCGCGCCGGTGATCTCGCCGCCCGTGGCCAGCTTCCAGCGAAGGCGGCCGTCGTCCGCCTTCAGGGTGTAGAGCAGGTGGTCCGTGGAGCCGAAGTGGATGCGGCGGTCGGCGACGACGGGTGCGCCCACGACCTCGCCGCCCGCCTGGAAGCGCCACTTGGGCGTGCCGGTGACGGCGTCCAGGGTGTAGAGCCCCTTGCCGCTGCCCACGTGGACGTGGCCGTCCGCGACGAGCACGGGCTCGATGGAGGAGCGGGACTCCGTGGCGATGCGCCAGCGGTCGCGGCCGTCGGTCGCGTCGAGGGCGTACACCGTCCCGAGGTAGTCGGCGAGGTACACGCCGCCGCCCGTGACGGCGGGCCCCGGGGCGAAGGCGGGCGGGCAGAGGAAGGCGGCGGGCGCCTCGAAGTGCCAGCGGACGTGCCCGCTCGCCACGTCGATGGCGAGGACGCGGGTGCCCGCGGCCACGTACACGTACCCGTCCTGCCCCTGGGCGAGCCGCACCGGCACGCCGCCGCAGGAGGCCGCGTCGCCGACGGGGTACGACCAGCGTTCCTCACCGGTCCGTGCCTCCAGCGCCCGCAGCCTGGCGTCCTTCCACACGTACACGGTGCCGTCGAGGACGAGCGGCCCGGCCTCGGGCGTCTCGAAGTCGGTCTGCGCGCCGGTGATCTCCCAGAGCTTCTCGCCGTTGGCCGCCTCCCACGCCTGGACGCCGCCGCCGCGCGTGCCGGTGACGACCGTGCCGCGGTCGGCCTGGAGGGAGTACACCCAGGCGTCGGTCGGCAGCCGCCACAGGTCGGAGCCGTCGGCGCCGTCGAGGGCGTAGAGCGTGGGGCCGTCGGAGGCGTGTACGCGGCCGTCGGCGACCGCCATGGACCAGGCGACGTCCCGCGTCTTGAAGCTGCGGCGGCCCGTGGCGACGTCCAGCGCGTGGACTTCGAAGGACGTCACGTAGACGAGGTTCCCGGCGACGGCGGGCGTGCCCCAGACGTCGTTGGACATCCGGAAGCGCCACGGCCGCCACGTCGAGGAGGCGTCCGGCGCCGGGGCGGGCGCCGGTACCGCGGGCGCCGGTTCCGCGCCGTTGCCCGGGGCCCGGTGGCCCGCGGACCGTGACCAGGAGGCGGCGAGCGCAGCGGCGCCCGGCGCGACGGCCGGGCGGGCACCGGCCACCCGCGGTCCCGGACCGATCGGCACCTTCGCCCCGGCGAGCCGCACGGGCCCGGAGTCGGGGCTGCCGCCGAAGGGCGACCTGGCCGGCGGCGCGGGCGGCGGCTGCTGCGGGGGCGGCGGGGCCGTCACGGGCGCGGCGGGAGCGGCGGACATGGCGGGGGCGGCGGCCCGTCCCGCACTGCGCCCGGCGGAGGCGGGGACCCGGGCGGGCGGCCGACCGCCGCGGCGGGCCTCGATGAGCGCGACGGCGCGCTCCGGCAGCCACGCGGACGCCGTACCGCTGTCGTCGTTGTCGGCGCTCTCGGAGGCGAAGAGGTGCGGGGCGAGCTGTGCCTGGAGGTCGGCGGGGCTGGGCCGGAGCGCGGCCTCCATCTGCATGCAGGACTCGATGAGGGGCCGCAGGTCGCTCGGCAGCCCTTCGAGGTCCGGGCCTTCCCTGAGCAGCATGAAGACGGTCTCGACGGGGTTGGCGCCGTGGAAGGGGGCGTGGCCGGTGGCGGCGAAGACGAGGGTCGAGCCGAGCGAGAAGACGTCGCTGGCGCCGGTCACGCTGCGGGAGTCCTTGGCCTGCTCGGGCGACATGTAGGCGGGGGTGCCCACGGCGACGTTGGTCATGGTGAGCCGCGTGTTGGAGACGCCGGACGCGATGCCGAAGTCGATGACGCGCGGGCCGTCCTCGACGACGAGGACGTTCGACGGCTTGAGGTCACGGTGGACGAGGCCCGCGCCGTGGATGGACTCCAGGGCCTCGGCCACGCCCGCCGCCAGCCAGCGCACCGCCTGGGTGGGCAGCGGCCCGTGTTCGTTCACTATTTCTTCGAGGGAGGGCGCGGGGACGTACGCGGTGGCGAGCCAGGGCACGGCGGCCCGCGGATCGGCGTCCACCACGGCCGCCGTATAGAAACCGGACACGGCGCGGGCCGCCTCGACCTCGCGCGTGAAGCGGACACGGAACAGCTGGTCCTCGGCGAGCTCGGTCCGCACCGTCTTGATCGCCACGCGCCGTCCCGACGCGGAGCGCGCGAGATAGACCAGGCCCATGCCACCGGCGCCCAGCCTGCCGAGGACCTCGAACGGGCCGATCCGCCTCGGATCGTGCTGCGTCAGCTGATCCACCACTTGCCCTGCCACCTCCCCGTACGGGACCGCCGAAGAAGACAGCCCCGTGCAGCGTCTCACCACCCGAGCCGCTACGGCGGCACGCACCCTGATTCTTCCTGTCCGGGGCGGCGGTGGCGAACCCGGGGCGGGATCGGGGTGTCTCCGGACAAAATGCCGTGTGGCCTGGTCCGGCGAGCGGTTTCGAGCGGTTTCTCAGTCCTGTCTGACGTCTCTGACGTCCTGTCTCAGTCCTGGAGGACCGCGAAGGTGGCTCCTTGGTTGTCCGTGAAGACCGCGATCCGCCCGTACGGGGTGTCGTGCGGCGGTGCCTGGACGCGGCCGCCGAGGCGGGTCACCGCGGCGGCCGTCGCGTCGGCGTCGTCGACGTTGAAGTACACGAGGAAGTGGGCGGGCATCTCGTCGGGGATGCGCAGCCGGGCGGCCGGGTCCGTGGCGGCCGGGATCAGGCTGCGGCCGCCGATCGCCGTGTCGGGGCCGGGTGCGGCGCCCGCGGGCGACCAGGTGCGGAAGTCCTCGCCGTCGAGGTCGAGGTCGAAGCCGCCGTATCCGAAGACGCGCTCGTAGAACGGGTCGACCAGGTCCTTGTTCCGCGAGTACACCTCGGCCCAGCAGTACGACCCGGGCCGCTGCTGCTTGCCGAAGCCGTGGTGCGTGCCGGGCTGCCAGAGGCCGAAGACGGCGCCCTCGGGGTCGGCGACGAGCGCCATGGTCCCGGCGGGCCCGACCGGCCTGGGCTCGGTGATCACGGAGCCGCCCGCGTCCCTGACGCGTTCGGCCAGGGCGGCCGCGTCGGGGGTGGCCAGATACACCGTCCATACGGTGGGCATGCGGCCGTCGGCCTTGGGGGCGAGCGCGGCGACGGGCAGACCGTCGCTGTACGCCTGGGCATGGCGCCCGCGCTCCGGCCGGGCCCCCTGGCCCTCCGGCCCGGCTCCCTGGTCGAAAGTCCACCCGAAGAGCTCACCGTAGAACCGCTTGCCGCCCTCGACGTCGGGGAGCATCGCGTCGACCCAGCAGGGCACGCCCTCGTAGTCCATACCAGCCAAGCTAGCCGCCCGTCCCGGTCCCCGCAGCGCAAAGATTCGAACGTATGGCCAATTCCCACGGGAGCCCTCCGGCCGGGCGCCGAGGTGCGCCCCGCGCCGTGCTTCCGCGCCCCAACCCCATTTGCACTCGGCCGAATCGCGCTCCGATCACCCCTCGGTAAGCTGACGGCATGACAGGACAGGTACGTACCGTCGACGGCCGCGTGGCCGGCCGGCGCGGTCAGGCGACGCGTCAGAAGCTGCTCGACTGCCTCAGCGAGATGCTCAGCTCCTCGCCCTACCGGGACGTCAAAGTCATCGACGTCGCCCGGAAGGCGGGAACTTCACCCGCGACCTTCTACCAGTACTTCCCCGATGTCGAGGGCGCTGTCCTGGAGATCGCGGAGCAAATGGCCGCCGAGGGCGCCGAGTTGACCCAGCTGCTCGACGGGCGCTCCTGGGTCGGCAAGGCCGGCTGGCAGACCTCCCAGGACCTTGTCGAGGGCTTCCTCGACTTCTGGCGCAAGAACGACGCGATCCTCCGGGTCGTCGATCTGGGCGCCGCCGAGGGCGACAAGCGCTTCTACAAAATCAGGATGAAGATCCTCAACTCGGTCAACAACTCCCTTACGGACACCGTCAAGGAGCTCCAGGCCAAGGGCAAGGTCGACAAGGACGTCAGCCCGGCCGCCATGGCGGGCTCCCTGGTCGCGATGCTCGCGGCGGTCGCCTCCCACCAGCGGGGCTTCCAGACCTGGGGCGTCAAGCAGACCGAACTGAAGCCGAACCTGGCGATGTTGGTACATCTGGGCGTCACCGGTAAAAAGCCGACGAAGTAGCCCAAAGAGAGAGCGACGGGCCCCCGCCCCGAGCTCCCTGCCCGGTCCTGTCAGCCCGACGGCGGATCACCTCGGTGGTCCGCCGTTGTGGTCGGGACGGGCACCAGGCGCCGGGACCGGCACCAGACGGAACAGCCGTATCTCCCGCTCCACCCGGGCCTGGTACGCGGCATACGGCGGCCAGAACCGCAGCGCCGCCTCCCAAGCCGCCGCCCGCTCCTCCCCCGTGAGCAGCCGCGCCCGCACGGGCATGTCGGCGCCCCGCCAGTTCACCTCGGCATCGGGGTTGGCCAGCAGATTGGCGGTCCACGCGGGATGCCCGGGGCGCCCGAAGTTGGACCCGACCAGCACCCAGCTCTCGCCACCCTCCCCGCCCTCCTCCGGCATGCACGCCAGCGGCGTCCGCCGCTCGATGCCGCTTTTCGCGCCCCGCGCGGTCAGGATGAGCCCGGGCAGCATGCGCGCGCTGAGCAGCACCTTTCCCCCGGTCAGCCGGTGCACGGCCCGGTCCATGGCGGGCACGAAGTGCGGCGCGACCTTCGCGAAGGCCCGGGTGGCCGACACCTTCTGCACCAGCCGCAGCCCGGCCGGCATCAGACTGCCTCCTCGACTTCGGCGGGCTCGAACAGCCCGGCGCGGTCCGCCGCGCGGGCCCGCAGCCGGTGGACCGGGCCGAAGAGCAGTTCGTCGCTGGACGCCCGCTTGAAGTACAGGTGCGCCTCGTGCTCCCAGGTGAAGCCGATGCCGCCGTGCAGCTGCACCGCTTCGGACGCGGCGGTCCGCAGCGCGTCGAGCGCCTGCGCGAGGGCGAGCCCGCCGGCCCGTTCGGCGCCCTGCCCGCCGAACCCTGCGGCCTCCGCGCCCGCCGCCCACGCCGCGTAATAGGCGGCCGACCGCGCAGCCTGCACCTGCACGTACACGTCCGCGAGGCGGTGCTTCACCGCCTGGAAGGATCCGATCGCCCGCCCGAACTGCTCGCGCTGCTGTACGTATTCGACGGTACGTTCCAGGGCTCGATCCGCGGCGCCGACGGCCTCGGCGGCGATGACGGTGGCGGCGACGTCCCCGACCGCACCGAGCGCGGCAGGCACATCGGCCTCGTCGGCGCCCAGCAACTCGCCCTCCACGTCGCGGAGTTCCACGCACGCCTGAGTGCGGGTCTCGTCCAGCGCGGTCTGCCGGGTCCGCACCATGCCGGGCGCCCCCTCGCGCACGAGGAAGAGGAGCGTGCGGGACCGCGCGAAGCCCCCCGCGTGCGCGGCGACCACGAGCAGCCCCGCGCTGTGCCCGTCGATGACCTGCTCGGCCTGCCCGTACAGCCGCCACACCCCGTCGGCGAGCCTCGCCTGCACACCGCCCGCACGCCCGCCGCCCGCCCAGTCGCCCCGGTTGTCGCCGACGAGACCGAGCGCCGTGGCGAGCCCCGCGCCGGGGACGGCGAGGGCGGCGGTCAGCTCTCCGGCCGCGATGCGGGGAAGGGATTCGGCGCGCTGCTCGTCGGTGCCGAGCGCGAGGATCAGCGGGGCGGCGAGGACGGCGGTGGCGAACAGGGGTGTGGGCGCGAGGGCGCGCCCCAGCTCCTCGCAGCCGAGGGCGAGCTCGGCGGAGGTGCAGCCGACCCCTCCGTACGCCTCGGGAAGCGCGAGGCCGGGCAGCCCGAGCTGTTCGGCGAGGGCGGTCCACAGGCCGGTGTCGTGGCCGGCCGGGGTGCGCACCGCCGCCTTGACCTCGTCGGGACCGCACCGCTTGGTGATGACCTCGCGAAGGGTGCGGCGGATCTCGCCCTGTTCCGCGCTGAAGGCGGCGTCCATCGGCAGGCTCCTCCCCCGGGCGCGGGGCTACGGCGACCCGGCCCTAGAACTGACGGGCCGTCATGTTAGGGCGGGGGCGTCGATATGCACAGGGTGTGGGCGGCGAAGCAGAGCCCTTCCCCGTACGCGTATCTGATGTACCGTCAGATTCATGTCTGCTGCCACCCGTTCAGGCTCCGCATCCGGCCGCAAGGTCGCCGTCGTCGGTGTCGCCCTCTCGGACTGCGGCCGGGTCGACGAGGCGACGCCCTACGCCCTGCACGCCCAGGCCGCCCGCCGAGCGCTCGCCGACTCCGGCCTCGGCCGCGACGTCGTCGACGGCATCGCGTCGGCGGGCCTCGGCACGCTGGCCCCGGCGGAGGTCGCCGAGTACCTGGGCCTCAAGCCCCGCTGGCTCGACTCGACGTCCGTCGGCGGCGCCACCTGGGAAGTCATGGCCGCGCACGCGACGGACGCGATAGCGGCGGGGCGGGCCAACGCCGTGCTCCTCGTCTACGGCTCGACGGCCCGCGCCGACATCAAGGCCAAGCGGCGTACGTCCAACCTGTCGTTCGGCGCGCGGGGCCCGCTCCAGTTCGAGGTCCCGTACGGGCACACCCTGATCGCCAAGTACGCGATGGCCGCCCGCCGCCACATGCACGAGTACGGCACGACGCTGGAACAGCTCGCCTCGGTCGCCGTCCAGGCCCGGGCTAATGCATCCACCAACCCGGACGCGATGTTCCGCGACCCGATCACGGTCGACGAGGTGCTGGACGGCCCGATGATCGCCGACCCGTTCACCAAGCTGCACTGCTGCATCCGCTCCGACGGCGGCGCGGCGGTGCTGCTCGTGGCCGAGGAGTACGTACGGGACTGCGCGACCGCCCCGGTGTGGGTGCTCGGCGCGGGCGAACACGTCTCCCACACGACGATGTCCGAGTGGGACGACTTCACGGTCTCCCCGGCGGCGGTCAGCGGCCGCCTCGCCTTCGAACGGGCCGGGGTCACGCCGGACGAGATCGATGTGGCCGAGATCTACGACGCCTTCACGTACATGACCCTGGTGACGCTGGAAGACCTCGGCTTCTGCGCGAAGGGCGAGGGGGGTCCCTTCGTGGAGAAGGGCCGCCTGCTGCGGGGTGGCACGCTGCCGACCAACACGGACGGCGGCGGGCTCTCCGCCCAGCACCCGGGCATGCGGGGCCTGTTCCTGCTGGTGGAGGCGGTACGCCAGCTCCGGGGGCAGGCGGGCGACGGGCAGGTCCGCCGCCCCGACGGCGGCCTGCCGGAGCTGGCGGTGGCGTCGGGGACGGGCGGGTGGTTCTGCTCGTCAGGGACGCTGGTACTGGGGCGCTGACTTGAGGAACGCGGTCCACGCGGTGGGCGTGACCGTGAAGGTGGGCCCGCCCTCGTGTGCGGTCTTGGAGTCGCGGATGTGGATGGCGTGGGGGCAGGTGGCTACCTCTACGCACACGCCGCCTTCGTTACTGCTGTAGCTCGACTTGCGCCAGGTGTAGGCGGCTTCGACGCAATTGGTGCCTTCATTGCCGCTGTAGCTGCTCTTGAACCACGCCAGCTCGGCGTTCATAGCTGTCCCGCCATTCTCTCGATCAGTTCCGCGGATGCCCGGGGCGTAAGCGCCTGTGCCCGCAAGGCGCCGAAGCGGTCGATGAGTTGATTGACCTCTTGTGGCTTCGAGATCAATCTACCGCCGATCTGGCCGTCGTCGTAGGCGAAGTTACGGCCTTCGGCAGTGCTCAGCAGATAGGTTGCCCCTTGCAGCCCCGCATGCTCGCGCGTCTCCGTCGGCATGACCTGCACCCTCAGATGGTGCATTGCACGCACACACTCCAGCACGTGAAGCATCTGCTTCCGAAGCACCTCGCGGCCGCCGATCGGACGCTTGAGCACCGACTCCTCGATCACATACCCGATCATCGGCGGCGGCTTGCGAGTCAGCACCGCCTGCCGCTCCAGGCGACCTGTCACGTCCTTCTCGATCCGGTCCTCCGTGAGCTGCGGCACCCGCTCCTCGTACAGGGCGCGCATGTAGTCCTCTGTCTGCATCAGCCCCGGAAAGGCCATGGTCTCGTACGCGCTGATGCTTGCCGCCGTCTTCTCCTGCCGCACCCAGCCCACAAACGTGGGCGGGTACTTCTCCTCCTCCATCAGCGGGATGCACGACTTCAGCGCGCCCCGCGCGTCCAGCACCGTGTCCGCGTCCTCCAGGTAGCTGGACGTGGGGATGCGCTCTGCCCGCTCGTACGCCCCCGCGAGGGACTCCGAGACGAGCAGCCGACCGGCCACGTCCTTACGGGACATCCCTGACCGCTCCCGGAAGTTCCGCAGCAGGCCGCCCACGAGGCGCCGCGCCGGGGACGGGACGGCCGTCTCCGCCCGCTCGGTCGTCGTCTTCTCACTCATCACCACAACGCCACCGCCCTCTCCACGCCCTGTCGATGTGTCCCCTGCGCCTCTGGTAACGCTACGCAGTCACCCCGACCCTCGTAGTCATGACGAGCGAACTCACCCCCGATTGGGTACCCGCCCACGGCCACCAACTTCGCCTCACCGGGGTGCACTTTGACGCGATCCGGGTCAGGGGCGTGCGCGGCGAGGCCGTCCTGCACCACCTCGCCACGCTCACGGAGGGCGACCCCGGGCCCGTCATCCGCGAGGTGTCCGGTGGCCGCTGGAACTACTTCCTGCTCGCGCCGGGGACCAGCAAGAACTTCGACTGGCCGCCGGGCGCCACGTGTCTCGGGCCCGCCGCACGGGACCAGTACGTCGGCGTCCCGGCCGCGTACGGCAACACGTATCCGCTGAGCTGGCGGTGCGGGGCGCCCCGGGAGGGGGTGTTCGTGGACGGGGAGCTGCTGCACGGCGTCCTGATGGCCCAGCTCGTCGGAGAACCGGAGTGACGGGAGCGGCGGGGCGATAGGGGCGGGCCGGGAGGGGCGGGAGGTCACAATCGACGCATGACATCACCCGTTCCGCAGGAGACCTTCCGTACGCTGCTCCGGGCCCAGAAGGTCTGGGACGTAGAACTCCCCGCCTTCGACCCGGCGCGCGCCCCCGCCGCACCGCTGCCCCTCTTCCACACGTGGTTCGCGGAGGCGGTGGACGCCGGGCAGCCCGAGCCGCACACGATGCAGCTCGCGACGGTGGCGGAGGACGGCGGCCCCGACGTGCGGACCGTGATGCTGCACGACGCCGACGAGCTCGGCTGGCACTTCGCCTCGCACGCGAGCAGCACGAAGGGCCGCCAGCTCGCGGCCCTTCCCGAGGCCGCCCTGCACTTCTACTGGGCGGCGCAGGGCCGGCAGATCCGCGTCAGGGGCCGGGTCACCACGGCCCCGCACGCCGAGAGCACCGCCGACCTGCACGCCCGGTCGACCGGCGCGCTCGCGGCGGCGCTGGTGGGCCGGCAGAGCGAGATCCTGCCCTCCTCCGAGGAGTTGGCCCGGTCGTCCGAGGCCGCCTGGGAGCGCGCGCGGGCGGAGCCGGACGCGGACGCCCCGACGTGGACGCTGTACGTCCTGGACCCGCTGGAGGTGGAGTACTTCCAGGGGGACGCGAGGCGCCGCCACGTACGGCTGCGCTACCGGCGGCAGGCGGAGGGCGACAACGGCTGGACCAGGGAGCTCCTCTGGCCGTGACGGTCGGTCAGCGGGCGAAGTCGTACTGCGCGAAGTCGCCCACCGGCCGGTACCCGATGCGCTGGTAGAGGCCGTTGCTCGTCGGGTTGGCCAGGTCCGTGAAGAGCAGGACCTCCGCCGCGCCCGCGTCGAGGGCGGCGCGGGTGACGGCGACGGTGGCGGCGCCTCCGTAGCCCCGGCCGCGCAGGTCGGCGGGGGTGTAGACCGGGGCGACGCGGACCTGGCCCGCGATGAGGCGGGTGGCACCGGCCATCGCGAGGGGGGTGCCGTCGGGGGTCTCCCAGAGGGTGACGCCGCCGTACGCGATACGGGTGTCCGCCCAGTCACCGGCGTTCATCGAGGTCGACTCCCCGACGGCCTCGCCGAACTCCCTGCACCAGCGCACAAGCAGCTCCCGGTCCGCCTCTCCGGCGACGCGGGCGCGGCCGGCCGGGGCGGGCTCGGGCGGCGTGAGCTCACCGAGCCGGTACAGGCGCTGGCTGGTGTCGAGGGTCGCCTTGGCGCCGGTGTGCTTCTCCCAGGCGTGGGCGAAGGCTTCGGCGGTGGCCTGGTCGGCGCCGACTCCGGGCAGGTCCGGGCTGACGTCGGCGAGCTGCCGGGCGAGCGCGTCGACGGCCTCGGCGCCGAGCGGGGCGATCGGGCTGACGGACACGCGATGCGGCGGGGTCCGCACGAAGGCACCGAGGACGGCACCGGAGGCGCCGGTGTACGTACCGAAGAGGGGCGCGCCCTCCCCGTAAGCCTGAAGTCCCCGCGCGCGGAGCGTGTCGGTGACGGTGAGCAGGACGGTGTGCAGGGCCGGCTCGGACCGCAGATACGCCTCGCTCCGGGTCAGGAACCCGTCGAGATCGGTGGTCAATTGCCAGCCGGGGGTGGGAGATGGGGGCGCGGAGGGCGCAGGGGTCACAGAGGGCGCGGAATCGGCCGGGGTTTCTGGAGACATGGCCCATGTTCCCTCGGGGGCCGGGCCGACTGCCTCCCCTTTTTCACCTCCGCGTTCGGCCTCCGCGTTCGGCCTCCGCTCCTGGGAGGCGGGGTGCGGCTCACCCTTCGACGCGCCCCGGCCGGAACACCGCCACCGCCACCCCCTCCGCCGCCTCCCGGAAGGTCACCTCCACCGCCATACCGACCCGCAACACCGCCCCCTCCTCGCACTCGACGATCTCCGTCATCATGCGGGGCCCTTCCGCGAGGTCGACGACGGCGGCGACGTACGGGACGCGGCTGCCGAACGGCGGCAGGTCGTTCCGGTGCACGACGGACCAGGTATAGAGCGTGCCCCGCCCGCTCGCCCGCTCCCAGGTGACGTCCTCGCTCCAGCAGCGCGGACAGAACTCCCGCGGATAGTGATGCGCCGCTCCGCACGCCCCGCAGCGGCGTATCAACAACCGCCCCTCGGCGGCCGCGTCCCAGTAGGTCCGGGTGAAGGCATCGACCTCGGGAAGGTCGAAACGGGGCTCGGCACGCTGGTCCGTACTCACGTGGGACTCCGATCAGGAGAGAGGGTCGGCTACGGGTCGGGCGGGGCTGGTGCCAGCGCCTTGGGTCCGTCTGTGGGTGCGGGGCCGCGGGGGTATGTACGTACTCGCCATCACTGTGCGCCACGCCTCAAGAACAAAGACGCCACAGTGCGCTCAGTGCTCCGTGCGCACATACCCCCACGTCCCCTCGCGTCTCGCTGGCGGCGGACGGCCGGTGGGGCCTGCCGCGAGCCCGGGTCACTTCTGACGCTACGTCAGTTCAGCGTGCGGAGCGGCGGCAGCGCAAGAGACGCGCATCCTGCATCCCGCACCCCGCATCCCCCGTGATCTATTCGCAACCGGTTTCGGACTTGACCGTCACCCATCAAGTAATCGCGCGGTTACTCTCCAGTCATGGCCGACTCGATGCCTCCGCTTACGCTCACGCAGGATCGTCCCGTGTACGTCATCGGCGGCGGACCCGGCGGGCTCGCCGTCGCGGCAGCCCTGCGCGCACGCGGCGTCCGCGCCATCGTCCTGGAGAAGTCCGACCGCGTCGGCGCCTCCTGGCGCGGTCACTACGACCGGCTCCACCTGCACACGACGCGCCGCCTCTCCAGCCTGCCCGGACTGCCCATGCCCCGTTCGTTCGGCCGCTGGGTGGCGCGGGACGACGTCGTCCGCTACCTGGAGAAGTACGCCGAACACCACCGGCTCGACGTCGTCACCGGGGTCGAGGTGACCCGCCTGGAACGCACCGCCGACGGCACGGGGTGGCTGCTGCACGCCACCGGCGGCCGCGAACTCACCGGCAGCGCGGTGGTGGTCGCCACCGGCTACAACCACACCCCGCACCTCCCGGACTGGCCCGGCCGCGACACCTACACCGGCGAACTCCTGCACGCCGCCCGCTACCGCAACCCCCTCCCCTACGCCGGCAAGGACGTCCTCGTCGTCGGCGTCGGCAACACGGGCGCCGAGATCGCCGTCGACCTCGTCGAGGGCGGCGCCGCCCGGGTCCGCCTCGCAGTGCGCACCGCCCCGCACATCGTGCGCCGCTCCACGGCGGGCTGGCCCTCCCAACGCACCGCGATCCTGTGCCGCAGGCTCCCCGTCGCCCTGGTCGACCGCCTCGCGCGGCCGATCACCAGGCTCGCCGTCCCCGACCTCACCTCGCGAGGACTGCCACGCCCCGACACCGGCCTGTACTCACGGGTGAAGCAGGGCTCGATCCCGGTGCAAGACGTCGGCCTGATCGACGCCGTACGCAAGGGCCGGGTGGAGCCGGGCGCCGCGCTGGAGTCCTTCGAGGACGACAAGGTCGTCCTCGCCGACGGCACGAGGATCGCCCCCGACACCGTCATCGCAGCCACCGGCTACCACCGCGCCCTCGAACCCCTGGTCGGCCACCTCAACATCCTCACCCCGACCGGCCGCCCAACCCCCCACACCCCGCCCCAGGCCCCCGCCCTGTACTTCACCGGCTTCACCAACCCCATCAGCGGCACCCTCCGCGAACTCTCCCGAGACGCCAAGAAAATCGCCAAGGCAATAGCCCGACTCCCCAGGTAGTTCCGGCGGGCCGGGAAAGGCCGCCCGGAGGGCGCCTTTCAGGGGCGCGGGGAACTGCGCGGCCAGCCACAACGAACCCGCGGCCGATTCACGACCTTGGCACCACCCAGATCCTGCGCTTCCGTAGACAGGTCGGACGAGGGCGCCCCACCCACCCCGCCCCACCGAGAGGCTTTACGTGCAGCACCGTTCCTGACGAAGCGTCAGTTAAGTAACCTGACTAGGCGTCAGATACGTGCTGTCACACAGGAGCGGGCGGACCGATGCTTGGATCGACTCACGGCACCTTCACCACCGACCCCCGCCGCGCACACGTCGTGGCCTGCGGCGAACTCCCTCCCGGCGCCGTCCACGGCCGGGCCGTCACGGCGGACGACCTGGACGTCGGCGGACGCCCGCTGTACTCCGGCGTACCCGACCTGGACCGCTTCTTCCGCCCGAACTCCGTCGCCGTCATCGGCGCCTCGGACGCCGAGGGCCGGCCCAACACCGGCATCACCCGCCAGCTCATCGCCTGGGCCGAGCGGGTCGGCGCGCGCCTGCACCCCATGCACCCCACGCGTCAGTCGGTTTTCGGCATCCCCTGCTTCCCTTCCGTCGCGGACCTGCCGGAACAGGTCGACCTCGCCGTCCTGCTGGTCGGCGACCCGCTGCCCGTCATCGAGCGGCTCGCCGAGGAGAAGGTGCGGTTCGCCGTCGCCTTCGCCTCCGGGTTCGCCGAGACCGGCGAGGAGGGAGCGGCCGCCCAGGCCCGCCTCGCCGCCGCCGTCCAGCGCTCGGGCCTCAGGCTGCTCGGCCCGAACACCAACCTCAACGCCTTCGAGCACTTCCGTGAGGATCTAGAAGGCCCTGCCGTCGCCCTCATCACCCAGTCCGGCCACCAGGGCCGCCCCGTCTTCGCCATGCAGGAGCTCGGCGTCCGCCTCTCCCACTGGGCGCCCACCGGCAACGAAGCCGACCTGGAGACCTCCGACTTCATCTCCTACTTCGCCGAACGGCCCGAGGTCGGCGCCATCGCCTGCTACGTCGAGGGCCTCAAGGACGGCCGCGCCTTCCTGCTCGCCGCCGACCGGGCGGCCCGGCGCGGCGTGCCCGTCGTCGCCGTGAAGGTCGGCCGCACCGA
Source organism: Streptomyces sp. NPDC039480 (assembly GCF_055597165.1). Lineage (NCBI taxonomy): Bacteria > Bacillati > Actinomycetota > Actinomycetes > Kitasatosporales > Streptomycetaceae > Streptomyces > Streptomyces sp. NPDC039480. The sequence continues at coordinate 311,492 of NZ_JBVITX010000007.1, read as the reverse complement.
GACCGGCGCCCGCACGGCCGCCTCACACACCGGCAAACTGACCGGCGCCGACGCGGTGGTGGACGCGGCGATGCGGCAGTTCGGCGTGATCCGCGTCGATGGACTCGACGAGCTGCAGGACACCGCCGCCCTGTTGGCGCGGGCCCGCACGCCGCTGGCCGACGGGGTCGCCGTCTATTCGATCTCGGGCGGCACGGGCGCGCACTTCTCGGACCTGGCGACGGAGGCCGGCCTCTCCCTGCCCACCCTCTCCGCCGCCAAGCAGGCGGAGCTGCACCAGTGGATACCCGACTACCTGAACGTCGCCAACCCCATCGACAACGGCGGGCACCCCGTCGGCGACTGGCGCGGACGGAAGATCATCGACGCGATCCTCGACGACCCGCAGGTGGGGGTGCTGATCTGCCCGATCACCGGCCCCTTCCCGCCGATGAGCGACAAGCTCGCGCAGGACCTGGTGGACGCGGCGGAGCAGACGGACAAGCTGGTGTGCGTGGTGTGGGGCTCGCCCGTCGGCACCGAGGACGCGTATCGCAAGACGCTCCTCGGCTCCTCGCGCGTCGCCACCTTCCGCACCTTCGCCAACTGCATCACGGCGGTGCGCGCGCATCTGGACCACCACCGCTTCACCACCGGCTACCGCTCCCCCTTCGACGAGGCGCCACGCACGCCGTCCCCCTCCTTCCGCAAGGCGCAGGCCCTGATGCGGCCCGGCCAGCAGCTCAGCGAGCACGCGGCGAAGCAGCTGCTGCGCGCGTACGGCATCAGGGTGCCGCGGGAGCAGTTGGTGACCAGTGCGGCGGCGGCCGTCCGGGCGGCTGGGCTCGTCGGCTACCCGGTCGTCATGAAGGCGTCGGGGCCGCAGCTCGCGCACAAGACCGAGCTGGGCTTGGTCAAGATCGGGCTGACCTCGGCGAGTCAGGTGCGGGACGCCTATCGGGAGCTGACGGACATCGCCCGCTACGAGGACGTCCCGCTGGACGGCATCCTCGTCTGCCAGATGGTCGAGCCGGGCGTCGAGATGGTCGTCGGCGTCACGCACGACTCGCTCTTCGGGCCGACGGTGACGGTCGGGCTCGGCGGCGTACTCGTCGAGGTGCTGCGGGACGCGGCCGTGCGGGTGCCGCCCTTCGGTGAGGACCAGGCGAAGGCGATGCTGTCCGAGCTGCGCGGGCGCGCGCTCCTCGACGGGGTCAGGGGGGCGGCTCCCGCCGACGTCGACGCGCTCGTGGAAGTCGTCCTGCGGGTGCAGCGCATGGCGCTCGAACTCGGCGACGACATCGCTGAGCTGGACATCAATCCCCTGATGGTGCTGCCGCGCGGGCAAGGAGCCGTCGCCCTCGACGCGCTCGCCGTCTGCCGATAGGCCGCCCCCGCCCCGCCCCAGGAGCCGCCCGCACACCGCCCGCGCCCACGCCGAAGCCCACGCCGACGTCAACGCCCGTGCCCGTGCCCGCACCCGTCCCCGTACACAACGGAGCCACTCCCCCATGACAGCCTCCCCCGGACCCGTCGAACCCGTCGAACCCCTCAACTCATTGATACGGCACACCACTGACAACGCCGTCTCGTGGATCACGCTGAACCGGCCCGAGGCCCTGAACGCCCTCACCCCGGACCAGCGCGAACGCGTCATCGGCCTGCTCGACGAGGCCTCCGGAGACCCCGCCGTACGGGCCGTCGTGATCACCGCGACCGGCAAGGGCTTCTGCGCGGGCGCCGACCTGCGCGGGGCGAGCGGGGCGAACACGGCGAGCGGAGCCTCCGGGGCGTCCGGCTCGGGCGAGCGCGTGCCCGGTGACGTCGCCCGCACCATCCGGCAGGGCGCGCAGCGGCTCGTCGCCGCGGTCCTCGACTGCGAGAAGCCGGTGATCGCCGCGGTGAACGGCACCGCGGCTGGTATCGGCGCCCATCTGGCGTTCGCCTGCGATCTGGTCATCGCCGCCGAACCGGCGAAGTTCATCGAGGTGTTCGTGCGCCGCGGCCTCGTGCCGGACGGCGGCGGCGCCTATCTGCTGCCCCGGCTGATCGGGCCGCAGCGCGCGAAGGAGCTGATGTTCTTCGGGGACTCCGTGTCCGCCGCCGACGCCGAACGGCTCGGGCTCGTCAACCGCGTCGTACCGGCCGACGAGCTGGAGAAGACGGCACGGGAGTGGGCGCAGCGGCTCGCGGCCGGGCCGACCCGCGCCCTCGCCATGACCAAGCAACTGGTCAACGCCTCCCTGGAGTCGGACCGCGCGACGGCCTTCGCGGCGGAGGCGGCGGCCCAGGAGATCAACATGACCACGGCGGACGCGAACGAGGGCGTGGCCGGCTTCGTCGAGCGCCGCACCCCGTCGTACCGGGGCCGCTGACCCCCGCCCCGTCGCCGTACCACCGGAGAACCGCGAGACGCCTGCCCCTTCACATCTGACACCCCGTCAGCTTCAATGGGCGATGTGATGGGACACGCAGAGATGGCGGCCACCGCTGTTCGATACCTCAGGTCGGTCGGGGCCCACAGCACCACGGCCCCCGTCGAGGCGCTACCCCGCCCTCAGCTGCGCGCGGTCGGCGACGACGAGCGGGCACCCCTCGACCGCGGCGAATTCCGGCGCGTGCTCGGGAACTTCGCGACGGGCGTCACCGTGATCACGGCCCCCGCCCCGGTCTCCCCGGTCTCCGCGGGCTCCCCGGGCTTCCCGGGCTCTCCGGGGGCGGACACCGGAGTCGGCGGCGAGGACCCCGGCCGCCGCCCCGCCGGCTTCGCCTGCCAGTCCTTCGCCTCGCTCTCCCTCGACCCGCCCCTGGTCTCCTTCTCGGTGGCGCGTACGTCGACGACATGGCCGCACATCGCGCGCGCGGGCGTCTTCTGCGTCAACATCCTCGGCGCCGACCAGGGCGAGCTGTGCCGCGCCTTCGCGGTGAGCGGCGCCGACAAGTTCGCCGGGGTGGAGTACGACGCGGCGCCGGTGTCCGGCTCCCCGCGCCTGGCCGGGGCGCCGGCCTGGGTCGACTGCACGGTCCAGGCCGTGCACACCGGCGGCGACCACCTCATCGTGGTGGGCCGGGTGGACGCCCTCGGCGCGACCGAGGACAACGCCGACCCGCTCCTGTTCCACCGGGGCACGTTCGGCCGCTTCACCCGCTGACGCGTCCGGGGCCGCTCAGGCGGCCACCGGCAGGGGCTCCGCGTCGCGCCGCCGGATCACCAGCGCCATCAGCGCCGCCGCCGCGCACAGCGCCCCGGAGGCGTACCAGACCACGTCGTACGAGCCGAAGGCGTCCCGCGCCACACCCCCGAGGAACGCGACCAGGGCCGCGCCCACCTGGTGCGAGGCCAGGACCCAGCCGAAGACGATCGCGCTGTCGTCGCCGTACTGCTCGCGGCAGAGGGCGAGGGTCGGCGGGACGGTGGCGACCCAGTCCAGGCCGTAGAAGACGATGAAGAAGATCATCGGCGGGTGGACCGTCGGCGCGAGCAGGATGGGCAGGAAGAGGAGCGAGACGCCGCGCAGCGCGTAGTAGACGGCGAGCAGCCGGCGCGCGTCGAAGCGGTCCGTGAACCAGCCCGACGCGACGGTCCCGATGATGTCGAAGACGCCGATGACCGCGAGCAGCGACGCGGCGGCCGTGACGGGCATGTGGTGGTCGTGCGCGGCGGGCACGAAGTGGGTCTGGATGAGCCCGTTCGTCGAGGCGCCGCAGATCGCGAAGGTGCCGGCGAGCAGCCAGAAGGGGCCCGTGCGGGCGGCCTTGAAGAGGACCGTGACGGCCCGGCGCGCCGCTCCGGGGACGGGCGCGGGCTTGGCGACGAACTCCTTCGAGCCGTAGGGCTTGAGGCCGACGTCGGCCGGGTGGTCCCGGAGGAGCAGCCAGACGAAGGGGACGACCACCAGGGCGGCGAGGGCGACCGTCACGGCGGCGGGGCGCCACTTGTACGTCTCGACGATCCAGGAGAGGAGCGGCAGGAAGATCAGCTGCCCGGACGCGGAGGCGGCGGTGAGGATGCCGGTGACCAGACCGCGCCGTTCGGTGAACCACCGGTTGGTGACGGTGGCGGCGAAGGCAAGCGCCATCGAGCCCGAGCCGAGCCCGACGAGCAGACCCCAGCAGAGCAGCAGCTGCCACGCGGAGTCCATCCACACGGTGAGGCCGGAGCCGCACGCGATCACGATCAGGGCGACCGCGACGACCCTGCGGATGCCGTAGCGGTCCATGAGCGCGGCGGCGAACGGCGCGGTGAGGCCGTACAGCGCGAGGTTGAGGGAGACGGCGAGCCCGACCGTGCCGCGCGACCAGCCGAACTCGTCGTTCAGCGGGTCGAAGAGAAGGCTGGGCAGCGAGCGGAAGGCGGCGGCGCCGATGATCGTCACGAAGGTGACGGCGGCGACGAACCACGCGCGGTGGATACGAGGGGTACGGCGCCGGGGCGTGCTGCCCGGCGGGGTGCTCCGCGCGGACGTCTCGGTTGTCTGGGTCACGTCATTCAGGATCCGGAAACGGTACGTCCCGAACGAGTGGCCCGAGGGACAGCATTCGCTAGGATCGGGCCATGCCCTCACCGCCCGACCGGCACCGTGTCGTCGTCCTCGCCCTGGACGGCGTGATCCCCTTCGAACTGGGCATCCCGCAGCGGATCTTCAAGGGGGCGCGCACCCCCGAGATGCGGCGCTTGTACGAGGTCGTGACCTGCTCGGTGCGGCCACCGGGCCCGGTCCGCACGGACGCCGACTTCGCGATCCTCGTCGAGCACGGCCCGGAGGCGCTGGCCACCGCGGACACCGTGGTGATCCCGGCGTCGTACGAACTGGGGCCGGTGTACGAGGAGGGCCGCCTCACCGAAGAGCTGACGGCGGCCCTCGCCCACGTCAGACCGGGCACCCGGCTGGTCTCCATCTGCACGGGCGGCTACATCCTGGCCGCCGCAGGGCTCCTCGACGGCCGGCCCGCGACCACGCACTGGTCGTCGGCCGAGCACTTCCAGCGGCTCTTCCCCAAGGTCAGGGTGGACGCGGACGTGCTGTTCATCGACGACGGCGACGTCCTGACGTCGGCGGGCGTGGCCGCGGGCATCGACCTCTGCCTCCATGTCGTACGCAGGGACCACGGCACCGCCGTCGCCAACGAAGTGGCCCGCCGCACCGTCGTACCACCCCACCGCGACGGCGGCCAGGCGCAGTACATCCACCGGCCCCTGCCCGAACCGCAGGTGGCGACGACGCGGACGGCACGGGCCTGGGCGCTCGGCCGCCTCGACCAGCCGCTGCAACTGCGCGACATGGCGGAGCAGGAGTCGATGTCGGTCCGCACGTTCACGCGGCGGTTCCGCGAGGAGGTCGGCATCAGCCCCGGCCAGTGGCTGACGCAGCAGCGCGTGGAGCGGGCGCGCCACCTCCTGGAATCCACCGACCTCACCGTCGACCAGGTGGCGCGGGACGCGGGGTTCGGGACGGCACAGTCAATGCGGCAGCACCTACAGGCCGCGCTCGGCGTCACCCCCACCGCGTACCGCCGCACCTTCCGCGACGTCACCACCGCCTGAGCGCGCGCCGGCCCGTCCACCGGCTTCCAACGGCTTCGCCTCCCCCAGCACACCGATCACGGTCAGTACGACGCCGAGCGCCACGCCCGCCAGAATCGCCGTCGACGGCGAGACCACGCTCAGGAGCCCGCCGGCCAGCGAGCCGCTCGCGGCGTATCCGGCGCCCACGGCCGCGTACATCACCGAGTAGCCCGCGGCGAGGGCGCTGGGCGGCAGCAGCTCGCGCAGCGACAGGTTCCGGGTCAGCATGGCGCCCGCCTGCAGCACCCCGGCGACCCCGAGCACACCGAACATCCAGCCGACCCCAGGCACCACGGCGCCCAAGGCCAGACACCCGCAGAGACCGGACATCAGCACCACGCTCTGCGTCCGCAGCCGCCCCGGCCACCGCCGCAGCCCGTACACGAACGACCCGGCGGCCGACCCCACCGCGAGCACCGCGAGGAGCGGGCCCGCCCACCCGACGGCGATCCCGCGCTGCTCCAGCAGGGCGGGCAGCACCAGCTCCGCGAGAGCGAGCATCGACAGGCTGGCCGCCCCCGTCACGAAGACGGGCCAGGCCCGCACGAGAATCCGCGCCATGGACTCGCCGCCCCGGTCGTCCGCGTCCGACTCCCACCCGGCGGGCAGCATCCACAGCCCCGCCACGGAAGCCCCCATGAGCAGCCCGGCCAGCAGCAACGGCAGCACCGCGGAGACCCCCAGGGCGAGCCCGGTGACGGCGGCGGGCGCGACCGCCCAGATCACGAAGGTCAGCACCGACTCGAGCGCCAGCGCCTGGGCGACGGCCTTCTCCGGCACGAGACCGGTCAGCAGCGCGCGCAGGCCGCCGGGCGCGGCGGCGGGGCCGGCACCGGCGAGGAAGGCGAGTCCTCCCAGTACGACGGGGTGCGCGTCCGGCAGGGCGCCGAGCCCCACGAAGGCGAGGGCCCCCACGCCGAGTCCCGCAGCGAGCTGCGGGCGCGCTCTCTCGGCCTGTATCCGCATCCCGAGCAGCGGGGCGCCGATGATCTCTCCCACGACGTACGCCGCGGCGAGGGCCGCGCCCAGGACGTAGCCGCCCGGGCGCTCCCGTACGAGGAAGACGAGGGCGAGGGGGGCGGCCGCCACGGGCATCCGCGCCCCCACCGCCACAATCCCCCACCGCGCAACGCCCCCTGACACAACCTCCCGATACCCCATCCCCCGACGCTAACGACCCCGCCGCCTCCGCCACCTCCGAATAACGGCCCCCGCGACGCCCTGCAGGCGTAGGCCCCCAAGCCCGCCGCTCCGCGGCGGATACTCCCCACCCACCCACCCGTTCACCCCGCAACGCCTTGCGGGAGTAGGGGCGGGTGGGTGGGTGTTCCCCCGCGGCGTCCTGCGGGGGTAGGGGCGGGTGGGTGGGTGTTCCCCCGCGACGCCCTGGGGGGGTGGGGACGGGCGGGTGGGGGGGCTGCCTTGCGCCGTCCAGCGGGAACAAGGGCGGGTGGGCGGGCGTTCCCCCACGACGCCTTGGGGGTGGGGTCCGGTGGGCGGGGGTTCACCCCGCAACTCCTTGCGGGAGTTGGGGCGGGTGGGCGGGTGTTCCCCCGCGACATCCAGCAGGGGTAGGGGCGGGTGGGCGGGGATTGCCCCGCGACGGCCCGCAGGGGAAGGCGCAACCCCCACCGGGCCGCAGGCGCGAGCGCGCGTCCGAGGGGAAGGTGCAAGACCCCCACCGGGCCGCAGCCGCGAGCGCGCCCGAGGGGACGTGGGGGTATGTGCGAACGGAGCACCGAGCCGGCTGTGGCGTCTTTGTTCGGGTGGCGGGGCGCAGGGATGGCGAGTACGCACATACCCCCGCGGCCCCGCCCCAGGGGCGGCAGAAGGCGCAGACGTCCGCCCAAGGCGCCCCGCCAGAACCCTCAGAACGTCAGCACCCCCCGCGCCACCCGCCCCGCCCCCGCGTCCTCCATCGCCTTGGTGAAGGCCTCCAAGGGATACGTCGCCGTCACCAACTCGTCCAGGAGGAGTTGGCCGCTGCGGTACAGCTCCGCGTACAGGGCGAAATCGCGCTGGGGGCGTGAACTCCCGTAGCGGCAGCCCAGGATCGACTTGTCGAGGAACATCGACGCGACCACGAACGACGCCTCAGCCATCGCCCCCGGCATCCCGAGCAGCACCGCCTGCCCATGCCGGTCCAGGAGGTCCACCGCCTCCCGCACCAACTCCACCCGCCCCACACACTCGAACGCGTGGTCGACCCCGTCCGGCAGCACTTCGCGGACCCCCTCCGTGGAGGGTTGAAAGTGTGTCGCCCCGAACCTCCGCGCCACCCCCTCCTTCGCAGGATTCGCGTCGACCGCCACGATCGTCCCCGCCCCCGCGATCCGCGCCCCCTGCAGCACATTGAGCCCGATCCCGCCCGCCCCGATCACCACCACCGAGTCCCCGCGGCCGACCCGGGCGCGGTTGAGCGCCGCCCCCACCCCCGTCACCACCGCGCACCCGATCAGTGCCGCCGACGTCAGCGGCACATCGTCCGCGATCTTCACGGCCTGCACCGCCTTGACGATGGTCCGTTCCGCGAAGGCGGAGTTCGCCGCGAACTGGTACACCGGCTTCCCGCCCCGGGAGAACGGCTGGTCCGGCATCCCGATGGCCCGCCTGCACATCGTCGGCCGCCCCCGATGACACTCACCGCACGTCCCACAATTGGCGATCGTGGAGAGAGCCACATGGTCCCCGGGCGTCACATGCGCCACCCCCGCCCCCACCGCCTCCACGACCCCCGCCCCTTCATGCCCGAGCACCACCGGCAGCGGAAACGGAATGGTCCCGTCGATCACCGAGAGGTCGCTGTGGCACAGCCCCGCCGCGACCATCGCGACCAGCACCTCCCCGGGCCCCGGTGCACGTATCTCCAGGTCGTCGACGACCTCGACCCGCACCCCGTCGAAGACAACACCCCTCATCACGCACACCCCTCACCGAGGCCCTCTGGCCTCTCTCGGCAGGCCGAGCACGCGCTCGGCGATGATGTTCCGCTGCACCTCGTCCGACCCGCCGTAGATCGTGTCGGCCCGGCTGAAGAGGAAGAGCCGCTGGGTGGAGTCGAGTTCGTAGGGCGCCTCCGGGGACCAGTCCCGCGGGCCCGCGGCAGCGGCGGCCCCCCGCACCTCCATCGCCAGCTCCCCGAGCCGCTGATGCCACCGCCCCCACAGCAACTTGGCCACACTCGGCGCCCCCGCGTCACCCGAGCCCCCTGAACCCCCCAGGGTTCGCAGCGCGTTCCAGCGCATCACCCGCAACTCCGCCCACCGCCGCACGATCCGCTCCCGGACCACCGGGTCCCCCACCGCCCCGGACGCCACGGCCTCCCGTACGACAGCCGCCAGTTCCTCCGCGAAGCCGATCTGCTGGACGAGCGTGGACACGCCGCGTTCGAAGCCGAGCAGGCCCATCGCGACCCGCCACCCGTTGCCCACGCCGCCCACGACGTGCTCGGCACGCGCGCGTGCACCGTCGAAAAAGACCTCGTTGAACTCGCTGGTCCCCGTCAGCTGCCGGATGGGACGGACCTCGATCCGGGCGGGCTGGTCCATGGGTAGCAGGAGGAGGGACAACCCGTGGTACCCCGGCCCCTCACCCCGCTCCTCCGTCCGCGCCAGCACGAAACACCAGTCGGCCTCCTGCGCCAACGACGTCCAGATCTTCTGCCCGGTGATCCGGAAGAACCCCGCCCCGTCCCGCACCGCCCGCGTCCGCACGCCCGCCAGGTCGGACCCCGCCCCGGGCTCGCTGTACCCCTGGCACCAGAGGGCCTCGCCCCGCGCGATCGGGGGCAGGAAGGTGTCCCGCTGGTCCTGGCTGCCGTACGCGAGCAGCGTCGGCGCGAGCAGGTTCTCTCCGATGTGCCCGTACCGGCCGGGCGCCTTGGCCCGCGCGTACTCCTCGGCCCACACGACCTGCTGGGTCAGCGTCGCCGCCCGATTGCCGTACGGGCCCGGGCCCCACCCAAGGCCGATCCAGCCCCCCTTCCCCAACTCCCGCTCCCACGCCCGCCGTACCGCCCCGCCCTCGTGCTCACTGCCGGGGCCGCCCCGGCCCACCGCGGCGGCGAACTCCCCGGTCAGGTGTGCCGCGAGCCAACCCCGCGCCTCCGCGCGGAACTCCTCGTCCTCGGGCCCGAAACCGAAATCCACAACCCTGCCCCGCCCTACCCTGTCCCGCCCCGCCCCGCCTACGCGTCCGGCCGTTCCCGGCCGGCCTTCGCCTCCGCCTTCGCCTTCGCCTTTGCCTCCGCTGCCGCCTCCGCCATCGCCTCCAGCTGCGCCAACATCGGCATCGGGTCGGTGCCCACCGTCCCCGGCAGGAAGTCCGCGATCCGCTCCGGGGTCCACGCCCCTTCGGCGTACCCCGCGCGCAGCTCACGCGGCTGCGCCCATACGGCGATCTTGGGTCCGGCGATCGTGTAGACCTGCCCGGTGATCTCCTCCTCGCGGGCCCGGTCGCTCAGCAGATAGACGACCAGCGCGGCGACGTCCTCCGGCTCCCCGATCTCCGTCAGCTCCATCGGGACGTTCGCGGACATCCGCGTCCGCGCGACGGGCGCGACCGCGTTGGCCGTCACCCCGTACTTGTGCAGGCCCAGCGCGGCACTCCGCACCAGCGAGATGATTCCGCCTTTCGCGGCACTGTAGTTGGCCTGTGCGACGGACCCCTGGTGGTTGCCGCTGGTGAAGCCGATCAAGGTGCCCGAGCCCTGCTTCCGCATCACCGCCGACGCGGCGCGGAAGACGGTGAAGGTGCCCTTCAGGTGGGTCGCGACGACCGGGTCCCATTCCTCCTCGGACATGTTGAACAGCATCCGTTCGCGCAGGATCCCGGCGACGCACACCACTCCGTCCACACGCCCGTACTCGGCGAGGGCGACGTCGACGATCCGCTGCCCGCCGGCCATGGTCGAGATGTCGTCGGCGACGGCGACGGCGTCCCCGCCGGCCGCCTCGATCTCCTTGACCACCGCGTCGGCCACCGCGCTGGTCGGCTCGGCGCCTTCCATGGAGACGCCGTAGTCGTTGACGACGACCTTCGCCCCCTCGGCCGCGGCGGCGAGCGCGACGGCCCTGCCGATACCGCGCCCCGCGCCGGTCACGGCCACCACCTTGCCTGCCAAGAAGTTCCCCACGCCGGCCCCTTCCCGCGGTTTCTGACGGACCGTTAGATTCTACGACCCGTCGGACGGCGGAAGACAAGCCCCAGGGAGGACCCATGTCGGACGCAGGCCCATCGTCACCGTCACTGCCCGCCGAGTTCCACGACATCGCCAAGCGTGTGAACAACTGGGGCCGCTGGGGCGCCGACGACGAGCTCGGCACCCTCAACCTCGTCACCGACGAGGTCGTACGCGCCGCCGCAGCCGAGATCCACTCGGGCCGGCGCGTCCCGCTCGCGCTCCCGCTCAAGGAGGACGGCGTGCAAACGGGCCTGATACCGGGCCGCGTCAATCCCCTGCACACCATGGTGCAGATCAACCAGGAGCTGTTCGGCCCCGGCACGGTCGCCACCAGCGACGACGCGGTGACGATGGGCCTGCAGACGGCCACCCACTGGGACGCCCTCACCCACGCGTCGCACTCGGGGAAGATCTACAACGGCCGCCCCGCGGACAGCATCACCGCCCACGCCCGCGCCCGGTTCAGCGGCATCGACAAGGTGCCGCACATCGTCTCGCGCGGCGTCCTGCTCGACGTCGCACGCACCAAGGGTCTCGACCGGCTGCCCGGCGATCACGCCGTCACCCCAGAAGACCTGGACGAGGCCGCGGAATTCGGGGGTGTCACGGTCCGCGCGGGCGACATCGTGCTCGTACGCACCGGGCAGATCCAGGTCTATCTCACGGGCGACAAACACGCGTACGGCCATCCGTCGCCCGGCCTGTCGCTGCGCACGCCCGAGTGGTTCCACGCGCGGGACGTGGCGGCGGTCGCGAACGACACCCTGACCTTCGAGATCTTCCCGCCGGAGGTCGAGAACCTGTGGCTGCCCGTGCACGCGCTCCATCTGGTCGAGATGGGGATGCTGCAGGGCCAGAACTGGAATCTGGAAAACTTGTCCACAGCCTGTGCACAAGTTTCCCGCTACACCTTCCTGCTGTCCGCGATGCCCGAGCCGTTCGTCGGCGGGACGGGCACACCGGTGGCACCGGTCGCCGTGCTGTGAACACCGCTTCCAACAGGCCCGCTTTCGCACCGGACGGCGGCGCGTCGGCTTCCGCCCCGAGCGCGCCGCCGCGCACGCCGCCGTCCGGTTCCGGCACCCGGTCCCGTCCTGTGCACCTGCGCGGCCACGAAGGGACTGACGCCGAACGCGCGACCCACCTTTCGTCAAGGAAACCCGTCGCCGGGCACCCTTGACGTCCCCTCGCAGCGAATCGCTGCACACAAGCGTGATCAATCGGACACGTCACGTCAACAGCGCACCGTGGCACACGACGGCGCATACGGGCTCGAAGCCAGAACTTCAGACCGTCAGGCCTTCGGACCGTCAAGCCTTCAGATCGTCAAGCCTTCAGATCGTCAAGCCTTCAGGCCGTCAGACCGCTTCGTAGGCGACATCCACGTCGCCGTACGCCGCCCTGTTGTAGACCGTCCTGCCATAGACCCCGTAGGTCTGCCCGCCATAGACGGCGCCCGCTCCGTCGCACGCCGTCACGCCGTGGGGCGCCACGCCGTGGACCGCGACGCCGCAGCCCGCCGTGTCATGGACCACGGCGTCACAGGCGACCGTGTCGCAGGCCGCCGTGTCGTAGGCCGCCGCTTCATGGGTCGTCCCCTCGAAGGCGACCGCCGCGACACCGGGCTCGCACCGGTCCACCTCGCACCAGATGCTCTTGCCCGCGCCCTCGGGCCGCCAGCCCCAGCGGTCGGCGAGGCCGTCGACGAGCTCCAGGCCGCGGCCGTTGGTGTCGTCACCGTGCGCATGCCGCTGCGCCGGCGGCCGGGCGCTCCTGTCCACCACCTCGACCCGGACCGTCCCCACCCCGTCGCCCGCGTCGGCCGCGCCGGCCGGGGCACCGGGGAGCAGCATGCGCAGCACAGCCGGACACCCGGTGTGCACAACGGCGTTGGTCACGAGCTCCGAGATCAACAGGATCAGGGTCTCGGCCACTGGTTCGTCGGCTTCTATCCCGGAGCCCGCCAGTCGTGAACGGGCCCATCGCCTGGCCCGCCCCACTTCCGCGGGGTCGGCCCCGACCTCCAGCTGAACTTGAAGCACCTGCACCGCTCACACCATCCGAACCGGCGGACACATCGCCTCGCGACTCCACAGGGTCACCGAACGTGATCCCCTTGGGAGACAGCATGATTGACGTTCAGTCACCCCAACAAGCGCTTCGGGCATATTCCAGCGCGAAGGAGTACGCGTGCTGCATACTGTGCGACGCGCGCCGCGGGGGGTCGAACAGGCGGCGGTATAACCCCGCCCTGTCCTGCGAGCGGCGCGCATTGCCGGGTCCGGGGCCGCCCCATGGGCAGCACCGGCATGGCTCGGCCTCTGAACCACTCGCATCTCACACAAGGTACCCGAGCCGGACACCGACTCCATGCCGTGACGAGTCTCGCGTAGGACACAACCCGATATCGACGCTGAGTAGTCTTCGCGAGGGCGGGGTTCACCCCAAGGAACACCGGGGCAAAGCGCCTGATATCGGGCAGACCAATTTTTGCGCGGCACCGCCGGCCACCTCCCCGCGCCTCCGAGCGCCTCCGCGCACCCCTCCGCACCTCTCCGCACCCCTCGACACCTCCCCGCCCCTCACAGCGCCGCGGCCAGCTCCTCCTCGGCGTCCCGCGCCGACCGCCCCAGCTCGGCCCGCACCCAGGCCCGCTTGAGGTGCAGGTGCACCTCGGCCTCCCAGGTGAAGCCCATGCCGCCGTGCACCTGGAGGCAGTCGCGCGCGTTGCGCACGGCCGCGTCGTCGGCGAGCAGCTTGGCGGCCGAGGCGTCGAGCGCGTCCCCGGTCACGGCCGCCGCGTACACGGCGCTGCGGGCCAGCTCGGCGCGTACGAGCATCTGCGCACAGAGGTGCTTCACCGCCTGGAACGCGCCGATCGGCCTACCGAACTGCTCGCGGCGCCGGGCGTGTTGGACGGCCGTCTCGCAGCTGCGGGCGGCGCTGCCGAGCTGTTCGGCCGCGTAGAGGAGGACCGCCGGGGCCCCTCCGGCTCCCCGGGCGGCGTCCCCGGCGTCCGGCACCCGGTGCAGCGGCGTCAGCGGGTCGACCGACCGCAGGGGCACGGCACCGGCGACGTCGCCCCGCACCACGTCCGCCTCGGCCAGCCACGGCACCAGGGAGCCGTCGACCGCGGTCACGACGGTCTCTCCCGTGGCGGCGCCCGGCACGGCCCCCGCCGCGAGGAACGACGCCACCGCGGGCCCCGGCAGCAGCGCGCGCCCCGCCTCTTCGAACACCAACACGGCCTCCGGGAGCCCCAGTCCGACCCCGCCCTCCGCCTCGGGCAGCGCGAGCGAGAAGAAGCCCGCCTTCCCCAGTTCGCGCCAGAGCACCCGGTCGAGGCGGTCCGTGGCATCCCGCAGCGCGAACCGGCCGTGCAGGAGCTGCCGCATGCCGTCCCGCAAGGCCCGCTGGTCGTCGGTCAGTTGGAAGTCCACGCGGGCCTTCACCGCCCCTTCGGGAGGCCGAGGATCCGCTCGGCCACGATGTTCTGCTGGATCTGCGAGGTCCCCGCGGCGATGGTGTACGAGAGCGAGGAGAGCCGGTCGAGGGTCCACTCGTGCCGCAGGTCGAGGGAGCCGGGGCCGAGGACCTCGGCGGCGGCGTCGTACAGCTCCTGGCGCGCGTGCGAGTAGCGCAGCTTGAAGACCGAGCCGCCCACGCCGGGCAGCCCGCCGGTGCGCTGCGCCTCGCTCACGTTCCACTGCGTGAGCCGCCACAGCGCCGAGAACTCCGCGCTCAGCCGGCCAAGCCTGCGCCGCAGCGCCGGATCGTCCCAGCGGCCGTTCCCGCGGGCCTCGCGGGCCAGCTCGCCGAGGACGCGCCGGCAGGCCACCACTTCCCCGACGAAGGCGGTGCCGCGCTCGTACGAGAGGGTCACCATCGTCACGCGCCAGCCGTCGTTCTCGTCCCCGACGCGGTTGGCCACCGGCACCCGCACCTCGTCGAGGAACATCTCGGCGAACTCGGTCGAGCCCGCAAGCGTCCGCAGCGGGCGCACCGTGATGCCGGGGGCGTCCATCGGCATCGCGAGCCAGGTGATGCCCCGGTGCTTGGGCACGGCCTCGCTGACCGGGGTGGTGCGCACCAGGAGCTCGCACCAGTCGGCCACCTCGGCGTGGGAGGTCCAGATCTTGGACCCGCTCACTACGTAGTGGTCGCCGTCGCGCCACGCGCGCGTGCGCAGCGACGCGAGGTCCGACCCGGCGTCGGGTTCGCTGAACCCCTGGCACCACACCTCGTCGCCGCGCAGGACGGGCGGCAGCCACCGCTCGCGCTGTGCGGGCGTGCCCTCGGACGCGATGGTGGGCCCCGCGTGCAGCAGGCCCACGAAATTGGCGCCTACGTAGGGTGCGCCCGCCTTCTCCGTCTCCTCCAGGAAGATGAGCCGCTGTGTCGGGGAGGCGTCCCAGTGGACCTCTCCGTAGCCCGCGTCGTGGAGCATGCGCTGCCACGCGGTGTCGTAGGCGCGGCGGCCCGGCCAGTCCTGCGGGGAGGGCTTGGCGGGGAGTGTCGGCAGCACCGCGGCGAGCCATGCGCGCAGCCCGGCCCGGAAGGCTTCCTCCTCGTCGGTGTACGTGAGGTCCATGCGGCTCCTACGCGTCCGGCAGGGTACCTGACGGCTCGTCAGGTGACGTCTGTGCGCAGGCTAGCCCCGCACCCCTGGACCGACAAGGCGCCGGGGCTTACGCTCTCGGCACGATCTGACGTACCGTCAGCTTGAGCCTCGCGGGCCGGGAGGGGATCGCATGGGGTCTTCGGAGGACGACACCGCGTACGCACTGGGTGAGTCCCGCACTCTCTGGGAGCTGATCGCGCGCCGCGCCGACCTCACCCCCGAACGGCCCGTCCTCATCCAGGCCGCGGCCGATCCGGCGGACGACCGCACGCTCACCTTCGGAGAGCTGCGGGACCGCGCCGAGCGCGTCGCCGCCGGGCTGTACGGGATGGGGGTGCGGCCCGGCACGGTCGTCGCCTGGCAGCTGCCGACCCGGATCGAGACGGCCCTGCTGTCCTTCGCGCTCGCCCGCATCGGCGCCGTCCAGTCACCGATCATCCCCTTCCACCGGGACCGCGAAGTCGGCTTCGCGCTGCGGGAGTCGAAGGCGGAGTTCTTCGCCGTGCCGGGCGTCTGGCGCGGCCACGACCACCTGGAGACGGCGTACCGGCTCGGCGCGGGAGTCGACTTCGAGGTGTTCGAGGCGTACGCGTCGCTGCCCGACGCCGATCCGGACGTCCTGCCACCGCCGCCCTCCGAAGGCACGTCGGTGCGCTGGATCTACTGGACGTCGGGCACCACGTCCGACCCCAAGGGCGTGCTGCACACGGACCGTTCCCTGCTCGCGGGCGGCTCGTGCCTGGCCCACGCGCTGCGTCTGAAGGCGTCGGACGTCGGCTCGATGGCGTTTCCCTTCGCGCACATCGCGGGCCCCGACTACACCGTGATGCTGCTGCTCTACGGCTTCCCGGCGGTGATGTTCGAGCACTTCGCGCTGCCCGCCTCGCTCGACGGATACCGGCGGCACGGCGTGACCGTGGCGGGCGGTTCGACGGCCTTCTACTCGATGTTCCTCACCGAGCAGCGCCAGCTGCCGGAGGGCCAGAAGGTGATCCCGTCCCTGCGCCTCCTCGCGGGCGGCGGGGCGCCCAAGCCGCCGGAGATCTATCACGCCGTCGTACGCGAGATGGGCTGCCAGCTCACGCACGGCTACGGCATGACCGAGGTGCCGATGATCACCATGGGTGCTCCGGACGACACCGCGGAGAACCTCGCGACGACCGAGGGGCTGCCCCCGGCGGGCATGGAGATCCGCATCACGGACGCCGACGGCAAGGTACTGCCGCCCGGCACGGACGGCGAGGTGCGGCTGCGCGGGGAGGCCGTCTGCCAGGGCTATGTCGACCCGGCGCAGAGCGCGGACGTCTTCGACGCCGACGGGTTCCTGACCACCGGGGACCTCGGCCATCTCAGGAAGACGGGCCATCTCGTCCTCACCGGGCGCGCGAAGGACATCATCATCCGCAAGGGGGAGAACATCTCCGCCAAGGAGATCGAGGATCTGCTCCACCAGCACCCGGCCGTGGGCGAGGCCGCCGTCGTCGGGCTGCCCGACCCGGAGCGCGGCGAACGGGTCTGCGCGGTGGTCGAACAGCGCGCGGGGACCGGCGTACTGACGCTGGAGGCGGTCACCGCGTACCTGCGCGGGGAAGGCCTCTCCCCCTACAAGCTGCCGGAGCAGCTGGAGGTGGTCGAGGCGCTTCCCCGCAACGAGACGCTGCGCAAGGTGCTCAAGTACAAGCTCCGGGAGCGCTTCTCCCGGCCCTGACGCCCCTCAGGCGCGCGCTACTCGGGCACGGTGAAGTACTGGGCGAACGCCGTCACGATCTCCTCCTCCGAGACCCGGCCGTCGTGGTCCACGTCCAGGGCCGCGGCGACCCCTTCGGCCACGTCCTCGGGCACGCCGAGCGCCTTGAGCGCGCGCTTGGCCTCCACCGGCGTCACCGCGGCGTCCGCGTCCCCGTCGGCGACGGCGAGCGCCGCGTGCAGGAACGGCCGGGCGATCTCGGCGAACCGGCCCGGGTTGTCCCGCAGCCGCTTCACCGCGCCGCCCACGAACTCGTCGCGGGTGATCCGCTGGTCGCCGTCGCGGTCCGCGATCCCGGCCATGCCCTGCCAGAACGCCTCGGCTCCGATGTAGAGGGCCTGCCCCTTCTCGGAGCGCGCCGGCGCGTCGAACTCCGTGCACAGGGCTGCCGCCGCCGTACTGAAGTCCTCACGCGAGATGTAGCCGTTGCCGTCCTGGTCGAAGGTGGCGAACCGGGCCGCGATCCTACGCTCGTACTCGGCACTGTCCATGATCTTCGGGCCGCCTCACTTCCGCGGTTGGATACTTGCTCGGGGGTGTTCTCCCCGGCTGCGAGCGTACGTGGTGGACGGCTACCCGGAGGCGGGAAAGCGACGCTTGTGTCAAGACCGCCGGAATTCCGGGACACGGGTGTGCCACGGGCGGGGTGTGCTGCACTGTCCTGCGTGGAAGCGGTAGCGGCGAGTGTCATAGCGGTCCTCGGAACCCTGCTGGGTGCGGGTCTCACCCACTCCTTCCAGCGGAGGGCGATCGAACGGACGGAGCGGTTCACGCGGGGCGAGAGGCTGCGGCAGGAACGGATCGACGCGTACTGCGCGTACGCGGGAGCGCTGGTCAACTACCGGCGGATTCTGGTCGACCGCTGGTTCAGCAGGGCGGAGAACCGGCACGACGAGAGCGAGGAGGCCCGCTTCCGCTCGTACGAGATGCGTTCCGAGGCCCAGGAGGCGCTGTTCCGCGTGCAGTTGCTCACCAGCAACGACGAACTCGTCCGGCTCGCGTGGGAGACCCTCGACCACGTCGCCGATGTGCACAGGGCCGACGACCGCGACGCGCTCGCCGAGCGGCGCCGCGTGTCGCGGGACGCCATCAACTCCTTCGTGGCGGAGGCCAAGCGGCACGTGTAGGAGGAGCTGGGCGAGACCGGCCGGTGACTAGGCGGAGAGCGGTGTAGCGCCGTCGTCCAGGGCCGCGGGCACGTCCGGGAAGACCTCGAAGAGCCTGCGGACGCCGAGCGCCGCGAGGACCCGGTTGACGTGCGAGCCGTCCTCGGCGCCCTGGGCGGGCAGTATCAGCCGCAGCCGGCCCTGGAAGGAACGGATCAGCCGGCGGGTGGCGATCAGCACGCCGACGCCGCTGGAGTCGCAGAACAGCACTTCGGAGAGGTCGAGCACGATGCGGCGGCGGCCGTCGGCCACGGCGTCGTGCACGCGCTGGCGCACCATGGGCGAGGTCATCAGGTCCATTTCGCCGGAGACGCACAGCACGGCCCAGCCTGCCTGCTCGCTCACCGTCACCTTGAGCGTCACGCGCCACGCCTCTCGCTCGCCATCGCCTGCCCCGCCGTCGGCGGAGTGATCCGGAAGCAGTCCCTACGTTTCGTTCAGCTTCGGCTGCCCCATCGCTGCCTCCATGAAACACCAGCGGGCCACCGTCAATATCATCCGGCCTCCGCCGGAGTGCGTGCTTTGCCGCAATCAAGAGCCTGCTGTCAGTGGCGCCGACTACATTCGAGGAAGTCCCGGGAAGTCCGAGGCGGGGGGACAGCAGCATGAGCGCAGAACTCGAAGTACCGTTCGAGTAGCGAGTAGCGAGTAGCAAGTAACGAGTAGTAGCGAGTACGAGCAGTCAGGCAGGCAGCACAGGGCAAGCGCACGAGGGGGCCGCATGCCGAAGGAAGCGCCGCGGCGCTGGGACCGCCGGATGCAGCAGCGGCTCGCGCACGGAGAAGCCGCCGCGCTGGGAGAGCTCTACGACCGCTTCGCCTCACTCGTGCACGGCCTCGCGCACCGCGTCCTCGGCGACGTGAGCGCCGCCGACCGCGTCACCCGCGAGGTTTTCGGCCACATCTGGGAGAACCCCGACGCGTACGACCCGCGCCAGGGCCCCCTGCGCTCCTGGCTCGCCACGCTCGCCCACCAGCAGGCCGTCCGCAGGCTCCGCCAGACCGAGTCCGCCGCGCTCGCCCGCAGCGGCGAGGGCACCGCGGAGGACCTGGAGCGCAAGGTCCGCCGCGCGTCGGCCGCGGCCCGCGCGGACTACATCGTGACGGCCATGCCCACCCCGCTGCGGGCCGCCCTCGAGCTCGCCTACTTCCAGCGCCGCGACTACCGCCAGACGGCGGCCGACCTCGGCGTCACCGAGGACGAGGCCCGCCGCAGGCTCCGCCTCGGCCTCCAGCTCCTCGCCACGGCCAACGACACCCCCGCGCCCTCCGCCGGCCTGCCCCACGACACCTCGCCAGGACCCGGAGCCGCGCTGTGAGCGGCGCCGACCGCCCCGAGCCGCTCGACGGCCCCGACGGCACAGGACCCGACCGCCCCGACGGCACCGCGCCGCGCATACCGACGCCGCGCGCCTCCGTGGAGGACACCGGACAGCCCCTGCCCGACCTGCCCGAACGGCCACCGGCGCCCGCGCCGCTCGTCCTGGAGCACCGCGTCCTGAAGTCCCTGCTCGGCGCCTGGGCGCTAGCCGCCTGCTCCGCCGAGGAGGCCACCGCCGTCGAGGAGCACCTGGGCGGCTGCGGCCCCTGCGCGGAAGAGGCCCTGCGGCTGCGCGACGCGGTCGGCCTGCTCCACCCCGAGGAGAGCCTCGACCTCGACCCGGGCCTGCGCACCCGCGTCCTGGAGAGCTGCCTCGGCCGCCGCCCGCCCCGCATCCCGGTCCCCGAGTGGGCCGTTCCGTACGACGCGGAGACCGCCCGTCTCGATGCCCTCCTCCAGGACATCGGCGACGCGGAGTGGCACGCCCCCGTGCGGCTCCGCTGGTTCGAGGGGGACGGCCCGGTCACCAGGAAGACCACCGTGGCCGGGGTCATCGCGCATCTCCTGGCGGTCGACGGCATGGTCGGACTCGCCCTCGGCCTCGACGACCCGCTCGGGCCGGACGTCAGAGTTCCGCAGGACGCGGCCCACCGCACCGAGGCGTACTGGCGCGCCTCGCACTTCCCGCCCACGCGCGCGGTGCGCACCCCCTGGCGCGACCAGACGCACGAGCTGATCCGGACGGTGTCGTTCGCGGCCGGGGGTCCCTCAGGGGCTTCGGGCTCCGGAGGAGGTTCGGGCCGGCTCCCGGTGCCGTACGGGACGGTGGCCGCCCCGGGCGGCGGCGGCGCGGGGCCCGGGCCGCGGCGGACCGTCGAGCTGCCGCTGCGCGACTCGATGGTCGACCGCGCCTTCGAGTGCTGGATCCACGCGGGCGACATCGCCGACGCGGTCGACTATCCGTACGCGCCGCCCGCACCCCGGCACCTCCACCGCATGATCGACCTCGCGGCCCGGCTGCTCCCCGGCACGCTCGCGGAGCGCCGCCGCTCCGGGCTGGCCACGCCGCCCCGCCACTTGGTCGCGGCGGGCGCGCCGGGCCGCAGTCTGCGTCTGGAGATCGAGGGGCTCGGCGGTGGCGAGTGGCTCATCCCGCTCGACTCCCCCGCGGCGACCGGGTCACGGGAGCACGAGGTGGCCCATGTGGCGCTGGACGGCGTCGAGTTCTGCCGTCTCGCTGCGGGCCACGTCTCGCCGGAGGAGGCGGCCGCGGGTCAGGACGGCGACCGCGAGGCGATCCGCGACGTCCTGTTCGCGGCGGCCTCGCTGAGCCGGATGTGAGCCGTAAGCCGTAGTAGGGAGAGGGGGCTAGGCGAAGACGACCGTGCGGCGGCCGTTCAGCAGGATCCTGCGCTCCGCGTGCCACTTCACGGCCCGCGCAAGGGCCTGGCACTCCACGTCACGGCCCACCGCGACCAGCTGGTCGGGGGTGACGTCGTGGCCGACGCGCTCGACCTCCTGCTCGATGATCGGCCCCTCGTCGAGGTCGGCCGTCACATAGTGCGCGGTCGCGCCGATCAGCTTCACACCGCGCGCGTGCGCCTGGTGGTAGGGCTTCGCGCCCTTGAAGCTCGGCAGGAAGGAGTGGTGGATGTTGATGATCCGCCCGCTGAGCTCCTTGCACAGGTCGTCCGAGAGCACCTGCATGTAGCGGGCGAGGACGACCAGCTCCACGCGCTCCTCGCGGACGATCTCCAGGAGCCGCGCCTCGGCCTGCGGCTTGGTGTCCCTGGTCACCGGGATGTGGTGGAAGGGGACGCCGTACGAGGCGACGAGCTCGGCGAAGTCCGTGTGGTTGGAGACGACCGCGGCGATCTCCACCGGCAGCGCGCCGATCCGGGAGCGGAACAGCAGGTCGTTCAGGCAGTGGCCGAACTTCGACACGAGCAGGACCACCCGCATCCTGTCCTCGGCGCGGTGGATCTGCCAGTCCATGTGGAAGGAGTCGCCGATCGCGGCGAAGCTCGCCCGCAGCTTGTCGACGGTCACCGGAGCCTCGGCGGAGAAGTGCACGCGCATGAAGAACAGTCCGGTGTCGTGGTCGCCGAACTGCTGGCTGTCCTCGATGTTGCAGCCGGTCATGAAGAGATAACTCGACACGGCGTGCACGATGCCCTGCTTGTCGGGGCAGGAGAGGGTGAGGACGTACTGCTCAGCGGGGGCGGCGGGCGCGGTGGACTGCTCGTTCATGCGGCCAAGGTTCCCACAGCGGGGACCGCGGACGGCAATCGTCCCGCGGGTCGGACCGGGTCACGCCCGGCGGCCGCCGCGGTCAGGCGGTCCGCGTCATGATCCGCAGCACTTCGAGCGTCTGCGGCGGTACGTCGGGGTCGTCGCCGTCGCCCGCCGCGAGCCGGACGTGCGCGTCGCGCGCGGCACGGACCGCCTCGGGCCAGCCGGGGTGCTCCAGATAGACGGAGACCAGCGCGTCGGGCCCGACCTCGTGCATGATCCGCAGGACGCGCAGCACGGCCGTGTCGACGAGGGCCGCCTCCTGCGGGTCGCGGAAGATCGTGCCCACGTACTTCTCAGCGGACCAGTTGTCCAGCCACGTGTCCTCGACCAGCCGGTACACGGCGTCGGTCACGTCCCCGTACTCGTCACGCCCCGCGAGCCAGCACTCCCGCTGGAAGTCGGGGTCGGAGAGCATGTGCAGCGCCGAGCGCACGTTGCTGCGCCAGCGCCACCACGGCATGTCGTTGGTCGGCATGCCACCCATGGTGCTGGAGCGACGGCCACGACGGGAAGACTTCTCCGAACCTTGCACGGTCATGGATCGTACGTTCCCACTCCGCGCACGCGAACCGGACCCCGCCCGTTCACCTTCATGTCACAGTCCGTTGAGAACGCGTCACTCCACGGTTGGCCACGTCAAGGAATCGTGCAGGGACATGACCGGCTGGCGACGCACCTTCCTCCCCCGCCCTTCCCGAACCGCAGCACTCTCGGCGGCCGCTGTGGCGGCGTGTACGTCCCTGATAACCGGCTGCGGGGTCATCCCTGGAACCACGGGGGGTTCCGGGGACGACCCCATCACCGTCATGACGTGGGCCCCCGAGAAGACCAAGGCCACCAACAAGCCCGGCGTACCCGCCATGGCACAGGCCTACGCCCGCTGGGTCAACGCCCACGGCGGCCTCGGCGGCCGCGAGCTGAAGGTCCTCACCTGCAACGACCACAACGACTCGGTCGGCGCCGCGGACTGCGCGCGGGAGGCCGTCGAGAACGACGTGGTGGCGGTCGTCGGCGCGTACAGCCAGCACGGCCGCTCCTTCCTCGGCCCCCTCGAGGTCGCCGGCATCCCCTACATCGGCGGCTACGGCATCACCGACGACGAGTTCAGCAGCCCGCTCTCGTACCCGGTCAACGGCGGCGAACCGGCGCTCCTCGCGGGCAACGGCCGGCAGCTCGCCGCCCGCTGCGCACGCGTCTCCCTCGTCCGCCCCGACACCCTCGCCGGCGACGAGCTGCCCAAGCTCCTCAACCAGGGCCTCGCCGACGGCCACCACAAACCCGTCTCGGACATCCGCGCTCCTGAGGACGGCACCGACCTCACACCGCAGGCCGAGCGCGCCCTGAAGGACGCGGGCGCCTCCGACGGCTGTGTGACCGCCGCGCTCGGGGCGCGCACGGACACCTTCTACGACTCGTTCCGGCGCACCAAGGACGACTATCCGCCGGTACGGATCTCGTCGGTCCTCGGCAGTGTCGACCAGTCCCTCATCGACCGCACCGGCGGCGCGAACGGTCCCTACGAAGGGGCGTACGTCACCGGCTGGTACCCGGCGGCGGGTGACGCCAGGTGGGACCGGATGCGGGACGTCATCCGTGAGCAGGCGTTCGGCGACAACCGGGTCGACCCGGCGGACGCGGGCGTCCAGACGACGTGGATCGCGTACACCGTCCTGAAGCAGGCCGTCGAGTCGCTCGACGGCGGCGAGGTGTCGTCCCGCACGCTGCGCCGCGCCCTCGACGGCGGCCTGCGCGTCGAGACGGACGGCCTCACGCCGCCGCTGAGCTGGCGCTTCGAGGACCTGCTCGCCGCGAGCGAGTACCCGCGCCTGATCAACTCGGGCGTCACGTTCCAGGTGGTGCGGGACGGGCGGCTCGTCCCGGCCCGCGAGGGCTTCGTGAACGTGGAGAAGACACTGGAGCAGACGGCGTAGAACGGACGGCCGCCCCCGACCTGCGTCCCCGTCCCCCGCCCGTCAGAGCTGGGTCTTGGTGCGCTCGGTCAGGCCGTACTTCCGCGCGATCGCGTTCCAGTGGTTGGCGGCCTGCTCCTTGGCCGTCGTCGCCGCGCCGCTCTGCCGGTTGCCCGCCGCGGTCTGCGAGGTGTTGCGGGCGTGGCCCTTCCTGCAGCCCTTCTTGCCCGCGACCTGGTCCGCCCACGCGGCGTAGTGGTTGTCCGCGGCGGCGGACGCCTTCCACGCCTTGTTGAGGGAGGCGGTCAGCTGGTCGTTGGCCGGGAGCTTGTCGACCTTCAGGGCGGCGAGCCGGGTCACGAGTCCGTTGCGCTGCCGGGCCGCGCCGCGCAGGTCCTTCGCCGACTGGCTGAGGTTCTGGCACTTTCCTACGTTGCGTACGGCGGCGATGACCGTGTCACGGCTGTCGTTGCTGTCGGCGAGCAGCTTGTCCAGGGCGACGGCCTGGTCCTTGGCGGGGTCGGCGGTGGGCGAGGGCCGCTCGTCGGGCTCGGCGGATGCGGAAACAGGCTTCCCGTCATCGCTCTTCTCATCGTCCCCGCCCCCGGAGCTGAGGAGAGCGCCCGCGCCGACGCCGAGGAGGGCGATGCCGACTCCGACGGCGGCGATGAGCGGCACCTTCGATCCGGTGCGGTTGCGCCGGCCGCCTCCGCCGCCGTGACCGCCGGGTGCGGGCGCGGGGACGGGTGCGGGGCCGTGCGCCTCGACGCGGGGCATCTGCTGGGTGGAGGCGGGGCCCCCGGAGTCCGCGTCACTGTCGCTACGGAAGAGGCTGTCGAACTCGGCGGGCGGCTGCCGGTCGCCGGGGGCGCCGGGCCGGATGCCGTACGGGGCGGCGGCCGGCTCGGGCGGCGGGCCGTCGGCGGGGATCGGCGCGATGAACTGGGTGGGATCGCTGTCGGAAACGGGGGCGGGCGCGGACGCGGACCCGGACGAACTGGTCCGCCCCAGGAACTGCGTGGCATCGGCGGCGGGAGCCTCGGGCGGCAGGGCACCGGGTCCCACCGGGGGTATGTACTGCGTGGCCCCTTCGTCGGGCACGGGGGCGATGTACTGCGTGGCCCCCTCATCAGGCACAGGGGCTATGTACTGCGTCGCCTCACTGTCGGAGGGCGCGGGGGCTCCCGGCGCGGCGACGGGAGGCAACGGCATGCTCTGCGGGGCGGGGGCGACGGGGGGCAACGGCTGAGCCCCGCGAGGCGCGGCATGAGCCCCATGCGCACGCTGCGACGCGGCGGCGGGGCCTACGTGCCCCTCCTGCCCGGACTCCGCCGACGCGGCGTGCGCACCGTGTCTCGCCTGCGAGGCCGGCCCCGGAGCGGCATGGGCACCGTGCGCCTGCTGCGGCGCGCCATGCGCCGCCTGCGCCCCGTGCGCGCCCCGCCCCGATGCGGCGCCGTACGACGCCCCACCCTGAGACTCCCCACCCGCCCGCCCGTACTGCCCCTGCGGGGCGTCGTACCCGGCCTGCGGGGCGCCTTGACCTGACTGCGGGTAGCCGTAACCGGGCTGCGGGGTGACCCCGGGGCGGGATCCGCCCTGACTCGCCTGCGGGTAGCCGTACCCGGGCTGCTGGGCGCCCTCGCCCTGCTGCGGGTAGCCGTAACCGGGCCCTGGGGTGCCCTGACCCGCCTGCTGCGAGCCGTACCCGGCCTGCGGAGCGCCCTGACCCGGCTGCGGATAGCCGTACCCGGGCGCCGGGGTGCCATGGCCCGGCTGCGAAGCGCCCGGGCCTGCCTGCGGGGCGCCCTGGCCCGACCGCGGGTCGCCATATCCGGGCTGCGGGACGCCGTGGCCCGGCAGCGGGGCGCCGTGCCCGTACTGCGAAGCGCCCTGGCCCGCATGCTGCGCGCTGTATCCGGACTGCGCGGCACCCTGACCCGGCTGCGGAGCACTCTGCCCCGACCGCAGGTCGCCGTACCCGGGCTGCGAAGCACCCGGACCGGACTGCGGATAGCCGTACCCGGGCTCTGGGGCCCCTTGGCCCGACTGCGGAGCGCCCGCGCCCTGCTGCGGGTAGCCATACCCGGGCCCCGGGGTGCCCTGACCCGGCTGCGGGTAGCCATACCCAGGCTCTGTGGTGCCGTGGCCCGACTGCGGAGCACCCTGACCTGATTGCTGAGCACCCTGACCCGACCGCGGGCCGCCATACCCGGGCCCCGAAGCGCCCTGACCCGCCTGCTGCACGCCATACCCGGACTGCGAAGCACCCTGACCGGGCTGCGGAGCGCCCCCGCCCTGCTGCGGGTAGCCATACCCGGGCCCCGGGGTGCCCTGGCCCTGCTGCGGGGTGCCGTAGCCCTGCTGTTGGGCTCCGTACGAGGCGTCGTACGAGGGTGTGGGGGGCGTCTCCGGGGGGAGGGGCGGGGTGGGGGTTTCGGGGCCCCAGGGGTGGTTCCAGGGGGTGCCGCCCGGAGGGGCGCTGTGGGGGCCCGCGGTGGTGGGGAACAGGGGCTCGCTGCCGTCCGCGGGCAGCACTACGCCCTCATGGGCGGGCCGCTGCTGCGGATCGGAAGAAGCAGCGCCCTGACCGCTCTGCTGCGTCACCGGGACTCCTACACCTGGGGGGACCTACGGAACCGTCGGGTCACGCTACCGGGTCCCCACATCCCTCTGCCACGCAGCTCAGAACGCCGCCCTCCGCTCGGTGTCGGCTGTAACAGAACTTTCCGGGGCGGCGCTGTTCACGGGTGCGTTTCCCCGTCTCACGCCGCCTGGACCTCGACGCGCGCCCCGAACTCCCGTACCACCGGCTCCTCCCGGTACGGCTCGAGGCGGTCCTGGAAGTCCTCCAGGTACTCCGCGCCGCGGTTGGAGCGCAGGGTGCCGAGGAGTTCGACGGCCTTGAGGCCCGTGTGGCAGGCCTGTTCCACCTCGCGCCGCTGCACCTGTGCCGTGGCGAGGAGGACGAGGCCGATCGCGCGACGGCGCGCCCGGGTCTCGGGGTGCCCGTCCAGGGACTCCTGGGCGCTGCGCGCCGCCGCGTCGGCCTGGCCCAAGTCCCGGTGACAATGCGCCATTTCATCGGCCAGATACGCGTGGTCGAAGTGCCGGATCCAGACCGGGTCGTCGCCGGAGTCCGCCGCGCCGGCGGCGCGGTCCATCGCCTCGGTGGCCCGGCCCGCCACGACCTGCGTGGCCCGCGCGTCACCGAGCAGCGCGTGCCCGCGCGCCTCGGCGGCGTAGAACATCGCCTCCGCGCGGGGCGTGACCCTGCCGCGCGTCCCTTCCTGCGCGGCCCGCGCCAACTGCGCGATCTCGCGCGGGTTCCCGAGCTGGGCGGCGAGGTGGCTCATGGACGCCGCGAGCACATACCCGCCGTACCCCCGGTCGCCCGCCGCCTGGGCCAGGCGGAGCGCCTGGATGTAGTAGCGCTGGGCGAGCCCTGGCTGGCCCGTGTCGACGGCCATGTACCCCGCGAGCTCGGTCAACCGGGCGACCGCCGCGAACAGTTCGCGCCCGACCGCTTCGCGGTAGGAGCCCGCGAGCAGCCCGGACACCACGGAGTTGAGGTAGTGGACGACGACCGGCCGCACGTGACCGCTGCCGAACTGGTGGTCCAGCTGGGTCAGCGCCTCCGTCATCGCCTTGACCGCCGCCACGTCCGCCATGCCGACGCGCGGCCCCGCGGCCCGGCCGACCTGCGAGTCGGGCGACGAGATCAGCCAGTCACGGCTGGGTTCGACGAGCGCGGACGCGGCCACGGACGACCCGGAGAGGAAGTCCCTGCGGCCCACGTCGCTGCGCCACAGCTCGCAGACCTGCTCGATGGCGCCGAGAACGGTCGGCGAGAACTGCAGGCCCACGCCGGAGGCGAGGTTCTTGCCGTTCGCCATGCCGATCTCGTCGATGGTGACGGTGCGGCCCAGCTTGCGGCCGAGTGCCTCGGCGATGATGCCGGGCGCCCGGCCGCGCGGCTGCTGTCCGCGCAGCCAGCGGGCCACGGACGTCTTGTCGTACCGCAGGTCGAGACCGTGTTCCGCACCGCACATGTTGACCCTGCGGGCCAGTCCGGCGTTGGAGCAGCCGGCTTCCTGGATGAGCGCCTGCAGCCTTTCGTTGGGCTGTCGCGCGACGAGCGGCCTTGCGGCCATGGCGTACCCCCTGTGTGCACCGTGGACCATCGGATCGGTCGGCCGCCATGGGCCGCCTCACGATGATCAATGCCCTTGAGGCGAGGCGAAGATGCGCCACAAAAGAAGCAAAAGAAGGCATAAAGAACTATAAGAACTACATATGCTTCTCCGAGGCGTTCTCTGACTGCCCGTGTCCTGGTTACCCGCGCCCGGGAGCCATTCCTCCTGCGCGCCCCCACCCATGCACCCATGCGCCCCAGCCGCAGGATCGATGCTCCTCCCCCGCCCTCGCGTGCGCCCGTAACCCGCGGTGGCACCGGGAGTTGAGAACTCCGTGGAAGAGACCATCGGAGTCACGTCAGCAGCCGCGCAGATCCCGAAGCAGCGCGGAGAAGCCTTGCTGGACACGGCCGTGCGGTACGCGGAGGAGCGTCACTGGGACGTGTTTCCGGGGACCTGGCTCGAGTCCGTCGAAGGGGTCGAGCAGTGCTCGTGCGGGGACCTCCCGTGCGATGCGCCGGGCGCACACCCCGCCAGGGAGGACTGGGCGACCCAGGCCACCGGCAGCGCGACGGTCGCCCGACGGCTCTGGCAGAAGCAGCCCAAGGCGTCGATCCTGCTCCCCACGGGGCGTACGTTCGACGCGATCGACGTGCCCGAGACCGCCGGCTTCCTCGCCCTCGCCCGCATGGAGCGCATGGAGCTCACGCTCGGCCCGGTGACCCGCTCGCCCGACCGCCGCATGCAGTTCTTCGTGCTGCCCGGCGCCACCGCGAAGGTCCCCGACCTGGTCCGCAAGCTGGGCTGGCCGCCGGCCGCCATCGATCTGGTGCCGCTCGGCGAGGGCACCTATGTGGCCGCGCCCCCGACCCGCTTCGGCACCTCCGGCGCGGTCCAGTGGGCCTGCCGCCCCACCGCCGCCAACCGCTGGCTGCCCGACGCCGAGGAGATCATCTCCCCGCTGGCGTACGCGTGCGGCAGGGAAGCGCGCCGCTGACCGGCTGACCGCCCCCGGGGCCGCCACCGACGTATCGTGCGGACACGGCGGAAGCGGCGGAAGCGGCGAAAGGCGGCACGGTGACCGAAGCGGCGGCGGTACGGATCCAGGGGCTCTGGAAGCGGTTCGGCGAGCAGGTCGCGGTCGCCGGCATCGATCTCACCCTCCCCGCGGGCAAGTTCATCGGCCTGGTCGGCCCCAACGGCGCGGGCAAGACCACCACCCTCTCCATGGTCACCGGCCTCCTCAGGCCCGACCAGGGCACCGTCGAGGTCGTCGGCCACGACGTGTGGCGCGACCCCGTCGAGGTCAAGGCCCGCATCGGTGTCCTGCCCGAGGGCCTGCGCCTCTTCGAGCGGCTCTCCGGGCGCGAACTCCTCGCGTACACCGGAAGGCTGCGCGGCCTGCCCGGCGCCGAGGTCGACAAGCGCGCCACCCAGCTCCTCGACGTACTCGATCTCGCGGGCGCCCAGCACAAACTGGTCGTCGACTACTCGACCGGCATGCGCAAGAAGACAGGCCTCGCCGCGGCGCTGCTCCACAACCCCGAAGTCCTCTTCCTCGACGAGCCGTTCGAGGGTGTCGACCCCGTCTCCGCCCAGACCATCCGCGGCGTCCTGGAGCGCTACACCGCATCCGGCGCCACCGTCGTCTTCTCCTCGCACGTCATGGAGCTCGTCGAGTCGCTCTGCGACTGGGTCGCGGTCATGGCCGCGGGCCGCATCCGCGCCCACGGCACCCTCGCGGAGGTCCGGGGCGACGCCCCCTCGCTGCAACAGGCCTTCCTCGAACTCGTCGGCGCGAACAGCCGCGACGCGAGCTCCGACCTCGACTGGCTGGGCGGCGGCCCCCGATGACCACACCGCCCGCCGCCACCACCCCCATCACCTCCGTCACTCCCGTCACCTCCGTACTCGTATCCCTCAAGCTGTCCCTCCTGCGCAACGGACTGCGCCAGTCGGCGGGCCGCCGCGCCGCCTACATCGCGTCCGTCGCCTTCTCGCTCCTCTTCGCCGCGCTCCAGCTGCTCGGCCTCGTCGCGCTGCGCGGCAATACCCACGCCGCCACCGTCTGCGTCCTGCTCGTCGGCGTGCTCGCCCTCGGCTGGGCCGTCATGCCGCTCTTCTTCCCCAGCGGCGACGAGACGCTCGACCCGACGCGCCTGGTGATGCTGCCGCTGCGCCCCCGCCCGCTCGTACGGGCACTCCTCGTCGCGTCCCTCGTCGGCATCGGCCCCCTCTTCACTCTCTGCCTCGCGGCCGGCGCGACGGTCGCCCTGGCCCACGGCGCGGCGGCAGCCCTCACCGGCGTCGTCGCCACCGCCCTCGCCCTCCTCCTCTGCGTGGCGCTGGCCCGCGCGGTCGCCGCCGCCAACATCCGGCTCCTCACCAGCCGCAAGGGGCGCGACCTGGCGGTCCTCAGCGGCCTCGTCGTCGCCGTCGGCGCGCAGGTCGTCAACTTCGGCGCGCAGAAACTCGGTTCGTCGGGGCTCGGCACGCTCGACCCGGCGGCGGACGTCGTGCGCTGGATCCCACCGGCCGCCGCGCTCGGCGCGGTCGACTCGGTGAGCGGGGGCGCATACGGGACGGCGGCGGCCCAACTCGCCCTCTCCGCGGCCGCCCTGCTGGCGCTCCTCGCCCTCTGGCAGCGCAGCCTCACCCGCCTGATGACGACACCGGACGGCTCCACGCTCGCCGCGGCCGAACCGGACAGGGGCACCTCCCGCACCTCCGGCGCCCTCGGCGCGCTGCTCCCCCCTGGCCGCACCGGCACCGTCATGGAGCGCAGCCTGCGCTATGTGTGGCGCGACCCGAAGACCAAGGCGGCCTGGGTGACGTCCCTCGCCATCGGCCTGATCGTGCCGCTCTTCAACGCCCTGCAAGGCACCGGTTCCGTGTACTTCGCGTGCTTCGCGGCGGGGATGCTCGGCATCCTCATGTACAACCAGTTCGGCCAGGACACGTCGGCGTTCTGGATGGTGGCGATGACGATCTCCTCGACGCGCGACGCGTACGTGGAGCTGCGCGGCCGGGCCCTCGCGCTGCTCCTCATCACCCTGCCGTACGCCGCCCTTGTCACCGTCCTGACCACCGCGATGCTCGGCGACTGGCCCGCGCTGCCAGAAGCACTCGGCCTCTCCTTCGCGCTGCTCGGCGCGATGCTGGCCACGGGCGCGTGGTCCTCGGCCCGCTTCCCCTACTCGATCCCGCGAGAGGGCTACAAGAACGCCGCGCCCGGCCAGGCGGGCATCGTCTGGATCTCCATCCTCGGCGGCATGGTCGCGGCGGCCCTGCTGTGCGCGCCCGTTCTGGCCCTCACGATCTGGCTGCACGCGTCGGGCGCGGCCTCCTGGAGCTGGGTACTGCTCCCCGTGGGCGCGGTGTACGGCGCGGGGATCGCGGAGCTGGGCATGCGGCTCGCCGCGCCGCGGGTGGCGCGGCGGCTGCCGGAGATCCTCACGGCGGTGAGCAAGGGCTGACGGCTGCGGCCACCCGCCCCGAGAACGCGGACGACCCGCGAGCCGTGGTTCCTGCCGCCGGAGCGGAGGAAGCCGGCCGGACGTACCGGCGGCTCGCGGGTCGGGTGACCGCTTGGGAATAGGGCCGGCTGCGCGCACATCACACGCGCTGGTCCGGCGCCGAATTCGAGTTGCGACGTCGGGCCGCTAGCCCGCAGTCACCTCACGCGTCCGGTTTCGATACATCTGCCGAACCACCTCCCTTCTCGTGTGCACGCCACCCTAGGAACCGCCCCGCGGGCCACACAACCGAATTTCCCCGCACGATTTTCGGTCCGACTTCCGGGAACTTCCTGTGGGGTGCGTCACGTTCCAGTTGAATGATCTGACATGCGGTACAGGCAGACGGCCTGTAGGGGGTGCCACGTGAGTGCTTCGCGGCAGAGCGGAACCACTGACGAACTGGGTCCTGAAGAACCCGAGCCCGGCGGAGCCGAGTTGCTCGCGGCGCTGCTCGACGGGATGGACGCGGCACTGTGCGCGTTCGACGCCGACGGGGTGGTGACGCACTGGAACCGCGAGGCCGAGCGGATCCTCGGGTGGTCGGCGGCGGAGGCCGTCGGGCGGCGCGGCTTCGCGGGGTGGGCGGTGCGCGCGGCGGACGCCGGGGAGGTCGAGGAGCGGCTGCTGTCCGCGATGGACGCGCCGGGGCGGCAGGTGCACGAGTTCGCGCTCGTGACGAAGGACGGCGGGCGGGTGCTCGTGCGGATGCAGTCGGCGTCCGTGCGGGGCGGTGACGGCAAGCCGTCGGGGGTGTACTGCGCGTTCAGCGAGGTCCACGCGCAGATAGACCTGGAGCGGTCCATCGCGCTCAGCGAGGCCCTTTTCGAGAGCGCCTCGTGGGGTGTGGTCCTTGTCGACGCGGACCTGCGGCCCGCCGTGGTGAACGAACACGCGGCGCGTGCCTTCGGGGTGGGCCCCGCCGCCGTCCTCGGGCGGCCCCTCGCCGATCTGCTCGGGACGGGCGTCGAGGAGCTGGAAAGCGCGCTGACCCATGTCCTGGCCGAGGGCACGCCACCCGCGCCCGCCGAGACGTGGGTGTCGCTGCGGGCGGGTGCGGGGCAGTCGGGGGCGGGTCCCTCCGGGGCCGCTGCCGGTCAGGAGGGCGTGGGTGAGCGGCGCTGCTGGCGCAGCGGCTTCCTGCGCCTTGCCTCGCCGCTCGCGGAGGAGCCCGTGCCGCTCGGCGTCGGCTGGCTCTTCCTCGACGTGACCGAGGCCAAGCAGGCCGAGCAGGAGGCCTCGCAGCTGCGGTTCCGCTCCCAGCAGCTGCACCGGGCGGCGCGGGCCACCGCGGAGTGCGAGAACCCCATGGAGGCGGCGACGGTCCAGCTCGACTTCGCACTCGCCGGGTTCGCCGACCATGCCCTGGTGGACCTGGCGGTCGGCGGGGACCCGGTGCGGCTGGTGCGGGTCGCGGCGACGCCCGCGGGGCCGCCGGGCCCCTGCCTCCCCGTCGCCACGGCGGGCGTCCCCGTCCGCTACCCCGAGGGGCACCCGGCCCCCCAGTGCGTGGAGCGCACCGGATCGGTGCGGGCCAGCGCGGGGGCGGCGTCCGCACCGGAGCGGGCACGCCAGTGGGCGACGGTCCGCCAGTGGCCCGAGGAGGCGGTCCACGCACTGTGTGTGGTCCTCCGAAGCCGGGGCCGCACCCTGGGCGTGCTGACCTTCCTCCGGGGTGCGGCACGAGGCCAGTTCGACCGAGGAGACGCAACGTACGCAGAAAGCGTCGCCTCCCGCGTCGCCGCATCCCTGGACCTGGCACAGTCCCTGGCCCCCTGAGGGCCACCTACGCCACCACAGACGAGCCGGGCATGCTCGCCCCCCCTCCGCGGGGCGGCACGAGGGCAATTGGCCAACGGCGACGCGACCTACGCAGAAAGCGTCGCCTCCCGCGTCGCCGCGTCCCTGGACCTGGCACAGTCCCTGGCCCCGTGAGGGCCACCTACGCCGCCGCAGACGAGCCGGTCATGCTCGCCCCCACTCCGCGGGGCGGCCCGTGGGCGATTGGCCTGCGGCGACGCGGCCTACGCGGAAAGCGTCGCCTCCCGCGTCGCCGCGTCCCTGGACCTGGCACAGTCCCTGGCCCCCTGAGGGCCTCCGAGAACCCCTACCGGCGCAGGCGAGCTGGGCATGCTCAGCTGCCTCCCCCCCGGGGGGGGCGGCGCGTGGGCAGTTCCGGCCGGGGCGGCGCGGCGTGCGCGGAGAGCGTCGCGGCCCCGGTCACCCGACGCAGGCCCTGGCACCCCGGCAACCCGCGCCGCCACGGGCGAGTTGGGCGTGCTCTCCTCCCTCCGGGCGGGAGCGGTCCGTGGGTAATTGGGCCGCGGGGGCGCGACGTACGCGGAGAGCATCGCGCCCCCGGTCGCCTGGGCAGTCCCTGGCCCTCTGAGAACCCGTACCGCCGCAGGCGAGCCGGGCATGCCCACCCGCCTCCCGGGGGGGGCGGCCCGTGGGTAGTTCGACCGCGGGGGCGCCACGCACGCGGAGAGCGTCGCGTCCCCCGGTTCGCCTGGGGCAGTCCCTGGCGTCCTGAGAGCCGCGCCGCCGCGAGTGGCGTTACGCCGCGTGGAGTGCCAGCGTCGGGGAGAGGCGGGCCGCTCGGATCGCCGGGTACAGGCCTGCTGCCGTGCCGATGGCCAGGGTGGCAGCGAGGCCGCCCGCCATCGACCAGGGAGGGACCACCCACGGCAGGCCGCCGGAGACCGCGTATGCCGCCGTCGCGCCCGCGCCGAGTGCCACGCCCGCCGCGCCGCCGAGGCCCGACAGCATCAGGGACTCGGTGACGAACTGGACGCGGATCTGGCCCCGCGTCGCGCCCAGGGAGCGGCGCAGGCCGATCTCGTAGCGGCGCTCCAGGACCGAGATGATCATCGTGTTGGCGACGCCGACGCCGCCCACCAGCAGCGCGATGCCGCCCAGGCCGAGCAGCAGCGTGGAGAACGCCCCCTCCGTCGCCGCCTTCGCCCGGAGTGCCGACGAGGGGTCGGTGACCTGGACGTTGCGCGGGTTCTCCGGGTCGATGGATGCCGCGAGCAGCTTGCGGACCGTATTGACGGAGGCGTCCGTGGAGCGTTCGTACACCGAGGTCGGGCGGCCGTCGAAGCCGAGCAGCTTCTTCGACGCGGACCAGCCGGTCAGCGCCGACCGTTCGATGTCGGGGGCGAGCGGCAGGGCGTCGAGGATGCCGATGACGGTGTAGTACCGGTCGTCGATCCAGACCTGCTGTCCCGGCGAGGTGATGCCGAGCCGCGCGGCCGCGACGTGGCCGAGGACCACGGACGGGTAGCGGCTGTTCGCCGCGTTGAACCAGCTGCCGTGTGCCATGCGCCCCCGCAGCACCTTCAGCAGCCCCTCCGTGGACGCCTTCACGGAGATGCCGCCCGTCTCGTCCGCCGGGATCTTCTCGCTGCGGCGCACGGACCGGTCCGCGAGATCGCCGGTGGCGCCGACGTCCTGGACCCCTTCGACCCGCCCGACCCGGCCCGCCGCGTCCGGCGGCAGCGTCACCTGCTCACCGGAGAACATCGCCTCACCGGGCGACGCCACCAGCATGTTCGTGCCCAGCGCGTCGAGTTCCCTGAGGAGCTGGGCCTTGCTGGAGGACGAGATGCCCACCACGGCGACCATCGTCGCGATGCCGATGGCGATGCCGAGCGCGGACAGGACGACCCGCACGGGACGGCTGCGCAGCCCGGCGGAGCCGACGTGCAGGACGTCGCAGGGGCTGAGCCGCGCCGCCTTCAGGACGCGCCCCTTCGCACGCTTCCGCGCCCTCACGCCACGACCTCCGCGCCCCGCGTGTCCGCGACGAGCCGCCCGTCCCTGATCCGCACCTGCCGGGGCAGGCGTCCGGCGATCTCCGTGTCGTGGGTGATGACGGCGATGGTCGCGCCCTCCGCGTTGAGGTCGTGGAGCAGGGCCATGACGGCCTCGCCGGACTCGGTGTCGAGCGCGCCGGTGGGTTCGTCGGCGAGAAGCAGATCGGGTTCGCCGACGACAGCGCGGGCGATGGCGACGCGCTGTTTCTGCCCGCCGGAGAGTTCGTGCGGCCGGTGCCGCATGCGGTCGGCGAGCCCCACGCGCTCCAGGGCGTACGCGGCCCTGCGGCGCCGTTCGGCGCGGGAGAGGCCGGAGTACAGCAGGCCCTCGGCGACGTTGTCGCGGGCGCTGACGCCGGGGACCAGGTGGAACGCCTGGAAGACGAAGCCGATGTGCCGGGCGCGCAGCGCGGAGAGGCTGCGGTCGGTGAGCGCGGCGACGTCGTGCCCCGCGATGGCGACGGAGCCCGCGGTGGGGCGGTCGAGGGTGCCGACGATGTGCAGGAGGGTGGACTTGCCGGATCCGGAGGGCCCGACGATGGCGAGGAGTTCACCGGCGGCGACGGTCAGGTCGACGCCGCGGAGGGCCGCGACCCCGCCCGGATACTCCTTGGTGACGCCGGCCAGCTCCACGACAGGGGGCGCGTCCTGGGGTGCGTCCTGGAGGGTGCTCATGCCTTCGGCACCCCGACCTTCGCGCCTTCCCGCAGCCCGCCGCCGCGCACCTCGACCCTGCCCTGCCCGAACATGCCGAGCTCGACCTCGACCTCCCGGGTGCGGCCGCCTTCGACGACCTGGACGCCGAAGCCGCCGCCGGGCAGCGCGAGGAGCGCGTTGACGGGGACGGACAGGACGTCCTCGCGGGTCTCGCCGGTGAGGTGCACGGTGACCGGCGACTGGTCGAAGCCGCCGACCTTGCGCGGGTCGTCGAAGGTGACGGTGACGGGGATCTTGGGGGTCTTGTCGGACGGGTCGTCGCCGGGCTTGGCTGTCCTGCCGACGGCGGAGACCCTGCCGTCCGCCGTGGAGCCGTCCGGGAGCGTGACGGTGACCTCGGTGCCCTTCTTCGCCGTGCCCGCCTCCGCCACGTCGAGCTGGACGCGTACGACACGTTCCGAGCCGGTCGTCGAGAGCACCGGCCTGCCCGGCGCGACCTGGTCGCCGACGGTGGACCCGGCGGACTTCACGCGGACCGCGGACGGCTGGAAGGAGACCTGGTCGGGGCCGACGCGGCCGGTCCGCTTGCGGTCGTGCGCCTGCTGCCACCGCTTGACGGCGGCCGCCGTGCCGTCGGTGTACGTGTCGTCGACGGCGAGCCCCGCCCCGTACCCGAGCGCGACCAGATTCTGTTCGAGCTGGCGTACGTCGTTGCCCTTGGCGCCCGTCTTCAGCGTGCGGTACATGGGCTCGGTGCCGTACATGAGGCGGACGGGGACGCCGTCGACCTCGTAGAGCCGGCCGTCGCGCCGGATGGTGGAGCCGGCCGCGGCGGACCAGGTGAGCGTGCCCGTCGTACCCGCGTTGACCTTGCGTTCCTTGGCGTAGCCGAGCGTGCCGTCGACCTGGGTGCCGCTGCTGAGGTCGCCGCGTTCGACGGGCGCGGTGGCCGGCGGGAGGCCCGCGTTCCGGTGGCCTGCGTCCTGGGTGCCGCCCGCGTCGGCGAGGGCGGTGACGGCGATGCCGCCGCCCGTGACGGCGAGCAGCGCGACGACGGTGGAGACCACGGCGGTGCGGCGCCTCATCCGACGATGCCCTTGCACGCCTCGGCGGCCTTCTCCATCTTCTTGGCCTCGGCGCCCTTGGGCATGGGCTGGGCCTGCATCGCGCCGCCGTCGAACTTGGGGTCCGGCATGTCGAAGCCGTTCTTGCGCATGCACTGCGCGTACTTGAGCATCTTGTCCTTGTCGGCCTGCGAGACGCCGCCGCCCTTGGAGCCGCCGCCCAGGCCGCACTTCTTCATGGCGGCCTGCATCTTCTCCTTGCTCATGTCGCCGCCGATGGTGATGCCGCGGCTGTCCTGCCCGCTCTTGGGCTCGGGCACCTTCAGGCCCTGCTCGCGCAGGCATTCGCGCTCCTTGAACGCCTTGTCGGCGTCGGCGCCCTTGCCGCCGTCGGCGCTGTTGCCCTTGGTGTCGGACCCGGAGTCCGAGCCGGCCGAGCAGCCCGCGGCGAACAGGGCGAGCGCGGCGAACGCCGACGCGACGGCCACTGAGCCGGTACGGGTACGGGTACGGGTGCGGGTATGGGTACGGGAGACGGTCCTGGTCTTCATGGCTTCCCCTTCACGTGCGGCGTGAGTGACGCGCACAGGCTGGCGGGGAGCGGGGTTTCGTTTCTCTCAGCGGAGACGCTTACACCGGCGAAAGGTCACTCTCGGGTACACAGAGCGGCATGCGCGTACTGCTGGTGGAGGACGAGGAATTCCTGGCCGAGATGATCGCCGAGGGGCTGCGCCGCGACGCGCTTGCCGTCGACGTCGCCGCCGACGGACTGACCGCGCTGCGAAAACTGCAGCTCGGCGAGTACGACGTGCTGATCCTCGACCGCGATCTGCCGGGCGTGCACGGCGACGAGGTGTGCCGCAGGGTCGTCCGGCAGCGCCTGCTGACCCGGGTGCTGATGCTGACGGCGTCGGGCACGGTGCGTGACCGCGTGGCGGGTCTGGGTCTCGGCGCGGACGACTATCTGACCAAGCCGTTCGCGTACGACGAACTGCTCGCCCGGGTCCTCGCGCTCGGCCGCCGCGCGCGGCCCGCGCTGCCGCCGGTGATCGAGCGGGCCGGTCTCGTCCTCGACACCGCGCGCCGCCAGGCGAGCAGGGACGGCCGTCATCTGACGCTTTCCCGCAAGGAGTTCGCGGTCCTGGAGGCCTTGCTGCGGGCGGACGGCGCGGTGGTCAGCGGCGAGGACCTGATCGAGCAGGTCTGGGAGGAGGACACCAGTTACCGCACGAACGCGGTCCGCGTCACCCTCTCCAAGCTCCGCGCGAAGCTGGGCGAGCCGCCGGTCGTGGAGACGGTGCAGGGAGCCGGGTACCGGATCGCGGGGCAGTCGCTGTGAAGGTGACGGCAGGCGGCGAGCGGGCCCGGCTGACCGCCCTGTACGGAGGGCTGCTCGTGCTGGCCGGTGCGCTTCTGACGGGGCTCGTGTACCTGCTCGTGCAGCAGGGCCTGTACACGTCGATCAGTACGGCGGTGACCACGGCGGTGCCGCGCGGCCCGGTCCCGCCCTGGAACACCGTCCCGCTGCCCGCGACCTCCGCGGTGCCCGCCCAGCGGGTGGAGGGCGCACCGGTGGACCCCGACAAGGGCCTCGCCGTGACGAGGATCAGCGACCTCGCGGGTGAGGCCGCGCTGAACCGCCTCCTCACGGTCTCCGTGATCGTCCTCACCGTCTACGCCGTCCTGTCGATCGCCCTCGCCTGGTGGATGGCGGACCGGGTGCTGCGCCCGGTGTCGGTCATCGCGGAGACCGCGCGCCGCCTCTCGGGCGCCAATCTGCACGAGCGGATCGCGCTGGACGCGCCGCCGGGCGAGCTGAAGCACCTCGCCGACACGTTCGACGAGATGCTGGACCGGATGGAGCGGCTCGTCGGCGCGCAGCAGCGGTTCGCGGCCAACGCGGCGCACGAGCTGCGCACTCCGCTCGCGGTGCAGCGGGCGGCCGCCGAGATCGGTCTCGCCGGGGAGCCGGACGCGGAGCGCGTGGCGAGAATCCGTACGAAGCTGATCTCCGTCGCCGACGACAGCGAGCACCTCATCGAGGGGCTGCTGCTGCTCGCCGCGTCGGAGCAGGGCCTGGAGCGGCGCGAGCCCGTCACGGTGGACGTCCTCGCGCACGCCGTCGCGGACGGCCTGGCCGAGGAGGCCGCCGGGCGCGGCGTCACGGTGGCCGTGCGGGCGGATCCGCTGACCGTGGCGGGCGACGGGGTGCTGCTCGACCGGCTGGTCCACAACCTGGTGGCGAACGCGGTGCGGTACAACACGCCGGAGGGCCGGGTGAGCGTCCTCGT
The DNA here is from genome assembly GCF_055597165.1 of Streptomyces sp. NPDC039480. NCBI lineage: Bacteria > Bacillati > Actinomycetota > Actinomycetes > Kitasatosporales > Streptomycetaceae > Streptomyces > Streptomyces sp. NPDC039480. The sequence goes on along the minus strand of NZ_JBVITX010000007.1, from coordinate 272,225 downwards.
CACCGGCGACGGCACCCTGGAGGTCGCCAACACGGGCCCGGAGGTCCCGCCGGACACCGTCCCGCAGCTCTTCGAGCCCTTCCGGCGCCTCGCGGAACGCACGCACGGGCGCGGGGAGGGCGCGGGTCTCGGGCTGTCCATCGTGGCGGCGATCGCGCGGGCGCACGGCGCGGAGGTGACCGCGGAGGCGAACCGGCGGGGCGGCGGCCTCACCGTGCGGGTGGGCTTCCCGGGCCCCACGGGAGCCGACGGGTGATTCAGTGCTCAGTGCCGGTAGAAGATCCGGTCCCCGTACTCCCGGAAGACGCGGCCGTTCCAGTCGTGGCCGCCGTCCACGTTCCCGGACCTGAGGAGCGGTGGCTGGATGCCGCGCTCGGCGAGCTGCTCGACGGCCGCGGCGGTCATGGCCTGCATCAGCGCGTTGGTGACGACGCTGGAGGCGGGTCCGAACGGGGCGTCGACCCCGTCGAGGGAGAGCTCCGCGTCGCCGACGCCGATCTTGGAGTCGACCACCACGTCGCAGTGATCCTTCAGGAAGGTGCCCGAGACGTGCCGCGACCTGGTCTCCGTCGCGTACGCCACCGAGGTGACGCCGATGACCTTCAGGCCGAGCGCGCGGGCATTCATGGCCATCTCGACCGGCAGCGAGTTCCGCCCGGAGAGCGAGACGATCACGAGTACGTCGCCGGGGCGGGCCGGCGAGGAGTCGAGGACGGCGCCCGCGAGGCCGTCGACCCGCTCCAGGGCGGAGCCCAGCGTGGCGGGCATCACGTCGACGCCGACCACGCCGGGCACGGCGAGGAGATTGACGAGGGCGAGGCCGCCCGCGCGGTAGACGACGTCCTGCGCGGCGAGGGAGGAGTGCCCGGCGCCGAAGGCGAAGAGGCGTCCGCCGGCCTCGACCGCGTCGGCGAGCAGCGTGCCGGCCTCCGCCACGTGCCCGGACTCCTCGTCGCGGACCCGCTGGAGCAGTCCGATCGCGGCGTCGAAGTACCGACCTGCCGACTTGCTCTCGCTCTTGCTCTCGCTCTTCGAGCTCATTCGCATCACGTTGCGGTCTGGACCAGTGCCCTGTCAACACCGTCGCAGGCCCTCACAGGCCGGTACTGGGCGGGAATTCCACCGGCGCGACACGGTTGTCAGTGGTATGCGTCAGAATTGAGGGCAGGGCCAGCGCACGAGCGAATTCTGAGGGGCACCCATGTCGGGGCTGATTGACACCACTGAGATGTATTTGCGCACCATCCTCGAGCTGGAGGAGGAAGGTGTGGTCCCCATGCGCGCCCGGATCGCCGAGCGGCTCGACCAGAGCGGACCGACGGTGAGCCAGACCGTGGCGCGCATGGAGCGCGACGGCCTGGTGGCGGTCGCCAGCGACCGGCACCTGGAGCTGACCGAGGAGGGCCGCCGCCTGGCGACCCGCGTGATGCGCAAGCACCGCCTGGCGGAGTGCCTGCTCGTCGACGTGATCGGTCTCGAGTGGGAGCAGGTGCACGCCGAGGCCTGCCGCTGGGAGCACGTGATGAGCGAGGCGGTGGAGCGCCGCGTCCTGGAGCTCCTGCGCCACCCCACCGAGTCTCCGTACGGCAATCCGATCCCGGGCCTGGAAGAGCTGGGCGAGAAGGACGGCGCGGACCCGTTCCTGGACGAGGGCATGGTCTCCCTGACGGAGCTCGACCCGGGCTCCGAGGGCAAGACGGTCGTGGTGCGCCGCATCGGCGAGCCGATCCAGACGGACGCGCAGCTGATGTACACGCTGCGGCGGGCCGGCGTGCAGCCGGGCTCCGTGGTGAGCGTGACGGAGTCGGCGGGCGGTGTCCTGGTGGGCAGCAGCGGCGAGGCCGCGGAGCTCACCGCGGAGGTCGCGTCGCACGTCTTCGTCGCCAAGCGCTGAGGTCAACTCCCGTTGCGGATGAGGTAGTTGACGGTTCTTCATGGTCTCCGGGGGATTTTGCGGAGTCCAAGATTCAGTGTGCGGAATCGCAGCGCCCGAGCGTTTTGCGTGCGAGGCTGTCGCGAGAGGCATATGACCTGAGGGCTCTTGACCGTGTCGGCGCCAGGTCTGGCCGGTCGGCCGGAGAGGGGGCTGGAGGATGTGCCCGTCTGGTGAGCGCGAGCAAGGCGAGGGCCCCGGCGCTCAAGAGCGCCGGGGCCTGTCCTCCCCTGTACTGACCCGGAGCCCCGAGCTCTCAGGGTCATTCCCCTCGGACCGAACTCCCCGAGCGGCCCGCCTCCCGATGAAGATCTCCCCTCGGCCGCGCCGGTCAATCCTTGAGCGTGGTCACCCGAAGGTGGGGTGTTATCGGCGAAACGGCCGATTTCGAAAGGGAGTTCGATAGCGTGCGGGGGTGTGAAGCAGGGCCAGGCGTGAAACCCGAGCGGAACCAAGGGGGGTGCCAGGAACCATGGTGCGGCGCATCGACGTGACGGGTGCGGGTGGCGTACGCCTCGCCGCCTGGGAGTACGCCGACCCTCCCAAGCTCAGGGAGGCCGACGGGGCGTCCGGCGGGGTGCTGTTGCTGCACGGCCTGATGGGCCGCGCCTCGCACTGGGCCGGCACCGCCCGCTGGCTCGCCGAGCGGCACCGCGCGGTCGCCCTCGACCAGCGCGGCCATGGCAGGAGCGAGAAGCCCGCCGACGGTCCGTACACCCGCGACGCCTATGTGGACGACGCCGAGGCCGCCCTCGTCCAGCTCGGTCTCGCCCCCGCCGTCCTCATCGGCCACTCCATGGGCGCCCTCACCGCCTGGCAGCTCGCCGCGCGCCGCCCCGACCTCGTCCAGGGCCTCGTCATCTGCGACATGCGGGCCTCCGCCCTCGGGGCCGCGTCCCAGCGCGACTGGGAGGACTGGTTCAAGTCCTGGCCGGTGCCGTTCGCGACCCTCGCCGACGTACGCAAGTGGTTCGGCGAGGACGACCCCTGGGTGGAGCGCCCCAACCCCGCGCGCGGTGAGTTCTTCGCCGAGGTGATGGCCGAGGGCCCGGACGGCTGGCGGCCCGTCTTCGACCGCGCCCAGATGCTCAGCTCCCGCGAGACGTGGGTGCACGACGCGCACTGGGAGGAGCTCATCCAGGTCCGCTGCCCTGCGCTCGTCGTGCGCGGCCAGGACGGTGAGCTCGGCCGGGCCGAGTCCCAGGAGATGGTCCGCGTGCTGCCCCGCGGGGAGTATGCCGAGGTGACCGACGCGGGGCACCTCGTGCACTACGACCAGCCGGACGCGTGGCGCGCCGCGGTGGAACCGTTTCTGGACGGGGTCCTGGCCGGCGGGTGACGTGGTGCCCCGTGCGGTGCCCGGCGTGTACGGCGCCGTCGATCGTGGCCTTCGGCCTACTCGTCCTCAAACGCCGGACGGGCTGATGATCCCCGGCCCGGAAGGCCGGCGCCGCCTCACGGGCTGAGGCGTTCCACCCGCCAGCCCTCGCCGCTCTCCGCGCGCACGTACCGCAGGCGGTCGTGCAGACGGTCCACGCGGCCCTGCCAGAACTCCACCGCCTGCGGGCTCACCCGGAAGCCGCCCCACTCCGGCGGCACCGGGACCTGCTCGCCCTCGGGGTAACGGGCCGCCAGGTCGGCGTACGCGCGGTCCAGTTCGGCGCGCGAGGCGAGCACGGAGGACTGGGCGCTGGCCCAGGCACCGAGCTGCGAGCCGTGCGGGCGGGTGCGGAAGTACGCGACCGTCTCCTCGCGCCCCACGCGCTCCGCGGTGCCGGAGACGATCACCTGGCGGGCCACGGCGTGCCAGGGGAAGAGCAGCGACACGTGCGGGTTCTCGGCGAGCTCACGGGCCTTGCGGGAGCCGTAGTTGGTGTAGAAGACGAAGCCCCGCTCGTCGAAGCCCTTCAGGAGCACCGTGCGGGAGCTGGGCCGGCCCTGCGCGTCGGCCGTGGAGACGACCATGGCGTTCGGCTCGTGGACGGCGTCCCTGTCGCGTGCCGCCTCCTTGAACCAGAGGGCGAACTGGTCCATGGGGCCGGCGGGCAGCTCGGCCTCGGAGAGCCCTCCGGTGACGTACTGCTCGCGCATGTCAGCCGGTTCCGGAAGAGGAGCACTGGAGTCGGTCACGCGGTCATCTTGCCGTATTGGCCTCGGCCGCAGGGCTGCCCTAAGAGGCACGTCGCGCGGCGGAGAGGTGACGTGTGGCACTGAGTGCCGCATTCCATCGCCAAAGGTGGCACCAAGGGATATCGTCCCTCTGCCGTATCGGTTGGGTGACCGCCGGCCTCACGGGGCATCACCGGGTTACGTTCCGGTCCGCGAGTCGCCGAAGCCGCCTCTCTCGCCACCATCATGTCGAACCCATCACGAGGAGCCGCCTGATGTCCGACTTCGTACCTGGTCTTGAAGGAGTCGTCGCGTTCGAGACGGAGATCGCCGAACCGGACAAGGAAGGCGGCGCGCTCCGCTACCGCGGCGTCGACATCGAGGACCTGGTCGGCCACGTCTCCTTCGGGAACGTGTGGGGCCTGCTCGTCGACGGCGCCTTCAACCCCGGTCTGCCGCCCGCCGAGCCCTTCCCGATCCCGGTGCACTCCGGCGACATCCGCGTCGACGTCCAGTCCGCCCTGGCGATGCTCGCGCCCGTCTGGGGCCTGCGGCCGCTGCTCGACATCAGCGAGGAGCGGGCCCGCGAGGACCTGGCGCGCGCCGCCGTCATGGCCCTGTCGTACGTCGCCCAGTCGGCCCGCGGGCAGGGCCTGCCGATGGTGCCGCAGCGGGAGATCGACAAGGCCGGGACGGTCGTCGAGCGGTTCATGAAGCGGTGGCGCGGGGAGCCCGACCCCAAGCACGTGCAGGCCGTCGACGCGTACTGGACCTCGGCCGCCGAGCACGGCATGAACGCGTCCACGTTCACCGCCCGCGTCATCGCCTCCACCGGCGCGGACGTGGCGGCGGCGCTGAGCGGGGCCGTCGGCGCGATGTCCGGCCCGCTGCACGGCGGTGCCCCGTCCCGGGTCCTCGGCATGATCGAGGAGATCGAGCGGACGGGCGACGCGGTGGCGTACGTGAAGCAGGCCCTGGACAAGGGTGAGCGGCTGATGGGCTTCGGGCACCGGGTGTACCGGGCCGAGGACCCCCGCGCGCGCGTGCTGCGGCGCACCGCCCGTGAGCTGGGCGCGCCCCGCTTCGAGGTCGCGGAGGCGCTGGAGAAGGCGGCCCTCGACGAGCTGCACGCCCGCAGGCCCGACCGTGTCCTCGCCACGAACGTGGAGTTCTGGGCGGCGATCGTCCTCGACTTCGCCGAGGTTCCCGCGCACATGTTCACGTCGATGTTCACGTGCGCGCGGACCGCGGGCTGGTCGGCGCACATCCTCGAGCAGAAGCGGACGGGACGCCTCGTCCGGCCTTCCGCCCGCTACACCGGGCCCGGCAGCCGGTCCCCGCAGGCCATCGAGGGGTACGACGAGATCGCGCGCTGACGTCCGGGGGGGTCAATCCTTCGTCCTCAACGCCTCCTCCACCAGCACCGTCCACTGCGCCACCACCCTCTCCCGTCTCGTCCCGTCGTCCGTCAGCAGGTTCGCGAGGCCCAGGCCCCGCGCCATGTCCAGGAGGCCCTGGATCGTCTCGCGGACGCCGGGGCGTGACTCGTCGGCGTGCAGGAGTTCCACCGCGATGCGGTGTGTCTCGCGGCCCACGCGGGATTCGAGTTCCGTGACGCGGGAGCCGAGCTGCGGCTCGTTCGACGCGGCGACCCACAGGTGGAGGGCGGCGCGGAAGAGCGGGCCGGTGTAGAGGTCGACGAGGGCGGCGACCACCGAGGCCCTGTCCTGGGCGGGCAGGGCGCGCAACGCCGTGGAGCGTTGTTCCGCGACGTACTCGACGGCCGCCGTGAACAGGTCCTCCCGCGTGGGGAAGTGGTGCTGGGCGGCGCCCCGCGAGACGCCCGCCCGTTCGGCGACCACCGAGACCGTGGAGCCCGCCCAGCCGTGCTCGGCGAGGCAGGACACCGCCGCCTCCAGGAGTTTCTGCCGCGTCGCGCGACTGCGGTCCTGCTTCGGCGCACGCTCCTGCTTCGTCGCACGCTCCTGCCGGGGCGCGCGGTCGTCGGCGGTCACAGCACCCATGGGCGCTCCCGTCGTTCGAGGAACGCCGTCATGCCTTCGCGCGCCTCGGAGGAGCCGAAGAGCCGCGCGGACAGGGCCGTGAGGGCGTCCGATTGGTCGTCGAATGCGTCGAGCACCCTAGCCGTGAGCAGCTTCTTCGTCTCGGCCAGGGCGCCCGGCGCCGCCGTGCGGAACCCGTCGAGCAGCGGTTCCAGTGCGGCGTCGACGTCGGCCGCGGCCACCGTGACCAGCCCGGCCCTGGCCGCCTCCGCCGCGTCGAAGCGCTCCCCGGTGAGGTAGTAGCGGGACGCGGCGCTCGGGTCGAGGCGGGGCAGCAGGGGCAGGGAGATCACGGCGGGGGCGACGCCGATGTGCACTTCCGTGAACGCGAACGACGCCCCCGGGCCCGCGACCGCCACGTCGCAGGCGCCGAGCAGCCCGAGCCCGCCCGCCCGCACATGCCCGTCCACCCGCGCGGCGACCGGTTTGGGGAGCGCCACGAGCTGCCGGAGCAGCGCCACGAAGTCCCGCGGGTCGGGCGGCGCCTTCAGGTCGGCGCCCGAGCAGAACGTCGTGCCGGTGTGGGTGAGGACGACCGCACGCGTGTCACGGTCCTCGCCGAGGTCGCCGAGCGCCTCGGCGAGGGCGCCCACCAGCTCCGCCGAGAGCGCGTTGCGCCGCTCGGGCGCGTCCAGCGTGACGGTGGTGATGCCGCGCACCGGTGAAGAGACGGAAAGACTCACGGGAGCGCTCCTCAGTAGGACTTGGGCAGGCCGAGCGTCTGGTGCGAGACGTAATTGAGGATCATCTCCCGGCTCACCGGGGCGATCCGCGCCACGCGTGACGCCACGATCAGCGAGGCGAGGCCGAACTCCTTGGTCAGGCCGTTGCCGCCCAGCGTGTGCACGGACTGGTCGACGGCCTTCACGCAGGCGTCGGCGGCGGCGAGCTTGGCCATGTTGGCGGCCTCGCCCGCGCCGACGTCGTCGCCCTCGTCGTAGAGCCTGGCGGCCTTCTGCATCATCAGGCGGGCGAGTTCGATCTCGACGTGGGACTGGGCGAGGGGGTGCGCGATGGCCTGGTGGGCGCCGATCGGGGACTTCCACACGCTGCGTTCCTTGGCGTACTCGACGGCGCGGGACAGCGCGTAACGGCCCATGCCGAGCGCGAACGCGGCGGTCATGATGCGCTCGGGGTTGAGGCCCGCGAAGAGCTGGAGCAGCCCCGCGTCCTCGTCGCCGACGAGCGCGTCGGCGGGCAGCCGCACATCGTCGAGGGTGAGCTCGAACTGCTTCTCCGCGGCCTGGAGTTCCATGTCGATCTGCCGTCGCCCGAAGCCGGGGGCGTCGCGCGGGACGATGAACAGGCAGGGTTTGAGGTTGCCGGTGCGCGCGTCCGACGTACGGCCCACGATGAGCGTCGCGTCGGCGATGTCGACGCCGGAGATGAACACCTTGCGGCCGGTCAGGAGCCAGTCGCCGGAGTCGGGGTCGCGGCGGGCCGTGGTGGTGATGCGGTGGGAGTTGGAGCCCGCGTCGGGCTCGGTGATCCCGAAGGCCATGGTGCGGGAGCCGTCGGCGAGGCCCGGCAGCCAGGCCCGCTTCTGCTCCTCGGTGCCGAAGCGGGCGATGACGGTGCCGCAGATCGCGGGCGAGACGACCATCATGAGGAGCGGGCAGCCCGCGGCGCCCAACTCCTCCAGGACGATGGAGAGTTCCGCGATGCCGCCGCCCCCTCCGCCGTACTCCTCGGGCAGGTTGACGCCCAGGTAGCCGAGCTTGGCGGCGTCCGCCCACAGCTCGTCGGGGTGGCCGCCGGCGCCCGCGACGCGGGCCAGGTAGTCGCGGCCGTACCGCTTGCCGAGCGCGGCGACGGCGGCGCGCAGGGCCTGGTGCTCATCGGTTTCGAGGACGGTGCTGCGAGCGGTGCTGCGAGCGGTGCTCATGAGGCGTTCTCCTCCGGGACGGCGGCTCGGGCTGGGGCGGCGGCTCGGGCTGCGGCTCAGGCGGTGGCTTGGGCTGCTGCTGGAGCTGCTGGGGTCGCGGCTTGGACGACGGCGAGCAGCGCGCCGACCTCGACCTGGCGGCCGGGCACGGCGTGCAGGGCGGTGAGCGTTCCGGCGGCGGGGGCGCAGATGCGGTGCTCCATCTTCATGGCCTCCAGCCAGACGAGGGGCTGCCCGGCCGTGACCGGCTGCCCTTCGGCGATCCCCTCGGCGACGCGGACGACGGTGCCGGGCATCGGGGCGAGCAGCGAGCCGGGCGCGCGGCGGGCGGCCGGTTCGGGGAGCAGCGGCAGCGGGGTGAGGGCGGTGTCCCCGTCGGGTGTGCCGACGTGCACGCGGTCTCCGTAACGGTGGACCCTGTACTGCCGCCGTACGCCGTCCGCTTCGAGGACGACGAGTCCGGAGCCGACGTCGACGACGGTCACGCCGTCGGCGACCGGGCCCTGCCGGGTGTGGTGGTAGCGCACCTCGTGCTCGGTGCCGTCGGGCTCGGAGCGGTAGCGCTTGAGGTGGGGCTGGGAGCGGAGGTTGCGCCAGCCGCCGAACCGGGAGCGGCCGTGCGCGTCGGCGAGGGCGGCGGCCAGTGGGGCGTGCGGGTCGGGCGCGGGCGCCGTGAGCGCGGCGGCGTGCCGGTCGTAGAAGCCGGTGTCCATGCGGGCCTCGGTGAACTCGGGGTGCCGCAGGGAGCGTACGAGCAGATCGCGGTTGGTGACCGGGCCGTGGACGGCGGCGCGTTCCAGGGCGCCCGCCAGCTTGCGCACGGCCTCGGCGCGCGTCGGCGCGTACGCGACGGCCTTGGCGAGCATCGCGTCGTAGTGCACGCCGATGGTGTCGCCCGCGGCGTACCCGGTGTCGAGACGCACTCCGCCGGGCACGTCGAGGCGGTGCAGGGTGCCGGTCTGCGGGGCCCAGCCGGCGGCCGGGTCCTCGGCGTAGAGGCGGGCCTCGACGGCGTGGCCGCGCGCGGCCGGCGGGTCCTTCTCCAGGGCGTCGCCTTCGGCGATCCGGATCTGCAGCGCCACGAGGTCGAGGCCGAACACGGCCTCGGTGACCGGGTGTTCCACCTGGAGCCGGGTGTTCATCTCCAGGAAGTGCGCCCGCCCTCCGGCGACCAGGAATTCGACGGTGCCCGCGCCGCGGTAGTCGGTGACGCGGGCGGCGCGCACGGCCTGCGCGTGCAGCTCGGCGACGAGTTCCGGCGCGAGGCCGGGGGCCGGGGACTCCTCGACGACCTTCTGGTGCCGGCGCTGGAGGGAGCAGTCGCGGGTGCCGAGCGGCCACACGGTGCCGTGCGCGTCGGCCATGATCTGCACCTCGACGTGCCGGCCGCCCTCGACGTACGGCTCGACGAACACCTCCCCGTCGCCGAAGGCACTGGCGGCCTCGGCCCGTGCGGCCGCCAGCTCCCCCGGCAGATCGGCCAGATCCCGTACGACGCGCATGCCGCGCCCGCCGCCGCCCGCGGCCGCCTTCACGAGGACGGGCAGGTCGGCCTCGGTGACGTCGCCGAGCGGCTCGACGCCCATCAGCTCCTTGGCGCGCGTCTTGGACGCCATCGCCTCGATCGCGGCGGGCGGCGGGCCGATCCAGGTGAGGCCCGCGGCGAGGACGGCCCGCGCGAAGTCGACGTTCTCGGAGAGGAAGCCGTAGCCGGGGTGGACCGCGTCGGCGCCCGCGGCCTGCGCGGCCTTCACGACGAGGTCGCCGCGCAGATACGTGTCGGAGGGCGCCGCCCCCGGCAGCCGCACCGCGGTGTCGGCCTCGCGTACGTGCAGGGCGTCCGCGTCGGCGTCGGAGTGCACGGCGACCGTGGCGATGCCGAGCTCGCGGCAGGTGCGGAAGACGCGGCAGGCGATCTCGCCCCGGTTGGCCACCAACAGGGTGGAAATCATGGGGTGTTCTCCTCACATCCGGAAGACGCCGAAGCCGCCGCGTGCGCCCTCGTAGGGGGCGGTGTGGATCGCGGACAGGCAGAGACCGAGGACGGTGCGGGTGTCGCGCGGGTCGATGACCCCGTCGTCGTAGAGCCGCCCGGACAGGAACATCGGCAGCGACTCCGCCTCGATCTGCTGCTCCACCATGGCGCGGAGCCCGGCGTCGGCCTCGGCGGCGGCTTGATCGTATGGCTGTCCCTTGGCGGCGGCGGAGGCGCGGGCGACGATCGACAGGACGCCCGCGAGCTGCTGCGGGCCCATGACGGCGGACTTGGCGCTCGGCCAGGCGAAGAGGAAGCGCGGGTCGTAGGCGCGCCCGCACATGCCGTAGTGCCCGGCGCCGTAACTCGCCCCCATGAGCACCGACAGATGCGGCACCCGCGAGTTGCTGACCGCGTTGATCATCATCGCGCCGTGCTTGATGATGCCGCCCTGCTCGTACTCCTTGCCGACCATGTAGCCGGTGGTGTTGTGCAGGAACACCAGAGGGATGTCGCGCTGATTGGCCAACTGGATGAACTGGGCGGCCTTCTGCGACTCCTCGCTGAAAAGCACGCCCTGCGCGTTGGCGAGGATGCCGACGGGATAGCCGTGCAGGGCGGCCCACCCGGTGACGAGGGAGCTGCCGTACAGCGGCTTGAACTCGTCGAAGTCGGAGCCGTCGACGACGCGGGCGATGACCTCGCGCGGGTCGAAGGGCTTCTTCAGGTCGCCGGGAACGATGCCGAGGAGCTCGTCCTCGTCGTACTTGGGCGGCTCGGCGGGGCCCGGATCGGCGTACGCCTTGCGCCAGTTGAGGCGCGCCACGACCCGGCGGGCCTGGCGCAGGGCGTCGCGCTCGTCCTCGGCGAGGTGGTCGGCGAGGCCGGAGGTGCGGGCGTGCATCTCGGCGCCGCCCAGCGACTCGTCGTCGCTCTCCTCGCCGGTCGCCATCTTCACCAGCGGCGGCCCGCCGAGGAAGACCTTCGCACGCTCTTTGACCATGATCACGTGGTCGCACATGCCGGGCACGTACGCACCACCGGCGGTCGAGTTCCCGAAGACGACGGCGATCGTCGGAATCCCGGCCGCCGAGGACTGCGTGAGGTGTTTGAAGAGGGCGCCGCCCGGGATGAAGATCTCCTTCTGGGAGGGCAGGTCGGCGCCTCCGGACTCCACGAGATGGATGGAGGGCAGCCGGTTCGCGTGCCCGATCTCGTGCGCCCGGAAGGCCTTCTTCAGCGTCCAGGGATTGGAGGCACCGCCCCGCACGGTCGGATCATTGGCGGTGATCAGACACTCCACGCCCTCGACGACGCCGATGCCGGTGACCATGGACGCGCCGACGGGGTAGTCGCTGCCCCAGGCGGCGAGCGGCGACAGCTCCAGGAAGGGCGTGTCCGGGTCGAGGAGCAGCTCGATCCGCTCCCGGGCGAGCAGCTTGCCGCGCTTGCGATGCCGCTGGACGTACTTCTCCCCGCCCCCTTCCAACGCCTTGGCCTGCTCGGCATCGAGCTCGGCGAGCCGGTCCGACATGACCTGCCGGTGCTCGGCGTACTCGGCGCTCGCGGGGTCGAGCGCGGAGGCGAGGACGGTCACAGCAGTACCTCCTGGGTCACAGCAGTACCTCCGGTATGTCGAGGTGGCGGGCGCGCAGCCATTCGCCGAGCCCCTTGGCCTGCGGGTCGAAGCGGACCTGCGCGGCCACGCCCTCGCCGAGCAGCCCGTCGACGACGAAGTTCAGGGCGCGCAGGTTGGGCAGGTCGTGGCGGGTGACGGGCAACCCCGCCGTCTCCGGCAGGAGTTCACGCAGCCGGTCCACCGTCAGCTCATGGGCGAGCCACCGCCACGCGTCGTCGGTGCGCACCCACACACCGATGTTCGCGTCGCCTCCCTTGTCACCGCTGCGGGCCCCGGCGACGAGGCCGAGGGGGGCGCGGCGGGTGGGGCCGGGCGGGAGGGGTGCGGGGGGCGGGGGCGGATCGAGGTCTTCCAGTACGGGGCGGTCTTCCGGTGCGGGGAGGTCTTTCGATACGGGGCGGTCTTCCCGTACGAGGATGTCTTCCGGTACGAGGATGTCGGCGCCGGACGGGATCGGGCGCCGCTCCCCGTCCGGCAGGACCGCCACGTGCTGGACGGTGTCCCGGTCGACGTAGGCCGCCTCGAAGACTCCGTAGGGGGAGCCCCTTCCGGGTGGTGCCGTCACATGGAAACCGGGGTAGCTGGCGAGGGCGAGCTCGATGGCGGCGCCGCTGAGGGTGCGGCCGACCGTGTCCGGGTCGGGGTCGCGCACGACGAGGCGGAGCAGGGCGCTGGCGCTCTCCTCGGTGGGCGCGTCTGCGCGGTCGGTGCGGGCGAGCTCCCACCGCACGTGCGCGGGGCGGGACTTGGCGCGGTCGAGGGCGTCCTCGATCTGGGTGCGGACGAGTGCGGCCTTGGCCTCGATGTCGAGCCCGGTCAGCACGAAGACGACTTCGTTGCGGAACCCGCCGAGGCGGTTGAGGCCCGCCTTGAGGGTCGGGGGCGGCGCCTCACCGCGCACGCCGTCGATCCGGACGCGGTCGGGGCCGGCCTGGGTGAGGGTGACGGTGTCGAGGCGGGCGGTGACATCGGGTCCGGCGTACCGGGCGCCCTGCGTCTCGTACAGGAGCTGCGCGGTGACGGTCCCGACGTCGACGAAACCGCCGGTGCCGTCGTGCTTGGTGATGACGCACGAGCCGTCCGCGTGGATCTCGGCGAGGGGGTACCCGGGGCGCCGCAGGCCGTCCGCCCCGTGCTCGGCGAAGAAGGCATAGTTCCCCCCGGTTGCCTGCGCCCCGCACTCCAGCACATGCCCGGCGACGACGGCGCCCGCGAGCCGGTCGTACTCCGTCGGCCCCCACCCGAAGTGGGCCGCGGCGGGCCCGGTGACCAGGGCGGCGTCGGTGACGCGGCCGGTGACGACGACGTCGGCGCCCGCGTTCAGGCACGCGGCGATGCCGGCGCCGCCGAGGTAGGCGTTGGCGGTCAGCGCACCGGGGAAACGGGCGCCGAGGTCGTCGCCCTCGACGTGCGCGACCCGCGTCTCCCCGAGCCCGAGCCGCCCCGCCAACTCCCGCACGGCCTCGGCGAGTCCCCCCGGATTGAGCCCACCCGCATTGACCACGATCCGCACGCCCCGCTCCCGGGCGAGCCCGAGACACTCCTCCAGCTGCCGCAGAAACGTCTTGGCATACCCGCGCCCCGGATCCTTGAGCCGGTCCCGCCCGAGGATGAGCATGGTCAACTCGGCGAGATAGTCCCCGGTGAGCACATCGAGCTCCCCACCGGTGAGCATCTCCCGCATGGCGTCGAACCGGTCACCGTAGAAACCGGAGGCGTTGCCGATACGGAGAGGTCGCACGGTCACTGTCCGGGTCCTTTCGTCGGACGGCCGGGTGGGGTCACTGGGCCGGGGCCTTCCGGCGTCTTCCGGGGGCGGCCGGGGCCCGGTGGGCCTGCGAAGGACTGGGCGATGGTCAGCCAGTGGGTGGCGTCGGGGCCCTCGGCCCGGACGGACAGGTCGGCGCGGTGGGCGCGTTGGGTGACTAGGAGGCAGAAGTCGAGCGCCGGGCCGGTCACGCGTTGCGCGGCGTCCTCCGGGCCGTACGACCACACCTCGCCCGTCACCGGTGAGGTCAGTTCGACGCGGAACTCCTCGCCCGGGGCGCTCAGTCCGCGTACGGCGAAGGCGAAGTCACGCGCTCGCACCCCGATCCGCGCCACGTGTCGCAGCCGGTCCGTCGGGGCCCGCGTCACGCCGAGCGCGTCCGCCACGTCCTGGCCGTGCGCCCAGGTCTCCATGAGCCGCGCCGACGCCATGGAGGGGACGGCCATGGGCGGCCCGTACCAGGGCAGTCGCGTACCGGCGGGGGCCTCGCTCAGGGCCTGCCACAGTTCGTCGCGCCCGGCCCGCCAGCGGGCCAGCAGCTCGGCGGGCGGCAGCGCGGCGCCTTCCTCCGCGCCCTCGTCCACGAAGGAGTCGGGCGCCGCCACCGCCTTCCTCACCTCCACGGCGAAGGCGTCCGGGTCCGTGGCGGCGAGCAGCGCGGCCCGGTCCGTCCAGGTCAGGTGCGCGATCTGGTGAGCCACGGTCCAGCCGGGCGCGGGCGTCGCGAGCGACCACCGCTCCCCGCTCAACTCCGCCACGATGCGGTCGAGTTCCTCGCTCTCGCTGCGCAGGTCGTCGAGCACGGCCAAGGCATCTGACACGGAACGCTCCCCTCAGGGCACGGTCGGGTCTCCCCCGCCCGACCCGAACGGAGTCAGGAGCGTGGGGAAGTGCCTCGGAGCATGGCAGCGCCCGTAGAAACAAGCAAGCGTGCTTGCATTACTTTTCGGACGGCCGCCCGACGGATTCGGCGCCCGGGGCGTGGGTGCGGGCGTGGGCGGGGGCGGCCGGGTCGCCCGGATCGGCCGGATCGCCCGGATCGGCCGGATCGCCCGGATCGGCCGGATCGGCGGGGGTCGCCGCGGCCACCCCCGCCACCGGATCTGCCCCCGCCACCGGATCCGCCCCCGCCCGCACCCGCCGCCGCCCCACCTGCGTCCGCACCGCGCCCATGCTCGCCGCGATGACCAGGCTGATGGCGACCGCCTCGACGGCGGAGAGCGCCTGGCTCAGGACGAGGAAGCCGGCGACGGACGCGATGGCCGGTTCCAGGCTCATCAGGACCGCGAAGGTGTGCGCGGGCAGCCGCCGCAGGGCGAGGAGTTCGAGGGTGTACGGCAGTACGGACGACAGCACCGCGACGGCCGCGCCGAGCGCCAGCGTGCCCGGCTGGACGAGCCGCGACCCGGACGCGGCGATGCCGAGCGGCAGGAAGAGCACCGCCGCGACCGCCATCGCGAGGGCCAGACCGTCGGCCTGCGGGAAGCGCCGCCCGGTGCGCGCGCTGAAGAGGATGTACACCGCCCACATCGCGCCCGCGCCCAGCGCGTACGCGACGCCGACCGGGTCGAGGCCGTCGAAGCCGCCCCCGCCGCCGAGCAGGAAGACACCGCAGAGGGCGAGCCCCGCCCAGACGAGGTTCACGGCGCGGCGCGAGGCGAGGACGGAGAGCGTGAGCGGGCCGAGCACTTCGAGGGTGACGGCGGGGCCCATGGGGATGCGGGCGACGGCCTGGTAGAAGAGGCCGTTCATCCCGGCCATGGCCACGCCGAACGCGACGACCGTCCCCCAGTCGGCCCGCGAGTGCCCGCGCACCTTCGGCCGGCACACGACGAGCAGCACGAGCGCGGCGAAGACGAGCCGCAGCGCCACGATGCCGACCGCGCCGACCCTCGGCATCACGCTCACGGCGAGCGCGCCGCCGAACTGCACGGAGACGCCGCCCGCGAGCACGAGTCCCACGGGGCCGAAGCGCCTACGGAGGTCCGAGCCGCCGCCAGGGTTCGCGGCCGGGGTCGCCGTCGAGGTCGCGGTCGCGGTCGGAGCCGCCGTCGGCGCTGCCTGATCGCTGCGGGAGACGTTCACGCGCGAGCCTTTCCCGAGGTGCGGAGTCGGAGTCCTGAAGTCCAAGCCGAGCCGAGTTCGGCGAAGTTCATCATGCTGTACTGCACCATTCAACGTAGTGCACCACGTCAGGATTGTGGAGCGATTTCACTGCTGTACGCAAACCACGTCCACATGTCGAAGCTACGGCGCCGGGCACGGCTTGAGAAATACCGATTGCGCTCCGGTTATGCTCCGGCGACATGACCGATCCGCCGCCCGGCACGCGTGCCGTCGAAGTGCGCCACCTGCGCTGTTTCCTCGCCGTCGCCGAGGAGGGCAGCGTCACCCGTGCCGCCGCCCGCCTCCGCATCACGCAGCCCGCCGTGTCCCGCACGCTCGCCGCGCTGGAGGCCGCGCTCGGCGTACGGCTCGTGGACCGTTCGACGCACCACCTCACGCTCACCGCAGCGGGGCACGACTTCCGGGACCGGGCGGCGGTCGCCGTCGCCGCGTTCGAGGACGCGCTGGACGCGGGCCGCTCGGTACGCCGGCCGCTGCGGCTCGGCCACGCGTGGTCGGCGGCCGGCCCCTATACCACCCCTCTGCTCCGCCGCTGGCGCGTGGCGCACCCCGACGTCCCGCTGGAACTCCTCCGCATCGACGACCGCACGGCGGGGCTGACCCGGGGCGCGGTCGACGTCGCGCTGCTGCGCGGGCCGGTCGACGCGCCCGGTCTGGTCACCGAGCTCCTTCACACGGAACGCCGGGTGGCCGCCGTCCCCGCCGACAGCCCGCTCGCGGACCGCGCCACGCTGGCCCTCGCGGACCTGGCGCACCGCACGATCGCCCTCAACTCCGTCTCCGGCACCACGACGCTCGACCTGTGGCCCGCCGACGCGCGCCCCACATCCACGGTGACCGTCGCCAACACCGACGACTGGCTGGCCGCGATCGCCGCCGACCGCGCGGTGGGCGTCACGACCACGGCGACCCCCGACATGCACCCGCACCCGGCGGTCACCTACGTCCCCCTCACGGACGCCCCGCCCCTCCCGGTCTCCCTGGCCTGGCGCGACGGCCCGGCGCCACATCCGTGTGTGCGGGAACTGGTGGAGCTGGCCAGGGAGATCACGCGCGGGTAGCCGCCTCCCCGGCACCCGCCTCCCCCGGCATCCGCCTGCCCCTCACCCGCCCCCGGAGCCCCGCTCCCGGCCCTCGCCCCCGGCGCCGGCGGGGCGCAGCCCCTCCGCGAGCGCCTCCGCAAGGTGTCGCCCCCGTACCCCCGCCAGCTGGTCCAGCTGGGTGCGGCAGGAGAAGCCGTCGGCCAGGACCACCGCGTCCCCGTCGGCCGCCGCCACGGAGGGCAGCAGCTGTTCCTCGGCGCAGGCCTTCGAGACGTCGTAATGGCCGCGCTCGAAACCGAAGTTCCCTGCGAGTCCGCAGCAGCCGCCGCTCAGTTCGCCTGTCAGCCCCGCCTTCGTCCGGAGCCGCCGCTCCGCCGCGTCGCCCAGGACGGCGTGCTGGTGGCAGTGGGTCTGGCCGACGACGGGGCGGCCGACGTGCGGGGGCTGCCACTGCGGGGCGAGTTCTTCGAGGACCTGCGCGAAGGTACGGATCGCGGCGGCGAGCCGGGGGGCGCGGGGGTCGTCGCCGAGGAGTTCGGGCAGGTCCGACTTCAGCGCGGCGGCGCAGCTGGGCTCCAGGACGACGACCGGGATCCCGGCGTCCAGGAGGGGCTCCATCCGGTCGAGGGTGGCGCGCAGGACGGCGCGGGCGCGGTCGAGCTGGCCCGTGGAGACGTACGTCAGGCCGCAGCACACGCGACGCGGCGGCACGGCGACGCGGAGCCCCACATCCTCCAGAACCACCACCGCGGCCTGCCCCACGGCCGGGGCGAGATGGTCGGTGAAGGTGTCCGGCCACAGAACGACGTCGACCACCTCCGCACCCCGCGACCGGCTCCCACTCCTCCCCCTGCTCCCCCACCACTGCCTGAACGTCCTCGGTGCCAGCTGCGGGATGGTGCGCTCCGGGGCGATGCCGCCCAGCCGCTTGCCCAGCGCGGCCAGCGGGGCGAGGCGGGACAGTGTGTTGACGAGCCGGGCCGTGCGGGTCGTCGCTACGGCGCGGAGCCAGCGGGGGAGTTGGCCCATCGTGTAGTGGGCGGCGGGTCGGCGGCGGCCCTTGTAGTGGTGGTGGAGGAACTCCGCCTTGTACGTGGCCATGTCGACGCCCACCGGGCAGTCCGAGCGGCAGCCCTTGCAGGAGAGGCAGAGGTCGAGGGCGTCCCGCACCTCCGTGGAGCGCCAGCCGTCCGTCACCACCTCGCCGGCGAGCATCTCGTGCAGCAGGCGGGCGCGGCCGCGCGTGGAGTGCTCCTCCTCGCCCGTGGCGCGGAAGGACGGGCACATCACGCCGGTGGGCGAGGCCGGTGACGCGGTCCGGCACTTGGCCACGCCGACGCACCGCCTGACCGCCGCCGTAAAGTCGCCGCCGTCCTGCGGGTAGCCGAAGACGACGTCGACGGGTTCGCGGGGCAGGGGTGCGAACCGCAGGTCGGCGTCGAGGGGCGCGGGCCGCACCAGCATGCCCGGGTTGAGCAGGCCGGCGGGGTCCCAGACGTCCTTGACGCGTTCGAAGAGGCGGATCAGTTCGGGGCCGTACATCTTCGGCAGGAGCTCCGCGCGGGCCTGCCCGTCACCGTGCTCCCCGGAGAGCGAACCGCCGTGCGCGACGACCACGTCGGCGAGGTCCTCGGAGAAGCGCCGGAAGCGGGCCACGCCTTCGGGGGTGAGCAGGTCGAAGTCGATGCGTACGTGAATGCAGCCGTCTCCGAAGTGTCCGTACGGCGTGCCGCGCAGCCCGTGTTCGCCGAGCAGAGCCCTGAAGTCCCGCAGGTAGGCGCCGAGTCGGGCGGGCGGCACCGCGCAGTCCTCCCAGCCGGGCCAGGCCTCGGACCCGTCCGGCATGCGCGTGGCCGTCCCGCTGGCGTCCTCGCGCACCCGCCACAGCGCCCGCTGCCCCGCCGGGTCGTCGACGACCACGGCGTCCACGGTGTCGGGGGCGGCCGCCCGCACGATCGTGGCGGCACGCGCGCGTGCCTCGGCCGGGCTGTCGCCGCCGGTCTCCACGAAGAGCCAGGCGCCGCCCTTGGGCAGCCCGCTCTCCCGGGCGGCTCCGCGCACGAGGTCGGCGGCCATGCCCTCGACGGTCAGCGGCCCGTGCGGCAGGAGTCCGGCCGCGGCTTCGGCGGCCGCGCTCTCGTCGGCGTAACCGAGCACGGCGAGCGCACGCGCGCGGGGTGCCTCGACGAGGCGTACGACCGCTTCGGTGAGGACGCCGAGCGTGCCCTCCGAACCGCAGAAGGCGCGCGCCAGGTCCGGGCCGCGCTCGGGGAGCAGCGCGTCCAGGGCGTAGCCGGAGATGCGGCGCGGCAGGTCGGGGAAGCCGGTGCGCAGGAGCGCCAAGTCGGCGTCCACGAGCGCGCGCAGGCCCGCCGGTGCGCTGTCCCATCCTCTGGCGAGGTTACGGAGTACGCCCGCGCCGTCGACCACGGAGAGGGCGGAGACGTTGTCGGCGGTCGTGCCCCAGGCCACCGAGTGGGAGCCGCAGGAGTTGTTGCCGATCATTCCGCCGAGGGTGCAGCGGCTGTGGGTGGAGGGGTCGGGGCCGAAGGTGAGGCCGTGCGGGGCGGCGGCGGTGCGCAGGTCGTCCAGGACGACGCCCGGCTGCACCACGGCTGTGCGGTGCTCCGGGTCGAGGGCGACGAGACGGTTCATGTGGCGGGTGAAGTCGAGGACGACGCCGGTCCCCGTGGCCTGCCCGGCGATGGAGGTGCCGGCGCCGCGCGGCACGACCGGCACGTTCCGCTCGCGGCAGACCGCGAGGGCCGCCGCCACGTCGTCGGCGTCGCGCGGCGCCACCACCGCGGCGGGCACCCGGCGGTAGTTGGAGGCGTCCATGGTGTGCAGGGCCCGCGCGGTGACGGAGAGATCGACCTCCCCGCGCACGGTGGCGCGCAGCTCCCGTGCAAGGCCGGTGGCGGCGTCGGCGTCGAGATCGCTCATGTCGTCCAGGATGCCCCCGCGGAGGCTCCCTGCGGCCACGCCGTCCCAGCCCGCCCCACCCGATTTCACACGATCCGGACGGGAAGGTTCCCAAGCCGGTCTCTAACTCTCCTATAGTGATCCCGACTTGAGCAGAGTGTGTCGCTTCCGATCGAGGACCCCGATTGATGACCGCGCAAACCCCCCTCGCGCGCCCCGGGACGAGTGGGGCCTCCCCTGCTCGAGCGGAGACAGGAACGGCGGAGAAGCCCCCGCTGCGCCCGGCCGCGCTCGTCCTGCTGGCCTGCGCCCTGACCACCGCGGCCCTCACCGGAGCCGCCGTGGCCGTCGCGCCCGGCTCCGTGCGGGCCCCTCTGGCGTGGGGTGCCGGCGCCGCCTCCCTCGCGCTCAGCGTCGCCGTGACGCTTGCCTTCCACTTCTTCCGCGCCGGCGCTCTGCTGCGCCGCCGCGTGGCCGCCGTACGGCAGGACGCGGAACGGCTCGTCCTTGAACAGGCCGCCCGCGCCGCGGAGTTCGCGCGTGAACGCACCGCCCTCACCGAGTACTTCGCCCGGGAGCGGAACGAACTGACCATGCGGGCCCGCACCGCCGAGTCCGAGCGGGCCGCCGCGCTCGCCGCGTGCGCCAACGCAGCGGGACGCATGCAGGCGCTGGCCACCGGCATGCTCGCGGACCTGCGCGAGATGGAGGGCAGGCACGCCGACGAGGACGTCCTCACCGACCTCCTCCACCTCGACCACAGGACCGCGCAGGCGGGCCGCATCGCCGACTCCGTCGCGGTGCTCACCGGCGCCCGCTCGGGCCGCCGCTGGGCCCGGCCCATCGTCATGGAGTCGATCCTGCGCGGCGCGATGGGCCGCATCGGCGCCTACCAGCGCGTGCGCGTCCACTCGGCGAGCGAGGTCGCGGTCGCGGGCCACGCCGCCGAGGGCGTCATGCACGCCCTCGCCGAAATCCTGGACAACGCGGCGAACTTCTCGCCGCCCACCTCCGAAGTGCACGTCTACATCGAGGAGGTCGCGGCCGGCGTCATCGTCTCCGTCGAGGACAGCGGCCTGGTGATGGGCCCCGTGCAGCAGCGCCGCGCCGAGCGCGCCGTCTCCGGCGAGACGAAGGGGCTCAGCGGGCTCTCCGGTACCCGGCTCGGTCTCGCGGTGGTCGGCAGGCTGGCCCGCAAACACGGGCTCACGGTGTCGTTCCGCCCGTCGGCCCGCGGCGGCACAGGCGTACTCCTGCTCATACCCCAGGAGCTCCTCTCCCGCCCCTCGGAGCCGACAGCACCAGGCCTCCCGGCCCCGCCCCCGCCCGCCGCCGCACTCCCGCCGAAGCCGCCGACCGACCTCCCGTCCCAGGACCAGCCCGCGCTCCCCGCGCAGGATCAGTCCGCGCTCCCCGCACAGGATCAGGCGGCCCTCCCCTCCGGGGACCAGGCGAGCCTCCCGTCCCGAGACCAGGCCGGACTCCCCGCGCAGGAGCAGACGCCCCTCCCCTCCGGGGACCAGGCGAGCCTCCCGTCCCAAGACCAGGCCGACCTCCCCTCCCGACAGCGAGCCGACCGCTCCTCCCCGGACCAGGACGACCTCCCGCCCCGGGACCAGGCGGGCCCCCCGTCCCCGGACGAGGCCGGACTCCCCTCCCGAGAGCGAGCCGACCTCTTCTCCTCGGAGCAGGCCGACCTCCCCTTCCGGCAGCGAGCCGCCCACCCCTCCCCGGACCAGGGCGACCTCCCGCCCCTGGACCAGGCGGGCCTCCCGTCCCCGGCCCAGACCGACCTCCCCACCCGAGAGCAAGGCGACCTCTCCTCCTCGGACCAGGCCGGCCTCCCGTCCCGGGCCCAGGCCGAACTCCCCTCCCCGGCCGACCTCCCCTCCCGAGAGCGAGCCGACCTCTCCTCCTCGGACCAGGGCGACCTCCCGTCCCGGGCCCAGGCCGAACTCCCCTCCCCGGCCGACCTCCCCACCCGGGGCCAGGCCGAACTCCCCTCCCGGCAGCGAGGCGACCGCACCGGGCTTCCGTCGGGTACCGGTGCCCCCGCCACCCCGGACGCCTACACCCTCGAAGCCCCCCTCGGCCGCGTCGACCCGGAGCCCGTGCCCGCCCACCAGTCGGCCGCCCCCGCCCCCGCGGAGAGCGTCGAAGCGCCGCTCCCCAAGCGGCCCCGTGGTCGTACCCTCGCCGCTGCCGAGCGGGCCCGTGGCAGCAGTGACACCGGGGAGACCCGCAGGCCCCGCGCGCCCGGCGCCGCGAGCACCGCCGATCGCTTCAGCAGCTTTCGTCAGGCCGTCCGCACCACTCCCCCGGCCCCCTCGGAGCCCTCGGACGCCCCCGCAATCCCCCAGCACCCGGAAGGCGACACCCCCCGATGACCACCGGCACCTCCCCCGGCAGCACCACCGACGCCAAGCTGACCTGGCTGCTCGAAGGGCTCCTGGAGCGCACCCCCGGCGCCCGCCACGCCCTCGTACTGTCCCGTGACGGCCTGAAGCTGTGCCGCACCCCCGAGCTCTCCGTCGACCAGGCCGACCAGCTCGCCGCGATAGCCGCCGGCATCCAGTCCCTGTCGCACGGCGCGTCCGCCGAGTTCGGTGACGGCACCGGCGGGGTCCGCTCGGCGATGGCCGAGTTCTACGGCGGCATCCTCTTCATCGTCGAGGCCGGCGAGGGCGCGCACCTCGCCGTCATCGCCGCCGAGGACGCCGACGCGGGTCTCGTC
The DNA here is from genome assembly GCF_055597165.1 of Streptomyces sp. NPDC039480. Lineage (NCBI taxonomy): Bacteria > Bacillati > Actinomycetota > Actinomycetes > Kitasatosporales > Streptomycetaceae > Streptomyces > Streptomyces sp. NPDC039480. The sequence goes on along the minus strand of NZ_JBVITX010000007.1, from coordinate 250,027 downwards.
GGCCACACCATGAGCGAGCTGGTCGAACAGCTCGGCGAGCACCTGCGCGCCGCGCCCCGCGCGGAGGACGCCCCCCGCGGCCGGCCCGCGTCATGAGCCGCCCCGGCCGGGACGACTCCCCCGACCGGCTGTACACCCTCACCGGGGGGCGCAGCCGGTCGGCGCCCGACGCGCCCTTCGACCTGGTGACCCTCGTCGTCGCCGAGTCCGCGCCGGTCCCCGGCATGCAGTCCGAGCACGTCGCGATCCTGCGGATGTGCGGACTGCCCACGGCCGTCGTGGAGATCGCCGCCGAGCTCCGCCTGCCGGTGAGCATCACGCGCATCCTGCTGTCCGACCTGCTCGACGCGGGCCGGATCAGCGCCCGCCACCCGCGTTCGGGCCCCGCCCACAGCCTTCCCGATTCCGACCTCCTGGAGCAGGTGCTCGTTGGACTCCGCAATCTCTGAACGCAGCGCTGGACGCAGCGCCGCCGGGACCACCCCGGCCGCCGGGCCCGCCCGCACCGAGCTGACCGCCACCGCCGACAACGGCCTGAAGATCGTCGTGGTCGGCGGCTTCGGCGTCGGCAAGACGACGCTGGTCCGCTCCGTCAGCGAGATCCGTCCCCTCAACACCGAGGAGACGATGACGCAGGCCGGCCAGGGCATCGACGAGACGGGCGGCCTCGAAGGGCTGCGCGCCAAGACGTCCACGACCGTCGCCTTCGACTTCGGCCGCATCACGCTCGACGCGCACAACGTCCTCTACCTCTTCGGCGCCCCCGGCCAGGAACGCTTCTGGTTCCTGTGGGACCGCCTCTTCGCCGGCACGCTCGGCGCGGTCGTCCTCGTCGACACCCGCCGCCTGGAGGACTCCTGGTACGCGATCGACCGCCTGGAGCGCCACGGCACGCCGTTCATTGTCGCCCGCAACGACTTCGGCGGCCCCGCGCACACCACCGAGCAGCTGCGCGAGGCGCTCGACCTCGACCCCGGCGTGCCGCTCATCGACTGCGACGCACGGTCCCGCCAGTCCGGCAAGGACGTGCTGATCACCCTCGTCGAACACCTCCAGACGCTGTACGCCCCGCAGCGCGCCGCCGCCCAGCGCACGGCCGCCCAGCGCGCCGCCGTCCAGCCGCACACGCCCCAGGAGACCGCCCAGTGACCTGCCCCGTGACCGGCACCGGACAGGGCGCCGCCCCCGGCCCCGTCCCGCTCTCCGGCCCGCGGTTCGCCACCGAACCCGCCCAGCTGTACCGGGAGATGCGCCGCGACCACGGCCCCGTCGCCCCCGTGCTCCTCGACGGCGGCATACCGGCCTGGCTGGTGCTCGGCTACCGCGAACTGCACCAGGTCACCGGCGACCCGCTGCTCTACAGCCGCGACTCCGAGCTGTGGAACCAGTGGCCGAACGTCCCCGCCGACTGGCCGCTGCTCCCCATGATCGGCCACAAGCAGCCGTCGATCCTCTACACCGTCGGCGAGCGCCACACCCGGCGCGCCGCGGTGATCTCGCACGCCCTCGAAGCGATCGACCCCTTCGAACTCAAGGCGCACGCCGAGACGTTCGCGGACGAGCTGATCGACCGCTTCTGCGGCAAGGGCACCACGGACATCATCTCCGAGTACGCGATGCTGCTCCCGGTCCGCGTCCTCGCCCGTATCTACGGCTTCTCCGACGAGCAGGGCCCCGGCCTCGTCACCGCGATGAACGACATGATCGACAGCCGCGAGCGGGCCCTCGCGGGCCAGCAGCACCTGGCGGGCTCCATGATGCGGCTCATCGCCGACAAGCACGCGAAGCCGGACGAGGACGTCGCCTCGTACATGATCGGAGCCCAGCTCACCGAGGAGGGCGCGGACTTCACCGACGAGGAGATCGCCCAGGACCTCATGGTGATGATGGCCGCCGGCCACCAGCCGTCCGCCGACTGGATCGGCAACTCGCTGCGCCTGATGCTCACCGACGACCGCTTCGCCGCCTCCCTGTTCGGCGGCCGGCACAGCGTCGCCGAGGCCATGAACGAGGTCCTGTGGGAGGACACCCCGACGCAGAACGTCGCGGGCCGCTGGGCCTCCCGCGACACCCAGCTCGGCGGCCGCCGCATCAACGCGGGCGACCTGCTCCTCCTCGGTCTCGCCGCCGCCAACTCCGACCCGCAGGTCCGCACCGACGGCTCCACGCTGACCGGCGGCAACAGCGCCCACTTCTCCTTCGGCCACGGCGAGCACCGCTGCCCCTTCCCGGCCCAGGAGGTCGCCGAGGTCATCGCGCGGACCGGCATCGAGGTGCTCCTCGACCGGCTGCCCGACCTCGACCTCGCGGTCCCGGCCGGTTCCCTGACCCGCCGCCCTTCGCCGTGGCTGCGCGGCCTGACCGAACTGCCGGTGAGCTTCACCCCGACCCCGACCTCAGCGTTTGGAGACTCCAGATGACGCGCATCGCCCTGGATCCGTTCGTCACCGACCTCGACGGCGAGAGCGCACGGCTGCGGGCGGCGGGCCCGCTCGCGGAGGCGGAGCTGCCGGGGGGCGTGCCGGTGTGGGCGGTCACGCACCACGCCGAGGCGCGGCAACTGCTCACCGACAAGCGCCTGGTGAAGGACATCGAGGTCTGGGGCGCCTGGCGGCGCGGCGAGATCCCCGCCGACTGGCCGCTGATCGGCCTCGCCAACCCCGGCCGCTCCATGCTGACGGTCGACGGCGAGGAGCACCGCAGGCTGCGCACGCTGGTCGCGCAGGCGCTGACGCCGCGCCGCGTGGAGCTGATGCGGGGCCGCGTCGCGGAGCTGACGGAAGGCCTCCTGGCCAAGCTCCCCACGGACTCCGGGGTCGTCGACCTGAAGGCCGAGTTCGCGTACCCCCTGCCCATGTACGTCATCAGCGACCTGATGGGCATCGACGAGGCGGACCACCCCCGCCTGAAGGTCCTCTTCGACAAGTTCTTCTCCACGCAGACGCCCCCCGAGGAGGTCGTGGCGACGCTCGGCGAACTCGCCGGGATGATGGCCAAGGTCGTCGCGGCCCGCCGCGAGCAGCCCGGCGACGACCTGACCAGCGCGCTGATCCAGGCCTCCGAGAACGGCGACCACCTCACCGACGACGAGATCGTCTCCACCCTGCAACTGATGGTCGCGGCCGGCCACGAGACGACGATCTCCCTCATCGTCAACGCCGTCGTCAACCTCTCCGCACACCCCGAGCAGCTCGCGCTCGTCCGCGCCGGCGAGGTCGGCTGGGACGCGGTGATCGAGGAGACCCTGCGCTACGCCACCCCGACCTCGCACGTCCTGATCCGCTTCGCGGCGGAGGACGTCCCCGTCGGCGACAAGGTGATCCGTGCGGGTGACGCGCTGATCGTCTCCTACGGCGCGATAGGCAGGGACGAGCAGGCGCACGGGCCCACGGCGGGCGCCTTCGACATCACCCGCACGTCCCCCACCCGCCACATCTCCTTCGGCCACGGCCCGCACGTGTGCCCCGGCGCAGCGCTTTCCCGCCTGGAGGCGGGCGTAGCCCTCCCGGCCCTGTACGCCCGCTTCCCGAACCTGACCCTGGCGGCCCCGCACACGGCCCTGCGCAACAAGCCGGTGGTGACGCAGAACGATTTGTATGAGCTGCCGGTTGTGCTCGGGCCGAGTGCGGGGGTTTGAGCCTGCCCGGCGATTGAGGACGAGCGCGGGAGCGCGAGGAAGTAGCCCCTCCGGCGTTTGAGGAGCGGGGGCCGGGGCGGAGCCCCGAGGCGTCCACGCAGGGTGGGGCCGCGATCTCAGTCGACGGACACCACCAGAACCCCGTGCCCTGAGCCGCTAGGCTCGCGTCGTGGCTGAGATCCAGATTCCCGCTGACATGAAGCCCGCCGACGGCCGTTTCGGCGCGGGCCCCTCCAAGGTGCGTACGGAGGCGCTGGACGCCCTGGCCGCCACCGGCACCTCCCTCCTCGGAACCTCCCACCGCCAGGCCCCGGTCAAGAACCTGGTCGACCGCGTGCGCGAGGGCGTCAAGGACCTCTTCTCCCTCCCCGAGGGATACGAGGTGATCCTCGGCAACGGCGGCTCCACCGCGTTCTGGGACGTGGCGACGCACGGCCTGATCGAGAACAAGTCGCAGCACCTCAACTTCGGCGAGTTCTCCTCCAAGTTCGCGAAGGCGGCGAAGCTCGCCCCGTGGCTGGCCGAGCCGACCGTCATCGCGAGCGACCCGGGCACGCACCCCGACCCGAAGGCGGAGGCAGGCGTCGACGTCTACGCCTTCACGCACAACGAGACCTCGACCGGCGTCGCCGCCCCCATCAAGCGCGTCGAGGGCGCCGACTCCGGCTCCCTCGTCCTCGTCGACGCCACGTCCGGCGCGGGCGGCCTCCCGGTCGACATCGCCGAGACGGACGTCTACTACTTCGCCCCGCAGAAGTCCTTCGCGTCGGACGGCGGCCTGTGGATCGGCGTGTTCTCCCCGGCGGCGATCGAGCGCGCCGAGCGGATCCACGCGTCCGGCCGGCACGTCCCGGAGTTCTTCAGCCTGCCGACGGCGATCGACAACTCCCGCAAGAACCAGACGTACAACACCCCGGCGCTCGCCACGCTGTTCCTGCTCGCCGAGCAGCTGGACTGGATGAACTCGCAGGGCGGCCTGCAGTTCACCACCGGCCGCACGGCCGCGTCGGCGCGGGCGCTGTACGGGTGGGCCGAGGAGTCCAAGTACGCGACGCCGTTCGTCACGGATGCGGCGAAGCGGTCGCAGGTCATCGGCACGATCGACTTCTCCGACGAGATCGACGCAAGTGCTGTCGCGAAGACTTTGCGGGCCAACGGGGTCGTTGATACCGAGCCGTACCGCAAGCTGGGCCGCAACCAGCTGCGCGTCGCGATGTTCCCGGCGATCGATCCTGCGGATGTCGAGGCGCTGACCAAGTGCATCGACTATGTGATCGAGCGCCTCTGACGTTTCGCTGCGCGGCCGGCCGCGGGTTTGTTGTGGCTGGCCGCGCAGTTCCCCGCGCCCCTATCGGGGCGCCCCCGGCACCTAACGGCTCAGTCGCCTGAACCTTCGTACCGCCAGCGGCAGGAACACCAGCGAGATCACGATCGGCCATACCACCGCCATCAGGACCGCGTTCTGTTCCACCCAACTGGCGCCGCCCGCGCCGGGGTTGCCGAAGAGCTCCCGGGTGGCCGTACCCGTCGACGAGACGGGGTTCCACGCGGCGACCGGTGCCAGCCAGTCCGGCATCAGGGACGGTGCCACGAAGACGCTGGAGATCATCGTGAGCGGGAAGGCCACCGCGTAGAGGCCGCCCGCCGCCTCCGGGGTCGGCACGACCAGGCCGAGGAAGACGCCCACCCAGATCAGGCTGAAGCGCAGGAACAGCAGCAGCCCGAAGGCGAGCAGCGTGTCGGGCACGCCCGCGCTGGAGCGCCAGCCGATGGCGAGCGCGGTCAGCGCGAGGATGGTCAGCTCGGCGCAGGCCACGATGAGGTCGGCGAGGCCGCGTCCCGACGCCACCGCCGAGGGGGCCATCGGCATCGAGCGGAAGCGGTCGATGACGCCCTTCGTCGAGTCCGTGACGACGCCCATCGCGGTGTTCATGAAGCCGAAGGCCATGGTCATCACGAACATGCCGGGCATCAGGAACTGCTTGTAGTCGCCGTCCTCGCCGCCGCCCGGCACCTTCATCGCCTCGCCGAAGACGAAGCCGTACAGCAGCACGCTGATGATGGGGAAGCCCAGCTGCCAGGCGATGGTGACGGGCTGGCGCAGGAAGTGGGTGAGGTAGCGGCGGGTGACGTTCCAGCAGTCGGAGAGGGCCCAGAAGAGGCGCCCGTGCGCCGCCTGCGAAGTGCCGGTGGTGAGGGCGACGCTCATGCCGCGACCTCCGCTTTCTCGTCGTCCTTCTCGGATGTCTGTCCCGTCAGGCGCAGGAACACGTCGTCGAGGCTGGGCCTGCGCAGGCCGATGTCCTCGACCGCGATGCCCTCGTCCCGCAGGTTCCGCGCCACTTCGGTCAGCGCGCCGACCCGGTCGGTGACGGCGGCCTGCACGCGGCGCTCCACGTCGACGGTGAGCGGTTCGCCGTCGCAGACGCGGGCGACGGCCTTCACGGCGGCGGGCAGGTCGGCGATGTCGCGGACCACGACGTCGAGGTGGCTGCCGCCGACGGTGTTCTTCAGGCCGTCGGGGGTGTCGTCGGCGATGGCCCGGCCCCGGTCGATGACGGTGATGCGGGAGGCGAGCCGGTCGGCCTCTTCGAGGTACTGGGTGGTGAGCAGCACGGTGGTGCCGCGTGCGACCAGGTCCCTGACGGTGTCCCACACTTCGAGGCGGCTGCGCGGGTCGAGTCCGGTGGTCGGCTCGTCCAGGAAGAGGACGGCGGGCGCGAGGATCATCGAGGCGGCGAGGTCGAGCCTGCGCCGCATGCCGCCGCTGTACTGACCTGCGCCCTTCTCCGCCGCGTCCTGGAGGTGGAACTGTGCCAGGAGTTCGTCGGCGCGCTGCCTGGCCCGCCGGCCGCCCAGGTGGAAGAGGCGGCCGAACATCTCCAGGTTCTGCCGCCCGGTGAGGATCTCGTCGACCGCCGCGTACTGCCCGGTGAGGCCGATGCGGCCGCGGACCAGGGCCGGTTCGCGCACCACGTCGGCTCCGGCGACCTCGGCGCGGCCGCCGTCGAGCCGGACGAGGGTGGAGAGGATCCGGACGGCGGTGGTCTTGCCCGCGCCGTTGGGTCCGAGGAGTCCGTGCACCGTGCCCTGCTCGACGTGCAGGTCGAAGCCGTCCAGGGCGCGCTTCTCCCCGTACCGCTTCTCCAGTCCTTCGGCCCGTACCGCGAAGCCGTTCCCGTTGCCGTTCATCGCCCGCTCCTTCTCACAGCCACGCCCACACCCGGCGACCCACCCATCTGAGTACGCCGTACCCAATAGAGAGTACACCGTACTCAGTTTCGCGCGTACGCCGTACTCAATTTCTTGGCCTGCGATTAGGGTGAGAGCCATGACGAGCACGAACGGCGGCGGCGACGACCGGCGCACCGGCGACGACATCGCCCGCAGCCTGGAGCTGCTCTGGGGTGAGGGCGGCCGCCCGACCCGGGGCCCCAAGCCGGGCCTCACGCTGGACCGGATCGTCACCGAGGCGGTGCGCCTCGCGGACGCGGAAGGCCTCTCGGCGGTCTCGATGCGCCGCCTGTCCACGGAGCTCGGCACCGGCACGATGTCCCTGTACCGGTACGTGCGCGGCAAGGGCGACCTCGTCGACCTGATGCTGGACCGCGTGTACACGCCGCCCGAGGACCCCGAGGGCACGGCCCCCTGGACCGGCACCTGGCGCGAGGGCGTCGAGGAGTACGCGCGGGAGACCCTGGTCCTCTACCGCCGCCACCCCTGGCTGCTCCAGGTCAACCAGGCCCGCCCGGTGCTCGGCCCCGGCGCCGTCGGCGGCCTGGACCGCACCCTGTCCCGGATCAAGCCGATGGGCCTGACCGACCCCGAACTGATCGGCGTGATCGTGATGACGGAGGGGTACGTCACCGGGGTCGCCCGCACCCAGGTGCACGAGGTGGAGGCGACGAAGGAGTCGGGCCTGTCGGACCAGGCGTTCTGGGAGGCGCAGACCCCGGTCCTCGAACGCGTCATGAAGAGCGGCCGCTACCCGACCCTCGCGGGCCTCTCCGAGGACTCGTTCGGCCCGGACTTCGACCACTTCGAGTTCGGTCTGCAGCGCCTGCTCGACGGCCTGGACGTCCTGGTGGCCCGGCGCACCGGGAAATGACCCGGGGGCGGGCCGCTACCTCCTGCCGCGCCGGCCGCCTCGCCCCAGCCGCTTCAGCCCGAACACGGCGAGCAGAACGGCCCCGAGGACGATGGCGCCGGTCTTGACGTTGCCGTCGATCCCGGAGTCCCCGCTCCCGCCCCCGTCACCGTCTGCACCGCCGCCGCCCGACGAGCCGGAGCCGCCGCCGGAGCCGCCCGGCGCCTCGACGGGCTCGACCTCGCTCCGCTCGCCCTCGGTGCCGTACATCAGCGTGGTCCCGTCGAGCGTGTAGGTGACGGACTCGCCCTGCCGCTGGAGCGGCACACTCAGCCGCCCCTTGCGCTGCGGCTTCTTCCCCTCGCCCTGCCAGGCGTACCAGATGCCGCCGAAGTACCCGCGCAGCGCGAGCTGTTCACCGTCGGGCGAGAAGGCTCCGTCGGTCACCCACAGATCAATCTCTCCGACCCGCTTGAAGACGTTCGTCCCCGACGCGGACATCTGCTTCGGGCCCTCGTACAGCCCGCCGCCGTCCTCGTTCTTGCTGACGATGTAGATCCGTCCGGTCTTCGGGTGCACCATCAGCGCCTCCGCGTCCCGCGCGCCGTCGGCGTACTTCACGACGTACTGCGTGGCGCGGATCGTCTGGTCCTTCAGCTGCTTCGGCTCGGGCAGCTTGTAGACCCAGACGTTCGACCAGGTGCCGTTGAGGTTGTCGCCGATGTCGCCGACGTAGATGTTCCCGTCGCTGCCGACCGAGACGGCCTCGACGTCGCGCGGGGCGCCCACGCCGGTCATGGTCACGGTGGCGACGGTCTTCCCCGTCTTCGAGTCGACCGCGTAGAGGAAGGCGCCCTTGTCCTGGTCGTTGTGCGTCCAGTAGACGCCCGGGTGGGCGCGGGACGCGGCGAGGCCGCTGGACTCGATGATCCGGGGGTCCTTGATGTCGAACCCGTCATGGTCGTCGGCGGCAGCGGGCACGGCGGCGGCGAAGACCAGCACGGCACCAGCAGCAAGGACGGATGACGGAACAGCCCGAAGCGAACGCATGCGCCCAAGAGTGCCATCCGCGCTCCTGGGCGGAGTGCGCAGCCTCACATCGCAGGCGCGGGCCGTGATCCGGGATGATGTCCGGATGCTCAGGTTCATGTTCGTCGGCGACTCGATGACCATCGGAAGCGCCGGGGAACACACCTGGCGCTACCGGATGTGGCAGCACCTGCGCGCCACCCTCGGCCCCGAGGGCGTCGCCGTGGTCGGCCCGCGCACCGCCCTCTACGACAAGGCGGCGGGAGAACCCCTCTCGTACGACTATGCCGACGCGCCCCCGGAGTTCCCCCGCCACCACCTGGCGGGCTGGGGCGAGGGCTGGCTGCACATGGCGCCTCAAATAGCCGACGCCCTGCACCGCGACCCGGCCGACGTCCTCCTCATCTCCCTCGGCCTGATAGACCTCGGCTTCTACACGAACGCGGACCAGACGACGGCCAACGTCCGCGCCTTCATCACGGCGGCCCGCACGGCGAACCCCCGCATCCGGATGGTCCTGCTCCCGGTGATCCCGAACATCCGCGCGGCCTCGGACGCCCCGTTCGCGGCGGAGGTCTCCCACTTCAACGACCTCCTCGCGAAGACGGTGGCGGACCTGGACACTCCCGCTTCCCCCCTACTCCTGGCGTCCCCGCCGCGGTCGTACGACATCCACGCGGACACGTACGACGGCACGCACCCGAACGCGTCCGGCGAACACAAGCTGGCGGCGGCGTTCGCGGTGGCGATGGCGCAGGCGTGGGGTATCGGCGGGCCCTACGCCACCCTCGCGGGCGATGGCACTCCGCCACCCCTCGAAGTAGCTTCCAACCCATGAGCCACGGCCACAGCCACATGGAACCGTTCCTCGACCTGCTGGCCGCGCTTACCAGGGACCACGGCGCGGACTGACGCGGGCCACGTCGGCCGTCACGCCGTCGCGTTGGCCAGCCGGTCGCGCCACGGCAATGGCCGTGCGCGACGGTCGTCCGCCGCGCCCACGACCCCTTCGGTCCGGCACCGTCCGCACCGGGTCTCCTCGCCCAGCGGCCGGAAAACGTGCTCGGCGCCGGGCCCCGCGCAGGTGACGAGGCCAAGCCTCGCCGCCTCCCCCGCGGCGGGTACCGGCCCCACGCGGTCCGGCAGCTTCTGCACCAGCCGATGTCGTACGAACCCGACCGCCGACCGGACCCCGCCCGGAGGCAGCCCGACTGTCAGCGCCTTGCGGAGGTCGCCCGCCGAGACGCCCCGCCGGAGCCACTCCGCCGCCGTCCCCGCCAGGGCTCTCGCCTCCCGCACGCCGAGCAGCAGGTCCCGGTTCACGTGGCGGAGCGACAGCAACACCCGCTCGGCATCGATCAGTTCAGCGTCGGCTGCGGGCTCCGGGTCTTCGGGTGGGGGGTGGGGAAGATTCTTCTCCCGTTGTTCTTCCGGGTAAGAGCCGCCGGGTTCCCGCCTCCCCGGACCGCCGACCGTCGGACCGTGCGCAGTCGGTGACGGCCCGTCTCCGACCCGGGCACGCCCCGCCTCCTCACCCGTCAGGGTGACGTTCGCCAGGAGTTGTTCCGTGACCCAGCGGCCCCGCTCCCCCTGCCACCGCCACGCGTGCAAGTAGCCGGATTCGGTGAGGAGTTGCTTGGCCCGCTGGTAGGCGCGGCCCTTGATGCCGAGACGCGCCGCGTGTTCGCCGAGCGATCTGGCGGAGGCGTCCGCCTCCGGGAGCCCCTGCACGTACAGGAGCAGGATCTTCGCGTCGCTGTTCAGGCACTGATGCCGTACGACGTCGTGCGAAGCCTTCGTGTAGCGCCGGGTGGGCGCGATAGCATGCCGAAGCATCCCGGTGGACCTCTGATCCATTCGGTGGTGAAGGTCCTCGGACGGTGTTGCTAGCACCTCCGGGGACCGCCCCATGCCCAGCCGAGCACAGAGCGTGATGACGCGGTCACCGTACCGCACGTTTAGTCGTCTCGTGCAACAAATCACCCTCCACGAAGGGGACTTCACTCGTGGGGCGTGACCTCCAGTCCAACGGCCACGTGTAGCCGTCCAGCGCGGGCACGCCCACGTACGCGAGGTTTCCCGCGCGCCGGCTCAGCGCACGCGCGCCGACCGGCCAGGTGTACGAGTCCGCTGTCTGCGGGGGCAGCAGGAAGTAGAGGTAGCGCCCACCCGTCGCCTCGCGGACGATCGGGCCCGCACGGAATTCCGTGAACTGCATCAGGTCGTACGCGACTTGCTCGCCGAGCGCGCCCTCGATTCGTACGGCGTCGAAGTGAATGCCCGCGTGCCGCAGGGCGTGACCCGTCGCCGGGATCCAGTCGTGGACCCTGAGTGATGACGTTTCCGAGTTCATGCAGCAGATGCTGTCGGGCGCTCACATACTGTGACCAGGGATTTGCAGGTGTCGTGCTGCGCTGTGCACTTGGGGAGGACGTTGTGCACTCCGGTGAACGAGGTTCGGAGACGTTCGGCGCGTTGTTGCGGTTCTACCGCGAGCGGGCCGGGATCACCCTTGAGGCGCTGGGCGCGCATGTCCAGTACTCCAAGTCGCAGGTGGCGATGGTGGAGCGCGGGGAGCGACCGCCCAAGGGCAAGTTGGTCGAGATCGCTGATGAGGTGCTGGGTGCACAAGGTGCACTGACGCTGCTCGCGGAGAAGGAGTTCGGGGGCAGTGGGCTGCGCCCGTGGACCGAGGATTACCTGGCTGAGGAGCAAAAGGCTGCCTCGCTCCTGTCGTACCAGAATCATGTGATCCCCGGATTGCTCCAGACCAAGGCGTACGCGCATGCGGTCTACAACTGCAACTACTGCCCCCCGCTGGAAGACGAGGAGATCGCGAAACGGGTGGAAACCCGCATCCAGCGCCAGCGCGTCTTTCAGCGTAAGCCCGCGCCGATCCTCGGCTTCATCGTGGAGCAGAGCGTCCTGACCAGACCTCTCGGCGGCCCGTTGGTTCTCAAGGAGCAGCTGCACCACATGCTTGAGGTCGGTCAGCTCCGGCACATCCAGATCCAGGTCATGCCCCACGATCGGCAGACCCACGCCGGGCTCATGGGAGCCATGATCATCTTGGAGACAGCGGAACGTCGCCAGCTTGCCTACATTGAAGGACACAAGGGGGGCTACTTCGTAAGCGAGCAGCCTGACTTGGGAGACCTGCTCGGCAAATATGGCATTCTGCGGGCGCAGGCTCTCACCCCCGAGGAGTCCGCAAAACTAATCGGTGAGGTGGCACAGGAGCTATGAACAAGAACCTCACGTGGTTCAAAAGCAGTTACAGCGGCGAGGAAGGCGAATGCGTGGAGGTGGCCCTCGCCTGGACCAAGTCCAGCTATAGCGGCAGCCAGGGCGGCGAATGCCTGGAGGTCGCCGCCACCCCCGCCACCATCCACATCCGCGACTCAAAGCTGAACCCCACCGGCCCCACCCTCCGGATAGCCCCCGCCACCTGGACCGCCTTCCTGGTGGGCCACGACGAGGCGGACTGACACGCTCAGGTCGCCCGCGTCAGCCGGTTCGCGAGCGTCGACATCGTGTACGTACCGATGCCCATGACGACTTCGAGGGCGTTGCGCTCGGTGTAGCCGTGGGCGAAGAACTCCTTGAGGCCGGCGTCGTCGACCCCGCCCGCCGTCGCGAGGACGGTGAGCGTGAACTGGCGTACCGCTTCGAGGTGTTCGTCGGGCAGAGCCCGCTCCTCGCGGAGGGCCGCGATCAGCTCGGTCGACGCGCCCAGCTTGCGCAGCTTGCCCGTGTGCATCGTGACGCAGATGTGGCAGTCGTTGCGCGTCGCGACCGTCATGATGACGACCTCGCGGGCGACGGGGTCGAGGGTCGTGCGGTCGAAGGCCGCCGTCATCTCCAGGAAGCCGTTGAGGAGTTCGGGCGACTCGGCGAGGCGGGCGACCGCGTCCGGCACCTGTCCGAAGGCGGCGGCGGTGCGCTCCATCGCGGCTCGTGAGTCGGACGGTGCGGTTTCCAGTGTGTGCTCGGTGAACATCCGTACCCCCTGTGGGCCTATCCGGCCCTAAAATGGACAACATGGTTGACGACAAGAAGAAGGTAAACCAGGTTGACGGTTTGAGCAAGGGAAATGACGGTTCGGGCAAGGGACATGAGCTGCCCCTGCTCCTCCTCGCCGGCTTCCGCACCCTCATCGACCGCCTCCACGCCGAGCTCGCCCACCAGGGCCACCCCGACCTCCGCCCCGCCCACGGGTTCGCGATGCAGGCCATCGGCGCTGGCGGCGCCACCGCCAGCGAGGTCGGGCGGCGGCTCGGCGTCTCCAAGCAGGCGGCGGGCAAGACGGTCGACCGCCTCATCGCCCTCGGCTACGCGGCCCGCACCGACGACCCCGCCGACGCCCGCCGCAAACTCGTCCGCCTCACCCCGCACGGCATCGATGCGCTGCGCCGCTCGGCGGCGGTCTTCGACGAGCTGCGGGCGGAGTGGGCACAGGCCCTCGGGGCCCGGCGGCTCGGCGAGCTGGAGTCAGACCTTCGCACGGTCGTTCCCCCGGACGCGTTCCGCCTCGACGCGGCGGGGTGGCTCGGCGGCTCGTGACCGGATGTGACCTCGGCTCCGTGCGTATCGTTGTACTGCGCGGCTGCCCGTCCCAAGAAGCGGTCGGGGAGGAGCGCCACGGTGTCCGTCGTAGAGACCGACAGGATCGACATGGCTGAGAGCGGCGACAAGAACGCTTTGGACGTGATGTTCAAGGCGCTCGGGCGAGACCACTTCCTCGAAGGCTACCGAGTCGAGATCGTCGGGGGAGCCGTCTTCATGACGCCGCAACGGAACACGCACTGGCAGATCATCCGTCGAGTCGTCCGCGCCCTGGAGGACAGATTCGGCATGGATGTGCTGGTGCTCTCCGACGTGCGCATCGACTTCCCCGGAGGACAGAACGGCTTCTGCCCCGACGTGGCGAAACTGCGGGACGAGGCGGAGTGGACTCATGAGCGCGGCTGGCGCCACGAGGACGTCGAATTCGTCACCGAGGTCATCTCCAAGGGCACTGCCGAGAACGACTACCACGCCAAGAAGTACGCATACGCGGAGGCCGGAGTCCCGGCCTATCTGCTCGTGGATCCATACGAAGGGCAGTGCCGCCTCTACACCCGGCCCAAGGAGAGCGACAACGGCTTCGACTACTCCAGCGAACTCCCGTTCTCCTTCGGCTACGAAGTCGACCTGACCGGCACGCCCGCCGACCTGATCCTCAAAACCGACGCCTTCCCCCGCGACTGACCGCCCCGGCGGCGTTCCGCCTCGACGCGGCGGGATGGCTCGGCGGCTCGTGACCGGATGTGACCTCGGCTCCGTGCGTATCGTTGTACTGCGCGGCTGCCCGTCCCAAGAGGCAGCCGGGGAGGAGCGCCACGATGACTCTTGTGGACGACAGGATCAAGATGGCCGACAACAACACCGCTCGTCTGGACACGATGTTCGAGGCGCTTGAGCGGGGGCCCTTCCTCGAGGGATACAAGATCGACATCATCGAGGGGGCCGTCCACATGACGCCGCAGCGGGCCAACCACTGGGACATCACCCTCGGCATCATCGAGCAGTTGAGGACCAAATACCCGCGTCAGCGCCTGCTGTCCGACGTCCGCATCGACTACCCCGGTGAGCTGAATGCCTTCTGCAGCGACGTGGCGCTGGTCGCCGACGGTGCCGAACGCACGAAGCGGGGCGGGTTCCTGTGCGGCGACGTCGAATTCGTCGCCGAAGTGATCTCCCGGGGCACGGACTCGAACGACTACGGCCCCAAGAAGACCGGCTACGCCACCGCCGGAGTCGCCGCCTACCTCATCGTCGATCCCTACCAGGGCAAGTGTCACGTCTACACCCGGCCCGGGGAGGACGACTACCACGTGCATACGACCGTCGACTTCGGCGAGAAGGTCGACCTGACCAACACGTTCCTCGGCCTCACCCTCGACACCTCCGACTTCCGCCGCGACTGACCCGAGCCCCCTTGCCTGGAGCGCACTCCACCCCGTTGGCTAGTGCCCCATGAGGTACACGCAGCTGGGACGCACAGGGCTCAAGGTCAGCCGGCTCACGCTCGGCACCATGAACTTCGGGCCGCTCACCAACGAACCCGACAGCCACACACTCATGGACGCCGCGCTCGACGCGGGCGTCAACTTCTTCGACACCGCCAACACCTACGGACAGAGCGTCGGCAAGGGCCGCACCGAGGAGATCCTCGGCACCTGGTTCACCCAGGGCGGCGGCCGGCGCGACAAGGTCGTGCTCGCCACCAAGGTGTACGGGAACATGGCCCCGGACGGGGAAGCCTCCTGGCCCAACCACGACCGGCTCTCCGCACTCTCCATCCGCCGCGCCGTGGACGCGTCGCTCAAGCGGCTGCAGACGGACCACATCGACCTCTACCAGTTCCACCACATCGACCGGCTGACGCCGTTCGAGGAGATCTGGCAGGCCATCGACGCCCTCGTCACACAGGGCAAGATCCTCTACGCGGGATCCTCCAACTTCCCCGGCTACAAGATCGCCCAGGCCAACGAGACCGCCCGCAGGCTCGGCGGCTACGGCCTCGTCAGCGAGCAGTGCCTCTACAACCTCGCCTCGCGCGACGCCGAGATGGAGGTCATCCCGGCCGCCCAGGACTACGGCCTCGGCGTCATCCCGTGGTCGCCGCTGCACGGCGGGCTGCTCGGCGGCGTGCTGCGGAAGGAGGGCGAGGGGTCACGGCGCACGGGCGGGCGCGCCGCCGCCGAGCTCGCCAAGCCGGAGGTCCGCGCGCAGGTCCAGGCGTACGAGGACCTGCTCGACAAGCACGGTCTCGAACCCGGCGAGGTCGCGCTGGCCTGGCTCCTGACCCGGCCCGGCGTCACCGCGCCGATCGTCGGCCCGCGGACGGCGGAGCAGCTCGACTCCGCGCTGCGCGCCGTCGACCTCGAACTGTCCGCGGACATCCTCGACGCGCTCGACGAGATCTTCCCCGGGCCCGGGCCGTCGCCGGAGTCCTTCGCCTGGTGAACCGCAAGGGAATCTGAGGGGCGGTGGCGCCCGCGCCGGCTAACCGCCGACGGCGGCCGCCACCGCCACCACGACGAACATCAGCACGAGCACGCCGGCCATGATCCGGTTTCTGGTCTTCGGGTCCACACCGTCGAGGTTAACCGGCGCCGCCCGGCTCCCGGACGCCGCCTCCCAGAATCCAGCGCCCGACCGCCTCGTACCGCGGCCGCTCCCCCGGCACTCCGCTCCTCGGCAGATCACTGCGTACGAGGCTCAGCTCCCGTACGGTCCACGCCGTGCCCTCGAAGGTGCCGAGCGCGTCGGCGTACGGGCCGAGGTCCGTCTCGCCGCGGCCGCGCGCCACCGTGAGGTGCGGGCGGTAGGGCCGGTGCTGCTCCTCCATCGTGACGCCCGCCTTGCGGGCCGCCGCGTCCGCCCGCGCGGCGAGCAGCCGCAGCGCGGCCACATCACCCGCGGCGCCCACCCAGAGCGCCCGGTCCCCGAAGTGTCCGCCGCCGCGCAGGGAGAGGCTGAAGGGCGGCGTCCGGCCCGCGACCCGCGCCAGCCGCGCACCGAGTTCCGGCACCACCCCGTCGTCGACCTCCCCCATAAAGGCAAGCGTGAAGTGCCACCCGCCACTCACCGCCCAACGCAACTCACCGGCCCCCGGCAGCCCCTTCAACGCACCGACGGCGGCGCCCAGTTCGGCGACCACAGAGCCCGGCGGGAGGACGGCGGCGAAGAGTCTCATGGGGCTGAACGCTAGCCGCTCGCGGACGCCGGCCACCTGCCGAGAGCCGGGCACCAAGCCCCCGACTCCGGGCAGCTGGCTACGCCGCTGTCGCCAGCTCTCGTTCCCTCGGGACGAACTGCACGTGGCGGTGGCCGCGGCGTAGGTCCACCTTCAGGCGGAGGTTCGCGGCGCGGGCCAGCATCAGGCCTACGGCGATGGCGGCGAGCGCGCAGATGAGGCCGCCGGCGGCCATGCTGACGCGGACTCCGTAGGCGTCGGCGAGCCAGCCGAAGAGCGGGCCGCCGAGCGGGGTGCCGCCGGTGAAGACCATCATGAACAGCGACATGACGCGGCCCCGCATCTCCGGGTCCGTCGCCATCTGGACGGAGGAGTTGGCGGTGACGTTCACCGTCAGGCCGAGGATGCCGATCGGCACGATCAGCGCGACGAACATCCACAGGTCGGGGGCGAACGCGGCGGCGACCTGGAGTACACCGAAGGCGATGGCCGCTCCCGCGAGCAGCCGCAGCCGCGAGGTGCCGCGCCGGGCGGCGAGCAGCGCGCCGGCCAGCGAACCGATCGCCATCAGGGTGTTGAACAGCCCGTACATCCCCACGCCACCGTGGAAGATGTCGTCCGCGAAGGCGCTCAGCCAGATCGGGAAGTTGAAGCCGAAGGTACCGATGAAGCCGACGAGGACGATCGGCCAGATCAGCTCGGGGTTCTTCGAGACGTAGTTCAGGCCCTCACGGAGCTGTCCCTTGCCGCGTGCCTTGCGCGGGGTGTGCTTCAGCTCGGAGGTGCGCATCAGGAGTAGGCCTGTGAGCGGCGCGAGGAAGGACAGGCCGTTGGCGAGGAACGCCCAGCCGGGTCCCACGGCGGCGGTCAGCGCGCTCGCCACGGCGGGGCCGATGAGGCGGGCGGACTGGAAGTTGGCGGAGTTCAGCGACACGGCGTTGCGGACCTGGTCGGGGCCGACCATCTCGGACACGAAGGACTGCCGCGTCGGGTTGTCGACGACGGTGACGAGACCGGTGAAGAACGCCGCGAAGTAGACGTGCCAGACCTGGACGTGACCGCTGAGCGTCAGCGCGGCGAGGAAGAGCCCGCTGAGACTCATCGCGCCCTGGGTGACGAAGAGCAGGTTCCGCTTGGCGAAGCGGTCGGCGATCACACCGCCGTACAGGCCGAAGAGGAGCATCGGCAGGAACTGCATCGCCGTGGTGATGCCGACGGCCGCGGACGATCCCGTGAGGCTCAGGACCAGCCAGTCCTGGGTGATGCGGGCCATCCAGGTGCCGGTGTTGGAGACGACCGCGCCGGTCGCGAAGAGCCGGTAGTTGCGGATCTTCAGCGAGCTGAACATCGAGGTTTTCTGGGGGCGGACGGGCTTGTCGAGGGTGGTTGGTGCGGGGGCGGAGTCTGCTCCGGATCCCGTACTCAAAGTAGGTTCGCCTCCTTGGCGTACGTGCGCGTACGTAATGTCTGACGCCCCCGGCCGGTCGGCGGGAGTCCCGCCGGGCGCGGGGGCCCCACAGGCCACAGGGGCACCCGCGAGGTACTGCGGGAGTACCCACGGGGCTCCGCGGGACTACAGGTGGGCGAGCTTTTCCAGGACGGGGGCGGCGGCACGCAGCCGCTCCCACTCGTCCTGGTCGAGGTGCTCGACCAGACCCGCGAGCCAGGCGTTCCGCTTGCGGCGGCTCTCTTCGAGCATCGCCTCGGCGGTCTCCGTCTGGGTCACCACCTTCTGGCGGCGGTCCTCGGGGTGCGGTTCGAGCCGGACGAGGCCCTTCGCCTCCAGCAGGGCCACGATGCGGGTCATCGACGGCGGCTGCACATGCTCCTTGCGGGCGAGCTCGCCCGGGGTGGCGGAGCCGCAGCGGGCGAGGGTGCCGAGCACCGACATTTCGGTGGGGCTCAGCGACTCGTCGACCCGCTGGTGCTTGAGTCGACGGGAGAGGCGCATCACAGCGGAGCGCAAGGCGTTCACGGCGACGGCGTCGTCACCATGGGAGAGGTCCGGCATGGTTGTTAGGGTAACTCATTACCCTAGCTAAGGACCACTCGGTTTTCCCCACATCCCACGCCGAACCATTTCGTCACCCGAACGAGTGAGGTGACTTCGGAAAGCGACGCGCGGCCCGCCGGGCGCCCGGGACCCTGTCCCGCATGGGATCGCCAGTGCTCAGCCTGCGCATAGACGGTGAGCTGCTCGACCGGCTCCGACAGCACGCGGCCAAAAGAGGAATGAGCGTCCAGGACTATGTGGTCCGGACGCTCATTCGAGACGACTTCGACGAACGGTTCAAGACGTCCGTCGAGGAGACGGAGAAGTTCTACGGCGCGGCCTGAACCGCGCACCGCTACGTCAGATCCAGCGCCGGCATCAGGTAGTAGAAGGCGAACACCGCCGACACCGCGTACATCGCGACCGGCACCTCGCGGCCGCGCCCGGACGCGAGCCGCAGCACGGTGAAGGTGATGAAGCCCATGCCGATGCCGTTCGTGATCGAGTACGTGAACGGCATCATCAGCATCGTCACGAACGCGGGGATCGCGATCGTGTGGTCCGCCCAGTCGATCTGCCGGATGGACCCGGACAGGATCAGGAAGCCGACCGCGAGCAGCGCGGGCGTGGCCGCCTGGGACGGGACCATCGTGGCGAGCGGCGTGAGGAACAGCGCGACGGCGAAGAGCCCGCCGGTCACGACGTTCGCGAAGCCGGTGCGCGCCCCCTCGCCGACGCCCGCCGTGGACTCCACGAAGCAGGTGGTGGCGGAGGAGGACGAGGCGCCGCCCGCGGCGACGGCGATGCCGTCGACGAAGAGGACCTTGTTGATGCCGGGCATGTTGCCGTTGGCGTCCGTCAGCTTCGCCTCGTCGCCGACGCCCATGATCGTGCCCATCGCGTCGAAGAAGCACGAGAGCAGCACGGTGAAGACGAAGAGGACGCCGGTCAGGACGCCGACCTTCTCGAACCCGCCGAACAGGCTGATCTCGCCGACGAGCCCGAAGTCCGGCGTCGAGACGGGGTTGCCGGGCCACTCCGGGGAGGTCAGGCCCCAGGAGGGGACGTCCGCCAGGGAGTTGATGATCATGGCGACAATCGTCATGACGACGATGCTGATGAGGATGGCGCCCGGCACCTTGCGTACCAGCAGGGCCAGGGTGAGCAGCACGCCGAGCACGAAGACGAGGACGGGCCAGCCGTTGAGGTGTCCGTCGCCGCCGAGCTGGAGCGGGACGGTGGTGTGCGCGGCGTCCGGCATGCGCGAGACGAAGCCGGAGTCGACGAGGCCGATCAGCATGATGAAGAGGCCGATGCCGATCGCGATGCCCTTGCGCAGGCCCAGCGGCACGGCGCTCATCACGCGCTCCCGCAGCCCGGTCGCGACGAGCAGCATCACCACGAAGCCGGCGAGGACGACCATGCCCATCGCGTCGGGCCACGACATGCGGGGCGCGAGCTGGAGGGCGACGACGGTGTTCACGCCGAGGCCTGCGGCGAGCGCGATCGGGACGTTGCCGATGACGCCCATGAGGAGCGTGGTGAAGGCGGCGGTGAGCACGGTCGCGGTGACCAGCTGCTTGTTGTCGAGCTGGTGCCCGTACATGTCCTTCGCGCTGCCCAGGATGATCGGGTTCAGCACGATGATGTAGGCCATCGCGAAGAAGGTGGCGAAGCCGCCGCGGACCTCCCTGGCCAGGGTCGAGCCCCGCTCGCTGATCTTGAAGTAGCCGTCGAGGCCGCTCCGCGGGGGCATCGGTGGCTCTTTGCCGGCGTCGACCGGGGCAGGGGCCGAGGGGGACATGGAAAACCTCGTGACTTGTATTTTCGTACGAAAGCTATTGGCCAGTCATAAGCCGTTTCAGTATGAATACATGAGGCGGAAATCGCTATCTCCGCGCGTAGACCCGCCATGGACCCCACGTAGACCCCGCGTAGACCCCCGTAGACCCCACGGAGAACCCAGACCCGCAGGCCCCGCATAAGCTGGGGCCATGACGAAGTGGACCCCACAGCACGAGGCGCCGGAGCCCCTTGAGGGCCCCGTGGTCGCCACCATCACGGGCGGCACGATCCTCTGGTTCGTCCTCTTCCTGGTCCAGCTCCCGTTCTACGGCTGGTTCGACGACCGCGACGCGACCTGGTGGGTGTGGACCTGCCTGGCCGGTGCGGGCCTCGGCCTCATCGGCATCTGGTACGTACGGGGACGCGACGCCGCGATCAAGAGGGCGAAGGTCACCCAGCCCCAGTAGGAAGGTCACCCGGCCCCGGCAGCCCGTACAACCACGGGACGGTACGAGTCCTACCCTGGTCGGATCTTTGGGGCATTCAAGGGGTGAAGCCCAGGCGCCACCCTTACCGTCGAATGCATGACGCATATCGACGCGGGCGCCGAGCTCGACCCGGTCCACCCGGTGCCGCCGCCCCAAGGGCGGGCCACCGGACTGACCACCGCGGAGGTCGCCGAGCGGGTCGCCCGCGGCGAGGTCAACGACGTACCGGTCCGCAGCTCACGCTCCCTGGGCGAGATCATCCGGGCCAACGTCTTCACCCGCTTCAACGCGATCATCGGCGTGCTCTGGGTGATCATGCTCTTCGTGGCGCCGATCCAGGACAGCCTCTTCGGCTTCGTCATCGTCGCCAACACCGGCATCGGCATCATCCAGGAGTGGCGCGCCAAGAAGACCCTGGACTCGCTCGCCGTCATCGGCGAGGCGAAACCCACCGTCCGGCGCGACGGCAGGGCGGCGGAGATCTCCACCTCCGAGATCGTCCTCGGCGACGTGGTGGAGCTCGGCCCCGGCGACAAGATCCCGGTGGACGGCGAGGCCGTCGAGACCGACAGCCTGGAGGTCGACGAGTCGCTCCTGACCGGTGAGGCCGACCCGGTCGTCAAGAAGCCCGGCGACAAGATGATGTCCGGCTCGTTCGTGGTCGCGGGCGGCGGCGCCTTCACCGCCACCAAGGTCGGCCGCGAGGCGTACGCCGCGCAGCTCGCCGAGGAGGCGAGCCGCTTCACGCTCGTCCATTCCGAGCTGCGCTCCGGCATCTCCACGATCCTCAAGTACGTGACGTGGCTGATGGTCCCCACCTCCATCGGCCTGGTGATCTCCCAGCTCGTCGTCAAGGACGACAACTTCAAGGAGTCCATCGCGTACACCGTCGGCGGGATCGTCCCCATGATCCCCGAGGGGCTCGTCCTGCTCACCTCCGTGGCCTTCGCGATCGGCGTGATCCGCCTCGGCCGCCAGCAGTGCCTCGTGCAGGAGCTCCCGGCCATCGAGGGCCTGGCCCGCGTCGACACCGTCTGCCTCGACAAGACCGGCACGCTCACCGAGGGCGGCATGGACGTCACCGAGCTGCGGCCGCTGAACGGCAGCGACGAGGGGTACGTCCGCAAGGTCCTCGGCGCCCTCGGCGAGTCGGACCCGCGGCCCAACGCCTCGCTCCAGGCCGTCATCGACGCCTACCCCGACAGCGAGGACTGGCGCTGCACCGAGTCCCTCCCCTTCTCCTCGGCCCGCAAGTACAGCGGCGCCTCCTTCAGCGAGGGCGACGGCACCGACTCGACCTGGCTGCTTGGCGCGCCCGACGTCCTGCTGCCCGACGGCGACGCGACCCTCGCCGAGATCGAGGAGCTCAACCAGCAGGGCCTGCGCGTCCTGCTGCTCGCCCGCGCGAGCGGCGCCCTCGACGACCCCGACGTCGCCTCGGGGGCCCGCGCCACCGCACTGGTCGTCCTCGAACAGCGGCTGCGCCCCGACGCCGCGGACACCCTGCGCTACTTCGAGGAGCAGGACGTCGCCGCCAAGGTCATCTCCGGTGACAACGCCGTCTCGGTGAGCGCGGTCGCGGGCAAGCTCGGCCTGCCCGGCGCGGAGAACACCGTGGACGCGCGCAAGCTGCCCGCCGAGCGGGACGAGATGGGCGAGGCCCTCGACGACAACTCCGTCTTCGGCCGCGTCACCCCGCAGCAGAAGCGCGACATGGTGGGCGCGCTCCAGTCACGCGGCCACACGGTCGCGATGACGGGCGACGGCGTCAACGACGTCCTGGCCCTCAAGGACGCCGACATCGGCGTCTCGATGGGCTCAGGATCGGAGGCCACGCGCGCGGTCGCCCAGATCGTGCTGCTCAACAACAGCTTCGCGACGCTGCCGTCCGTCGTCGCCGAGGGCCGCCGCGTCATCGGCAACATCACCCGCGTCGCCACGCTGTTCCTGGTCAAAACCGTCTACTCGGTGATCATCGCGCTGCTCGTGGTCTGCTCGCAGGTCGAGTACATCTTCCTGCCGCGCCACCTGACGCTGCTCTCCACCCTGACGATCGGCGTCCCGGCCTTCTTCCTCGCCCTCGCCCCCAACAAGGAGCGCGCGAAGCCGCACTTCGTCCGCAGGGTGATGCGGTACGCGATCCCGGGCGGCGTCATCGCGGGTGTCGCGACCTTCATGACGTACATCCTGGCCCGGCACCACTACGAGGGTGCGGGCGCGCGGGAAGCCGAGACCAGCGCGGCGACCCTGGCGCTGTTCCTGATCGCCATGTGGGTGCTCGCCATCATCGCCCGCCCCTACACGTGGTGGCGGATCGGCCTCATCGGCGCGATGGGTCTCGGCTTCCTGCTCGTGCTCACCGTGCCCTGGCTCCAGGACTTCTTCCAGCTGAAGCTGGTGGGCACGACGATGCCGTGGGCGGCGGTCGCGATCGCGGCGGTGGCCTCACTCGCCATCGAGGTCGTCTACCGCGTGGTGGACCGCCGCTTCCCCGCCTGACGGCGGACGGCTGCTACGGGTTTCTGCTGCCGGTGGCTACTACTGGACGTCGACGAAGTCGCTGGTCGACGTCACCGACGGGGTCGTGGACGTGCCCGCGAAGACGTAACGGTAGTAGCCGTCGGCGGAGGCCGTCACCGTGGTCTTCAGGTTGCCCTTGGTGTCGGACTTGACCGTCTTGAGGGTGGTGTAGCTGGTGGCACCCTTCTTCTTGTACTGCAGCTTCACGTCCTGCTTGGTGTAGCCGGCGTACTTCGAGGTGTCCCAGTTGGCGCGCGTCAGGGCGCCGGTGACCGTGAGGGTCTTGCCCTTCTTGATGGGCTCCGGGGAGGCGTTGGTGGTGAGCTTGGCGGCGCGCTTCACCGAGACATTGGTCGGGTACGAGTCCGTGGAGACGTGGTCGCCGTCCTTGCCCTGGGCGATCGCCCAGACCTTCCACTTGCCGGCGAGGATGTTGCTGTAGATGTTCGCGTTCGGGTCGGCGACGACCGTGACGCTGCAGGTGGAGGTGGTCTCGTCGACGACCTTGCAGTCGCCCTCCATGACGTCGGGGGTCATCGAGCCGTCGATGCCGTCGTCCGAGTCGAAGTCCGTGCCGTGCCACAGGAACGCGGCGGCGTCCTCGATGCCGGTCGGGTCCGTCGCGGTGACCTCGATCTTGACCGACTTCTTGGCGGAGGTGCCGACGACGATGTCCTTGCCGGCGTTGACGGAGATCTTCGTGATCTTGGTGTCGCCCACGACCACGTCGGCCGGAGCCTTGGCGGCGAAGGAGGAGAGGTTCGGAGCCTTCGGGGCGTCGTCGGCCTGGGCAGCCGGGACAGCGAGTGCGGAAAGGGCCAGGGTGCCGGACAGTGCGGCCACGGTGGCACGGATGCGCATGTGTTTCCCCAGTTGGAGAAGGGGGCCTCGCGGTGCATTGCCGTCACGCGAGGCCCAAGTGATCTAGGAGTCTGTTGACTCGCAAGATCAGACACGCCACCGAGGCGAACGGTTGTACGACGGGTGAAGAAAATGTGACCGCGTTACGGAATGTCCTGTTCCGCCCCTTGAAGTCAGGGCGGAACAGTCCATTCCGAGCTGTGCCGCCTCAGTCGAACCAGCGGTCCCGTGCCAACTCCGCCGTCCGTGACGGATCTTCGAGCAGCGCTGCCACCTCGAAGCGGCGCGGCCACTGGCCCGCCGCCCAGGCGAGACCCGCCGCCACACCCTCCAGAGTCGCCGCGTGCACGACACCGTCCGGGGTGCGGCGCCAGTCCAGCTCCACACCGCCCGCGACCAGTTCGTCGTACTCGACGTACGTCTCCGGAGTCGACGCCCCCAGCAGGGTCCGCACCGACTCCGGCACCGCGTGCTCGACGCCCTCGCCCGACGGCTCCACGGCCGCCGTCTCGCTCAGCCGCCGCACCTGGAACAGCTCCGCCAGGTCACCCGCCCTGCCGGGCCGCACGGGCAGCAGAGCCACACCGTCGGCCAGCGGCAGCAGATCGGGCGCGTCGGCGACCACCGCGTCCGCCGCGTCGACCACCACGACCTCGCCGTCCACCACCGCGCGCAGCTCGTCCGGGAGGGTCACCTGCTCCGGGTCGAGATCGGCCAGCGCCCCGTACAGGGCGTGCAGTTGCGCGGCCGAGACGGGCCTGTCCGGGTCCGCGAGCCGGTCGAGCAGTTCGGCCGCGCCGCCCGGCTCCGCCAGGAGGGCGGCCACGGACGTCCGTACGCCCAGCGCCCGCAGCACCTGCTCGTCGCCGAACCCGGACGCGTCCGCCGCGTCGTAGAGCCCGGCGAGCAGCGGATCGCCGCCCGCCGCGCGCAGCCCGGCGGGCCTGCGGCCGTCGAGGACCGGGTGGCCACGCAGCCACCACGCCGTGTACGAACGGACCGTCTCCGTCGTCCCGTCCGGCAGCAGCACCCGCAGCGGCTGCGTCAGGGCGTCCCGCAGCGGCGGGCGCGACAGCATCGCCAGCGCCTGCGGCCAGCAGTCGTCGTCGACCAGGTCGAGATCCCGCACGGCGACGATCTCCGTGGCCACCGGCGGCACCGGCGTGTCCGGCAGCCGGTCGAGTACGTCCTCGCACCACACGTCCACGGCGTCGAGCAGACCCGCGTCGTCCGGCTCGGCGAAGTCGCCGTCGCGGGGCTCCAGTTCGTCGGGGTCGAGGACGACGTCGGTGGCACGTACGAGAGCGAACGTGGCGAGCACACCACAGGCGGCGAGCGGCTGCTCACCCCAGCGCTCGGCCAACTCGGCGTCGGTGAGGGCCAGTTCCCCATCCCTCATGACCTGCGCGAAAGGGCTGCCCGGCAGAACGAGTTCGCCCGCCGGGGAGAGTTCGCCGTCCTCGTCGGGCAGCGCGAGGGCGGCCAGCCACGGCTCGTCGCCCGGGGCGAGGTTCGCGTCCCGCACGAGCGCGAGCACGACGTCCGCCAGCTCCTCGGCGTCCAGCGCGTCCTCGTCCCACGTGTCGTCGTCGAGCGACGCGGCCACGGCCGCCCGGACCTGCGGCGTCGTGAGGACGGCGCGGGGCGTCGCGGGCAGCGCGCCGAGCTTCTCCAGGAGCGGGTGGACGGCGTCCGGGTGGGCGACCTTCAGACCGAGGCGGGCCAGGGACGCGGGATCGGGCTGGTCGCGGTCGTGCGCGTGCTCGTCCCCATGCGGATCGCGCTCGTCGCGGTCGTGCTCGTGCTCATGCGGATCGCGCCCGTCCCGATCGCGCCCGTCCCCGGACGTGGGGAGCAGAACGTGCCGGGGTCCGATGGTGGTGCGGCTGTCGGCCAAGGGCACCGGCAGCCCGGACAGCCGGTCCGGGTCGACCCCCGCCAGGGTGTCGTACAACCGCCGCCACCAGCCCGGCTCCCGCTCGAGACCGGCGAGCCGGTCGACCGCCTCGGTCAGCGGAACGCGCGCGACACCGAGCGTGCGCAGCTCGGCGCGGCGCTCCAGGCCCGCGGGCAGCAGGCTCGGCAGCACCTCGGCGAGCACCCGGACGGTGTCCGCGCCCGCGCCCTCGACGACCTCCGCGTCCCGTGGCCGCAGCGTCTCCGGCAGCTCGTCCTCCTCGCCCTCGGCGCGGGGCAGGGCCGGCGGCAGGAAGGCGGTGCGGGGCAGCCGGTCCAGGATGGCCTGTCGCAGCGCGCCGTCCAGCTCGCTCCTGCCGAGCGGTCCCGGCACCAGGGAGATGATCTCCTCCGTGACAGGCCGCCAGTCGGCGAGCAGCTCGACGTACGCCTCCGCGGCCCGCTCCACCAGGAAGTCGGTCAACGGCCCGGGGGCCGCGTGCCGTCGCGCGGTGTCCAGCGGGAACGACGCGAGGAGCAGCGCCGGTACGCCCAACGGCTCGTCGCTCGGCGTCGGCGCGTGGACGACGGGGCTGGTGCGGGGCCGCTCCGGGGCACCCTCGGCGCCCGCGGGGACGGCCCACGTCACGGACCAGTGCGGGCGCAGCCGCTCCTCGACGGGCCGGTCCTTCAGGAGGACGGCGTCGAGCGGACCCTGCCGGCTGACGGTGCGCCAGCGGGTGGTGCCCTCCCGGCTGTCCTCGACGATCGTGTACGGGGGGTCGGCTCGGCGGCGCAGGGTGCGGGTCGCCCCGTCCGGCGTCTCGACGGTGACTTCCTCCAGCCCCGGCAGGGCGAGGAGCAGCGCGTCGTCGACGCCGTCGAGCAGCCGCGCCACGAGGTCCTCCGCGGCGGCGTCGCGCAGCGGCAGGATGACGACCGTGTCGTAGCCGGCGGGGGCGGTGCCCTCGGCGGCGAACGGGAGCCTGAGCAGCGGGACGTGGCCGTCCCGCCGCCTCACCTCGTCGCCGAGGCCCGGGCTGAACCTGGCCGTCTCCGCGGCGAGTTCCCGCGCCTCGGAGAGCGACCAGCGGACGCCGCCGGTGCGTCCGACGACGGCGGGCTCGTCGCTGACGGCGAGCACGGCGGCGAAGCCGACGCCGTAGCGGCCGACGCTGTGCTGCTGGTGTTGCTGCTGGTGTTGCTGCTGCGCCGGGGTCTCCTCCCGCTTCGCGGAAGCGCGGAGGGTGGAGAGCGACTCGACTCCGGCGGCGTCGAGCGGCGCGCCGGTGTTCGCCGCGGCGAGGACCCCGCCGCGCAGCGTCAGCGCCAGCCGCCCCGGCACGCCCGCGCGGGCGGCGGCGTCCGAGGCGTTCTGGGCGAGCTCCACGACGAGCCGGTCGCGGTAGCCGCCGAGGGCGAGGTCCTCCTCGGCGTTGGCGTCCTCACGGAAACGGGCCGGTGCCGCCGCCCATGCGTCGAGGACTCCGCGGCGGAGGCGGGCGGTGCCAAAGGGATCGGTGCCCTCGGCCGCCGGCCGCACGGTCTTGCTCACGGTCGACTGTCTCCTCTGGTGATGGCTCTCGGCGCGGTGCGTGTTGTGGGTCCTGGTGGTGATGGTGATGCTGGTGCTGGTGGTGGTGCTTCTGCTGCTGGTGGTGGTGCTTGGCCTGCGGGCGAACGGTATCGCGTCTCGCCGGGGGTGTCGGGGGGACTAAGCGGGGGGCACCCCATGAGGGGACCGCCTCCCCCACAGCTCCGCCCAACCCCCCAAGCGCACCACGCCGCTGCGCGGCGACTCCCCACCCACCCACCCGTTCACCCCGCACCGCAAGGTGGGCGTAGGTGCGCCGCCGCTACGCGACGGAAGGCAGCCCGGCTTCCCCCAGCCCACTCCACAGGGCCACCGTTCCCCCGCCGCTGCGCGGCGTCTCTCCCACCCACCCACCCGTTCACCCGGCACCACAAGGTGAACGCAATGCGCCGCTGCGCGGCGGTCTTCCCACCCACCCACCCACCCGTTTGCCCCGCACCGCATGGTGGGCGTAGGTGCGCCGCTGCGCGGCAGGTGGGCCGGCTTCACGCAACCCGCGGGGCGAACGCTCCCCCGCCGTGTGCCCGGCACCGCGGGGGGCGCCGCTGCGCGGCGAGGCCGGCGAAGCGAACGCTTCTCCGCCGCTGCGCGGCGGGCGCCCGCTCGCCCGGGGTTTGCTCGGCACCGCATGGTCGGGGCGTTGCTGCGCGGCGGGGCGCCCGCCCGTCCGGCCGTTTGCCCGCGCCGCAGCGTCGGCGTGTTGGGCCGCTGTGCGGTGGGGGCCAGCCGGTGCCCGCCCACCCCCGGGGGTGGGATGGAAGGGCGGGTGGGTGGGGAGGACGCCGCGGAGCGGCGACGGGGGGTGGGAGCGTGCAGGGGGAGTGGGGGGCGCCTCAGGCGCCGGGGCGCCGCTGTCGGAACTAGGAGTGGCCTAGGTCCTCCGCCGGCCCCTCCCCGCCGACCGACCCGGAATCCGCCGCCGGCCGCAGCGGCAGTACATCCACCCGCGTCTCGTCCAGAACCGGCGGCGCCGGCCGCGGCGGCTTCGGCATGACCGCAGCCTCCGAGTGCCCACCACACCCGTACGACAAAGACACCACGTGCCCGTCCGCCGGCCCGAACTCATTGCCGCAGATACCGAACGCCTGCCCGAGCGAGCCACCGATCCGCACCAGGAACCCACAGCTGACGCACGCCGCGGGCGCCGCCTGCGCCATCGGGGTCTTCGCCCCGTACGCCTCGTCCCAGCGGTCCGCGGCGACATGCAGCCCGTAACGCGACAGCACCCGCGCGCGCCGCATGCCCAGCTCGTCGGCGACCGCCGCGATGGAACCCCTGGCCGGCGCGACCGGCAGCTCGGCGGGCGACACCGGCGTGAGGTCGGCGTCCTCCGCCTCGACGAGCTCGGCCATCTCCTCCGACATCGCGGAGTTCGGCGGCGGCTCCTCCTCGCCGGAGAAACCGGGCTCCAGACGCAGATCCTCGGCGTCCGTCGGCAGCAGGTCGCCCGGCCCCATGTCGCCCGGCCGGAGCCGCTCGCTCCACGGCACCCACTCGGGGGCGAGGAGCGCGTCGGGGCCCGGGAGCAGCACCGTCTCGTCCAGGGTGACGATCTTCGCCCGCGAGGCGCGGGCCACCGTCACGGCCCACCGCCAGCCGCGGTAGCCGAATTCCTTGCACTCGAAGAGGTGCGTGACGACGCGGTCGCCCTCGACCACGACCTCGACATGCTCACCGACCACACCGGGCGCGGCGGCCTCCTCGGCCGCGGCGCGTGCCAGGCCTACCGCCTCGGCGCACAGGCGGTCGGGGGTACGCGGGGTGCGCGGGGTACGGCTTCGCGTTGTCGCTGCGCTCACAAGTATCGCTTCTCTCCTACGCCGTCTCACGAGTGCGCCACCCTTACGCGGGGGTACGGACGGAGCGGACCAGAGGGCCGCGTCAACGTCCGCGCCCGACGTTCTCGGGCGCACCTACGTCACCCATTCTGCGGGATGACCGAGAGGCGCGCGGCCAAGAACAACCGCCGCAGGCGCGCTACGCACGCTACCTTCTCCTGGCCCCTGGGCCTACACCGACGTACGCCCCCGCGCCCCATCCCACCCCCACCTCCCCCTGCACGCTCCCTCCCCCCGTCGCCGCTCCGCGGCGTTTTCCCCACCCACCCGCCCTTCTATCCCCCCGGCCCGGGCGGACGGGGAACCCCCCACAAAGCACCCCAACACGCCCACACCACGGCGCGAGCCAAACGGCACCCACGCCCACCATGCGTCGCGCGGCAAACGGGTGGGCGGGCGGGAAAACCGCCGCGCAGCGGCGCCCATACGTCCACCATGCGGTGCGGGGTAAACGGGTGGGTGGGTGGGGAAGCCGCCGCGCAGCGGCGGAGAAGCGCTTGGCCCGGGGACTGCGACGCGCCGCCCGGCCCCGCCACGCAGCGGCGCATCACGCCCACGCTGCGGTGCGGGGTGAACGGGTGGGCGGGTGGGAAAACCGCCGCGCAGCGGCGGGGCAGTGGCCGGGCTCGGGGGAGGTGCCCTCCCCGCGCAGCGGGGCCCCAGGCCGTCCGTGCGGCGGGGCGTGTCGGTGGGGATGGCCGACCCGGGCAGGGGGGCGACGTGCACCCCGTGACAGGGAGCGCCACGGCTCACAGCCTGTATTCGCACTAGTAGTGCCCCCAAGGGGGCACTATGACGGGGTGGCCCCCACCAGGTCGATGTCCGTAGGAACCGTCTCGCCGGGCCCGGCGAGACGAACCGCCCGTGCGCTGGCCCGCGCCCTCCACCTCCCCTTCACCGGCACCGCCCGAGGCATCCGCAAGGCGACCCACGCCCACGGAGCGGGCGAGTCGGGCCTCGGGAAGCTCATCGAGCTGCACGCCGTGAACGGCGCGGGTGACGTCATGATCACCGTCGCCCTCGCCTCCACCGTCTTCTTCTCCGTGCCGACGGACGAGGCCCGCGGCCGCGTCGCGCTCTATCTCGCCATCACGATGGCCCCGTTCACGCTCCTCGCCCCCGTCATCGGCCCGCTCCTCGACCGGCTCCCGCACGGCCGCCGTGCCGCGATGGCCGGCGCCATGCTGGCCCGCGCCCTCCTCGCGCTTGTCCTCTCGGGCGCGGTGGTGACCGGCAGCGTGGAGCTCTATCCCGCCGCGCTCGGCGTGCTGGTCGCATCCAAGGCGTACGGCGTGGTCAGAAGCGCTGTCGTGCCACGTCTTCTGCCACCGGGGTTCTCCCTGGTCAAAGCCAATTCCCGGGTCACTCTCGGCGGTCTGCTCGCCACCGCCGTCGCGGCGCCCGCCGGTGCGGGGCTCCAGGCGCTCGGCCCGCGCTGGCCGCTGTACGGCGCCTTCGTGATCTTCGTCTCCGGGATGTTCCTGTCGTTCTCGCTGCCGCACAAGGTCGACTCGTCGAAGGGCGAGAGCAAGGCGCTGCTCGCCGCCGACGAGGAGCACCTGCATCTGCACGCCCGCGCCGAGGCCGAGGCCGACACCTTCCGCAAGCGGCGCCTCGGGCTGCGTACGGTCGGCCCTGCCGTCACCCACGCCCTTGCGGCGAACGCGTCGCTGCGCTGTCTGTCCGGCTTCCTCATCTTCTTCCTGGCATTCCTGCTGCGGGAGCATCCGCTCGCGGGGCAGAGCGCGGCGGTGTCGCTCGGCATAGTGGGGGTGTCGGCCGGCGCGGGCAACGCGCTGGGCACGGCGGTCGGAGCCTGGCTGAAGTCACGGGCCCCGGAGCTCATCATCGTGACGGTCATCGCGGTGGTGCTGGGCGTGGCGGTGACGTCCGCGCTGTTCTTCGGCGCGGTGGCCGTCGCCTGTCTCGGCGCGTGCGCGGGCTTCGCGCAGGCGCTGTCCAAGCTGTCGCTGGACGCGCTGATCCAGCGGGACGTCCCGGAACAGGTCCGCACCTCCGCGTTCGCCCGTTCCGAGACGCTGCTCCAGGTGGCCTGGGTGGTCGGGGGTGCCGTGGGCATCGCCCTGCCGCTGATCGGGACGCTCGGCCTCTCGGTGGCGGCCGGCATAGTCGCGGTGGGCTGGCTCTCGACCGTACGAGGCCTCCTCCTCTCGTCCCGGCACAGCGCCCCCCGCCGCGCCCGGGTGGTGTGAGTGTGAGACACGCCCACCGGCCCGCGGCCGCCAGCGCTCGCGAGGGGACGTGGGGGTATGTGCGAACGGAGCACCAAGCACACCATGGCGCCTTTGTCCGGGCAGCGCGGCGCAGGGACGGCGAGTACGCACATACCCCCGCGGCCCCGCCCCACAGACGGACAGAAGGCGAACCCCGCTCAAGGCGCCCCGCGGCGAGCCGACGGCACGCCGTGCCCCCCGCGTAACAGCACCCCCCGACGCGCCCGATAGCCTTCGCCCATGACCTCCCTGCTCCGCGGCGGAGCCGCGAATGTGAACAGCGCGGTGCGCCGCCGCCGCACCGTGGCCGCCCTTGGCGCCGTCTCCGCCGGATTCCTCGTTCTTTCGGCCTGTGACAAGCCGACGCCGCTGGCCACCGTGACGGTCGGCAGCGACTCGGTGCACACGGAAGCTTCCTGCTACAACGACGGCAAGGAGCTGAAGGACTCCCAGCTGAAGTCCTGCCTGCAGGACAAGGACGTCAAGACGGTGAAGATCGACCCGGACGAGAAGGTCCGCTTCGGTGTCGACCCGGAGATGGCCGAGAAGGGCTGGACGCTGCTGATGAACGGTCAGCCGCTGACCGAGGCCAGCAAGAAGACGTACGTCGTCATCCCGGGCAGCGTCTTCTTCAACCAGCAGTACGGCGGTGGCGGCAGCAAGTCGACCGTGAGCCTCCTCGAGGGCGGCAAGGGCTCGGAGTCCAAGGCCACGGGTCTGTGGTCGTTCAAGTTCGAGAAGGACTCCTGACCACGTACACCGCACCCACCACGCACACCCCGCCCCTCGCGGGCCGCGTCCTCGTCGCCACCGCCGTCCCCGCCGAACGGGACGCGGTGGCCCGAGCGCTGACCGAGGGCCCCGACGCGGCCCCCGTCGACGTCCTCGCCGTCGGCGTGGGCCCGGCCGCCGCCGCGGCGGGCACGGCGACCGCACTCGCCCGCGCCGCCGCCACCGGCCGGCCCTACGCCCTGGTGGTCTCGGCGGGCATCGGCGGCGGCTTCCCGCCCCACGCGCCCGTCGGCTCGCTCGTCGTCGCCGACGAGATCACCGTCGCCGACCTGGGCGCCGAGACCCCCGACGGCTTCGCGCCGGTCACCGAGCTGGGCTTCGGCGCCGTCACGCACCGGCCGCCGCCCTCCCTCGTACGGGACGTGGCGGACGCCTGCGGTGCCGCGACCGGCACCGTCCTCACCGTCTCCACCGTGACCGGCTCCGCCGAGCGCGCCGCCGAGCTGCGGCTGCGTCATCCGCGCGCCCTCGCCGAGGCGATGGAGGGTTTCGGTGTCGCCGAGGCGGCCGCCCTGCACGGCCTGCCCGTCCTGGAGATCCGCGCGGTCTCGAACCCTGTCGGCCCGCGCGACCGCGCCGCCTGGCGGATCGGCGACGCGCTGGCCGCGCTGAGCGACGCGTTCGGGAAGTCCGCGCCGGTACTGAGGAGTTGGAACCCACATGGCAGCACACACAGCGGCACACATGACTGAGTCCGACGGCCCGGGCCTCGAACGGCCCCTGCGCATCGCGTACTCCCCCTGCCCCAACGACACGTTCGTCTTCGACGCGTGGGCGCACGGCCGGGTGCCGGACGCGCCCGCCCTGGACGTGACGTTCGCGGACATCGACATCACGAACGGCATCGCGGAGAGGGGACCCGCGGAGTCCGACCTCGACGTCCTGAAGGTGTCGTACGCCGTCCTCCCGTACGTCCTGGACGAGTACGCGCTGCTGCCCTGCGGCGGTGCCCTCGGCCGCGGCTGCGGGCCGCTGGTCCTGACCCGGGAGCCGGGCGTCGATCTGACCGGGAAGACGGTCGCCGTGCCGAGCGAGAAGTCGACGGCGTATCTGCTGTTCCGGCTCTGGGCGGCGGACACCCTCCGCGACGGGGGTGTCGGCGAGATCGTCGTGCTGCCCTTCGACCAGATCATGCCCGCGGTGCGCGACGGCAAGGTCGACGCGGGCCTGGTCATCCACGAGGCGCGCTTCACGTACCGGAACTACGGTCTGCACCGCCTCGCCGACATGGGTGAGCACTGGGAGGCCACCACGGGCCTGCCGATCCCGCTGGGCGCGATCATCGCGCGGCGGAGCCTCGGCGCGGCGGCGCTCCGGCACATCGCCGAGTCGGCCCGCGCCTCGGTCCGCATGGCCTGGGACGACCCGGAGGCCTCCCGTCCGTACGTCCTGGAGCACGCGCAGGAGATGGACCCGGCGGTGGCGGACCAGCACATCGGGCTCTACGTCAACGAGTTCACCGCCGACCTCGGCGAGGACGGCTACGCGGCGGTCCGCGGTCTGCTGACGCGCGCCGCGGCCGAGGGGCTTGTGCCGCCCCTCGGCCCGGACGCTCTGGCGTTCCCCTAGCGGATCTCGAGCGGGCGCGCCCGGCGGGGGACCGGGCGGCCGGGCGGCGCTACACGTCCAGCTGGTCCGCGACCGCCCGCAGCAGGCCCGCGATCTTCGCGCCGGACGCCTTGTCGGGGTAGCGGCCCTTCTCCAGCATGGGGGTGATGTTCTCCAGGAGGGTGGTCAGGTCCTGGACGATCGACGCCAGTTCGTCCGGCTTGCGGCGCTGCGCGGCCGCCACCGACGGGGTCGGGTCGAGGATCACGACGGAAAGAGCCTGGTCACCGCGTTGTCCCGCGACCACGCCGAATTCCACGCGCTGGCCGGGCTTGAGTGTGTCGACGCCGGCGGGCAGTACTGAGGAATGCACGAAGACGTCGCCGCCGTCGTCGCGGGAGAGAAAGCCGAAGCCCTTCTCGCTGTTGAACCACTTGACCTTGCCGGTAGGCACGTGAAGTCCTCGTCCTCGTACTCGTCGTACTCGTTTATGCCGGGTCCGCCCGTCGGGAACGGCGGGGCGAAAACGGCTCTGGATAGCACTACAGCGGGTCGCACGACCCGCCAGGACCAAGACTATTGGTCCGGGGGCCGGTGACAAGACGTCCCCGGATTCTTCCTACGCGCTGGGAACTACCCTGGTCGGGTGCGTGACAAAACCCAAGCGAATTCCGCCGGTCCCGGCGATGGAATGGTCCGGACCGGAGCGATCGTCTTCTTCGTCGGAGCCGTGGCCACACTGGTCACGGTGGCCCCGCTGTTCCTGGGCACCGACCCCTTTCCCTCCATCGCGTACGCGGTGTGCATGCTGATGGGCGTCGGCTTCCTCATCGCGGGGATCGGGGTGCTGCGCGGCATCGCCTTCCAACGGCGTCAGGCCAGGTCCGGCGTCAGCTGACGGCGCCACGCGCGGCGTACGCGTCGAGCCAGGCGGGGAACTCCGGCAGCCCGCCGAGTACGACGTCCGCGCCCGCCGCGCGCAGTTCCGCTGCGTCGCAC
This sequence comes from Streptomyces sp. NPDC039480, assembly GCF_055597165.1. NCBI lineage: Bacteria > Bacillati > Actinomycetota > Actinomycetes > Kitasatosporales > Streptomycetaceae > Streptomyces > Streptomyces sp. NPDC039480. The sequence continues at coordinate 214,982 of NZ_JBVITX010000007.1, read as the reverse complement.
GGTCCGGTCGCCACCGCGACGGAGAGCGCGCCCGCCGTACGCGCGCCGCGTACGTCGCCGGTGTGGTCCCCGACGTACACCGCCGCGTCGTGCTCGCGCAGCGCCGCCGCCTTCGCCTCCGCCCACAGCCAGCCGATGACGGCGTCGGCCTCGATGCCGAGGTGCGACAGGTGCAGCTTCGCGTTGGGCTCGTGCTTGGCGGTCACCACGATCGCGCGGCCGCCGTGCGCGTGCACCGCGGCGACGGCCTCGCGGGCGCCGGGCATCGCGAGCGTCGGCTGTATGGCGTGTGTGGGGTAGATCTCACGGTAGAGGTCGGCCGTCTCCTCGATCCTGTCCTCGGGGAACCAGTTCCGCAGCTCCTGCTCCAGCGGCGGGCCGAGCCGCGTGATCGCCAGGTCCGCGTCGACGTACGTCCCCGTCGCCGCGGAGAGCGCCTGGTAGGCCGCCTTGATGCCGGGCCGGGAGTCGATCAGGGTCATGTCGAGGTCGAAGCCGACGGTCAGCGTGTGAGAGCTCATGAGCCCATTCTGCCGATCGCCGCCGCACCGCCCGCACATAGACTTAGCCCACCCTTACCGCCACCCTCCCCCGTGGCCCCCGGCCCTCCCCCTGTCCGCACCCCCGTCCTCACCCCCGTGAAACGAGCTCAGCCGATGCGTGTGCCCGTCGGACGCGCCGCCGTGATGACGGCGGCCGTCGTGGCCCTGCTGCTCGCCGTCCTGTTCAGCCTCTCCGTGGGCGCCCGCGCCATCGCGCCCTCCGTCGTGTTCGACGCGCTGCTGCACGGCGGAGGCAGTGACTCCGCCGGCGTGATCCGCGAGATGCGGGTGCCCCGCACCGTGATCGGCGTGCTGGTCGGCGCCTCGCTCGCGCTCGCGGGGACCGTCCTGCAGGGCATGACCCGCAATCCCATCGCCGACCCCGGCATCCTCGGCATCAGCCAGGGCGCCTCGGTGGGTGTCGTCCTCGCCATCGCCTACGCCGGCGTCCACACCCTGACCGGTTACGTCTGGTGGGCGTTCCTCGGCGCCGGGCTCGCGTCCGTCGCCGTCTACGCCATCGCGGCGGGCGGCCGGGGCGGCGCGACCCCCGTGAAACTCGCGCTCGGCGGTGCCGCGATCAACGCGCTGCTCGTCTCGGTGACGACCGCGATCCTCACCACCAAGGCCTCCGCGCTCGACGAGTTCCGGTTCTGGCAGGTGGGTTCGCTCGCCGGCCGCGACGCCGAGATCGTCGGGCAGCTCTGGCCGTTCCTGCTCGTGGGCCTGGTGCTCGTCCTCGCGGTCGCGCGCGGCCTCGACGCGCTGGCGCTCGGCGAGGACGTGGCGAAGGGGCTCGGCCAGAACGTCGCGGCGGTACGGATCGTCGGCGGGCTCGGCGCGACCGTCCTCACCGGCGCGGGCGTGGCCGCCGCGGGACCGATCGCCTTCATCGGCCTCGCCGTGCCGCACATCGCCCGCGCCCTCATCGGCAGCGACCACCGCTGGGTGCTGCCGCTCGCGGCGGTCCTCGGCCCGGTGATGCTCCTCGCCTCCGACACGGTGGGGCGGATCGTCTTCCCGCCCAGCGAGGTGCCCGCCGGCGTGATGACCGCGCTGCTCGGGGTGCCGTTCCTGGTGGCCCTCGTCCGCCGGAAGACGGTGGCGGCATGAGCAGCGGTACGAAGGTGGGTACGACTGTCATGGCCCCGGACCGGGCCCGCGTCCGGCCCGTCGGGTACGCCGTGCTCCGCGTGCGCAAGGCCGCCTTCCTCGTGCACCGCAGGGCCGCCGCGGTGGCCGCCGCGCTCACCCTGCTGCTCGCCGCGAGCTGTCTCGCGTACCTCTGTGTCGGCGAGTCCTTCGTCCCGCCCGTCGAAGCCCTGAAGGTCGTCATCGGGCAGCCCTCGCCGGACACGCTGGTCGTCGGCACCCTGCGCGAACCCCGCATGGTGGTGGGCCTCCTCGTCGGCGCCGCGTTCGGCGTGGCGGGCGCGCTCATCCAGACCGTGGCCCGCAACGCGCTGGCCAGCCCCGACATCATCGGCATCAGCCAGGGCGCCAGCGCGCTGACGGTCGGCGCGATGACTTTCGGCGTCACCTCGTACACGGCGCTCCCCTATCTGTCCGTGCTCGGCGGGATCGCCGCGGCCGCCCTCGTGTACGTCTTCGCGTGGCGTGGCGGCCTGCACGCCACCCGGTTCGTCCTGATCGGCATCGGCATCGCCATCGCCCTGCGGTCGGTGACGACGCTCTTCATGACGAAGGGCGACTACCTCGTCGCCCAGCAGGCGCAGATCTGGATGACGGGCTCCCTCAACGGCCGCGGCTGGGCCGAGGCGAACCCGCTCGGCGTCACCCTGCTCGTCCTGCTCCCCTTCGTCCTGTGGGCGGCCCGCGCCCAGCGCGCCGTCAGCATGGACGACGACACGGCGACGGCTCTCGGGACGCGCCTCGGACACGTACGCCTCGGGCTCGTCCTGCTCGGCGTCGTCCTCGCCTCGGTGGCGACCGGCGCCGCGGGACCCGTCGACTTCGTGGCGCTCCTCGCCCCCCAGATCGCCCGCCGCCTCACCCGCACCGCGCAGCTCCCGCTGCTGTGCTCGGCGCTGCTCGGCGCGCTCATCGTGGTCCTCGCGGACCTGCTGGCCCGCCGCCTCTTCTCGCCCACGGAGCTTCCCGTCGGCGTCCTGACGGCGGCGGTCGGTGCTCCGTATCTCATCTGGCTCATCGTCCGGAGCCGCTCCGTCCGCAATGGAGGCACCTCGTGACAGCCGCCCGCCTTTCGGCCCGCGAGCTGACCCTCGCCTACGAGGACCACACCGTCGTCGACAGCCTCGACCTGGTGATCCCCGATGGCAAGGTCACCGTCATCGTCGGCCCCAACGCCTGCGGCAAGTCCACGACGCTGCGGGCCCTCGGCCGCCTCCTCAAGCCGAAGAACGGTGCCGTCCTCCTCGACGGCGCGTCCCTCGCCAAGCTGCCCACCCGGAAGATCGCCCAGCAGATCGGCCTGCTCCCGCAGACGCCCGTCGCCCCCGACGCGATCACCGTCGCCGACCTCGTCGCGCGCGGCCGCCAGCCGCACCAGCACTGGTGGCAGCAGTGGTCCGACGACGACGAGAGGGCGGTGACCGAGGCCATGGAACGTACCGACGTCACCGCGCTCGCCGCACGCTCCGTCGACGAACTCTCCGGCGGCCAGCGCCAGCGCGTGTGGATCGCGATGGCCATCGCCCAGGACACGGACATCCTCCTCCTGGATGAGCCCACCACCTACCTGGACATCTCCCACCAGGTCGAAGTCCTCGACCTCGTACGCCAGTTGGCCACGGCCACGCACGACGGCGACCGCGGCCGCACGGTCGTGGTCGTCCTGCACGACCTCAACCAGGCCGCGCGGTACGCCGACCACCTCGTCGCCATGAAGCAGGGCGAGGTCGTCGCCGAGGGAGCCCCCTCGGAGATCGTCACCGAGGATCTCGTACGCCAGGTCTTCGGCCTGGACTGCGTCGTCGTGCCGGACCCCGTGACCGGCTCCCCGCTGGTCGTCCCCGGAGCACCGTGGTCCGCGCCCTCACCCGCCCGCACCACCCCCGCCTGACGGCACGACCCGACTGCCCCCACGGCACGACCCGACGGCACGACCCCACCGCATGAAAGGCGTCCCCATGATCCCCTTCCGCTCCCCGCTGCGCCGCCGGGCGCTCCTCACCGGATCGCTGGCCCTGACCGGCGCGCTCGCGCTCTCCGCCTGCGGCTCCTCCGACTCCGACGGATCCGGCGCCGCCGGCGGCAAGACCCGCACCGTCAAGACGGCCATGGGCGACGTGAAGGTCCCCGAGAAGCCGCGGCGCGTCGTCGTCCTCGACACCGCCGAGCTGGACTCCGCGATCACGCTCGGTGTGAAGCCGGTCGGCGCCACGCACGTCGAGGCCGAGTCCGGCTTCCTGAGCTACCTGCCCAAGGACAAGGTCAGCGGCATCAAGGACGTCGGCGAGATGCTGAACCCCAACATGGAGGCCATCGCCGCGCTCAAGCCCGACCTCATCCTGACGTCGAAGATCCGGCACGCCGCCAAGTACGACCAGCTCAAGGCGATCGCGCCGACCGTCATGACGGAGACGACCGGCTACCCCTGGAAGGAGAACTTCCAGGTGCACGCCGAAGCGATGGGCAAGCAGGCCGAGGCGGAGAAGGTCGTCGACGACTACAAGGCGCACGCCAAGAAGGTCACCACCGCCATCGGCGGCCCCGCCGCGGCCGAGCGGACCGAGGTCAACGTCATCCGCTTCATCGAGGGCGCCGACATCCGCCTCTACGGCGAGCAGAGCTACATCGCCACGCTCCTCAAGGACGTCGGCCTCGGCCGCGCGCCGATCTCCGCGAAGGCCAAGGACGGCTTCTCCTACGACCTGTCCCCCGAGAAGATCGACCTCGCCGACACGGACGTCATCTTCCAGTCGACGTACGGCGATCCGAAGAAGGCCAAGCAGACGCAGACCACCGGCAGCGGCCTGTGGAAGAACATGAAGGCCGTGAAGTCCGGCAACGTCCACACCGTCGAGGACGAGCTGTGGATCCAGGGCATCGGCTACACCGCGGCGGACAAGATCCTGGACGAGATGCAGACGGCCCTGACGAAGAAGTAGGCGCCTGCCGGGTGGTGCTTCACGCGCGCCGCCGCTGCGACCTCCACAGCAGGAAGAGCGCGGAGGCGACGGCCGCGCCGCGCACCACCCACGGCCAGGTGTCGCCGATGGCGTCGCTCATGTGCCCGTCCGTGATCGGCTCGCCCCAGCCTTTGTTGGCGCGCCCCCACAGCCACGTGATGCCCGCGGCCACCGCGAGCCCCGGCAGCCACAGGACGGCGAACTTCACCTCGGCGGGGGAGAGCCTGCGGGAGACGTAGGTGATGAGCCAGCCGACGCCGAGGACCACGAGGTTGCCGAGGACCGCGCCGACGACGAGGAGCGCGGCGGCGAGCAGGAGCAGCGGGTTGCTGAACGTGGGGAGGCCCGGGCCGGCGCCGCCGCCGGCCCGGCCGATCCGCCACCACCGCCGGCGCGCTCCCTCTTCCTCTGCCTCCTCCGCCGCCTCTTCCTCGTACGCGTCCCCGTCCGTCCCGTCCTCGTCCTCGGCCGCCTCTTCGGGCTCCCGCTTGGGCGGGGGCTTGAGTATTTCCGGGATCTCCACGCCGCCGACGAAGCCGGGGACGCTGTCGGCGACGCCGAACGGGCTGCTGTCCACCCGCCACCAGTCGGGCTCGGACCCGCTCGGCCCCAGCTCGTCCGTGCCCGCGAGGTGCGGCGGCGACGCGCCCTCGAAGTCGGCGGGGAGCGCCGGGGCGGCCGGGGCCTCCGGGGAGTCCGCGCGACGGGGCCCCGGCACGACGCGCCGCAGACTCTTCGTACTCTTCGTGCTCTTCGTACTGTTCGGGATCCTGGGGCTCTTGGGGCTTCTCGGACTCCTCGGGCTCTTCTGCGGGGCAGGGGTGCTCTTCTCCGCCGGGGGGTCCTCCGGTACGTCGCCGGACGCCCCGCCCGCCGCTTCGACGACCTCCTCCGGCGTGCCGAGGCGGGCCAGGATGCGGCGGACCGCGGCGGGGCTGTCGCCCACGGGGCCCGACCGGCCCCGGTCGATCCGGTTCCGCAGGTCGGCGACCAGCCGCATCCGGTCGCCGGACGGCAACTGCCGCTGCTGGGCCAGGTCTCCGACCCGGCTCAGATAGTCGTAGACCAGCTGATCGCTCTCGATCCCCACGAAGTCCCCTCCGGGGCGGCTGCGTTGACGCGCCGCGGTTGTGCACAGCGCTCCCGACGTTACCGCCTCCGGGCCACAGGGCGCCCGCACCCTAGGGGTCGCCGTCCTTCTCAGGGTGTACGGGGTCCACCGTGAGGGGCACCGGAGGGCGAGGGACGGGTCGGACCGCAGGGCGATGTGCGGAGAAGGCCCGGAAACCATCATGAAGTCATGAGCGCAGCGACCTTCACCCCCGCGTCCACCCGTCCCTCCGCAGACCCTGCCGCCGACGGCCGGGGCGCCCCGCACCCGCACCGCGTGGGCGGCGTCCTGCGCGCCGCGAAGGCCCTGGCGGGCGCCGCGTTCGGCGTCGTCGTGCTCGGTGAGTACGCCGAGGAAGCGGGCGTACGACACCGCTGACCCGCCCCGGGCCGGGCACCCCCGCCCGCGCCGCGGAACGCACTAAAGTCACGCCGTGACATCACGTGTGGTGACAAAACCCTCACTCTTCGCAGCTGCCTCGCTGCTCGCGGTCTCCCTCACCGCGCTGGCCGTCCTCTGCGTCGTGCAGGACGTGCAGATGGCCGACACGCTGGTCTACCGGGCCGAGGGAGCGGCCGTCGCCAACGGCAGCGACCTGTACGGGTTCACCGTCACGGAGTGGGAACTGCCCGCCACCTACCCGCCGTTCGCCGCGATCCTCTTCGTACCGACGACCTGGCTTCCCGTAGGGGTCCTGAAGGCCGTCTTCCTCGTCGGCAACACCGGTCTCCTCGCCCTCCTGATCCGCCTCTCCTGCCGTCTCGCGGGCCTCCCCGCGCGCGCCGCGCCCCTCTGCGCCGCCACGGCCCTCGCCCTCTGGCTCGAACCCGTCTTCCAGACCGTCCTGTTCGGCCAGATCAACCTCGCCCTCGCCTGCCTCGTCCTCTGGGACCTCACCCGGCCGCCCGGCGCGCTCGGCAAGGGCTTCGCGCTCGGCGTCGCGGCCGGCATCAAGCTGACGCCCGCCGTGTTCATCGCGTACCTGCTGCTGCGCGGTCGGGTCCGGGAGGCGGCCACCGCGCTCGCCGGGTTCGCGGGCACCGTGCTGCTGGGCGCGCTGGTGCTGCCCGCCGCGAGCGTCGAGTTCTGGACGCGGCGGGTCTTCGAGACGGGCCGGGTCGGCAAGGCGTGGATCGTCGACAACCAGTCCCTTCAGGGCCTGATCGCCCGGCTCCTGCACGACGCCGAGCCTGGCGCGGTCTGGGCCGTCCCCGCGGCCCTGACGGCCGCCGCTGGCCTCTGGCTGGCCCGCCGCACGCCGGGGGAGCCCCGCGCGCTGCTCCTGGCCGCGTTCACGACCGTGCTGGTCTCGCCCATCAGCTGGTCGCACCACTGGGTGTGGTGCGTGCCGCTCCTCGCCGTCCTGATCGCGGAGGGCAGGCCGCGGGCGGCCGCCGCCGTGGCCGTGCTCTTCACCGCCCGCACCTTCTGGCTGCTCCCGCACCAGGGCGACCTGGACCTGCGTCTGCCGTGGTGGCAGCAGCCGCTGGCGTCGCCGTACGCGCTGCTGGCGCTGGCTCTGGCGCCGATGTTGAGTACGTACCTGAGTACGCGGACCGAGGTGCCCGCCCCGCGCCCGCGGGTTGACTCGCTCCATGCACTCCGAGACGTCCACGCACCCCGAGACGGAGCCCCGCCACGAGTGGGCCGCGCGTAACGCCGCCTACGCCGCCGCCCATCCGGTCCCGCGGCCGTCCCGCGTCCTCGCCCTGGCCCTGGCGACCCCGGTCGTCCTCCTGCTGCTCACCCTCGGCTGGTTCGTGGTCGCGCTCGACGCGGAGCTCGGCGACGCGTCGTCGCCGGAGCACCAGGCCGTGGTGGGCCGCTACATCTTGGCGACGCTCGGGGGCCTCGGCTCCCTGACGGCGGGCTGGCTCACGCCGCGCGACTCGCGCGCGGCGTGGCTGCGGACGGCGCTGGCGCTGACGTCGGTCCTGGTGATCCCGACGGCGATGCTGGCGGGCGTCTAGGCCCCTGGCTCTCCGCTACTGACTACTGACTACTGGTTACTGGTTACTGGGCCAGCAGCTCGTCCGCGTCCACGATCCGGTACGCGTACCCCTGCTCGGCGAGGAACCGCTGCCGGTGGGCGGCGAAGTCCTGGTCGATGGTGTCGCGGGCGACGACGGAGTAGAAGCGGGCCTCGTGCCCGTCGGCCTTGGGCCGCAGCACCCGCCCGAGCCGCTGGGCCTCCTCCTGCCGCGACCCGAACGTGCCGGACACCTGGATGGCGACGGTGGCCTCGGGCAGGTCGATGGAGAAGTTGGCGACCTTGGAGACCACGAGGACGGAGATCTCCCCCTCCCGGAACGCGCCGAAGAGCTTCTCGCGCTGCGCGTTGGTCGTCTCGCCCTTGATGACGGGCGCGTCCAGGTGCTCGCCGAGCTCGTCGAGCTGGTCGATGTACTGCCCGATGACGAGGGTCTGCTCACCGGCGTGCTTCTTGACGAGCGCCTCCGTGACCTTCCGCTTCGTGGCGGTGGTCGCACAGAACCGGTACTTCTCCTCGGCCTCCGCGGTGGCGTACGCGAGCCGCTCGCTGTCGGTCAGATTGACCCGGACCTCGACGCAGTCGGCGGGCGCGATGTACCCCTGTGCCTCGATCTCCTTCCACGGGGCGTCGAACCGCTTGGGCCCGATGAGCGAGAAGACGTCGGACTCGCGCCCGTCCTCGCGCACGAGGGTCGCGGTCAGCCCGAGGCGCCGCCGCGCCTGGAGGTCGGCGGTGAACTTGAAGACCGGCGCGGGCAGGAGATGCACCTCGTCGTAGATGACGAGCCCCCAGTCCCGCGAGTCGAAGAGCTCGAGGTGCGGATAGATGCCCTTCCGCTTGGTCGTCAGCACCTGGTACGTGGCGATGGTGACGGGCCGGATCTCCTTCCGCGTCCCGCTGTACTCACCGATCTCGTCCTCCGTGAGGGAGGTCCGCTTCACCAGCTCGTGCTTCCACTGGCGGGCGGAGACGGTGTTGGTGACGAGGATCAGCGTGGTCGCCTTGGCCTGCGCCATGGCCCCCGCGCCGACGAGGGTCTTCCCCGCGCCGCAGGGCAGCACGACGACACCGCTCCCGCCGTGCCAGAACCCTTCGACGGCCTGCTGCTGATAGGGCCGCAGCGACCAGCCGTTCTCGGCCAGGTCGATCTTGTGTGCCTCGCCGTCCACATACCCGGCGAGGTCCTCGGCGGGCCAGCCGAGCTTCAGCAGCGTCTGCTTGACCTGCCCGCGCTCGGAGGGGTGCACGACGACGGTGTCCGGGTCGATCCGCTCGCCGACCAGCGGCTGCACCTTCTTCGACCGCAGGATCTCCTCGAGGACGGGCCGGTCGGTGGTGGTCAGCACGAGCCCGTGGGTGGGGTGCTTGGAGAGCGTGAGACGCCCGTACCGCGCCATCGTCTCCGCCACGTCGACGAGGAGGGCGTGCGGCACGGGATACCGCGAGAACTCCACGAGCGCGTCCACGACCTGCTCCGCGTCGTGCCCGGCGGCCCGCGCGTTCCACAGCCCGAGCGGGGTGACCCGGTACGTGTGAATGTGCTCGGGCGCCCGCTCCAGCTCCGCGAACGGCGCGATGGCCCGACGACAGGCGTCGGCCTGCTCGTGGTCGACCTCGAGCAGGAGAGTCTTGTCCGACTGGACGATGAGGGGACCGTTCACGCGAGCGCCCTTTCCATAGGCCAAACGTCCAGTGTGCCGCATGGGGGCGGATCAGGGTGGTGACGTCGGCTACAGGGCGCGGGCCTCCGGTACCGGGCGCGGGGCTCCGGCCGGCGATGCCACCGGCAGGAGCGCCCGACCCGCTACCGTGAACCGGATGAGCACCGACGAGCCGCAGCCCACGGACAGTGCCGGCGCGAGCGCGCCCGTATCGCCCCGGGGAGCGGAGACGCCCCGTTCCCTCGCCGAAGCGCTGCGGTCGCGGGAGGACGGCGCGCTCGCCGACCTGCTCCGGGTCCGGCCCGACCTGCTCAACCCGGTGCCCGGCGACCTCACCCAACTCGCCACGCGTGCGGGGACCCGGGCCTCCGTGGTGCGGGCCCTGGAGCGGCTCGACCGGTTCGCGCAGCAGGTGGCCGAGGCGCTCGCCGTGGCGTCGGACCCCGCCTCGTACGAGGAGGTGCGTGGGCTGCTCGCGGGGGACGACGGGGACCCGGCCGTCGAGCGGGCGCTGGGCCGCGCCCTCGGCACGCTCCACGAACAGGCACTCGTGTGGGGGACCGACGACCGGCTCCGGCTCGTCCGCACCGCCCGGGAACTCCTCGCCCCGTCGCCGCAGCACCCGTCCCCGACCGGCCTCGGCCCCACCGTCGCCGAGGCCACGGCCGGGATGTCGCCCACCCGTATCCAGGACATCGTCGCGGCGGCCGGGCTCCCGACGACGCACGACCCGGTGTCCGCCGTGCGGTCGCTGACCGCGCTGTTCACGGACCGTACGCGCATGTCGGCGCTGCTCGACGAGGCGCCCGCCGAGTCCGTCGAGGTGCTGTCCCGCCTCGTGTGGGGGCCGCCCTACGGACAGGTCACCGCCGATCCGGCCCGGCACCTGCGCTGGCTCCTCGACCGCGGGCTGCTCCTGCCGACCGCGCCCGGCACCGTCGTCCTGCCCCGCGAGGCCGCCCTGCACCTGCGCGCGGGCCGCGCCCACCGCACGGTCGAGCCGGTGCCGCCGGCCGTCGAGGTCGCGCGCGAACACCGTCCACAGGTTGTGGACGCGACCGCCGCCGGGCAGGCGTACACCGCGCTCGCCACCGTCGAGGAACTCCTGAAGGACTGGGACGAGGGCGGGCCCGCCGTGCTGCGCGCGGGCGGCCTCAGCGTGCGCGATCTGAAGCGGACCGCGGTGGCGCTCGACACGTCCGAGCCGTTGGCCGCGTTCTGGGTCGAACTCGCCTACGCGGCGGGGCTGCTGGCTTCCGACGGCGAGGCCGACGAGCGGTACGCAGCGACTCCTGCGTACGACGCGTGGCAGGAGCTGCCCGCCCCTGAGCGCTGGGCGGCGCTCGCCGGCGCCTGGCTCGCGGCCACCCGCACGGCGGGGCTCGTCGGCGGCCGCGACGGCAAGGACCGCACGCTGTCCGCGCTCGGTCCGCACCTCGACCGGTCGTCGGCCCCCGAGGTACGCCACCGGGTCCTCGCCCTCCTCGCCACGCTCCCCGAGGGCTCGGCGCCCGACCCGGAGTCCCTCCAGGCCCGCCTCCGCTGGGAACACCCACCCACCGCCCGCAACCGCCCCTCCGACCCCGCGTCCACGCCGGACCTTCGCTCGCGTATCGCCCAATGGACTTTGGACGAGGCGGAGTTGTTGGGTGTCACGGGGCGGGGGGCGTTGTCGGGGCATGGGCGGGCGTTGCTCCCTGAAGTGACCGGGGAAGCGGGGGGCGGCGCAGGCTCTGGTGCCGGTGCCGGTGCCGGTGCCGGCTCTGGTGCTGGCGCAGGCTCTGGTGCAGGTGCAGGTGCAGGTGCAGGTGCCGGGGCAGGTAGCGGGGGCGGTAGTTCCGTTGAGCGTCGGCTCGTTGCCCTGCGTGCTGCCGAGATCCTTGCGCCGCTTCTTCCCCAGCCGCTCGACCACGTTCTCCTCCAGGCCGACCTCACCGCCGTCGCCCCCGGTCCGCTGGAGCGGCCGCTCGGCGATGCCCTCGCCGTGCTCGCCGACGTCGAGTCGAAGGGCGGCGCCACCGTCTACCGGTTCTCCCCCGGCTCCGTGCGCCGCGCGCTCGACGCCGGGCAGTCCGCGTCCGACCTGCACGCCTTCCTCGCCGCCCACTCCCGTACGCCGGTGCCGCAGCCCCTGGCCTATCTGATCGACGACGTGGCGCGCCGCCACGGCCACCTGCGGATCGGTGCCGCCTCCGCGTACGTACGGTGTGACGACGAGGCGATGCTCGACGAGATCATGGCCGACAAGCGTGCGCAGAGTCTGCGGCTGCGCCGTCTCGCGCCCACCGTGCTCGCCGCCCAGGCGGATCCCGGGACGCTGCTGGACGGGCTACGGTCCATGGGGTTCGCGCCCGCCGCGGAGAGCGCGGAGGGCGATGTCCTGATCACCCGCGCCCACGCGCACCGGACGCCGCCCCGCTCGGCGCCCGAGCCGGTGCCGGACGGGCCGCCGGTGCCCGGTCCGACGCTCATCGACGCGGCGGTGCGGGCGATCCGGGCGGGGGATCTGGCGTCCACGGCGCCGCGCAAGGTGACGTCGCCGGACGCCGCGGGGTCGTCGGGCTCGGGGGCCTCGTCCGCGGCGGATGGTCGGCTGCCGCGGACCACCGCTGCGGAGACGCTCGCCACGATGCAGGCCGCGGTGCTCACCGGTGAGGCCGTATGGATCGGGTACGTCAACGCGGAGGGGGCCGCGAGTCAGCGGGTCATCGCGCCGGTGCGGGTCGAAGGGGGCTTCGTGACGGCTTACGACCACACTGCGGATGAGGTCCGCACGTTTCCGTTGCATCGGATTACCGGGGTTGCCGAGCTTGCCGACGAGTGAGCGCGGCTCGCGGGTGCGGCGTCGTTGTGGCTTGTCGCGCAGTTCCCCGCGCCCCTGGGGAGGCGGCCGCTGACGGTCGTCTCTCGCGTGCCGGCGCGTCGTGGTTTTTTGCGCAGTTCCCCGCGCCCCTAGGGGATTGCCCGCTGACAGTCGTCTTTCGGGTGCAGTGGCGTCGTGGTTGATCGCGCAGTTCCCCGCGCCCCTGGGGCAGTGCCCGCTGACGGTCGTCTTTCGGGTGCGGCGGCTTCGTGGTTGATCGCGCAGTTCCCCGCGCCCCTGGGGGCAGTGCCCGCTGACAGTCGTTTTTCTCGTGTCGGCGCGTCGTGGTTGATCGCGCAGTTCCCCGCGCCCCTGGGCGGGACGGGGCTTCCCCACCCTTGAGGGGGCCGCCTGGGAAAAAGTTGTTGGCACCGGCATTCGGGGCGGGCCTAAGATGCCTCCTTCCCCGGCCTCCTCCGCGGAGTGCCGCCGTCCGGACGGAAACCGGGTGGCAGCCCGATGAGCAGCACCACGACACCGCTGAACCGCCGGAGGCACCCCGTGCACGCGCACGCCGACCCTGACCCCCTCGCGCGGGAGCGCGGCCACCTCGCCGCGTCCCGTGCCGCCCTGCGCGCCATGCGTGAGGACGCCGAGGCCCTCGACATCCGCGACGTCACCGCGAACTGGGTGAACGCCGCGGTCCTGGAGCGGCAGCTCGACGAACGGATCAAGTCGCTCGCCGATCTCGCCCACACCCCGCTCTTCTTCGGGCGGCTCGACTATCTGCACGCGCCCGGCGCCGAGGAGGCGGAGGGCGCCGAGGGCGAGCAGTTCTACATCGGTCGGCGGCACGTGCACGACGCCGGCGGGGACCCGATGGTCATCGACTGGCGCGCGCCGGTCTCCCAGCCGTTCTACCGGGCCTCGAAGAAGGACCCGATGGACATCGCGCTGCGCCGCCGCTTCGGCTACACCGGCGGCGACCTCACCGCGTACGAGGACGAGCACCTCAGCGACCCGGGCGAGGCCGAGCGGACCAGCGAGCTGCTCCAGCGGGAGATCGAGCGGCCGCGCGTCGGGCCGATGCGGGACATCGTCGCCACCATTCAGCCCGAGCAGGACGAGATCGTCCGGAGTGGGCTGAGCGGGAGCGTCTGTGTGCAGGGCGGGCCCGGGACCGGGAAGACCGCCGTCGGGCTGCACCGGGTCGCCTATCTGCTGTACGCCCACCGGGAGCGGCTGGCCAGGACCGGCACCCTCGTCATCGGGCCGAACGCCTCCTTCCTGCACTACATCGAGCAGGTCCTGCCCGCGCTCGGCGAGTTGGAGGTGAAGCAGGCCACCGTCGACGACCTCGTCGCCCACGTGGAGGTGCGCGGCACGGACGAGCCGGCCGCCGCCCTCGTCAAGGGCGACGCCCGCATGGCGGAGGTGCTGCGCAAGGCCGTGCGGTCCCACGTCACCATGCCCACCGAACCGGTCGTCGTCGTGCGCGGGTCGCGCAGGTGGCGTGTCCCCGCGTATGAACTCGAAGAGATCGTCGGCGAGTTGCTCGCGCGGGACATTCGGTACGGGGCGGCGCGGGACGCCCTTCCGCAGCGCATCGCGCACGCCGTGCTCGTCCGCATGGAGCAGGCGGGCGAGGCGCCGGACGACCGCGTGCAGGACGCCGTCGCCCGCAACACCGCGGTGAAGGCGGCGGTCAAGGCCGTCTGGCCGCCCGTCGACCCCGCGAAGCTCGTACTGCGGCTGCTGTCGGACGCCGACTTCCTCGCCGCGCACGCCGAGGGGATTCTGAGCGCGGAGGAGCAGAAGGCCGTTCTGTGGGCCAAGCCCGCGCGGAGCGTCAGGTCCGCCAAGTGGTCCGTCGCCGACGCCGTACTGATCGACGAGGCCACCGACCTGGTCTCGCGCACCCACTCCCTCGGGCACGTCGTGCTCGACGAGGCGCAGGACCTCTCCCCCATGCAGTACCGCGCGGTGGGCCGGCGCTGCACGACGGGTTCGGCGACCGTCCTCGGGGACCTGGCGCAGGGCACCACGCCGTGGGCGACGCGGAGTTGGGACGAGGCGCTGCGGCACCTCGGCAAGGACGGTGCCGTCGTGGAGGAGCTGACGGCCGGTTTCCGCGTGCCGCGCGAGGTCATCGCGTACGCGTCGCGGCTGCTGCCGGACATCGCGCCGGGCCTCGCGGCGGTCGACTCGGTGCGGGAGGCGCCGGGTTCGCTGGCGGTGCGCCGGGTGGACGATGGTGCGGGTGTCGAGGGTCTGGACGCGGCCTGTCTCGAGGCGTGCGCCGAGTCGTTGCGGCAGGAGGGCTCCATCGGCCTCATCGCCGCGGACGCCCGGATTCCGTCGCTCGCCGGGGCGTTGGCGGCGGCCGGGGTCAGCTACCTCTCCCCCGGCGAGGAGACGACGCCGGACACCCGCCTCACGCTGGTGCCCGCGTCCCTCGCGAAGGGGCTCGAGTACGACTACGTGGTACTCGACGAGCCGGCCGCCGTCGTCGACGGCGAGCCCGACGAACGCACGGGTCTGCGCCGCCTCTACGTGGCGCTGACCCGTGCCGTGTCGGGCCTGATCGTCGTACACGCGGACGAGCTGCCCAAGCAGCTCGCCTAGGGCCTACTCGCCTAGGACCTAGGAGCCCTTGGGGTCGCCCGCCGGGTCCGCCGGTGTGATGGCGGCGGTCGGAGCGGCGGACGGCAGGTGCGTGACGATGAGGACGATGCCCGTGAGCGTGATGACGCGCGTCGCCGCGTCCAGGCCGTTCCAGGCGTCCGACTGCCACATGGCGAACCACTCGCCGCCGATCCCGATGAAACCGACGCCGAAGAGGAAGAGGATCATCAGCAGCCCGATGCTGCCCGTGCGCCGGGCCCGGTGGAAGCCCTGGTCCCTGGGCGGTCCCTGGGGCCGGCGCAGGGCGCGGGCCCACAGGACCGTCGACGTGCCGAGGACCAGCGCGGCCAGGGTCTCCCAGGCGATGATCCCGACGTACGCCGCGTCCTGCAGCACGGTGGACTCCACCGCGCGCCACTTGAGGCCGTTGTCCTTGAAGGTGGTGTCCATCGCGAGGACATGGCGTACGAACTGCCGGTTCGTGTCGAAGTCGGTGATGTTCCCGAACGCGACGAGCGCGATGTAGAGCGCGACCGTCCCCGTGAGCAGCGTCGCGGCGACGGGCAGCGTCCCGGCCGCGAGTATGCGCTCCGCGGGACGCGTCTTTTCTGCTGGTGTCGGCATGAGGTCCCCTCCGTGTCGAACCAGTTCTATCGCGTCCCGCGGAGAAACGATCAACCGGTGAACGAACCGGCGTCCAGCGCGGCCCGCCACTCCGCGACCGCCGCTGCCGACACCGGCGCCGACCAGCCGTCGGGCCGGGCCGCGCCACCGATGTGGAAGGCGTCGACGCCGGCCGCCGTCAGGCGCGGCAGGTGGTCGAGGCGGAGGCCGCCGCCGATGAGCAGCTGCGGCTCGTACCCCGGTTCGCCGCGCCGGGCCGCCTCGGCGAGCAGGGTCGGCAGGCCGTCGTCGACGCCGGTCGCGGCGCCCGCGGTGAGGTAGGTGTCGAGGCCGGGCAGGTCGGCGAGCTGCTTGCGCAGGGCGTCGCGGTCGGCGGCCCGGTCGATGGCCCGGTGGAAGGTCCAGCGGCAGCCGTCGAGGGCGCCCGCCAGCGCTTCGACGGCGGGCAGGTCGGGGCCGCCCGCCTCGTCGAGGAAGCCGAGCACGAACTCGTCGGCGCCCTCGCTCCTGAGCTCGTGGGTGCGGCGCAGCAGTGCGTCGACGTCGCCCGCGGCGAATCCGTCGGCCAGCCTGAGCATGACGCGCAGCGGGATGTCGACGGCGGAGCGGATCGCGGCGAAGGTCTCGCGGGACGGGGTGAGGCCGTCCGCGGCCATGTCGGTCACCAGCTCCAGGCGGTCCGCTCCGCCGGCCTGGGCGGCGACGGCGTCCTCGGTGTCGAGGGCGATCACCTCCAGGACTGCACGCTTGCTCATGGATGTCTCTTCCTTCTGCTCGCTGCCCGCATAGGTCTAGTCCAATTACCAGCCTACGCGCAGAACACCCCGGCGCGAGCCGTGTCGCTCACGCCGGGGTGGGGAAACCACCGGGAAATCTGCGGGGAACCCGCGGGAAGCAACGTCGGGCCGGCGGTCAGGCCAGCGGCTTGAATCCCCGCAGGCGCAGGCTGTTGCCCACCACGAACACCGACGAGAACGCCATGGCCGCGCCCGCGATCATCGGGTTGAGCAGTCCTGCCGCGGCCAGCGGCAGCGCGCCGACGTTGTAGGCGAAGGCCCAGAACAGGTTCGACCTGATCGTGCCGAGGGTGCGGCGGGAGAGCCTGATCGCGTCGGCCGCAGCCCGCAGGTCACCCCGGACGAGGGTCAGGTCGCCCGCCTCGATGGCGGCGTCCGTGCCGGTGCCCATCGCCAGGCCCAGATCGGCCTGGGCGAGCGCCGCCGCGTCGTTCACGCCGTCGCCGACCATGGCGACCGACTTGCCCTCGGCCTGCAGCCGCTTCACCACGTCGACCTTGTCCTGCGGCATGACCTCGGCGATCACGTGCTCGGGCGCGATGCCCACTTCGGCGGCGACCGAATCGGCGACGGCCTTGTTGTCGCCGGTCAGCAGGATCGGGGTGAGGCCCAGTGCGCGCAGCCGTCCGATGGCCTCGGCACTGGTGTCCTTGACGGCGTCGGCGACCTCCAGGACCGCGCGGGCCTCGCCGTCCCAGGCGACCGCGATGGCGGTACGTCCCGCCGCCTCGGCCTCGGCCTTGGCGCGCTCCAGCTCGACGGGCAGCCGGATCGCCCACTCGGCGAGCAGTTGCTCGCGGCCGACCAGAACCGCGTGCCCCTCCACCACACCCTGCACACCGAGGCCCGCGACGTTCGCGAAGTCCTCCGGGGTGGGCAGCTCGCCCACTGTCGCGGTGGCGCCGGCGGCGACGGCCCGGGCGATGGGGTGCTCGGAGGAGTGCTCCAGGGCGCCGGCCAGCCGCAGGACTTCGGCCTCCGTGGTGCTGTCCGCGGTGTGCGTGGCGAGGAGGGTCATCTTGCCGGTGGTGACGGTGCCGGTCTTGTCCAGGACGATGGTGTCGACCTTGCGGGTGGACTCCAGGACCTCCGGGCCCTTGATGAGGATGCCGAGCTGCGCGCCGCGCCCGGTGCCGACCATGAGGGCGGTCGGCGTGGCGAGGCCCAGGGCGCACGGGCAGGCGATGATCAGCACGGCGACGGCGGCGGTGAAGGCGGCGGTCAGACCGGCGCCGTTGCCGAGCCAGAAGCCGAGCGTGGCGAGCGCCAGGCCGATGACGACCGGCACGAACACCGCGGAGATCCTGTCGGCGAGGCGCTGGGCCGCGGCCTTGCCGTTCTGCGCGTCCTCGACGAGCTTGGCCATGCGGGCGAGCTGGGTGTCGGCGCCGACGCGGGTGGCCTCGACGACGAGGCGGCCGCCGACGTTGAGGGTGGCGCCGGTGACGGAGTCGCCCTCGCCGACCTCGACGGGCACGGACTCGCCGGTGAGCATGGACGCGTCGACGGCCGACGAGCCCTCGACGACCTTGCCGTCCGTGGCGATCTTCTCGCCGGGCCGCACCAGGAAGCGGTCGCCGACCCGCAGGCCGCTCACGGGAATGGTCTCTTCGCGCCCGCCGTCGCGCAGCACGGTGACGTCCTTGGCGCCGAGCTGGAGCAGCGCCTTCAGGGCGGCGCCCGCCTTCCTCTTGGAGCGGGCCTCGAAGTACCGCCCGGCGAGGATGAACGCGGTCACTCCGGCCGCGGCCTCCAGATAGATGTTCCCGGCGCCGTCGGTGCGGGCGATGGTCAGTTCGAAGGGGTGCGTCATGCCGGGTGTGCCGGCCGTCCCGAAGAACAGCGCCCACAGGGACCAGAGGAACGCCGCCGACGTGCCGACGGAGATCAGCGTGTCCATGGTGGCGGCGCCGTGCCGGGCGTTGGTGTACGCCGCCTTGTGGAAGGGCCAGGCCGCGTATGTGACGACGGGCGCGGCGAGCGTGAGCGACAGCCACTGCCAGTACTCGAACTGGAGCGCCGGGACCATCGCCATGGCGATGACGGGCACGGACAGCAGCGCCGCGGTGATCAGGCGCTGGCGCAGGGGCCGCAGCTCGTCGGCGGCGGCCCGCTCCTCGCCGCCGTCACCGTCCGGCGCACCGGACTCGGTGCGGGCCGGGGCGGGCTCCTGCGCGGTGTAGCCGGTGGCCTCGACGGTCGAGATCAGGTCCTGTACGGAGACGTCCGCGCCGCGGTAGCTGACCTTGGCCTTCTCGGTGGCGTAGTTGACGGTCGCCTCGACGCCGTCCATGCGGTTGAGCTTCTTCTCGATCCGGGCCGCGCAGGAGGCGCAGGTCATGCCACCGATGGCGAGTTCGACCTCTGCGGCGGGCGCCGCCGTCTCGGCGGCACCGGGTGGGGTGGTGGCCATGTCTCGGGCTCCTGTACGAGTCGGGGTCCTGATACCCGGGGCGGGTACCGCTG
Organism: Streptomyces sp. NPDC039480; assembly: GCF_055597165.1. Lineage (NCBI taxonomy): Bacteria > Bacillati > Actinomycetota > Actinomycetes > Kitasatosporales > Streptomycetaceae > Streptomyces > Streptomyces sp. NPDC039480. The sequence continues at coordinate 196,248 of NZ_JBVITX010000007.1, read as the reverse complement.
ATGTGATCCATGTATACCCCTGGGGGGTACCGAACGCAAGAGGTTCCCCGCTCGGTCCACCCACTTGACTTCATACCCCAGGGGGGTATCTTCGGTGTCATGAACTCCGGACTGAGGATCACCGCATTCGCCGCCGCCGTCGCCGCGACCTTCGGCACCGCGTACGGCGTGGGGACGGGCATCGACCCCGTCACGGACAAGCCGAAGGACGCCCGGCACGGGCAGCACGACGGCGCCCAGCGCGAGGGGAGTGAGGAGCACAAGGAGAACGCGGAGAACGCGGCGGTCCCCGGCGGCCTCCAGATCTCCGACCGCGGCTACACGCTGGACCTCGAGACGTCCCGCATCGACGCGGGCCGCCCGGAGGAGCTCCGCTTCGCCGTCGTCAAGGACTCATCGGGCCGGAACGTCACCGCGTACCAGAAGGAGCACGACAAGGAGCTGCACCTCATCGTCGCCTCACGCGACCTGACCACCTACCGCCATCTGCACCCGGCCCGCGCGGCCGACGGCACCTGGTCGACGAAGGTCGAGCTGCCCGACGCGGGCGGTTACCGCGTCTTCGCCGACTTCCGCCCCAAGGACGCGAAGGAGGGCCTGACGCTGGGCGCGGACCTCGGGGTGACGGGCTCGTACGACCCGAAGGAGCTGCCCGCGCACCGCACCACGGCGAAGGTCGACGGCTACGACGTCGAGCTGAAGGGCGAGTTGAAGACGGGCGCGGGCGGCGACCTCACGCTGAGCGTGGCGAAGAACGGCAGGCCGGTGACCAACCTGCAGCCCTACCTGGGGGCGTACGGCCACCTCGTGGTGCTGCGGGCGGGCGACCTCGCCTACCTCCACGTCCACCCGAACGGCGCGCCCGGCGACGGGAGGACGAAGGCGGGTCCCGGCATCTCCTTCGGGACGGCGGCGCCGAGCAAGGGCGCGTACCGCCTGTTCCTCGACTTCAAGCACGAGGGAAAGGTCCGCACGGCGGAGTTCACGGTGCACGCGGGCGGCGGCGCGCACGCCGAACCGGAGAAGGACGGCGGCGGCCACGCGCACTGACGCCGCGCTGTGCGCTCCTGCGGACCCGTGGACCACGTGACCCCGAAGGCCCGTCGGCCTCCGGGGTCACACGCGTATCAGGCGGCCGGCGCCACGGCGGCCAGCTCGTCCACCGAGCCCGACATGACGGCCCGCACATGCGCCGTCAGATGGTCGAGCGGCCAGTCCCACCAGGCGAGTTCGAGCAGCCGGGCGATGTCGTCGTCGCCGAAGCGACGCCGGATGAGCTTCGCCGGGTTGCCGCCGACGATGCCGTAGTCGGGCACGTCGTCGACGACCACGGCCCCCGACGCGACGATCGCGCCGTGCCCGATGCGCACGCCCGGCATGACGGTCGAGCGGTAGCCGAACCAGACGTCGTTGCCGACGACCGTGTCGCCGCGTCCCGGCAGCCCGGAGATCAGGTCGAAGTGCTCGCTCCAGGACCCGCCCATGATCGGGAAGGGAAACGTGGAGGCCCCGTCCATCCGGTGGTTGGCGCCGTTCATGATGAACCGGACGCCCTCGCCCAGCGCGCAGTACTTCCCGATCACCAGCCGCTCGGGCCCGTAGTGATAGAGCACGTTCCGCGTCTCGAAGGCGGTCGGGTCGTCGGGGTCGTCGTAGTACGTGAAGTCCCCGACCTCGATCAGCGGTGACGTCACGAGCGGCTTGAGCAGCACCACCCGCTCCTGTCCTGGCATGGGATGCAGCACGTCCGGATCGGCGGGGACGAGAGGTTCGCCGGAGCCGGATGCGGTGGGGGTGTCGGAGGCCATCCCTCCATGATCCCTCTCACCCGAAGAGGCACAACTCCTTTTCGGTGACGCCCACCAGCTCGTACCGCGTGCCCGTCAGCGGCCGCCCCGTGCACAGCCGGACCAGCGTCGGCGCGTCACCGATGTAGCGGGCGGGCGGCCGCTTGCCGTCGGGGACGCCCAGGGTCAGCGGCTCGTCCCAGCCGTCGACGTCCGCGTGCAGCGGCGGCAGTGTGGCGGCGGCATGCGTCGACCTGCTGAACTGTTCGAGCAGGGGCAGCGCGTCCACCAGCCCGTCACCGCCGTACGCACCCGGCTTCCCCCACGCCGCCCGTACGTCTCCGGCGTGCACCCACTCGCCGAGAGCGACACCGTCCAGGAGCCCCTTGGCCGCGGCCATCACCGGCCCGGCCTCCGTCATGCCGCGCTCCAGCTCGTCCACGACACGGGAGTTGGACCAGTCGGCGCGCTCGGCGATGTCGCGTTCGTTGCTCTCGGGCGAGTACACGCCCTCCTCGAAGCGGCTCTCCACCACCCGCATCAGCGCGGAGCTGCAGTGCGCGAGCACATGCCGCACGGTCCAGCCGGGACAGCACGTGCGGATCTCGTACGCCGTGTCGGGAGCGGCCCTCAACAGCGGTATGAGGGCGTCGCGTTCGGTACGCAGGAGGCGTCCCGCGCGGTCGGGTTCGTAGCTCTCGTCGATGGTGGTCATGGCGGCAGCCAACCGTGTGAAGCCGCACATGGCAACGGACGGGCCGGAGATCCCGGCCCGTCCGCCGACCGGAGAACCCGAGAACCCGGCCCGTCCGGCGTACAGGTGAGCGACCTCGTCAGACGCCCACCCCCTCCTTCCCCTTCTCCATCCCCTTGTCCATCCCCTCCTCCATCTCCTTCGCCGCCGCGGTCTCGCCCCGCATCACCAGCAGGGTGACGACACCTCCGACCGCCGCGACGGCCGCCGCACCGGTGAACGCGGCGCCGAACCCGTCCGTCAGCGCGGGCAGGTCACCGAGCTCCCCCGCCCCCTGCGAGGTGGCGAGCGCGGTCAGCGCGGCGAGGCCCAGCGCGGAACCCACCTGGTAGGTCGTGTTGACGATGCCGGAGGCGAGGCCCGCCTGCTCCTGCGGGGCGCCGGCCATCGCGGCCATCATCGCCGGGATGTACGCGAGGGACATGCCGAGCGCGGCGACCAGCGAGGCGGGCAGCACGTCGACCACGAACGAGCCGGTCGGGCCGACCCGCGACAGCCACGCCAGGCCGAGCGCGAGGACGAGGAGCCCGCCGCCGATCAGGGCCTTGGCACCGAAGCGGCCGAGCAGCCGCGCGGTGACGGCGGTCATGAAGACCATCAGCAGACCGGTCATCGGCAGCAGGGCCGCGCCGCTCGCGAACGCCCCGTACCCCATGACCTGCTGGAGGTAGAGGTTGAGGAAGTACCACATCGGGATCCAGGCGGCGCCGAGCAGCGCCATCGCGAGGTTGGCGGAGCCGAGCCGCGGCACGCGCCACACCTTCAGCGGCATCAGCGGCTCGCGGACGGCCTTCTGGACGACGAGGAAGAGCGCCAGGAGGGCGGCCGCGCCGGCCAGTTGAAGGACCGTCCCCGTCGAGCCCCAGCCGGCCTCCGGGGCCCGGACGACGGCGAAGACGGCGAGCGCGAGACCGGCGGTGACGGAGACCGCGCCGAGCAGGTCGACCGAGCCGCGCCGGCCCTCGACGGCGGGCAGGAGGCGGGTCGCGGCGAGGGTGGCGACGCCGATCGGGACGTAGATGATGAAGACCCAGGGCCAGCTCAGCCACTCGGTGAAGACGCCGCCGAGGAAGACGCCGGCCGTGCCGCCCGCGGGAGCCGCGGCGCCGTAGAGGGCCATGGCCTTGCCGAGCTCCTTCGGGTCGTGCCCGAAGAGCATCATCAGGAGGGTCATGGCGGCGGGTGCGATGAGCGCGCCGCCGACGCCCTGCACGGCACGCCCGACGACCTCGACGGTCGCGGTCTGCGCGGCGGCGGCGAGGACGGAGCCCGCGATCAGGACCACCCACCCGGAGACGAAGACCCTGCGTGCCCCGAGCAGGTCGGAGAGCCGCCCGCCGAGCAGCAGCAGCCCGCCGAAGGCGATCACGTACGCGTTGAAGACCCACTGCAACTCCCCTTGCGAGAAGCCCAGGTCCCGCTGCATCTCGGGGAGTGCGACGCCGATGATCGAGGTGTCCATGATGACCATGAACTGGGCGGTGGCGAGCACGAGGAGCGCCCACCAGCGCTTGGGACTGACCGCTGCCGGTCCGACGGTTTGCATGACTGTTCCCCTCCCTACGATTGATACCCCCTGGGGGTACCGGATGACGCCGGGACGTTAACATACCCCCCTGGGGTATTCAACGACTAGAGTCGCGGCATGGCCGACGAAAAGGACCTCCACGCCCGCTGGGCCACCGCCCTGCTCCGCGCCGCCGAGGGCACCCCCGACCCCGCCCCATATGCGGACCGCCTCCTCGCCCGCTGGGCCGAGCCGCAGCGCCGGTACCACACCACCGAGCACCTGGCGGCGGTCCTCGACCACATCGACGTGCTGGAGGACCACACCGAGGACCCCGACCTCGTACGCCTCGCGGCGTGGTTCCACGACGCGGTGTACGCACCCGAGCGCTCGGAGAACGAGGAACGCTCCGCCCGCCTCGCCGAGCGCGCCCTCACCGAAGCGGGTCTGCCGGCCGACCGGACGGCCGAGGTGGCGCGCCTGGTCCGCCTCACCGTCACGCACGACCCGGCCGACGGCGACCGCAACGGCGAGGCGCTGTGCGACGCCGACCTGGCGATCCTCGCGGCCTCCCCCGACGCGTACGCCGCCTACGCGGCCGCCGTCCGCGAGGAGTACGGCTTCGTGCCGGACGAGGCGTTCCGCCGGGGCAGGGCGGACGTGCTGCGCCAGCTCATGGCGCTCCCGCGCCTCTTCAGGACGCCGTACGGGGCGGCCAACTGGGAGGCACCGGCCCGCGGGAACCTGGCGACGGAGCTGGCCCTGCTGGAAACCTGAGGCCCTTCCGACGCCGCTCCCGTACTCTCTGCCGCATGCTTCTCATGGGTGGGGACCGGATCGACGAGGCCGTGGCGTACGCGGCCGGGGTGCTGCGCGCGACGGCGGGCCGCGACTGGAGCGCCAAGGCGGACGAACTGGACTGGAGCTGCCTGCAGACGGCGGAACACATCGCGGGCTGCCACATCGCGTACGCGTGCCAGCTGACGGGCCGCGCCACGGACGCCTACATCCCCTTGGACGCCACCCTCGACGAGGGCACGGACCCCGAAGGCGCGATCCGGGCGATCGAGGCGGCGGGAGCCATCCTGTCCGCCGTGGTCCGCACGACCCCCCGCGGCGTCCGCGCCTACCACCCCTACCCCTCCGGCGCCGCCGACGCGACGGGCTTCGCCGCGATGGGCGTCACGGAGGTCCTGCTCCACACGTACGACATCGCCCGCACGCTCGGCGTCGACGCGGAACCGCCCGCCGAGCTGTGCGCTGCGGTCCTCGCGCACCTCTTCCCGCACGTGCCGCCGGCCCTCCCGGGCGCCACCCCCTGGACGACCCTGCTGTGGGCCACGGGCCGCGGCACCCTGCCGGGCCGCGCGCCCGTCACGCGGTGGCGCTGGCACAACCCGCACTCCCTGCCCGCGGGGCCCGTCGCCCTGCGCGAGGTGACGCCCGCGGCCGCCGCGGACCTCGCCGGGGGCGGCACCGGCGGGCTGACCTGGCTGGACGGCGCCCCCTTCGACGGCACGCGCAGGGCCGCGGGCATGCTCACGAAGGCGTACGCCGCAGGGGTGCTCCGCCCCGGCTGGGGCATGTACGCGCTGGTCCGCACGGCCGACGAGCTGGCCGTCGGCGGCATGGGCTTCCACGGCCCGCCGGACGACAACGGCTGCGTCGAGGTGGGCTACGACCTGGTGGAGGCGGCGCGCGGCCAGGGGTACGCCACGCAGGCACTGCGCGCGCTCTCCGACTGGGCCCTGACCCACCCGGAGGTGACGTCCCTCCTGGCCGTCACCACTCCCGACAACGCGCCGTCCCAGCGGGTGGCGACCCGCGCGGGTTACGTACGGCTCGCGGACCGCGACACGAACCACGCGTACGCCCTGCAACGGGCCTGACGCCCCGGGACCGCACCGCACCGCCAGGGAATGTCACGGGCAACCCCACTGTTCACTCCTGTTATGCCGACCTCCGTCCCCACGCCCGGCGGCACCCCCGCCCGCCCCCGCATGCCCATAGCCGTCTACATGCTCGGTCTGGCCGTCTTCGCCCTCGGTACCAGCGAGTTCATGCTGTCGGGCCTGCTCCCGCCCATCGCCGACGACATGAACGTCTCCATCCCGCGCGCCGGCCTCCTCATCTCCGCCTTCGCCATCGGGATGGTCATCGGCGCCCCGCTCCTCGCCGTCGTGACCCTCCGCCTCCCCCGCCGCACGACCCTGATCACCCTCATCACGGTGTTCGGCCTCGGCCAGGTCGCCGGCGCCCTCGCGCCCACCTACGAGATCCTCTTCGCGTCCCGCGTCGTGAGCGCGCTCGCCTGCGCCGGCTTCTGGGCGGTCGGCGCGGCCGTCGCCATCGCGATGGTGGAGTTCAACCAACGCGCCCGCGCCATGGCCGTCATGATCGGCGGTCTGTCCATCGCGAACGTCCTCGGCGTCCCGGTGGGCGCGTTCCTCGGCGAGAACTTCGGCTGGCGCTCCGCGTTCTGGTCGGTCGGCGCCGCCTCCGCGATCGCGCTGATCGGCGTACTGACGCTCATCCCCCGCATCCCGCTCCCCGCGGAGAAGCCCCAGCTCAAGAAGGAACTGTCGATCTACGGCGACCGCCAGGTCTGGCTGTCGATCACCATCACGGCCCTCGCCGCGGGCGGCGTCTTCTGCGCCTTCTCGTACCTCTCGCCGCTCCTCACGGACGTGGCGGGCCTCTCCGAGAGCTGGGTCCCCTCGGTCCTCGGCCTCTTCGGCGTCGGCGCGCTGGTCGGCACGACGATCGGCGGCCGGGTGGCGGACGCACACCTCTTCGGCGTCCTCCTGAGCGGCATCGCCGCGTCCACGGTCTTCCTGGTCTCCCTCGCCCTGTTCGCCGCGACCCCCGCGGCGGCGATCACGCTGAGCTTCCTCCTCGGAGTCTCCGCGTTCTACACGGCCCCGGCGCTCAACGCCCGCATGTTCAACGTGGCGAGCGCGGCCCCCACCCTGGCCGGCGCGACCACGACAGCGGCATTCAATCTCGGCAACACGGGCGGCCCCTGGCTGGGCGGCACGGTGATCGACCTGAAACTCGGCTACGAGGCGACGGCGTGGGCAGGAGCAGCGATGACGGCAACGGCGATCGCGGCAGTGGCACTCTCCCTCCGCCTGCACCGCAGGACCCCGAGCCGCGTGATCACGACTTCCTCGGCCACGGCCTCCCCCGCCGCCCCTGCTCCCTCCGCCCCTGCCACCGCCGAGACCGGCACCAAGGCCTGAGGGATGCCTACGCCGGCCGCCCCTTCGGCCTCCTCAGCCCCGCCCCCGTGAGCCTCCGCACCAGTTCCTTCGAGCCGACCTCCACGGCGCCGGCGCGCACCGCGTCGTCGTACCGTTCCGCGGGTACGTCGTAGTGGTCACGCTCGAAGGCGCGGGGCGGGCAGCCGATGGTCGCCGCGAACGCGTGCAGTTCCTCGTACGAGACGTCGCTGACCAGGTGGGACCACATGCGGCCGTGGCCGGGCCAGGTCGGCGGGTCGATGTAGACGCTCACGTCAGGCCGCCCACCGGCGCCACGACCACGCCCGCCTTGCCGCACACCCAGTGCGGGTCGGGACCCAACTCCGGCTCCACGTCCAGCGCGTGGGGCTCTCCCGTCTCGCACACGGGACACAGCGGCCACCGCCCGTACCGTTCCAGGAGCGCGTCCTGGACGTCCTGGGCGACGAGCCCCGCGATGTAGTCGACGCCCTCGGGCCACTGCTCGACCCACCAGCGCCGGTGCGCCACCGACTCCTCGACCATCGAGACGACCTCGGCCTCGGCGACCTCGCGGGCGACCAGGTCGGCGAGGACAAGTGCGCGAGCGGCGTGCAACGCCTGCTCCAAAGGGTCGATCGCGTCCATGCAGCCATTGTCACCCCATGCGAGATCGGCAACCTCCGGGGCCTTGACCCGCACTCTGGCCGAAAATACCTTTCAATTGTGAGCAATGACGTGAAGGAAATTTTCGCGGACGCCGCACCCCCCGCCCCCGCCGCCCTCGCGGCCAAGGTGCGGACGCTGGCGCCGTCGATGACCCGGTCCATGCAGCGGGTCGCCGAGGCCGTCGCGGGCGACCCCGCGGGCTGCGCGGCGCTCACGGTCACCGGCCTCGCCGAGCTCACGGGCACGAGCGAGGCGACCGTCGTCCGCACCGCCCGCCTCCTCGGCTACCCGGGCTATCGCGACCTGCGTCTCGCGCTCGCCGGTCTCGCCGCCCAGCAGCAGTCGGGGCGCGCGCCCGCCGTCACCGCGGACATCGCCGTCGACGATCCCATCGCGGACGTCGTGGCGAAGCTCGCGTACGACGAGCAGCAGACCCTCGCCGACACCGCCGCCGGGCTCGACACCGTCCAGCTCGGCGCGGCCGTCGCCGCGCTCGCCACCGCCCGCCGCGTGGAGATCTACGGCGTCGCCGCGTCGGGCCTCGTAGCCCAGGACCTCGCCCAGAAGCTGCTCCGCATCGGGCACATCGCGCACGCGCACTCCGACCCGCACCTGGCCGTCACCAACGCGGTGACGCTCCGCGCGAAGGACGTGGCGATCGCGATCACCCACTCCGGTTCGACCGGCGACGTGATCGAACCCCTCCGCGTCGCCTTCGAGCACGGCGCCACGACGATCGCGATCACCGGCCGGCCGGGCGCGGCCGTCTCGCAGTACGCCGATCACATACTGACCACCTCCACGGCCCGCGAGAGCGAGCTGCGGCCGGCCGCGATGTCGTCCCGCACGAGTCAACTCCTTGTGGTGGACTGTCTGTTCGTGGGTGTCGCCCAGCGGACGTACGAGACGGCGGCGCCCGCGCTCGCCGCGTCCTACGAGGCGCTGGCCCACCGCCACAGCCCGCGCGGCACCAACCGCTGAAGCCCCGCCTGCACGCTCCACCCCCCAACCCCCCGCACCGGAAACGAAAGAGCCGCAGCCGCCATGACCTCCACCGCCGACGCGACCGGCGCGCCCGACCCGACCGACCCGACCGATCCGACCGGCCCGACGGACGCCCCTCACCACCACCAGCACAAACGCGGCGACGACTACGGGGAGCTCCGCGCCCAGCTGGCCACCCTCACCACCGAGGCGTTCCGGCCCGAGCTCTCCGGCATCGACCAGCTGCCCACCGCGGAGATCGCGGCGATCATGAACGGCGAGGACGCCACCGTCCCCGCGGCCGTCGCCGAGCAGCTCCCCGCCATCGCCGCCGCCATCGACGGCACGGCCGAGCGCATGGCCCGCGGCGGCCGCCTGGTCTACGCGGGCGCGGGCACCGCGGGACGGCTCGGCGTGCTCGACGCCTCCGAGTGCCCGCCCACCTTCAACACCGACCCCGGCGAGGTCGTCGGCCTGATCGCGGGCGGGCCGAGCGCCATGGTCCAGGCGGTCGAGGGCGCCGAGGACAGCAAGGAGCTGGCCGCCGAGGACCTGGCCGGGCTCGGCCTCACCGCGGACGACGTCGTCGTCGGCATCTCCGCGTCGGGCCGCACGCCGTACGCGATCGGCGCCGTCGAACACGCCCGCGCCCGCTACGGCGCGCTCACCATCGGCCTCTCCTGCAACGCGGGCAGCGCGCTCGCGGCCGCCGCCGACCACGGCATCGAGGTCGTCGTCGGCCCCGAACTCCTCACCGGCTCCACCCGCCTCAAGGCCGGCACGGCCCAGAAGCTCGTCCTCAACATGCTGTCCACGATCACGATGATCCGCCTCGGCAAGACGTACGGAAACCTGATGGTGGACGTCCGCGCGTCGAACGAGAAGCTGCGGGCCCGCTCCCGCCGCATCGTCGCCCTCGCCACCGGCGCCTCCGACGAGGAGATCGAGGCAGCGCTCGCCGCCACCGACGGAGAGGTGAAGAACGCCATCCTCACCATCCTCGGCGGAGTGGACGCCCCCACCGCCACCCACCTCCTCACCACAGCCAACGGCCACCTCCGCACAGCCCTCGACAACTCCCGCAGCACGGACTAGGACCTCCTCGCCTCCGGCAGCACCACCCGCTCACCGCGTCCCCTCCAGCACGGCGGCCAGCCGGAGCGCGGTGTCGAGGTTGCAGCGGCCCAGCTCGACCAGGGGCAGCGTCCCCTCGGCCGCGGCCGTCAAAGGGTCGATCTGCAGTGAGGGCAAGGTGACCCCGACCTCCGCGAGCCCTGCCTTCAACTGCCGTACGGCGTCCTCGACCGCCCGCACCCGTTCCTCCGCCGTCAGCGTCATGACTTCCGCCTTTCACACTGAGTGTTCCTACTCATCACCCAGAGTGTCCAACTGCACGTGACCTGAAAAGTACAGGCTTCATAACAACGCTCCGTGTTCGACTGGTCGGCCAGTCGGTTGGTTAGCTGGTCGGCTTCGCGACAGAGTTGTCGGTGCCCGGCGCGAGCCCGCCCGCCGTGAGTTGGCCGACGCGCCGTCGGCCCGCCCGGGTGTGGCGGCGAGGGGCTCCCGTGCGGCCCAGGCCACGGCGTCCCGCCCCACGTGTCCCACGCGTACGCGGCCGAAGTCGCCCTGTCCGAAAGGGCCCCGGCCCCGGTGCCGATTGCCGCGAGCGGGTGTCGGCGACTACCCGACGTATCAAAGATGGCACCGGACGTCACCACAGGAGCGCCAGCGGAGGGGACCCTCATGAGCAAGCGCAACAAACCCGACCGGCCGGACCGGGGCGAGCAGCCGGTCCAGCCCGATCTGCAGGAGATGGACGAGCGGGAGGTGGCGGAGGCGATCGGGTCGGCCGCCCGCATCACCCTCGCCCCGGGCCCGCGCGAGGCCCGCGAGGCCCCCGCCGCCGCCCCGCGGCCCGACGACGAGTGGGCGCTGCCCGGCGGCACCGCCTGGGTGTACCTCGCCGACCGGACGAAGGGCCTGACGCGGCCCGTCGTCATCAGCGACGGCTTCAGCTCGGGCCCGAGCGACCTCGACTTCTCCTGGGAGATCATGGAACGCGGCCCGTTCCCGTTCCTGAGTGCCCTGCGCGGCCGCGGGTACGACGTCGTCCTGGTCGGCTTCGACGAGCGGAGCGCGTCGATCCTGGAGAACGCCGAGGTCGCCAGGGCCGCGATCCTGGAGACCATCGCGCGGCGCGACGGCGACCACCCGCTGACGGTCGGCGGGTTCAGCATGGGCGGGCTCGTCACGCGGTACGCCCTCGCCAAGATGGAGCACGACGGCGGGACGGGCGAGAACGACCATCAGACCGCCCTGTACTTCTCGTACGACAGCCCGCACCGCGGCGCCTGGATCCCCGTCGCGCTGCAGTCGTTCGCGCACTACATCCGGCGCCTCAACGCGGCGTTCTCCAACCAGATGAACAGCCCGGCCGCCCGCCAGCTCCTGTGGCAGCACATCAGCGAGTGGGGCGACACCCCCGAGACGGACAAGGAGCGCGGCACGTTCCTCGCCGAGCTGGACCGGGTGGGCCGCTGGCCCTCTCGGCCGAAGAAGATCGGCGTGTCCAACGGCTCCCGCATCGGCGAGAGCAACGGCGTCCCGGCCGGCGAACAAGCCTTCCACGGCAAGGGCCTGGCCATCACCGGCACCCACCTGTACACGCAGTCCGCGGGCGAGGACCAGCTCGTCGGCCAGCTGCGGGTGGTGACCCTGCGCAGGCCCCGCATCCGCACCACGGGCCTGCCCGAGATCGACGGCGCGCCGGGCGGCACCCTGGAGGGCTTCGGCATCCTCGCCGACGAGCTGAACAAGATTCCCGCGCTGATCGGCCTCGGCTCCGAGGCGGACTTCCGCGAGCACTGCTTCGTGCCGACGGTCAGCGCCATCGCCCTGCGCGACATCGACACCCACGAGAAGCTGTACGCGCCGGTCACGGCCTCCGCGGAGGAGGAGAGCGAGCTGGACGAATTCCTCTGCGCCTCCCGGAACGAGGGCCACACCCTGGTCACCGAGGAACTCTGCACCTGGATCCTGGACCGTCTGCCGTAACCCGGGACGGGAAACGCCCGAGGGCGGCACCCCTTCGTGAGAAGGAGTGCCGCCCTCGGTACGTCAGGACAGTGATCAACCAGAGGTCGATCAGAAGTCCATGTCACCGCCCGGCATGCCGCCGCCGGCCGGGGCAGCGCCCGCCTTCTCCGGCTTGTCGGCGATGACGGCCTCGGTGGTGAGGAACAGCGCGGCGATCGACGCGGCGTTCTGCAGAGCGGAGCGCGTGACCTTCGCCGGGTCGAGGATGCCCTCGGCGATCATGTCGACGTACTCACCGGTCGCGGCGTTCAGACCGTGGCCGACGGTGAGGTTGCGCACCTTCTCGACGACGACGCCACCCTCGAGGCCGGCGTTGACGGCGATCTGCTTCAGCGGGGCCTCGAGGGCCAGCTTCACGGCGGCGGCACCGGTGGCCTCGTCGCCCTCCAGCTCCAGCTTCTCGAAGACCTGGGAGGCCTGCAGCAGGGCCACGCCACCACCGGCGACGATGCCCTCCTCGACGGCCGCCTTCGCGTTGCGAACGGCGTCCTCGATGCGGTGCTTGCGCTCCTTGAGCTCGACCTCGGTCGCGGCACCGGCCTTGATGACGGCCACGCCGCCCGCGAGCTTCGCCAGGCGCTCCTGGAGCTTCTCGCGGTCGTAGTCCGAGTCGCTGTTCTCGATCTCGGCGCGGATCTGGTTGACGCGGCCCTGGACCTGGTCGCTGTCACCGGCGCCGTCGACGATGGTCGTCTCGTCCTTGGTGATGACGACCTTGCGGGCGCGGCCGAGCAGGTCGAGACCGGCGTTCTCCAGCTTGAGGCCGACCTCCTCGGAGATGACGGTGCCACCGGTGAGGATGGCGATGTCGCCGAGCATGGCCTTGCGGCGGTCACCGAAGCCCGGGGCCTTGACGGCGACGGACTTGAAGGTGCCACGGATCTTGTTGACGACGAGCGTGGACAGCGCCTCGCCCTCGACGTCCTCCGCGATGATCAGCAGCGGCTTGCCCGACTGCATGACCTTCTCCAGGAGCGGAAGGAGGTCCTTCACGTTGGAGATCTTGGAGTTGACGATCAGGATGTACGGGTCGTCGAGCGACGCCTCCATACGCTCCATGTCGGTGGCGAAGTACGCCGAGATGTAGCCCTTGTCGAAGCGCATACCCTCGGTGAGCTCCAGCTCCAGACCGAAGGTCTGGGACTCCTCGACGGTGATGACGCCTTCCTTGCCGACCTTGTCCATCGCCTCGGCGATGAGCTCGCCGATCTGGGTGTCGGCGGCGGAGATGGAGGCCGTCGAAGCGATCTGCTCCTTGGTCTCGACATCCTTCGCCTGCTCGAGCAGGGCACCGGAGACGGCCTCGACGGCCTTCTCGATGCCGCGCTTGAGGGCCATCGGGTTGGCACCGGCGGCCACGTTGCGCAGACCCTCGCGCACCAGGGCCTGGGCCAGGACGGTCGCGGTCGTCGTGCCGTCACCGGCGACGTCGTCCGTCTTCTTCGCGACCTCCTTGACCAGCTCGGCGCCGATCTTCTCGTACGGGTCCTCGAGCTCGATCTCCTTGGCGATGGAAACACCATCGTTGGTGATCGTGGGGGCGCCCCACTTCTTCTCGAGGACGACGTTGCGACCCTTGGGGCCCAGGGTCACCTTGACGGCGTCGGCGAGCTGGTTCATGCCGCGCTCGAGGCCGCGCCGTGCCTCCTCGTCGAACGCGATGATCTTGGCCATGTGAAGTGGTCCTCCCGGACGGGGTGGCAAGCAAAACGGATCGCGCTGGTGCCCGCGACGGACGGCTCGAACGCCTTGTGGTTCCTGGCCCCACCCGGCGTACGGACCTCACCGACCCGATCCAAGTTCTGTCACTCTCACTCGTAGAGTGCTAAGCCCAATGATTAGCACTCGACCCCCACGAGTGCAAGCGCCTCGGGTGGATCCAGGGGGCACGCCGGGGCGCACACGAGGGGCCCGTACCCCTGTGGGATACGAGCCCCTCGCGATGCTTGCTTCGGTGGTCGATCGCGCCGAGCTAGACGGCGAGCTTGACCATGTCCGCCTGCGGACCCTTCTGGCCCTGCGAGATCTCGAACTCGACTCGCTGACCTTCTTCAAGGGTGCGGTAGCCGTCCATCTGGATCGCGCTGTAGTGGACGAAAACATCCGCACCACCGTCGACCGCGATGAAGCCGTACCCCTTCTCCGCGTTGAACCACTTGACGGTGCCCTGAGCCATGCCTAACTCCCCTATTACTGGCCCTTGCACAGGACCGCACTTCGCGGACCCGGGTCAGACCTCACCCCCCACTGATTGGGGGTGTGCGCCGGAACGCGTCGACCGCCGCTGAATGTATCTGTCCAACTGCCGTCTGCAACAGGTCAATCGGACGAGAATTCTGGGCGCGCCCGATCGGTAATATGCGGAGAATTCACCGGAATCCAGGGCAAGTCGGGCCAGGCAAAAGGCACATGAGGCTCAAAAGGGCAGTGCGCTTTGGCTACTTCTTGTCGGCTCCGGGCCGACTTCGTATATGCACTCGGCACTGACGGCGAAGCACGCTTCCCAACTGTACCGCGCTCAACCAAGCAGAATTGCCCCCTCCGCTTCTCTCGCGGAGGGGGCAATTCGAATTTCGCAGGGTGCTTGCGAAAAGATCAGCCGCCCGCGACGGCGGGAATGATCGAGACGCCCGCGCCGTCCGGCGTGGCCGTCTCGAGGCCCTGCTCGAAACGGACGTCGTCGTCGTTCACGTACACGTTGACGAAGCGGCGCAGCTTGCCCTGGTCGTCCAGGACGCGGGCGGCGATCCCGGTGTGGTTCTTCTCCAGGTCGGCGATGACCTCACCCAGATTCGCCCCCTCGGCGGCCACTTCGGCCTTGCCGCCGGTGTAGGTGCGCAGAATGGTGGGGATGCGGACGTTGACACTCATGGGTTCACCTCAGAAGTACCGGGGGATGGGCGCCCCATAAGGGGCGCGGGGAACTGCGCGACCAGCCACAGCCGACCCGCAGGGAAGCAACAACCTCAGCCGGCAAGCCCCGCGGAGCGAAACGCCTCAAGGCTCGGCTTGATCGTCGCCGTGGCCTGCGAAGTCTCAGCGACAGCGTCAAGCGTCTTCAGGCCGTCCCCGGTGTTCAGGACCACCGTGGTGAGGGCCGGGTCGAGAAGCCCCGCCTCGAAGAGCTTCTTCGTGACGCCCACCGTCACACCCCCCGCGGTCTCCGCGAAGATCCCTTCCATGCGGGCGAGCAGCTTGATCGCCTCGACGACCTGCTCGTCGTTCACGTCCTCCACCGCACCGCCCGTGCGGCGCGCGATGTCCAGGACGTACGGCCCGTCGGCGGGGTTGCCGATGGCCAGCGACTTGGCGATGGTGTTCGGCTTCTGCGGGCGTACGACGTCGTGGCCGGCCTTGAACGCGGCCGACACCGGCGAGCAGCCCTCGGCCTGCGCGCCGAAGATCTTGTACGGCTTGTCGGCCACCAGACCGAGGGCGATGAGCTCCTTGAGCCCCTTGTCGATCTTCGTGAGCTGCGAGCCGGAGGCGATGGGGATGACGAGCTGGTCGGGCAGCTCCCAGCCGAGCTGCTCGCAGATCTCGTACGCGAGGGTCTTGGAACCCTCGCCGTAGTACGGCCGCAGGTTGACGTTGACGAAGCCCCAGCCCTCGCCCAGCGGGTCGCCGATGAGCTCGGAGCAGAAGCGGTTCACGTCGTCGTAGTTGCCCTCGATGCCGACGAGTTCACCGCCGTAGACCGCGGCCATGACGACCTTGCCCTGCTCCAGGTCATGCGGGATGAACACGCAGGAGCGGAAGCCGGCGCGGGCGGCGGCTGCGCCGACGGCACCCGCGAGGTTGCCGGTGGAGGAGCAGGAGAGCGTGGTGAAGCCGAAAGCGCGCGCCGCTTCGAGGGCCTGCGCGACGACGCGGTCCTTGAAGGAGTGCGTGGGGTTGCCGGAGTCGTCCTTGACGAACAACTTGCCCTGCTCGACGCCGAGTTCACGGCCGAGGTTGTCGGCCTTGACGAGCTGGGTCCAGCCGGGGTTCAGGTTCGGCTTGTCGGCCACGTCGGCGGGGACGGGGAGCAGCGGGGCGTAGCGCCAGATGTTGGCGGGGCCCGCCTCGATCTGCTTGCGGAGGGCTTCCGGGTCGCCGAGCGGCAGGTCGTACGCGACTTCGAGGGGGCCGAAACACTCGGCGCAGGCGAAGATCGGGCCGAGCGGGAACTTGGTGCCGCACTCACGGCAGGAGAGGCCGGAGGCGGGCCCGAGGTCGACGGAAGGGGTGGTGCTTTCGGTGGCGCTATCGGTGGCGACAGTCTGCACAGCCATGGAGGCGAGGCCCTTTCTCCTCATCTTCCTCGCGACGCATCTCGCCGCGAGACGGAATTGGCACCTTCCCCACCGTGACCTCGCGGTCGGCGGGAGGGTTGCCGGGGCTTCAACGGGCCGTTTCCCTCTGCCCCTCTGGATGAGCGGTTTTCGATTATGGGTTTCAGTTGTCGATCTCAACGCGGCGGCGACCCCGACATGCGATGGTCACCGGCGTTGTTCAAGACTGTAACCGAAGCCCCGGACCCTTGAGATAGTCGTCCGAACCGCGAGATGGATCACATCGATCACCTCATCGATCACCTATGGGAGGACCGCGACCGTGCTGGAAGAGGTCGAGCACTGGCTCAGCAGGCGTTCCTGGTCCGTCGCCGACCGGCCGCCGGCCCGGCTCGCCGACGCGAAGCGCGCCTGCGGCGCCTCGGTGAGCGTCGTGCTGCCCGCGCTCGACGAGGAGGGGACGGTCGGTGAGATCGTCGCCGAGATACGCCGCGAGCTGATGGAGAAGGTTCCGCTGGTCGACGAGCTCGTGGTGATCGACTCCGGCTCCACGGACCGCACGGCCGAGGTCGCGGCGGCGGCGGGCGCCAAGGTCGTCCGCAGGGAAGAGATCCTGCCGCGCCTCCCCGCGGTCCCGGGCAAGGGCGAGGTGCTGTGGCGCTCGCTGCTCGTGACGAGCGGTGACATCGTCGCGTTCGTCGACGCGGACCTGCGGGAATTCTCCGCGGACTTCGTCTCGGGGATCGTGGGCCCGCTGCTCACCGACCCGGACGTGGCCTTCGTCAAGGCGATGTACGACCGGCCGCTCGGTGAGGCCGCCGGGCAGGGCGGCCGGGTGACGGAGCTGATGGCGCGCCCGCTCCTGAACATGCACTGGCCGCAGCTCGCGGGGTTCGTCCAGCCGCTCGGCGGCGAGTACGCGGCCCGCAGGTCGCTCCTGGAGCGGCTGCCGTTTCCCGTCGGGTACGGCGTGGAGCTCGGCCTGCTCGTCGACGCGCTGCACACGGTGGGTCTGGACGCGCTGGCGCAGGTGGACGTCGGGGTGCGCAAGCACCGGCACCAGGACGGGCAGGCGCTCGGGCGGATGGCGGCGGCGATCTACCGGACGGCACAGCTGCGGCTCGCGCGTGGGCATCTCGTACGCCCCGAGCTCACGCAGTTCGAGCGGGGCGAGCAGGGGTTCGTGCCGCGGACGTACCCGGTCGACACGGAGGAGCGGCCGCCGATGGCGGGCATCGCCGAGTACGCGCACCGCCGCGTGGCGTGACCGGGTGCCTGGCTCCGCCGAGGCGGAGTCGGCCCGTACGTTTGCCCGACCCCGGGACGGGCTACGTTTTGCCACATGGTCTCCGAGCACGGTTCGTCAGCAGCGCAGGTACTCGTCGCGTCCAACCGCGGCCCCGTCTCGTACACCGTCGGAGAGGACGGTGAGCTGACCGCCAGGCGTGGCGGCGGCGGCCTGGTCTCCGGGCTCAGCGCCATCGGCGACGAGGCGGACGCCCTGTGGGTGTGCGCGGCGCTCGGCGACGGCGACCGCGAGGCGGTGCGCCGGGGCGTCGGCGAGCCAGGCGTACGGATGCTGGACATCGACGCGGACGTCCACGCGGACGCGTACAACGGCATCGCGAACTCGGTGCTGTGGTTCGTCCACCACCTGCTCTACCAGACGCCGTTGGAACCGGTCTTCGGACCGGAGTTCCGCGCACAGTGGGCGGCGTACGAGACGTACAACCGGGCGTTCGCCGAGGCGCTCGCCGAGGAGGCGGGGCCGGGGGCGGCCGTCCTGGTGCAGGACTACCACCTGGCGCTGGTGCCGGGCATGCTGCGGGAGCTCCGCGAGGATCTGCGCATCGGCCACTTCTCGCACACCCCGTGGGCGCCCGCCGACTACTTCCGGATGCTGCCGGACGACGTGGCCGAGCAGCTGCTGCGCGGGATGCTCGGCGCCGACCGGCTCGGCTTCCTCACCGGGCGGTGGGCGGACGCGTTCACGGAGTGCTGTGTGCGGCTGGTCGGCGGGACCTCGGGCACCCGGATCGGGGTGCACGGGCTCGGGGCCGACGCCGACTTCCTGCGGGAGCGGTCGCGGCGCGACGACGTCGAGGAGCGGATGCGGGCGCTGCGGGAGCAGGCGGGGCAGCAGGACGGCGAGGACCGGAAGCTGATCGTCCGGGTGGACCGGACGGAGCTGTCCAAGAACATCGTGCGGGGCCTGCACGCCTACCGCGAGCTGCTCGACACGCACCCCGAGTGGCGCGAGCGCGTCGTGCACGTCGCCTTCGCCTACCCGTCCCGGCAGGACCTGGCGGTCTACCGCGACTACACCGCGGAGGTCTCCCGGGTCGCCGAGGACATCAACGCCACGTACGGGACGGACGGCTGGACCCCGGTGGTCCTGCACGTCAAGGACGACTTCGCGCGCTCCCTCGCGGCCTACCGCATGGCGGACGTGGCCCTGGTCAACCCCATCCGCGACGGCATGAACCTCGTCGCGAAGGAGGTGCCGGTCGTCTCCGACGAGGGCTGCGCGCTGGTCCTCTCGCGGGAGGCGGGCGCCCACGAGGAGCTCGGCGAGGACGCGCTCTCCGTGAACCCCTTCGACGTCACGGCCACGGCGGAGGCCCTGCACACGGCTCTCCTGATGCCGCCGGAGGAGCGCGCCGAGCGCACGAAGCGCCTCGCGGCGGCGGCGACGGCGCTGCCGCCCGCGCAGTGGTTCCTCGACCAGCTGCGGGCCCTGACGGGCTGAGGCACCCCGCGCGCCCGCCCGCTCAGGACAGCCGGGCGCCGATCGCCGACAGCAGCCGTACGACACCCGGCGGGCCGTCCACGACCAGGTCGGCCCGCCCCGCCAGCTCCTTGACCTCCGCGCTGCCGCTGCACACGAGCAGGCCCGCGACACCGTCCGAGCGGAGCTTCTCCACGGCGCCGAAGGCGGGCAGGTCGCCGAGGTCGTCACCGGCGTACAGGACGGACTCGGCGCCCACCTCGCGCAGGTACTCGGCGAGGGCCACGCCCTTGTCCATGCCCGGCGGCCGCAGCTCCAGGACGAGCCGGCCCGGCTCGACGATCAGGCCGTGCCGGTGCGCCAGCTCGCCGAGCGGCTCGCGCAGCGCCTCGAAGGCCGCCTGCGGGTCCTGCGCCCTGCGCGTGTGCACGGCGACGGCGCGGCCCTTCTCCTCTATCCACGATCCGCGCCAGGCGCCGATCCCGTCCAGGAAGCCGGGCAGCTCGGCGCGCACGGCCGCGACCCCGGGGTGCGGCTCGGCGGCGCGGACCGTGCCGGTGACGGCGTCCCAGCGCTCGGCGCCGTAGTGCCCGAGGACGACGAGGTGCTCGAGGCCGGGGACGCCCGCGAAGCCGCCGTAGCGGACGGCGACGCCCGCCGGGCGGCCCGTGACGACGGCCACCGACCGCAGGCGGGGGGCGAGCGCGGCGAGCACTGGCACGGCGTCCGGGTGGGTGCGCGCCTGTTCGGGGTCGGGCACGATCGGGGCGAGCGTCCCGTCGAAGTCCAGCGCCACCACGGCGCGTTCCGGCCGGGCGAGGAACGCGGCGAGGCCGTCGCGCCCCGC
Organism: Streptomyces sp. NPDC039480; assembly: GCF_055597165.1. Lineage (NCBI taxonomy): Bacteria > Bacillati > Actinomycetota > Actinomycetes > Kitasatosporales > Streptomycetaceae > Streptomyces > Streptomyces sp. NPDC039480. The sequence goes on along the minus strand of NZ_JBVITX010000007.1, from coordinate 176,378 downwards.
GGACGTCACGGGCTCGGGCAGGCCGGGCGGCTCGGGCAGGTCCGACAGCGAGTACGTAGGGTCACCCATGGGCCCGACCTTAGCCGCGTCAGCGCTCGGCGCGCCGGGACTCCCGCACCCGGCGCAGCCGATTGACCGTAATCGGGTCGTGGGCGAGCGCCCGCGGGTCGTCGAGGAGGGCGTTCAGGACCTGGTAGTAGCGCACCGGGACCATGCCGAGCTCCTCGCGGACGGCGCGCTCCTTGGCGCCAGGACCCGGCCACGGCCGCCGCTCGAGGGCGAGCACCGCGCGGTCCCGCTCGGAGAGGCCCTCCCGCTCCTGATCGGCCATGCGCTCCTGATCGGTCATGCCCGCCACGCTACCGGCCGCCTCCGACAAGGCCGCAACAGCTACTCGGCGTTCTCCGCGGTCATCGCCCGGGTCTGGATCCGGCCGAGCACCGACTTGGGGTCGCCGCCCTCGCCGACGGTCTTGCCGATGTCCTTCTTGATGTCCGCGGAGACCTGCGCCCAGGACGTCTTGCCCACCGGGTACAGCTCCGACGTGGGGAGCTCCTTGAGGAACTTGCCGAGCGCGGTGTGGCCGCGGTCCTTCGCCATCGCCTGCGACGCGGAGGTCGTCACGGGCAGGATGTCGTACTCGTTCGAGAACTCGAGCACGTTCTTCTTGCTGTAGACGTAGTCGAGGAACTTGCCGGCCTCCTTGCGGTGGCCGTTCTGCTTGAACGCCATCATCCAGTCGGCGACGCCCATCGTGGCCTGCGCCTTGCCGTTGACGCCGGGCGCCGGCACCATGCCGAACTTCACGCCCTTCTTGGCTGCCATCTTCATCAGCGTCGGGTGGCCGTTGAGCATGCCGACATCGCCGCGCGCGAACGCCGCGAAGGCGTCGGCGCGGTTCAGCTGTGCGGGCGGCGTGGGGCCGGTCAGGCCCTTGCCGACGAGCTCGTCCCTGAGCCAGGCGAACGTCTTGGCGTTCTGCGTGGAGTCGAGGGAGTACGAGCCGACGTTGTCGGTGTAACCGCCGCCGCCGCTGAGCATCCACATCAGCGTCTCGGCGGGGGCCTCCTCGGGGCCGAGCGGCAGCGCGTACGGGATCTTCACGCCGCGCGCCTTGAGCGCCTTCGCGTCGGCCTGCAGCTCGCTCCAGCTCTGCGGCGGGGTGAGGTGGGCGTCCTTGAAGAGCTTGGTGTTGTAGAAGAGCAGCCGCGTGGAGGAGGCGAACGGCATGCCGTACTGGATGCGGTTGACCTCGCCGGCCTGCGAGAGCGGGGTCAGGAAGTCGGCCTGCGTGGCGATGGAGAGGAGCTCGTCGGCCTCGTAGAGCTTGCCCTGCGCGGCGTAGTCGGCGTAGGCGCCGATCTGCGCCAGGTCGGGGGCCTCGCCCTTCTTGACCATCTCCTTGACCTCACGGTCGACGTCGTTCCAGGAGTGAACGGTCACGTCGACCTTGATGCCGGGGTTCTCCTTCTCGAACCCCTCGACGACCTTGGCCCAGTACTTCTTCGAGCTGTTCGCCGCGGAGTCGCCGTAGTCGGCGGCCACCAGCTTGAGGGTGACGTCGCCGGAGTCGCCGGGACCGCCGCAGCCGGCGAGCACGCCCGCCATGCCCAGTGCGGCCACCGCCGCGGTCAGTCCTGTCACGCGCCGCTGCACAGCTGTCCCACCCTCGTAGCTTCCACAATCCTCATTGAACTGCGAGTTTCCCCCGAGTCCGGACACAAGGTCTACACCACCCGCGTATCACTTGTGCAACGGCGGTCCCGCCGATGACCATGGCGGGAGTCCCGCACCAGTCCCGCACTGACGAGGAGCCCCGGCGCATGTCGCGTACCGCAGCAGAAATAGCCACCCAGCCCGCCTGCTGGCACCGGGCGGTCGAGGCGGCCGCCACGTTCGAGGCCTTTCCGCAGCCGGGGGAGCGGGTCGCCGTCACCGGCTGCGGCACCTCGTGGTTCATGGCCATCGCGTACGCGGCGCTGCGCGAGGCTGCCGGGCTCGGCGAGACGGACGCCTTCGCGTCGTCGGAGTTCCCCGCCGGGCGGACGTACGACCGCGTCGTCGCGATCACCCGCTCGGGCACGACGACAGAGGTCCTTGACCTGCTGACGCGCCTGAAGGGCACGGTTCCGACGCTCGCCCTCACGGCCGATCCGAAAACCCCCGTCATGGACGCTGCGGACACCGTGGCGGTCCTGGACTGGGCGGACGAGGAGTCGGTCGTCCAGACCCGCTTCGCGACGACGGCCTTCGCCTTCCTGCGGGCCGGTCTCGGTCACATCCCCGGCCTCAAGACGGTGGCCGAGGCGGCCGTCGACGCGGAGCTCGCGGTGACCGAGCCGCTGCCGGCGGCGGTGCTGGGCGCGGAGCAGTGGACGTTCCTGGGCCGGGGCTGGACGTACGGTCTGGCCCTGGAGGCCGCCCTCAAGATGCGGGAGGCGGCCGGTGCGTGGACGGAGTCGTACCCGGCGATGGAGTACCGCCACGGTCCGATCTCCATCACCGGCCCCGGCCGGGTGGCCTGGATGTTCGGCACGCTGCCGGAGGGGCTCGCGGGGGACGTGGCCCGCGTCGGCGGCGAACTGGTCGCCCGCCAGGAGGCGGACCCTCTCGCGGACCTCATCCGCGCCCAACGCCTGGCGGTGGCGCTCGCGGAATCCCGAGGCCAGGACCCGGACCACCCCCGCAACCTCACACGCAGCGTGATCCTGAACTGACCCTGCCGGCACGCCTCGGTGCCGCCGTCACGGGGCTACGGCCCCCGGCTCGGCACCGGGGCGGGGCCCCTGCTTTCCTCCCAGTCGTCCGACCCGCCCGGCCGAGGATTTGGCACCCTGCGCCGCCACCGCGCCGAACGCTGCCGCCGCCCGGCCCTCACCTCTCGCTCGTGGGGCCACGCCCTGACCCGCCGCTCCGCGGCGGCCACCTCCCACCCACCCACCCGTTCACCCCGCACCGAAACGCAACGCAGGTAGACCACGGCGAAGTCGGGTGCGGAGCAACGGGTGGGCGGGCGGGAAATCCGCGGGGTGCCGCCAGCGGCGTCAGGTGCGGGGTAACGGGTGGGCGGGTTTCGCCGCGAAGCGGCGAGGCAGTGTGGCAACCGACCGTTGCGGGGTGCCGGGTGGGCGGGTGGGAAAAACCGCCGCGAAGCGGCAGAGCTCTGCCAGCAGCGTCAGGTGCGGGGTAACGGGCGGGCGGGTGGGAAAGTCGCCGCGAAGCGGCAGGGTTCTGCCTGCGGCGCCAGGTGCGGAGCAACGGGCGGGTGGGTGGGAAAGTTTCGCCGCGAAGCGGCGAGGCAGTGCGGCAACCGATTCGTCGCGGGGTGCCGGGTGGGCGGGCGGGAAAAACCGCCGCGAAGCGGCAGGGTTCCGCCAGCTGCGTCAGGTGCGGGGTAACGGGCGGGCGGGTGGGAAAGACCGCCGCGAAGCGGCGAGGAAAGGGCGGGCGACACAGCCCCGGGCGCGCGACGCCGACCGCCCCCGCCACGAAAGGGTCGAGCACCAGCCTCCCCGCCGCAGGGGAGCCCGAGGGCACCAGCCTCCCCGAATCGGCCGACCCCGCCCCGGAGGGGTCCAGACGTCGGCCGACCCCCTCCCCCGGAGGCCCCCCACAAGCGGACAGGTGTGCCGAAAAGGAGGGCGCGCCCGGCACGGGAGTGGGAAGTGGACTAGACCTGTCACGGACGACGCGCGAGACTGTCCCCGTGAGACACGTCATCGCCCTCGATGTGGGCGGCACCGGAATGAAGGCCGCCCTGGTCGGGGCCGACGGCACCCTGCTGCACGAGGCGCGCCGCCCCACGGGCCGCGACCGCGGCGCCGACGCCGTCGTGGAGTCCATCCTCGGCTTCGCCGCGGAGCTGCGCGCCCACGGCGTCGAGCGGTTCGGGGAGCCCGCCGCCGCGGCGGGAGTCGCCGTGCCCGGCATCGTCGACGCCGAGCGGGGCGTGGCCGTGTACGCGGCCAACCTCGGGTGGAGCGACGTCCCCCTGCGGGACCTCCTCAGCGCCCGCCTGGAGGGCATCCCCGTGGCCCTGGGCCACGACGTCCGTACGGGTGGCCTCGCCGAGGGCCGCATAGGGGCGGGGAAGGGCGCCGACCGGTTCCTGTTCGTGCCCCTGGGCACCGGCATCGCGGGTGCCATCGGCATCGGCGGCGCCATCGAGCCGGGCGCCCACGGCTCGGCCGGCGAGATCGGGCACATCGTCGTCCGCCCGGGCGGCCCGCCCTGCGGCTGCGGCCAGCGCGGCTGCCTGGAGCGCCTCGCCTCCGCGTCCGCGGTCAGCAAGGCGTGGGCCGAGGCGAGCGGCGACCCGGATGCGGACGCCGCGGACTGCGCGAAGGCCGTGGAGTCCGGCGACCCGCGGGCCGAGGAGGTCTGGCGGAACGCCGTCGACGCCCTGGCCGACGGCCTGCTCACCGCCCTCACCCTGCTGGACCCGCACACCCTGATCATCGGTGGCGGTCTCGCGGAGGCCGGGGAAACCTTGTTCACGCCGCTGCGGGCCGCCGTCGCGGCGCGCGTCGTGCGGTTCCAGACGCTGCCGGAGATCGTGCCCGCGGCCCTCGGCGACACCGCCGGATGCCTGGGCGCGGGCCTGCTGGCCTGGGACCTCATCGGCCCGACCACCGACGGCCCGACGACCGACGGCCCGCCCACGGAAAGCTCCACCACCGACCCCGACCCGACAACCCACCACCCCACGGAGGTAGCCACCTGATGGCCACTAGCAAGGTTCTCGCCGGTGCCCAGGTGGTGCTGCCCACCGGAACCGTCCCGAACGGCCGCGTGATCGTCGAAGGCACCCGCATCGCGGGCAGCCCGTCCGCCGGCGCCGAGACCGTCGACCTCACCGGCCACTGGGTGGTCCCCGGCTTCGTCGACCTCCACAACCACGGCGGCGGCGGCGCCTCCTTCACCTCGGGCACGGTCGAGGACGTCCTGAAGGGCGTCCACACCCACCGACTGCACGGCACCACGACCGTCGTCGCCTCGACGGTCACCGGCGAGATGGACTTCCTCGCCCAGCGGGCCGGCGTGCTCTCCGAGCTCGCCGAGCAGGGCGACATCGCGGGCATCCACTTCGAGGGCCCCTTCATCTCGCCGTGCCGCAAGGGCGCGCACAGCGAGGGCCTGCTGCGCCACCCCGATCCCGCCGACGTCCGCAAGCTCCTCGACGCGGCCCGCGGCCAGGCGAAGATGTGCACGCTCGCCACCGAGCTGCCGGGCGGCATCGACTCCGTGCGGCTCCTCGCCGAGCACGGCGTCATCGCGGCCATCGGCCACACGGACGCGACGTACGAGCAGACGGTCGAGGCGATCGACGCGGGCGCCACCGTCGCGACGCACCTCTTCAACGCCATGCCGGGCCTCGGCCACCGCGCCCCGGGCCCGATCGCGGCGCTCCTGGAGGACGAGCGGGTCACCGTCGAACTGATCAACGACGGCACCCACCTCCACCCGGCCGCCTTCGAGCTGGCCTTCCACCACGCGGGCGCCTCCCGTGTCGCCCTCATCACGGACGCCATGGACGCGGCGGGCTTCGGCGACGGCCGCTACATGCTCGGCCCGCTGGAGGTCGAGGTGAAGGACAGCGTGGCGCGGCTCGTCGAGGGCGGCTCGATCGCGGGCTCCACGCTGACCCTGGACCGCGCGTTCAAGCGCTCGGTGACCGTCGACGGCCTCTCCGTCGACGACACCGTCCGCGCCATCTCCGCCAATCCGGCGAGGCTCCTCGGCCTGTACGACCGGGTGGGCTCCCTGGAGCCGGGCAAGGACGCGGACCTGGTGGTCCTGGACGCGGCCTTCGACCTGAAGGGCGTCATGCGGAAGGGCGAATGGGTGGTTGAGCCCTTTTAACCCCCAACTCGGGTGATTTCACCACCCGTTCGCTTGTCCCGAACAGAAGGCGGTTGGCCCTCCCCCCTGGGCCAACCGCCTTCTGTTTGGCATGATCAGAGCCCAAGAGAGGCGAACGGCAGGCACGTTCGACAGGCACTTCGGGGGTGGTACGCGTGATCCTCACCGTCACGCTGAACGCGGCCCTCGACCTCACCTACCGCGTCCCCGCCCTCGTCCCGCACACCACGCACCGCGTCACCGAGGTCGTCGAACGCCCGGGCGGCAAGGGCGTGAACGTCGCCCGTGTGCTCGCCGCCCTCGGCCACGAGGTGACGGTCACCGGCTTCGCGGGCGGCGACACCGGCCGCACCCTGCGCGAGCGCCTCGCCGTCGAGCCACGCGTCACGGACGCGCTCGCCCCGGTCGCGGGCACCACCCGCCGCACCCTCGCCGTGGTCGACGCGGCCACCGGCGACACCACCCAGCTCAACGAACCGGGCCCGACGGTCACCCCCGCCGAGTGGGCCGCCTTCCTCGACTCCTACGAGGAGGCGCTGCACCGCGGCGACCTGACCGCGGTCGCCCTCTGCGGCAGCCTGCCCCCCGGCGTCCCCGTCGGGGCGTACGCCCTGCTCATACGGTCCGCCCGGTCCGCCCGCGTCCCCGTCCTCCTCGACACCAGCGGGGAACCGCTGCGCCGCGGCGTCGCCGCCCGCCCCGACATCGTCAAGCCCAACGCCGACGAGCTCGCCGAGCTGACCGGCTCCCACGAGCCGGCGCAGGCCACCCGGGACGCCCGCCGCAGGGGCGCGCACGCCGTCGTCGCCTCGCTCGGCGCCGACGGCCTCCTCGCGGTCACCCCGGACGGCGGCTGGCGCGCCCGGCCCCCGAAGCGGGTGGGCGGCAACCCGACCGGCGCCGGCGACTCGGCGGTCGCGGGGCTCCTCTCCGGGCTCGCCGAGAAGCTGCCGTGGCCCGACCGCCTGGCCCGCGCCGTGGCGCTGTCGGCGGCGACGGTGGTGGCGCCGGTGGCGGGCGAGTTCGACCCCGCCACGTACGAAGAACTGCTGCCTCGGGTCGCGGTGACCGCGCAGGCCACCCCGGCGTGACCCACCGCACCTGAGCACAGAACCGCATCTCGCACCGCACAACGGGGCGCAGCGCCCTGGGAATTGGGGAGCACGTGCCACTGGTCAGCACCGGCGAACTCGTCGCGGAGGCCCGCGCCGCGGGTCACGGCGTCGCCGCGTTCAACGTCATCACCCTGGAGCATGCGGAGGCGGTCGCGCTCGGCGCCGAGCGGTCCGGGACGCCCGCGATCCTCCAGATCTCCGAGAACGCCGTGAAGTTCCACGGCGGCCGGCTCTCCGCCATCGCGGCGGCGACGGCCGCGGTGGCCCACGCGTCCACGGCTCGCCTCTCCCTCCACCTGGACCACGTGACGGACGTCGAACTGCTGCGCTCCGCGCACCCGGAGGGCTTCAGTTCCGTCATGTTCGACGCGTCGAAGCTGTCGTACGGCGAGAACGTGAAGGCGACGGCCGACGCGGTCCGTTGGGGCCACGAGCGCGGCATCTGGGTCGAGGCTGAGCTCGGCGAGGTGGGCGGCAAGGAGGGCGAGGCCCCGCTGGACGCGCACGCGCCCGGGGCGCGCACGGACCCGGCGGAGGCGGCCGCGTACGTCGCCGACACGGGCGTCGACGCCCTCGCGGTGGCCGTCGGCTCCACGCACGCGATGACGGAGCGCACGGCCACCCTGGACCACGAGTTGATCGCCTCCCTCACGGCGGCCGTCCCCGTCCCCCTCGTCCTGCACGGCTCAAGTGGCGTACCGGACACGGAAATCCGCCGCGCCATCGCGTCCGGCATGCTGAAGATCAACGTGGGCACGGCCCTCAACACGGCGTTCACGGGCGAGGTCCGCGCGTACCTCGCCGCCCACGACAAGGGCGTCGACCCCCGGAAATACCTCGTCCCGGCTCGCGAGGCGATGGCCGGGACGGTGGCGGGGTTCCTGGGGCTGCTGAAATAACCGGCAGCGGACAGCTAGCCTTTGGTGCCCTCGACGAGCCACATCTGGTCGATGTTCGCCCCTGTCGTCCCGCACAGGTCGCTCTGGGCGCAGGTCAGCGTGACCGTGTTGGTCCCCTTGGTGAGCTGGACCACCGCCCAGGTGTTGGTCCAGCCCTTCTCCCAGTTCCCTTCCTCCGCGTGGGCGAAGTTCTCCATGTTCAGAGGGCGGGTCTGCTTCTTGCCGTTGACGAGGATCGTGGCGTTGGAGTCCTTGCCGGGGACTCCGTAGTTCACGCGGAGGCTGTACGAGCCCGCCTTGGGAATGCCGTTGACCGTCCACGTCACCTGGGCGCCGACCTTGTCGAAGCCGGCCACGTAGACCCCGCCGTCCGCCTTGGCGCCGTCGAGGTCGGACGCCGTGGTCGTGCCGCCCTCCAGCTTCAGGGCCTTCGCGTCCGTCTTGGGCAGCTCGACCGGCTTCTCGGGCTTCTTGCTCGGCTTCTCGCTGGGCTTGACGGACTCGGCCTGCGTCGGCTTGCCGCCCGCCTCGTTCTCACCGCCCTTCTCGTCGCCACCGCCGCCGAAGAGCATCGCGGCGCCGATGCCGATGGCGACCACGGCCACCACGGCGATGGCGGCGATCAGCAGCCCCTTCGTGTTGGGGCCGCGCCCGCGCCCGCCGCCGCCCGCCGACTGCGTGTGCTGCGTGACGGGCGCGCCGCCGGGCTGTGCCTCGGGGGCGGTGTAGTGGGCGTTCGGCCGGCCGTAGCCCTGCTGCTGGGTCTGGTGCGGGACCTGCTGGCCGTACGCCTGCTGGCCGCCGTACGTCTGCTGGCCGTACGCGGGGCGGCGGTCGCCGACTGCTCTGACCTGGTTGTACGAGGACCGGGGGCCCGGGTAGCCGTAGCCGCCGCCACCACCGGGCGGGGTCGCGCCGGCGGCCTGTCCGTCCTCGTACAGGTAGCCGAACGGATCGTCGTCGCCCTGCGGCGCGCTCGGCGTGTTCTCGCCGTTATTGCCGGGCGTCATTCCCAGGTCACTCCCTTACATCGCTGACGCGGGGAGCCTACCCGGTCCGAGTGAGCCCAAGGAGTGGCCTTGACCTCATCGGTATCGCTATCCGGCCCGCCGGTGCTGCTTGGCACGTGAGCGTTTCTCCACGTACATCCGCTGGTCGGCGGAGTGCAACACTTCGTCGGCCGACATCCCGCAGTGCGCCCAGCCGATGCCGAAACTGGCCCCCACCCGGACCGCTCTGCCGTCGACCCGGATCGGCGGGATGATCGCGTTCCGCAGTCGGACCGCGAGGTCCTGGGCGTCGGCGCGGCCGAGCCCGTCGGCGAGCACGACGAACTCGTCGCCGCCGAGCCGCGCCACCGTGTCCCCGTCCCGCACCCCGCTGGTGAGCCGCCGCGCGACCTCGATGAGGACGGCGTCACCGGTGTGGTGCCCGAACCGGTCGTTGATCGACTTGAAGCCGTCGAGGTCGCAGAAGAGGACCGCGAGCCCCTTGGTGCCGTCGTCCACGTCGCCCTCGCCGCCCTGGGGGGCGACGGTGTGGACGTGCGGGTCGAAGCCCTCGTCCTGCTGGAGCGAGGCGTGCCCGAAGTCGAAGCCGTGTTCGTAGGCGGCGTCGAGGGAGTCCACGGCGCTGGGGCGGCCCGCGTGCGGTCTGCGGCAGAGGCGGGCGCTGAGCCGGGCGCGCAGCTCGGCTGAGTTGGGCAGGCCGGTGAGGGAGTCGTGGCTGGCCCGGTGGGCGAGCTGCAGCTCGCGGCGCTTGCGCTCCTCGATGTCCTCGACGTGCGTGAGCAGGAAGCGGGGGCCGTCGGCGGCGTCGGCCACCACGGAGTTCCGCAGGCTCACCCACACATACGTGCCGTCGCGCCGGGCCAGCCGCAGCTCGGCGCGGCCGCCCTCGGCGGAGGTGCGAAGGAGCGTCCCGATGTCCTCGGGGTGCACGAGGTCGGAGAAGGAGTAGCGCCGCATGGCGGATGCGGGGCGGCCGAGGAGGCGACAGAGCGCGTCGTTCGTCCGGAGGATGCGGCCGTGCTGGTCGCCGCCCATCTCGGCGATGGCCATGCCGGAGGGCGCGTACTCGAAGGCCTGCCGGAAGCTCTCCTCGCTGGCCCGCAGCGCCTGCTGCTCCCGCTCGAGGCGGACCAGGGCGCGCTGCATGTTGGCCCTGAGCCGGGCGTTGCTGATCGCGATGGCGGCCTGGAACGCGTACATCTGGAGGGCTTCGCGGCCCCAGGCGCCGGGCCTGCGGCCGTTGCGCGGGCGGTCCACGGAGATCACTCCGAGCAGTTCGCCGCCGGCCGCCCCGGTCGCGTACATCGGGGCGAAGAGGCGGTCGGAGGGGTGCCACTCGTCCTCGAAGCGGGGCTCGGGCCCTTCGGTGTACCACTGCGGGACGTCGTCGTCGTCGAGGACCCAGCCCTCGGTGTACGAGATGAAGCGCAGCGCGCCCCACGCCTCACCCATGGCGAGGCGGCGCTCCCAGGCGTCGCGGGAGCCGACGCGGCCGGTGATCAGGGCCTCGGCGGAGGGGTTGCCCGCGAAGGCGGCGACGACGAGGTCGCCGTCCGGGCGCACGAGATTGACGCACGCCAGTTCATAGCCAAGGCCGTTGACGACGCCGTCGGCGACGGTCTGCAGCGTGTCCGCCAGGCTTCGGGCCGTGTTCAGCTCCGCTACCACCTGGTGCAGCTGCCGCAGGGTCGCAAGACGGACGTACGGCTCCGACTCGGTCTCCATGCTCGTTCTCCCCGAGACCTCGACAGCAACTCCAGGATGCGCAGCGCCCGCAGTGTTCTTCCGTGGTGGTCTTCCGTGCCCTGTGCCTTGCGTCTTGTGCCTTTGTGCCCTCAGTGTCTTATTGCCACCGTCACTGAATCACAGCGAGCTGCCCACTCGGTACACAGGGTCAACAAAATATGGGTCCTGTGACTCAAGTCACAGGTGAGAAGCCGCCGTTGGTCCAGTCCCTTGGACTAGTCCACCGCATCGGGCGGCACTGCGTGCCGACTTTGCCGAGTTCTTTGCCGCGGACGGCTCCGCCGTCGGTCCTAGGACCGGTCTGGGACCGCAGCCCGATGTTTCGAACAGGGCGCACGGGCTAGCGTCGACGTCGTGGCTCACGTACTGAAGACTCTCCCGGCCCCGCCTTCCCCACGCGTCCCGTCGAAGGATGGGCATGCTGATGGGGTGAGCAACGACGAGTTCCGCGCGGCGATGTCCCGCCTGGCCGCGGGTGTGGTCCTGGTGACGGCGCGCGAGCCCGGCCTCGACCCGGACGATCCGGCCGCGCCGGTGGGCGAGGACGTGGGCATGACGGCCACGGCCTTCCTCTCCGTCTCCCTCGACCCGCCCCTGGTCATGGTGAGCCTGCGCGAGGGCTCCCGGATGGACGACCTGCTCGCCGAGCAGCCCCTGTGGGGGGTGTCGGTCCTCTCGGAGAGCCAGCGGCACATCGCGGGCCGCTTCGCGATGAAGGGCCGGATCAGCGACCGTCTCCTCTTCGAGGACATTCCCTACGTACGGGGTGCCGCGTCCGGGGCCCCGCTGGTCGGCGGTGCGCTGTCCACACTGGAGTGCCGCACCGAGCAGACGGTGGTGGCGGGCGACCACACACTCGTGATCGGCCGCGTACTGACGGCCTCCCTGCCCAGCGGGGAGGGCGGCCCCCTCCTGTACTTCCGGGGCCGCTACCGCCAACTGGGCTAGCGCCACGTCAGGCTGCGCCCCTTTAGGGGCGCGGGGAACTGCGCGAGCAACCACAAAAAAGCCGCAGTCGCGTGTGCCGGGGTCTCCTGCAGCGGCGGCTGCGGCTTGTCG
>NZ_JBVITX010000007.1:0-164677 GCF_055597165.1 Streptomyces sp. NPDC039480 | reverse complement strand
CTGCGCGAGCAACCACAAAAAAGCCGCAGTCGCGTGTGCCGGGATCCCGGCAGATGCGACTGCGGCTTTTCTCTGGCTGGGCGCGCAGTTCCCCGCGCCCCTGAACGGGGCGCCCCGGGCTAGCCCCAGCCCTGGCCGGAGCGGCCCCGTTTCGTGTCGCTCCGGGCTTTTTTGTTGCGCAGGCGCCGTTCGTTGATGCCACGAGGAACCTTCGTGGCACGCCGCGGCTTGGGCGGCGGCGCGGTCGCTTCGGCGAGGAGGGAGGCGAGCCGCGTGGCCGCCATCTCCCTGTTCCGCCACTGGGACCGGTGCTCGCTCGCCCGCACGCTGACGACCCCGTCGACGAGCCGGGACGCGAGCCGCTCCAGGGCGCGCTGCTTCCACACCTCGGGGAGCGCGTCGGTGCCGGCGAGGTCGAACCGCAGCTCGACCTGGGAGTCGGTGGTGTTGACGTGCTGCCCGCCCGGCCCCGACGACCGCGAGAAACGCCACATGAGCTCGGCCTCGGGCAGGGAGACGGAGCCACGGATGGGATAGGGACCGGACATGCCTCCATGGTCCCGCGTCTGTCGGGCTCACGTCACACGCTTTTCGTGGGGCCACGGGTAAAGAAAGTAAAGCGATGCGGAACCCTGGGGACCCTGCTCCGCGTTGTGAGGGGTGAACGGTAGCTTCGTCCCCAGTACGAAGCCCGTACGTATGCAACGAGGGAAGGGACTCCCAACAATGGCAGTAAGCCTGTCCAAGGGTGGCAACGTCTCGCTCACCAAGGAGGCTCCGGGCCTGACCGCCGTCACCGTGGGCCTCGGCTGGGACGTCCGCACCACCACTGGCACCGACTTCGACCTGGACGCCTCCGCGATCGCGGTGAACACCCAGGGCAAGGTCTTCTCGGACCAGCACTTCGTCTTCTTCAACAACAAGGCGACGCCGGACCAGACCATCGTCCACACCGGTGACAACGTCACGGGCCAGGGCGAGGGCGACGACGAGCAGATCAACGTGAACCTCGCGGGTCTGCCCGCCGACATCGAGAAGATCGTCTTCCCGGTCTCGATCTACGACGCCGAGAACCGCTCGCAGAACTTCGGCCAGGTGCGGAACGCCTTCATCCGCATCATCAACCAGGCCGGTGGCACTGAGATCGCGCGCTACGACCTCTCCGAGGACGCCGCCACCGAGACCGCCATGGTCTTCGGCGAGCTGTACCGCAACGGCGCGGAGTGGAAGTTCCGCGCCGTCGGCCAGGGCTATGCCTCGGGCCTCGTCGGCATCGCGCAGGACTTCGGTGTGAACGTCTGAGATGACGCTCAGGAGGGCCCCGGCGGCATCGCCGCCGGGGCCCTCCGTCATGCCCGGGACCGGGCCGGCTCCCCCGGCACCGGAGAGCGGTCCCGTAACCCGTGTGGCGGCTGGTTCGTTGGGCTGGTCTGAGCGGTTGGTGGCCTCGTAACCGCTGTTCCGATGAGAGCGGCACCTACGTACCACCTTCTCGATGGATCATCGCGAACAAGGAGCGGTACGAAGTGGAAGCTACTGATCGGGTCCGGGATCTGTTGCTGAAGAACTTCGGGGTCCGCCTTGACGAGGTGTCCCCCGACACTCCCTTCCACCAGCTGCGCATCGACTCCCTCGCGCTGGAGGAGCTGCGCTGGCTGGTCGAGGACGAGTGCGCCGTCGATCTGGCCGACGTGAGTCTCAACTCGCGCGACACGGTCGCCACTTTGCTGAACGTCGTGCGTCAGAGGAGCGCGGCGGAGTGACCGCCGCGACGGAGTGACGGCTGCGGCGAGTGACGGCCGCGACAGAGTGACGGCTGCGACGGAATCGAGAAGCACATGATCGAGGAACACATCCGCACTCTGACGGTGCGAGGCGTGTCGTACACCTACCGCGAGATGCGCAGGCCGGCCCCCACCACCGAACCCGTGGTCCTGATGGGCGGCATCCTCGAGGGCATGTACGACTGGACGTACCTGGAGGACGTGGTTCTGCCCAGGACCAGTCTGATCACCGTGGACATGCCCGGTCTGGACCCCGCCGCCTTCCAGTCCCCGGACCAGAGCAGCATCGACAAGCTCTCCGAAGGGCTCGCGGCCATCGTCGCCGACACGGGCCACGCGCGCGTGAACCTCTACGGCTACTCCCTCGGGGCCGCGGTCGCCTTCCACTACGCGCAGCGGCACCCCGGGCACGTCGCGCGTCTCCTCATCGGCGGGGTGCCCGTCGAGCTCACGAAGGACATCGTCGCCCACCTGGGGCACGCCATCGGCAAGGCGAAGGCCGGTGACACCGCCGGTTTCGCCGACCACATGGCCTCCGGCCTGCTCTGCCTCGACGAGAGCCACCACGTCCACCGCCGCGCCCTGGCCCTCGGCTACGTCCGGCGCTCCTTGCGCGCCCTGGCCCGCGATCCGCAGAACGTCAACCTGCTGGAGACCGCCCTCACCGAGCACCGCTCCCTGTCTGGCGGCCTCGTGGGGGTGCCCACCCTGGTCTTCACCGGGGAGCACGACCATCTGCACACCCTCGAGCGGCAGCAGGCCTTCGCCGCGACGATCGACGGCAGCCGCTTCGTCACGTTCCCCGACTGCGACCACATGATGCCGTTGCAGCGCCCCGAAGCCATCAGCTCCCTGGTCTCCTCCTTCCTCATGAACGACGGGGTTGTCCAGAATGCTGACTATTATGGATACTCGAATAGTCAGTCGAGCTGAAGAGCTGTAAAGCCGTAACGAAAGAGGGCGCCGTGGCCGCTCCGCCCACCGCATGGACCCGCGCCGCGCTGCCCCTCTGTCTGCTCGGCATCCTCGACAGCGAGGTGCGGAGTTACGGGTACGCCCTGCTCGGGCGGCTCGGCGAGGCAGGGCTCGACGGCGTCAAGGCCGCGACCCTCTATCCGGCCCTCACGCGCCTCGAAGAAGAGGGCGCCGTCGAGGTCGAATGGGGTGCGGGGGACGGCGGGCCCGGGCGCAAGTACTACCGGATCACCGAGGAGGGGCGGGCGAGACTGCGGCGTGACCAGGCCGCCTGGGGGGCGTTCTCCCGGACCGTCGACTCGCTCCTCCCGGCGGAACTCCCGGCGAAGGGGGACGAGAAATGAGCAGGACACGTACGACACGTACGCCTGAGGTCGGTTGGGCGCGCGAGGAGGACGAGGAGTGGGCCGCGAAGGTCCACGTGCGGCTCGCGTTCGACGAGGACGTGCCCGTCGGGTTCGCCGAGGAGATACTCGCCGAGGCCCACCAACTGGTCGAGGAGGCCGGCCGGCCCGCCCTCGACGTGCTGGGGGACCCCACCTCGTACGCCCGTACCGTCGCCGCCGAACGCGTCAGCGAGCGGTACCGCGCCCAGATCGACACGCGCGGCCTGCGCCCCGGCGAGCGGATCACCGCCTCCGTCGGAACACTCGGGTTCGTCTGGGCGGCCGTCTTCGGCCTGTTCTGGCTCCAGGACGGGCTGTGGGTCGGGGTGAACCGGTCCTCGGTGGCGGCGTTCACGGGCATCGTGCTCGCCGCCACGCTGGCCTGCGTCGCCTTCACCGCCCGCGCCGCCGGGATGCTGCGGGGCATGTGGGCGTTCCTCGCCGGCGCCGCCGCCGCCCTGGTGGCCGGGATCGCCTGCGCCACGGCCCTCTCCGACGAACGGCTGTTCCGCGTGCCCGCCCCGGTGCTGATGCTGGCCGGTGGCGCGTGGGCCGTCGGCGCGTTCCTGCTCCCGGACGCCACGATGGACCGCTGGTTCACGCCCGCGCACCCGTCCGGCGGCCCCGACGACGAGCGGTGGCTGACCCGCCTGGAGGGGCTGCTGCGCGGCCGGCACGCCATGCGGGCCCGCGAGGCACGCGGCCACGTACGGGAAGTGCGGCAGCACCTCGCCGAGATCCGGCGGGACGGGTGCGCCGAGGACGTCTTCGGCGACGTCGAGATCTACGCCCTGCGCCTCGCCGAGGGGCCGCGCAGGGCCCAGCGCGTCACGCGCCAGAAGTTCTACGGCGCCATGGCCTCGACGGTGCTCTTCGCGGTCCTCATCGTCGACACGCTGCTCGACCCGCAGGAGCGGTCGTCCGGCTGGGTGGCCTGCCTCGTGGGCGCGTTCGGCTGCGCGGCGTGGGGCGCGGTCGGCGAATGGCGCACCCTGCGCAAGCAGCGGACATGACTCTGAGAACGACATCCGAGCCGTAACCTGCCCGGCATGATCCTCGAACCGCTCACCGCCGTCGACGGTGCCCTGCCCGGTCACCTCCTCACCGAGGTGACCGGGCTCTACGCGTCGAACCGCGAGTTCTTCGCGCTCAGCGGCGACTTCCCCGACCCCGACGACATCCGTATCGAACAGGTCGCCAAGGCACTCGCGGACGAACTCGCCCACCCGGGCGCGGACGTGCTCCTCGCCCGCTCCCGCGGACGGCTCGTGGGCATCGCCCTCACCCTCGACCGGCACCCCGACCCGACGGACCCCGACCCCTGGATCGGGCTCCTGATGATCGACGCGTCCGCACACCGCACCGGCCTGGGGCGGCAGTTGGCGTCCCTCGTCGAGGAGCGGTTCCGCAGCGCGGGACGCGACGCCGTACGCATCGCCGTCCTGGAGAACAACCCGAAGGCCCTGCGCTTCTGGACCGCGCTCGGCTACCTCGTCATCGGCAACCGCGAGGACCGCGCCCTGCACCGCCCGTGCGCGGTCCTGCGCAAGCGGCTCTGACCGCCGTGCCGGTCAGATGTCGAGGAAGCGGACGTCCTTGGCGTTGCGCTGGATGAAGGAGCGGCGCGCGTCGACGTCCTCACCCATCAGGACGGCGAAGAGGTCGTCGGCGACCGCCGCGTCGTCGAGGGTGACCCGGCCGAGGACGCGGTGGCCGGGGTCCATCGTGGTGATGCGCAGCTCCTCGGCGTTCATCTCGCCGAGGCCCTTGAAGCGCTGGATGGAGTCGTCCCTGACGCGGCGGCCCTCCCGCCGGCCGCGTGCGACGAGCGCGTCGCGCTCCCGGTCCGAGAAGGCGTACTCGACGTGCTCACGGCTCCACTTGACCTTGTAGAGGGGCGGGCGGGACAGGAACACGTGCCCGTGCTCGATGAGCGGCCGCAGGAAGCGGAAGAGGAAGGTCAGCAGGAGCGTGTTGATGTGCTGGCCGTCGACGTCGGCGTCCGCCATCAGGATGATCTTGCGATAGCGGAGCTTGTCGAGGTCGAAGTCCTCGTGCACGCCCGTGCCGAAGGCCGAGATCAGCGCCTGGATCTCCTGGTTGTGCAGGATCTTGTCGATGCGCGCCTTCTCGACATTGAGGATCTTGCCCCGGATCGGCAGGATCGCCTGGAACTCCGGGTTTCGGCCGGACTTGGCCGAGCCGCCTGCGGAGTCGCCCTCGACGATGAAGAGCTCACTTCTTGCCGGGTCGTTGGTCTGGCAGTCGGAGAGCTTGCCCGGCAGCGCCGCCGACTCCAGGAGCCCCTTGCGGCGGGTCAGGTCCCGCGCCCTGCGCGCGGCGACGCGGGCCGTGGCGGCCTGGATGCCCTTGCGGATGATGTCCGCGGCGTCGTTCGGATTGCGGTCGAACCAGTCGCTCAGGTGCTCGTGCACGACCCTCTGGACGTACGTCCGCACTTCGGTGTTGCCGAGTTTGGTCTTGGTCTGGCCCTCGAACTGCGGCTCGCCGACCTTGACCGAGACGATCGCGGTCAGGCCCTCGCGAATGTCCTCTCCGGAGAGGTTGCCGTCCTTCTCCCGCAGCAGCTTCCGCTCTCGCGCGTACCGGTTGACCACCGTGGTGAGCGCCGCGCGGAAGCCCTCCTCGTGGGTGCCGCCCTCGTGCGTGTGGATGGTGTTGGCGTAGGAGTAGACGCTGTCGGAGAACTGGCTGTTCCACTGGAGTGCGACCTCCACCGACTGCGGCCGCTCCGCGTCCTGGGCGGCGATGGAGATGACGGAGGGGTGAATCGGCTCGCCCTTGCGGGAGTTGAGGTGGGTGACGAAGTCGCCGATGCCGCCGTCGTAGCGGTAAGCGACCGTCTTCGCGGTCTGTTCTCCGGCGACGTCGGAACCGGCCTCGTCGGCCGTGGCCGTCGCGCGGGCCGCCGTGCGTTCGTCGGTGAGGGTGAGCGTGAGCCCCCTGTTGAGGAAAGCCATCTCCTGGAAGCGCCGCGAGAGCGTCTCGAAGGAGTACTCGGTGGTCTCGAAGATCTCGCCGTCCGCCCAGAACGTCAGGGCGGTGCCTGTCCGCGCGGTCGGCTCGTGGCGCGTCGGCGGGGCGGTCGGAGCCCCGTTCTCGTACTCCTGCGTCCACCGGTGACCGTCGGTCCAGATCTCCACCGACAGCTTCGTGGACAGCGCGTTGACCACCGAAAGGCCCACCCCGTGCAGGCCGCCGGAGACCGCGTATCCGCCGCCGCCGAACTTGCCGCCCGCGTGCAGCACGGTCAGCACCACCTCCACGGCCGGCCTCCCCTCCGCCGGGTGCATGCCCACCGGGATGCCCCGGCCGTTGTCGACGACGCGCACCCCGCCGTCGGCCAGGACCGTCACGTCGATGCGGTCGGCGACCCCGGCCAGCGCCTCGTCGACGGAGTTGTCGACGATCTCCTGGACCATGTGGTGCAGGCCGCGCTCGCCCGTCGACCCGATGTACATGCCGGGCCGCTTGCGCACCGCGTCAAGACCGTCGAGAACGGTGATCGCGCCGGCGTCGTATTCAGTCACAGATGCACTCTTTTCGGGCACGCCAAGCCGCGCTCCGGCACCGGAGCGGGGAGTGGGGGGCGGGTCACTGGACGCAGTCAGCGTACCCAAAGCCACCCTGACCGATGGGGCAACAATCCCCCCAGGCGACCCCTGGACGGCCTGACACGCCATCACCCGATCCCCCCTGCCCGACCTTCACGCCAGGCGGCCAAAACACCCTTCAGGGGCTTTCAGGCTGGCGCCCTGCGCCGGGGCACAGAAACGAATTCGGGACGCCTACGGGCGGTCCGGCTTTCCGTCGCCGTACAGCCAGTCGCCCCAGATCCGGCTGACCTTCTCGCGTGCCCCGTCGCCGCCCGCGTGCTTCTCGACGTACTCCGTGAAGTCCCTGGTGTCCGCGTTCTTGTGGCGGTACGTCTTCGCCCAGCCCTGCACGATGTCGTAGAACGTGTCATCGCCCACCGCCTGGCGGATCTTGTGGATGACCATGGCGCCGCGCTCGTAGACGGGCGGGTCGGAGATGCTCGCGGCGTCGGTGGGCTTGGCGGGCGGGAAGGCCCAGATGGCCTCGTTGTCCTCCTCGTCCTCGTAGTAGTCGCCCTTGTAGAGCGCGTCGAAGACGTCCTGCGCGCTGTCGCCGTCGTTGTCCTCCGCGTACAGCCACTCCGCGTACGTCGCGAAGCCCTCGTTGAGCCACATGTCCTGCCAGGACTTGGGCGTGACGGAGTTGCCGAACCACTGGTGGGCCAGCTCGTGGACGAGGAGCCCGGTGTCGGGGGCGCCGGGGAAGACGGGCCGGGTCTGGGTCTCCAGGGCGTAGTCCACGTCCTCCTCGCGGTCGACGATCGCGCCCGTGGAGGAGAAGGGGTAGGGGCCGAAGTTGTACTCCGCCCACTCCATGACGTCCGGGATCTTCGCGAGGACCTTCTCGCTCGCCTTCGCCTGGGAGGGGTCGACGGCCGTCACGACCGGCAGGCCGTCCTTGGTCGCCGACGTCTTCAGCTCGTGCTTGCCGATGGCGACGGTCGCCAAGTAGCTCGCCATCGGTTCGGCGCTGTGCCAGGCGAAGGTGGTGCGGCCGTTCTTCGTCGACTCGCGGGTCAGCTCGCCGTTGGAGACGGCCTTCAGGCCCTTCGGGACGGTGACCTCTATGTCGTACGAGGCCTTGTCGCTCGGGTGGTGGTTGCCGGGGAACCACGCCATGGAGCCGGTCGGCTCGCCGAGGGCGAGCGCGCCGTCGTGCGTCCTGAGCCAGCCCTCCTCGGAGCCGTCCTCGTCGGTGATGGTCTCCGGAGTGCCGGAGTAGCGGACCGTGGCGCGGAACGTCTCGCCCCGGGCGAGCTCGTCGGCCGGGCGGACCCGCAGCTCCTGGCCGGCGCGCTGGAAACGGGCGGCCTTGCCCTCGACGGTGATGCCCGAGACGTCGAGGCCCTTCAGGTCGAGGTTGAAGGAGCTGAGGTTCTTGGTGGCGCGGGCGGTGATCTCGGCGGTCCCCGTGAGGTGCCGGGAGCCGGGGTCGTAGCCGAGGGTCAGGCCGTAGTGCGCCACGTCGTACCCGCCGTTGCCCAGCTTGGGGAAGTACGGGTCCCGTACGCCGGGTGAGCCCGGTGTGCCGTCGACGCCCGCGCCGCCGCAGGCGCTGACGGAGGCGAGCAGGGCTAGGCAGGAGGTGAGGGTGGCGGCTCGGACGGCCGGAGATCGCAGGTCCACGCCGGTGATCTTATGCGGCAATTGTTCGGGAGGGGATTGATATGGGGCTTGATGTGGGGCGTGCGGTGAGGCCGCGTCGTGGGGTCCGGTGGCCGGGCCCCGGGCCGCCTCAGAGGACGGCGATTCCCAACGGCCGCTCGCCCGCCGGGAGTCGGCGCACCGAGCCGTCCGCCGTGTCGACGACGGAGATGCCGTTCCAGTGGCCGTCGCGGGTGAAGCCGCCTGTGACGTAGGCGGTGCGGCCGTCCTGCGAGACGGCGACGTCCTCGTGCGGACCGTCCAATGGGACGACCCGCTCCTTGCCGGCCTTGCCGGCCTTGCCGTCCTCGCCGTCCTTCGGGCGGACGGTCAGGGAGGGGCCCTTGTCGGTGTCGGGGTCGATGGGCCCGGTGCCGACGGCGAAGAGGGTGCCGTCGTCGGTGACCGTCACCCCGTGCTGGTGTGTGTTCGCGGTCGTCTTCTCGATGTCGTACTCCCCGGTGCGCGGATCGAGTACGACGAGCTTCTCGCCCTCGAAGGGCAGCAGGAGCCGTCCGTCGGAGGGCCGCACGGCCGCGTAGTGCGGCTTCAGCCAGGAGCCGAGGCCGCCCTCTGTCCCGTAGGGGGCGACTTCGATGCGGCGGGGCTTCAGGGAGTCGGCGCGTACGACGGTGACGTCGAAGGAGTCGTGGCCTGTGGCGTAGACCTCCCGGCCGTCCTTCGCCACGTCGACGTCGAAGGGGCGCCGGCCGACGGGCACGGTGTCGGTCACCTCGCGCTCGCCCGTGTCGATGACCTCCAACACGCCCTTGCCGCCGGGCACATTGACGCCCACGTAGACGTGCTCGCCGTCCGGTGCGAGGGCGATGCCCATGCCGCCGCCCCGGTACTCGCCCGTCGTCACCGGGCCGGTCTCCGTCTCGTACGGGATGCGGTCGATCCGTTCCCGGGTGCGGGTGTCGACCACGGCGACGGCGTCGGCGGTCGCCACCCAGGCCCGGCCGTCGTCCCCGACGGCGAGCCCGTAGGGGGCCGTACCGACCTTCACCGAGTCGACGGGGCCTTTCTCCGGATCGACGAAGGTGACGGTGTCGGATCCGAAGTCGGCGACCAGGAGGGTGTTTTTGGGGGTGGGGGTGGGGGCTTTGGCGGTGGGGGCTTTGGCGGTAGCGGTGGGGGTTGCGCGGGCGGGCTCGGGGGTGGAGGGGGCGGGGCTTTCGCCTGCGGCGCAGCCCGCGAGGAGGGAGACAGCCGGAACGGCAGCCAGCAGGGCGGTGCCTGCGGCGGAGATCCGGGGCATCCACCAGGGCGTCCGGGGAGCCTTCATGCTGCACGTCCCCTCAACAGCTCCGCGATCTCCGTGAAGCCACGCCGTTCCGCGTGTGCGAGCGGCGTGGCGCCGTCCCGGTCGGGGAGGTCCGGCGTCGCGCCCGCGGTGAGCAGCAGCTCGACGATCTCCTGGTGTGCGCGGCCGCCGTCGCCGAGGATCACGGCCTCCAGGAGGGCGGTCCAGCCGAGGTCGTTGACGTGGTCGACGTCGATGTCGGTGACGCGTAGGACCTCCCGTACGTACGCGACGTGGCCGCGCTCCGACGCGGGGATCACGGAGACCCCGCCGAAACGGTTGCGCAGCATCAGGTCGGGACCCGCGGGCAGCAGGACGTGCAGCATGGCGACGCTGCCCGTCACCCCGGTGACCAGCCACGGACTGTCGGAACGGTGGTCCTGCGCGTCGACGTCGGCCCCTGCGGCGACCAGTACGCCGGCCGCCTCGACGTGATCGCCGAGGGCGGCGAGCAGCAGCGGTGAGCGCAGCTCGGTGTCGCGGGCCTCGACGCGGGCGCCCGCGTCGAGGGCGGCGGCCACTTCCGCGGCGTCCCCGGCGCGTGCGGCGTCGAGCAGCCGCTGGTCGGCAGCGGTGAGGTTCATGCCGGATCTCCTCGTCCTACGGGCCCCGCGGGTTCCGCGGGCCCCCGCGCGGACGGGCGCGGGGACGGGCGCGGGGGCTGGGAACAGCCGCGGCAGCATGCGGTTCAGCGTGCTGTGTGTGGGGGGGCTCAGGACTCAGCGGCCGAGCGCCGCCACGCCCGCCTTCGCGAACTTCTCGTCGAGGTCGCCGCTCGGGGCGCCCGCGACGCCGATGCCCGCGACGGGCGCACCCTTGGCCGTGACCGGCGCGCCGCCCGCGAGGAACAGGGTGCCGGGGATGTCCTTCAGGTTCGGGGCCTGCTCCAGGCGCTTGACCAGCTCGGAGGTGGGCGCGTTCCAGGAGACGGCGGTGTACGCCTTCTTCACGGCGGACTCGGGCGACTGCGGCCCGGCACCGTCGCCGCGCAGCTGGACGATGGTGTTGCCGTTGCGGTCGACGACGGCGACGGAGACGCGCTGGTTCTCCTTCTTCGCGGCGTCGAGGGTGGCCTGCGCGGCCTTGGTGGCGGCGGCGACGGTGAGGTGCGTCGACTGCGTCAGGTTCTTGTTGCCCGCGTCGGCGGTGACGGCGGCCTTCGTGGCGGCGTCGGGGGTGCCGGCGGTGGCGGAGACGGCGCCGAAGGTGCCGGCGCCGAGGACGGCGGCGGTGGCGGCGACGGTGAGGACGCGGGTGCGGCGGGAGAGCTTCTGCATCGGGGGCTCCTAGGGGCGAAGTGACGGGGCGGGGCGGGGCTGGGGGACGAAGCTCCGGCGGGGCTCGTCTCCCTCTGCCATCAATCCTCCGGCCGTCTCCGGGGCCCACCCCTCGACGTACCGGCTCGCAGCCGCGCGCGACTCGGCCGACACCGGGGTCAACCGATCGGTTGACCCCGCCGTGGCCCCACCGGGTCACAATGAGGGTGTTTGCCCAGTTCAGCGCCCGCACGACGGCAGTGCGGACACGACAGCGCTACGGACACGACGGCAGTACGAAAGGGAGGCGCCCCGTGGGAGAGCGCAGGCCGGGGCTCGACCCCCGCACGCCGGACCCCGACGCCCGCTGGCTCGCGGCCGTCATGCACACGGCGTTCTTCCTGCTCCTGGGTTCGTCGCTGACCCGCTTCCTGATGCGGCACCCCGGCGAACCGCGCACCCCGTGGATCATCGCGCTCTCGTTCTCCCTCGCGCTCCTCTACGTACTCGGCCCCGTCGTCGGCGCCCGCCCCACCGCGCCGCGCCGACTCGCCTGGCTGATCCTCGTCGTGGCCGTCTGGGTCGTGCTCGTCGTCCTCGCGCCGAGCTTCGCGTGGTGCGCGGTGCCGCTCTTCTACACCGGCCTGCGGACGCTGCCGCCGCGCGCCGCCCTGCTCCTGGTGGCCGTCCTGACCGCCTTCGTCGTCGTCGCCCAGCTGCAGCTCGCGGGCCGCTTCGACCCGAACCTGCTGCTCGCGCCGCCCGCCTGGGCCGCGGTCGCCACCGCCGTCTTCGTCCACATGCAGCGCCAGGGTGCCCGCCAGCGCGAACTCATCGACGACCTCATCCGCACCCGTCGCGAACTCGCCGCCACCGAACGGCGCGAGGGCACGCTCGCCGAGCGCCAGCGCCTGTCCATGGAGATCCACGACACCCTCGCGCAGGGCCTGTCCAGCCAGCAGATGCTGCTGCAGGCCGCCGAGCGCCTCTGGGACACGGACCCGGCGAAGGCCCGCACCCACGTCCGTACCGCCGAGTCGATCACCGAGCACGGGCTCGCCGAGGCCCGCCGCTTCGTGCACGACCTGGCCCCCGCCGACCTCGCGGACGGCGGCGGCGTGGCGCAGGCGCTGCGGGCGCTCGCGGAACGCGAGTCCGACGCGGGCCTCACCGTCCGCTTCCACGCGGAGGGCACGCCGGTGCCGCTGCCCGACCGGGTCAGTTCGGCGCTTCTCCGCATCGCGCAGGGCGCCCTCGCGAACGTACGCGAACACGCGGACGCCACCACCGCGGCGCTGACCCTCACCCTCCTCGACGACCAGGTGGTCCTCGACGTCGCGGACGACGGCCGCGGCTTCACGCCGCCGCCCTCGCCCGGTCCCGACTCCCCGGCAGGTGTACGAGGCCATGGCCTGCCCGCGATCCGCGCCCGGGCCGGCCAGCTCGGCGGCACACTGACGATCGAGTCGGCGCCGGGCGAGGGCGCGGTCCTGTCCGTGTCGATCCCGCTGCCGAGCCCGTTGTCCAGCCCGCTGTCGAGCCCGTCGGAGACCCAGCCGTGAACGCCACCCCGCCCCGTCCCGTCCGCCTGCTGGTCTGCGACGACCACGTCGTCGTACGCGCCGGACTGCTCGCCCTGCTCGACAGCGCGCCCGACATCGAGGTGGTCGGCGAGGCGGGGACCGGCGAGGAGGCGGTCGCCCTCGCCTCGAAACTGTCACCGGACGTCGTCCTGATGGATCTGCAACTGGGCGACGGCATCGACGGTGTGGAGGCCACCCGCCGCATCACGTCCTCCCCGCCCCCCGCCCCGCACGTCCTGGTCCTCACCACCTACGACACCGACGCGGACATCACCCGCGCCATCGAGGCGGGCGCGACGGGGTACCTCCTCAAGGCGGAGCGCCCCGAGGAACTCTTCTCCGCGATCCATGCCGCGTCCCAGGGCCGCACCACGCTCTCGCCTCCCGTCGCGTCCCGCGTCATGGCCCGCATGCGCGCCCCGCAGCCGACGCTGACGGACCGCGAGCGCGACATCCTCGGCCAGCTCTCCCAGGGCCTCGGCAACCGCGAGATCGCCCGCGCCCTCTTCATCAGCGAGGCGACGGTCAAGACCCACCTGGGGCGGATCTACGACAAGCTGGGCGTGGACACGCGGGCGGGGGCGGTGGCGGTGGCAAAGGAACAACGCCTCTTGCCCTGAGCCGCGTGGCACCGTCACACCGCACGCCCCACGCTGCCCGGTCCATGACACCATCGAACCGTGCTCGACATCGGCTACGCCCTCTCCCGCCGCTTTCCCGACCCCGCCCAGCTGGACTACAGCCGGGCGGACGTCCATACGCTCCGTCACGACCTGTTCTGCGGGGACGTGTATCTGGCGGACACCAAGGCGGACCGGGAACTGTCCACAGCCTGGGGATGGGTGCCCGTTCTCGACTTCGCGTGGGCGCTGTGCGACATCGTGGAGACCCTGGACAAGGACCCGCTCGGCAGCAGGGCCTCCCGCCCCCAGTACGCGGAGCTCGACTTCACGGAGTCGACGGACCGCATGCTGTTCGCCCGCCGCTTCGGCTGGGTCGACATCGAGGCGGACTGGATGGACCCCGAGGAGCCTCCGCTGACCTTCTCCCACACGGAGCTGCGCCGGGAGGCCCGGGACTTTCTCCACGACCTCGTGGCCGACCTGACCGACCTCCACGAGTCCCTCTCGGACAACCCCACGATCTGGTCCCTCCTCGCCCGCTTCCCCCGCACCACCTAGGCCCGACGTCCTGCGGGAGCAGGAGCCCCAAGCCCGCCGCTCCGCGGCGGATACCTCCCACCCACCCGTTCACCCCGCAACGCCGTGCGGGAGCAGGGACGGGCGGGCGGGTGTTCACCCGGCGACGCCGTGCGGGAGTAGGACGGAGAAAGGCCACCCACACCCAGGCCCAGCCCTACTCCCCCACCCCAGCCACCCGCACCCCCACCTGCGCCGCGAACGCCGGGGCGAGTTCCAGGAGTTGGGACGGGCTGATCACCGCGCCGGCGAGGCACTCGACGCCCCGCGTGATCTCCAGCTCTCCCGCCTCCCGAAGATCCACGTCCTTCATCCGCGCCCCGGAGAAGTCGACCCCCCGCACCACACACCCCCGAAACTCCACCCGCTCCAACGAAGCCGCCCCGAAGTCCGGCTCCACCAGGACGCAGCCCTCGAAGACGACATCCCGCAACCGCGCCTTCCGCAGGTTCAGGTAGTCGATCTTTCCGCCCCGCACCACCACCCGCTCCAGCACGCCCCCGTGCAACTGCACCCCGCCGAGCCGCGCGTCCACGATCTCCACGTCCCGCAGCGACGCCTCCGCGAGGTCCGTCCCCACTCCCCGCAGCTCCGTCAGCACGGAGTCGACGAACCGCGCCCGCGCCAGCCGTGTCTCGTCGACGCCGCACCCCACCACCGCCGAGTCCATGAACAGCGCCCCGCCGCCGTCCTGCCCCCCGAGGTCCAGGTCACGGAACTCGACCCCGTCGTAGTCCCCGTCGGGCTCCAGCCCCGTCCCCTCGAACGGCCGGAGCGGAGGCAACCGCACCTCGGCCTGCCGAGCCGCCTTCACCACCCGCACCGCCCGTGCCGTCTGCCCCGCCTGCCCCGCCTGCGCCGTCCGCGTCGGTTTCGCTTTCTGAGCCATGCCCCCATCGTGCCCGCCGCCACTGACAACGCCCCACGCCCCACGTCCCGCGCCCCCGGACCGAGCGGTCATGTCACATCCAGGCCACCCCCATCCGTCCAAGGGATGAAGACCCACCGTCAAGGGAGCCCACACCATGCCCACCGCGCGGCAGAACCACATCACCGTCATCGGCGGCGGCTTCGCCGGCCTCACCGCGGCCATCAGCGCCGCCGAGGCAGGCGCCCGCGTAACCCTCCGCGAGGCCCACCACACCCTCGGCGGCCGCGCCCGCACCTCCGAAGGCACGTACAAGACGAACGAAGGCCCGCACGCCCTCTACAACGGCGGCCCCCACTGGGCCTGGCTGAAGCAGCGCGACCTCATCGGCCCGCTCGCCCCGCTGCCGCCCCTCGAAGGCACCCGCCTGCGCCTGCTCCACAACGGCGCCCTGCGCCGCACGCCGCCCCTCGCCATGCTGAAGCTGCTGCGCCGCAAGGCGGAACAGGCCCCCGTGGACCGGGATTTCACCAGCTGGGCGACCGAGCAGGTCGGCGAGGTGGGCGCGAAGGCCGCCGCGCACTACATCGCCGTGGCGACGTTCCACCACGACCCCGGTTCGCTCTCCGCCCGCTTCGTGCAGGAGCGCCTGCGCCGCGCCACGAAGCTGCCCCCGGAGGCGCACTACCCGCGCGGCGGCTGGGGCTCGGTCGTCGACCGCATGGCCGCGCTGGCCTGGAACATGGGCGTCCGCACGGAGACGCTGGACCGCGTCGACAGCCTCTGCGACCTCGGCCTCCCCCAGGACGGCCCGGTCATCGTCGCGACCTCCCTCGAAGCGGCCCGGCGCCTCCTCGGCGACGACTCCCTGCGCTGGGAGAGCGGCCGCACCGCCCTCGTCGACCTGGCCTTCCGCACCCGCAGGGGCGACGCCTTCGTCGTCTCCGACCTGGACCGCACCGGCTGGGTCGAACGTTTCACCGCGCAGGATCACACCCTCGCCCCCGAGGGCGAACAGCTCGTACAGGCGCAGATTCCGCTCGCCCCCGAGGAGACGAAGGCCGACGGCGTGGCCCGCGCCGAGCATCTGCTCGACCTCGGCTACCCCGGCTGGCGCGAGCGCCTGACGTGGCGCCGCTCCTCGGTCGCGAACGGCCGTACGGGCGCGTTGGACCGCCCCGGCACCACCTGGCGGGACCGCCCCGCGATCGACCGGGGCGACGGCGTGTATCTGGCGGGCGACCAGGTGGCGGCTCCGGGACTGCTGTCCGAGGTCTCGTTCAACAGCGCCATGGAGGCGGTGTCGCTCGCGCTGGCGAAGTCGGCCCTTGACCTCAAGTCCACTTCAGGTTGAAGGGTGAGGGGCGTACGCGATCAACGGCGCACAGCGCCCCACCACACACCCGAGGAGCGGTCATGCCCATGCCCACGCCCACCCCCGCCGGCGCCGAAAAGCACACCACCATGCGAGCCATCCGCCTCCACGCCTTCGGCCCCGCCGAGAACCTCGTCCTGGAGGAGACACCGGTCCCCGAGCCGGCCGAAGGCCAGGTCCGGATCAGCGTCGCCGCCGCCGGCGTGCACCTCCTGGACACCGCGATCCGCGAGGGCGTCCAGGGCCCGCTGCCCGAACTCCCGCCCCTGCCCACCGTCCCCGGCAGGGAGATCGCGGGCATCGTCGACGAACTCGGCGAAGGAACCCCCGCCCACTGGCTGGGCAAGCGCGTCGTCGCCCACATCGGCTTCGCCCCCGGGGGCTACGCCGAGCGCGTCGTCACCGAAGCGTCCCGCCTGCACGAGATCCCCGACGACCTGGACGCCGCGGAGGCGGTCGCCCTGATCGGCACGGGACGTACGACGATGGGGATCCTGCAGTTCACGGAGCTGACCCCCGACTCCGTGGCCGTCGTCCCCGCCGCCGCGGGCGGCATCGGCACGCTCCTCACGAAGTACGCCAAGCACCGCGGCGCCACGGTGATCGGCCTGGCGGGCGGGCCGGAGAAGACGGACCGCGTCCGCGCCAACGGCGCCGACCTCGCCGTGGACTACACCGACCCGGCGTGGCCCGACGAGGTCCGCGCGTACCTCCGGGACGAGCTCGAAGGGCGCGCGGCCACCGTCGTCTTCGACGGAGTGGGCGGCGAGGCGGGCCTGGCCGCGGTCGACCTGCTGGGCCCGGGCGGCACCCACCTCGTCTTCGGCTGGTCCGGCAAGGGCCCGCACGACGGCGAAGAGCTGAGGTTCACCGACGCGGAGCTCGCCGAGCGCGGCATCACGCAGGTCAACGTCCTCGGCCCGGCGATGATGCGGAAGGCGGGTGGCGACAACCCCGTCCGCGCCCTGGAGCTCGCCGCCCTCACCGCCGCCTCGCTCGGCCACTTCACACCGGCCGTGCAGCGCTACCCCCTCGCGGAGGCGGCCGCGGCCCACCGCGCGCTGGAGACCCGCGCCACGATGGGCAAGGTCGTCCTGATCCCCTGATGACCGCCTCCCACCCCCACCAATGCCCCGAAATCCGGATGCCCGCACGACTTCCGGGAACTACCGTCCGTTATATGGCTATGGCTACGGCTACGGATTCCGTCCAGTTCCGCGACATCCCCGAGGCGGGGATCGACCACGCGCTCTCCCTCGCCTATCTCGTCTTCCACGAGACCCCGGAGGAGGAGAAGCGCAAGCACCACCACGACCTGCTGCGCGACTGCACCCGCGTCGGCGCGTACGAGAACGGCGAACTCGTCGGCTTCGTCGCCGCGTTCCCCTTCACCCTGTCGGTGCCGGGCGGCGAACTGCCCTGCCCCTGTCTGACGTTCGTGTCCGTGGCGCCGACGCACCGGCGCCGCGGCGTGCTCTCCGGCATGCTCGCCGAGCTGTTCGCGAAGGCGACGGCGGACGGCTCGCCGATCGCTGCCCTGTGGGCGTCGGAGGACGCGATCTACGGCAGGTTCGGCTTCGGTCCCGCCACCCACGGCCACACCCTGGAGATCGACTCCCGGCGCCCGCTGGCCCTGCGCATCACCCCGGACGAGCGCCCGCTGCGGCTCGTCGACCCGTCCGACGCCCCCGACCTCCTCGCGGCGTACTACGACCGCACCCGCGCCGACCGCGCCGGCCGTATCGCCCGCAGCGAGGCGTGGTGGCGCGAGGAGTGGCTGGTGACGGAGGACGAGGAGGACGACGAGCTGTCGCCGCCCCGCGTCGTCGTCCTCGGCGACCCCGCGGGCCCGCCGGCCGGTTACGCGATCTACCGCACCAAGACCCGCGACGACGCCCCCGGCCTCGTCCGCCTGGACGACCTGGAGGCGGACACCCCGGCCGCCGCTGCCGCCCTCTGGCGCTACCTCGCGTCGATCGACCTGACCGGCCAGATCCGCGCCTGGGGCCGCCCCCTAGACGACCCGCTGCACCTCTTCGCCGCCGACCGCGACCAGGTGCGCGTCACGGGCGAGTTCCCCGCGCTGTGGGTCCGCCTCGTCGACGTGCGCAAGGCGCTGGAGTCCCGCTCCTGGGCGGCCCCGGTCGACGTCGTCCTCGACGTGCGGGACGACCGCCTCCCGGCCAACGAGGGCCGCCACCGCCTGACGGCGACCCCCGACGGGTGTACGTACGAGAGGACCGAGGACCCCGCGGACCTCACCCTCGACGTACGGGACCTGGCCGCCTGCTACCTGGGCGGCACGAAGACCGACGCCCTGGTCCGCGCGGGCCTGGCGACGGAGCACACGGCGGGCACGGCGACGGCACTGGACGCGGCGCTGCACACGCCTCTCCTGCCGCACACCGTGGACGAGTTCTAGAGGAGTTCCAGACGAACCGCCTGGCCCGTACGAGAACTGCCTAGCCACGCCCCAGCGTCGTGAGCGCGTCGTCGGTCAGCCGGTACACGGTCCACTCGTCCTGGGGCAGCGCCCCGAGCGACTTGTAGAAGTTGATCGACGGCTCGTTCCAGTCGAGTACGGCCCATTCCAGCCGCTCGTAACCGCGCTCCACGCAGATCCGCGCGAGCTCGGTCAGGAGCGCCTTGCCGTGTCCGCCGCGGCGCGCCTCGGGGCGTACGTACAGATCCTCCAGGTAGATCCCGTGCACGCCGCGCCAGGTGGAGAAGTTCAGGAACCACAGCGCGAAGCCGACGGCCTCGCCGGAGGTGTCGTCCTCCGCGATGTGCGCGAAGGCCGCGGGGCGCTCCCCGAAGAGCGCCTCGCGCAGCTGCTCCTCGGTGGCCCTCGCCTCGTCGGGCACCTTCTCGTACGCGGCGAGGTCGCGGACCAGCGCGTGGATGACGGGGACATCGGCAGGTGTGGCGGTACGAATCATGGGAGCAGCAAGCCACGGCGGGCCCGCCGTGGTCAACGCGGTCTCATCGGCCGAGCAGCCGCCGCGCGATCTCCAGGTCGTCGGCCACAGGCGGGCGGCCGTCCTGGACCTCCCACAGCGTGTTCTGCAGGACGCGGCCAAGCGTCCAGGCGCGGGCCCGCTCGCGGTCGAGGCCGAGGACCTCCGTCATCGCGTCGAACCGCCACAGCACGTCGTCGGCGTCGAACTTGTTGTCGAGGGCGGGCCACAAGTCGAAGCCGGGGTCCCCTGCGAGCGGCTTCGGGTCGATGGCGAGCCACGGTTCGCGGTCGCTCGCCAGGACGTTCTCGAAGTGCAGGTCCCAGTGCAGCATCCGGTCCCCGGCCTCACCCATGACCTCGCGCACCGCGCCGCCGCACCGCTCGACGAGCGCGCGCTCGCCCGGGTCGGTGATCGACTTCAGCGCCCCGGGCAGCTCCTCGACCATCTCGGCCGCGATGTCGGCGAGCGTGCGCATGCCGGCGGGTGCGGGGGTCGCGGTGAGCCGGGCGAGGAGCTCGGCGAGGACGAGGACGGCCTTGCGGGTGTCGGCCATCGTCGACAACATCCGCGCGGAGTCGAGGCGTTCGAGCAGCATCGTGCCGGTGTCGCCGTCGTGGTCGAGGAGGCGCACGGCCCCGTCCCCGTCCCATGTCCGCAGCGCGACCGGCTCGCCCTCGGTCTCCTCGTCCAGGAGCTGGAACTTGACCGCGGCCGGCGTGCCGTCGGCGCGCACGACGGGAAGGACGAGCGCGGCCATGCCGTGCATCGGGTCGCCGTCGACGGTCAGGTCCCAGCGGTCGACGAACTCCCTTACGCGCGCGGGCAGCCCGGCGATGAACGCCCGGCCGGGCTCCCCGGCGTACAGGTGCTGCGACTCGACCAGCTCGTCCGGAATGCGAATGTCGATCACGGACGGGACATTACCGACGTACGCGCGGACGCCGCACGCGGATTTCCCCACCCTGGAAAGGCAGGGTCAGGGCCGGGTCAGGAAATACCCGCCGCCTTCAGCTCCTTGGCGAACGCCGCCTCCTCGTACAGCGCCTCACCCCCGGACTTCTTGCCGTCGATGAAGACGGTCGGCGTGCCCTGGATGCCGTCCTTGCTGAAGGAGTCCATCGCCTCGCCGACCCACTTCTTGTACGTCCCGTTGGTGACCGCCTTGTCGAAGGCGCCGCCGCGCAACCCGTCGACCTTGTCGGCGATCTTCAGCAGGTAGGCAGGGGTGTAGGCGTCGTCGGTCTCCTCCGCAGCCTGGTGGGCGAAGACGGCGGCGTGGTACTGCGGGAACTTGCCCGCCTCCACGGACGCCCGCAGCGCGTTCGCCGCGTTCACCGAGCCGCTGCCGCCGAGGTTCTTGTCGAGGAACGAGGCGATCGTGTACTCGACCTTCACCGTGCCGTCGGCCACCGGCTTCACCAGCGCCCGCGCCCCGCCGTCCTCGAACTTCTTGCAGAACGGACAGCGCGGGTCCTCGTACACCTTGACCGTATGCTTGGCCTTCGGATCACCGACGGTGATGACGCCGCCCTTCACCGACGCGGGCGCGGTGGGCTTCTCGGCGGGCTTCTCGCTGACGGTGCCGCCCTTGCCGTCGTTGCTGCCGTCGTCGTCGGGCCCGCAGGCCGACACGGCCGCCCCGATCAGCGCCACCGCTGCCACCGCGGCTGCGACGCGCCCGGCCTTGCGTCCGGCCTTGTGTACGGCCATGAGTTGAGCCCTCCCAGTTTCGACACGTACCGCTCAAAGCATCGGAATCTACCCGGCCCCCGGCCCGCCGGACGACCCGCCCCGCGGGACCCCGGCCCCGACCCCTGCCCACGGCCCCCACCTGCGCAGTAACGTCCGCCCATGAGCAGCGCGAACAACGGGAACACCACGCACCACGCGGCGGGCACGGTCAATGGCGGCATATCGTTCTGGTACGCCGACGACGGCCTGCCCACGGCCCGCGAACCCCTGACCTCCGACGCCACGGCGGACGTCTGCATTGTCGGTGGCGGCTACACCGGCCTGTGGACCGCGTACTACCTGAAGAAGGCCGCCCCCTTCCTCCGCGTCACCGTCCTGGAGCAGAAGTTCTGCGGCTACGGAGCCTCCGGGCGCAACGGCGGCTGGCTCTACAACGGCATCGCGGGCCGCGACCGCTACGCCAAGCTGCACGGCCACGAAGCGGCGGTCCGGCTCCAGCGGGCGATGAACGACACGGTCGACGAAGTGATCCGCGCCGCCGCCGAGGAGTCGATCGACGCGGACGTCCACCGGGGCGGCGTACTCGAAGTGGCGTACACGCCGGCGCAGTTGGCCCGCCTCAAGGCCTTCCACGAGACGGAACTCTCGTACGGCGAGAAGGACCGCACCCTGCACGGCGCCCGCGAGACGGCCGAGCGGATACGTGTCGCCGGAGCAGTCGGCTCGACCTGGACGCCGCACGGCGCCCGCCTGCACCCGGTGAAACTGGTCAAGGGCCTGGCCGACACCGTGGAGGCCCTCGGCGTCACGATCCACGAGTCGACGCCGGTCACGGAGATCAGGCCGAAGCACGCGGTCACCCCGTACGGCACCGTCCGCGCCCCCTACATCCTGCGCTGCACGGAGGGCTTCACGGCCTCCCTGAAGGGCCAGCGCCGCACCTGGCTCCCCATGAACTCCTCGATGATCGCGACGGAACCCCTGTCACCCGCCCAGTGGGAGTCGATCGGCTGGGAGGGCCGCGAGACGCTCGGCGACATGGCGCACGCGTACATGTACGCCCAGCGCACCGCCGACGGCCGCATCGCACTCGGCGGCCGCGGCGTCCCGTACCGCTACGGCTCGAAGACCGACAACGACGGCCGCACCCAGCAGCCCACGGTCGAAGCCCTGCACGCCGTCCTTCTCCGCTTCTTCCCCCAGCTCGCGGGCGTCCGGGTGGCCCACGCCTGGTCCGGCGTCCTCGGCGTGCCCCGCGACTGGTGCGCCACGGTCACCCTGGACCGCGCCACGGGCCTCGGCTGGGCGGGCGGCTACGTCGGCTCCGGCGTCGCCACCGCCAACCTCGCCGCCCGCACCCTGCGCGACCTGGTCCAACAGGACTCGGGCCAGGCGGGCCCCACCGACCTCACGGCCCTCCCCTGGGTCGACCACAAGGTCCGCAAGTGGGAACCGGAACCGTTCCGGTGGCTCGGCGTCCACGGCATGTACGCCACGTACCACGCGGCGGACCACCGCGAACTGACCACCCACACCACCGAATCCTCCCGCCTCGCCCAATGGGCGGACCGCCTGGCGGGCCGCCACTGAGCACCTACATCTGAAACCGGCCGCCGCCCCTCCAGGCCCGTTGACACACCCCTGTGCCACGATCACCCGGTCCCGATCCCGATCGACCGATCCGGAACGTCCGTACAGCCTGGGGGGGCTCGATGCCTGAACCACGTCCCTGTCCGAGATCCACGAGGTCCAAGAGACCCGCGAGATCCACGCGACCCGCGGTGTCCACCGCGGTGCTCTTCACCCTGACCGCACTCCTCGCCGTGCTCATACCGTCCGCGCTGCCCGCGACGGCCGCCCACGCCGCCGGAACGGAGTGCGCGCCCCTCGCCCTCGCCCCGTTCGGCGACCCGGGCGACGCGGTCGGCAGGGCGACGGTCGCCCCCGACGCGTCCACCTGTTACACCTTCACCGCCACCGAGGCGGGACTCCACCGGATCTCGCTCACCGACAGCGGCGACGAGTCGTACACCCAGGTCCACTCCGGTGGGACAGAGATCGACTGCACCGGCAGCGGCTGCGACCTGCCCGCCGCCGGCGACTACACCCTGAAGGTGGTCAACAACGGCTTCGAGGACGCGAAGACCGCCGTCACCGTCGTGCCGCTGAACGGCACCCGCGGCTGTGCCGGATCCGTCGGCACCTCATGGGACCTGCCGGCCGCCACGCGGACCGTCGGCGGCCCCCTGGAGATCAACTGCCAGCCCTTCGATGCCGAGCCCGGCGACCGCATCCTGCTCACGCACGGCACCAAGGCCCACGACAACTCCAGCGCATGGATCACGGACGCCACCGGCGCCCGGGTCTGCACGTCCGAGGACGACGAGAACAGCTGCGTCCTGGCAGGCAGGAGCCCGTATCGCGTGCTGTCCCGCGTCACGAGCACCGAGGCGGGGTTCCCCACCGAGTACGGCGTGCAGGTCCGCCGCCTGAACGCCCCCCAAGGCTGCCCTTCTTCGCCGGTCCGGCCCTACGGTCCGCTGGACCCCCAGGACTTCACCAAGACGTCCTGCTTCACCGTCACCCCCGAGCGGGCGGGCCGCCACCTCATCGACTCCGTCGACGGCGAAGGCACCACCGAACCCGTGCGCGTGTACGACAGCTCCGGCAAGACCGTCTGCCGCACCACCGAGGAAGGCTGCCGCCTGCCCGCCGCGGGCACCTACACGGCCGTCCTGGGCGGCGCGTCCCCCCTCCACACCCGCCCGCGCGGCCTGATCGTCCTCGACCGCGCCTCCGGACGCGGCTGTGCGAAGGCGGACATGGGCACGCACCGGGGCGAGTTCAGGACGGCCGGACAGTACGACTGCCTGGAGCTGGCCGCGCCCAAGGACGCCCGGGTCGCCGTGCTCACCGCGCTCGGCGGCTCCGGGGTCGACGCCGACGCGGAGCTCCTCGACAGCGAGGGCACCGCCCAGTGCTCCGGCGACGAGCTCGCCGCAGGCGACTGCGCTCTCACCGGCACCGCCCCCTACCGCGCCCTCGTCCACGCCGACGGCACCCCCCGCACCGGCCCGTACACGGTCGCCGTGCACCGCACCGACGCGGGGAACGACTGCCCCGTCCTGCCCGCGGGCAGCTTCTCCGCCGACGGCGCCAAGGCCACCCTCGCCACCGGGGGCGGCACCTTCTCCCACTGCCTGACGATCCCGGCGGACGCCCACACCGGGGCCGAGCTCCTGCATCTGACAGCCACCTCCGGCGCCGTCCCCGCCAAGTTCTCCGTGCTGGACTCCACCGGCAAGCGCGTCTGCGACCGCTACGCCACCACCGACGGCTGGACGGTCTGCTCGCTGACGCCCGGCAAGGCCCACACGGTCCTGGTCACCGGCAGCGACAAGCCGGCCGAGTACACCCTGACGCGCCGCGACGTGACGTCGACGGCGTCGTCCGCGGGCTGCGCGAAGACGACGGCCGCGAAGGTCGGCGGCCCCTACGTGAAGGGTGCGTACGGCGCCCCGGGAAGCATCCGCTGCCACCAGGTCACCACGGCGGCCGACACCGACGTCCTGCACGTCGACGTACGCGATGCCCTCGGCACCGCCAACGTCGCCGTCATGGGCGGCGACGGCACCCCCGAGTGCTCGTTCCGCAACCGCTCCTGCGCGGCCACCGGCAGCACCACCCACCAGGTCCTCGTCCAGGTGCCGTCCCACCTCAAGGCGGCACCCGAGTACCGCCTCGACGCGCTCCGCATCGCCACCGCCGACGGCCCCGCCGCCGAGTGCGCCAAGGTCCCCTCCGTCGCCTACGGCTACGGACCGATCACCGGCACCCTCGACGAGTCCCGCACCGCGGTGTGCGCGGTCCTGCCCACCGTCGACGGCGACCAGTTCGACACGGAGATCACCGACACGACCGGTGCCGGGACGACGGCGGTCCCCGCGCTCTACGACAACAAGTGGACCAACGGCTGCTCCCTGTACATCCCGGACGGCTACGTCTGCGGAGTGCACGAGTCGGCGTCGGCACCGACCAGGCCCTCCCTCCTGGTCCTCGGCCTCCCGGAGAAGGCCGGCAAGACCGCCTACCGCGCCACGCTCAAGTGCTCGTTCGCCCGCTGCGGCGGCGAGAAGGTCACCGTCACCGGCGTGACCCCCACCACCGCGCCCAGCGGCACCAAGCCCACGCTCACGGTGACGGGCACCGCCCTCCACCCCGACTTCACGGTCAAGCTGACCCGTGCGGGCAAGACCCTCACGGCGAAGACGAAGTCGGTGTCGGCCGACAACCGCACACTGAAGGCGACGCTCGACCTGACGGACATCCCCGCCGGCGACTGGGACGTCAGCGTCTACGCGAACGGGCAGTACCAACGCGGAACCTTCACCGTCACCGAGCCGGAGCTGCGCAACACCACCGCCCCGAAGGTGACGGGCACCGCCACCGTCGGCTCCAAGGTCACCGCCGACCCCGGCACCTGGTCGTCCACCCCGTCCTCGTACACCTACCAGTGGAAGGCGGACGGCGAGACCATCGAAGGCGCCACGGCCTCGACATACAAAATCCCGTCGAAGCACCTGGCCGAGAAACTGTCCGTCACCGTCACCGCCCATGCTGCCTCGCGGACCGCCTCCGCGAACTCCGCTCCGGTGACGATCGCCAAGGGCACCGCACCGAAGGCCACGAAGAAGCCGGAGATCAGCGGCACCCCGAAGGTCGGCAAGACCCTCAAGGCCACGAAGGGCACCTGGTCGCCCGCCCCGAGCACGTACTCCTACCAGTGGTACGCAAACGGAACGAAGATCACCGGCGCCACCAAGTCCTCCCTGCCCCTGAAGACCGCCCAGCACGGCAAGAAGATCACGATCAAGGTGACGGCCCACCGCCCGGGCCACCACAACGGCACCGCCACAAGCAAGGCAACGGGAGCCGTCACCCGCTGACCACTACCCCCCTCAAAAACCCCAAAGGCCCAGGCCACCAAAAGGTGACCTGGGCCTTCGCCATACAGAGCCCCCTGTCGGATTCGAACCGACGACCTACGCATTACAAGTTGTTGGATCTTGGTCCGGGGGCGTCTGGGGCTGTCCACGGTGGGGCTTGCGGTCCTGGTCAGGAGGGATGCCGGACGTCGCCGGACATCAGCGGACCACCCCGAAATGAACCGCATTTGAGACCAGGTTTGAGACCACGGCCTCGTGGGCCCGAAGCAACTTTGGTGGGAGTGCCGCTTCGGAGGTAGCGCCGATCACCTGCGCTCTTGGTCCGTCGTAGGCGTCCGTGCTCATTCGTCGCTCTTCGGCGAATTCTGGGCACTCATCGCCCTGTGTGCTAGGAAAGCTCGCCCTGACACCAAAAGTGAATGCACCCATTCGGGGCTCATATACTCCTTGCCAGAATTTCTCCTAACCGGGATCGAGAAGGAGGTGGTTCGAATTTTGCAATCACTGTCATCGATCACGCCCCCCTTCACCACGAAGGGCATTCTCGATTCCTCTTGAGGTGGCACCTGAACCACCAGAAGATCACCATCGACCATCTCTACGACGCTAAACGATAGCCCTTCGATAACCGGAACCACTCTGTCTGCGACAGCTTGCTGATATGTTTGCACATTGATCGAACCGGCCCGGCAGGGTGTGAAGTCAGCAATAATATCGCGCCCACGCTGATCTCTGTTCGTTTTTACCCCTATGACAATCAGGCCTCCAGATGTCGAATTAGCGAACGCAGTAACGTCGCAAGCGAACTCGTGCTTCTGCGCCTTATCGGAAATTCCATAGCTCTGCTTCGCCTCTAGCCAGGAGTTTTCCAGCCTTCCGATCAGGAATGACGCATGCCCGGCCAGAAGCAAAGCAATTGCCCCTTCAGGCGCGTCCGGGTCCATCCTTTCGTATCGAAGTAGCGACTCAATGCACTTGGTGATCTCCACGCAACGGGCCACAGTGAGGTGTGGATGGGGAGCGACAATGATGGTCCATGCGGGAGCATCTTTCGCCCCCGCGCAATACTCGACGCTTTCGACGCCCCCTAGAGAATGGCGTATATACTCCCCCGCACGATCGAGCATTCTCTCCTTTCTATCCGTATACGGGAAGTCTACCCCCAGGTGTAAACGCAGGCCGGGCTCCTCCAGCGTGAAAATCAGCGAAGTTGTGCGAATCTGCGAAAGATGATCGCCCCGCTGGAGTCTTTTTAACTCCCAGTCACTCAGCAAATTGAAATCTTCCGGTTCATACTCAATTAAAACGTCAAACTCACCCTCTTCCGCCCTCTTCTGTTCACCCATTGCGGCCTGCATGCCCTCCCGTAGGGAATCTAGGGTCACGCCTGCGACGTCGTGCAACGAGGCCCAAAAAGCATTAGTTTCCGGGTCTCTTTCGATAAGCGTGCCGTTGGAAACGCGGATTACATCGCGTTTATCTCGGTAGGCGCTGCGTTCCAAGATTTGCCCCCTTCCCCAGTCATGCTGACATAAGAAACGACGCGGCGAAGGAGCTTATGTTCAAGTCTTCACGGGTCGAACGCCAAACCATGAGGTCGGTGGAGCGGCGGGCGGAGCTACTTCGGGGGCGAGTGATCATGGATCCGCAGGCTTCCGGCGGTTCGGGCAGTCTGGGGACCTGTCCGCTGAAGACGACCTTGAGGCCATGATCGTAGAGGCCCACCCCAAGGGGCTGCGATTAACGGTGGAGCCGACCGCCCCGATCGCAGAGGATGTTTTCCCCTTCTGCCCGTAGCCGCCGAGCGCGGATAGGCCCAGGAGGCAGGCCGCGCCGCAGAGGCGACGCGTGCCCATGCCAAGCGCGGGCCTTGATTGAGCAGGGAAGTTTCTGTCGCGCCAAGAGGGGGCGTCGGCAGTTAACCTCCGGTCACGCTGTCCGGCAAGAGCCGGCTGGTGAAGCCTGCGTTGCGTAGCCGCCCATAGGCCGCCGCAACATTCTCGGGGGCCGTCTGCTCGATCATGAACCCCTGCCGGGGGTACACCATGAGTCGCTGTTGCGCTCCGACCAACATGTCGATGACGAGGCGCGCGTCCCCGATCGAATCGACGTACTCGGCAAACCCCATGGGCGTTGACGCGCTCACCCACTCGACTTCGGGCCAGAGCTTCCGCGCCGTGGCGTAGGCCCGCCGTTCCTCATACGGCTTGCTGACCAACAGGGCCGACGAGACAGGAACGCCCCGCTCTTCGAGCAGAGCACGAGAGAAGCGGATGTTCTCGCCCGTGTTCCGGGCGCGCGGCTCAACGAGGATGGCGCCCGCAGGAACCCCTAGCTCAATCGCCCTCTCTCGGTAGTGTTCGGCCTCGCCCCGAGGCATGCGCTCGCGAGTCGTGCGACTCGTCGCCCCGGTGAAGACGATGAGCGGCATCATCCCGCGCCGGTACAGGTCGACCGTGGTGTCGGCCACCCCCAAGTCATGGCTGCCGAGGCCGACCGCCACGGAGCAGGGGCGCGGTTCATGGCCCATCTGCTGGAAATCCCAAAGCCGTTGCGCGTCCGCCCACGCCTGCGTAGAGATCACTGGCTCTCGCCTTCCGCGTTCGCCGAGTCGGGCACCTTGAAGTCGTAGGACCACGAGAACCGTGTTGCCGCGTGAACCCCAATCGCGTACTCCACCACGGTCCCGTCTGCGGTGTACGTGGTGCGGTGCAGCTCCACCACCCACTCCCCGGGCGAGAGCTGGAGGAGCTGAACCTCATCCGCGGTCGGGGTACGCGCGAACAGCTCTTCCTTCATGTGGTCGATCTCGTACCCGGCGTCGTACAACACGCGGAAGCCACCGCCCCGACCCGCAGGGCCCGGGGTCGGGTCTACCAACCGTGTCCCCTCGACGTGCTCGGGTCGGTAGTAGCTGGTCAGCGTGTGGGTCGGCTGCGTCCCCTCCTTCACGAGGCGGGCACGCGCATAGACCTCAGCACCGTCGGGCAGCCCGTGGGCTTCAGCTACGGGTGCCGGCGCCTTCACGCGGCTGACCTTCTGAGTCTGCTCGTTCCTGCGATAGGCGCGGCCGGACGCCACTCGGTCAGCAATGAAGGCGACTTCGTCGCCATCGCGCCACTTGGCCTTGTCGTATCGAGCGATCCCCAATCGCTTCAACGGGGTCTGCTGTCGCACGACGGTGCCATGCCCGCGAGACGAGACCACCAGCCCTTCGGCCTCCAAAGCCTTGTACGCCGCATGGACGGTGGACTTCGATCCCTCGCCCGCCTCCACCAGCTCCCGGATGTGCGGAAGCTGCTGGCCAGGTGCGTACTCACCGCTCCTGATCCGCTCCGCAAGCCGGTCCGCCAGCTCTCGCCACTTGGGTGCCACGCAGAACTCCTCTCGACGCGTCCCAGTGAAACACAGTCCCAGGACTGTTGACAGTCCCAGGACTACGGGTGCATTGT
The DNA here is from genome assembly GCF_055597165.1 of Streptomyces sp. NPDC039480. NCBI lineage: Bacteria > Bacillati > Actinomycetota > Actinomycetes > Kitasatosporales > Streptomycetaceae > Streptomyces > Streptomyces sp. NPDC039480. The sequence goes on along the minus strand of NZ_JBVITX010000007.1, from coordinate 135,634 downwards.
CTTCTCAGGCCGCTCGCAGTCCTGGGACAGCGAGTCGGGACGGCCCTCTTTGGGTTGCTTCTGGCCAAGTCGGTTCGGGATAGCTCGCCTTCACCGGGGCCCCGCGCTGGTAGTCGCTTGAGAATTCAACAGAGTGCCCAACCCAGCCATCTGCTCACGGATGGTCGATGGGTTGGAGGTCAGTCCGCCCCACCTCGGCAAGCAAGAGGGCGGGCGCGCACGGGTTCTGTCCCGTGCGCGGTACAGCGCACTTCAACCCACTCCGCAGCTCGACTGCTGCGGCCGGTTGCCTCCGTTGCTCGTCTCGCACGAGCAGCGTAGAGGGGAGCCGGAAGGACCGGCCCACATCGAGGAGAAACACATGAGTGATCAGAACCGCACCGTGTTCTTCGGCGACAGCAACGTCACGTTCGGCGGCGACATCGTCCAGGGCGACCAGGTCGGTGTGTCCGGCGGTGTCGTCTTCGGCGACGTGGTCATGGGTGGCGGTGCCTCCACCGACGCCGACGACGAGTAGAAGACCCCGCATCCTCGCCGCGCTACTTCCCCGCGCGGCGTCCACCACAACGGCGCGCGCCCCCGGAGCGGACACTCCGGGGGCGCTGTAGGGCCGTTGCCACCTGCTAGGGAGAACACGACCCATGAAGTACATCGCTGCACTTCAGGCCGCCGTTACCGGCGACGAGCCGACGGCCGCTGAGCTGGACGCGATCGAGCGGGAGATGCCCCTCATTCAGGCGGGCATCGAGCTGCTGGACGCGGAGATCATCACCCTTGACCGCGTCCCGAACGAGGTCGACGAGCGGCGCATCCGCCGGGCCCGCCGCAAGGTGCTCGCCGCTCGCCGCTCGCTGGCCAACACGACCGCCACGGGTGTGATGGGGGTGGGCGCGTGAGTGCCATCGACGCGAATCTGACGGCCGCGCACGCCGAAGTAAAGGCGGAGATCGCGCGTACCGACACCAAGACCAGTCTGCTGCGCGCCTTCGTCGGTGCGCTGCTGGCCGGTACGTGGACGGTCGCCAAGGACGCGTCCCTGTCGGTGCCCGCCTGCGTGGCCGGCGCTGTGGGGATGGCGTTGCTGCTCGCTGCGGCGGCCCTGTTGCTGTCGTCGGTGCGCCCGAACCTTGGCGGTCGGCACGGCTTCCCGCTGTGGGCGACGCTGAGCGCTGAGGAGATCACCGCCGAACTCGCCCAGGACCAGCGGGCACGGGACATCGCCGGACTCTCCCGGATCGCGGTCAAGAAGTTCACCGGCCTGAAGCGGGCGGTCGACCTGACCCGCGCCGGCGGGGCCATGCTCATCGTCGCCGCGCTCATCACGGCCGGGGGTGCGCTGTGAAGGCGAAGACCGTACTGCCGGCCGTCACGCTGACGGCTGTGTCCATGGTGCTCACCCTGGCCGTGGTCGTGATGTGGCTCGGGACGGCAGTGCCGTGGCCGGTCGCCCTGATCGTCGGTCTCGGCATCGACGGAGGATGGCTGGCCACCCTCGCCTACGAACGTCGTCTCGCTGCGCAGGGCGACCACAACCGTGCCGTGACCGCAGTCGGCTGGTCCTTCGGCCTCCTGGCCTCCGGGGTTCTCATCGCGCACGCGGCCAGTGCCGAGCACTCCGGCGCGTGGCTGGCCGTGGCCTGGCTACCGCTCGCCGCGAAGGCCCTGTGGCTAGTGCACGGCCTGTGGGAACGTACCGCGCTCACCTCCCGTGCGCTTGACGCCATCCAGGGCATCCAGCAGGAAGCACGCGACGAAGCGGCCGTGGCCCGCGCCCGTCTGCGGGCGGAAGCGGCCACGGAGGAGACGCGGTTGATGGCCGTGACGGCGGCCGGGGCACGCGTCGCACGCGTCCAGGCCAAGACCGCCCGCACCCTGTCCGGGGCGTGGTCGACGCTGGAGACGGCCCGCAAAGGTGAGGAGACGGGCAGGGCGCTGACCAGCGTGACGGCACCCGTCACGGCCCGCTGGGAGCTTCCCGTGTGGGGCCCGACCGACCCGGTGCCCACACCGATCGCAAATGCGGAGGAATCTACCGGGATCGTGAGCAATCGGTCTATGGCTGACCTCGGGGTATCGACCCCGGAGCAGGTGACCGTGGACCGGGTCCCAATGCCCGACCCCGTGCCGGTCGGGTTCCTGAAGTCGACCCTCCCCCTCAAGCCCGCGCCTTCGATCGATCCGGCCCCGGTCGCGCCGATCGAGCCCCGCGCGGTGGCAGCGGAGTCGGCCCGACCGCGCCGCGCCACGGGCCGTGTCCCGGCGGTGGCGAAGTCGACCCGCCCCAAGCGCACCCCGGAGCAGTTGCTCGTCGAGGCGCGCGCCGTGACGGCCGACTGGCCGGACGCGAAGCTGACCGGTGAGGGCATCCGCCGTGCGGTCCATACCTCGCCGGCCAATGCCCGCGTGCTGCGCGAGGCGCTGCGGGCGGAGCGTGCGAAGGCGGTGGCGTGATGCCCACCGCGTACGCGAAGTGTTACGACCCCTCCGGCGTGCGCTATGGCCTGCCCACCTACCCGTGGAAGTTCGCCCCCGAGGGCTTGGCCACGCGCCGGCAGCTTCGGGCGCGGGGTCTGCGTCCGGGCGGTCAGCCGATCGTCGCGCAGCTCATGCGCCGCTCGCGCCGCCGCAAGTCCGGCGCGGCCATCGCCTACCTCTACCGCGTCGACCGCGCGCTTCCGGTGCGGCCGATGACCTCGCGCAGGTGTGGGGCGCTGGCGTTGGCGATGCTCGCCCGCCGCACCTGCCCGGTCTGCGGTGTGGTCTACAGCTACTGCCTGCCGACGTCGCTCGGTATGTGCGTGCTCTGCGCCGACCGCGCCCGCATGACTACTCCCTGATCAGGCACGTTCCCCGCTGAGGAGAGATCTATGGGTAAGCCTGACACGCGTCGCCTGGACCGCGAAATCCGGCAGACCACCCGCATGCTCGAAGCCGTGCGGCAGCGGCAGTTGTGGCCGCTGGACGGCCGCGAGCGCCGGGCCATCCTGGCCGCCGCCACCAGCGGCTCCGTCGCGGTGGTGCGGCACAAGAGCACCGACCGCGCCGACAACAAGGCCGACACCACCTGGAGTGCCGCCGAGGCTCGGTTGAACGCGGAGATCATCGCGTTGCAGACCGAGCGGCAGCGCATCGTGGACGAGAACGCGCAGGCCAAGGCCGCTAAGAAGTCCTCGGGGTGGTGGTGACCATGGCCGTCAAACCGGTGCCCCCCGGCGAGTGCCCGCAGTGCTGGCAGCACGCCTACGACAAGAGCCATCACAGGCATTTGAAGTGGAACGAGGACTGCCCGCAGTGCGTGTCCCACATGGTCAGCGGCTGCCCCGTCCTCACGCCCAAGAAGCCGTCCCGCTGGTGGTGACCACGCCTACTGCGTGACGCGCGCTCGCTCGTCTCGACTGCCCGGGGCGGCCGTCCGCTGCGGACTGGCCACCCCGGGCCCCTCGCCTTCCCGCCCCCGCGTGTGGGGCAGTCAGGAGCTCATTCCTCATGAGCGGCAACGTCGTTCCCCTGCACAAGAACCCCGACCCGCCCACCACCACCGAACCCGGCCCGAACCTCACCGTCGTCCCCGATCCCGCCCCGGCTGCGCCCGTGCCGTTGTGGGTGCGCTCCGGACGAGCGGTGCGCCGGATCGTCATCGACGAACGCACCCGTGAAGCGGGCAGGGTGGCGGTCCGCCACAGCATGTACGTGATCGGCGGCACCCGTATCGTGACCCGCCGCGCCTGGGACGGCCGCACGGGTGCCCGCTACGAACGCCTCCTGCGCGCCGCTGAAGCCGCGGGAAACTACGAGGTCGCCGCGGAGTGGGAAGAGCGGCTGCAGCGCTTCCGCGAGGCGCGGCACCGCCGCCGCATGGACCTGCTCCACTCCCCCGTCGATGTCGCCAAAGGGCTCGCGGTCGGTACCGGGGCGGGCATCGGCTCACTCGTCGGGCTTGGCGTGGTGCTGGCCATCGCGAACGAGGACGTGGGCGACGTCCTCACGCCGTTGATGGCGGTCATCGAGTTCATCCGCCTGCTCATCACCATCGTCTCCGTCGTGTGGGGGCCCGCGCTGCGGGTGGGCCCGTTGCTGGCGCTGCTCGCGCTGTGGAGTGTGGGCCGTCATTCGCAGGCCGCGCCGAGTTGGGCCCTTCCGGCGAATGTCCGGTCGGGCGAGGGTGAACCCATCACGCCCTCGATCGTCGTCAAGGCCCTGCGGGATCTCGGAGTGTCCGCGCTGCGCAACGCCATCAAGGAGATGGGCGACGCCGGCGCGGCCATGCTGGGCCCGATCCGGATCGCCGGATGCGGCGTAGAAGTCGACGTCATGCTGCCGTCCGGGGTCTCCACGGTGGAGGTGCAGCAACGGCGCCGCAAGCTCGCGGAGAACCTGACCCGACACGAGCACGAGGTGTTCATCACCATCCCCGAAGCCGCCCGCACCGTCCGGCTGTGGATCGCGGACTCGGGTGCGCTGGATGAGCCGATCGGCCCATCTCCCCTGGTCACCGACGAAACGATGACCGCCGACTACACCAAAGGCCGCGCCCCCTGGGGCCAAGACCTGCGCGGCGACGCCGCCGCGCTCAGCCTGTATCAGCGCCACCTGTTGATCACGGGGTTGTCCAACCAGGGCAAGACCGTCGCCCTGCGCTCGCTCGCCCTGTGGCTGGCGCTCGACAAGTCGGTGCAGTTCCTCATGGGCGACCTCAAGGGCGTGGGCGACTGGGCCATGTTCGACGGCCTCGCCTCCACGCTGATCCAAGGCCCGACCGACGAGCACGTCATCGCGGTCACCGAGATGGTCGAGGGCGCGGTGGAGGAGATGAACCGCCGCATCCAAGCCCCGCCCGGCACCACCTTCCCGCCGCTCATCGTCATGGTCGACGAAGCGCAGGTGGCGTTCATGTGCCCGGCCATCGGCGACGACAAGCGGCCCTACGGCGGCTCGAAGGCCAAGTCCCGATACTTCATGGCCGTCCGCAAGATTCACAACCAAGGCCGCGCCGTGAACGTGCTGATGTGGCAGGGCACTCAGGACCCGACGAACGAGAACCTGCCCAAGCTGGTTCGCGAAGGCGCCCACACCCGCGCCTCCCTCGCGTTGGGCACCGAGCAGCAGGCCCGCATGGCCCTCGGGGACAAGGCCGTTGACGGCGGGGCCGCCCCGAACTTGCTGCGTCCGGGACTGGACCGGGGAACCCTGGTCGTCGCCTCCGACGGCATCGCCATCCCGCAGGGCCAGTCATCGATCACGGTGCGCACGCACTACCTCGACGACGACGCGGCCAAGGCCATCACCGAGCGCGCCAAGGCACTGCGCGACGGGATCACCACCCTCCACGCCATCGACCGGGGCGAGCAGCGCGACCCGCTCGCCGACATCGCCGACGTGTTCGGCGACGCCCCGCGGCTGCTCACCCAGGACGTTCTCAAGCGGCTCACCGCGCTCGACGCGGACGCCTACGGCAAGTGGTCGTTCGTCGACCTCAAGCGCGTCCTGCACGGCACCGACGCCGAACCGTACAAGTCCGACGGCCGCATGGTTGTGGGCGCCGACCGCGTCCGCCGGGCCCTGGCCAACCGTCCCGAGGACGACGCTGCGGACGATTCCATTTCCCCCATCGACTAGAGGGAGCCGGACCGCTCCGGGCCAGGGAGGCAGGGAGAACTCCCTAACCGCCTCCCTACCCCGCCTCCCTGGCCCTGACCTGCACGAATAATCGTGCAGGGAGGCAGGGAGGCACCGCAGGTCAACCCCCTGGAACCCCCTCCACAGCGCCCCCGGCAGGGGGTGCCTCTGCCTCCCTGAACGCTTGATGAAGGGATTCCGCATGTACCCCGCCACCACCCCCAAAGCAGGCGCCACGGGCGCCGGTCTCAGCGAAGCGCAGGCCGAAACCGAGGCGCGACGGATCATCGCCGACGCCTACCGCGACACCACCCCCGTCGCCCAGCCCGGACGCCCCCCGATGAGCCAAGGGGCCACCGACGCCAGCGTCCTCCTGCTCACCGGCGGCGCCACCACCGTCATGGTCGGCGGCACCGCGGGCGCGCTCATGTACGTCTCGCAGTTCGCCGACCCGATCGTCTGCGGCCTCGTCTTCGGCGCCCCCACCGCCTTCCTGCTCGCCCTCGCCCGCCTCGCCCGCCGGGCCAAGCCCGCCCCCGAGATCCACCACCACTACGAGGGGCCCGTCCACCAGGATCAGCGCACCGTTCACAGCCGCACGAGCGGCGTGTGGGCCAAGACCCACAACCAGCCGTAACGCCAAGGGCGGCCCCCGTCTCGGCAAAGTCCGGGGCCGCCCTTGTCACCAGCACTTCTCACAGAACTGGAGACACCCAGCATGACCCAACCGACTGACATTCGGACAGACCACCTGCGCACTGCCCTCGACCTCGCGGCCTCACAGATTCCTGCCATGCCGCTGCGGGCGGGCAAGGTCCCGTTCGGCAACTGCCGCCGCTGCACCGACAACGCCTGCGGCGGGCGGCCGAACATGAAGACCCCCGGGCCGTGCGCCTGCCCCGGTCCCTGCCACGGATGGGCCGCCGCGACCACCGACCCGGACGTCATCACCTCCGGTCCCTGGCGGCGCGCATGGCTGCGCGCAAGCGCGGTCGCTTACCACCCCGGCGGGGCGGGCCTGACGGTGGTGGACCTGGACCACGCCGACGCCATCGCGTGGGCCCGCAAGCACCTGCCCGCCACGCAGACCGTGCCCACCACGCGTGGTGAGCACTGGCTCTACCTCGGTCGGATGCCGTCCGCCAACACGGTCCGCCCCGGCGTGGACATCAAATCCACCATGGCCTACGCCCGCTGGCTCGGCTTCGGTACCAGCACCATGACCGCGCTGCCGGACGCCGCGCGCCAACTGGCCACGAAGGCAGCCCCGATGGGCCGACCGGTGCCGCACACCGCCACCGCGTCCGCGCCGGTCGGGGGCGGGGCGTGCCCGCACCGCACGCCCACCTACCTGGAACGCGGTATCGCGATGGCCGAGCAGCGCATCACCGAGGCCGTCAGCAGTGTGCACGCCACCGTCTACCGCACCTTCCTGGCCGTGCTCTCCACGCACGGCCGCTGCGGCTGCCTCACCGACGCCCACGTCGGACGGCTGTTCACCGCCGCGCAGGCCAAGGGCGAAACCGTCCGGCACTGCACGGATGCGTGGGCCAACGCCCGTTACGCGTTGGGGCTGTGACATGGCCGAGGACGACAAGAACCCGGCCCGCGAGGTCATCACCGACTACGCGCAATCCCACTTCCGGTACTTCCGCACCGCCGACGGCACCGTCTACGCGCAGAAGAACGGCCACCCCGTGGCCCGTCCGATCCGCTCCCAGGGCACCACCGGCAGCCACCGCCAGGAGCTCATGGTCGGCCTCTACCGGGACGGGTGCGGCGTGTTCAACGGCACCGCATTGAAGGAGGCGTTGGACTTGATCGAAGCCCTCGCGCTCACCGAGGACGTGCAGCCCGTGCACATCCGCGTCGCCCCCGGTTACGACGGGGCGACCTGGTTGGACCTGGGCCGCGATGACGGGCAGTCCGTGCGCATCCACCCGACCGGGTGGGACATCGCCGTGCCCGACCCGCGTGAGGTGTGCTGGCGGCGCACCCAGCTCACCGGGGAACTGCCCCTGCCGGCCAAAGACACCAACGGCAAAGGTATCGACCTCTTGATGCGGCTGTGCAACTTCGCCACCGCCGAGACCGAATGTCTGGCCATCGCCTGGCTCATCGGCTGCCTGGGGCCCGACGTGCCCGTGCCCGCGCCGTTCCTCACCGGACCGCAGGGTGCGGGCAAGTCCACCGGGGGCCGCATGCTCGTGCGGATCGTCGAAGGCATGAGCGGGGATCTGCGCCGGGCCCCAAAGGATGAGGAGAACCTGATCGCGGCGGTGGCGGCCGGGTGGGTCACCGCCCTGGACAACCTCTCCCACATGACGCCGGACCTGTCCGATGCGATGTGCTGCATCGTCACCGGCGCCGAGAACGTCAAACGCGCCCTGTTCACCGACGGGGACGTCTTCCGCGTCGGCTACCGTCGCCCCCTGCTCTTGACGGGTATCGACGTCGGCGTCATCCGGCCCGACCTTGCCGAACGGCTCCTGCCGCTGCGGCTGGAGCGTCCCCGGGTGCGGCGCACCGAGGCGGAACTGTGGGCGGAGTACGCCGAAGTGCTGCCGGTCGTCCTTGGCTCGCTTCTGGATCTGACGGTCAAGGTCCGTGCAGCCGAGGCGGAGACGCCGACCGATCTACGGATGGCGGACTTCGCGCACCTGTGCGCCCAGCTCGACGCGGCCACCGGTCTGGGGGCGCTGCCCGCCTACCGGGCCAGCCTGGACGACCTCAACGACGACGTCATTGAGGGCGACCTGCTTGCGCAGACCGTCCTCAAGCACGCCGACAGCCTCGAACCGGGCGCGGCGCAGCGCATGACGTCCACGGAGTGGCTGCACTGCCTCAGCGGCCTCTACAGCGGCGAGGACTTCCGTCCCCTGCCTAAAGGATGGCCGACCACCGGAAAAGTCCTCTCCGACCGCCTCAAGCGCCTCCAGCCCACCCTGGCCGCCCGGGGCGTCCTCATCGACTCCGGGCGCACCAGCGAAGGCCGCTACCTCGAAATGACCCGCGCGGCAGCCCCGGCGCCGCACGAGCAGAAGCGGGCGTTCTGACCACCGCGGCTCGTTCGGACAAGCAAGAGGAGCACCCGGCACCGCGAGGCGTGCTCCTCTTGCTGTTCGGCGGCTTGCCGCCGCTCAAAGGTCGCGCCGCGAAGGCGGCTCCTTCTTCACGCTTGAAGCGGCACCGCACCACCACAGACACCACCCCCTCTTTGTCCTAAGAGGGAAGACGCTGCGTCATCTGCGTCATACGGACGGAAAAACGGCCCCCGACCTGCGGATACGGCCATGACGCAGACGGCCGAGCCTGCGTCATCCTGCGTCATCTGCGTCATGGACCGCGTCACGGATGACGCAGCCCATGACGCGCCGATGACGCACCCCCACACCACCGCGTCACCCAAAGCCGCAGGTCAGAGGACCGCATGACGCTGATGACGCAATGACGCAGAAATCCGCACCTCGGACAGACACGGGCCACGGCCCGAGCTCACCCGCGAAGGCATCAACGAGCTACCCAGGAGGCACCCCCGGATGAGCACCGCGATCGCTGCCCCCGTCGACCGACTTCTGTACAAGCCGGAAGAGGCGGCCGAAGCACTCGCCATCGGCCGCTCCACCGTCTACGAGCTGATGGCCGAAGGCGCCCTGAAGTACATCAAGTTGGGCCGCACGCGACGGATTCGGCGCTCTGACCTCGAAAGCTACGTGGCCAGCCTCGCCCCGCTGCCCCACTGACCCGAGCACGACCTGAGGCGCCCATGAGCTTCCCGCTCGGGGCGCCTCCCGCATGGAGGAGCCCATGAGCCCCCGCAAACCCAACAACGAGTCCTCCATCTACTTCGGCTCCGACGGATGGTGGCACGGCCGCGTCACCATGGGCGTGAAGAACGACGGCAGCCCCGACCGGCGCCACCGCCGAGCCAAGACCGAGCCGGAGATCAAGCGCAAGGTCAAAGAGCTGGAACAGCAGCGCGACCAAGGCCGCGTTACCAAGGCCGGGCGCGCGCCGACCGTCGCGAAGTGGATGGAGACCTACCTCACCGACATCGCGAGCCTGAAGCTGAAGCCGCGATCCCTCGACGACTACTGGTCGAAGACGCGCAACGACATCATTCCGGGTATCGGGCAGCACCGGATCGACAAGCTTCAGCCTGAGCACTTGGAACGGATGTACCGTGCCATGCTCGACGCCGGGCACGCCCCCTCCCACGTGCTGAAGGTGCACCGCATCCTGTCCCGGGCCCTGAAGATTGCTCTCCGTCGCCGCATGATTAGCGAGAACGTCGCCACTCTCGTGGACCCCCCGAGCGTTGATGAGACCGAGGCGAACCCCTTCACCCAGGAGGAGGCCAAGGCGTTCCTCGAAGCCGCCGTGAGGCGACCGACGTTCATGCGGTGGATCGTCGGTGTCGGCATGGGCTTCCGGCAGGGCGAAACACTCGGCCTGCGCTGGCCGTACGTCGATCTGGAAGCGGAGCTGTTCCACCCGCAGTGGCAGCTTCAGCGCCTCACCTGGCGACACGGCTGCGACGACCCCCACGCTTGCGGAGCACGCCTCCACCGCCTCGATCCGTGTCCGCCGAACTGCACCCGGCACAAGGGCTACAAACGGGGCTGCCCGACCCCCTGTACCAAGACGTGCACGAAGCACGCAAGAGCCTGCCCCAAGCGCAAAGAGGGCGGGCTCGTCTTCACCCGCCCCAAGACGAAGAAGAGCACAAACCCGGTCCCGATCCCGTCTGCGTTCATCCCGTACCTGCTTGAGCACCGCGCAGCGCAGGAAGAGATGCGGCGCGAGGCAGGGGTGCTGTGGCAAGAACACAACGTCGTCTTCTCGCGGCCAGATGGCCGGCCGCTGGACCCGCGCGAGGACTGGGAGGAGTTCAAGGAATTGCTCGCCGAAGCGGGCATTGATGACCGTCGCCTCTACGACGGCAGCCGTCACACCGCGGGCACCATCCTCAACGAGCTCGGGGTGGACATGCCCACGATCATGGAAATTCTTCGACACACCCAGATCAGCCAGACTCGCCGCTACGTGAAGGGCCGGTCTCACCTGTCGAAGGACGCCATGCGCCGTATGGGCGAGACCTTCATGCCGCCCATGTCCGTGATCTTGCCTCGTATGGGAAGCAACCCGGTGGAACCCGGCCCTACTGAGACCAGAACTGAGACCCCCGACACCCGCGCCGCCCGTGCCCGCCGCCGACGCCGCATCCGCTGAACAACGAAACCCCAGCTCAGAGCGATCTGAGCTGGGGTTCCAGCGGAGCCCCCTGTCGGATTCGAACCGACGACCTACGCATTACAAGTGCGTTGCTCTGGCCATCTGAGCTAAGGAGGCATGCACACCGGAGGTGCGCCGGACGTGCTCGAGCAGTGTAACCAACCCCGCCCGTACCCCCGTCGAAAATTTCCTCGAAGGTCACGGCGCCGCGACTACTGACAGACCGCTGAAGCCCGGGGTACGGTCACGAGCAGTTCACTCAGGTGGACTACACCACTCCCTCTACTCGGATCGTCCGGCACGTTCCTGCCGGTGAAGGGGGCCCTCACCATGGCCACTGTTACGTTCGACAAGGCGACCCGCATCTACCCGGGTGGCGACAAGCCCGCCGTCGACGGGCTCGACATCGAGATCGAGGACGGCGAGTTCCTCGTGCTCGTCGGCCCGTCCGGCTGCGGCAAGTCCACCTCGCTCCGCATGCTCGCGGGGCTCGAGGACGTGAACGCCGGCGCGATCCGCATCGGGGAGCGCGACGTCACGCACCTGCCGCCGAAGGACCGGGACATCGCCATGGTGTTCCAGAACTACGCGCTCTACCCGCACATGACCGTCGCCGACAACATGGGCTTCGCCCTGAAGATCGCCGGCGTCAACAAGGCGGAGATCCGGCAGAAGGTCGAGGACGCGGCGAAGATCCTCGACCTCACCGAGTACCTCGGTCGCAAGCCGAAGGCCCTCTCCGGTGGTCAGCGTCAGCGTGTCGCCATGGGTCGCGCCATCGTGCGTGAGCCGCAGGTGTTCCTCATGGACGAGCCGCTCTCCAACCTCGACGCCAAGCTGCGCGTGTCGACTCGTACGCAGATCGCGTCGCTCCAGCGCCGCCTCGGCATCACCACCGTGTACGTCACCCACGACCAGGTCGAGGCCATGACCATGGGCGACCGCGTGGCCGTGCTGAAGGACGGGCTCCTCCAGCAGGTCGACTCGCCGCGCAACATGTACGACCGGCCCGCCAACCTCTTCGTCGCCGGCTTCATCGGCTCCCCCGCCATGAACCTCGTCGAGGTCCCGATCACCGACGGCGGCGTGAAGTTCGGCAACTCCGTGGTTCCGGTGAACCGCGAGGCGCTGTCCGCCGCCGCCGACCGCGGCGACCGCACGGTCACCGTCGGTGTCCGTCCGGAGCACTTCGACATCGTCGAGCAGGACGGCGAAGCCGTGAAGTCCCTCTCGAAGGAGACCGCGGACGCCCCGGCCGGCCTCGCCGTCTCCGTGAACGTCGTCGAGGAGCTCGGCGCCGACGGTTACGTCTACGGCTCCGCCGAGGTCGGCGGCGAGCACAAGGACCTCGTGGTCCGTGTGAACGGCCGCCGGGTCCCGGAGAAGGGCGCCCAGCTGCACGTCGTGCCGCGTCCGGGCGAGACCCACGTGTTCTCCACGTCGACGGGCGAGCGTCTCAGCGACTGACGCCCGGCCTCCCCCGTTTTCCCGAAGGGCCCCGCACGCCGCGTGCGGGGCCCTTCGCGTACGCCCAACCGGACTCCCGGAGAAACCCCGGAAACCCTCTCGTTGTCGACAAATACCCCGGCACATCGGTCATTTCACCTGAGGGCGTCAACACCGCATCAGAGAAACCCACTTCCCTGTCGCTCGACCGGGTGACTAAATGTCGCCAAATCATCACCTAGCGCTACGCTCCTCGCGTGACGCACTCCGCCAACTACACCCAGAAGCCGCGCCGAGCCCACCGGGGCCCCGCCCGCCGCATCGGCCGCACGCTCGCTCTCGTCCTGCCCGTGATGCTGGTGCTTTCCGGGACCCTCGCGGTCACCAGCGTCAACTGGTCGGGGAACTCCTCGGACTCGATGCTCACCGCATCCGCCGACAACCTCTCCAAGCCCGCCAAGTCCCGCGCCCCGCAGGACATCCTGCGCGACCGTCTCCTCCTGGAACTCCAGGAGAAGAACCCCGGCGTCGCGCTCACCCATCTCCAGCAGGAGGTGAACCGCCACCCGTCGCTCGCCCGGCACTGCGCGGCGATCGCCCGCGCGCTCGGCCGCGCCGCCGTGCGCGTGTACGGCCCGACCCGCGCCCAGTCGTACGCGAGGCCCGTCTGCGACACCTCCTTCGCGACCGGCGTGGCCGCCGCCCACCAGAACGGCTGAGCGGGCCGACGCGCGGCGCCGCGTAGGGTTTCCAGCATGACCACGCTGAAGCCCACGCAGGCTGTCGTCCTGGCCGGAGGCCAGGGCTCCAGGCTCCGCCCGTACACCGACGACCGGCCCAAGCCGATGGTCGAGATCCCCGGCACGGGGACCCCGATCATCGGCCATCAGCTTGCCTGGCTGGCCGAGGAGGGCGTGACGGACGCCGTCGTCTCCTGCGGGCACCTCGCGGAGGTCCTCCAGGAGTGGCTGGACTCCGCCGACCTCCCGCTGAACGTCAGCACGGTCGTCGAGAAGGAGCCGCTGGGCCGGGGCGGCGGCCTCAAGTACGCCGCCCGGCACCTGCCGCACGCGGACCAGCCCTGGTACGCGACGAACGGCGACATCTGGACCCGCTTCTCGCTGCGCGAGATGGCGGCCTTCCACGCCGAGCGCGACGCCACCGCGACCCTCGCCCTGGCCCGCCCCCGCATCCCGTGGGGCGCCGTCGAGACGGACGCGTTCGGCCACATCACGGACTTCATCGAGGCCCCGCCGTCCCCGTACCTCATCAACGCGGGTGTGTACGTCTTCTCGGCCTCCTTCACCGCGCTTCTGCCGGACCTCGGCGACCACGAGCGCACCACCTTCCCGCGTCTGGCCCGCGAGAAGCGCCTTGCGGGCTACCCGCTGCCGCAGGGCGCCTACTGGCGCGCCATCGACACCGCGAAGGACCTCACCGAGGCCGCCAAGGAACTGGCCGCCCAGGGCCGTTGAGCGTCCGTACGGCGAAGGGGCCCCGCACACACGCTGTGCGGGGCCCCTTCGGCGTAGAGGAGCAGGGGGAGCTCCGGTTCGCTCAGCGGCCGAGTACGCCGCCCAGCAGGCCGCGGGGCCTCTCCTCGGCGCCACCGCTCGTGCCGCCGCCGGAGGTACCCGCACCGCCCGAACTGCCGCCGGTACCGCCGCTGGACGACGGCCCCGCGGTCGTGGCCGACGGCTGCTGCGGCGCCGACTGCTGCGGCGGGGCCTGCCCCGCCGTGCTGCTGCCCTGCGGCTGACTGGGCCGCCCCGCCCCCGTGGAGCCGGTCGTGCCCGTCTCCCGGGTGGCCGTGCCCGGCGCCGTGGCGCCCTGCGTGGGGGTGGCGGAGCTGCCCCGCGTCGGGGTTCCCGTCGAGGCGGACGGGGACTGCGACTGGCGCTCCTTGCGCTTCTTCGCGGGGTCCTGGGGCAGCGGTGAGCCCGGCAGTTCGTTGCGCGGCGGCTCGCCGGGGCCCGGCACGGTGACCCGGTCCGCGTCGCGCACCGCGCCGCCCAGCATCGACCCGATGAGCAGCGTGACACCGACCACGACGGCACCGATCAGGCCGCCGCGCCGCAGCACGCGCCGCCGCAGGTCCCAGATGTCGACGCGCGGGCCGAGCGTGCGCCAGGCCTCGCCCGCGAGCCGCCCGTCGATGGAGTAGACGGGTGCGCCCGCGATGATCAGCGGCGACCAGGCGGCGAGGTAGATGATGTCGGGCGCGTCGTACGCCGGAACGGTCTTCCAGCTGACGGTGACGATGAGCGCCGCCGAGAGCAGCACGCCGATCGAGGCGGCGACCCGCTGCCAGAGCCCGAGCACGGTCAGAACGCCGACGACGACCTGGAGGAAGGCGATGCAGAGCCCGGCGCCCACCGGGTGCTGGAGGGCGAAGTCGCGCAGCGGCTCGGCGAGCGCCCAGGGGTGCAGCGAGTTGAGCCACTTGACCATGGAGCCGCGCTCGCCGCCGTCGAAGTAGACGGGGTCGCAGAGCTTGCCCATGCCGGCGTAGATGGAGATGAAGCCGAGGAAGACGCGCAGCGGAAGCAGGACGACGCCGAGGTTCATCCGGCGGCCGGGGTAATAGGCGTGCCGGACGGGGTCGGAGCCGTGTCTGCGGACCCGCTCCTCGCCCTCGCCGCGCTCGTCGTCGTACGCGTCGTCATAGGCGTCGTCGGCATCGCCCGCGTAGTCGGCGTACCGGTCCTGCTGGGCGAGCCGCTCGTCGTAGTCACTGCCGGACGGCCGCGTCCGCGGCAGCATCCGCGTCCCGGACTCGGGGACGCGCGGCCCGATGACGGCGGGCGTCTCGACGGTCTCGGGTCCTTCGTCGATGCCGACGCGCGGGATGACCTGCGTGGCGCCGCCCTCGTCGTAGGGCCCTGCCTCTTCGGCCGAACGGAGCATGCCGCTGCCGCGCACGGCCTGCAGCAGTCTGATCGCGCCGGTGTCGTCCGGGTCGGACTTCCCGCTCCAGACGACGGGCGCGCGGCGCTTGGCGGCCGCGCCGACGGCGGGGATGCGCACCGTCTCGTCGGGCGTGCCCAAGTGCCGTGAGATACGAGGGGATTGAGTGCGCCCAGCGGCGGGAAGCTGCACGCGGAAACTCGCGTGATTGACGATGACCTGCGCCGGGTCGCTCGGCACCTTCACCATGCTCAGCGCGGGAGCATCGTCGAAACCTGACGAGCTTCCCCCTGTGGGAGTGCGGGGTGTTCTGGTGTCCACACTCATCTAACCGAGTGATGTGTGTTTAGGACACTGCTTTGTCCACGGGGAAATGTCCGGACCGCGTCAAGAGACCCCCGTCAAGGGATCACACGGCCCGGACATTTGTACGCCGGGGAACTCCTACGCGCGGCGCCGCGCGGCCTCGTACAGCACGACACCGGCCGCCACACCGGCGTTCAGGGACTCCGCGCCACCCGGCATCGGGATCCGCACCCGGAAGTCGCACGTCTCGCCGACGAGCCGCGAGAGGCCCTTGCCCTCGCTGCCGACCACGATGACGACGGGGCCGCTGAGCGCCTCCAGGTCACCGATCTCGTGCTCGCCGTCCGCCGCGAGGCCGACGATGGCGACGCCCGCCTTCTTGTACGCCTCCAGGGCGCGCGTCAGGTTCGTGCAGCGGGCGACCGGCGTGCGCGCGGCCGTGCCGGCCGAGGTCTTCCACGCGCCGGCCGTCATGCCGGCGGCCCGGCGCTCGGGCACGACGACTCCGTGGCCGCCGAACGCGGTCACCGAGCGGACGATCGCGCCGAGGTTGCGCGGGTCCGTCACGCCGTCGAGCGCGACGATCAGCGGGTCCTGGCCCTCGTCGAACGCGGCGGCGACGAGGTCCTCCGGGTGCGCGTACTCGTACGGCGGGACCTGGAGGACGAGGCCCTGGTGGTTGAGGCCGTTCGTCATGCGGTCCAGCTCGGGGCGCGGGGCCTCCATGAGGTGGATGCCGCCGCGCTCGGCCGCGAGCTGGAGCGCTTCGCGGACCCGCTCGTCGTTGTCGATGAACTGCTGGACGTAGAGCGTGGAGGCGGGCACGCCGTCGCGCAGCGCCTCGAAGACGGGGTTGCGGCCGACCACCATCTCGGAGGTCCCCTTGCCGCCGCGCCCCTTGGGCGTGCCGCGGCGGCCCACGGCCTTCTTGGCCTTGGCGGTGGCGATGCGGTTCTTCACGTGCCCCTTGCGCGCCTCGGCGGGCGGCGTCGGACCCTTGCCCTCGAGGCCGCGGCGCCGATTGCCGCCGCTGCCGACCTGCGCGCCCTTCTTGCCGGACATGCGGCGGTTGTTAGCGGCCATGACCTACCTGTCTGTTGTGATGCGTGTGCGCGTACGTGCGTACGCGCAGAGGTGTACGTCTATGAAGTGTGCCGCCCGGAAGGCCGGGCGGCACATCAGCGGGCCCCTAGCGCGGGCCGAGCGTCCAGCGCGGACCGCTGGGGCTGTCCTCGATGACCAGACCCGACTGGTTGAGCGAGTCGCGGATGGCGTCGGCGGTGCCCCAGTCCTTGCGGCCGCGGGCGGCCTCGCGCTGGTCGAGGACGAGCCGGACGAGGGTGTCGACCACGCCGTGCAGGTCGTCGCCGCGGTCCTGCTCCCCGCCGGCCCAGTGCGGGTCGAGCGGGTCGAGGCCGAGGACGCCGAGCATGGCCCGCACCTCGGCGAGGCGCTCGACGGCGGCTTCCTTGTCGTCGGCGGCGAGGGCGCTGTTCCCCTGCCGGACCGTGGTGTGGACGATGGCGAGCGCCTGCGGGACGCCCATGTCGTCGTCCATGGCGTCGGCGAAGGCGGGCGGCACCTGGGCGGCGGGCTCGACGACCCCGCCGGCCTTCTCCACCACGCGCTGCACGAAGCCCTCGATGCGGGCGAACGCGGACTCGGCCTCGCGCAGGGCCTCCGGGCTGTACTCGATCATCGAGCGGTAGTGCGGGGTGCCCAGGTAGTAGCGCAGGACGATCGGGCGCCACTGCTTGACCATCTCGCTGACGAGGACCGAGTTGCCGAGCGACTTCGACATCTTCTCGCCGCTCATGGTGACCCAGCCGTTGTGCACCCAGTACCGCGCGAAGGTGTCACCGAAGGCCTTGGCCTGCGCGATCTCGTTCTCGTGGTGGGGGAAGATCAGGTCGATCCCGCCGCCGTGGATGTCGAACTCGGTGCCCAGGTACTTGTGGGCCATCGCCGAGCACTCCAGGTGCCAGCCGGGCCGGCCGCGCCCCCAGGGGGTCTCCCAGCTGGGCTCCCCCTCCTTGGCGGCCTTCCACATGGCGAAGTCGCGCGGGTCGCGCTTGCCGGTCTCGCCCTCGCCCGAGGGCTGGCGCAGCTCGTCCAGGTCCTGGTTGGAGAGCTCCAGGTACCCCGGGAAGGACCGCACGTCGAAGTAGACGTTGCCGTCCGCCTCGTAGGCGTGCCCGCGCTCGATGAGCCCGCGCATCATCTCGACCATCTCGGTGATGTGGCCGGTGGCGCGCGGCTCGTAGGTGGGCGGCAGGCAGCCGAGCGCGTCGTACCCGCTGTTGAACGCGCGCTCGTTCTCGTACCCGATGGACCACCAGGGCCGGCCCTGCTCGGCCGACTTCTTGATGATCTTGTCGTCGATGTCGGTCACGTTCCTGACGAACGTCACGTCGTAGCCGCGGTAGGCGAACCAGCGGCGCATGATGTCGAAGTTCAGGCCGGACCGGATGTGCCCGATGTGCGGTGCAGCCTGGACCGTGGCACCACAGAGGTAGATCGAGACGCAGCCGTCATTGAGGGGGCTGAAGTCACGGATCTGCCGGGCGCTGGTGTCGTACAGGCGAATCGTCACGACTCCAGGGTAGTGGGCGTGGGACAGTGCCCCACGCCCCCTTGGACACCGTGCACGGAACTGTGACGTCCCGACGCCCTCAGACCCGCCCGACGACCTTCCGCGCGGTCACCCGGACGACGACTCGTGGGGAGTCGTCCTTCGATGCCGGGTTGAACTCCGCGTACTTCTTTCCGGTGTACTTCACCGACAGCTCGTCGATCAGCTCCTGGCCGCCCTCCGTCGTCATCTCCGCGGTGCCGCGGATCTCCGCGTACGTGTACGGCGCGTCGAAGGGCTGGAGCAGCACCGTCACCCGTGGGTCGCGGCGCAGGTTCTTCTCCTTGCGGCGGCCGAGAGTCGTGGAGAACAGCACGTCGTCACCGTCACGCTTCACCCAGACCGGCGACAGCTGGGGGCTGCCGTCGGGCTGGATGGTGGCGACGATGATGAAGGAAGGGGCGTCGAGGAGAGCTTTGAGCTGGTCGGACAGTTCGGCGGACATGGCTTCACTCCTTCGTGGACAGCCGGCTGCGAGAGCCTTGCCTTGTAGGAGCCACGCTTACCCGAAATCAGCGTGAGGGCGTCGTCCGTACGACCAAGGCGGTGGCCACCGCGGCGAGGCCGTCGCCGCGGCCGGGGAAGCCGAGGCCGTCGGTGGTGGCGCCGGAGACCGTGACGGGGGCGCCGGCCGCTTCGGAGAGGACCTTCTGCGCCTCGTCCCTGCGCTTGCCGATCTTCGGGCGGGGCCCGATGACCTGGACGGCGACATTGCCGATGGTGAAGCCCGCGTCCCGGACGATGCGGGCGGCCTCGGTGAGCAGCGTCAGGCCGGAGGCGCCGGACCACTCGGGGCGTCCGGTGCCGAAGTGGGCGCCGAGGTCGCCGAGGCCCGCCGCGGAGAACAGCGCGTTGCAGGCGGCGTGGGCGACGACGTCGGCGTCGGAGTGCCCGGCGAGTCCGGGTCCCTCGTCGTCCCACTTCAGGCCCGCGCACCACAGCTCACGGCCCTCTTCGAAGGCGTGGATGTCGGTGCCGATGCCGACCAGGGGAAGCACCGGCGCGGGCGGCTCAGAAGCCATCGTTGGCCCTCCTGCGGGCGAGGACGGCTTCGGCGAGCACGAGGTCGAGGGGGCGCGTCACCTTGAACGCCTCCTCGTGGCCGGGCACCACGACGACGGGCAGGCCGAGCTGCTCGACCATGCTGGCGTCGTCCGTCACGTTGTCGGTGACGGTCTCGTGGGCGCGTACGAGCGTGGCGCGGTCGAAGCCCTGCGGCGTCTGCACGGCGCGCAGCCTGGCCCGCTCGGGCGTCGCCACGACGGGCTCGGGCTGCCCGGGCGTCGCCGCGGGCTCGACCTGCTTGACGGTGTCGGCCAGGGGCAGCGCGGGGACGACCGCGGGCGCCCCGTCGCGTACGGCCTCGATGACGCCGTCGACCGTGTCGACGGGCACCAGCGGGCGGGCCGCGTCGTGCACGAGCACGATGTCGAAGCCGTCCGGCAGCGCGTCGAGCCCGGCGCGCACGGACTCCTGGCGGCTCTCGCCGCCGGGCACGACGAGGAAGTCGGTCCGCTCGGGCAGCGCGTGGTCGTCGAGGAGCGTCTTGACCTCGGGGGCGCCGTCCGGCGGTGCCACCACGACGACGAGGGAGACGGCACGGGATTCCGCCATGGCGCGCACGGCGTGGATGAGCATCGGGGTGCCGTTCAGCGCGCGAAGCGCTTTGGGGGCGCCAGGGCCGAGGCGCACGCCCCGCCCAGCCGCGGGAATGACCACCGCGGTACGGGATTCGCTAGACATCGGTTCCGTTCAGGTTTGTGTGCTCGGCCGACGTGGGTATGGCCTCACCGTGCCGGGGTGGCATCTTGACCGGACCCTTCCGTGACATCTGGTCGAGCCAGCTGCCGAGTCCAGCACGCCAACACGGCTCCCCGGGGGCCGCTCTCACATGTGCCAGGGTGCGAAGAATATGTGGGTACGAACATGCCGCAGCGCCCGGCGACTCCAGTAAGGGTCAGCGGGCACCGCGGCATTGCTGCGCCTGGTCGACGCGAGACTGCCGAGGCGGGTGCCTCGGACTGTCCGCGTCAGGACGCGAGGACCTCGTCAAGCAGGGCCTCGGCCTTGTCCTCGTTCGTGTTCTCCGCGAGGGCGAGCTCGCTCACCAGGATCTGGCGGGCCTTGGCGAGCATGCGCTTCTCGCCGGCCGACAGTCCACGCTCGCGCTCCCGACGCCACAGGTCACGCACGACTTCCGCGACCTTGATGACATCGCCGGAGGCGAGCTTCTCGAGATTTGCCTTGTAGCGGCGCGACCAGTTCGTGGGCTCTTCGGCGTACGGCGCGCGCAGTACTTCGAAGACCCGGTCGAGGCCGTCCTGCCCGACCACATCACGCACGCCGACGAACTCCGCATTGTCCGCTGGCACACGCACCGTCAGGTCGCCCTGGGCGACCTTCAGCACCAAGTAGGTCTTGTCCACGCCTTTGATCTGGCGAGTTTCGATGGCCTCGATCAGCGCGGCCCCGTGATGGGGATAGACCACGGTGTCGCCAACCTTGAACGTCATGTGACAGGTACCCCTTCCGTGGCTATCCATCCTAACACGAGAATCGCCTCTTCTGAATGGCGTTTTCGCAGGTCAGGGCATATCTCGGGGCTTGACAACAGCAACAGGAACGTGCTGCGGAGGGGCGCCGGAACGGGGTATTCGCAGGTCGGAGCGGCTCTTCGGGGAGCGGGAAACGCACCCGTTACGCGCCCCCGGAGGGCGCCCGGAGCGGCCGAACGTCCCGGTTTGCGCGGTTCCAAGCGGTGAACTTCCGATACTCCGTTCGGAGGCCGGAAGGATGTGCTCGACACAGAAGGATGTGCTCGACACACTCCGAGACGATTCCGAATTGATCAAGCCGAACATGATCGGGCAGCTCATCGGTCATCCGGCAGATGATCAATTCTCCGGCCCCCTCCGCATTCCTTACCGGAAATCCGCGGAGCGTGACACCGGAGCCTCTTGGTGACGCTTTTACGAAAGGGGCGTGCGGGAGCAATGAGGCGGCTGGGGCGGAGGACGGTCCGGCGGGGCTCGCGACTCCCGGAGGCGGGGCTCGTGACTCCCGGAGGCGGGTCGGGTGAGCGTCGGGTGGGCTAAGGGGCGGGTCGGGTGCGGTGGCGTGGGAACGGCTCGGTAACCTAAGCGCGCTGACACACCCTTAGGGCAGCTTTACGGCCGCCCGTAGGACGGCTTTACGGCCGCCCGCCCCGTCCTGTACCGCCCACGTTCAAGGAGTTGCCGCCGCCGTGAGCCGCAGCCTTCGACGCGGCGCCCTCGCCGCCACCGCCATCGCGTTCTCGCTCGCCTCGCTCTCCGCGTGCGCGGCGGGCAACAACGCACAGACGATGGAGGTCAAGCCGGACAACGCCGCGACCTCCGTCGGCGACATCAAGATCCAGAACGCCATGGTCATCACGCAGCCCGACCAGAAGTCCACGGGCCCGGCCGCGATCTCCGCGACGATCTTCAACGCCGGCGACAAGCCCCAGAACCTGGAAGCCATCACGGTCGAAGGCGCCGACAAGAAGGCCAAGCTGACGCGCGGCAAGGACGACAAGGACTCCAAGCCGAACGGCCCGCTGACCATCCCGGCCGGCGGCTCCCTCGTCATCGGCGGCAAGGACAACGCCTCGGCGGTCCTGTCCGGCGGCGGCGACGCCATCAAGAACGGCAACGCGCAGCCGATCACGTTCTCCTTCAGCGCCACCGGCGACGTGAAGATGGAAGCGTTCGTCGTGCCCGCCGAGAGCTACTTCAGCAAGTGGGGCCCGAGCGCCCTGCCGCAGGCTCCGGGCGGCAAGCCGTCGAAGCCCGCCAAGCCGGGCCAGTCGGGCGAGCCCGCCACGGGCGCGTCGACGGGCGCCTCCACCGACCCGTCCGGCAAGCCCTCGGACGGCGCGAGCACGGACCCGTCGGGGTCCGCCTCGCACGGCGCGGACGCGGGCGCCGAGGCGGGTGCCGACGCGGGCGCGGGCACCCAGCACTGATCGACGTACACACGTCGTACGCACGACACGCACGACACGCACGACAGGAAGGGCGGGACCCCCTCGGGGCCCCGCCCTTCCGCGTACTCGCCGTGCCGTTTACGGCTCGAACTTGTATCCGAGACCCCGCACCGTGACCAGGTACCTGGGCGCCCCCGGGTCCGGCTCGATCTTGGCGCGCAGGCGCTTCACGTGGACGTCCAGCGTCTTCGTGTCGCCCACGTAGTCGGCGCCCCAGACGCGGTCGATGAGCTGCATACGGGTCAGGACGCGGCCCGCGTTGCGCAGCAGCATCTCCAGGAGGTCGAACTCCTTCAGGGGCAGGTCGACCTTGGAGCCGGAGACCGTGACCACGTGGCGGTCGACGTCCATCCGCACCGGGCCGGCCTCCAGGGCCTGCGGGGCGACCTCCTCGGGCTCGCCGCGGCGGCGGAGCACCGCGCGGATGCGGGCGACCAGTTCGCGCGAGGAGAAGGGCTTGGTGACGTAGTCATCGGCTCCTATCTCCAGGCCGACGACCTTGTCGATCTCGCTGTCCTTGGCGGTGACCATGATCACCGGGACGTTGGAGCGGCTGCGCAGCTGGCGGCAGACCTCGGTGCCGGGCAGGCCGGGCAGCATCAGGTCGAGCAGGACGAGGTCGGCGCCGTTGCGCTCGAATTCGTCGAGTCCGTCCGGGCCGGTTGCCGCGATGGCGACTTCGAAGCCCTCCTTACGGAGCATGTAGGACAGGGCGTCGCTGAAGGATTCCTCGTCCTCGACGACGAGCACTCGGGTCACGGAAGGACCTCCGGGGCAGGAATGGGTTCGTACGTGGTGGTCGCGGCGGCCGCGGGGCTCGCGTCGGCTGGGGCGGTCTCCGTGTCGAGTCCGCCGCCACGACCGGATCCGCGGTCGCGGTGTGCGGCCGCCTCGGGCAGCCGCAGGGTGAAGGTGGAGCCCTGACCCTCGGAGCTCCATACGGTGACCTCCCCGCCGTGCGAGGCGGCCACGTGTTTGACGATGGCGAGGCCGAGGCCGGTGCCGCCGGTGGCCCGGGAGCGGGCCGGGTCGACGCGGTAGAAGCGCTCGAAGATGCGTTCCTTGTCCTTGTCGGAGATGCCGATGCCCTGGTCGGTGACCGCGACCTCGATGAGGTCCCCGCCGGGTGCGGTGACCCGGCGGGCGGCTATGCCCACGCGGGTGCGGGCCGGACTGTAGTTCACGGCGTTCTCGACGAGGTTGCCGAGGGCCGCCGCGAGCTGGCCGCGGTTGCCCCAGATCTGGAGCTCCGCCGTGCCGCCCGCGGCCATGGTGATCTGCTTGTGGGAGGCCTGGTGGCGGCTGCGGTCGATCGCCTCCGCCACCAGTTCGTCGACACGGACGGGTTCGGCGTCCTCCAGGGGGTCGTCGTTCTGGACCCGGGAGAGGTCGATGAGTTCCTGCACGAGGTTGGTCAGCCGGGTCGCCTCGATCTGCATGCGGCCGGCGAAGCGCTCGACGGCCTCGGGGTCGTCGGAAGCGTCCATCACGGCTTCGGAGAGCAGCGAAAGAGCCCCCACCGGGGTCTTCAGCTCATGGCTCACGTTCGCGACGAAGTCGCGTCGTACGGCCTCGATGCGGCGGGCCTCGGTGAGGTCCTCCACGAGGAGCAGGACGAGGCGGGAACCGAGCGGCGCCACGCGCGCGGAGACGGCAAGCGCCTCGCCGCGGCCGGTGCCGCGCCGGGGCAGGTCCAGCTCGACCTGGCGTATCTCGCCGTCGCGGCGGGTGTCGCGGGCCATCTGCAGCATGGGCTCGACGGCGAGCTTCCCGCCGCGT
Source organism: Streptomyces sp. NPDC039480 (assembly GCF_055597165.1). Taxonomy (NCBI): domain Bacteria; kingdom Bacillati; phylum Actinomycetota; class Actinomycetes; order Kitasatosporales; family Streptomycetaceae; genus Streptomyces; species Streptomyces sp. NPDC039480. The sequence goes on along the minus strand of NZ_JBVITX010000007.1, from coordinate 111,707 downwards.
ACGAGTCCGAGTGCGTACGCCGCCGAGCTGGCCTTGACCACGCTGTCGGCCTCGTCGAGGACGACGGCGGAGGAGCGGAGCACGGAGAGCACCGTGTCCACGCCGGGTGGCAGTACGGGATCGGTGTGCAGGGAGGTCCGGGTGGGGCGTTTCTGGTCGCGCTCGCTCCATCGGAACGCCAGCATGGCGATGACACCGGTGCACACCCCGGCGATCGCTGCCGCTGCGGCGACCGCCGCGTTCACGTCCATGCGTCCAGGTTATGCGCCGAGTAAGCGCCGGTCACAGCCGTACGGGTGTCGGCTCGAACAGTCGTCGCTCAGAGTTCACCATGGGGACTGCACCGGTTCACTTACTCCGAGCGGGCCGGGGCGGCGCGGGTCGGGTTCGCCGTCCGTCGTCGCCCACAGTTCACCTTGATGACGGTGGTGATTCATTTGGGGTGCCGGAAACGGACGCGTCCGGCCCGCACCGTGGGAGCGTAGGGGCCAGCCCCCTGGCACGTACTAGAGAGGGACAGCCACATGCGGGACGCGTACCACGAGGAACTTGACTCGATCGGCGACAGCCTCGTCGAGATGGCCCGCCTCGTCGGGTCCGCGATCGGGCGCGCCACGACGGCCATGCTCGACGCCGACCTGAAGATGGCCGAGAGCGTGATCGCGGCCGACCAGAAGGTCGACGATCTGCAGCACGACCTGGAGGCGCGCGCGATAGCCCTGCTGGCGCGCCAGCAGCCGGTCGCCACGGATCTGCGCATCGTGGTCACCTCGCTGCGCATGAGCGCCGACCTGGAGCGCTCGGGCGACCTCGCCCAGCACGTCGCGAAGCTGGCGCGGCTCCGCTTCCCCGACTCTGCGGTGCCGCGGGACCTGCACGCCACGATCCTGGAGATGGGCCAGCTCGCGCAGCGCCTGATGGCGAAGGCGGCGGAGGTCATCATCACCAAGGACGTCGACCTGGCGCTCCAGCTGGAGCAGGACGACGACGAGATGGACCAGCTGCACCGCACGCTGTTCCAGCACCTGATGGACGACCGCTGGAAGCACGGCATCGAGACGGCCGTCGACGTGACACTCCTCGGCCGCTACTACGAGCGCTTCGCGGACCACGCGGTGTCGGTGGCGAAGCGGGTCGTGTACCTGGTCACGGGCGAACACGCGGACGAGATACAGGCGACGGGGCCGGCGCAGGTGGAAGGTTCGTAGACCTCCGGGTCTCCGGCCCCCCGGGTCTTCGCCGCCTTCCGCGGATGGCTGTGCCCCGCGCGATCGCTTCGCGCGGGGCACAGCCATCTGCCGGCTCGCGGTCGTCAGCCGCAACCACCACCGCACTGGCAGCTGCCACCCGACTGGCAGCCACAGCTGCAGCCGGGGCCGCAGCCGCAGGACTTCAGCAGACAGACGGACTGCTCGGGAACGGATTCGCGCGTAGGGGACTCGGCCATGGTCTCCTCCTCGAAGGCGTACCGGCGTACTGCCTGATGCCATTGCATGCCCACAGGACCGGGGCGCGTCAACGGCGCACGCGCGCGCGGCGGTTGCCCCGAGCCCCGGCGCCGGGCCCATGAGTCCCCCTTGAACCCCCCTTGAGCTCCGAGCCGATTCAGCCTTGGTTGAGTGCTTTGCTGCCAACTACGGGTGACCGGGCAGCCACGAGGCGCGAGTTCGGGCTACACAGGAACGTCCGGGTCGTTGGCTCCTGACGGGAGGGGTGGCCAAGTGGTGCTGTCGATCGACCTAGCGGTTCTGCTGGCTGTCGTCATCGTCGTGCTCCTGCGCAGACGGGTGGCTCCCCGCACGAAGACGGACACGTTCCTGACCATGTCGGTGGTCCTGGTCTTCGGCATCCTGGTGGCCCCGACGGACTTCGGCCAGGGCATCCAGAACGTGGTCACGGATCTGGCGCAGGGGATCTCGGATTCGACTGCGGGGTCGGGCTCGGGACCCGGGTCGGGGCAAGGCGGAGGCTCGGGCACGCCAGGACCGTGAGAAGACTCCCGGTCCCGCCCCACTGATCATGCCCGGAAGGCCACGAGTAGGTTGGACGCATGCCTTCTGCACTCGTCATCGGTTACGACCCGCAGGCCATACCTGGCGTCGACGCGGAGGGGCTCCGTGCGGCGCTGGACGAGGAGCTGAGCCGGTTCGGGGAACACGGCATCGAAACGGCGATGACGCTGGTCGTGTTCGGCGAGACGGCCGAGGCCACACTGCTCGCATCGCTGACCGAGCGTCCGTGGGACGTGGTCGTGGTCGGGGCCGGAATCCGCAAGACGGAGCAGTTGCTTCCGCTCTTTGAGCAGACGGTGAATCTCATCCACCGCCATGCACCACAGGCCGCCATCGCGTTCAACTCCGGCGGCGGGGACAGCGTCGAGGCGGCGCTACGTCTGCTCGAACGGGCCGACCGCCCCGCCGGCGCCCACACGTAAGCCCCCGGCCTACGGGCGCAGCGCAGACCGGGGGCTTTCGTTCTTGCGGGCTGCTTACTTCTTCTTGCCCTGGTTCTTCACTGCCTCGATTGCTGCCTTCGCGGCGGCCGGGTCGAGGTACGTGCCGCCCGGGTTCAGGGGCTTGAAGGTGGCGTCGAGCTCGTAGGAGAGCGGGATGCCCGTCGGGATGTTCAGGCCCGCGATGTCCTCGTCCGAGATGCCGTCCAGGTGCTTGACCAGGGCGCGGAGGGAGTTTCCGTGGGCCGCGACCAGGACCGTCTTGCCCGTGAGGAGGTCCGGGACGATGCCGTCGAACCAGTACGGGAGCATGCGGACGACGACGTCCTTGAGGCACTCCGTCTGGGGGCGCAGCTCGGGGGGAAGCGTCGCGTAGCGCGGGTCGGAGAACTGCGAGTACTCCGCGTCGCGGTCCAGCGGCGGGGGCGGAGTGTCGTACGAGCGGCGCCACAGCATGAACTGCTCCTCGCCGAACTCGGCGAGCGTCTGGGCCTTGTCCTTGCCCTGGAGGGCGCCGTAGTGGCGCTCGTTCAGGCGCCAGGAGCGGTGGACCGGGATCCAGTGGCGGTCGGCCGCCTCGAGGGCGAGCTGCGCCGTGCGGATGGCGCGCTTCTGGAGCGACGTGTGGACCACGTCGGGGAGCAGGCCGGCGTCCTTGAGCAGCTCACCGCCGCGGACCGCCTCCTTCTCGCCCTTCTCGTTGAGGTTGACGTCCACCCAGCCGGTGAACAGGTTCTTCGCGTTCCATTCGCTCTCGCCGTGGCGGAGGAGGATCAGCTTGTACGGTGCGTCGGCCATGCCTCTGAGCGTAATCGAACTCCAGGGGGCCTCGCGCGCGCGGGCGCGGGGGTGACAGTTGACGGCTCCCGTCAATCGAGTGGCGGTGCGGGAACACGGGCTCGTAACATGCGATAACTGCTTGTGCCGCTTACATTCGTTGTTGCATTCGTTGTTGTCACGGGGGAACTTCCATGTCACTCGCCGTCATGAGACGTGCCGTCACAGAGAGCGTGTCCGGACTGCCTCGCGCCTTCTGGTGGCTGTGGACCAGCACGCTGGTCAACCGGCTCGGCGCCTTCGTCGCCACGTTCATGGCCCTGTACCTGACCCTGGAGCGGGGCTATTCCGCCTCGTACGCGGGGCTCGTGGTCGCCCTGCACGGGCTCGGAGGTGTCGTCTCCTCGCTCGGCGCGGGGGTGATGACCGACCGGCTCGGGCGGCGGCCCACGCTGCTGATCGCGCAGGCCTCGACGGCCGTTTCCGTGGCGGTGCTCGGGTTCATGGAGCACCCCGTCGCCATCGCCGGCGTCGCCTGCGCGGTGGGCATGGCGAGCAACGCGTCCCGGCCCGCCGTGCAGGCGATGATGGCGGACATCGTCCGGCCCGAGGACCGGGTACGGGCCTTCTCGCTGAATTACTGGGCCATCAATCTGGGCTTCGCCATCTCCTCGGCGGGTGCCGGGTTCATCGCCTCGTACAGCTACCGCGCCGGCTTTCTGATCGAGGCCGCCATGACGATGGCCTGCGCGATCGTCGTCTTCGCGAAGCTGCCGGAGTCGCGGCCCGTGCGGACGGCGCTGGAGAAGGCGGCGGAGCCCGATGTGGGGCTCGGGACCGTGGTGCGGGACGGGCGCTTCATGGGCGTGGTCGGGTTGTCCTTCCTCGTCGCGCTGATCTTCCAGCAGGGGTCCGTGGGGCTGCCGATCGCGATGGGCGAGGCGGGGTTCACGCCCGCCGACTACGGCGTCGCCATCGCCGTCAACGGCGTGCTGATCGTGGCCCTGCAGATCCCGGTCACGCGGTTCATCGAACACCGGGACGCGGGGCGGCTGTTGGTGATCTCCTCGGTGCTCGCCGGGTACGGCTTCGGGCTCACCGCGTTCGCCGGGTCGGTCGGGGTCTTCGCGCTGACCGTGTGCGTGTGGACGCTCGCCGAGATCGTCAACGCGCCGACGCAGACCGGGCTGGTCGTGCGGCTCTCCCCGGTCCACGGCCGCGGGCGCTACCAGGGCATGTACACGATGTCGTGGTCGGTGGCCGCGCTGGTCGCCCCGCTCATGTCAGGCTTCGTGATCGACCGGTTCGGGGCGGAGTGGCTGTGGGCCGCTTGTGCGGTGATCGGGACGGGGGCGGCCTTCGGATACTGGGCCTTGATGCGGAAGCTTCCGGAGGAAGCGCCCAGGGAGGCCGTCGCTCCGGGTGCGCTCGCCGAGGCGCCTGGCGCCGCAGAGGCCAGCGCCGCAGAGGCCGCTACTGGTGGCGCTCAGGCCGGTTCCGCCGGGGTCAGCGGCGCAGATCCCGCTGCGCCTCGTACAGATTCCGTGGCCGAACCGCGTCCGTAGTGCCGTACAGCTCCAGGCGCGCGTGCAGGTCGCCGGTGAAGTCGGGGACGTCGATCTGGTCGAACTCGCGGACCGTGTTGAGGCCGACCGTCGCGCTGTAGGGCGCGAGTCCGTCGATCTTCATCAGGCCCGCCCGTTCGTTGGTGACGCGGATGTTCCAGTGCGTGAAGCGGGCTCCGAAGAGGGGGCCCGCGCTCGCGTCACCGCCGTGCCGGCCGTTGTTGTCGACGGTGATGTCCGTCCGTACGTTCGCGAAGGGCATCCCGCGATGGCTGTCGAACGTACCCATCTCCATAAGGCCGCGCGACCAGGCGTTGTAGGAGGAGAGGCCTTCGACGTTGATGCCGTGCAGTTGGGTGCCGGGTGGGGCGGGGGTGGTGCGGGCGTCGATCCGGAAGTCCTCGATGAGGTTGTCGTGCGAGCCCTCACGGCAGAAGTACGGGTGGTGGGAGCCGCGGCCGGTCACGCGCGTCCGGCGCAGGGTGCAGGCGGAGGCGGCGACCAGCCCGAAGCCGTTGTCGACATGGCGCACGACGAGGTCGTCGGCCCAACAGTCGTACGCGCACTGGAACGTGACGCCGTTGTAGCCCTTGTCGAGGAGGTGCGGGGACTGCGGGGTCTCGACGGCTTCCAGGGTGAGGGCTTCGACGCCGGAGCCGGTCAGCGCCGGGACGTGGGTGGTGAGACGGGGATCCCACTCCGGGCGTACGTCGAGGGGGAGCGGCCGTTCGAAGGTGACCCGGCGCCTGTCGGGGTGGAGAGCGGCGATCCGTACGGGCCACTCGTAGGGGACGTACGAGGTCAGCTTCGTCTTGTCGTCCCAGGTGTACGACTTCGCGCCCGCGCCGTCGCCCGCCATGTGCTGCAAAAGGGTGTGGTCCGGGTCATCCGCGAGGCGGAGGAGGACGAGGTCGCCCTTGCGGAGGAGAGAAGTGTCGGTGACGGTCACCGACCAGGAGCCCCGGCGGGCGGGGCGGACGGTGGTGAGGGTCTCCCATGCGTCGCGCTTGTTGCCGGTCCAGCCTTCGAAGGGCCAGCTTTTCGTCCTGATGGCGGTGGTGAGGGACTGCCAACGGGCCTCGGGGCAGAGCCAGATGAGGCCGCCCGCCCAGGACCAGCTGGACTTGTCGCCGCCGTAGCGGGAGCCGTAGGGGCCGATCAGCTCGGTGAGGCTCTTGGTGGCGAGGAGGGTGGTGCGGGTGCTGCCGGCGCCGCGGAGGGTGACGTTGTCGTGGGCGATGCGGATGAGGTCGTCGATCCGGTACGTGCCGGGGTGCAGCACTACGGTGCCGCCGCCTTGCTCGCCCGCGTCGGCGAGGGCGCGGTTGATCGCCGGGGCGGCGTCGGACTTGCCGTCGGGGTGGGCTCCGTAGCGGCGGGCGTCGATGTGGGGGTGCGGTCTGGGGGCGGGGGCAGCAGAGGGGTGTCTCCCTGTGCGGCAGCCTGCCCGACCGATGTAGGGGATCTGAGGGTGGGTGTAAGGGGTCTTGGTGAACTCTCGCCAGAGGGCAGGGGGTGAGGGCGCGGTGGCGTGGGCCGTCGCGGCGCCGATGCCGGTGACTGTGGCTGTAGCTGTGGCTGCCGCGGCGCCTATCGCGCCGCCGAGCAGGGTTCGCCTGGTGAGCTCCTCGTGCGCCATGCCCTGCCCGCCGCCTTCCGTTTTCCATGGATGTGAACGGAGTTCATGCTTGCGATGAGCGGGAGCATGGCACGGCACCGCGCGGGGCGGAAGAGGGCAGGAAGAGAGTGGACCTCAGCGGTTCTTGTCGCCGCTCGGCTGGGTCAGGTGCGTGAACGCCTCAAGGTTGCGCGTCGACTCGCCCCGAGCGACCCGCCACTCGTACTCCTTGCGGATCGCCGACGCGAAACCCAGTTCGAGGAGCGTGTTGAAGGAGTCGTCGGAGGCCGAGAGGACCGAGCCGAGGAGGCGGTCGAGTTCCGTCGGAGTGACCGCGGAGAGCGGGAGCTTGCCGGCGAGGTAGATGTCGCCGAGCGAGTCGATCGCGTAACCGACGCCGTAGAGGCGGAGGTTCCGCTCGAGGAGCCAGCGGTGCACCGCCTCGTGGTTCTCGTCCGGGTGGCGGATCACGAACGCGTTCAGGGAGAGGGCGTGGTTGCCGACCCGCAGTGACAGGGTCGTGGAGAGCTTCCGGGTGCCGGGGAGCTTCACCACGTACGAGCCCGGCTCGACGGTCTCCCACTCGAGCTCGGCGTCGTCCAGGGTCCGCTCGATGATCGCCGCAGTGTCCGCCTGATCAGCCATGGTGCGAGCGTACGTGACGGCGGGACGTGCGGAAATCGTGCATCGCCGCGGTGTAGACGTCCGCCGTCGAGGACGCCGCCGTGTCCCAGCCGAAGGACTCCGCGTGCCGGGCCGCGGCCTCGCCCATGCTGTCCACAAGGTGTGGATGGTCGGCGAAATCGCGCAGCACGCGCGCGTAGTGGGCCGGTTCGTGGCCCGGGATGAGAAATCCGGTCACCCCGTCGCGTACGGCGACGGGCAGGCCGCCGACCGCCGCCGCGAGGACCGGCGTGCCCGCCGCCTGCGCCTCGATGGCGACGAGGCCGAAGGACTCGCTGTACGAGGGCATCACGAGGACGGACGCCGCCCTGAACCAGTCCGCCAGCTGCTCCTGGCCGACCGGCGGCTGGAAGCGGACGACGTCCGCGATCCCCAGCTTCGCGGCCAGTTTCTGCAGCCCCTCGGGCTTGGCGAGACCGCTGCCGCTCGGGCCGCCGACGATGGGGACGACGATGTTCGAACGCAGCGCGGGACGCTCGTCCAGGAGCACTGCGACGGCGCGGAGCAGCAGGTCGGGGGCTTTGAGGGGCTGGATGCGGCCTGCGAAGACCGGCACGAGGGCGTCCTGCGGCAGGCCAAGGCGGTGCCGGGCTGCGGCGCGGCCGTCGGCGGGCCGGAACCGTTCGAGGTTCACGCCGGGGTGGACGACGGCGACCTTCCCGGGCTCGGCTTCGTAGTGGCGTACGAGCTCGTCGGCCTCTTCGGAGGTGTTGGCGATGAGGCGGTCGGCGGCGCGGACGATCTGGGTCTCGCCGATGACGCGGGCGGCGGGTTCGGGGGTGTCGCCCTCGGCGAGCGCCGCGTTCTTGACCTTGGCCATGGTGTGCATGGCGTGGACGAGGGGCACGCCCCAGCGTTCGGCGGCGAGCCAGCCGACGTGGCCGGAGAGCCAGTAGTGGGAGTGGACCAGGTCGTAGTAGCCGGGCCGGTGGCCCGCCCAGGCCTGCATGACGCCGTGCGTGAAGGCGCAGAGCTGGGCCGGCAGCTCTTCCTTGGCGAGTCCTTCGTAGGGGCCCGCGTCCACGTGGCGCACGAGGACGCCGGGCGCGAGTTCCACGGCGGAGGGGAGTCCTCCGGTGGTGGCGCGCGTGAAGATCTCGACCTCGATGTTGATCGCGGCGAGGCGCTTCGCGAGCTCGACGATGTAGACGTTCATGCCGCCCGCGTCGCCCGTACCGGGCTGGTGCAGCGGCGAGGTGTGCACGCTCAGCATCGCCACGCGGCGCGGACGCCGCTGAGTGCCGGGGATACGGAGCCGTGGGGGTGCCGCCGGGGAGCGACGCCCGAGCCTGGACACGTACTGGCTCACGTGGCGGTCCTCCTTGCGTACGGACATGACTGCGGGCATGACTACGGGGAGGGCGTACGTACCTCCGGAGGGAGAACACCGGAGTCGGCTGCTCCATTTCCGTCTGGCCCTCACCCGGCCCGTTTTTGCCAAAGCGTTACGCTGCGTCGTCACGCGTGTCTCTCCAGCCCCGTCCCGCATACCCTTCCTCCATGGCCCCACGCACCTCCTCCCGCCCCGTGGGAACGGTGACGCGCGGGACCACGAACCCGAACCGGCTGCGCCGCATGGACCGCTGGATCGCCGCCGTCCACGGCCCCGCGCTGCGCCGTGCCGCGGACCCCGTCGCCGTCGACCTGGGCTACGGCGCCTCCCCCTGGACCGCCGTCGAGCTGCTGCTCAGGCTGCGTACCGTCGCTCCACGCGCGCGGGTGGTCGGTATCGAGATCGACCCGGCGCGGGTCGCGGCCGCCGCACCGTACGAGCGCGAGGGGCTCTCCTTCGTGCACGGCGGCTTCGAGGTCCCGCTGCCGGAGCGGGTGGGGGCGGGCTCATCCGGGTCAAGGCCGGTCCTCATTCGGGCCGCGAACGTCCTGCGGCAGTACGACGAGGAGCAGGTCGCCGCCGTCTGGGAGCGGCTGCGCGCCCGCCTCTCCCCCGGCGGGCTGCTCGTCGAGGGCACCTGCGACGAGATCGGGCGGCGGCACGTGTGGGTCGCGCTCGGGCCCGAGGGGCCGCGCACGGTGACGTTCGCGACGCGGCTCGGCTCCCTGGACCGGCCGTCCGACCTCGCGGAGCGGCTGCCGAAGGCGCTGATCCACCGGAACGTGCCGGGCGAGCCCGTGCACGCGTTCCTGCGGGACTTCGACCGGGCCTGGGCGGCCGCGGCGCCGTACGCCTCATACGGGGCGCGGCAGCGGTGGATCAGGGCGGTGCGGGACCTGACGGCCGACTGGCCGGTGGCCGACGGGACTTCGCGGTGGCGGCAGGGCGAAGTGACGGTGCGCTGGGAGGCGTTGGCGCCTCGCTCGGGGTGAACCCGCAGGTCTCCCTGAGGCCACCCGGACGTAACCCGGAGATGTTCTGGTGCAGGGGGCGAGGGGGAACGATCTTGGCGTGCGGTACGTCACATGGGGCGTATGGGGGATCAGAGTTGCTGTCGGACTCTGTCGGATCGGGCGTCGGCATGGCACCATCCCGGTGGCGACCGTAAGTTACTGACGGTAAATCAGGTGCCTCGGAGATCCAGGTACCTCGGGTAATCAGGTACATCGGCTTTGGGGGTGGCGGAGCGTGACTGGCAAGCGATACTCGACAGCGACGGCCGTGGCGCTGATCTGCGCGGCGACGGTGCTGGCCGCACCGGGGACGGCCTTCGCGAGTCCGGCGAAGCCCGCCAGTCCGGCGAAGCCCACCGATCCGGCACCCCGGACGGACGAGTCGCTCGAGCAGGTCCGCAAGGAGATCGACAAGCTCTACCACGACGCGGGCGTGGCCACCGACGCGTACAACGCGGCCGAGGAGAAGGCCGACAAGCAGTCCGAGCAGATCGTGAAGCTGGCCAAGGACATCTCCAAGGGCCAGGCGAAGCTGAGAAAGCTCAAGGCCCGCGCGGGCGCGGCGGCCCGCGCCCAGTACCGCGGCGGCGGCATGCCGGACGAGGCCCAGCTCATGCTCAGCGACAACCCGAGCCGGTTCCTGGACGGCGCCGGGCGCCTGCGGCAGGGCCAGAAGGCCACCAAGGGCATGCTCACCGAGCTGGAGCGCACCCAGGAGGACCTGCGGATATACGCCGAGGACGCCACCGCCCGCTGGAAGAAGCTGGAAGCCAACCGCAAGGCGAAGGCCGCCTCGAAGAAGAAGATCAAGAAGAAGATCGCGGCCGCCGAGAAGCTCGAATCGACGCTGGAGAAGAAGGAGCGGGAGCGGCTGCGCAAGCTGGAGGAGGCGGCCGCCCTCAAGAAGCAGTCGGCGTGGGTGAGTTCGGGCGCCCTGAAGGACGTCGGCGGGAAGGCTTCGCCCCAGGGCAAGAAGGCCATCGCGTTCGCCACTGCCCAGATCGGCAAGCCGTACGTGTGGGGCGCCGAGGGCCCGGGGTCGTACGACTGCTCCGGACTCACCTCGAAGGCCTGGTCGGCCGCCGGCCGCGGCATACCGCGGACCTCGCAGGAGCAGTGGAAGCAGCTGCCCCGCGTCGACGTCAAGAACATGCGCCCCGGCGACCTGATCATCTACCACTCGGACGCGAGCCACGTGGGGATGTATCTGGGTGACGGCGCGATCGTGCACGCGCCGCGGCCCGGCCGGGACGTGACGATCGCGGGTGCGGGATCGATGAAGATCCTCGGGGTCGTACGCCCGGACAAGTAGGCGTACGCGGCGGCGGGCGCGGCAGTGCGTGCGGTGGCGTGTGCGGTGGCGTGTGCGGCAGCGGGTGCGGTGGGCCCCGGCCCATGTGACCCAGCGCACCGCGCGCCCGGCCGCTCAACCCTCCCGGCGTGATGTTCGTCATCCCTGGCGGGACCCCGCGGTGCCCAAGTGCGTTCCTGGATGCGGCATATGACGGTGGCCGTTTGCCGCGCGCCATTCCACTGGAGGCACGGCTACCGCTATGGTCCCCGTCGGTGCCGCGTCGACCTGCGTGGCGCCATGCCCTCGGGGGGAGGGAAGGAAGCAAGCGATGCCCGTACCCATACCGCGGCAGAGAGCGATCCCGGCCGCGGAAGGCGGTCAGGCTCATGCGGCGCCCCCGCTCGATGCGGTGGCGCCCGCCCACGCCCCGACAGCGAACAACCCCAGCAACATCACACATAGCAGCCACATCAGCCACGACAACAATGTCAGCGGCAGCAGTGGCAACGGCCACAGCGGCGGATCCGGCCTCAGCCTGTTGGTGATCGAGGACGACCCGGCGGGCTCGCTGAGCGTGCCCGAGCTCCTCGACTCCGCGGGCAAGCCCATCCGCATCCGTACCGCCCGCAACCTCACCGAGGCCGAGCGGCTGCTCACGGACGACGTGCACTGCATCCTGCTCGACCTCGCCCTGCCGGCCCCGAGCACGCAGTCGCCTCCGGGCATCCAGTCGGCCCCTAGCGCCACTGAGGCGGACGACGACGAGCTCGTCGCCCTCAAGCACGTGCTGCGCCTCGCGCCCCGGCACGCCGTCCTCGCCCTCACCGCGAACGACGACTCCGAGCGTGGCGCCGAAGCCGTCCGGGTCGGCGCCCAGGACTACCTCTTCCGGGAGGAGCTGGACGGCCGGCTGCTGAGCCGCGCCATCCGGTACGCGGTGGAGCGCAAGCGCGCCGACGCCGCCCAGCGCCAGCTGACCGAGTCGCGCCTGCGCGCCCAGGAGAACGCCCGCCTGGAGCGCGGCCTGCTGCCGACACCGCTCCTGGACGGCTCACCGCTGCGGTTCGCCGCCCGCTACCGCCCCGGCCGCTCCCGCGCGCTCCTCGGCGGCGACTTCTACGACACCGTGCGCACCCCCGACGGCTCCGTGCACGTCATGATCGGCGACGTCTGCGGCCACGGGCCGGACGAGGCGGCGCTCGGCGTGGAGCTGCGGATCGCGTGGCGCGCGCTGACCTTCGCGGGACTCTGCGGCGACGAGCTGCTGTCCACGCTGCAGAAAGTCCTGGAGCACGAGCGCGAGAACGACGAGATCTTCGCGACGCTCTGCACGGTCGACATCGCCCCGGACGGCCGCCGGGCCGGTCTCTGCCTCGCCGGGCACCCGGCGCCGCTGATCGCGCGCGAGGGACGCCTCGCCGAGCTCCTGCCGTACGAGGACGGCGGCCCGGCCCTCGGACTCCTGCCGCGCGCCCGCTGGCCGCGCCGCCAGGTGGAGCTCGGCGGCGCATGGAGTCTGATGCTCTACACGGACGGTCTGATCGAGGGCCGGATCGGCCAGGGCAACCAGCGCCTGGGGCAGGACGGCATGGTGGAGATGATCCGCCGCCAGGTCGCGGAGGGCCTGCGGGGCGACGAGCTCCTGGAGGCAGCTGTGAACGAGGTCCGCGACCTCAACGGCGGCGACCTCACGGATGACGTGGCGGTGCTGCTCCTGGACCGGTCGCCCGGGGTGCGGTGACGTCACCGCACCCGGCCAGGGGACCCGCAGGAGCTACCGGCCGCCGTTGTACGGGCCGTACGGGCCGTCGCTGCTCGAGCCGCCGCGGCGGCCACCGCGCCCGCCGCCCGTGATCTGCTGGATCGCCGGGCGTACGTCCACCATGTACACGATGGTGGCGACGAGCCCGATGATCGGCAGGAACGACAGGATCGGGAAGAGCAGGTTCACCACGAAGGCGATGCCGAGGATGATCAGCCAGAACGGCTTGGTCTTCTTGTCCGCCGCGCGGTAGGCGTCCTCGCGCCGGACCGCGGCGTCGATGAGGGCGAACCCGCTGAAGACGATCAGGGCCAGCGACAGCAGCCACATGAAGTTCGCGAACCCTTGCATCAGCACAACGTCCACCACCAGTCTCGGCCAGTCACGGCTCATCGATTACGCGGCCACGGTACCCGCTACCCCGTCAACGGGGCGGGCACGCGGAGAGTGCCCGCCCCTTACGCACGCCGTAAGCGTGTCGCGCCGGACGCGTGAAGCTCCGAACAAATATCGCTGAGCTGCTACTTGGCGGGCGGCGGCGTCTTCTTCGCCGTCGTCTTGCGGGCCGGGGCCTTCTTCGCGACGGGCTTCTTCGCCGGGGCGGCGGCCGCGCTCCGGGGCGCGACGACAGCGGCCGGCTTGGGCGCCGTGCCCTCCGCCGCCACGGGCTCCGTCTCGGCGTCGGGCTCGACCGTCTCGGCCAGGTCGAGGATCTCCTCGGCGGCCTCGCCGCGCCAGGACTTCACAGCCTGCTCGCCGTGCTCGGCGACCTCGTCGTACTTCTCACGGGCCTTGACCGCGAGCTCGGCGGCCACGCCGACACCGCGCAACGCGAAGTCCTGCGCGGTCTCCTGAAGCTTCTTCAGGTCGGTGTCGAGCGTGCCGAGCACCTCGGTGACCTTGGCCTGGAGGGTCTCCTGCGCCTCCTTGGCGCGGGCGGCGGCCTTGTCCTGGACGGTCTTGGGGTCGGTGTTGCGCACCGCGTCGATGCGCGAAGGAGCCTCGGCGATCAGCTGCTCGACGAGACCGGGAACCTTCTTCGCCTGCTGGAGGGCAAGGTCCGCGGACCCGGCGACGAAGTACGCGGGGGTGGGATTGCTGAGGGTCTTGCGCAGGTCATCGGTGATGGCCATGACGATGGTCCTCCCGGATTCGCGTCGGCTTGTCAGCTTGAGGGTGTCTGCTTCGGTTCTGTTTCGGCATCACTGCCGTCGACATCGCTACCGTCGGCATCGCTGCCATCGGTGTCGTACGAGGCCGCGTCGAAGCCGTTCTCCTTGCGGAACGACTCGTAGATCTGCAAGAGCACCTGCTTCTGGCGCTCGTTGAGGGACGGGTCGGCGAGGATGACGGCGCGCGTCTCCAGCTCGTCCCGCTCCTTCTCGTCGAGGATCCCGGCGCGCACGTACAGCGTCTCGGCGGAGATCCGCAGGGCCTTGGCGACCTGCTGCAGCACCTCCGCGCTCGGCTTGCGCAGGCCGCGCTCGATCTGGCTCAGATACGGATTGGACACCCCGGCGGCATCGGCGAGCTGCCGCAACGACAGCTGCGCGGTGCGCCGCTGCTCGCGCAGATACTCGCCGAGATTGCCGACGTTGAGTGATGCCATGCCCCGATGGTGCAGCACCCTTGCTAACTTTTGCAAGCACCCGCTTGCAAAAGTGCGCCACACCACGCGCGGCGCCGTACGTCCGCCGACCTGGAGTCGCTCTGCGCCGCCCTCCCCGGACGATGGGTACGTAGGTACGCAGCGGTGTTGCCGGCCGACGAACTACCTTTTAGGCACCCGAGGGACTGCGTTCGCGCCTACCGGTCCAGTGGCCGGAGGGGGAACATCGCGCTCAGCCTCGGCAGTTTGCGCAGCGCCGCGTCGTCGCATCGCACATCCCACTGCTCGCCGCGCGGCCCTGAATTGCCGCGTACAGCGGCCTGCTCGGCTTCGACGGCTTCATGGAATGCGTCGCCGCAGTCGTCGTCAGCGCGGGTGAGAAGTCCATACGCCTCCATGGCGACGTAGTCGAGAGCTCACGCCGGATCACGGGGTTGCGCCGCTAACCCCCGCCTCCGCCACAGTGCCGTCGAGCCGAAGGTCAAGCCCTCGCGAATGAAGCTCCACCCCTGATCGGGACCCCTCAAAGAAGCGCTTCGGTGGATTCTCGCGAGAACTCGACCGTGCCGGCTCCGCCGCCGATGGTGGCCCCCGTTCCCCCCGCCCGGCCCGCCAAGGCGCCGGGCGCTCCTCAGCGCCGCCCATCGCCTACAGGCGTGGGCCCGAGACCGAAGGACCGATACAGACATGACCGCCGACGCCGACACCCCGCGTACCGACGACCACCAAGACCTGCGGCTGTACGTCCTGCTGCTGACCCTCGCCGTGGGACTGGTGTTCGTGATGCTTGCGGTGTACTTCAGCTACCAGCACCCGAAGCTGGCCGCCCCGATCAATACCGGTGTGGCCGTCGCGGCCGTCTTGGTCGCCGGCGCGGGCATCGCCTACAAACGGCGGTGAACGCTGCACCCCGGGCGAGGACGACCGCGGTACCCCCGGAGGTGCAGCGCTAAATCAGTCGACAGGCAGAGTCGCGGCGCATTGTGATGAATCCTGCCGTCCGCCGTACGGAGTGGACCGACCGCAGGAGTTGTCTTGGCGAGCGCGAGCACCGCGGATATTCGGCCCGAGATTGATGCCGTGCTCGTCAGGCGCCTGGTCGACAGTCAGTTTCCTCGGTGGGCCGGGCTGCCTCTGGAGCTGGTTGATCCGGCCGGGTCCGACCATGTGATCTACCGGCTGGGCGAAGAACTGGCCGTTCGGCTGCCCCGGCATGCCGACGCCATCGGTCAGGCCAGGAAGGAGTTCCAGTGGCTGCCCCGGCTCGCTCCGCACCTTCCCCTGGCCGTTCCGGTGCCGGTGGGGGTGGGGGAACCCGATTTTGGTTATCCGTGGCCTTGGGCGGTGGCCCGATGGCTTGAAGGTGACGTGGCGACCGTCGACGTGCTGGCCGACTCCACCGAGGTCGCTGTCGAGCTGGCGCGCTTCCTGGCTGCTCTGCAGCGGTTCGCCCCCGAGGGCGGGGACGGGGGCGAGTGGCTCTCCAGTTGGTCGTTGTCCGAACGGGATCGTGCGACGCGGGTCGCCATCGCGGAGGTCGATGGCGTCTTCGATGCGGCGGCGATGACCGAGCTGTGGGATGCGGCCCTGCGTGCCCCCGGATGGGACGGGCCTCCGGTGTGTTTTCACGGTGACTTCCACACGGGCAACCTGCTGACCACGGCCGGTCGCCTCAGCGCCGTCATCGACTTCGGCGGGTTCGGCATCGGTGACCCGGCTTGCGACCTGATGATCGCCTTCACTCTGATGACGGCCGGCAGCCGGGCCGCCTTCCGTCACGCGCTCGGCGTGGACGACGCCACATGGCTGCGAGGGCGCGGCTGGGCCCTGGCCACCGGTCTGAACGCCTACACCTCCTACGCCGCCACCAACCCCAGCGTCGCCGCGCAGACCAGTCGGCAGATCACCGAGGCGCTCATCGGCTGACGGGGGTCTCAGTAGCGCCCCCGCCCTTGCCCTCGCCCTCCCGTAGCGAGTGGATCATGCTCTGCAGGATGCGGGACGCCCCCGACCGCTCGTCCTCGGTCATGCCGGACAGCATTCTGACCTCGACGGACCGGACCGCCGCGGACGCCTCCTCCAGGCTCCGGCGGCCGCGTGGCGTGAGCCGTGCGGGCAGAGCCTTTCCGACGGGGGCCTCCGCGGGCCTGGTCACGTAACCGTCCCGCTCCAGGGTCTGGAGCAGCACGTTCATCGACTGCCGCGTCACGAACGCGCCGCGCGCGAGCTCGGAGTTCGACAGGCCCGGCCGTTGGGCCAGCAGTTCGAGGCAGGAGTAGTGCGTCACGCTCATCCCGAGCGGCCGCAGCACCTCCTCCATGGCCGAGCGCAGGACGCTCGACGCCTGTTTCAGGAGGTAGCCCAGGGATGTCTCCAAGTCGACGCCGGCTCCGGCTCCGGCCCCATTTCCAGCTCCGGTTCCGGTTCCGGCCTTGGCCTCAGCCTCGACACCCTCTTGATTCATGTCAGCATTCTGACATAGCTTGACCCGTGGCACCCGTGTCAGAAAGCTGACACACAAAGAAGGAGCTCGTCATGCCCGTCACCGGTCCCGACTTCATCTCGTTCCAAGCGCGCGACCTCGACGCTTCACAGGCGTTCTACGAGCAGTACCTGGGCCTCGTCCGCTCGCAGGCCGGGCCTCCGCACGCCGTCGTCTTCGAGACGAAGCCGATCGCGTTCGCACTCCGTGAGGTCCTTCCCGGCACCGATCTCGCGTCCGTCGCCCAGCCCGGCATCGGTGCCGCGATCTGGCTGCACGCCACCGATGTCCAGGCCATTCACGACGCTCTCGTCGCCGACGGACACACCATCGTCTCCGCGCCCGTCGACGGGCCCTTCGGCCGGACCTTCACCTTCGCCGACCCCGACGGCTATCAGGTCACGCTCCACGACCGCGCCTGATCACTCCGTACCGAACCACCTCCGCACCGCGCGGCCCAGCTCCTGCTGGTCGTCGCCGGCCCACGCCACGTGGCCGTCCGGGCGCAGCAGCACCGCGGGGGCGTCCAACTCCTCGCTGACGTCGACGACGTGGTCGATCCGGTCCGTCCAGCCCTCCACCGAGAGGCGGCCGGTCTGGTCGAGCAGCAGGCCGCGGCCCTCGTGCATCAGGTCGTAGAGGCGGCCGCGCTTCAGCTCCAGGTCCCGCAGCCGCTTGCCGAGCAGGGCGTGGCCCTCGCCGAAGTCGTACCGGACGCCGATCGCGGTGATCTTCTCGATGAGGTGGCGGTTCACCTCATCGATGTCCATCAGCTCGGCGAGGAGCCTGCGCACCGCCTGCGGGCCCGGCTCCTGGGACATCAGCTCCATCTGCGCGCGGGTGTTGTCCAGTACGGCGGCTGCCACCGGATGCCGCTCTTCGTAGTAGCTGTCCAACAGACCTTCCGGCGCCCAGCCGTTGATCTCGGCGGCCAGTTTCCAGCCGAGGTTGAACGCGTCCTGGATGCCGAGGTTGAGCCCCTGCCCGCCGGTCGGCGGGTGGATGTGCGCGGCGTCGCCGGCCAGCAGCACCCGGCCGACCCGGTACCGCTCGGCCTGCCGGGTGGCGTCTCCGAAGCGGGAGAGCCAGCGCGGCGAGTGCACGCCGAAG
This sequence comes from Streptomyces sp. NPDC039480, assembly GCF_055597165.1. Taxonomy (NCBI): domain Bacteria; kingdom Bacillati; phylum Actinomycetota; class Actinomycetes; order Kitasatosporales; family Streptomycetaceae; genus Streptomyces; species Streptomyces sp. NPDC039480. Next base: position 94,008 of record NZ_JBVITX010000007.1, on the reverse strand, counting down.
TCGGTGCCCGCGAACGCCCGCAGCTGCCGCTGGAAGTCCTCCAGAACCGGCGGGGTCACCCGGTCCTCGGACACGCCGTCGGCGGGCACGATGACGCGGTACACCCCGTCACCGAGGGGCATGGCGCCGAACCGCAGCTGGGTCTTGCGGACTTCGGCGACCTTCTCCGCGAGCTCCTCGGGCGATACGGCCACCTCCATCTCGCCCAGCAGTGTCTCGGCCCTGCTCGGCTCGCCGGGGAAGCCGACTCCGAGCAGCTTGCGCACCGTGCTGCGGCCGCCGTCGCAGCCGACGGCGTAGCGCGAGCGCAGCCGGGTGCCGTCGGTCAGCTCGACGGTCACGCCGTCGTCGTCCTGGCTCAGCCCGGCCACCTCGCAGCCGCGCCGGACCTCGACGCCGAGCTCGGCGGCGCGCTCGGCGAGCAGGCGGTCGGTGACCTGCTGCGGGATGGCGAGGACGTACGAGTGCGCCGTGTCGAGGTCGGCGGGCCAGGTCTTGCCGAGGCCGGCGAAGAAGCCGCCGACCGTGAACTGCTTGCCGAGCGGCAGGAACCGGTCGAGCAGCCCGCGTTGCGCCATCACCTCGATGCTGCGCACGTGCAGGCCCTGCGCACGAGACTGCTTGGTCGGCTCCGTCTCCTTCTCCAGTATGAGAACGCGTACGCCCTGCAGCCGCAGTTCGGCCGCCAGCATCAAGCCGGTCGGGCCGCCGCCCGCGATGATCACGTCGACCATGCAATCCCCCATGTCAGTCCCCGGTTTGTCGAGCTCGTCGTTGCTACGAGCGGTGATTGTGCAGGACCACCGGGGTCTTGCCGCAAGGCCCCCTGTGCGCTATAAGTTGAGAGTGGCAAGGAGTGCGTAACCCTCCTTGCCTTTTTCTTTTCTCTCTCCTCCCGTCCGAGGCCGCCTCCGACGTCCTGTCCGAGAAGCGACTGTCAGACCCCCCGGCTAGCGTGAAAAACGCACGACGCCGCGTGCCGGACCTCGATGGAGAGACCATGAGCACCAGGAAGACGAGCACCAGGAACGCCGCCGACAGCCACGACCTGATCCGCGTGCACGGCGCCCGGGAGAACAACCTCAAGGACGTCAGCATCGAGATCCCGAAGCGCCGCCTCACGGTGTTCACCGGCGTCTCCGGTTCGGGCAAGAGCTCGCTGGTGTTCGACACGATCGCCGCGGAGTCGCAGCGGCTGATCAACGAGACGTACAGCGCCTTCCTGCAGGGCTTCATGCCGACGCTCGCGCGGCCCGAGGTCGACGTGCTCGACGGTCTCACCACCGCGATCACCGTCGGCCAGCAGCGGATGGGCGGCGACCCCCGCTCCACCGTCGGCACCGCCACCGATGCCAACGCGATGCTGCGCATCCTCTTCAGCCGCCTCGGCGAACCGCACATCGGCCCGCCCAGCGCGTACTCCTTCAACACCGCGTCGGTCCGGGCGAGCGGCGCGATCACCGTCGAGCGCGGGAACAAGACGAAGGCGCAGACCGCGACGTACCGGCGCACCGGCGGCATGTGCACGGGCTGCGAGGGCCGCGGCACGGTCTCCGACATCGACCTCACCCAGCTCTACGACGACTCCAAGTCGCTGGCCGAGGGCGCGTTCACCATCCCCGGCTGGAAGTCGGACAGCCAGTGGACCGTGCAGGTGTACGCCCAGTCCGGCCTCGTCGACCCGGACAAGCCGATCCGTGAGTACACCAAGAAGGAGCTGCAGTCCTTCCTGTACGGCGAAGCGGTCAAGGTGAAGGTCAACGGCGTCAACCTCACCTATGAAGGACTCATCCCCAAGATCCAGAAGTCGTTCCTGTCCAAGGACAAGGAGTCGATGCAGCCGCACATCCGGGCGTTCGTGGAGCGGGCGGTCACCTTCACCACCTGCCCCGAGTGCGACGGCACGCGCCTCAGCGAGGGCGCGCGCTCGTCGAAGATCCGGCGGAGGAGCATCGCCGACGTCTGCGCGATGGAGATCAGGGACCTGGCCGAGTGGGTCCGCGGCCTCGCGGAGGCGCCCCCGGGACGGAAGGGCGGCGCGTTCGGGAGCGTGGCGCCGCTGCTCACCGCGTTGCAGCAGACCCTCGACTCGTTCGTGGAGATCGGGCTCGGCTATCTGTCGCTCGACCGGCCCGCGGCCACCCTGTCCGGTGGTGAGGCGCAGCGCGTCAAGATGATCCGCCACCTCGGCTCCTCCCTCACCGACGTGACGTACGTCTTCGACGAGCCCACCATCGGCCTACACCCGCACGACATCCAGCGGATGAACGGACTGCTGCTGCGCCTGCGGGACAAGGGCAACACCGTGCTCGTCGTGGAGCACAAGCCCGAGGCGATCTCCATCGCCGACCACGTCGTCGACCTCGGCCCCGGCGCGGGCACGGGCGGCGGCACCGTCTGCTTCGAGGGGACCGTCGAGGGGCTGCGGGCCTCCGACACCGTCACGGGCCGCCACTTCGACGACCGGTCCTCGCTGAAGAAGAGCGTGCGCGAGCCCACCGGGGCACTGGAGATCCGCGGCGCGAACGCGCACAACCTGCGCGATGTCGACGTCGACATCCCGCTCGGAGTGCTCACCGTCGTCACCGGCGTCGCGGGCTCCGGCAAGAGCTCGCTCGTGCACGGGTCGGTCCCGGCCGACGCGGGCGTGGTGCGGGTCGACCAGACCCCGATCCGCGGCTCGCGGCGCAGCAACCCGGCGACGTACACCGGACTGCTCGACCCGATCCGCAAGGCGTTCGCGAAGGTCAACGGCGTGAAGCCGGCGCTGTTCAGCGCGAACTCCGAAGGCGCCTGCCCGACGTGCAACGGCGCCGGCGTCATCTACACCGACCTGGCGATGATGGCGAGCGTCGCCACCCCGTGCGAGGACTGCGAGGGCAGGCGGTACCAGGCGTCGGTCCTGGAGTACCGGCTCGGGGGCCGTGACATCAGCGAGGTCCTGGCGATGTCGGTGGACGAGGCGGAGGAGTTCTTCGGCCCGGGCACCGGCTCGGGCTCTGGCACTGGCTCCGGCTCCGGCTCCGGCTCCGGCTCCAAGTCCAGGTCCGGCTCGGGCTCCGGCTCGGACTCGGGTTCCGGCGAGGCGCACACCCCCGCCGCCCACAAGATCCTGCGGCGCCTCTCGGACGTCGGGCTCGGCTATCTCAGCCTCGGTCAGCCGCTCACCACGCTGTCCGGCGGCGAGCGGCAGCGGCTGAAGCTCGCCACGCACATGGGCGACAAGGGCGGCGTCTACATCCTGGACGAGCCGACCACCGGTCTCCATCTCGCCGATGTCGAGCAGCTGCTCGGCCTCCTCGACCGGCTCGTCGACTCGGGCAAGTCGGTCATCGTCGTCGAGCACCACCAGGCGGTCATGGCGCACGCCGACTGGATCATCGACCTCGGGCCGGGCGCGGGCCACGACGGCGGCAAGATCGTGTTCGAGGGCACGCCCGCCGACCTCGTCGCCTCCCGCTCCACCCTCACGGGCGAGCACCTCGCGGAGTACGTGGGCGGCTGACCCGGCGCGTCGGGCCGGCGGCGGAGCCGCGACGGAGTCGCGGTTGACCTTCACCTTGGGGGAAGCCGCAGCATCGGTGGGGCCGGGCGAAGTGCCCGGCCGAGGAAGGGGGCCGAGGAGGGGGGGCGGGCATGGGGATGCTGACCATCGGGGCGTTCGCGAAGGCGTCCCGGCTGTCGCCGAAGGCGCTGCGCCTCTACGACGAGCTCGGTCTGCTGCCCCCGGCCCGCGTCGACCCCGTGACCGGCTACCGCCTGTACGCCCCGGACCAGTTGGACCGGGCCCGGCTCGTCGCCTGGCTCCGCCGCCTGGGCATGCCGCTCGCCCGCATCCAGCACGTGTGTGCGCTGGACGCGGGGGCGGCGGCACGGGAGGTGCGGGCGTACTGGGCGCGGGTCGAGGCCGAGACCGCCGCCCGGCGGGACCTGGCCGCCTTCCTCGTCGACCACCTGTCCTGGAAGGACTCCGCCTTGTCCGACGACACGACCCCGACCACGCCCCCCGCGACATCCCCCACGATGTCGCCCACCCCCAAAGCCGTTCCCTTGGGCATTCGTTACGCCGCGCTGTCCGACCCCGGACTCGTCCGGGAGAGCAACCAGGACACCGCGTACGCCGGTTCCCGCCTCCTCGCCGTCGCCGATGGGTTCGGCCGCGGCGGCGCGCCCGCGAGCGCCGCCGCCGTCGACACGCTCAAGCGCCTGGAGACCGAGACCATCCCCGCGGGCAGCCTCCTCAACGTCCTGGAGGACGCCGTCGAGGAGGCACGGCAGGCCGTGGCAGGGGTCACGGGACCACCGCAGGAGGACGGTGACGGTACGACGCTCACGGCGCTGCTCTGGACCGGCTCGCGGCTCGCCCTCGTCCACATCGGCGACTCCCGCGCCTGCCTCCTGCGCGACGGCGAGTTCTTCCGGATCACCCACGACCACACAGTGGTGCAGTCGCTGCTCGACGAGGGCCGCATCACCCCTGAGGAAGCGGACTCCCACCCGCAGCGCTCGCTCCTGATCCGGGCCCTCACACCCGGCTCCGACGCCGCCCCCGACCTGCGTCTGCACGAGGCCCGGGCCGGTGACCGGTACCTGCTCTGCTCCGACGGCCTGTCCACCGTCGTCCCGGACGAGGAGGTGCGGCGTGTGGTCACGACGGTCGCCGACCCCGAGCAGGCCGTACGGGACCTGGTCGAGCTGGCCAACGGCCGGGGCGGCCCCGACAACATCAGCTGTGTCATCGCCGACGTGGTGGAGCTCCAGCACTGACCCCGAAGCCGCCCCGCGCCCCGCCTCCGATGGCCACTTTTAAGTGGGTACTTGGCGGAGGCCGGCTCAGCGGCGAACCTGGAGGGGCAGCGGAGCGCACGAGCCGGGCGAGAGGGAGGAGGGGGTGAGGTGATTGCGCGTCACGATGCTTGCTGGGCCGGGGCTTCCGGCCGGGCCTCGGCCTTCTCGGCGGCCTCGGCGGCCTCAGCAGACTCAGCGGCGTCAATGGCCTCAGCGGCCTCAGCGGCCTCAGCCAGCTTGTCCAGCCGCCGGTGGCCCCAGTCCGACAGCGGCGCCAGCGCCTCGCACAGGTCGCGGCCGAACTCCGTGAGGGAGTAGACGGTCTTCAACGGCCGTACGTCGTACACCTCCCGGTGCACGAGACCGTCCGCCTCCATCTCGCGCAGCGCCTGCGTCAGCACCTTCTCCGTCAGCCCCGGCAGCAGCCGGAGGATCTCGCCGGGGCGGTGCGGCCCGCTTTCGAGGGGCCAGAGCAGCGCCGTCTTCCACTTGCCGTCGATCACCGCGATCGCGGCGGTCACCCCGCACACGTTCGGGTCCTGAGCCCGGCTGCGCGTCACATCAATCCCTTTCGAACGCCGTCATGCGCTTCCGCATGCCGTCACGCACATTTACGCATATTCACAGGGAGTTGGATCAATGTCCTCGCACAACGAACAGCCCGCCGTCACCGTACTCGGCCTGGGCCCGATGGGCCGTGCTCTGGCCGCCGCGTTCCTGGCCGCCGGGGTGCGCACCACCGTGTGGAACCGGACGCCCGGCCGGGACGGCGAGCTGGTCGGGCAAGGCGCGGTGAGCGCCGCAACGGCCGAGGAGGCGGTGGCGGCGAGCCCGTTGACCGTCGTCTGCGTCGTCAACTACGACGCGTCGGACGCCGTCCTGCGCCGCGACGCCGTCACCGCCGCGCTTCAGGGACGTACGGTCGTGAATCTCAGCGCCGACACCCCCGGCCGGTCGAGAGACACCGCGAACTGGGCCGCCACGCACGGCGTCCGGTACCTGGACGGCGCGATCATGACCCCGACCCCGACCATCGGCACACCGCACGGGGTCTTCCTGCACAGCGGTGACGCCGAGCTCTACGAGGAGCACCGCCCCGTCCTCGAAAAGCTGGGCGGCACCCACACGCACCTCGGCGAGGACATCGGGCGGGCGGCGGCGTACGACATCGCGCTGCTCGACTTCTTCTGGACCTCGATGACCGGCCTCATGCACGGTCTGGCGGTGGCGAAGGCGGAGGGTGTCACCGCGCAGGAGCTGGCGCCGTTCGCGAAGGGCATCAGCGCGATCCTGCCCGCGATCATCGACGGGGCGGCGGTGGACGTCGACAAGGGCAGCTATCCCGGCGACGGCAACCCGATCACGTCCGCGGCCTCGACCATGGCCCATGTCGTCCACGCCTCCGAGGCCCACGGCATCGACGCGGGCGTCATGCGCGCCGCCGAAGGCCTGGTCCGACGCGTCATCGACGAGGGCCACGGCACGGATGGCCCGGCCAGACTCGTGGAACTGCTCAGCCGCCGCTGAGCCCGCCACCGCTGAGCCCACCACCGCTGAGCTCGCCACCGGTCCGGCCCCCGAGCGTCGGATAGTCCGTGTAACCCGCCGCCCCACCGACGTACATCAGACCCTTGTCCCGCAAGGGGTTGAGCGGTGCGCCCACCCGCATCCGCTCGACGAGGTCGGGGTTGGCGAGGAACGCCCTGCCCAGCGACACCAGGTCCGCGCCGGCCGCGAGCAGCCGCTCACCGGCGAGCCTGCCACCGTCGGCGGGCAGCGGTCCGCCCCAGCCGAGGACCGGGTTGGCGATGAGCGTGCCCGGCCAGCTCGCACGGATCCGTCGGAAGAGGGCGCTGTCGGGGTCGGCGAAGACGACGTGGAGATAGGCGAGGGCGCCGATGTCGACGAGGGCGTCGACGAGCTGCGGATAGATGTCCTCGGTGTCGCCCTCCTCGATGCCGTTGACGGTGATGCCGGGCGCAATGCGGACGCCGACCCGCTCGGCGCCGATCGCGTCGGCGACGGCTCGGACGACCTCGACCACGAAGCGGATGCGGTGGGCGACCGGGCCGCCGTACGCGTCGGTGCGGTGGTTGGTGTTGCGGGCGAGGAACTGCTGGAGGAGATAGCCGTTCGCGGCGTGCACCTCGACGCCGGCGAAGCCCGCGTCGACGGCGCGGCGGGCGGCGGCAGCGAAGTCAGCGACGGTGCCGCGGATATCCTCGGCCGTCATCTCCCGTGGTACGACGGCGGGTTGGTGCCCCGAGGGCGTGTGGACGGTGTCCGGGAGCGGGACCGGCGAGGGCGCGACGGGCGTGAACCCGCTGTTGTCCGGATGCCCGACGCGGCCACCGTGCTGAATCTGCAGGAACATCCGCCCGCCCGCATCGCGCACCGCATCGGTGACACGCCGCCACCCGGCGACGTGCGCGTCGTCGTGGATCGCCGTGATGTTGGCGTACGTCTGTCCGACCGCGTTGGGCGTGGCCGCCTCGGCGACGATCAGCCCCGCCGAGGCTCTCTGGGCGTAGTACGTGGCCATCACCGGCAGCGGGACACCGTCGGCGGAGGCCCGGTTACGCGTCATGGGCGCCATGACGAGCCGGTTGGGAAGACGGAGGGAGCCGAGCCGGCCGGGCTGGAGGAGCGGGGAGTCGACGGCGGTGTGGCCGGACGCGGTGGGGGTTTCGGTGGTGATGGTCATGGTGTGCTCCCTGTCCCGTGGACTCGCCGCACCGTTCCGGCGGCGGCTGCTGCTCCTGCTGACAGGGACGACTGTGCTCCGGAGCGCTTCGGGAATCCTGACGGTCCGCTGATGCCTCCCCGAGCGTCGGCGTCACCCCAGCGACGCGAGCGCCGCGTCCACCGTCCGGCGCAGCACCGCGGCGTCGGCCCCGGCGCGGGAGCGCAGGTTGATCCCGTACGCGAGCAGGACGAGCACCTCGGCCGAGTCGTCGACCGACACGGCCGGCCCCAACTGGCCTCTGTCGCGCGCCGTCACGAGTGCCGTCCGCATCGCGTCCCGTAGCCGTTCGTGGTGGTTGTCCAAGAGGGCCCGGACCTCCGGGTCGGCCTGCTCCGCCCCGGCATGGGCGTTGACCACCATGCAGCCCCACCCCGCGTACGGACCCTCGCAGCGCAGGGCGATCAGCGCCTCGAAGAAGTCCCGTACGCCCGGCAGCCCCCGGTCGTCCTCGGCGATGGCCCGGAACGCCCGGTGCGAGTGGTCGAGCACGTAGCGCCGCAGGGCGGCCAGGTACAGCTCCCGCTTGCCGCCGAACGTGGCGTACAGGCTGGAACGGTTGAGGCCCGTCGCCCTCGCCACCGCCTGGATCGACGTCGTGGCGGCACCGTGCTGCCAGAAGAGCCGGACCACACGGCCCAGCGCCTCGTCGGGATCGAAGTGCTTGATGTCGGGCACGAGTTGGTGCTCCCGGGTTCTCACATTTCCTGGAACGGCAATTCCAAGATAGCCCTTGACGCCCACCCCGCCCCTCGCCATCCTGAGACGACCGATCCTGAAACGTTCGTTCCAAGTTCAGCTCGCCCCGAGCCCATAAGCGCGCCCAGACCGCCATGAAAGGCCACCGCCGCCATGAGCCTCAAGGACGAACTGCTCGACCTCTACAAGAACGGCCACCGCAGGCTCCCCCCGGATGTGCTGGACATCATGGACCGGGCCGCGACGGAGCTCGCCGCATCGGGGCTCACCGAGCGCGCGCTCGCGGTAGGCGCCCCGGCCCCGCGCTTCACGCTCCCCTCGGCCACCGGCCGGCCCGTCTCCCTCGAAGGCCTGCTCGCCGAGGGCCCCGTCGTCCTGACCTTCTACCGCGGCGCCTGGTGCCCCTACTGCAACATCGCTCTGCGCGCCCTCCAGCGGCACCATGACAGCTTCGCCGCCCGCGGCGCCCGCCTGGTGGCCGTCTCGCCACAGATCCCGGACGAGGCGCTCTCCCTCACGGAGAAGGAGCAGCTCGGCTTCGACGTCCTCAGCGACATCGGCTCCGACGTCGCCGAGCGGTACGGCGTCGCCTTCGACCTCTCCGAGGAACTCGGCGCCCTGTACGACCGGTTGGGCTTCGAGCTGAGCCGGGTGAACGACGGTCACGCCCGCACCCTGCCACTGCCCGCCACCTACGTCATCGACCGCACGGGCGTCGTCCGCTGGGCGTTCGTCGACACCGACTACACCGTGCGCGCCGAGCCCTCCGACGTCCTGGACGCGCTGGACGCGCTGGACGCCCTGGATACGCCGGCCTGACCAGTGCCGGGTACGCCGACACGAAAAGGGCGGCAAGCGGATCACCGCCGCCGTGAACACGGTCGGGCACCTGGGTGGCGCCTGGTCAAGCAGCCGGACGACCGCTGAAGAAAGACCTTCGGTAGTCGCCCGGCGACACCCCCACCTGCTTGAGGAAGTGGTGCCGCAGGTTGTTCGCCGTGCCGAGGCCGCTCAGTTCGGCCACCTTCTCCAGCGGCAGGTCCGTCGACTCCAGGAGGCTCTGGGCGCGGGCGAGGCGCTGGTTGAGGAGCCACTGGAGGGGTGTCGTGCCGGTGGCCGCCTGGAGGCGGCGGTAGAGGGTGCGTGGGCTCATCGCCGCCCGGCGCGCCAGGTCGTCGACGGTGAGTGGCCGGTCCAGGTGTGCGCGGGCCCATTCCAGTACGGGGCCGAGGCCCGCGTCGTCCGTCTCCGGCACGGACAGGTCGACGAACTGGGCCTGGCCGCCCGGCCGGTGGGCGGGCACGACCATGCGGCGCGCGAGCTGGTTGGCGACGTGCGCGCCGAGGTCGCGGCGGACCAGGTGGAGGCAGAGGTCGAGGCCCGCGGTCAGGCCCGCGCTGGTCAGGACGTCGCCGTCGTCCACGTAGAGGACGGAGTCGTCGACGGTCACCTTGGGGTGCCGGGCGGCCAGCTGGGCAGTGTGCATCCAGTGGGCGGTGGCCCTGCGGCCGTCGAGGAGGCCCGCCTCGGCCAGCGCGAACGCCCCGGTGCACAGCGAGACCATGCGGGCGCCCGACTCGTGGGCGGCGCGCAGCGCGTCGGTGAGGCCGGCCGGCAGCGGTGCGCCCTCCTCGACGCAGGCGTCCGGCACCGAGGTGACGATCACAGTGCCGGCTCCGGCGAGGCCTTCGAGGCCGTAGGGGGTGCGAAGAGCGATCCCGAAGTCGCCGCCGTCCGGCTCGCGTTCCCCTGTCGTGCACAGCCGCAGGTCGTACCAGTGGTCGGACAGGTCGGGCTGCGGCTTGCCGAACACCGTGAGCGGGATGCTCAGTTCGTACAGGTCCCAGGACGGGACCCCGATCTCGTCGGCCACGACCACGGCTACGGAACCAGCGCTCATCCCGTGAGCGTACGAGGGTGCCAGCCGCCCGCGGGCGGCTGGCAGGAATTTGGTGGTCAGCGTCACCACTGTCACTGTCCGGGTCCGACGTCCCCTGCGAGCGTGGTCCCCATGGACGCACAGAACAGCCCCGCCCCCGTAACCACTCCCGCCCCTGCAACCACTCCCGCCCCCGTGACCGTCATCGGCCTCGGCAACATGGGTTCCGCCCTCGCCGCCGCCCTCCTCGACCGCGGTCACCCCACCACCGTCTGGAACCGCACCCCGGAGAAGGTGAAGGCGCAGGCCGACCGCGGCGCGCACGTCGCCGCGACCCCGGCGGAGGCCGTCGCCGCGAGCGGCCTCGTGCTCGCCTGCGTCCTCGACTACGACGCGCTGCACACCGTCCTCGACCCGGTTGCCGAAGCGGGCGGCCTGGCCGGGAAGTCCCTGGTCAACCTCACCTCCGGGTCGCCGGAGCAGGCCGAGGCGATGGCCGCCTGGGCCGACGCGCACGGCGCCGGGTATCTCGACGGCGGCATCATGACGACCCCGCCGGGCGTCGGCAGCCCCGAGATGATGTTCCTGTACAGCGGCTCGGAGACCGTCCTCGAAACCCACCGCCCCGCCCTCGCCGCGCTCGGCGACCCGCTCTACCTGGGCGCGCGGCCCGGCCTCGCCTCGCTGTACGACTCCGCCCTGCTCGGCCTGATGTGGGCGACGTTCACCGGCTGGCTGCACGGCACCGCCGTGGTGACCGCCGACGGGCCCCCGGCCACGGACTTCACCCAGGTCGCCCTGCGCTGGCTGACCGGCGCCGTCTCCGGCTTCATGACGACGTACGCCCCACAGGTGGACGCCGGACGCTATCCCGGCGACGACGCCACCGTCGACGTACAGATCGCGACGATCGACCACCTCGTCCACGCCGCGCGGGCCCGGGGCGTCGACACCTCGCTGCCCGAGCTCCTGAGGTCGACGATGGAGCGCGCCGCGGCCGCGGGCCATGGGCAGGGCAGCTTCGCGAGCGTCATCGAGGTGCTGCGGGCCCCCGGCACCCCCGCCACGCCGTAGCCACCGTCACCCGGATTCCCCTCCCCCGCCACGCCTTGGCCACCGTTACCCGGATTCCCCTCCCGTGCCGGGGCGCGAGCCGTCACCATGGGCGGAGGAGTTCGGTCACCGGCACCGGGGGGAGCCACCCATGAACCGTCCGCTGCGGCACATAGCCGTCTTCTGCGGGATCCTCACGCTGGCGCTGCTGCTGCGGGCGACATGGGTGCAGTTCGCCGAGAACGACGAGCTGGCCAACCACGACAAGAACCGCCGCGTGCAGATCGAGGCGTTCTCCCACCCCCGCGGCGACATCATCGTCGGCGGCAAGTCCATCACCGGTTCCAAGAAGACGTCCGGCACCGACTTCGCGTACAAGCGGACCTTCAAGGAGGGACCGATGTACGCACCGGTGACCGGCTACTTCTCGCAGGCGCAGGGCGGCACCTTCCTGGAGGGTGTCCACAACGGCATCCTCAGCGGCAACGACGACCGGCTCTTCATCAAGCGCACCCTCGACATGCTGACCGGCAAGAAGCAGCAGGGCGGCGACGTCGTCACGACCATCGACCCCGAGGCGCAGCGGGCCGCCTACGAAGGCCTGGTGAACCTGAACGCGAAGGGTGCGGTGGTCGCCCTCGACCCCCGCACCGGCAAGGTGCTCGCGATGGCGAGCACCCCGTCGTACGACCCGTCGGTGTTCGCGGGCATCTCCCCCGAGGAGGGCAAGAAGTTCAAGGAACTCGAAAAGCGCGCGGACAAACCGCTGAGCAACCGCGCGCTGCGCGAGATCTACCCGCCGGGCTCCACCTTCAAGATCCTCACCGCGGCCGCCGCCCTCGAACACGGCGTGGTGACGGACATCGACGAGCGGACCGACGCCGAGACCCCGTACAAACTCCCCCTCAGCGCCACCCGCATCGGCAACGACGTGCCCGACGCCAACTGCGACAAGGTGTCGCTGAAGACCGGCATGCAGTGGTCCTGCAACAACGTGTTCCTCGACATCGCGCTCAAGGTCGGCAAGGACAAGATGCGGGAGACGGCGGAGCAGTTCGGGTTCAACGAAGAGCAGTTCATTCCCGTACGCGCGGTCGCCAGCAGCTATCCCGAGAAGCTCGACAAGCCGCAGACCGCGCTGACCGGCATGGGCCAGGGCAGCCTGACCAGCACCCCGCTGCAGATGGCGATGGTCACGGCGGGTCTCGCCAACGACGGCGAGGTCATGAAGCCCTATCTGGTCGAGGAGTTGCGCGGCCCCGACCTGTCGACGATCGAGAAAGCATCCCCCGACGCGCTGAACCAGGCGGTCTCCGAGGAGACCGCGAAGACGGTGCAGGAGATGATGGAGAACACCGTCGAGAACGGCACCGCGAACAAGGCGCGGATCGACGGTGTCACGGTCGGCGGCAAGACCGGTACGGCCCAGCACGGCGCGGACGTCAACGACGAGCGCCCGTACGCGTGGTTCGTCTCCTACGCCAAGAACGGCGAGGGCGAGTCCCCCGTCGCCGTCGCCGTGTTCGTCGACCCGTCCAACATGGACATCCCGCGCTCGGAGATCGCCGGCGGCAAGCTGGGGGCGCCGATCGCCAAGGCGGTCATGGAGGCGGTCCTCGACCGCTGACCGCTCACCCTGTCGTGGGCTGTGCCTCCCAGGGCAGCGGCCTGCTGTGCAGGACGTCGAGGCGGGAGACCGCGCGGGTCAGGACGACGTACAGCCGGTGCAGGCCGCGCGGTTCGGCCTCCGCGATCTCCGCGGGCTCGACGGCGACGACATGGTCGTACTCCAGGCCCTTGGCGACCGACGCGGGCAGCACGGTCACCCGCGCGCCCAGCTCGTCGGGGCCCGCGCTCCCGATCCCCGCGGCGTCCAGAGCGGCGCGCACCCGGTCGACGCGCCGGTCGGCGGCGATGACGCCGATGGACCCCTCCCGCCCGAGCGCGTCCCGCACTGCCGTGACGACGCCGGCCTCCACCTCCGCCGCCGGCACCTCCCGCACCCGCAGCTCCCCGTCCGCGCGCAGCGACCGGGCGGGCGGTACGTCCACGTCGAGCAGCCCGAGCAGTTGGTTGGCGAGTACGACGACGGCGCGCGGCACCCGGAACCCGGTGGTCAGCGGCGTCACCGCGGCATCCGGCTTGCCCAGGTGGGCGAGGAGCTCGGGCCAGCTGCGGGCCGCCCACGGGGTGGTGGCCTGTGCGAGGTCGCCGAGGACGGTCAGCGAGCCGAAACCGGCGCGGCGCGCGATGGCCCGGCACTCCATCGGTGACAGGTCCTGCGCCTCGTCGACGACGATGTGCCCGTACCCCGCGGGCCGTTCGAGCAGCCCCTCGATCTCATCCATCAGGATGAGGTCGGCGGCGCTCCACTTCGCGGACTTGTACGAGCGCGGGGGCCCGGCCCACAGGATCGCCCGCTGCTCCTCGGCGTCGAGGACGCCGTCGGCCGCGGCGGCGAGCGCGCCCGCGTCGCCGAGGAGGCCGGCGAGCACCTCGTCGGCCCGCAGCCTGGGCCAGGCTCCGTCCACGAAGGCGCTGACGGGCCGGGACCGGCCGATCCGCTGCACCCAGGTGTTGTTCCGCGGTCCCGCCCGGCGCTCGGCCTGCTCCTGAACGGCCCGGACGACCCGGCTCCGCACGCGCTCGCGCCCGACCGCGTACGGCGGCTCCTCGCCGCGCACGTCCTCGATGATCTGTTCCAGCTCGCCGAGCTCCACCCGCCAGCGGTACGAGCCGTCCGGCACCGCCAGGGGCTCGGCGGGCGGCGCGACGCGGGAGTACAGCGCGCGGCGCAGCACCTCGGCCATCCGGGCGTCGTGCTTGACGAGGGCGGCGGCCGGGTCGTCGTGGGCGCGCACGGGGTGCCGGGCGACCTCGTCCTGGACGGTGGACTGCCGTACGCCGGTCTCGCCGAGGGAGGGCAGCACCTCGGCGATGTAACGCAGGAAGGTGCGGTTGGGCCCGAGGATGAGGAGCCCGGAGCGCTGGACGCGCTGGGGGTGGGTGTAGAGCAGGTAGGCGGCGCGGTGCAGTCCGACGGCGGTCTTTCCCGTGCCGGGGGCTCCCTGCACGCAGACGGAGGCGGCGAGGTCTCCGCGTACGAGGTCGTCCTGCTCGGGCTGGATGGTGGCGGCGATGTCGCGCATGGGTCCGACGCGGGGCCGCTCGATCTCCCCGGCAAGAATCCGACTCCCTTCGGCGCCCTCCCTCTCTTCCAGGTGATCGTCCCCTCCCAGGTGCTCGTCCTCCATGCCGGTGAGGTCGGCGGAGTCGCCCTTGCTGCCGGGGGCCCAGCCGAACCGGCGGCGGACGGCGACGCCCTGCGGGTCCTGCACGCCGGCCTGGTAGAAGGCGCGGGAGACGGGGGCGCGCCAGTCGACGACGAGGGGTGGGGCGGAGGGGTGCTCGGTGATGCGGAGGCGCCCGATGTGGTAGCGCTGCCCGCGGTGCTCACCGGCGTCGGCGTCTTCGCCGAAGTCCAGGCGTCCGAAGAACAGCGGTGCTTCGGGGAGCTCCCGCATGGCTTTGGCGTGGCTGCGGAACTGGTAGCCGAGCACTTCGGCGTCGGCCCCGGACGCGGAGACGTCCGCTCCTCCGGCCACTTGTTCCTCGGCGCCTTCGACCATGCCGGCGAGGGCGGCGCGGCAGGCGTCGTGGTAGCTGCGTTCCCGGGCGAGGGCATCAGATGTGAACGTCATGCCCACCAGCGTAGTAAATAACGTAACCGAGTTAAATTTCTAACCGCATCTCACTGCGTCTAGACTGTCCCCATGTCCAGCGACCACACGCAGACCGGCCCGCCCACCGCCACAGGCCTGCGCGAACGCAAGAAGCGGCGCAGATACGAGGCGATCTCCGAGACGGCGATCGCCCTCTTCCTGGAGCGGGGCTTCGAGAAGGTCTCCGTCGCGGAGGTCGCGGAGGCGGCGGAGGTCTCCAAGCCGACGCTGTTCCGCTACTTCGCCTCGAAGGAGGACCTGGTCCTGCACCGCTTCGCCGACCACGAGGACGAGGCGGCCCGCGTGGTCGCCGCCCGCGGCGACGCCACGGCGCTCGACGCCCTGCACGGCCACTTCCTCGACGGCCTCGACCGCCACGACCCGGTCACCGGCCTCTGCGACGCCCCCGCCGTCCTGGCCTTCCACCGCCTCCTCTACGGCACCCCGTCCCTGGTGGCCCGCCTCCACGGCTACCAGAACCGCTCCGAACAGGCCCTCGCCACGGCCCTCCGCACCACCCACGGCGGCACCCCCCTGGAGGCCCGCCTCGCCGCCGGCCAGATCATCACCGTCCAACGGATCCTCGCCGAGGAGAACTGGCACCGCATCGCGACGGGCGAACCCGCGACCACCGTCCACCCGGACGCGGCCACCGCCGCACACGGCGCGTTCGAACAACTGCGAACGGGAGTCACGCGTTACGCGTGAGCGAGCGGCCCGGGATCATTCGTCGTGGCCGCTGCGCACCAGCGCCGCCCCTGTGCGCATCCACTCCTTCAGGGCCTCCATGATGTGCCACTGCGTCGGTACGGACGTCAGCCCGAGGGGGACGGCGGCGCAGCTGAGGACTTCCCGGATCCTCCGGCCCGCATGGAAGTACGGCCAGCGGGAGGACCGCGGCCCCGCGTCGAGGGTGAGCGCCGTGCGAATGACATCGGTGAAGGCCGACTGTGCCCGCTTGTAGTCACGGAGGACCGGCAGGTCCCGTGCCCAGCCCTTCGAACTCCCCGGTCTGGCGGCCTCGACCGCACCGCACCAGCGCCGGATCACCTGCTCCGCCTGGTCGGGGCGGTAGCGCATCAGATGGAGGTGGGTGGCGAGGTCGTACACCGGGTCGCCCACCATCGCCAGTTCCCAGTCGATGACCCACAGCCGCCCCCCGGGGTCGACGATGAAGTTCTCCCTGTGCAGGTCGCCGTGGAGCAGCGCGAAAGGTCTCCGCGTCATGCGTGGGACGTTACTGCGCAGCTTCTCGAAGCATTTCTCACCGATCCCGAGTGCGTGGAAGAGGCCGCCGAAGGCCTGTTCGTTCCGCACGTAGACCTTCTCCTCGGTGAAGCAGATCAGCCGCTCCAGGAACCCGCCGGTGTCGCCGTCGGGCGGCCGGTCCTCCAGCACACATCTGCGCTCCACGGCGAGCTTCCCCGGCTCGACTCCCACCAGCTCCCCGAACAGCTCGATGATCTGGCTGATCAGCGGCTCCGGAATGACGTCGGTGAAGCTGAAGCGTGACCCGAGCGTCCGGCCCTCGATGAACCTCTGCAGCCCGATGCCCCCGATGTCGATGACTTCCGGGATCCGGGTGATGTGCCCCGCCAAGGCACGCACGAGCTCGTCCTCGGAGCCGAAGCACCGCCGGTCGAACCAGAGCAGATCCCTGCGTGGCTCCCGGCACTTCCAGCGACGGCCATCGCCGCCCGCCACCGGATCGCCGGGCAACGGGAACACGTAGGTCTCGTGGTGGTAGCCCTTGAGAGGGCCTTCCAGAGCCTGCCGGTCACCGCTCATCCGAGCGGCCCGCGCCCGCGCCGCAGACGTCGCTTCGGATGACATCGCCCGTCTTTCAGCCTGGGACCGATCCGATGGTGGAGGAGTGGAGCAGGATACCCATGCGGCGAGGTACTCCCTGTCCAGAGCCGCTCAAGTGACGGCTTCGATCCCACGCAGGAGCGAATCCGCGCTAGCCCGTACGAGGAAACATCGCGACGGCACACCGCACGCGTTGGCCAAACGAACGCCCGCGGTCCAGACTTGCTGGAATGACATCCCAGAGCCCCTCAGGCGGCCTGCCGGGCCGGGGCGAACGGGGCGTCCTCATCCGCCTGCTGAAGGACGCCGACGCGCTCCTCCTCGACTTCGACGGGCCGATCACGCGATTCTTCGCCGGTTATCCCACGGCGCCCGTGGCCGAAGAGGTCAAGAGCCTGATGTCGGAGCGCAAGGTGCGCCTGCCGGACCGGGTGCGGGCCTCAGACGATTCCCACGGCCTTCTCCAACTCCTCAGAAGCGAGGTGTTCACCGAGGCGAAACCGGGACACGAAGACCAGAAGACGCTCGAAATGGCCGAGGGCATCGTGACGCGTCACGAGTACTGGGCAGCTGCTCAAGCCCGCCCGGAACCACACATCGAACCCCTGCTGGCCGCCCTCGCACAGCGGGACAAACGCCTCGTCATCGTCAGCAACAACGCCGAAGGCCCGATCTGGGCGTTCCTCGAACGCGTCGGCCTGGCCGGCCGGTTCGAAAGAGTCTTCGGCCGAGACCCGCACGAGCTGCGCCACATGAAGCCGCATCCCCACTGCGTGAGCAGCGCCGTGAAGCATCTCGCTCTGGAACCGTCGGCGTGCCTTCTGGTCGGGGATCAGCTGACCGACCTCGCCGCCGCCCATGCCGCGGGCACGCCCTTTCTCGGCTACGCCAGGACCGAGGCCGTAGCCGCCGATATGCGGAAGCGGGGAGCCGCCTGGGCCGGGAGCACCCTGGCCCCACTCATCACAGTCGCAGCAGAGGCCACGGGCACCAACTGACCTCTGGTGCCTAAGAGTTGGCGCCGCGATGATGGAGCGTCGCTACCACAGGGGGTCGGTTTGCCCGCACGCCGCCCGGACGGACATGGTCGACCGTCGGCCCTCGCCGAACTGAAGCAGCGCGTCTCGGACATGAAGACCGGCCTCATCAAGACGCTCCTGGCGGCCACGGCCGCTCTCGGCGTGGCGGCGCAGCTCGTCGAGCCGCTCGGTGACGCCCTCAAGGAACAGCCGCTTCTCGGCGGCTCGTTCGCCGCGGTCGTCGCCCTCATCCTCTTCGACGCGATCAGCGACGCCACGGACCGTGAGGTCACCGGCGTCGAGGTCTACGGCACCTTGAGCGACCTCATCCCTCCCGCCAGGGAGGCCTTCGAGGCGAAGCACATACGGATCTTCTTCTCCGGGTTCACCATGGAGACTCTCTACGAGGTCATCCGAGACGGCCTCATGGAGATCTATGACGGCAGGCTGCAGCCGAAGCGGCTGACCCTGCACATCATCGTCGTCCACCTGGAGAACCCGATGAACCTGCCCGGTGCCCTGGCAACGGACCGGCACCACAGCGGGAAACTCCTCTTCCACGATTCGCCAGAGAACCGCAAGCGCATGCGCGAGGACTTCACCCTCAAGTACTGGGGGAGAATCCGTACCCTGCTCGACGCCATCCAAAGAAGGCACCCTGAAGTCCACATCGAGTGCGAGGTGCGTGAATCACCGCACGGCCCGCAGTCCAAACTCTTCATCCTCAATGAGGAGCAGGCCATCTACGGGACGTACGGAATCAAGAAGGAGACGTTCACGCGGGACGGCCGGACACACAAGATCCTGGACGCCGCGGGTTTCGGCATCAAGCACGGTGAGGCCAGGTACATCGGCTGGGACGCGCGCTCCCGCACCAAGTCGACCCGGCAGGTGGCCAACTACCACATGGCGTGGTTCCAGAACCTGTGGGAGGTGCTGGAAGAGGTCAAACCGGCAGTGCCAGTGATCCGCGACCCCGTGTGGGAGCCGGCTCGGGGGGCCGGCTCAGCGCCGTGAACCGTGCCACTGGCGCAACGCCTCCCGCACGTCCCGCTCGTCCGGCACATCCACCACCCGGAGGGGTTCGGCCGCGCGCCGCACGGCCCGGCGCACTCGCGCCGTCGCGGCGACGAGATCCGCCTCGGCCGGGACCGCCGGCAGGGCGAGCGCCGCACGCATGATGTCGGGGAAGACGGATTGGGCGTACTCGAAGTCCACGTAGGCGGGCAGGTCGGTGGCCATGCCCGCCGTCATGTCGACGTGGCCGGCCCGCCGCATGGCCTCGGCCCACAGCTCCGTCATCCGGCTCTGCTCGTCCTTGTCGTACTCCATGCGTACGAGGTGGGTGGCGAGGTCGTGCAGCGGGTCGCCGTACATGGCCAGTTCCCAGTCGATGACGGCGATCTGCTTGCGGTCGACGACGACGTTGGCGCGGTGCACGTCGGTGTGCAGGAGGCAGAAGTCACGCGGTGTCAGCCTCGGGTGGGCCGGGTCGTCGCGGAAGGCCGCCATGGCGTCGGGGCGAACCCCCACGGCCGCGAAGAGTTCGCCGAACTGCGGGCGGTTGGGAACGTGCACCCGCTGCTCGGTGAAGGTGATCAACCAGTCGAGGAACTCCTGGCTCTGCCCGGACTCCGGCCAGTCCGCGGGCCTCGGTGGCAGTTCCTTGCCCGGCACGGACGCCGTTCTGGCGAAGAACTCCGCGAACGAACGCATCATCGGCTCGCCGACGGGCCCTTCCGGCTGCAGCTCGGACAGCGCGCGCCCGGCACGGTAGGAGTGCAGCGACCAGTCGCCGAAGTCCCGCAGGCAGACGGGTACTTCCTCGAGGTAGCGGCTCACCACGGCCAGAAGTTCGGGCTCGCTCGGCCAGATGCGTGGCGCCACCACCACTGCTTCGCGCGGCATCCGGCATTTGACCCGGGCCCGGAAGGGCATCGTGCGCAGCAGCAGGGCGAGGCGCCAGCCGAGCGGCACTACGTAGTTGACGTTGTGGTGGCCCTCCATGACCTGGCGGTCCGGGTGTTCCCGGTGCAAGAGGGCGAATTGACGAATCCAGAGTTCTCGGGGCCAGCTCGTCGGCTCCTCAGGGGAGGGCCGAGGGGGAGGTGACGGCATGAGCGGACAGGTTAATCCTCGACCGAGGCCGTTCCTGCCACTTGCCACATAGTGGATGCCAGCGGCGACTGCCGGTGTGATGTCCGCTTCCTACCGGACCTTCGGCTCCCCCATGTCGTACACGACCCTGGCCAGCAGGTCGAAGTCCGTGACCAGATGCTTCGCGCCGGCCTCGCGCAGCAGGCCGGCCTTGCGTTCGTTGCGCGCGAAGCCGAGGAAGCGCACGCCCGCCGACCGTGCCGCCACGTAGTCCGACGGCGCGTCACCGATCATGAGGGTGGCGGCCGGCTCCGCTCGCATGGCGCTCAGGGCTCGGTTCACGCAGTGCGGGTCGGGCTTGAGCAGGCTCAGATCGCGGGTACGTCCGTATATGTGCGGGGCGAAGCACCCCAGGAGCCCTCGTGTCTCCAGGTAAGTCGCCGCAGTCGCGGGGGCGTTGTTGGTGGTGACCGCCAACCGGGCGCCCACGGCCGCCCAGGTGCGGATCAGCCGGTCGACGTGTGGGGTCGGCCAGGCGGACGCCACGGCGCTCAGCTCCATCTGGGTCAGCCACTCCTCCAGCTCGCCCACCAGGTCACTCCCTGGGTGGCGTCGGGCCACGGAGTCCAGCACGACGAAGGGGTCCGCCGATGCGCGTTCGTCGTCGGGGAGGAGGCCGTGCAGCCCCCTTTCCTCCAGCACCTGGGCCAGCCCCTTCGCCGCCTGCTCGGCCGAGTGACCGGCGAAGAGACGGCAGATAGGGCCGTCGAAGTCAAAAAACACCACGCGGACAGGAGTGATCAGGCTTCGAAGCATGCTGATCTCTTCTTGGGGCTTCTCGGACAAGGCTGCGTCAGGTTGCGTCGCGTCAGAAGTCACTAAGAGAGTGTCAGGTCAGTCGTGATGGTTGCCCAGAGGGCGTCGAACCACTTCTGCGACTCTTCGACGAACACCGCGTCACGCGAGGCGTCCACGGCCTTTTCGAAAGAGAAGACGGGCGCCTTGACACCCCCCACGTCGTAGAGGTCCACCACCTCGCTCTCGTCACCGTCGACTTCGTCCAGCTCCAGTGACTGCTGGTGGGGCGAGTAGTAGGCGAACAGCGCCTCGGCACCGTTCAGCAGGTAGATCTTGACCGGCGGGGTGAAGGGCAGCGCGCGGAACGTCACATGGACGTCGATGCCGTGCGAGGAGCGCAGGGCGCGGAGGTTGTGCCGCAGCACTTGGCCCTGAGCGTTGCGCTGGGCGAGCCAGCGCCGGTGCAGCCGCTGCCGGTTCTCCGCGTCGGTCTCGATGGGCACCGGGAAGGCCAGCTGGATGCCGCTGCTCGGCAGCAGGATCCGCACGGTGATCGACTCGGGCCTGAGGCGCCCCTCGTGGACGAGCCGCACCGGCTCGCCCAACGCCAGCATCAAGGTCTCCGCGGTGAGGGAGACCGCATCGATGCGCACGTGGGGCTTTGCGAACGCCTCCGCCAATCGCGGTGCCAACGCCACCATCGAAGGCTGGGGGTCCCGGCTCGCGGGGGCGGGCGGGCCCGCGTCCGCGACCCTCGGTGGGCTTCCCTTGCTGACGTTGGACAGGAGGCCCTCGGCCTGGAGCAGCTTCATCGCCTGGCGTACGGTGCCGCGTTCGACGCCGAACTCGGCGGCCAGTTCGGCCTGGGTCGGCAGGCGTGCTCCCGCTTTGAGTGCGCCCGCCCGGATCCGGTCGCGGAGGGTGTCGGCGATGTCCTGGGGTGTGAGTCTTCTGCTGCCGTTCACTGCAACGTTCTCCTGGGTCACAGCCAGACGATACAACTGACCGCCATCTTGGGGGAGTTGCTCGGAAGTTGTTTATGGACTTACGCCAAGTGGGGACAACCTAGGCAGAGTTGGTTGCCAACTCGCCCAAGATGGCAGAAGGAGGAACCACCATGCCCGCCATAGCCCTCCTCGCAGCCGTGGTCGCCGTCACCGTCGAGCAGCTCGTGCAGTGGAAGTACGGTCCGATGGGCATCGTCGGCCTCCTCCTGCTCACCGTCGGCGTCAAGGCGCGGAACCCCACGTGCAGCTCCATCGGCGCCGTCGTCCTCGCCCTGCTGGTGACGGCTCCGGCGAGCTGACCCGACCGATGGGACCGGCCGGCTAGCCCGTCGCCAGGTGCAGGTCCTGGCTGATCGTGTTCCACAGGGCGTTGAACCACAGGTGGGACTGCTCCACGAACGTCGTGTCCCGCAGCCCGTCCCCCTCCTTGAACGGAAAGAGCATCGACTGCGTGCCCTGCGCGTCGTACATCTCCAGGGACTCCTGGCCGATCTCCTCGTCCCGCTTGGCGAGCGTGTAGTAGGCGAAGAGCGCCTCGGAGCCATTGATCAGGTACAGCTTCACCGGCGGTGTGAACGGCAGCGCGCGGAACTGCACCGATACGTCGATACCGTGCGAGGACCGCAGCGCCAGGAGGTTGTGGCGCAGCACCTGCCCCTGCGCGTTGCGCTGCTCGAGCCAGCGCCGGTGGACCTGGTTGCCCTCGTGGTCCCCGCCGTCGACCGGCGCGGGGAAGGCGAGGTCGATGTCGCGGCTCGGCAGCAGCACCCGGACGTCGACCTTGGCCGGTTTCAGCTGCCCCGCGTGGATCTGCCGCAGCGGCTCGCCGATGGCCATGGTGAGCGAGATGGAGGTGAGACAGAGCGCGTCTATCTCCACGTGCGGCACGTCGAAGGCGGCCGCGATGCGCGGGGCCAGGCCGACCATCGTGGGCTGCGGGCGCGTCTCGCCCGGTCCGGCCGGGGCGCGCTCGGAGGCCTCCGCGACCGTGGCCGGGCTCCCCTTGGACACATTGGACAGCAGATGCTCACGGTGCAGGACCCGCAGCGCTTCCCGCACCGCACCGCGCTCCACGCCGAACTCGTCGGCCAGCTCGGCCTGGGTCGGCATGCGCTGTCCCGGCCGCAGCGCCCCGGACCTGATCCGGTCGCGCAGCACGTCGGCGACCTCGCGGTGGGACCGCTGCGATCGCTTGCGCCCGTTGACGGAGGCAGGTTCGGTGCTCACAACCAAACAGTACAACTTCGCGCCATCTTGCGGGAGTTGCAGGAAAGGTGGTTATGAGTCGACTCCCAGCGGAGATAAGTCAGTTGAAGTTGGTAGCCAACTTCGGCGACATGGTCAGACCCTCCCGGGGTTGGCCACCAGCTCAACGGGGTTCGCCGCCCCGATCCCGAAGGAGGGAACGTCATGCCACTCATCGCCATCGTCGTCGCCGCCCTCGCCATCGGTTTCGAGCAGCTCATCCAGTGGAAGTACGGACCGCTCGGCATCGTCGCCTTCGTCCTGCTGACCATTGGCATCAAGGCGAAGAACATGAAGCTCAGCGGTGTCGGGGCCGGACTCCTCGTCCTGCTCCTCGCCCAGTCGGGCTGACCCGGCGGGCGCCGCACAGACCCGGCAGGCCGGGCTCCCATCCGGAGGGGAGCCGGGAGTCCGGTCAGCCGTCAGGGGGCTGAGCCCCGGTCCACCGCTACGGACGGGCCGGGGCTCAGACGCGTCCGGGCCCCGGCAAAACCCTCTCGATCGTCACGACAGCAAGTCGTCGACCTGTGCCTCTCCCACCCGGTACCGCCGCGCGATCTCCGCGCTGCACTCGTCCGTCGTCCGCTGGAGCCGCTGCCGGCGCCGGGAGACCTGCTGTTCGTACCGCACGAGGCGGCCCATGGCCGCGTGCAGTTCGTCGTCCGTGCGCGCCGCCAGATCGGAGAGCTCGACCTCGGCGAGCATCTCCGTGGCCAGGAGGCGGTACTCCTCGCCGTGCGGCGTGCCGAGCGTGACGTGCCGGGCCGACGAGCGGTGGCGGGCCGGGGCGTCCCTGAGGATCTCCGCGAGCCGGTCCATCACCGTCGCCTCCGGCTCGGGCGCCTGCGCCTGTGGCTCCCCGCGGCGCGCGATCTCCGCCCGCAGGATGTCGATACGTCCCTGGAGGAGCCGCCGCACATAGCTGAGGTCGGCCTCGTCCTGCTGTGCCGCCCTGCGCAGTTCGCGGAGCTCCGGCAGGCGCAGCCCGCCCAGGTCGCGTCCGGGTCCGTCCGTCAGCAGCCGGCCGCCGGTGCGCTGCGCGGGTGGCCGCGGAACCTCCGTACGCCGCAGGGAGATGCGGCCGGGCGACTGCCCGGTACTTGGTGTGCTCATCTGCCTCTACCCGTCCCCTCGACCGGTCGACGCGGTGCACCGCGTGTGAGCATCGTGCCACCCCGAGTGGCCGCTATGTGAGCGAGTGCCCGGAATCGGCCCCAGATGGGGGGATCGGGGGCATGTTCCGGGCGCCGCGCCCGGCACGGCATGATGGCCGCATGCGAGCAGTGGTGCAGCGGGTCGACGGCGCGAGCGTCGTCGTGGCGGGCGAGAACGGCCCCGAGACGGTGGGCGAGATCAGCGGCGAGGGCCTCTGCGTCCTGGTGGGCGTCACGCACGACGACACCAAGGAGAAGGCGGACCGGCTCGCCCGCAAGCTCTGGTCGCTGCGCATGCTGTCCGACGAGAGGTCGTGCAGCGACACCGGCGCCCCGCTCCTGGTCATCAGCCAGTTCACGCTCTACGGAGACGCCCGGAAGGGCCGCCGCCCCACGTGGAACGCGGCGGCCCCCGGCGACGTGGCCGAGCCCCTGGTCGACGAGGTGGTGTCGCGGCTCCGCGCCCTGGGGGCGACGGTGGCGACGGGCCGCTTCGGCGCGCAGATGCGGGTCGGCCTGACGAACGACGGCCCCTTCACGGTGCTCCTGGAGATGTGAGCCCGGGGCTCGACCGGAGACGTGAGCCTAGGGCTCGACCAGAAATGTGAGCCTAGGGCTCGACGACCACTTCCTGGGCCGCTGCGGTGTCGCCCGCCACAAGACCCGCGTCCAGCGGCACATTGCGCTTGATGAGGCCGAGCGCGATCGGCCCGAGCTCGTGATGGCGCACGGCCGTCGTGATGAACCCCAGCTTGCGTCCCTCCACGCCCTCGCTCGCGAGGTGCAGCGGCGTCCCCGCCACCGGCAGGTGCACCTCGCTGCCGTCCAGGTGCAGGAAGACGAGGCGGCGCGGCGGCTTGCCCAGGTTCTGGACGCGGGCGACCGTCTCCTGGCCGCGGTAGCAGCCCTTCTCCAGGTGCACCGCGGAGCCGATCCAGCCCAGCTCGTGCGGGATGGTGCGGTGGTCCGTCTCGAAGCCGAGGCGCGGCCGGTGGGTCTCCACCCGCAGCGCCTCGTACGCGAGGAGGCCGGCCGCGGGGCCGTGCGAGGCGGCGAAGGCCTCCAGGTCCGCGCGCGGCAGGAACAGGTCGCGCCCGTACGCGGTCTCGCGTGCGACGGCGCCCGCCGGGACCGGGGCGATGGAGCCGGCGGGCAGGTGGACGACGGCGAAGTCGTCCGTCCGGTCGGCGACTTCGACGCGGTAGAAGAACTTCATGCTCTCCAGGTACGCGATGAGCGCGTCCTGCGTGCCCGGTTCGACGTGCGCCCAGACGGTCTCGCCGTCGTCGACGAGGGAGAGGTGGTGCTCGATGTGGCCGTTGGCGGAGAGGATCAGCGCTTCGGTGGCCTGGCCCGCGGGCAGCTCGCTGACGTGCTGGGTGATCAGCAGGTGCAGCCAGCTCAGCCGGTCGGAGCCGGTCACGGAGACCACCCCGCGGTGCGAGAGGTCGACGAAACCGGTGCCGTCGGCGAGGGCGCGCTGCTCACGGAACAGTTCGCCGTAGTGGGCGGCGACGCCTTCGTCCACGCCCTCGGCGGGGACGGCGCCGGGCAGGGACAACAGGGGGCTCTTCATGTTCACAAAGAGTACGACCTGCTGGTGACGGATTTTATTTCTGGGCGTCCCTGTGCCGCGCCGCGCACTTCTCGCACTGGCCGAAGATCGCGAAGTGCTTCAGGTCGGTGTCGAAGCCGAAGGTGTCCCGGAGCTTGGCGGTGAACTCCGCCGCGATCTCGGTGTCGGCCTCGATGACGTCCGTGCAGTCCCGGCAGACGAGGTGGATGTGGTGGTGCCGGTCCGCCAGGTGGTACGTCGGCGCGCCGTGCCCGAGGTGGGCGTGGCTGACCAGGCCCAGCTCCTCCAGGAGCTCCAGGGTGCGGTAGACCGTGGAAATGTTGACCCCCGACGCCGTCTTCCGCACTTCGCAGAGGATGTCGTCGGGGGTCGCGTGCTCAAGGGTGTCGACGGCTTCGAGGACAAGCTGACGCTGCGGCGTCAGCCGGTAGCCGCGCTGACGCAGGTCGCTCTTCCAGTCGGAGTCGGTACTCGTCACACCAGAAGTCTAGGTCTACTTGAAGAAAGCGATGCCGTCGTCCGGCAGATCCCCGAGGTTGCGGGCCATGTCGGCGACCTCTTCGGGGGTGACGACCTTCTTCAGCTGGGCCGACATGTAGGGGCGCAGCGGCACCTCGGGGGTCTGCTTCTCGCCGACCCACATCAGGTCGCCCTTCACATAGCCGTAGAGACGCTTGCCACCGGTGTACGGACCCGAGGCGGCGGTGCGCGCGACGGCGTCGGTGGCCAGGTCGATCTGCGGCTTCTTGTCGGCCAGCTCGCCGTACCAGACCTCGACGACGCCGTCGTCGCGGACCATGACGACCTCGACCTTGCGGTCCTTGTCGATGCGCCAGAACCCGGACTCGGTCTCCAGGGGCTTGACCTTGTTGCCCTCGGAGTCGAGCACCCAGGTGTACGAGCGGTACTCGATGAAGTCCCGGCCGTCGTGCGTGAAGGAGACTTCCTGGCCGAAATTCGCCTTCTCGGCGCCGGGGAAGTCGGTGACGCCCGCGCCGGCCCAGTTGCCGAGGAGGAAGGCGAGGGGGACGAGGTCGGGGTTCAGGTCGGACGGAATCTCGATCATGGGAAGCTCAGGCGATCTGTGGAGGTGGGGGTGAGGGGCGGGGAGGTCAGCGCTGGCCCTGGTACAGCTTCTTCACGGTCAGGCCCATGAAGGCGAGAACGCCGACGCAGACGAGAACCAGCAGGGCGGAGAAGAAGGCCTCAAGCACGGGGTGCTCCTCGGTGAGCGGTTGGGGCAGGTATCAGAGCCGGTCCCACTCTAGTCGGGCGGCGCCCGTCCCTCTCTTTGAGGGGGCGCGGGACGTACGCTGGGTGTATGTACGCGCGTAGGCGTCATGTGTACTTCGCCATGATGGGGACCTGCGTCGGGCTCTTCGTCCTGGCATGGGGCGTGGTGCGGCTGTGGTCGGTGCCCGTCGCCGTCGGAATGTGCGTCGTGGCGATGGTGATCCCGCCGCTGGCCGCGATCACGGCGAACCGCAGAGGGCCGGACGACCGATGGTGGGACGACCCCAGCGGGGACCGCATGTCGGACGAGTGGTGGGACGAGCTGGACGGGAAACGCAGGCACCAGCCGTAGCCGCGCAGCCCCGTAGCCCTGACGTAGCCGAAGGGCCGCACCCCGTTCCAGTGGCGTCCAACCCCCTGGGGTGCGGCCCTTCAGCCGTCTGCGGTGCGGTGCGCTCAGACCGCGATCGCGACCTCCGCGAGACCGCCCGTCTGGGCGACGACCGTACGGTCCGCCGTCCCGCCGGGGATCAGCGCGCGCACGGTCCACGTGCCCTCGGCCGCGTAGAAGCGGAACTGTCCGGTCGCCGAGGTGGGGACCTCGGCGGTGAACTCGCCGGTCGAGTCGAGCAGGCGCACGTAACCGGTGACGGGCTCGCCGTCGCGGGTCACCTGGCCCTGGATCGTCGTCTCACCGGGCTTGATCGTCGAAGCGTCGGGGCCGCCGGCCTTTGCTCCACACATGGGTACTCCTGAGGGGGAAGAGAGGTCGGGGGGTCTTACTTGTTGGCGCCGAGCTCGATCGGCACGCCGACGAGCGAGCCGTACTCGGTCCAGGAGCCGTCGTAGTTCTTGACGTTGGTCTGGCCGAGCAGCTCGTGCAGGACGAACCAGGTCAGGGCCGAGCGCTCACCGATGCGGCAGTAGGCGATCGTGTCCTTGGAGAGGTCGACCTGCTCGTCCTCGTAGAGGGCCTTGAGCTCGTCGTCGGACTTGAAGGTGCCGTCGTCGTTGGCGTTCTTCGACCAGGGGATGTTGCGGGCGCTCGGCACGTGGCCGGGGCGCTGCGACTGCTCCTGCGGGAGGTGGGCCGGGGCGAGCAGCTTGCCGCTGAACTCGTCGGGCGAGCGCACGTCGACGAGGTTCTGCGAGCCGATGGCCGCCACGACGTCGTCGCGGAAGGCGCGGATCGAGGTGTCCTGGGCCTTGGCCTTGTACTCGGTGGCGGGCCGCTGCGGCACCTCGGCGCCGTCGACCAGGTCGCGGGAGTCGAGCTCCCACTTCTTGCGGCCGCCGTCGAGGAGCTTCACGTCCTGGTGGCCGTAGAGCTTGAAGTACCAGAAGGCGTACGACGCGAACCAGTTGTTGTTGCCGCCGTAGAGGACGACGGTGGAGTCGTTCGCGATGCCCTTCGCCGACAGGAGCTTCTCGAAGCCCTCCTGGTCGATGAAGTCACGGCGGACCGGGTCCTGGAGGTCCTTGGTCCAGTCGATGCGGATCGCGTTCTTGATGTGGTTCTTGTCGTACGCGGAGGTGTCCTCGTCGACCTCGACGATGACGACCTTCGGGTCGTCGATGTGGGCCTCGACCCAGTCGGCGTCTACCAGGACGTCGCTGCGGCTCATGCTTTTCTCCTCCGGGGCAGTTACGGCGGTGCGGCGGTGCTGCGAGGGGTGTGCGCGTACGACGACGGGCGCGCGGGGAGGCGCGGTGTACGGCACGGGGGCCCTGACGGAAAACGTCGACGGGCCGGGGGAAACGGGAGTACGGAGTCCCGCTAGAAGGTGCGACAGAGCATGGCGGCGACGCGGCACAGGTCCACTGCCCGCCGCTTCGTGAGGTCCGCCTGTCGTTGCATGGGTCCGATCGTAGGGACGGAGGGGCGGCCGTGTCACCGGCGCTCCGCATAGTGAGACACGATCGTCCACCATGTGGGAATGGTTGAAGCCCGCGGCCGCCCCGATGGGGCCGCGGGCTCCGTGTCGTCCCTCTCACATCCGCCGGGCGGACGCCTCCGTCTCGGACTGTGGTCAGCCCGCCAGCCGCACCTGGGAGCCGGTCACGGACATGTCCACGCCGTCCGGTGCCGCCTCGACCTTCTGCAGCTGGATGCCGGCCGGCAGGTCGTCGATCTTCTGCTCGAAGTCGGTGACGTCGCGCACCATGCCCTCGGGGAGCGGGATGGAGACGCCGAGGACGTCGAGGTTCTTCGGGATCTCGTCGGCCTTCACCTTGATCGTGTCGCCCTCGACGCGGACCGAGCTGAGCACGTGGACGGGCTTCGGCAGCTTCGCGCCGCCCTTGCTGACCTCGACCTCGACCTTGATCTTGCCGTTGCCGCCGTCGGAGAGGCCGATCACCTTGCCGGTGGCGCCGAGCGGCAGCTCGACGGGCTCGGACCTGCTGGCCTTCAGGAGCTCGTCGTACGAGACGTGGGCGGTGCCCGTGGCGGTCGCGGCGGTCGCCGAGCTGTAGTCGCCGGAGAACTTCACGCCCTTCATGTGGGCGGTGAGGTCGGCGATCCGGATGGCGTCGGAGCCGGACCTGGCGTCGTAGTTCTTGATGCCGACCTCGACGTCGTCGAGCTCGCCGCCCGCGACCTGGGTCAGGAAGGGGAAGCCCTTGATGGAGACGTCGGGCGTCTCGCTCAGGCCCTCGCTGGTGCGCATCTTCTCCGCCGCCTCGTTCTCGGCGAAGTTCACGGCGAGCCGGTCCGCGGCCACGAAGAGACCCCCGAGGACCACGACGACTATCAGAAGTATGCGTACGGCTCGCTTGCTCATGTCCGGTGTTCCCCCACTTGTCCCCCGCCGTGACTGTCGTTGCGGCGAGCCTAAAGGACAGGTCCCCGGCGGCGGAGCGCGGCCGGGGACCTGTCGAACAGCTGTGACGATCGGTGTGCCGGTCAGCCGATGGCACGGCCGAGGACGTAGACGGCCGGGGCGGCGGCCGCGAGCGGCAGCGCGACACCCGCCGTCATGTGCACGAAGCGGGACGGGTAGTCGTAGCTCGCGACCCGGTGCCCGATCAGCGCGCACACCGCGGCGCCGACGGCGAGCAGCGCGCCCTTGCTGCCGTAGTCGGTGGTCCCGCCGACGGCGATCCCGGCGCCTGCGGCCGCGAGCAGGGCGACGACCACGGAGGCGGGGGTGGGCAGCGGCAGCGCGCGGGCGAGGACCGCCGCGGCGACGGCGATGCAGCCCACGGTCACCGCGTCGGAGGCGGCCGCGAGGTGCCCGGCCGCGACGATCGCGAGCGCGGCGGAGACGACGGTGGCCATCAGGCCGTACATCCGCTCGTCGGCACCGGCGTGGCTGCGCAGCTGGAGCACCAGCACGAGCAGCACCCATACGCCGAGGGTGCCGAGGATGGCGGCGGGTCCGTGCTCCTTGCCGACGCCGAGCAGCACGGCGTCCGCGACGACGCCGCCGAGGAAGGCGAGCGCGATGCCCTGCCGCGCGGGCCACATGCCGTTGAGCCGGAACCACCCGGCGGCGGTCACGGCCTGCAGCAGGACCAGCGGCACGAGCAGCGCGTACTGCCCGACGGCGGCGCCCGCGGCGAGCAGCAGCCCGAGCACGGCGGTCAGCGCGGCGGGCTGCATCCCCGGCTCGATGATCGGCGAGCGGCCCTCGGCCCTGGCGCGCTGGGCGTCGGTGACGCGGGGGTTGCCCGTGGTGGTGGCGGGGCCGTAGGAGGGGTCGTCGCCGGGGGCCGCGGCGGGCTCCTCGGCACGTGCCGCGGCCGGGGCCGGGACCGGGGCCGGAGAGGGGGCCGGGGACGGGGACGACGGGGGCAGCGGCTGCCCGTACGCGGCGTTCGCGCCCTGCGCGGGCAGGTACGCCGTCTCCGTCACGTCCACGGCGGCCACGGGCGGCTGCACCTGGGTCTCCCAGGTCTGACCCTCCCACTGCTGGGTGTGCTGCTCGTGGCCGTACTGCTGCTGCGGCTCGGCGTAGTACTGCTGGGGCTGCTGAGGCTGCTGCCCGTACTGCTGCTGGGGGTCCGGGTAGTACTGCTGCTGCTGCTGAGGGTCGGCGTAGTACTGCTGGGGCTGCTGAGGCTGCCCGTACTGCTGCTGGTGCTGCGGCTCCGCGTAGTACTGCTGCTCCGGATACGGCTGGTGCTGCTGCTGTTCCGGATACGGCTGCTGCGGGTGCTGCTGCTGCGGGTGCTGCTGCCCGGGGTACTGCTGCGGATACGGCTCGTATCCCTCGTACCCCTCGTAACCCTGCTGCCCCGTGTACCTCTCGTCGGGCTGATCGGACATGGCGCTCATCCTCCTGCGAACGGCGGGAGCACCTCGACCGTGCCGCCCTCGGCCAGCCGTACGGTCTCATGCCCGCGGGTCCCGACGGGGTCGCCGTCGACGAGGAAGGAGCAGCGCTGCAGGACCCGGACGAGTTCGCCGGGATGCCGCTCGCGTGCCGCGTCCAGCGCGTCGGCGAGCGTCACCGCCGTGTACGGCTCCTCGGCGACGCCCGCGGCCGCCTTGGCAGCGGCCCAGTAACGAATGGTGCCGTTCACCATGCGACTCCCCTTCCTTTCAGTCGGCGGTCGCCGATGTCTCCTCGGCGGTTGCCGACGTCCATGATGCCGTGGCCCAGGAGGCGATCCGTGCGACGAGCCCGTCCGTCGCCGCGTGCTCGGCGTGCCCCATGCCCTCTTCCAGCCACAGCTCCGCCCCGCCGGCGGCGGCCGCGGCGAGCATCCGCGGGTGGTCGAGCGGGAAGTACGGGTCCCGGTCGCCGTGGACGACGAGAAGGGGTGTCGGGGCGATGAGGGGGACGGACTCGACCGGCGAAAGGGGGACGGGGTCCCACTCGTGCGGGTGGATTCGGGTCCGCAGTCCGAAGCGGCCGACCGCCCGGCCGGCGGGCCGGGTGACGACCCAGTGCAGCCGCCGCATCGGCGCCGTACCCCGGTAGAACCAACGTGCCGGTGCGCTCACGGCGACCACCGCGTCGGTCCGCGCTTCCGTGCGCCCCTTGTGCGACGCGGCGTGCCGCAGCACGACCGAGCCGCCCATCGAGAAGCCGACGGTCACCACGTGCGCGTAGCCGAGGGACCGCGCCCACTCGACCGCGGCCGCCAGGTCGAGCACCTCGCGGTCGCCCACCGTGGAGTGCCCTCCGGAGCGGCCGTGCCCCCGGAAGGAGAAGGTGACGACGCCCGCGCTCCGGGCCAGGACGCCCGCGATGCGGCGCACGTGCGGCCGCGAGAGGTCGCCCGTGAAGCCGTGTGCGACGACGATCGCGAGCTCTCCCGCGGGGTCGGGCCCGGGGTCGTGGGCGGCCTCGACGGCCACTCCGTCCTGTGTACGCAGCGTGGCGTACCGCTGAACGCGACGCTGATCGCGCGTGACCGGTGGCACAGAAGATCGCGCAGTTTGACCTGCCGGACCGGAACTCATGTGAGCTATTCTGCTGGGCAGAGGATCCGGGCAACGCAGCCCCCGGGTCCTTTTGTGCTTTCGGAGCCCCGGGCGCGGCCCCTTGAGCGCACGTAACAACGAAGTACGAAGCAGTGCCGTAAACGCCCCCAAGCTCAAAGGAGCAGGGGGACCCCCTCCGCAGGGACCGAGGAGGAACCGACGTTATGGGCGAGCGAAACGTGCAGGACAGTCAGACGACCCGGGCAGGTGGTCGGCGATGAGTTCTCTGCTGCTCCTGACCAATGCCCTCCAGCCGTCGACGGAGGTGCTCCCCGCTCTCGGCCTGCTCCTTCACAACGTGCGCGTCGCCCCGGCGGAGGGGCCCGCTCTCGTCGACACCCCCGGCGCCGACGTCATCCTCGTCGACGGGCGCCGCGACCTTCCGCAGGTGCGCAGCCTCTGCCAGCTCCTGCGCTCCACGGGGCCCGGCTGTCCGCTGGTCCTCGTCGTGACCGAGGGCGGCCTCGCGGCCGTCACCGCGGACTGGGGCATCGACGACGTGCTCCTCGACACGGCGGGCCCCGCCGAGGTCGAGGCGCGGCTGCGGCTCGCGATGGGCCGCCAGCAGATCACCTCCGACGACTCCCCCATGGAGATCCGCAACGGCGATCTCTCCGTGGACGAGGCGACGTACAGCGCGAAGCTGAAGGGCCGGGTCCTCGACCTGACCTTCAAGGAGTTCGAGCTGCTCAAGTATCTGGCGCAGCACCCGGGGCGGGTCTTCACGCGCGCCCAGCTGCTCCAGGAGGTGTGGGGCTACGACTACTTCGGCGGCACGCGGACGGTCGACGTGCACGTGCGGCGCCTGCGGGCGAAGCTCGGCGTCGAGCACGAGTCGCTGATCGGCACGGTCCGCAACGTCGGCTACCGCTTCGTCACCCCGGAGAAGGTCGAGCGCGCGGCCGACAGCGAGAAGACGAAGGCCGCCGCACCCCGGGCCGGGGAGGACGGCGGGGGGACGGGCCGGGCCGCCGCGGCGCCCGCTGCGAAGGAAGCTGCCGTACGCCCTGCCCAGCGGTAGTTCCATCCGCGTAGACTCCGCGCGTGGCCAAGGTGACTCGGGATGACGTGGCAAGACTTGCGGGTACTTCGACCGCGGTCGTCAGTTACGTCATCAACAACGGACCCCGGCCGGTCGCCCCGGCCACGCGCGAGCGGGTACTCGCCGCGATCAAGGAGCTGGGGTACCGGCCCGACAGGGTCGCCCAGGCCATGGCCTCGCGGCGCACCGACCTCATAGGCATGATCGTGCCGGACGCGCGGCAGCCCTTCTTCGCGGAGATGACGCACGCCGTCGAACAGGCCGCGTCCGAGCGCGGAAAGATGGTCCTCGTCGGCAACTCCGACTATGTCGAGGAGCGCGAGACCCACTATCTCCGCGCCTTCCTCGGCATGCGGGTCTCCGGCCTCATCCTCGTCAGCCACGGCCTGACCGACCAGGCCGCCGCCGAGATAGACGCGTGGGACGCCCGCGTGGTGCTCCTGCACGAGCGCCCCGAGGCCATCGACGACGTCGCGGTCGTCACGGACGACGTCGGCGGCGCGCAGCTCGCCACCCGGCACCTGCTCGAACACGGCCACGAGTTCGTCGCCTGCCTCGGCGGCATGGCCGAGACCCCGACCGTCGGCGACCCCGTCTCCGACCACGTCGAGGGGTGGCGGCGCGCGATGCGGGAGGCCGGGCGCTCGGTGGAGGGCCGGCTCTTCGAAGCGCCGTACAACCGCTACGACGCCTATCAGGTCGGCCTGCGGCTGCTCGCCGGGCCCGACAGGCCCACCGCGATCTTCTGCTCCACGGACGACCAGGCCATCGGCATCCTGCGGGCGGCGCGGGAGCTGCGCATCGACGTGCCGGGCGAGCTGGCCGTCGCCGGCTTCGACGACGTCAAGGAGGCGGGCCTCACGGATCCGCCGCTGACGACGGTGGCGTCGGACCGGCCCGCGATGGCGCGCGCGGCGGTGGATCTCGTCCTGGACGACGGTCTGCGGGTCGCGGGGTCGCGGCGGGAGCGGCTGAAGCTGTTCCCGTCCCGGCTGGTCGTGCGGCAGTCCTGCGGCTGCAAGTAGCGCCTCGCCGGCCGTACCCGTGCTCGCCCTTATATCGGGCATACGCACTTCTGCCGGGCTTCTCAGGACGTACTCAGGCAGCTCTCATTTACGGCCGCCAGTCTCAGTGTCATGACCGAGACCTTCCGCCACAGCGGCGAGTACCCCCAGCAGCAGTCGTCAGCGCCTGTGCACCACGGCGGTACGCAGGGAGCGTACGCGCACGGTGCGTATCCGCCCCCGCCCGCTCACGCGCCGGAGGCACCTCAGGCATCAGACCCCCTGCACGCCCCCGCCCCCGCCCGGCGCCGTCGCGCCAAGGGCCCCGCGGCCCTGCTCGCGGCCGTCGCGATCGCGGCGGCGGTGGTGGGCGGCGGCACCGCGTACGGCGTGCAGACGCTCACCGACAGGGACGGCGGCTCCACCGCCACCAGCACGGACGTCGTGCCGACGAGCAAGAAGGGCACCGTCTCCGGAGTCGCCGAGGCGGTCAGCCCCAGCATCGTCGAGATCAGCGCCACGACCGGGCAGGGCAAGTCGACGGGCTCCGGTGTGATCACCACGAGCGACGGCGAGATCATCACCAACAACCACGTCATCGCGGGCGCCTCGTCGATCAAGGTGCGGACGAACGACGGCAAGACGTACGACGCCGAGGTCGTCGGCACCGACAGCAAGAAGGACCTGGCGCTCATCCAGCTGAAGGGCGCCTCCGGGCTCAAGCCCGCGACCCTCGGCAACTCCGAGAACGTCAAGGTCGGCGACGAGGTCGTCGCCATCGGTTCCCCCGAGGGCCTGACCGGCACCGTCACCAGCGGCATCATCTCCGCGCTCGACCGCGACGTCACCGTCTCCACGGGCGACGGGCAGGAGCAGCCGCAGGACCCGCAGGGCGGCTGGCCGTTCGAGTTCGACGGCCGGGAGTTCAACGGCGACACCGGGTCGTCGAAGACCACGTACAAGGCGCTCCAGACCGACGCCTCGCTCAACCCCGGCAACTCCGGCGGCGCCCTCATCGACATGAACGGCAACATCATCGGCATCAACTCGGCGATGTACTCGCCCAGTTCGTCCGGTCAGGGCACGGGCGAGTCCGCGTCCGGCAGTGTCGGCCTCGGCTTCGCCATCCCGATCGACACGGTCAAGGACGACCTCGGCAAGCTGCGGTCCGGCTCGAAGACGTGACGGCAGCCGGACCCCGCGCCCGCGTGCGAGGCTGATACCGGCAGTACCGGCCCCGTCCCGCTCCTGACCCGAGGAAGTCCGAAGCCCATGAGCCCCGCCGAAGGCGACCGCACCGGTGACCGCGAGCAGCTGCGCATCCTGATCGTGGACGACGAACCCGCCGTGCGGGAGGCGCTGCGGCGCAGCCTCGCCTTCGAGGGGTACGGCACGGAGGTCGCCGTCGACGGTGCAGACGCGCTGGAGAAGGCCGCGGCGTACCGCCCCGACCTCGTCGTGCTCGACATCCAGATGCCCCGCATGGACGGCCTCACCGCGGCGCGCAGGCTCCGCGCCACCGGCTCGACCACGCCGATCCTGATGCTGACCGCGCGCGACACCGTCGGCGACCGCGTCACGGGACTCGACGCGGGCGCCGACGACTACCTGGTCAAGCCGTTCGAGCTGGACGAGCTCTTCGCCCGCATCCGCGCGCTGCTGCGCCGCAGTTCGTACGCGGCGGGGGCCGGGCAGGCCGCCGAGGGCGACACGCTCGCCTTCGCCGACCTGCGGATGGACCTCGCGACGCGCGAGGTCACACGGGGCGGGCGGACGGTCGAGCTGACCCGCACGGAGTTCACCCTCCTGGAGATGTTCCTCGCGCACCCGCGCCAGGTCCTCACCCGTGAGCAGATCCTCAAGGCGGTCTGGGGCTTCGACTTCGAGCCGACGTCCAACTCCCTCGACGTGTACGTCATGTACTTGCGCCGCAAGACGGAGGCGGCCGGCGAGCCGCGCCTCGTGCACACGGTGCGGGGTGTCGGGTACGTGCTGCGGGGCGGCGAGTGAACAGGGTGCAGCAGCGCTTTCGTGGTCTGCCTTTGCGGTCGCGCTTGGCGTTGCTGGTGACGGTGGCGGTGGCCCTCGCGGTCGCGGCGGCTGCCGTCACGTGCTGGTTCGTGGTGCGCAACGCCCTCATGGACTCGCTGGACGACGCGCTGAGCAGCAATCGCCCCAAGCCGGGTGACGTGGTCCAGCGGATCGACATCGACCCGGTGGCCGGCGGGGCGCGCTGCCTGCGGGAGATTCCCGGCCGCGACAACCCGGACCTGTACAAACAGACGATCCAGGTCGTGGCCGAGAACGGCACGAACTGCATCATCCTCGGCCGCCAGTCGATCAAGGTCAGCGACGCGGACACCGCGGTCGCCGCCCGCGAGAGGTCGGCGACGTACCACAACACCACCGCGGCGAACGGCGAGAAGTACCGCGTCTACACCTACCCGCTGGACGACTACCCGCAGCTCTCGCTCGCCGTCTCCGTGGCCCGCCCGCTCAGCGAGATGGACGACACCCTCGACAACCTCGCCCTGATCCTGCTCGTCGTCGCCGGCGTCGGCGTACTCGGCGCCGGAGCCGCCGGGCTCTGGGTCGCCCGCACCGGACTGCGCCCCGTCGACCGGCTCACCGAGGCCGTCGAGCACGTCGCCCGCACCGAGGACCTGAACCTCCGCATCCCGGTCGGCGGCGACGACGAGATCGCCCGCCTCTCCGAGTCCTTCAACTCCATGACCGCCTCACTGGCGTCCTCCCGCGACCTCCAGCAGCAGCTGATCGCCGACGCCGGCCACGAGCTGCGCACGCCGCTGACCTCCCTGCGGACCAACATCGAGCTGCTCGCCCGCAGCGAGGAGACGGGCCGGGCCATCCCGCCCGACGACCGCAAGGCGCTCCTCGCCTCGGTCACCGCGCAGATGACCGAGCTCGCCGTCCTCATCGGCGACCTCCAGGAGCTGTCCCGCCCCGACACCGGGGCCGGCGGCGCCAAGGTCCAGGTCGTCGCCCTGCACGACGTCACCAGGACCGCCATCGAACGGGCCCGGCTGCGCGGCCCCGAGCTGACGATCACCGCGGAGCTCGCGCCCTGGTACGTGCGCGTGGAGCCGCCCGCCCTGGAGCGGGCCATCGTCAACATCCTGGACAACGCGGTGAAGTTCAGCCCGCGGGGCGGCACGGTGGAGGTCACCCTCGACCGCGGCCGGCTGACGGTGCGCGACCACGGCCCCGGCATCCCCGCGGACGAACTCCCGCACGTCTTCGACCGGTTCTGGCGCTCACCGTCCGCACGCTCCCTGCCGGGATCGGGCCTCGGCCTGTCCATCGTGGCCCGTACGGTGCGGCAGTCGGGCGGCGAGGTGACGCTGACGGCGGCCGAGGGGGGCGGCACGGTGGCGACGATGCAGCTGCCGGGGGCGGCGACTCCGCCGCCGGAGACTCCCTCCACCTGAACGAGACGGAACGTCTTGCGGGACGGTCCGAAGTGCGCTACCTTTCCGTAAACATGGATGCGAGACGAGACGTCTCGTGCCAGTGTGGCCCAAGCGTCACCGCCCCTGCCCCCGAGCAAAGAGGACCCACTTGTTCCCAGTCACCGCTCCCGCCGTCTCCCAGCTCACCCTCACCGACCTCACCAAGCGCTACGACGACCGCCTGGTCCTCGACCGGGTCTCCCTCACCGTCCGGCCCGGCGAGAAGGCGGGCGTCATCGGGGACAACGGAGCCGGCAAGTCCACGCTGCTGCGGCTCATCGCGGGGCAGGAGGAGCCCGACAACGGCAGCCTCACCGTCGTCGCCCCCGGCGGCATCGGGCACCTCGCGCAGACCCTCGACCTGCCGGACACCGC
This sequence comes from Streptomyces sp. NPDC039480, assembly GCF_055597165.1. NCBI lineage: Bacteria > Bacillati > Actinomycetota > Actinomycetes > Kitasatosporales > Streptomycetaceae > Streptomyces > Streptomyces sp. NPDC039480. Next base: position 55,861 of record NZ_JBVITX010000007.1, on the reverse strand, counting down.
GACGGTCGGCGACGCGATCGACCACGCCCTGGCCGAACTGCGGTCCCTGGAGCGGCGGATCAGGATCGCCGAGTCCTCCCTGGAGGGCGCGGACCCGGCCGCGTACGACCGTTATGCCGCCCTGGTCGCCGAGTTCGAGGCGCGCGGCGGGCACGACGCGGACCGGCGGGTCGAGGTCGGCCTGCGCCGCCTCGGCGAACGCGGCCCGCTGGACCGCGCCCGCCCGCTCGGCACGCTCTCCGGCGGCCGGCGCGCCCGCCTCGCCCTCGCCGGGACCCTCGCGGCCGCCCCGGAGCTGCTGCTCCTGGACGAGCCGACGAACGACCTCGACGACGAGGCCGTGCGCTGGCTGGAGGACCGGCTGCGCGCCCACCGCGGCACGCTGGTCGCCGTCACGCACGACAGGGCGTTCCTCGACCGCGTCATGACGACGGTCCTGGAGGTCGACGGCGACACCCGGACCGTGCGCCGCTACGGCAACGGATACGCCGGGTACCTGACCGCCAAGGCCGCCGAACGCGCCCGCCACGAGCGCGAGTACGAGGAGTGGCGCGCCGAGGTGGCCCGGCAGTCCGCGCTCGCCGAGTCCAACATCGGGCTGCTCTCCGCGATCCCCCGCAAGGCACCCGCCGCGTTCAGCGGCGCCGGTGCCTTCCGTGCCAGGTCGCGGGCGCACGGCGCGATGAGCCGCATCCGCAGCGCGCGGGAGCGGCTGCAGCGCCTCACCGAGCAGCCGGTGCCGCCGCCCCCGCGGCCCCTGCGCTTCACCGCGCGGGTCCGGGGCGAGGCCTCCGGGGCGGTGGAACTGACCGACGTACGGGTGCCGGGGCGCCTCACCGTGGACGGCACGCTGCGGATCGGCGCGGGCGAGCGGCTGCTCGTCACCGGGCCGAACGGCGCGGGCAAGTCGACGCTGCTGCGGCTGCTCGCCGGGGAGCTGACACCCGCGAGCGGGGAGGTCCGCCGGCCCGCGCAAGTCGGCCTGCTCCGGCAGGACAACTCCCTGTGGCAGGAGAGCCGTACGGTGATGTCAGTCTTCGGCGACGAACACGGACACCGCGAGGAGTGCCGCGACGAGCTGCTCTCCCTCGGGCTCTTCCGCGAGGCGGACCTCGACCGACCGGTGCGCACCCTCTCGGTGGGCCTGCGCCGCCGCCTGGAACTCGCCCGACTCGTGTCCCGCCCGCTGGACCTGCTGCTCCTGGACGAGCCGACGAACCACCTCTCCCCCGCCCTGGTGGAGGACCTGGAGGCGGCGCTCGCCCAGTACCGGGGCACGCTGGTGATCGTCAGCCACGACCGGCGGCTGCGGGAACGGTTCGAGGGCAGTGAACTGGCCCTGCGGGACGGCCGATTCGTGTCCTGAAGCCCCTGACGTGTTCGTGCCCTAACGCCCGATGCCGATCCCGGCCCCCGCGATCCGCACCCGGATGCCCTCCTTCTCCACCGTCACGTCGCGCAGCGCCATCGACCCGGTCCCCGGCAGCTTCGGCAGCTGGAAGGCGAGGGTGAGGCGGTCGGCGAGGACGGGGCGGGTGAGCTGGGAGAGCCCGTTCAGGAGGGCGGGGTCGAGGCCCAGCTTCTTGAGGAGCTCGGGGTGGCCCATCGCCACGTCGATGAGGTTGAGGCCCATCACGTCGTCCACGAACCGCGGTGAGCCGGTGAGGTCGTTGAGCTTCTCATCGCTCTTCAGGGCGCCGCGCACCACGTCCTTCGGGACGCCGAGCCGCTCGACGATCGCCGGGACGGAGAGCAGCGCCTTCGCCTTCGCCGTCTCCTCGGCGACGCGGTCGGCGGAGCTCTTCGACAGGTGCAGGCCCTCCTTCTCGCGCGTACCCGGGCGGTAGGTCGCCAGGTCGCCGAGTTGCAGGCTCATGCCGTCGATGTCGGTGGAGATGCCGCGGTCGCCGTTGCGCTGGATGCGGGCGTCGGCGCGCACCTTCAGGTCGTGGCCCGCGACGGGCAGCGTGCCGCGCGCGAGGACCTGGTCGGTGCCCCGCCCTGTGAACGTGACCTGGGAGGCCCCGAGTTCGCGGTTGAGGTCCTCGAAGGAGAGCAGGACCTCGCCGTCCATCTGCCCGATGGTGGCGCCGGTGATCGAGGTGGGTCCGTCGCCGTCGATGGTCACGTCCGACGCGGTCGCGGAGACCTTGGCGAGCGAGACCCGGTCGGCCGCGACGTCGGGGACGGTCACCTTCACCTTGTCCACGCGCTTGTCGAAGACCTGCGTGAGGAAGGGGAACCCTTCGATCTCGACCTCGGGCGCCGCGCTCAGGTTCAGCTGGTCCTTGAGCTTGTCCGCGGCCTCGTGCTCGGCGTAGAGCAGGGCCCAGCGGTCACCGAGTGCGAGGAACGCGGTGGCGACGAGGACGGCGACCACGGCCTTCGCGGCGAGCGGCAGACCGGCGAAGCGGTTGCGACGGCGACGGCTGCGGTTACGGCTGCCGCGGCGGTGGTTGGGCGGAGTCCAGGGAACGTCCGCGTCAAGCCCGGCCTTGTCTCTGTCCTCCTGGAGGAACTCCTCCAGCGGGTTGGGCGCGAGGGCGCCCAGTTCGTCGTACGGGTTGGTGTACGAGGTGACCGGTGGTTGTGGTTCCGAAGGCGGCGTGGCTATGCGGTGGGGGGAACGCATCGAGTGATCTCACCATACGTTCACACCCCACCCCAAGCCTTACACCCGGTAAGAACCGATATCGGCGAGTTCTTTAACGCGCTGTTTTCACTTCACTACGGTAATGCGGTCGGCCTTCGGCGGCGCGATCGGCCTGTCCGCCGAGGAGTTGGCGGCCAGATAGTCGTTGAACGCCTTCAGATCATCCGCGCCGACCAACGGCTTCGTGCCCTTGCCCAGCTCGGGGAGGCCGTCGCCGCCGCCCGCGAGGAAGGAGTTCAGGGCGACGCGGTAGGTGGCCGCCGGGTCGAGCGGCTTGCCGTTCAGCTTGATGGAGTCGGTGACGACACGGTCGGCGCCGGCCTTCGTCATGTCGAGGGTGTATGTCAGCCCTGCGGACACCTGAAGGATCTTCGGCGAGGCCTGGTTGGCCCCGCTGACCTGCTGCTTCAGGGCGGTGACGAGCTGCGCGCCGGTCAGGTCGACCAGGTTGACGGTGTTGCTGAAGGGTTGCACGGTGAACGCCTCGCCGTACGTGACGACCCCGTCCCCCTCGCTGCCGCTCGCCTTGTGGACGAGGTCGGAGCGGATGCCGCCGGGGTTTATCAGTGCCAGGTCGGCCTCGGGGTCGAGCGACTTGGCGTGCGCGAGCTGCGCGTCGGCGATCAGGTCGCCGAGCGGGGACTCGGGGGTGGTGGCGCCGCGGCCCGGGATGTCGGCGGAGATGTACCCGACCGCCTTGTTGGCGACGGGCGCGGCGAGCTTGTCCCAGCGCGAGATGAGCGACGTCATGTCGGGCGCCTTGGCCTGCTCACGGCTGACGACGTGGTTCGCCGACTTCACGCTGGTCCGCACGATGTCCTTGGTCCTGCGGTCGTACGTCAGCGTGGTGTCGGTGTAGAGCTTCCCGAAGGACGACGCCGAGGTCACCATGCGGGGCTTGCCCGACGGGTCGGGGATCGTGCAGACGTACGCGGCGTGCGTGTGCCCGGTGACGAGCGCGTCGACCTTGGGCGTGATGCCCTTGGCGATGGTGGTGATCGGCCCGGAGATCCCGTCGCCGGCGCCCGGAGAATCGCAGTCGTAGTTGTACGCCTGGCCGGCCGGGGCGCCGCCCTCGTGGATGAGGGTGACGATGGACTTCACGCCCTGCTTGTCGAGGATCTTCGCGTACTTGTTGACGGTCTCGATCTCGTCGTGGAACTTCAGCCCCTTGACGCCCTCGGCGGAGACGATGTCCGGAGTGCCTTCCAGGGTCACTCCGATGAATCCCACCTTGACGCCCTTTTCCTTCCACACCCAGTAGGGCTTCAGGATGGGCTTGCCGGACTTCTCGTTCGTGACGTTGGCGGCGAGATAGGGATAATCCGCGCCCTCGAACTCCTTCGGCTCCCCCTCCCGGTCCTTCTCGAAGCACCCGTCCTTGGGGTGACAGCCACCGTTCTGCATACGGGCCAGCTCGGCGGCCCCCTCGTCGAACTCATGATTACCGACGCTGCTGACGTCCAGGCCGAGCTTGTTCATCGCCTCGACGGTGGGCTCGTCGTGGAAGAGCCCGGAGAGCAGCGGGCTGCCGCCGATGAGGTCGCCGGCGGCGGCGGTGACGCTGTAGGGGTGGCCCTTGCGGGCGGTACGCAACGACGTCGCGAGGTACTCGGCCCCGCCCGCGTCGATCTTCTTCTCGCTCCCGTCGGCCTGCTTCTCCGTGACCTGCCCCGAAGATCCCGCCGGGGGCTGGAGATTCCCGTGGAAGTCATTGAACGACAACAACTGCACGTCCACGGTCCGCTTCTTGCCACCGTCCTTCCCGCCGTCCACCCCGTCCTGCCCCGCACTGGCGGGCAGCGAAGCGACAAGCGCCCCCACGGTGGCGAGCCCCGCCGCCACGGCGAGAACGCGAGTGGTACGGCGTCTGGGCCTTCGGTGCTTAGCTATGGCGGGCACGCGCTCCCCCGGGGAAGGTCTAAGAAAACGGGACGGCCCGAAGCCTAGAGTCAACGCGCGTAGCGCAACAGAGGTTCGCGGGTTACATCCTGATTGCTCCTCAACCAACATTCGACCTGCGCTTGAGGACGGGGCGGGAGGCCGGCTCGTCCTGGTGCGGGGGTTCCAGCCCGTCCGGCGTTTGAGGACGAGCGCGCAGCGCGACAACCCACCACCCGCCGCGGGTGGCAACGCACGGCAAGCCAAGAGATCAAGCCCGTCCGGCGCCTGAGGACGCGAGCGCGCAGCGCGATGCCCCACCCCCAAAGGCGCCCCGCCAGAATACGCTCGGGTCATGACTGACGACCGCCCCGCCGAGGCCTCCCCCACCCCCCTCCGCAAGATCGACACCCTCACCTCCCTCACCCCGGCGCAGGCCGACGCCGTGCTCGGGCTGCTCGCCGAAGCCGCCCGTACGGACGGCCAGCAGGCAGTCTCCGAGCAGGGTCGGCTGCAGCTCCGGGGCGACGCCCGCGAAGGCGTCCGGCACCTGCTGCTCACCGTCGACGACCAGCTCGTCGGATACGCGCAGCTGGAGGACACCGACCCCGTGGAGGCACCCGCCGCCGAGCTCGTCGTACACCCCTCGCGGCGCGGGCACGGGCACGGCAGGGCGCTCGGCACGGCGCTGCTGCACGAGTCGGGCCGGCGCCTGCGCGTGTGGGCGCACGGCGGACACTCCGCGGCCCGCCACCTGGCACAGGTGCTCGGCCTCGCCCTGTTCCGCGAACTGCGCCAGATGCGCCGCCCCTTGACGGACCAGACCCTGGACCTGTCCGAGCCGCCCCTCCCCGAGGGCATCTCCGTCCGCACCTTCGTGCCGGGCCAGGACGACACGGCCTGGCTCGCGGTGAACGCCGAGGCCTTCGCGCACCACCCCGAGCAGGGCTCCCTCACCCAGCGCGACCTCGACGACCGCAAGGCGCAGCCGTGGTTCGACCCGGCGGGCTTCTTCCTCGCCGTGCGGGAGAGCGACGGCGAGCTGGTCGGCTTCCACTGGACGAAGGTGCACGCGGAGGAGCGCCTCGGCGAGGTGTACGTCCTGGGCGTACGGCCCGGCGCCCAGGGCGGCGGCCTCGGCAAGGCCCTGACCACGACGGGCCTGCGCCACCTCGCGCAGGCGGGCCTGCCCACCGCGATGCTCTACGTGGACGCGGACAACAAGGCGGCCGTCAGCGTCTACGAGCGCCTCGGCTTCGTCACGTACGAGACGGACCTGATGTACCGCACGGAGACCTGAGCCCGACCGACGGAGTCCGGCCGACGGAGTCCGAGCCAACGAAAGTTCCGGGGCGGCGTCGCTTGACGCCGCCCCTTTCTTGCACCACCCTTTCACTACTCAATTAGTGAAAGGGTGGTGCAAGGCAGTGGTCGAATACCGCATCGACCGGCGCAGCGGCGTCGCCACGTACCTCCAGATCGTCCAGCAGACCCACCAGGCCCTCCGCCTCGGCCTGCTGGAGCCCGGCGACAAGCTGCCCACGGCCCGCGAGGTCGTCGAGGCCACGGCCATCAACCCGAACACGGTCCTGAAGGCCTACCGCGAGCTGGAGCGCGAAGGCCTGGTGGAGGCCCGCCGCGGCCTCGGCACCTTCGTCCGCAGAACGCTGGGCAGCGCGCCCGCCGACTCACCGCTTCGGGGGGAGCTCGTCGAGTGGACCGCGCGGGCCCGGGCGGCGGGCCTGGAGAAGGACGACGTGGCGGCGCTCTTCAACGCCGTACTGGAAGACCAGTTCGACCCACCGACCACAGCACCCGCACAGACCCCAGCAACCACCACACCCGCAGCACCCGCAGCAACCAAGGGGGACCCCGTATGACCGACACCGCCATCGAGGCGCACGCCTTGTCCAGACGCTTCGGCCGCCGCCAGGCCCTGCGCGACTGCTCGTTCCGCCTGCCGGTCGGGCGCGTCTGCGCGGTCGTCGGACCCAACGGCGCCGGCAAGTCCACGCTGCTCTCCCTCGCGGCCGCGCTCGACCGGCCCGGCGGCGGCACGCTCACCGTGCTCGGCACCAGCCCCGCGAAGGCCCGCCCCCGCGTGGCGTACGTCGCCCAGGACAAGCCGCTCCACCCGCGGCTGACCATCACCGACACGCTGCGACTCGGCGCCGAACTCAACCCCGACCGTTGGGACATGGCCGTCGCCGAACGCGTCCTGGCCGGCGGCGACCTCGATCCCGGCGCCCGCGTCCGCACGCTCTCCGGCGGTCAGCGCACCCGCGTCGCGCTCGCTCTCGCGCTCGGCAAACGCGCCGAACTGCTGCTCCTCGACGAGCCGATGGCCGACCTCGACCCTCCCCCAAGCTCTTAAGGAGCAGGGGGGACCCCCATCCCGCCACCAGCTCATGGGCACGCTCATGGCGGAGGCCGCCGAACACGGCACGACCGTCGTCATGTCCTCGCACATCGTGGGCGAACTGGCCGACGCCTGCGACCACTTGCTCCTCGTCTCCGAGGGCCGCATCCGGCTCGGCGGCGGCATCGACGACATCGTCACCTCGCACGCCCTGGTGACGGGCGCGCGCCCGGCCGCCGACCTCGCCCGGCACACCGTCATCGAGTCCCGCGCCACCGGGCGCGGCCTGACCGCCCTGATCCGCCCCGAGGGCCCGGTCGGCGACGGCTGGGACGTACAAGAGCCTTCCCTGGAGGAACTGTTGCTCGCCCACCTCCGCTCCCCGGATGCCCCACCCCTACTGACACCGAGCACGACCGCCACGTCCCAGCCGGGGGTGACGGCATGAGCCTGCCGACTCTGCGGGGCCCGCGCTGGGTGGACGTACGGGTGCACCGCACCGCGCTCCTCACGGCCGGTGCCGTCCTCGTCCTCGCGGTCGCCTACTCCGGCTGGCTGCGCTGGGCCGCGAGCGCCTATCCGGTCGCCGACGACAACTGTGTCGTGGGCGAGGCCTGCGACTCCTTCCTCGGCTTCGCCAGCGCCAAGGACCTGCTCGACGCCAGCATGGAGAGCGGCTCCATAGGCCTGCTCCTCGTCCCGCTGCTCATCGGCGCGTTCGTCGCGGGCCCGTTGGTGGCACGCGAGTTGGAGAGCGGCGTCCACAAGGTCTCCTGGACGCAGTCCGTCTCACCCGCGCGCTGGCTCGCCGCCAAGCTGAGCACGGCCGCCGCGCTCGCCGCGTTCGGGACGCTCGTCCTCCTGGTGGCGTTCCGGCTCGGGGCCTCCGACGTGCTCGGCGGCCGTTCGCCCCTCCACTGGGCCGACCGGGGCGTCTACGAGGCGATCGGCCCCGCCCTCGTCGCGTACTCCCTGTTCGCCGTGGCGCTCGGCACGCTCATCGGGTTCGCCGTACGCCGCACGCTGCTCGCGATGGCCGCCACCGGGGCCATCACCGGGCTCGTCCTGTGGAGCCTCGGCAGCATCCGCTGGCACCTGGTGCCGGTGGACACCGCCTCCGGGCCCGCCACCAAGGACAACACCTGGCCCACCAGGTTCCCGTGGGGCTCCTTCAGCATGGACCAGGGAGTCACCAACGCCGCCGGTGACCGCTTCATCGAGCAGGCGTGCATCCCGAAGCCGGACCCCGGCTTCTCCTGCCCCACCGACACTAAGGTCACCGGCTGGTACATGGACTACCACCCCCGATCCCACTTCTGGCACGTCCAGTTGATCGAGACCGGCATCGTCCTCGCCCTCGCCGCCCTCGCCACGTACGCCGCCTTCCGCCTCCTCCGCCACCGCACGGCCTGAACCGTACGACCGCCCGAGCGCCCTGAACCGTACGATCGACCAAGACCCCCGGCCCTGTAGACGCCCGGGGGTCTTCGGCCGATGTCCCGCACGTCATGTCGCCGTAACCACTGATTCAGACAGCCTTGCGACGCTCGCTCAATGCAGCCCGCCGCGCCCGACCCCGCCCCGGAGAACGGGAGGCTCCGCCTCACTCCCGCGCTCTCCGACGCGCCCATCGTCGTGCCCGGGCGGAACAATGGAGCCATGAGCCAGCAGAACACGCAGGGACGAGTCCAGCACCCCCAGCCTTCCGTGGGTTCCATCGCCGCGCACCGGCCCGCCACCATCGCCGCCACCGTCTCTGACCTGGACCCCGACATCGACGCGGATCTCGACGCGTACGACGAGGACGCCGCGGTCGGCCACGACGGCGCCGAGCTGCCGCAGGGGCGGTTCCTGGACCGGGAGCGCAGCTGGCTCGCCTTCAACGAAAGAGTGCTTGAACTCGCCGAGGACCCGCACACCCCCCTCCTCGAACGGGCGAATTTTCTGGCGATCTTCGCGTCGAACCTGGACGAGTTCTTCATGGTCCGCGTCGCCGGCCTGAAGCGCCGCATCGCGACCGGCGTCGCCACCCGTTCGGCCTCGGGCCTGCAGCCCCGTGAGGTCCTCGACCTCATCTGGAACCGCTCCCGCGAGCTCATGGCCCGGCACGCCGCCTGCTACCAGGACGACGTCGCGCCCGGCCTCGCCGACGAGGGCATCCAGCTGGTGCGCTGGCACGAGCTGACCGAGAAGGAGCAGTCCCGGCTCTTCACCCTGTTCCGGCAGCAGATCTTTCCCGTCCTGACCCCGCTGGCCGTGGACCCCGCGCACCCCTTCCCGTACATCTCGGGGCTCTCCCTGAACCTCGCCGTGGTCGTGCGCAACCCGGTCTCAGGACACCAGCACTTCGCACGCGTGAAGGTCCCTCCGCTGCTCTCCCGCTTCCTGGAGGCGTCCCCGCAGCGGTACGTCCCCATAGAGGACGTCATCGCCGCGCCCGCGCACCTCCAGGAGCTCTTCCCGGGCATGGAGATCCAGGAGCACCACATGTTCCGGCTCACCAGGAACGAGGACCTGGAGGTCGAGGAGGACGACGCGGAGAACCTGCTCCAGGCCCTGGAGAAGGAGCTCATGCGGCGCCGCTTCGGGCCGCCCGTGCGCCTGGAGGTCGAGGAGACCATCGCCCCGAACGTCCTCAGCCTCCTCGTGCGCGAGCTGAAGATCAGCGAGGCCGAGGTCTACCCGCTGCCGGGACCGCTCGACCTCACCGGCCTCTTCAGCATCGCCAAGCTGGACCGGCCCGAGCTGAAGTACCCCAAGTTCGTGGCCGGCACCCACCGCGACCTCGCCGAGGTCGAGTCGGCTTCCGCCCCCGACATATTCGCGGCCCTTCGCGAACGCGACGTACTCCTGCACCACCCGTACGACTCGTTCTCCACGTCCGTGCAGGCCTTCCTGGAGCAGGCGGCGTCCGACCCCGACGTCCTCGCCATCAAGCAGACGCTGTACCGCACCTCGGGCGACTCCCCGATAGTGGACGCGCTGATCGACGCCGCCGAGTCCGGCAAGCAGGTCCTCGTCCTCGTCGAGATCAAGGCCCGCTTCGACGAGCAGGCCAACATCAAGTGGGCCCGCAAGCTGGAGGAGGCTGGCTGCCACGTCGTCTACGGCATCGTCGGCCTGAAGACCCACTGCAAGCTCTCCCTCGTGGTGCGCCAGGAGGGCGAGACCCTCATCCGCTACTCGCACGTCGGCACCGGCAACTACCACCCCAAGACCGCCCGCCTCTACGAGGACCTGGGCCTCCTCACCTCCAACGCGGAGGTCGGCGCGGACCTGTCCGACCTCTTCAACCGGCTCTCCGGCTACTCACGCCGCGAGACCTTCCGCCGGCTGCTCGTGGCCCCCAAGTCCCTGCGCGACGGCCTCGTCTCCCGCATCAACAAGGAGACGCAGCACCACCGCGCGGGCCGCCCCGCCTACGTCCGCATCAAGGTCAACTCGATGGTCGACGAGGCAATCATCGACGCGCTGTACCGCGCTTCGCAGGCGGGCGTCGAGGTGGACGTGTGGGTGCGCGGCATCTGCGCGGTGCGCCCCGGCGTCGAGGGCCTCTCGGAGAACATCCGGGTACGTTCCGTCCTCGGCCGCTTCCTGGAACACTCCCGCGTCTTCGCCTTCGGGAACGGCGGCGAACCGGAGGTGTGGTTCGGCAGCGCCGACATGATGCACCGCAATCTCGACCGCCGCATCGAGGCGCTGGTCCGGGTCCAGGACCCGGCGCACCGGGCGGCCCTCAGCCGGCTTCTGGAGACCGGCATGTCGGACACCACCGCTTCCTGGCACCTGGGCGCGGACGGCAACTGGACCCGCCACTCGGTGGACCCGGAAGGCCAGCCGCTGCGGAACGTGCAGGAGATGCTCATAGACGCCCGGAGGCGCCGGCGTGGCACAGCAACACCATGAGATGACGGGTACGAAGACGGCCACGGCCCCCGGCACGGGTATCGCTACCGGTGCCGGTGGCGGTGCCGCGGGCGAGGTCCTCACGGCCTACTTGCAGGAGCAGGCCACCGACTTCCTCCGCTCGCTGCGGCTGCACCGGGAGTCCACGACGGACGCGCAGGGTGCGGAGGAGTCCCTGGAGGCGGCCTGCGCCCTGCGCCGCGCGGCGCGCCGCATCGGCGGCACGCTGCACACGTTCCGCCCCCTCCTGGACCCGGACTGGGCCTCCTCCCTGCGCGCCGAACTGGCCTGGCTGTCCGGCACGTTGGCCCAGGAACACGCCTACGCCACCCGCCTGGACCGCCTCTCCACAGCCCTCCACCGCCTCTCGGGCCCCCCACAACTCCCGTCCCCCAGCGAACCGGTACATGCCGATTCTGCTGTGGGCAGGCGTTCCGCACGGCGATTGGGGCGTCCCCTGCTCGAGCGCAGCCGAGAGCTTGGGGAAGGGTGGGCACAGCCCCCGGTGCCGGGTACCGAGAACGGAGGCACCACCCCGCGAGGCCTAGCGGTAGGCGCAGCCAAGGCCGCCGCGCTACTGGAACGGCAACTCACCCTCGCCAAGACCCGAGCCCACTCCACCGCCCTCCAAGCCTTCGGCTCCTCCCGCTTCCACGCAGTGGCGGACAACGTAGCCGTACTGGCCAGCGAGGTCCCCCTCCGCGACGCCGCGAGGGACGACCTCAAGGCCCTCGCGGAACAGGCCAGGACCACCCTGACCGAAGCCGTCACCACGCTCCCCCTCGGCCAGGCGGGCCACCCCTACAACGCCGGCGCCCTCGCCCACGGCCTCGCCCCCACGGACACCGCCCCGGACGCCCAGGACGCCCCGTGGCTTAAGGTCCGCTCCCTGCTGCGCCTGCACCGGTACGCCCAGGAGGTCCTGGGCCACGCGCACGCGGAGCCCCGTGTCGCGGAGGCGAGCCACGCCCTGAACGTCCACCGCGAGGCGGCATCCGCGGCGGCCGCTGCGGCCCACGCGGCACGGACCCCGCGGATCGCCCCGGCCACGGCGTACGCCCTCGGCGTGCTCCACGCCGACCAGCGCCACGAGGTGGAGGCGGCACGTTTCGCCTTCCATCAGGCGTGGCTGCGCGAGGAGGCGAGGACCCGATGACGTACGACGAGGAGAGCCGGCCCGGCGAGGAGGTCGTCCACGCGGCCGGCTGCGTCCTGTGGCGGCCCGCCCCCACCGCACCGCACGGCATCGAACTCGCCCTGGTCCACCGCCCCAAGTGGTCGGACTGGTCCCATCCGAAGGGCAAGCTCAAGCGCGGCGAGACGTCGAGAGAGGCGGCCGTGCGGGAAGTGCTCGAAGAGACCGGCATGACGTGCGAGCTCGGCCCGGAGCTCCCCGCGGCCCACTACAGGGACGCGCAGGACCGCCCCAAGGAGGTCCGCTACTGGGCCGCCGAAGCGCGCTCCGGCACCTTCGTCCCCAACTCCGAGGTGTCGCACCTGCGGTGGCTGGACCCCGACGCTGCCCGCCGCCGCCTGACCCGGGACAGAGACGCGGAACTCGTCACGGATCTGCTGGCCGCACTCACCGCGCGCTAGGCAGCCGTATCCCGCCGCTCGCGAAGAGCCTTGCAGAACTCCAGGCAGATCCAGACGCCCACGCCGGCGACGGTGAGCAGAACAGTCGTGCCCAGAAGGAACGGATAGATCATGCGCTGATCGTATCCCGCGCACTGGACCAGGCTCCTTCACCCTGCGTAGTCTGAGCGCTACTTTTTGTAGCGCATCGCCTAACCAGGCCGACCGCCGAGATTCACCCCCCGTTCACTCGCGTCCATCGGCCGCTTCACCTGCCCTGCCTAATTTCGGCCTTACAACACGACGCAAGTCATCGCGCGCCGCCAGCAAAGGGTCGGCGGCTCCCGGAAGGAAGACCCGAAAGTGAAGCTTCAGCGCAAGAACCGGCTCCGCGCCCTCTCCCTCGGCGCCCTCGCCGTCTCCGGCGCCCTGGCCCTCACGGCGTGCGGCTCCGACGACACGAGCTCGGGTGATGGCGGCAAGGAGACGAACGCCAACGCCAACATCAAGTGCGACGACGCCAAGGGCCAGCTCGCGGCCTCCGGCTCGTCCGCGCAGAAGAACGCGATCGACGCCTGGCGGAAGGTCTACACGACCAACTGCAAGGACGTGCAGCTGAACTACAACCCGACGGGCTCGGGCGCCGGCATCACCGCGTTCGTGCAGGGCCAGACCGCGTTCGCCGGTTCCGACTCGGCGCTGAAGCCCGAAGAGGTCGAGAAGTCGAAGAAGGTCTGCAAGGGCAGCCAGGCCATCAACCTCCCCATGGTGGGCGGCCCGATCGCCATCGGTTACAACGTCCCCGGCGTCGACGACCTGACCCTGGACGCCAAGACCCTGGCCGACATCTTCAACAACAAGATCAAGAGCTGGGACGACAAGGCGATCGAGAAGCTCAACCCCGACGCCAAGCTCCCCAGCACCAAGATCCAGGCCTTCCACCGCTCCGACGAGTCCGGCACCACGGACAACTTCACCAAGTACCTGAAGGGCGCCGCCCCGAGCGCCTGGCCGTACGAGCCGGGCAAGTCGTGGGAGCCCAAGGGCGGCCAGTCCGCGAACGGCTCCGCCGGTGTCGCGGGCCAGGTCAAGCAGACCGCGGGCGCCATCTCGTACTTCGAGCTCTCCTACGCCGGTGAGGGCGTCAAGACCGTCGACCTGAAGACCGAGGCCAAGGAGCCGGTGAAGGCCACCGTCGACAACGCCTCCAAGGCCATCGCCGAGGCGAAGGTCGTCGGCAAGGGCAAGGACCTCGCCCTGGAGCTGAACTACAAGCCGACCGCCGAGGGCGCCTACCCGATCACCCTGGTGACGTACGAGGTCGTCTGCGAGAAGGGCAACAAGCCCGACACGCTCGCCGCCACCAAGTCCTTCCTGACCTACATCGCCAGCGAGGACGGCCAGAACGTCCTCAAGGAGAACGACTACGCGCCGATCCCGGCCGAGATCATCTCCAAGGTCCGCACCACCGTCGCGGGCCTGAGCTAGCTGAACCGAGTGCGGCCGGCCCCGCAAGGCCGGGCCGGCCGCACCGTCCGGTGCACCGCCGCCACGGAGCGCCTGCGACACCCGCACGGCGCCTCCGCAGACCGGAGAACCCCATGGACATACCAAGCAATACGACCGCACCCCCGCCCGTCGGCGACGCACAGCCGACGGCCCCGGTGAGCAAGGCAGCCGCCCGCGGCGCCACCCGCCCCGGCGACAAGATCTTCCTCGGCCTCTCCCGGGGCTCCGGCATCGTGCTCCTCGTGATCATGGCCGCCATCGCGGCGTTCCTCACGTACCGCACGGTCCTCGCCCTCGCCGACAACACGGGCAACTTCCTCACCACCTTCGAGTGGGACCCGGCCGGCATGAGCACCGGGGGCAAGCCGTACTTCGGCATCGCCGTCCTGGTCTTCGGCACCGTGGTGAGCTCGATCATCGCCCTCGCGATCGCGGTGCCCGTCGCCATCGGCATCGCGCTGTTCATCTCGCACTACGCGCCGCGCAGGCTCGCCTCCCCCATCGCTTACGTGATCGACCTGCTGGCCGCCGTGCCCTCGATCGTGTACGGCCTGTGGGGCGCCCTCGTGGTCGCGCCCAACCTCACCGGCTTCTACAGCTGGCTCGACGACTACCTCGGCTGGACCGGCGTCTTCGAGTACGAGGGCGGCGCCCCGCGCTCCCTGATGACCGTCGGCATCCTCCTCGCGATCATGATCCTGCCGATCATCACGAACGTGAGCCGCGAGGTCTTCCTCCAGGTCCCGAAGATGCACGAGGAGGCCGCGCTGGCCCTCGGCGCCACGCGCTGGGAGGTCATCCGCATGTCGGTGCTGCCCTTCGGCCGCTCCGGCATCATCTCCGCCTCGATGCTGGGCCTCGGCCGCGCGCTCGGCGAGACGATCGCCGTCGCCACCGTGCTCTCCCCGAACTTCCTCATCAACGCGTCCGTGCTCGACTACGGCGGCGGCACCTTCGCGCAGAACATCGCCAGCAAGTTCAACGAGGCCAGTGAGTACGGCCAGGACGCGCTCATCGCCTCCGGCCTGGTGCTCTTCGTCATCACCCTGCTGGTCAACGGCGCGGCACGCCTGATCATCGCGCGCCGCAAGGAGTACTCGGGGGCCAACGCATGAGCACCACGACACCCACCCCGCCCGCGCCGCTCGCCAAGCGGCCGTCCACCCTCAAGGCCGCGACGCTGCCCCGCTGGTCGCCGCTGGCCGTCGCCGCTGGATCGGCCGCCGTCGCCGTCGGCATCGGCGTCGCGGCCGGCCTGGACAGCCGCATCCAGTGGGGCCTGATCGCCGCCGTCCTCTTCATCGTCGGGTCGTACGCACTCGCGGTGGCCGTCGAGGGCAGCCGACAGGCCAAGGACCGCCTCGCCACCTCGATGGTGTGGGTCATGTTCCTGCTCGCCGTCGTCCCGCTGGCCTCGCTGATCTACGAGACCGCGAAGCGCGGCATCAAGGTCTTCGACGTCTACTTCCTGACCCACTCCATGGGCGTCGTCGCCGACGAGGAGACGGGCGGCGGCATCTACCACGCGATCATCGGCAGCCTGCAGCAGGTGCTCCTGGCCTCCGTGATCGCCGTGCCGATCGGCCTGCTCACCGCGGTCTACCTGGTGGAGTACGGCCGCGGGAAGCTCGCCAAGACCGTCACGTTCTTCGTGGACGTCATGACCGGCATCCCGTCGATCGTCGCGGGCCTGTTCGTCCTCAGCTTCTGGATCCTGATCCTCGGCTTCGACTTCTCCGGCTGGGCCGGCGCCATGGCGCTCGCCATCCTGATGATGCCGGTGATCGTCCGCTCCACCGAGGAGATGCTCAAGCTCGTCCCGAACGAGCTGCGCGAGGCGTCGCTCGCCCTCGGCGTGCCGAAGTGGCGGACCATCCTCAAGGTCGTCCTGCCCACCGCGATCGGCGGCATCACCACGGGCGTCATGCTCTCGGTGGCCCGCATCGCCGGTGAGACCGCGCCGGTCCTGCTCCTGGTCTGGGTGACCCCCCTGATCAACACGAACCCGTTCGACGGGGCGCAGGGCTCGCTGCCGCTGTACATCTACCAGCAGTACGCGGCAGGCACCGACGCGTCGTACGACCGCGCCTGGGCCGCGGCCCTCGCCCTCATCGGCTTCATCATGATCCTCAACCTGGCGGCCCGCGGCGTAGCCCGCTGGAAGGCCCCCAAGACGGGCCGCTGAGCGGCCAATCAGCGACCCTCGCCATTAAGCCCCGAAAGAAGCAGTGATCCCCATGGCCAAGCGAATCGACGTATCGGGCCTGACCGCCTATTACGGCTCCCACAAGGCGATCGACGACATCTCCATGACCGTGGAGCCGCGCTCCGTGACGGCCTTCATCGGCCCGTCCGGCTGCGGCAAGTCCACGTTCCTGCGCACCCTGAACCGTATGCACGAGGTCACCCCCGGCGGCCGCGTCGAGGGCAAGGTGCTCCTGGACGACGAGGACCTGTACGGCAGCGGCGTCGACCCGGTGAACGTCCGCCGCACGGTCGGCATGGTCTTCCAGCGCCCGAACCCGTTCCCCACGATGTCGATCTTCGACAACGTCGCGGCGGGCCTGAAGCTCAACGGCTCGTACAAGAAGAGCGAACTGAACGACGTCGTCGAGAAGTCCCTCAAGGGCGCCAACCTCTGGAACGAGGTCAAGGACCGCCTGAACAAGCCCGGCTCCGGCCTCTCCGGCGGTCAGCAGCAGCGGCTGTGCATCGCGCGCGCCATCGCCGTCGAGCCCGACGTCCTCCTCATGGACGAGCCGTGCTCGGCCCTCGACCCGATCTCGACCCTCGCCATCGAGGACCTGATCGGCGAGCTGAAGGAGCGCTTCACGATCGTCATCGTGACGCACAACATGCAGCAGGCGGCCCGCGTCTCGGACCGCACCGCGTTCTTCAACCTGGCCGCCGTCGGCCAGCCCGGCAAGCTCGTCGAGATCGACGACACCGAGCGGATCTTCTCCAACCCGTCGGTGCAGGCGACCGAGGACTACATCTCGGGCCGCTTCGGCTGAGCCACCCCCCGACTCCCCGCGGTGCTGCATGGCGGTGCCACCGCAGGGACAACAAGAGAGGCCCGCCCCTGGCTCCCGGGGGCGGGCCTCTCCTATGTGTGACTGCGGGGGGTGCGCCCCGTAAGGGGCGCGGGGAACTGCGCGGCCAGCCACAGCGGGCCTGCGGCCGAAAAGCTACAGGAACGCGAGGTTGACCACCCAGAAGCTCACCGCGGCGACAAGCGCCGCCGCCGGCATCGTGATGAACCAGCCCAGGATGATGTTCTTGGCAACACCCCACCGCACCGCGTTCACCCGCTTCGTGGCGCCCACACCCATGATCGCCGAAGTGATCACGTGCGTCGTCGAGATCGGCGCGTGGAACATGAACGCGGTGGTGAACATGATGCCCGCGCCCGTCGTCTCCGCGGCGAAGCCCTGCGGCGGGTCCAACTCGATGATCTTGCGGCCGAGGGTGCGCATGATGCGCCAGCCACCCGCGTACGTACCCGCGGAGAGCATCAGCGCACAGGCGATCTTGACCCAGATCGGGATGGGCGCGTCCGCGCTCTGCACGTCGGAGATGACGAGGGCCATCACCACGATGCCCATCGTCTTCTGCGCGTCCTGGAGGCCGTGGCCGAGCGCCATGCCCGCCGCGGAGACCGTCTGCGCGATACGGAAGCCGCGCTTGGCCTTGTGCGGGTTGGACTTGCGGAACATCCACATGATCGCGCACATCACCAGATAACCGGCGACGAGGCCGACCACCGGCGACAGGAACATCGGGATGACGATCTTGTCGAGGACCCCGGACCAGATGACCCCGATCCCGCCGGCGAGCGCGGCGCCGACCATGCCGCCGAACAGCGCGTGCGACGAGGACGAGGGAAGCCCGAAGTACCAGGTGATGAGGTTCCACACGATCGCGCCGATCAGGGCCGCGAAGAGGATCCACATCCCCTTGTCGCCGTGCGGGGTCTCGATGATCCCCTCACTGACGGTCTTGGCGACGCCGCTGCCCATGAAGGCACCGGCGAGGTTCATCACCGCGGCCATGGCGAGCGCCGCGCGAGGCGTCAGCGCGCGGGTGGAGACGGATGTGGCGATGGCGTTCGCGGAGTCGTGAAAGCCGTTCGTATACGTGAAACCGAGCGCGACGCCGATCGTCACGATCAGAGCAAAGGTGTCCATGGCGAGGCCTCAGGACTCCTTGACCGCGATGGTCTCCACAGTGTTCGCCACGTGCTCGAAGGCGTCGGCGGCCTCTTCGAGGACGTCGACGATCTGCTTGAGCTTCAGCACCTCGATGGCGTCGTACTTGCCGTTGAAGAGCTGCGCGAGGAGCTTGCGGTGGATCTGGTCGGCCTGGTTCTCCAGACGGTTGACCTCGATCCAGTACTCGGTGAGGTTGGACATCGTCCGCAGGTTCGGCATGGCCTCCGCGGTGAGTTCGGCGGCTCGCGCGAGCACCTCGATCTGCTGCTCGACGCCCTTGGGAAGCTCCTCGACCTGATAAAGGACGACCAGGTCGACGGCCTCCTCCATGAAGTCCATGATGTCGTCCAGGGACGACGCGAGGTTGTAGATGTCCTCGCGGTCGAACGGCGTGATGAACGAGGAGTTCAGCTGGTGGAAGATCGCATGCGTCGCGTCGTCTCCCGCGTGTTCCGCGGCCCGCATACGCTCTGCGATCTCGGCCCGTGCGGAAGAGTCCGCTCCGAGCAGTTCCATGAGGAGCTTCGAGCCCGTGACGATGTTGTCCGCGGATGCGGCGAACATGTCGTAGAAGCTCGTCTCCCTGGGGGTCAGACGAAAGCGCACGTGGGGTCCTCGGGGTGCTTTGGATGCGGTCAGGCTGATGCTAGGCGCATCATCCGGCCACGGCTAACCGGCCGCCCCCCAGTGTCGCCCATCAGGCACAGTGATCAGCACACCCCCCGGGAAATCGGCTATCCTATACCCACCGGGGGTATACGGATCGGGTATATGGATCCACCGACCGGAACCACCGACCAGGAGGAGGACGCGATGACGACCACCGAGGCGGCCGACGCGGCCGTGCCGACCCCGGAGGCGCCCGAGGCGCCCTCCGACCACGAGCACGGCGTGCACGGCTACCACAAGCAGAAGGACGAGCACCTCAAGCGCCTGCGCCGCATCGAGGGCCAGATCCGCGGCCTGCAGCGCATGGTCGAGGAGGACGTCTACTGCATCGACATACTCACGCAGGTCTCGGCGAGCACGAAGGCCCTCCAGTCTTTCGCGCTCCAGCTCCTGGAGGAGCACCTGCGGCACTGCGTCGCGGACGCGGCGGTCAAGGGCGGCCAGGAGATCGACGCGAAGGTCGAAGAGGCCACGAAGGCGATCGCCCGCATGATGCGCACCTAGCGTCCGGCCGGCCCCGGGCGTCCGGCCCCGCGCCGCCGAGGGTCCTGGACAGGGCCCTCAGCGGCGGGCGTCGTCGCCGGGGGCCCTGCCGCCCTCCGGCACGTCGGTGGCCTTCAGGACCTCGTCGATCCGGTCGAAGCTCAGTCGCTCGGCCGCCGCGCTCGCCGCGATGATGAGTTCGCCGCACAGTTCGATCTCGGCGAGGGCGACGTGGTCCTGAACCGCCGTACCGCCACGCGTCGGAGCCACGTTCATCACCTCTTCCTGATGCCGACTTCCCAGGGTAGGGAGCGGTGCACGCGCCGCGCATGGCACGGACGGACCATTTCCACCAGTCGTACGCGACTACTGCCCGGCAATCTTTCCGGCGAAGATGTCCTTGTCGGCCGGAAGTCGCACCTTCGCGGGCACCCCGAAGTCGTAGAGCAGTGTGGTCGATGCCACGTTCGCCTCGGACACGGTGAACTGCTGCCGCAGCTTCCGCACCCGCCCCCGGTCGTCGAGATAGACGTCGAACGGCACGCCCCCCTTGCTGAACCCTTTCGCCGCCGCGACCCCCAGCGCACCGCGCTGACCTGCGGAGGCGGCCCGGGCCGCGGCGCGCAGGTCCGCGACGCCGCGGTAGTGCCGCACCTCGGTCCCGCCGACCCGCTCCTGCCCCACGAGCCCCACCTTGCGCGCCCCGCGCAGTAGTTCCGCCGCCGCGAGGGGGTCCGTGGCGCCGCCGGTGACGAGATTGCCGTCGGAGAGCGAACGTGTCTCGATCCGCACCCACTTGTCGGCGGGCACTCCGGCCCCGCGGTTCTTCATGTAGAGCGCGCCTGCGGTCATCAGCTCGGTGATGGGCCGGTGCTCGTCGGCGCCCGCGGGGTCGGGCGGCAGCACCACCTCGAACCGTCCGAGCTGCCGCCGGAAGTCGTAGACGCCCTTGCCGCGGATGGTGACGCGCGTCCCTCCGCTGGCCATCTCCATGGACGTGTTCGCCTTCGAACTGCCCGCCCTGACCAGCGCGTCGGCGGACCGCCGCACCACGTCGCCGGGATCGCCCGCGCCGCTGCCGTCGGCCGCGGCGCCGAGGTTCGAACACCCGGCGGTGACGGCCATCAACCCCATCACGGCGACCACGGCGGCCGCTCCGCCCGTGCGCCTGTGCCGCAGCACCATCGCCTGTGTACCCCCAAGCGTTTTCGCGCCTGACCGTTCCCCCGTCGTTCCGATAACGACCAGTACGTTGACCCGTCACGCGAGGTCGGTACGGTGACCGCGTGGCCGATCAGCAAGACCCCGCACCCCACCGCACGACGACGGTCGAGAAGGGGAGGTTCGTCGCGGCGCACTGCACCTGCGGCTGGCGCGGCCCGGCCCGGCGGGCCCGTAGCAAGGCCCGTACGGACGGGGCCGAACACGAGGCGGCCCCCTGACAGCCCTCGCGTACGGAACCCGGGTGCCCCGCACACCGTCTCGTTCTCCGGGAAGCGACGGGAGGCATCATGGAACGACGTACGTTCATCGGTACGACGGCGGCCACACTGGCCGCCGCCACGGTCGCGGGCTGCAGCAGCGGCCCGGACGGCGGGACGGGCGGCATGGCCTCACGCAGCGGCAGCGGTGACACCGCGGGCGGCGCCGGCACCTCCGGCGGCACCCCGATCAGGACGTCGAGCGCCTCGGCCTCCGCCCCCGCCACCCTGAAGGCCCTCGCCCGCGACCTGGACGGCACCCTCGTCCAGCCCGGCGAGGCCAAGTGGGCGGCGGCCCGCCAGCTGTACAACACGCGCTACGACAACCTGAAGCCGACGGCGGTGGCGTACGTCGCACACCCGGACGACATCCGTACCGCCCTCGCGTACGCCCGCGCGCACCGCACCCCCGTCGCGATACGCAACGGCGGCCATTCGTACGCGGGTTGGTCCTCCGGCAACGGCCGGCTGATCATCGACGTGTCGAAGCTGAACAGAATACGGTCGAGTGGTCGCACGGCCACCATCGGCGGGGGCGCCAAGCTCATCGACGTCTACCGCTCGCTCGCCGCGAAGGGCGTCACCATACCGGCGGGCTCCTGCCCGACCGTCGGCATCTCCGGGCTCACCCTCGGCGGCGGCCACGGCGTCGTCTCGCGAGCGTACGGCCTGACCTGCGACAGCCTCACCTCCGCGAAGATCGTCACGGCGGACGGCAAGGAGCTCACGGTCTCCGGGTCCGAGCACAAGGACCTGTTCTGGGCGCTGCGCGGCGCGGGCAACGGCAACTTCGGCATCGTCACCGAGCTCGGCTTCCGCACGCACGCCGCGCCCCAGGGCGTCTCCGCGTACATGACCTGGCCCTGGTCCAAGGCGGCGGCGGTCATCAAGGCCTGGCAGACGTGGGGCCCCGACCAGCCGGACGAGATCTGGTCCTCCGCCCACCTGGCGAACACCCCGGGCGGCACCCCGACCGTCTCCGTCGCCTGCTTCTCCCTCGGGACGTACGGCGAGCTGCAGAACGCCGTCGACCGTCTCGCCGACAAGATCGGCGCCCCCGCGCGCAGCGTCTCCCTCAAGAGGCGTACATACGAGCAGGCGATGGAGGTGTACGCGGGCTGCTCGTCCTTCGCGACGGACGCCCAGTGCCACCTGCCCGGCACGACGCCGGGCCGCAGCCCGCAGGGCGCCCTCAACCGCGAGACGTACGCGGCGAGTTCCGACTTCTTCGACCGTTCCCTGTCGGCGGCGGGCATCCGCGCGCTGCTGTCGCAGATCGAGAACGTGACGGGCGCGAGCGCCGGCAGCATCGCGCTCACCGCGCTCGGCGGCGCGATCAACCGCGTCGACCCGACGGCGACGGCCTTCGTGCACCGCCGCTCGCGGATGCTGGCGCAGTACATCGCGTCGTGGCGCGCGGGCACGTCGGGGACACCGGCACGCGCGTGGCTGAAAAAGGCGCACGGGGCGATGGGGCGGTACGCGTCCGGGGCGGCGTACCAGAACTACACGGACTCGACGCTGACGAACTGGCGCGAGGCGTATTACGGGGACGCGGCGCCGCGCCTGAAGAAGCTGAAGAAGCAGTACGACCCGGGGAGGTTCTTCGACTTCCCGCAGGCGCTGTAGCCGGTGGGGGCGGCGGGCGCCGGGCCCTGGGTGGGGCCTGAGGGCTCTGGGGTCCTGGGGGCCCGTTCCCACCCGTTCGGCCCCGCCGGCGCGCCCTCAGGTGGCCCGCCTCGCCGGACAGCGCTGCGCTGAGGGAATGACCCCTCTGCGCAGCACCTCTCGAATAGCCACCGGCACGGCGACGGCGGCGGCCGCTCTGGTCCTCGCCCTGACGGCCCCGGCCCCGGCCGCCACGCACCACCCCGTACACCATCCCCCGCACGTCACGGCCGAGGACGAGCATCCCGAGGCGGGCCCGCTGGCACTGGCTTCCGCGGCCGTGGTCGGGGCTTCGGCGGGCGTCGGGGTCTGGCTGCTGCGCCGCCGGGCGCGGGACACGGACGACAGCTGAGGACGGCTACGGTCGACAGCTGAGGACGCCTGAAGAAGACGAGTGAGCGCTACGCGGCGAGGTCCCGCTCGTCCGGGTCGGCCGAGGCGGCGCCCGACGGGGACGCGGTCCCGTTCAGCGGTGCCGCGACGGGACCGACTTTCCGGTCCCACACCAGCCGGCCCGCGCGCCCGGACGACCGCCCGATCATCTTGGTCAGCGGCGTGAGCAGCGCCATGGCGAGCGGCGAGAGGAGCAGGGCGACGGCGGTGCCGAGCGCGAAGCCGCCGACGACGTCGGTCGGGTAGTGCACGCCCATGAAGACGCGGCAGAAGCCCTCCAGGGCGGCGAGGCCGAGGCCGACGAGCCCGAACTTCCGGTTGGCGACGAAGAGTCCCGCGCCGATGGCCATGGCGAGCGTGGCGTGGTCGCTGACGAAGGAGTAGTCGTTCTTGCCGTCGACGAGGAGCTCGATGCCGCGGTGGTCGCGGAACGGGCGCGGCCGCTCCACGAAGCTCCGGATGGGGATGTTGACCAGGACGGCGATGCCGGCGGCGAGCGGTGCCCAGACGACGGCGGCGACCGACGACGCGGCCTCGTCGAGCGTGCCGCGCTTGCGCTGGCCCCGCCAGCACCACACCACGAGAAGGACGAGGGCGAGCAACAGGCCGTACTCCCCGACGAACGCCAGGGCGCTGTCGAACCAGGACGGGGTGTCCTTGGCGAGGCCGTTGATGTCGTAGAGCAGGCTGACATCGGGGTTCGACCCGGTTTCATCGAGTCCAGCCATGGCGCTGCGGCCCCTTGTCTCTAGCCCATGGGCACACCTTCCGTGCACCCTCTCCATCAACCCCCGTTGTCGGTCCAGTCAAGGGAACGCCCTGTCCCCTCTCCTACGTTCCACCCTCCACCGAAAGATCACTCAGACGTTACCGAAGAGAGATACATCGCCGCAGCTCAGGGGAGTGTTTTAACGGAGGGTTCAAGCCACATCACGCCACGCGCACGCGCCCACGTACCCCCGCGCGGGGCGCCTCAGACCTCCGACCGCTTGGCCGGCACGGCCTCGGCCCCGTCCTCGGTGACACGAGTCGCGCCAAAATAGTCCGGGGTGTCGATGGGGTCGAACCGAATCACGGCACCCGGCCGCGGAGCGTTGATCATGTAACCGCCGCCCACATAGATCCCGACGTGCCGGATGGCCCGGGAATTGGTGAGGTCGTCGGAGAAGAAGACCAGGTCGCCGGGGAGCAGCTCATCTCTCTTGGGGTGCGGACCCGCGTTGTACTGATCGTTCGCGACGCGGGGCAGGGTGATGTCGACGGAGCGGTAGGCGGCGAGGGTGAGGCCGGAGCAGTCGAAGCGGCCGCCCTGGTCGGCGGTTCCGTTGCCACCCCACAGGTACAGGGTGCCGAGCTTCTTCTGCGCGTAGTAGATGGCCCCGGCGGCCTGCCGCGAGGGCTCCACGCGGCCCACGGGCCGGGCGAAGCTCTTCGACAGGTCGGTGATGGTCTTCACGTAGTTCTGCGTCTCGCGGTAGGGCGGCACCCCGCCGTACTTGATGACGGCGTAGGCCCCCGCGTTGTACGCGGCGAGCATGTTCTTGGTCGGGTCGCCCGGGGCGTCCTTCACATACTTTGCGAGCTTGCAGTCGTACGAGGCGGCGGACGGGATGGCGTCCTGCGGATCCCAGACGTCCCGGTCCCCGTCCTTGTCCCCGTCGAGCCCGTGCGCGGCCCAGGTGCCGGGGATGAACTGCGCTATCCCGTGGGCGTTGGCCGGGCTCTTGGCCCGCGGGTTGAACCCGCTCTCCTGATAGAGCTGCGCGGCGAGCAGCGCGGGGTTGATGGCCTTGCAGAGGTTGCCCCACTTCTGCACGAGGGGCTGATAGGTCGCGGGCACGGCGCCTTTGGCGAGCCCCACGGACCCGCTGCTCCCGCCGCTCGCGATGCTCCCGGCCGCCATGTACGTCCCGACGACGAGCAGCGCGATGAAACTGAGGGCACCACCGATCCCGACGGACGCGACCAGCCACGTCTTACGCACCGTCAACCACCCCTCACCCGCCGGTAGTCCACCGGCGCTCAGTGTAGAGGCCGCGTACGACATCGAGAGGGGTCACCGCACGATCACCGCACAGTCACCGCACAGAGGAGAGGGATCACTGGCAGCCGTTATGAACCTATATAGAACACCATTCGACGAACCTCCCATTGGAGCCGACCAGCACTCCATCGATAGCTTGGTTCACTCCAGCGAACCCTCCCCCCTCAGGAGCCGACCGTGAACCGCCGCCCCGCCCTGCTCGCAGCTGCCGCCCTGACCACGGCCGCGACCCTGACGCTCTCCGCCTGCGGAGGAGGCGACGGAGGGTCCAAGGACAGCGAGAAGATCGCGGGCGCGGACTCGGGCACCCAGAGAGACAAATCCCCCTCCCCGAAGGCTTCGGACGACGGCATCGACCGCCCGGAGATCAAGCTCCCGAAGGACGTGAAGAACGTCTTCGAGGGCGAGAAGACCGGGGATCCGAAGAAGGATGCGGTGCTTGCGGACAATGAGCGGTGGCTCGACGCCCTGATCGAGGCCACCGTCGTCGAATCCGGCGACCACCCGGGGCTGAAGTTCTACGGGTCGGGCGACGCGCTTTTGTCGGCGGCGGACTACATCCAGGGGTTCCGGAAGAAGAACACGAGCTTCATCGGGACGATTCGGTACTACGACCGTCAGGTCACCTTCCTCAAGGATGGCGTCGCAGCGGTGTCCTACTGCAAGGACGGAACCAAGACGTACCCCAAGGACCTCAAGACCGGCAAGGTTGACCGGTCCATCCCGGAATCGGCAGCTGATTACGGCTTCTACAACACCCGTGTGCGGAAGAACGCCAAGGGCGTCTGGCAGACGGAATCCGTCACGTACGTGGAGGAGGCGACCAAGAAGTGCATGTGAGTGCGCCGAAGTCGTCCGCTCGCTGGGCCGCTCCTGTTCTCGCCATAGCTGTAACGCTGCTTCCTGGTACTGCCTATGCCGCCGGAGGCGATACCGATGGCGGCGGAGCCTTCGCGGGCGAGCAGCAGTCGAAGGGAACCCGCACCGGGAGGAACCTCGGCATTCAGACGAGGATCCAGACGAGGGTCGAAGGCAGCCCCCAGTCCGCGAAGACCGGCACGCTGACCCCCGCCAACAGCAACTGGGACCCGCCGGCCTGCTGGTACGAGCCCGCCTACACCCCGAAGCAGATCGAGGCCACGGTCAAGGCGATCCGGAAGATCGGGTTCTTCGGTCTCGGTGACGCGGTGGGCAACGTCTTCGACTCGTACTTCAAGGAGGGCAAGCCGTACAAGGACTACAACCTCGACAAACAGGGCGAGGGCCAATTCTGGGCAGCGGCTGTCGACGACGACCGCAAGGACGAACCCGGGGCGAAGGCCTGCGACAAACTGCCGTTCTGGGTGGATAAGAACGAGACCCCGAAGGAACCCCTCGCGGTGACGCCGAGGATCCTCGCCGAGTACGCGTACGGCCAGCTCCCCGTCCCGGACACCGAGGTCGAGATGGCGCCCGAGGGCGAGACGAAGGTCAACCTGCCCACGTGGGCGTGGCTGGACAAGGCCAGGTTCAAGGAGATCTCCGTCACCGCGACCCTGCCCGGGACGGGCCTCTCCGCGACGACGACCGCCAAGCCGGTCTCCCTGAAGATCGACCCGGGCACGTCGGACGCCGAGACGTACCCCTCGTCCGGCGAGTGCCCCATCGAGGACGGCCGCATCGGCACGCCCCGGGCGAAGGGCACCCCGGCGGACACGGACCCGCCGTGCGGAGTCCGGTACCTGCGGTCGTCGCGCGACGGTTCGTACGAGCTGAAGGCCACCCTCACCTGGGAGGTCAGCTGGACGAGCACGAACGGCCAGGGCGGCGGCCTGCCCCCCGGCGAGTTCGGCACGACGCAGGACGTCGTCGTACGCGAGATCCAATCCGTCAACCGCTGACCGCGCCGCGACCACGCACAGAAGACTGGAACGACAACATGAGCGACCTCCGTCTCGACGGAACGGTCTTCGAGAGCCTCAAGAAGACGTTTTCCTCCGTCAGCGACCGCATGGACGCCGCACGCCGGACCCTCAAGAACACGGATGGTTCGGTCGTCGGCACGGGCAAACTCGCCGAGGACGTGCAGGAATTCGCCGATGAGTGGGGTTACGGCGTCAAGCAGCTCGGCAAACACACGCAGGGTGCCGTGAAGATGATCGACAAGATCGACGAGGAGTTCAGCAAACTGGACCAGGCCCTCGCCGAATCGCTGAAGACGGCCAAGAAGAAGTCCGCGGAGAAGAGGGGCGGGGGTCACTGACGTGGGGACCAAACGGCCCGCTTTCCCCCACATAGGCTGGGACCCCACGCCGGGCGACGTCGAGGACACCCGTGAGCTCGCGAAGAAGCTGGGCGGACTGGCGACGGAACTCGGCACCGCGGTCCGGGACCTGGAGCGGATCGAGTGCGGGGCGTGGAAGGGCAAGGCGGCGCTCGCCTTCACCGAGTACATAGGTGAGGACGTCACCCCGCTCATCCGCAAGAGCCACCAGTCCTTCGACAAGGCGTCGCGCGCCCTGCACCGCTGGGCGCGGGAACTCCAGGAATTCCAGGACGAGGCCGACCGCCTGGAGAAGAAGGCCGGCGAAAAACTGGACGCCCGCTCCGAGGCGAAGCCGGACAGCAAGGAGTCCGCCAAGGCGTCGGGCGACGTCGACGGAGTCATCGGCGACGTCCACGACCTGGAGGACCGCTACAGCAAGGCTGCCGGGGCGATCAGCAAGGAACTCGACAAGGCGGGCGACATCGCGCCGGACGAGCCGGGTTTCTGGGACAAGCTCACGAAGGGCGTCAAGGAGGCGTGGGACGCGACCGGGGAGTGGCTGAAGGACCACGCCGACCTGATCAAACTCATCGGCGACCTGCTGAGCGACCTGACAGCCGTCCTGGGCCTCCTCGCCATCGTCACGCTCCCTTTCCCCCCTCTCGCGGCGGTCTTCGGCACAGCAGCGCTGATCACCAGCGGGCTGGCGCTGGGGGCGCACGGTCTGGCGAAGATGGGCGGGGCGGATGTGAGTTGGGCGCAGATGGGGCTGGACGCGGTGGGGCTCAT
Source organism: Streptomyces sp. NPDC039480 (assembly GCF_055597165.1). Lineage (NCBI taxonomy): Bacteria > Bacillati > Actinomycetota > Actinomycetes > Kitasatosporales > Streptomycetaceae > Streptomyces > Streptomyces sp. NPDC039480. The sequence goes on along the minus strand of NZ_JBVITX010000007.1, from coordinate 27,995 downwards.
GCCGGGGATCGGGATGTTCGGCAAGGGGATCAAGGTGGCCGGCAAGACCCCAAAGCTGGCGTTGAAAGCAGCCACCAGCAAAGCCGACGAACTCGGCAAGGGTTTCCAGGCAACCAGCATCGGCAAGTCTCGCTTGCTGCTGGCCACCGGAGAGCAGGCCGGCCTCGTCAAGGGAGGCGTCAAATTGCTCCCCGGCAAGGTCGTGCTGGGCGGCACGGCCGACAACGTCTACGAGGTTTCCCACGCCACCAGCGGTCTGGCCTCACGCATGGGCGGCCTCGCCAACCAGGGCTACCACTCCGGTCAATGGATTGGTTCCAAAGGCGCCAACTTCATTCCGGGCGTGAACATCAACCCCATGGGCGCGGGCATCGCCATGGACGCCGGACTCAAAATCTTCCCCAAGGTCACAAGCATCCACCAGCATGTGGGGGAAGCGCTCTTTCCCGGCGACCAGTTCGAGAAGTCCGCCTCAGGCGGCTGATATTTCCGATCAAGGGGCCGGCTGAGCTCACCACAACGGCGATGACACCCGATCCGCCGCACAGGAAGACGTACTCGGATATGGACATCTGGCAGCCCGAAGCAGGCGAGATCCTGCTCAGCCGCACCCTGATCACCTTCGCCACCGGAGCGGCCACACCTGTCCGGGGCATGCGGTGGTTCCGTGACACTGAGCGCAACGACATTCAGGGCGAGCTGCTGGGCTGGCCCGAAGGGCCCGAGTACACCCGTCGATCGACGGGGCGTTCGCTGGTACGGAACATCGGCAAGGGGGGAGCCGTCGCTCTGTACGCCGCCACCATGGCTGTCCTCACCGGTGGCGGCGGCAGCGGCCCCTCCTCCTCTGCATCCGGCACGGACACGCCCGATGAACCCGCCAACGAAGTAGAGGACTTCCCCGTCATCTGGGCTGCCCCGGGCACCGTCGCCCGCACCCTGCCCTGGCAGCTGGACCCCGGGCGCTCAGACGAGGACCATTACCGCACCCATGCGATCGTCACCGACCGCCGACTGGTCATCGTTGGGTTCCCGTATTCCAAGCGGAATGATGCGCTGATCGAGGACGAGGTTCTCTGGGAAATCCCACGCTCCCAGATCAGCCAGGTCGAACCGAAACCGTTCAAGGACGGAAACGACGTCAAAGTCGTCTTCATCGACGGCTCATGGTGCAGGCTGCGAGCCGTCACCCGTGAGAAGTTCGCCCGGTACCTACTGCGCCCTCTCGACCTAATCCCACGGTCTGCTCTCACTCCGGCACAGCGGACAACTGCCGATCAATTCGCTGCCACTTCGGGCGGGCCCGGCCAGCCGAATACCGGATCTCCTGTCGTCACCCGAAACGCTTGCGGTCACTATCGAGTGCAGCTCTTGACACCGGAGCAAGTCGACTCCTTTTTCGGTCTATCCGAAAACGACCTCATCATGGATGCCGACGGCAGAGAAGTGGAACCCGCGGATTACCACTCCGAAGACTTCTGACCCGCATAAGCACGAGCCCAGGGACGCCCCCATGACCTCCCCGACCAGCCTCCCAGCACCTTCGGTAGACCAGCTGGACCCCCCGCCCCTCTGGTTCAACGTCCCCGAGGGTTTCCACGCCCTCCCCCTCGCCCCCACGCCGGCCGAGCGCACCGCACGGGCCCACGAGTTCGTCCGCGGCCTCTACTCCCGCGGCGACGAACGCATCTGGGAACCCGCCGCCCCCTACTACGCCGGCCTCGCCGAACTCATGGCGGACACCGGCGTCTCCTTCTCGGCGATGGGCCTCTTCTCCACGGCGGAAGACACGGAGCAGGACCAGGACCAGGACCAGGACCAGGGGCAGGGGCAGGGGCAGGCAGGCGCATCCGCCGGCGTCGCCCAATGCGCCCTCACCGTCGCAGCCGTCCCGACCGACCAGGCATCCGGCGACACCGAAACCGTCGCCCAGGGAATCCTCACCCTCCTCTCCAGCACCCCGCACAACGACGCCCGCTGGCTGGACCTGCCCTGCGGCCCCGCGGTCTCCTGCGTCACCCTCACCGAGTACAAGCTGAACCCGGACATCACGGCGACCGGCGAACCGACGGAACTCCTCACCGGCCAGATACAGGTCCATGTCCCGTTCCCCACGGGCCCGTTCACCGCGATCTTCACGCTCCACACCGCGTCCACGGACTACTGGACCGAGTTCTGCAACATGATGGTGGCCATCCTCCAGACGGTCTCCTTCACCGAACCGACCGAGGACACGGACCGCTGACTCGGCCCCCGACCACGACCACGACCACGACCGCACCCCGCGCGCCCACCCCGGCCCCCACCCACAGAAGCGGCAAATGACCGACAACCCCCGCCAGGCCCCCCGCCCCGGAATCCCCACCGACCTCGACTGGATCCGCGCCGCCCCCGAGGGCGAGCAGGGCCCCGGCCCCTGGATCGAGATCGCCTTCGGCAAGGACGACGCCGTCCACCTCCGGGAGACCAGCGACCCGGACAACGTCGTCACGACCACACGGAAGAAGTGGGACGCCTTCGTACTCGGCGTACAGGCGGGCGAGTTCGACCACTTCGTGGAGGGCGTAGAGGGTGTAGAGGGCCTAGGAGACGTAGAGGGCGGCAACGGCGCCTGAGTTCATCGCCACCGCCACCACCGCCACCACCGCCGCCACCGCCACCACCGCCGCCACCGCCACCGCCCGCGCTACAGGGACATCTCCCCCACAACCTCGTCCCCGCTCATCTCCCCCGTAGGACGAAATCCGAGCCCGAGATAGAACCCCTCCGGCCCGCCCTCTCCCTGCGTCCACGTCACCGTCACCACCGACTCACCCCGCCGCCGCAGCTCCTCACACACAGCCTCCACGGCGAACCTCCCGTACCCCCGCCCCTGCCGCCCCGCCGCCACGTTCAACCGCCAGAGACCGGAGCGGCGGCGGTCGCCGGGTACCTCCGGGTTGAACTGGACCCCGAGAAACGCCATGACGAAGCCCACCAGCTCCTCCCCGTCGAAGATGAGCCTGGGCCAGGCGGCGTCCGGCGAGGCGTAGGCCTGGGCGAGCGACTTGGCGACCGGGGAGACGAACTTTGCCTGGTCGGGCCGGACTTTGATCTCGACCGCGGCCTCGACGTTGTCGGGCGTGATTTTCTCCAGGCGGAGGCGGGACGTCGTCATCCACGCACCCTAAACTCCGCCTGCCCACCCCCCTGTTACCGTCCGCCCATGCCCCACACCGGAAACTCCGCCGCCCGCGAACCCGCCCCCGTCACCGCCGAGGACGTCACCGCCGCCGTACGCCTGGCGGTCGCCACCCTTCGGGAAGCCCCCGTCGACGCCGACTGGAGCGTCAAGGCGGGCGGGCTCGAGTGGGACTGCTGGGAGACGGTCGAGCATCTCGCGGACGACCTCTTCGCGTACGCCGCCCAGCTCGGCCCGGAGAAGCCGCCGCTGGACACCGAGGTGCCGTTCCTCTGGTACCGCCGCAGGGACGGCGGCCCATCCAACGTCACCTTCGCCGACCGCGAGTCTGGCGTCGCGGGCCTGCTGCAGGTCCTGGAGTCGTGCGGCGCCCTGCTCACCGGCATGGTCGCGACCACGCCGCCGACGGTCCGCGCGCACCACGGGTGGGGCGCCTCCGACCCGGAGGGCTTCGCCGCGATGGGCATCGTGGAGACGCTGGTCCACACGTACGACATCACGGGCGGACTCGGCATCCGCGACGCCTGGAACCCGCCCGCGGATCTCTGCGCCCGCGTCCTCGACCGCCTCTTCCCGGACGCTCCGACAGACACGGAGCCGTGGCCCACTCTCCTGTGGGCGACGGGCCGCGGGGACCTGCCGGGCCGCACCCGCCCGGCCAAGTGGCGGTGGTACGGGGCCCCGAAGAGCGAGCGCTGAGCTGAGTCGAATTGAGCTGAGCTGAGCTGCCCCGCCGGTTCCCCCGGTCCCACCGGTTCCGCCGGGTCCGCCTGGTCCCCCTAGCCGACGAACTCGTCCGTCAGCACGCAACCCTCCACCAGCGCCGGCGCCGTCGCCACATCCCCGGTCGGCCGGAAGTTCGGGTTGCAGTTTAGGACCAGCAGGCCCGACGCCGACAGGTCGCGGATCGACCGTTCGTCGGGCGCGATCACGGCGAAGTCCTTGCCGATCGCGAAACCGCCCTTGATGGCGGCGCGCTCGTTCGTCTTCATGCGCTCGGCGACGTCCGCCTTGTAGGCGGTCTGGAACTTCTTCATGTCGCTGGTCTTGAAGACGCGGATGTAGCCGCGCGCCCCGTCGTCGCACGTGCCGCGGAACTGCACGCCCCACGTCTCGTCGAACTTCTCGTCCATGGGGTAGTAGCGCTCGTCCGACGGGTCGATGCTGTAGCGCTCGCAGGTGGTGAAGCGCTGGACGTACTCACCTGCCGCCATGACCATGCCGGCCTCCGGCATGTTGTCGAGCATCATCTTCTGCCGCACCTCGGGACCGCCGCTGGCGCCACCGTTACGACCGGGGTTGGCGTCGCCACCCGTCGTCGCACCCGGGGACCCCGAGGACCCTGACGAACCGGACACACCCTTCGCCCCGTCCTCGCCGTCCTCCTCCTCACACCCGGAGAGCGACAGAGCGAGAGCGCCGACCGCGACGGCGGCGGTGAGCATGCGGAGGGGTCGACTGGGTGCGCGCAGGGTCATGTTCATGATCGTAGCGTCCCATTGCGGCGTTCCAGGGAAGGGGCGTTTCAGCAGGTCAGAGGCCATGCGGGCGTTCCAGCGTCCCTGATCGTCCGGTACTCCTTGCCCCGCCCCGAGGGCACCCGCTTCGCTGTTCACCAGGCCGGACGACACGGCCTCGTACGGCCCACAACCCACGGCCCACCTCACCTCCACACCACACCTCACGGGGACCCTCATGAAGCACACGCACGCCACCAAGACGCTCCTCGCCGGCCTCGCGCTGATCAGCACCCTCGGCCTGAGCGCGTGCAACGGCGACGACACCGCGGGGTCGGGCACGGGGCCCGCGGACTCCGCGTCCAGCGCCTCGGCGGGCGGCGGCACCGGAGGCGGCTCGTCCGCCAACGGTGCGGGCGGCGACAACGGCACCGGCGGCAGCAGCAGCGGCAAGGGAAGCAGCGGCGAAGGCACCGCGGCCGGCACCGGCACCGGCTCCGGCTCCGGCGAGAACGGCAAGGCCGGCATCTGCCGCAGCGACGAGCTGGAGGTGTCCGCCGTCGACAACTCCACCGACAAGTCGGAAGGTGTCGTCACCGTCGTGTTCAAGAACGGCGGCGGCCGCGACTGCACCATCAACGGTTACGCGGGCGTCGACCTGAAGACGTCCGCCGGCGACAGCCTGTCCGTGAACCGCACCGGCGAGAAGGCCACCCCCTCGGTCATCAAAGACGGCGAGTCCGCCGCCTTCAACATCACGTTCCCGGCCAACAACAGCGGCGGCTCCGGCGTGCGCATCGCCAAGATCCTGGTGACGCCGCCGAACGAGACGAAGACCGTCACCATCCCCTGGCCCGCCGGCTCCCTCCCGGTGGACAACCCGGACGCCCCGTCCGGCGCGAAGCTGTCCATCAACCCGGTCGGCAAGGTCAGCGACTCCCCGGCGGGCTGACCCTCCCCGCTCGACCTCGCCTCTACGAGGCCGTCCGCTGCGGTACGACCCTGATCCCGAACTCGTACGACCCGATCGCCTGGGCCACGCCCATGAACAGCAGCGCGAAGTGTTCCTGCCCGCGCGCGGTACCGATGCCTCCCAGGTCCAACTGGGAGGCATCGGGCCATCCCAGGTCGGTGAGGAGCCCCTTCGTGGTCGCCTTGGCGGCGGCGTCGTCACCCGACAGGAAGATCGAGGCGGGCCCCTCCAGGCTTTCCGGCGCCGTCATCACGACGGAGTCCACGGTGGCGAGCGTCTTGACCACCCGCACCTCCGGGAACGCCGCCTGTATCTCCTCACTGAGGCTGTAGTTGGGGTGCGTGAGGTCCCTGTCCTCGGTGAGGCCGACACCGATGTCGACCAACACCTTCCCGGCGAGGTCGGCCGCGTCGACCGCCCTCAGGACGTCCACGGACGCGGCACCGGGCGTGGCGTTGACCAGCACCTCACCGTGCGCGCCCGCCTCACCGACCCCGACGAGCGTGAACCCCTTCAGCTCGTCCGCTTCCCGCCGCTCCTTCGGCGAGCGCGATCCCAGCACGACGTCGTGCCCCGCCTTGCTCCAGCCGGCCCCCAGCGCACGGGCCACATGTCCGGTCCCCACAATTCCGATTCTCATGGCCAGGACGCTAAGCGCCCACGCTCGACAAGGGAATCGGTCCCGAGCTCCACTCCGCATGGGCCCACCGACGTAGTCCGAAAGCCGGTCCGCCCCACGCCTGCCCCCTGCCACTTCGCACCCGCGAATCCTGCCGAAGTCCCGGCCCCCGCCCGTCACTGACGTCACGATGGACATCGAGCCCGAGACGACAGGTGACCGACCGAAGGCGGGGACAGCAGTGGCCGAGAAGCTCAGAGTCGACGCGGTCGAACTCGAACAGTTCATGAAGCTGCTCGACGGGTCCGTCACGTCCTTGAAGGGCCTGCGCGGCGCCCTGGCCGACGCGACGGTCGGCGGGCTGGGGACGGACGAGCTCGACAAGGCCTGCGAGGACTTCCAGGAGGACTGGAAGTACGGCGCGGAGCAGATCGGGGAGCAGACGGAGGATCTCTCCAAAATCATCGAGCAGAACAAGAACGCCTTCATGGAAGTCGAAGAGGCGCTGACCAAAGCCATGAACAAGGCCGGGAAGACCAAGAACGACACGGTGGAGATCCCGAAGTGACGAGCGCCGCCGCGTACCCGGACCTCGGCTTCGACCCCACGCCCGGCGACTGCGACACCGTAAAGGCCCTGTACAAGAAGTTGGACAGCTGCGTCACCGTCCTCCGTGACACCCGCAAGGTGGTCACCAAGCTGATGGACGGCAGTTACTGGGAGGGGGACGCGGCCGTAGCTTTCCGCGAGGCCATCGACGAGGGGCCGCTCTCCCTGAACCTCAAGAACGCCGCACGCTCCATCGAAAAGGCCGCAAAGCAGCTGGAGCGCTGGGAACGCGATCTCGACGACTTCCAGCGCCGGGCGAGGGAGCTGAACGGGAAGGCCAAGGACGCGCGAGAGGCGCTGAAGGCCGCGAAGGGGCACGCCGATACTGTCGGCGGCGATCCCGACCTGGACAAGAAGGGCAAGAAGCAGGACTACGCGAAGAAGGCCCTGAAGCTCGCCGACGGAAAGGTCGAGGACGCGCAGGCGGAGCTCGACCGGATTCTGGGCAGGGCGCGGAGTCTGCAGAGCGAGCACGGGGAGCGGTCGAAGTACCGCGCGGAAAAGATCCGCGACGCGACGGACAAACTGGCGCCGCACGAGCCGGGTTGGTTCGAGAAGGCGTGCGAGTGGGTCAAGGAGAATCTGCCGGACATTCTCAGCGCGGTCGCGGGGGTTCTGGCACTGGCAGCGATCATCGCCACCGGCCCGTTGGGGCTCGGGGTGGCGGCTGCGCTGATGCTGGCGGCGGCGGCCACGAGCGGTGTGGCGCTGGGGTTCCGGCTCTCGGAGCCGACGGTGCGGGCGTCCTTGCGGGACGGGTTCACCAAGGGCGAGTTCGACTCCGACTTCTTCGGTAATCTCGTTTCGGTCGGAGCCGACGCCGTAGGAGTGGTGCCCGGACTCGGGGCCGTCGTGAAGGGTGGCCGCACTGGCACGCAGGCGGTGCGGGCAGGAACTGGGGCCTTGAATCTCGGGCAGAAGATGGCCACCTACGGCACACACACCCTGGATGCGGGCAAGGACATCGCCCGGCTGGGAAATCCTTTGATCAACGCATTCGTCACCAGCGACGTGGCAGCTACCAACGTGGCCGCCACTTCAGGAGCTCTTGGAGCGGGGACCGCCGGCTACGGACTCATCGACGATGACGAAGGCAGGGCCGAGGCATCGACCAAGGTTGACGGAGGGCGTCTGCTGCTCGACTTGCCGGGCATTCCGACCATCGCACGTTTCGCCTTCTCTTAACCGTTCCCTGGAGAAAGAAGCGCCCCCATGAACCCTGCCGACTACCCCACCGCATGGCAGCATCCGCCGACCCGTCGCGCCTGGTTCCTGCTCATGGTCAAGAATGTGGCCGGACTCATCGGGTGGATCGGCGTCTGGATCGCACTCCTCGGGCTCTCCACCGAGAGTGACTGGGTGCTATGGATCTTTATCCCTTACACCATCTACGGCAGTTGGCGACTGTTCGTCCAGGTATTTGGCTACTTCCCCAACGCCATGCGCAAGCTCCGCGTCTTGCGCACATATCCGTGGCAGGTTCTCCGAGGAGTTCCGCACGGCCTGGACACCTGTCCCGATATTCAGGGTGATCAGTACGGTTGGTTCAAGTTCCCCAACCCCGCCCACCGCGAGCAGCAACTCCCGCTCGTCATCTCCAACCACCTCAGGGTGGGCTGGTGGCACCGCCGGATGGCACCCCGCGCCAAGCAGGAACTGAAGGCCCAGATCGAGACGATCTGGTTCGCCGGTGACCCCCGCATGATCGGCATCCTCGCCGCGCCGACACCGAGCGGTCAGGCGCCTCGCCGTTTCAAGATCCTCAGGCAGCGTCTTGCCGGGGCCGAGCACGCCCTCACCACCGAGTGGGGCGCCACCCCCGAGGATGTGCACCTCGGCCGTCAGGCCGGGTTCGCCCCCTACGTCGACCCGCGCAGGCCGAAGGCGAAGGCCCTGTGACCGCCACCAGGTTCATTCTCGATGCGTCGGCGCACAACCCTGACGCCGACATGTGGTTCGCCCAGCCCGAGGGCTTCACCACGATCCCCTTCCGTACGTTGCTGAATCCGCCGGGCTCCGCCGGAGCCGAGGCTCTGCGCGAGGCCCTCGCCCCCATCCTGGACTCCCTCAACGACGACCTCGCCCGCCAGCGGTTCCTGGCCCACCTCGGGCAGGGGCAGCACCTGCTGGCCGCTCTGGCCGAGGTCGGCACCACCCGCTGCGCCATCGGCCTGCACCGCGACGACATCTCCACCCCCGGCGAGGGCGGCGGAGGGTTTCTGTTCTCCCTCTTCACCGTGTCCTGGCGGGACATCGCCCCCGCCGCACCCGCCGTCACCGCCGCCAGGGCCGTCGCGGGTGCCGAGGGGCACACGAATGTCGAGTACCTCGAACTCCCCTGTGGCCCGGCATCCTTCAGTGAGACCGTCCGCACCCCGAACGCCGACTCCGGCCTCCCCCAGGACCCCGTACTCCAGGTCTTCGCCCACCTCCCGCACCCGGACGGCAAGCGCCTGGTGGTCCTGACGCTCGGCACCACCGCCGTACGCCGGCGCGCCGAGTACCGCAGCCTGCTCCACCAGATCGCCGAGAACGTCAGTTTCGAAGACCCCTTCCTCGAAATGGAGGCCCTCGCCGAAGCGGATGATGGCAGTCGACCCCCGCGCGGTTGACGCGTGTCCGACTTTCCCCGACCGTGAGGGAATTGGGCGCAATACGTCGCCCTGCATGCGGCGGCTGGGGGGAGCCGAAGATGCAACCTGGGGACAAGCACGACGCGGTACCGGGCGACGACGACCGAGTGACCGGCGCGTCTCAGCGAGGGCAGTTCGGGCCGCCGCCCTCCCATCCCACAGTCCCCCTGCCACCCCTCCCCCCAGGGCCACCCCCAGTAGCAGCCCCAGCTCCAGCAGCCCCCGACCCCCTCTCCACCGCCCTCCTCAACCTCAGTGGGCTCGGGATCGGGTACGTCCTGTTGAAGCGGTGGCTGTTGGCCGCGGTCTGTTGGGGCGCGACCGGCGCGCTGTTGTTCGTGGCGTTGCCCGCCGACGTGGACGGCGTCCCCGGCGGCGTCGTGATCGGGTACGTGGTCTTCCTGGTGATCGTGGCGGTCGACGGGGCGCGGCGCGCCGCAGGAGCTCCCGGAACCAGGCTGCGCCCGCTGCGCGCGCCCCTCGCCATCTCGCTCGGCGTCGTCCTGCTGGCCGTGCCCGTCGGCGGTGCCTTCGCGTACGAGGCCGCGCAGGACGAGGCCGTCGAGGAGATGCTGCTCGACCGCCTCGACAGGGCCGACCGTATCGTCGTCGGCCTCGACGGCCGCCCCTTCGGCGGCTCGACGGAGGAGCAGTACAGGAAGGCCCTCGGGATCTTCCGCGGGCTCGCCGAGGACCACCCCGGCTCGGACGCCGCCGACCGCCTGCCCGACAGCCTCGACGCCTACTACAAATCCGTCGCCGCCCCCTACGCCGCCGAGCGGTACTGCGACGCCGTCACCCCGCTCAAACACCTGCGGACCGTCCCCGGCACCCTCGGCACCGCCGGCGAGGACCGGCTCGGATCCCTCGCCGGCTGGCCCGACGACCGTCTCGCCACCTCGCTGTACGAGTGCGGGGCCGCCGCACTCGGCAAGGCCGACGCCAACGACCCGCTGAGCGAACTCCTCCGTACGTTCCCCGAGTCGGACCAGGCCGCCAAGGTCGAGCCCGCCCTGCGCGCCGCCATCGACAACCGGGCGGCCGCGCTCAAGGGCGCCGACCCCTGCCCCGGCGTCGTCGCGCTCCGCGCCCTCGGCGCGACCGCCGACGCCCTGCCCGGCGACACGGTCGACGCCGGCCCGCTGCGTGCCGCCACCGACCGCGCCGTGGAACGCGGCGTCTACGCCTGCGGTGTGGACGAGTTCAAGGACGCCGACTTCGCGCAGGCCGCCAAGACCCTGAACGACTTCGCCCGGCAGTACCCCGGCAACGACAAGCGGGACCGCGCCAAGGACATCGCCGTCCGCGCGGAGATCGCCGTCGAACGCCCGAGCGCGGGCCGCGGCCTGCCCCCCGCCCGCTCCTCCGGTGGCGGCACGGTCGAGCTGGTCGTCGCCAACCTCGGGCCCGGCGACCTCGAGGTCCTCTACACCGGCCCCACCACCGGCACCGTCAATCTCAAGGACTGCCCGTCGTGCCGCGTCTACGCCACCAAGTCCCAGGGCGACGCGGCCTGCCGAGCCGGCGTCGGGAAGTACCCCAAGACCACGCTCCGGCTGCCCGCAGGCGAGTACCACTTCCTCTACAAGCGGGCCACCGTACGCAATCGAGCCGACGGCGCGAAGCTCAGCACCGCCTACCGCTACACCGACTGCTCCTTCGTGACCCGCGGCACCGCCGGGCTCGGGCTTACTTAACACCTGGTCAGGGGCACGCCGGGCCGTCATTGCCCGGCGTCGTACCGCGTGATACACAGAGTCACCAGACCTCGCGTCCGAGGAAACGTACGAAGTCGGCCAACGAATGGCGCCAAGGCGACATGCGCGGACCCGTTTGTCGGCGACAATGAGCTGTCCTCTGCACCGAGGTGGGCAGAGGTGGCAGAACAACCCACTAGGGGCGGTGAGTTACACATGCTTATGGCAGCCGAAAAGGGCGATATCACCACCATCATCGGCGGGATCGCCCCCGACTGGGGTCCCTTCGGGAGCCTGGGCAACGAGGCACGCGTGATGATCGAGGTCGTGATGGCGATCGCCATCCTCCTCTGTCTCGGCATTGCGATCTGGGGCGCGGCGAAGCAGCGCATCGGCGCGACGGCGCTGCGCGACACGTTCAGCGCCGAGCAGGGCAAGGGCCTGATCATCGCGGGTCTGACCGGCGTCTTCATCATCGGATCGCTGGGCACACTGTTCACGATCGTCTACGGCATGGCGGTCTAGCGGTCCCACGCCGACCTCCGCCGTTCCCTCCCACGTCCCCCTCCCCCTGTCCCCCTTCTCCCCCACCCGTCCGTCGTGCCCACCGGCTGAGGTAGCAACTCCCTGATGTCGAGTCACCACACCGCGCCCGCGCGGGAACCAGCAGGGCTACCGTCATACGTGTCCTACGTGACGGTCCAGCGAGAGGTTGAGGGGGCGTACTCGGCATGAGCCTCGACGACGAGCGGGACGACGGCCTCTTCGGCGGCTCGGGTGAGACCCGGACACGGCTTCCCGAGGGGGAGGGCGGGGGCGACGACGTCTACGGGGCGCGCAGATCCACCCGGCCCGGGCGGACGTCCCCGCGCAGCCTCGTCACGGTCGTGGGCGTCGTGGTCCTCCTGATCGCGGCGATCGCCTTCGCGAACCGGGGAGGGGACGACACGTCTGCGACGGGCACGGACGCGAAGAAGCCGGACGCGGCGGCAACGGCCCCTACGGGGGAGAAGCCGGTCGGGGACAAGAGCGGAGGGATCCCTTCGGGGTTCGCCCGTGACGAGCAGGGGGCGCAGTCCGCAGCGGCGAATTACGCGGCTGCGCTGGGTTCTGACGGCATGTTCAACACTGCGCGTCGGCACGAGATCGTGAAGGCTATTGCTACCCCCAGCTCACTGGACAAGCTGCAGCGCGGTTTCGATGCCGACTACTCGCAGGCCTTCCTGAAGCGGATCGGGCTGAAGGAGGACGGCAGCGCGCCGGCAGGCAGCACATTCGTGAACCGCACGCTGCCCACAGGAACCAAGGTCAAAGACTTCAGCCAGGGCAGCACCACTGTCGAGGTCTGGTGCAGCGGGCTGTTCGGGCTCACCGGCGAGAACACCACCAATCCGGTGACGGGCAGCTGGTTCACCGTGACCATGGAGCTGGCCTGGAGCAACGGCGACTGGAAGGTTGTCAAGTCTCATCAGGAGGCCGGGCCCACCCCTGTGAGTGGCGACAACCCCATCTCCGGTGCCGAGGAGATCGGCAAGGCGGTCAAGGAGTTCGGAGGGTTCACGTATGCCCGGTAGTCCACGCCGCGCACTACGACTAACCGCTGTCGTCGCGGCCACACAGACAGCAGTAGTCCTCCTGAGCACGCGCGCCTTCGCCGCTCCGGAACCGAAGGATCCGGACGACCCGTGCAGTCTGATCGCCGGCCCCGCCAAAAAGTACTGCGAAAAAGGCCAGAAAGCCGAAGACAGCGGCGACGACAGCAAATACCCCACCGATAGTCCCTTCGGCGACTCCCCCGACCCCCTGAGCTCCCTGGCCAAGGGCTGTGCCGAAGCCGCGTCCTGGACCGTCGACAAGCTGTCCGACGCCGTGAAGGAGACGGCGAACGTCGACTTCACGAACCCCACGTTCCTCCAGCAGTACGCCGTCGTGTTCGCCGCGTCGACCATCCTGACCCTGCTCCTGTGGCTGCTCGCGGTCGCCAAGCGCGCCGTGCGCGGCGTCCCGCTGACCACCGCGATCTCCGAGGCCATCGGATTCCTGTGGCTCACCGTGCTTGCCTCCGCCTTCACGCCCCTGATCCTGTACACCGTCGTCTCGGCGACGGACGGCGTCACGGACGTGATCGCGAAGGCGACGGGCGGTGAGACGGACACCTTCTTCGGGAACTTCTCCGGTGCCCTGAAGAAGGGCGAGGACATCGGCGGCGGCCCGATCATGCTGATCGTCGTCTCGCTCGTGTCGATCCTCGCCGCGGGCGTCCTCTGGCTGGAGCTCGTGATCAGGGCGGCGCTCCTCTACGTAGGAGCGCTCCTCGGCACCGTCGTGTACGCCGGCCTCGTCGACAAAAACCTGTGGTCCCACGTCCGCCGCTGGGCGGGCATCATGATCGCCGTCATCCTCGTCAAACCGATCATCGTCATCGTGCTCGGCCTCGCCGGAGCGCTCTCCGCCGACGACGGGCCCGACTCCTTCTCCGCGGTCGTCTCCGGGCTGTCGATCATCCTGCTCGCCATCTTCGCGAGCGCCATGATCTACCGCTTCGTCCCCGGCTTCGGCGACGAGATCGCGGGCTCCCGCAACAACCGCATCATGCGCGGCGCCGAGAACAAGGCCGCCGCCGTGATCAGCTCCCCCGCCTCCCTCGTCTCGCAGGGCATCAAGACCCACAGTGCCCGCGGCAATGGGAACAGTGGAGGGGGCGGCCAGGGCAACAGCCAGGCGCGGCCCGCCAATCCCGCGAGCAGCGGCGTCGCCGCCCACAGCGGCCGCGGCTCCGGCCACGGCGCCGGCCCTGGATCCGGCGGCGGATCCGTCCCCTCCGCCGCCCCCGCGCCACGCAGCAGCAGCGCGACGAACACGCCGCACGCGGGCAACCGCGGCGGGTCCCGCAACATCAGCAACAGCAGTACCAACCGCACGGGAGGTGAAGGGCGTTGACGACCCAGTCCCACGTGTCCCAGCCGGTCGCGCCCCGCCGCACATATCTGATCGGCCGCGCCCGGCCGAACGCGATCGTCGGCAAGAACCGCGAGACGGGGGAGATCGCCCTCATCATCGTGGGGGCGTTCCTCGGCATGATGTGCGGACTCCTCGTCCCCGTCCTCTCCCTGCGCATCGTGCTGCTCACCGGCCTCCCGATGCTCGCCATCGCGGCGGTGTACGTCCCGTACAAGGGCCGGACGTTCTACAAGTGGTACGAGATCAACCGCAGTTACAAGCGCTCCCTGAAGCGCGGCACCGCCTACCGCTCCGCCGCGCCCGAGGCAGGCATCCGGCTGGACGGCAGGGAGGTCGAGGTCGGGCCGCCGCCCGGCATCGGCCGCATCAGCTGGCTGGCCGCGCCCTTCGGTCCGGACGAGATCGCCGTGCTGCTGCACGCGGACCGCCGCACCGTCACCGCCGCCATCGAGATCGAGGGCCCCGGTGTGGGTCTTCGCGACTCCGAGGACCAGGAGGCCCTCGTCGACCGGTTCGGGACGCTGCTCAAGCACGTCGCGAACGGCGACGGGTTCGTCACCCGCCTCCAGATGCTCGCCCGTACGCTGCCCGCCGACCCGGACGCGCACGCCAAGGACGTCAGCCAGCGCGGCGACGACCGTGCGCTGCCCTGGCTCAAGCAGTCGTACGACCAACTCCAGTCGATGGTGTCGACCAGCAGCGAGCAGCACCGCGCCTACCTCGTCGCCTGCATGCACTACTCCCGCGACCTGGCCGCCGAGGCGCAGGCGATGGCCCGCGCGGCCCGTCCGGTCGGCGGCAGGAAGCTCGACAAGGACGCCGGGCTCGCCGTCGTCATGGCCCGCGAGCTGACCGACATCTGTTCGCGGCTGCAGGAGGCCGACATCCGGGTCAGGCAGCCGCTCGGCCAGGGCCGGCTCGCCTCCCTCGTCCACTCCATGTACGACCCGGACCACCCCATCGACCACATCCAGGCGATGACGAAGCGCAACGCCTGGCCCGCCGAGCTCGACGCCATGGAGGCCACCTACCTCCAGGCGAAGACCCGCGAGTCCTCCACCCGCGCCCCCTGGTGCCACGCCACGGCCTGGGTGAAGGAGTGGCCGATGACGCCCGTCGGCGTCAACTTCCTCGCGCCGCTGCTCGTCCACACCCCGGACGTCATCCGCACGGTGGCCGTCACGATGGACCTCGAACCCACCGAGGTCGCCATCGAGCGGATGCTGACCGAGAAGACCAACGACGAGGCCGAGGCCAGCCGCCAGGCCAAGATGAACCGCACGGTCGACCCCCGTGACATCGCCTCGCACTCCCGCCTCGACCAGCGCGGCGAGGACCTGGCGAGCGGCGCGGCGGGCGTGAACCTCGTCGGGTACATCACGGTCTCGTCCCGTTCCCCGGAGGCCCTGGCGCGCGACAAGCGCACCATCCGCGCCTCCGCCGGCAAGTCGTATCTGAAGCTGGAGTGGTGCGACCGCGAGCACCACAGGGCCTTCGTCAACACGCTGCCGTTCGCGACCGGCATCCGACGCTAGAGCGCAAGAGTGCGAGCGCGCCATTGCGCTTGACGGTATCGACGTAGAGGCAGGCTGTTGTGATGCGGGATCCGCTGACCGTCCTCACGGACGCCTTCACCTCCTTCCTCTTCGGGAAGGTGGAGACGACCAGGCTTCCGGTGCGTACGTCGACGGGGCAGGCCCAGGCGGTCTACCTGCCGACGGCCGCGCCGGGCCTCGGCGACTCGGGCGTGATCATCGGGCGCGAGGTGTACTCCGGCAAGGGGTACATCTACGACCCCTTCCAGCTGTACGGGCAGCAGCTGCCGGCTCCGCACTGGCTGGTGCTCGGCGAGTCCGGCAACGGCAAGTCGGCGCTGGAGAAGACGTACGTCCTGCGGCAGCTGCGCTTCAAGGACCGCCAGGTCGTGGTCCTCGACGCACAGGGTGAGGACGGCGTCGGCGAGTGGAACCTCATCGCGCAGGAGCTGGGGATAACTCCCATCCGGCTCGACCCGACCGCCGCCCTCGACATGGGCATCCGGCTGAACCCGCTCGACCCCGCGATCACGACCACGGGCCAGCTCGCGCTGCTCCGGACCATCATCGAGGTCGCCATGGGGCACGGGCTCGACGAGCGGTCGGGCTTCGCGCTCAAGGTCGCGCACGCGTACGTGAACGAGACGATCGTCGACCGGCAGCCGGTCCTCACCGACATCGTCGAGCAGCTGCGCCACCCGGAGCCCGAGTCCGCCGAGGCGATGAACGTCGCCATAGACGACGTACGGGCGTGGGGTCTGGACGTGGCGCTGGTCCTCGACCGGCTGGTCGACGGTGACCTGCGGGGCATGTTCGACGGCCCGACGACCGTCGGCGTCGACCTCGACGCTCCCCTGACCGTCTTCGACCTCTCCCACATCGACCGGAACTCCATCGCCATGCCGATCCTGATGGCGATCGTCGGCGTCTGGCTCGAGCACACGTGGATCCGGCCCGACCGCAAGAAGCGCATCTTCCTGGTGGAGGAGGCGTGGCACATCATCAACTCGCCGTTCGTGGCACAGCTCTTCCAGCGGCTGCTGAAGTTCGGGCGGCGGCTCGGTCTGTCGTTCGTGGCGGTGGTGCACCACCTGAGCGACGTGGTGGACGGCGCGGCGGCCAAGGAGGCCGCGGCGATCCTGAAGATGGCCTCCACCCGGACCATCTACGCCCAGAAGGCCGACGAGGCGCGGGCCACGGGCCGGGTCCTCGGGCTGCCCAGGTGGGCGGTGGAGATCATCCCCACCCTCACCCCCGGCATCGCGGTCTGGGACGTCAACGGCAACGTCCAGGTCGTCAAACACCTGATCACCGAGACGGAACGGCCGCTGGTCTTCACCGACCGCGCCATGACCGAATCGTCGGCCGACCTCCCCGACGACACACCGGCCGACGACGCGCTGCGGGCGGCCGAGCTGGAGGCGGAGGAGCGGGCGGCGTACATGGAGCAGCATGCGGGATGAGTGGGAGGACCGTCGCAGGCGCCCCGAACGGGGCGTTCCGGACGGCCTGTTGGTGGGCTTCCTCGCCCTGCTGATCGGCGCCACGGTGCTCGTCTGGTCGGCCACGAACCTCGCGGGCCGCTTCGCGCACGGCTCCTGGCCGGAGGGCATCTCCTTCGGCCATACGCCTCCGGCGGTACGCCATCTGATCGGTGACCCCCAGGACGTGGCGGGCGCCTGGCCCCAGACCCCACCGGACCAGCTTTCGGGCTACGGCCTGTTCTGGGGCCTGTTCATCGGCCAGCTGATGATCCTCGTCGTGCTGACCGTCTTCGTGCTGGGGACGGTGACGCGGTGGCGGGCGGTACGGAGGGCGCAGCGGGGTGCGGTGGGGGCGGCGGCCGGGCCGGATGCCGGAGGCGCGGAGCCGGAGGTAGAGAGGGCGGGTGGGCGGGAAAACCGCGCCGAAGGCGCGGTGAACAGCACCCCGGCGCCGGGCACGGAGCACGAGGCACCCCGCGCCGGAGGCGCGGAGAACGTCGCCCCGGTGCCTCCGGTGACACCCCCCGTCCCCACCCCCCGTACGCCCCTGATCCTGGGCAGCCCCACGACCCGCCGCCCCCTCGCCGTGCAGGCCGTCCAGGACGCCGAGGGCGCGGCCCTGGTCCTGACCTCCGACCCCACCCTGTGGGCCGAGACGAAGGACGCCCGGGCCAAGCTCGGCCCCGTCCTGCTCTACGACCCCTCCCACCTCTGCGACACCCCGGCCCGCCTCCACTGGTCCCCCCTCTCGGGCTGCCAGGACAAGGCGACGGCGCACGACCGCGCCACCGCGCTCCTCGCCCCGATAAGGCCGGCCGCGAAGCTGGACGTCGCGGTCGCGGACACGGCTCAGACGCTGATGCGCAGCTTTCTGCACGCCGCCGCGGTGGCGGACAAGCCGATGAAGATCGTGCACCGGTGGGCGCAGGGCACGCAGGTCCAGGAGGCGGTACGTATCCTCCGTACCCACCCCAAGGCCGCGTCCGGCACCGCCGGTGAGCTGGAGGCCGCCCTCACCGCCCATCCCGAACGGCGCGACATCGCCCAGGAGTTGACCGCCCGAGCCCTCTCGGCCCTCTTCACGGTCCACGTCCGCGAGTCCTGCACACCAAACCGAACTGATGCGCTCTCCCTGGATTCCTTCGTCGATGAAGGGGGCACGCTTTTTGTGGTGGGTGAGGCGATCGAGGATCCCAAGTCCCGCCAGGGCCCGGGTGCCATGCCCCTGTTGACGGCACTCGCCTCCAGCGTGGTCGAGCACGGCCGGCGCATGGCCGCACGGTCATCCTCCGGTCGGCTCGACCCACCAATGACGCTCGTCCTGGACGACGTCGCCGCGGTGGCTCCGCTGCCCCAGCTGCCGGAGCTGCTCTCCACCGGGGCGGACCGGGGTCTGCCGACCCTGGCTCTGCTCCGGTCCCGGGAGCAGGGCAGATCCCGCTGGCCGGACAGCGAGCTGCCGGTCCAGTAGGGCCGCCCGACGCCCCCATCTCAGCGCTTCCCGCCGTCCACATCCAGCGTCGTCCCCGTGGTGAACGAGTTCTCCATCAGGTACGCCGCCGCGTGCGCGACCTCCTCCGCCGTGCCGGGGCGCCCCACCGGCAGGCGCCCCGCGATCTCGTCGCGGTAGGCGCGGTGTTCGGCGGGGCTCATCAGGTGTGCGTGCGTGTCGGTGGGGCCGGGCGCGACCGCGTTGACGCGGAGCGGCGCGAGCTCCATGGCGAGGGACTTCACGGCGGCCTCGACCGCTCCGTTGACGGCGGCGAAGGCGAAGTAGCCCGGGTCGGCCTTCCGGTAGAGGTACCCGGAGACGAGCGTGACCGACCCCGACCCCGACCCCGACCTCGGACCCGACCCCGGCCCCGGACCGGAATCCGCCCCCCGCCCCGTCGCCATGTACGGCAGCGCCGCCCGCAGGCACCGGTACTGCCCCCACCACTTGACCTCGAAGAACTGCCGTACCTCCGCCTCGGTGAGCTCTTCGAAGGGCGCGATGACGCTGCCGGACGCGCAGGTGAAGAGGTGGTCGATGGTGCCGACCGACGCCATGGCCTCCTCGACCGCGTCGCCGTCGGTGACGTCGAGCACGCGGAACTCGGCGCCGGATCCGGTCAGTCCGGCGATGCGCTCGGCGTGCGGGCGCACCACGTCCGCGCTGCGGTCGGTGAGGACGACGCGTGCGCCGCGCCGCGCGACGAGCTCGGCGGTGGCAAGGCCGATACCGCTGCCCGCGCCGGTGATCACGACGGTGCTTCCGGCGAGATCCATATGAACCACGCTCCCTTACTTCCTTTGATTCCCAAGCCCGTGCGGCCAGTCATCGCTAGTCTCACAGCGGGAAGCCGCTCCAACCTTGGAAATGCCGGTGCATAATCGTGCGATGCACGATGACGCACAGGGTCCGGATTCCGGCTGCCGGTGCACCGACACCGCCCAGGCGCCCTGCGCCGAAGGGCTGAGCCGCTACCGGGCCGCCGTCGTCAAGGGCTGCCTGCCGCGGGCGACGGCGCCCCACTGCCTCGTACACCTCGGTCTGCTGACGCCACCGCCGGACGACCCCGAGGTCCTCGTGCCGGTGTCGCCGAACGTCGCCGAGTCGGAGATCCTCCATCCCGTACGGGAGTTGCTGGACGCCCAGCGGGACCGGCTGCGCTCGATCAGTGCCGGGTTCTCCCCGGTCCACGCGATCTACCGGGCGGCCCGCCGCGAGTCCCAGGACTGGCTGACGGTCGTCGACGGCGCGGACGCCGTCCCCGTACTTCTGGAGCAGGCCGTGCGGGGCTGCCGCGCGGAGCTCATGGCCGTCCAGCCGGCCGGCGGGGCCCCGGTCCCGGCCGGCGTCACGCACCGGGCCCTCTTCCCGCACGCGGCCCGTACGCACGCCGCGCACTGGCGGCGGATCCAGGACATCGAGCGGGCGGGCGGCAACGTGCGCACCCTGCAGCAGCTGACCGGCCGCCTGCTCCTGTGCGACCGCAGCGTCGCCTACCTAGTCGACCAGGGCGTCGTGGAGATCCGGCAGCCCGCCGTCGTCGCGCACCTCGCCGCGGTCTTCGACGACGCGTGGGAGCGGGCCAGGCCGGTGGCCGAGCCGGCCGCCGCCCGCGTACGGGAGCCGCTGATCGTCGACGAGGTCCGCCGCGCGGTCATGAGGCTGCTGGTCTCGGGCCTCACGGACGACGCGGTCGCACGCCGCCTCGGGGTGTCACGGCGTACGGTGGCGGGCCATGTGGCCGCGATCTCCCGCGACTTGGGCTCGCAGTCCCGGGCACAGCTCGGCTACCTCATCGCCCGGTCGGAACCGGACCTTTAGGCTCCGCCCGGCTCCTTCCCCCCGTACAGCCGCAGAAAGATCCCGACCCCTTCCCGCACGAGTTCCTCGGCCTCTTCACGCGCCAGAGGCAGCGCCCCGAAGTACGTCTCGGTCGTCACGCTGCCGCCCACCAGGAACGCGTAATGGCGCGCCGCCTTGCGCGCGTTCGTCTCGTCGACGGCGAGCAGGCCCTGCCGCCCCAGTTCGAGCAGCCAGTGCCCCAGCTTCTCCTGGGACGCCCGCGGCCCGATCCGCTGCCACTCCTCCAGGACGTCCGCGGGCAGCCGTCCGCCCTCGGGGATGATCTGCCGTACGACGGAGAAGTGCCCGGAGTGCTCCTCGCTCTGCATCACCCATTCACGGGCCAGGTCGAGAAGGTCCTCCTCGACGTCGCGGACCTTGCGCAGGTGCTTCTCGAAGAGCACCTCCGCGGCCGCCGTCACCGAGGCGGCGCTCTCCAGCAGGACGGCGCGGAAGAGGCCCTCCTTGTCGCCGAAGTGGTTGTAGATGGTGCGGGTGGAGACGCCGGCCTCCGCGGCGATGGCGTCGATGCTCGCCCGCGTGTACCCCTCGCGCCCGAAGACCGTGCGGGCGCCGCTCGTGATGGCCCGGCGCTTCTCCACCATCCCTTTGCGCAGGGGCTTGTGCCCCTCCGTGTCCTGTTCCGTACCGCTCGCCATCTCAGCTCTCCCAGGAAAATTACAATGACCGTTGTAATTACTACAACGCACGTTGTACTTTACTCGCATGCCTCCCGAGTCCGCTCCGCAGGCCCCGCAGCCCGTCCGCAGGGGCCGACCCGTCCTGACCCTCCTCGTCGTCCTGCTCGGCATGTTCACGCTGCCGATGGCGATGTCCGGGACCACCGTGGCCCTGCCCCGCATCGGCTCCGACCTCGGCGCGTCCGGCGCGTCCCTCCAGTGGGTGGTCGTCGGCTACTTCCTCGCCGCCTCCTCCTTCATGCTCGTCGTGGGCTCGCTCGGCGACATCTTCGGCCGCCGCCGCGTCCTCACCGCAGGCGCCGCGCTCTACACAGCCGGCACGCTCGCCTCCGCCCTCGCCCACCACATCCTGCTCCTGGACGCCGCCCGGCTGCTCTCGGGCATGGGCGCCGCGGGAGTCATGGCGAGCGGCGGCTCCCTGCTCGCCGCCACCTTCACCGGGCCTGCCCGGACCAGGGCGTTCGCCGCGCTCGGCACCACGGCGGGCATCGGTCTCGCCATCGGCCCCACCTTCGCAGGACGGCTGGTCGACGGCCTCGGCTGGCGCCCCACGTTCCTCGTCTTCGCCATCGGCGGCGGCCTCGTCCTCACCGGCACGCGCTTCCTCACCGAGTCCCGCGCCGATGTCCCGCCGCACGTCGACAAGGCCGGTGCCGCCACCTTCATCGGCGGCCTCTCCTTGACCCTGTTCGCCATCACGCAGGGCTCCAAGTCCGGCTGGCTCGCCGTCGGTTCGCTCCTGCCGCTCACCGTCGGCCTGGCGCTGCTCGGCACCTTCGCAGGCGTCGAGAAGCGCCTCGCCGCGACCGGCGGACAGCCCATCCTCGACCTCTCGCTGGCCCGCGACCCCGCCTTCCTCGGCTGGTCCCTCGGCTCCTTCGGGCTCGCGGCGGGCACCACCGGCGCCCTGGTCTTCCTGCCCACCTACCTCCAGGGCACCAGCGGCACCACGGCGAGCGAGGCGGGCCTGATCCTGCTCCTGATGACCGTGCCCGTCCTCGTCCTGCCCCCGCTCGGCGCCCGCCTGGTCAACCGCGGCGTACCCGCCCGCCGGCTGCTCGTCCTCTCCCTGCTCCTGATCGCCGCGGGCAACGCCTGGCTGACCACCCTGCACCCCGGCATCCCCGCGGCCGCGCTCGCCGGTCCCCTGTCGACCATCGGCGTCGGCCAAGGCCTGTCCCTCGGCATCATCGACGCCCAGGCGCTCGGCATGGTCGAGCCCGCGAAGGTCGGCATGGCGTCGGGCTTCCTCAACACCGTCCGGGGCGGCACCGGTGCCGTCATGCTCACCCTCTTCGGCGCCCTGCTGCTCGCCCTCGTGGAGGCCCGGGTCGGTTCGGCGGAGCTCGCGGGCCGCGTCACGGCCGGTGCAGTCGGCCACGCCGACGCGTTCACCGAGGCCTG
The DNA here is from genome assembly GCF_055597165.1 of Streptomyces sp. NPDC039480. NCBI lineage: Bacteria > Bacillati > Actinomycetota > Actinomycetes > Kitasatosporales > Streptomycetaceae > Streptomyces > Streptomyces sp. NPDC039480. The sequence continues at coordinate 5,407 of NZ_JBVITX010000007.1, read as the reverse complement.
GCGCATCACCCTCTGGACCGTGGCGAGCGTCGTCGTCGGACTCACGCTCCTGGTCCACCGGTTGCTGCGGCCGCGTACGACGAAAGCGGAAATTCTGGCCAGCACGTCACCGGGCCTGCCCGAGCCCACTGCTGTCCAAGCGCGCTGAAGCACCCCAGCACACAGCACCCAGCAATCGAACCCCGTCACCGTCACGTCAAGGAGTACCCCCATGTCCAACACCCCCCTGCGCCTCGCCGTCATCGTCGGCTCCACCCGCGACGGCCGCTTCGGACCCACCGTCGGCGCCTGGTTCACCGACCTCGCAGGACGGCACACCGGCTTCACGCTGGACGTCATCGACGTCGCCGACCTGGAGCTGCCATCGGCCCACCCGGACTGGGGCACCGAGCGCCCCCCAGCCCTCACCGCCCTCGCAGAGCGGGTCGACGCCGCCGACGCGTACGTGGTGATCACCCCGGAGTACAACCACAGCTTCCCGGCGGCCCTGAAGCACTTCATCGACCTGCACCGCACCGAGTGGGAGGCCAAGCCCGTCGCCTTCGTCTCGTACGGCGGCCACGGCGGGGGCCTGCGGGCCGTGGAGCAGCTCCGCCTCGTCTTCGCCGAGCTGCACTGCGTGACCGTCCGCGAGGTCGTCAGCTTCCACAACGCCTGGGACCACTTCGCGGAGGGTGGCCCGGCGCACGCGGAGGACGGCGCGGTCGGCGCCGCCAAGGTGATGCTGGACCAGCTGGCCTGGTGGGCGAAGGCCCTGCGGACGGCCCGCACGGAGAACCCGTACTAGGGCCTGCCCTGCGTCATTGGGCCCTGCCCTGCGTCGCCTGCCTCTCAGGCCGCTCCAGCACCAGCTCGTACTCCCGCGCGGAGGGGTCGCCCGGCACCGGGACGACCCCTCCGCTGCGTACGAAACCGAACCGCCGGTAGAACGCCTGCGCCCGCGCATTGTCCTCATGGACATACAGCCGCACCCGGTCGAGCCCCTCCAGCGACCACGCCCACCCGACAGCCGCATCGAACAGCGCGTCCGTCACCCCGCGCCCGCGCCCCCGGTGCTCGGGCCGCACGAAGACCGCCACGAGATGCGCCTGCCGCCGCTCGATCGCCCCGCCGAAGACATCGTCCGCCCCGGCCTCCTCGACCAGCACGGTCACCGACCCCGCCCACACGCCGTGCGGCCCCTCCGCCACGAACTGCCGCACGCGCTCCCCGCGCGCGGCCCTCGCCGCCCGCCCCTGCCAGAACGAGTCCGGCTGCGCGGCGGCGTCCTCGTACGTCTCCAGAAAGGCGACCGGCGCCGCCGGATCCCGCAGCGCCGCCAGCCGCAACTCCCTGACCTGCGGCCACTCTTCGGCATGGACGGCTCGTACGACGTACACGCACTCCTGCTCCATGCGGTGATCCTAAGACGGCAGCCGGCGCGGCCCGGGGTTCCCTCGGGGTCACCGTCGTACCCGGGTACTACCGCCGGCCCGCTCTTCCCGCCCCAGGTCCGACGATCCGCGCCCCCACGAGCGGCAGCATCGAAGACATGATCAGGGCATACGGACTCACCAAACATTACGGCGGCAGGCCCGCCAAGAAAGCCGTCGACGACCTCAGCTTCGAGGTCCACCCGGGCACCGTCACCGGCTTCCTCGGCCCCAACGGCGCGGGCAAGTCCACCACCATGCGGATGCTCCTCGGCCTCGACACCCCGACCCGCGGCCGCGCCACCATAGGCGACCGCGCCTACGCCGCCCACCCCGCGCCCCTGCACGAAGTGGGCGCCCTCCTCGAAGCACGCTCCGTCCACCCGGGCCGCTCCGCCTACCACCACCTCATGGCGCTCGCCCACACCCACTCCATCCCGAAGAGCCGCGTCGACACGGTCCTCGAACTGGCCGGAATCCACGAGGTCGCCCGCAAGCGCGTCAAGGGCTTCTCCCTCGGCATGGGCCAGCGCCTCGGCATCGCGGCGGCCCTCCTCGGCGACCCGGCCACGGTCATCCTCGACGAGCCGGTCAACGGCCTCGACCCCGAGGGCGTCCTGTGGATCCGCAACCTCCTCAAGTCCCTTGCCGCCGAGGGCCGCACGGTCCTCGTCTCCTCCCACCTGATGAGGGAGATGGCGCTGACCGCCGAGCACCTCGTCATCATCGGCCGCGGCAGGCTCCTCGCCGACACCACCGTCGAACGCTTCGTACGCGAGTCGGGCACCGGCGCCGTCAAGGTCGTCACCCCCGAGGCCGGCCGGCTGACCGAGCTGCTCGCGGGCCCGGACGTACGGATCTCCGGTGACGCGCCCGGCACCCTCGACGTCCGCGGCACGGACGCCGAGCACATCGGCCGCACCGCCGCCGCGCACGGCATCCCGCTCTTCGAACTCACCCCGCAGGCCGCTTCGTTGGAGCAGGCCTTCATGGACCTCACCCGGGACTCGGTCGAGTACGTCACCCCGACGGACCCGAATCCGGGCTCGAACCCGGACCCATATGCCTCCCGTCGACCGGAAGGAGCGGCGGCATGAGCGCCCTCACCGCAAAAGGAATCGTCCGCTCGGAGTGGCACAAGCTGTGGACGCTCCGCTCCACCTGGATCACGCTGCTCACCGCGAGCGCGCTCGTCATCGCCGTCGGCATCACGATGGGCTCCACCTACGACGGTGACGACGCCGAGATCGACACCGTCGTGTTCACCCTCTTCGGCACCCAGCTCTCCCAGATCTGCCTCGCCGTCCTCGGCATCCTCGTCACCGCGGGCGAGTACTCGACGGGCCTGATCCGCGCATCGCTCGCGGCCGTCCCGAGCCGCCTGCCGGTCCTGTGGTCCAAGGCCGGCCTCTTCACGGCCGTCGCGTTCACGGTGTGCTTCGTGACGAACGTCGGCACGTTCCTCCTCGCCCAGATCTGGCTCTCCGGCACCGACAAGGAGCTCTCCCTCACCGACCCGGGCGTGCTCGGCGCCCTCGCGTCCAGCGCCGCGGCCGTCACCCTGCTCAGCCTCGTCGCGCTCGGCCTCGGCGCCCTGTTCCGCTCGGTGCCCGGCGCGATCGGCGCGTTCGTCGGTGCGGTCCTGATCCTGCCCGAGGTCCTGTCGATGGTGCCGTTCAGCGCCGTGGACACCGCCATGAAGTACTTCCCCGCCCAGGCGGCGAGCGCCCTCGGTTCGGTGTCCCGGGTCGAGAACACGATCGCGCCGGGCACGGCCCTGATCACGCTCGCCCTCTGGTCGGCGGCGGTCATCGCCGCGGCATCCGTACTGCTCAAGCGACGCGACGTCTGACCTTCGTACGCCCACGTATGACGTCCCTACGAACGCCTGTTGTACGAGGATGAGGCCGTGACCGAGCCGCCCAGCACGCCGACCACCGAGCCACGCACCGCCCCGCATCCGCTGACCCTGCTCCTCCAGCGTGCGACGCAGCGGGTGCGCGCCTTCGACAGGCGCCGCCCGCTCGTCTGGGACCTGCTGGTCACCGGCTTCTTCGTGAGCGCCGCCCTCGTGGACGCCGGCGGCGGCTGGCGCAACACCGCGCCCGTCACGACCGTGCCGGGCTGGCTCGTCTTCCTGCTCAGCACCGCGCTGTCGCTGCCGCTGCTGTGGCGCCGACGCCACCCGATGGCGGTCCTCGCCGTCATGGTGGCCGCGAGCCTGGTCAGCAGCTGGACCGGCGCGATGCTCCAGGCCTCGCTGATCCAGATGATCGTGCTGTTCAGCATCGCGATGTGGCTGCCTCTGAAGACGCTCGGCAGGGCGGGCCTCATGATGACGGCCCCGCTCGTCGTGGGCAGCGTCCGCTTCCCGGAGGGCAGTTGGGACCAGCAGATCATCCCGTACGTATGGGCGTACGCCCTGGTCGCTCTGCTCGGCATCGCGGTTCGCTCCCGCCAGGATTACACCGAGGCCCTCGTCGAGCGCGCCCGCCGGCTGGAGGTCGAGCGCGACCAGCAGGCCCAGCTGGCCGCCGCCGCCGAACGCACCCGCATCGCACGCGAGATGCACGACATCATCGGCCACAACCTCTCCGTCATCACGGGCCTCGCGGACGGCGGTTCGTACGCCGCCGCCAAGTCCCCCGAGCGCGCGGCCCAGGCCCTCGAAGCCATCGGCACCACCAGCCGCCAGGCCCTCGGCGAACTCCGCCGCCTCCTGGACGTCCTCCGCGACGACGCCCCCGCCACGGCCGAACTCGCCCCGCAGCCCGCCCTCACCGACCTGGCCCAGCTCATCGACGGCGTACGTGCCGCGGGCCTCCCGGTGCGCAGTACCGTGCACGGCCGCGCGGACGCGGTCCCCGCGGGCCGCCAACTCACCGTCTACCGGGTGGTGCAGGAAGCCCTCACCAACACCCTGAAGCACGCCGGCCCCGGCGCGACAGCCACTGTCGACGTTGACTACGGCGAGGACGGGGTGACGGTGGAGGTCACGGACACGGGGCTGGGCGAGGGGGCGAGCGGCAGCCCGCCCGCCGCAGGCGGCCGCGGCCTGACCGGAATGCGCGAGCGAACGGCCTTGTACGACGGCACACTTGAGGCGGGGCCGCTGCCTCACCCGTCGGGCGGCTGGCGGGTCCGTCTCCACCTCCCGAAGGACAGCGAAACACTGTGACGACCGTGCTCATCGTCGATGACCAGCCCATGCAGCGCTTCGGTTTCCGCATGCTCCTGGAGAGCCAGGACGACATGACGGTGGCGGGAGAGGCCGGCAACGGCAGCGAAGCGGTCCGTATGACGGCCGAACTCCATCCGGACGTCGTCCTGATGGACATCCGCATGCCGGGCCTGGACGGTATCGAGGCGACGCGCCGCATCGTCGCGGCGGGCGCCCGGACACGCGTCCTGATCCTCACGACCTTCGACCTCGACGAGTACGCGTATGCGGGGCTGCGCGCGGGCGCGTCCGGTTTCCTCATCAAGGACGCGCTGCCCGAGGAACTCCTCTCCGGGATACGCGCGGTGGCCTCGGGCGACGCGGTGGTGGCCCCGAGCCTGACCCGCCGGCTCCTCGACGCGTACGCGGACCAGCTCCCGGCGACCGGCGCCACTCCGGCGGACCTGGCGGACGATCCGCGCCTGAGTGCCCTCACCGACCGCGAACGCGAAATCCTGACGGTGATCGGCCAGGGCTGGACGAACACGGAGATCGCCTCGCGCCTGCATCTCGCGGAATCCACGGTGAAGACACACGTGGGCCGCATTCTCGCGAAGACGGGAGCGAGGGACAGGGTGCAGGCGGTCATTCTGGCGTACGACACGAAACTGGTGAGCCCGTCGTAAAGGCCCAGAACGCAGAAAACCCCCGCACCGAATGGTGCGGGGGTTTTCTCTACGATTAGTTCGGCGGCGTCCTACTCTCCCACAGGGTCCCCCCTGCAGTACCATCGGCGCTATGAGGCTTAGCTTCCGGGTTCGGAATGTAACCGGGC
>NZ_JBVITX010000006.1:0-513610 GCF_055597165.1 Streptomyces sp. NPDC039480 | reverse complement strand
TCATGACCCGCCGCCTCACCGGCGAAAGCACCCTGAACTGGCGCGGAACCTAACCCGGGATCAAACACACCTCACAGGGCGAAACACTCAGTCAGCCCCGGGCCGCTTGGTCGTAGGCCTCGCGGGCGGCGGCGATGGCGGGCCGGTGGTCGATGGACCAGTCGGCGAGCGCCTTGACGAGGTGGGTGAGACTGTGGCCCATCGCCGTCAGCTCGTACTCGACCTGCGGCGGAATCGTCGGATACACGGTCCGCTCGACCAGGCCGTCGCGCTCCAGGCGGCGCACGGTGAGGGTGAGCATGCGCTGCGAGATGCCGCCGTGGATCCGGCGCTGGAGCTCCTTGAACCGCAGGACGCCCGAAGCGAGTTCGACCACCACATACACGGACCACTTGTCGCCGAGCCGGTCGAGGACGTCCCGCACCCCGCACTCGTCCTGCGGGGTCTCGCAGCTGATGACGGGCTCGACGGGGGCCGAGCCGCCCTGCGGGGTGGTTACCGCCGTGTGCCCTGCTGACATGAAAGTGCCTCCTTATGCGCCCGCGTCACGCGGTTCACCATGGTCACAGGCCCGGTGGCCCGGTTCCTGGCGGTCACAGGCCCGGCCACCCGGCCCCGCCCGGACAGCGGGCACAACCACTCACCACGGGGGAACCTTCCCATGCTCATGATCACCGGCGCCACGGGCGCACTCGGCTCGCTCATCACCGCCCGCGTCGCGGACCGCGACGACGTCGTCATCGGCAGCCGCAGCCCCGCGCCCGGCGGGCGCCGCGTCGACTTCGACGATCCGGCGTCGCTGGACTTCACCGATGTCGACACCCTGCTCGTCATCTCCGCGGGCGCCGCCGAGGACGACATCGTCGTCGCCCGCCACGAAGCCGTGATCTCCGCCGCCGAGAAGGCGGGCGTCGGCCACCTCGTCTACACCAGCCTCAGCGGCGACGGCGACCATCTGACGTACGCGCTCGCCCACCGCTGGACCGAGCGCAGACTGCGCGGCTCCTCGCTGCACTGGACGGTGCTGCGCAACGGCCTGTACGCGGAGTTCCTCGCCGCCGTCGCGGCGCCGGGGCCCGACGGGACCATCGCCGCACCCCTGGGAGCGGGCCGCCTCGCCGCCGTGGCGCGCGAGGACCTGGCCGAGGTCGCGGTGCGGGTGGCGACGGACCCGGCCGCCCACCGGGGCCGCACCTACGAACTGGTCGGCGAGCACGCCCTGGGCGGCGCCGATCTTGCCGCCGCGGTCGGCGGCTCGTACGAACCGGGCACGCTCGCCGCGACCCGCGAGGCACTCATCGCCGCCGGTCAGGCGCTGCCCTTCCAGGTGCCGATGCTCATGAGCACGTACGCGGCGACAGCGGGCGGCTTCCTGGACGGCACAGGGGTCGAGGACCGGGGCGCGCTCCGCACCCTGCTGGGCCGAGCGCCCCGCCCGGCCATCGAGGCGTACAAGGCAGCGGTACGGGGCTGACCCGAGGCACCCCTCACGGGCGCGGGGAACCGCGCGACCAGCCGCGGTCGACCCGCGGCCGGAGGGCACAGCTCCCCGCGAAGCGCCTAGCTCCAGCTGGCGTGGAGCGGCTTGCCCTCCGCGTAGCCCGCGGCGCTCTGCACACCGACGGTGGCCCGCTCGGCGAACTCCTCCAAGGACGCCGCACCCGCGTAGGTGCAGGAGGAGCGGACGCCCGCGATGATCGAGTCGATCAGGTCCTCGACGCCCGGACGGGTCGGGTCGAGGAACATGCGGGAGGTCGAGATGCCCTCCTCGAAGAGCGCCTTGCGGGCACGGTCGTACGCGGACTCCTCGGACGTGCGGTTGCGCACCGCACGGGCGGAGGCCATGCCGAAGGACTCCTTGTACGCACGGCCCTGGGCGTCGTGCTGGAGGTCGCCCGGGGACTCGTACGTCCCCGCGAACCAGGAGCCGATCATGACGTTCGACGCGCCGGCGGCGAGCGCCATGGCGACGTCGCGCGGGTGGCGGACACCGCCGTCGGCCCAGACGTGCTTGCCGAACTTCTTGGCCTCGGCGGCGCATTCGAGCACCGCGGAGAACTGCGGGCGGCCGACGCCGGTCATCATGCGCGTGGTGCACATGGCGCCGGGACCGACACCCACCTTGATGATGTCGGCGCCGGCCTCGATGAGGTCGCGCACACCCTCGGCGGCGACGATGTTGCCCGCGACGATCGGCACCTGCGGGTCGAGCGCGCGCACGGCCCTGACCGCGGAGATCATCGACTCCTGGTGGCCGTGCGCGGTGTCCACGACGAGCGTGTCGACGCCCGCGTCGAGGAGCTGCTTGGCCTTGCCCGCCACGTCGCCGTTGATGCCGACGGCGGCGGCGATGCGCAGGCCGCCCTTGGCGTCGACCGCGGGGGTGTAGAGCGTCGCGCGGAGGGCGCCCGTGCGGGTGAGGATGCCCGCGAGGCGGCCGTCCTTGTCCACGGCCGGGGCGTACCGGCGGTTGGCGTGGTCCAGCTTGTTGAAGGCGTCGCGCGGGTCGATGTCGGCGTCCAGGAGCAGCAGGTCCCTGGACATGACCTCGGAGAGCTGCGTGAAGCGGTCGACGCCGCTCAGGTCGGTGTCCGTGACGACGCCGATGGGCTTCTGGTCGGCGTCGACGACGACGCCCGCGTTGTGCGCGCGCTTGGGCAGGAGGGCCAGCGCGTCGGCGACGGTCTGCGACGGGGCCAGGACGATCGGGGTGTCCAGGACGTGGTGGCGCGTCTTGACCCAGGAGATGACGTCGGTGACGACCTCCATCGGGATGTCCTGCGGAATGACGACGAGGCCGCCGCGGCGGGCGACGGTCTCGGCCATGCGCCGGCCGGCGATCGCGGTCATGTTGGCGACGACCAGCGGGATCGTGGTGCCGGTGCCGTCGGGCGAGGAGAGGTCCACGGCCTGGCGGGAGCCGACGGCGGAGCGCCTCGGGACCATGAAGACGTCGTCGTACGTCAGGTCGTACGCAGGCTGGATGTCATTGAGGAAGCGCACGTGCTGCTCATCCCAGTCGATCAGAGGTGGCCCCCGGACAGTTAGGCCGAGGGAAAAGCACGTACTTCATTCTCCCATGCCGACCGGGATGTGCCGCCTGGGACGATCACCCAGGGGGGCCGTACGGGCGGTGGTCGGATCATCCAAGCCCCGGCCGGAAGCGGAACAGTCCGTTCAGGACTCGGCACGCTCTGTGTCGGCAGGGTCGGGGGCGGGTGCGGGGGCCGGTCCGAGCGCGAGGACGATCTCCAGACCGGTCTCCGCGTCCCGCCAGTGCTCGACGGCCGCGGAGAACACCTCCTGCGCGATCCGCCACTCCCCCGGCGCCCCCCGCGCGTACTCCTGCCACCCGGAGACGACGAGCAGCCGTCCCCGCGCGGCGGGCGCCCACGACAGGTCGGTGAGGCAGTCGGCGAGGGCGTCCCAGTTGTGCCCGAACCAGTCGGGCAGGCCGAGACCGCGGGCGCAGCGCTCCATGAACGCGGCCTTGTCCGTCACGCCCGCCAGGGAGAGCGTCGCGGTGGTCCAGCCCGCGCCGCGCGCCGCGTCGAGCACGGGGGCGAGGGGGTGGGATGAGCTGTCAGTACCGTCGGGCATTACCTCAGCACCGCCTTGAAGGACGCGTAGTGGTCGTCGGTGTAGTAGATCTCGCCCCCGCCGCCGGTGACGATCCGCCGGGCCCCGCGGTCGCGCTCACCGGGCGTGCGGACGGTGTACTCGCGGTAGTAACCGCGCTTCTCGCGCGGCAGCTCCCGCTCGAAGTTCCCGAAGACGGCGCCGTCCTTCTCGTACGGGAAGGGCCCCCCGTCATCGATGCGCCGCAGCGTGCGCCGCGCCTCGGCAGGCAGCCGGTCGGCCTGTACGGTCTCCATGCCGCGCGCCCAGCCGGGGACATCCCTCCCGGCATCCGACGAACACCCGCTCACCAGTACGACGAGACAGACCAGCACCGCCAACACGCGGGGCACAAACCGGTTCGCCATGCATCAGACCCTGCCATAGCGCCCCTTGAGGGGCGCGGGGCTGTGGCATATGCGGCTCCGCCGCGCGGGCGCGACCAGCCCCCACGGCCCGCAGAAACTCAGCTACCGTCCGGGTCCGCCCGATTGAGCGCGGGCCGAGGCGCAGCCCCGGCGACGAGCAGCTGATCGGCCGCCGCCGTGTCCGTCACCAGGCTGGTGACGAGCCCGGACCGCAACACCGCGTCGATGGCGGCAGCCTTCCGCTGCCCACCCGCGATGGCGACGACCTCAGGAATCCGTCGCAGCCGATCCGCTTCGACGGTGATGCACCGCTCCCCGAGGTCCCGCCCGACCCGACGCCCCTCGGCGTCGAACAGGTGCGCGGACATCTCGGCGGCCACGCCCAGCGAGGCGTAGTGCGCGCGCTCCTCGTCGCTGAGCATGTCGTGGACGGTGGAGATGCCCGGCTCCCAGGAGCCGATGGAGACGCAGGCGACCGTGACCTTGTCGAAGTACTCGAAGGCGCGGGCGATACCGGTCTGGTTGCGCAGCGCCGCCGCGGTCGCGGGGTCCGGGAGCAGCATCGGCGCGTAGATGGGGTGGGCCTCGCCGCCGGAGACCTGGGCGGCACGGCGGACGGCCTCGACGGAGCCGCGCTCCGCGGTACCCGCGTCGTACACCCCCGTCAGCTGCACGACCGTGCAGGGCGGCAGCTGGTCGAGCGCGGCCGCCATGTGGATCGTGGAGCGGCCCCAGGCAAGGCCGAGGACATCGCCCTCGTTGACGAGCTCGCCGAGCAGATCCGCCGCGACCTCGCCGAGGTTCTCGGGGTCGGGCGAGTCCTCGATCTCGTCGGTGGGCGCCGGGGACTCCACGACGACCGCGTGCCGCAGACCGTAGCGGGCGCGCAGCGCGTCCGAGCGCTCGGCGTCCAGTTCCGCTGGGACCCGGATCTCGATGCGCACGAGATCCCGCTCGAGGGCGGTCTCCAGGACCCGGGCCACCTTGAAGCGGCTGACGCCGAACTCCTCGGCGATCTGGATCTTGGACTTGCCCTCGAGGTAGAAGCGGCGGGCCATGGCCGCCGCCTGCACCAGCTCCGCGGGTCCCATCCGCATGGCTGACCGACCCGCCGACATGGCCGACACGGCGCTCTCCTCACTGCTGTTCACAAACTGGGTTCGCCGTTCATCCTTGCAGATCCGGCCTAGTCGATCAGCCCTGAGGGACTGCGTTCACGTTCCCGTGGCTCAGTGGTCGCACGCCCAGCCGCTTGACGCGGTCTTTGCCTGCGCTTGGGCGCGCAATGAACGTACCGCTTCCGCCGGATCCTTGGCGCCGTAGACGGCCGAGCCCGCGACGAAGACATCGGCGCCGGCCTCGGCGCAGCGCTCGATCGTCTCGGCCGAGACACCGCCGTCGACCTGCAGCCACATCTCCAGGCCGTGCTTGGCGATGAGCTCACGGGTGCGGCGGATCTTGGGCAGCATGATGTCCAGGAACGCCTGGCCGCCGAAGCCCGGCTCGACCGTCATGATCAGCAGCATGTCGAGCTCGGGGAGCAGGTCCTCGAACGGCTCGATGGGCGTCGCCGGCTTCAGTGCCATGGAGGCGCGGGCACCCTTGGCACGGATCTCGCGGGCGAGACGGACCGGCGCGGCGGCGGCCTCGGCGTGGAAGGTGACCGATCCGGCACCCGCCTCGACGTACTGCGGAGCCCAGCGATCGGCGTCCTCGATCATCAGGTGGCAGTCCAGAGGCGTGTCCGTCGCACGGGCCAGTGACTCTACGATCGGCACACCGAGCGTCAGGTTCGGGACGAAGTGGTTGTCCATCACGTCGACATGGAGCCAGTCGGCGCCTTCGACGGCCTTTGCCTCCTCGGCAAGACGGGCGAAGTCCGCGGACAGGATGCTGGGGTTGATCTGCACGGCCATGCCCCAAGCCTGCCATGCCCGGGGCCCGCCGCTGACCGCAGTCCACCGCATGGGCACAGCGGCTGCCGCGCGCGCCCGCCGAGTGCCATGCTGGACGGTCCGACGGCACCGCGCACGGCGAGCGGGGGGAAGCCATGGCGGACGAACGGCGGCAGGAGCGGCGCGGGGTCGCGTGGCTGGTGTGCGGGCGGCGCACCAAGTGGCTGGTGGTGCTGTTCTGGCTGCTGGTGCTGATCGTCGCCGCGCCGCTCGCCCAGAAGCTCACCGACGCCCAGGAGAACGACGCGGAGTCCTGGCTGCCCGGCTCCGCGGAATCGACCCAAGTCCTGGACGTCTCCGCCGACTTCAGGCCCGAGGTGATCCCGGTCGTCGTCGTGTACGCCCGCGAAGGCGGCCTCACCGCGGCGGACCGCGCACAGATCGCCGAGGACGTACGGCAGGCGAAGGCGCTGCGCGACCACGGGACCCGGGGCGCGGAGACCCGCGGCCCCGTCTACGACAAGAAGTCGGGCGCCGAGGCGGCCCAGGTCTTCGTCCCCGTCACCATGGACGCGGAGGGCTGGGAGCGCATCGGTCCGGCCGTCGACGCCGTCCGGGAGCGGGTCGGCGAAGGCGGCGGCGGGCTGGCCGTGCACGTCACCGGCCCTGGTGGCACGGCCGCCGACTCCGCAGAGGCCTTCGAGGGCATCGACTCGACGCTGCTGCTCGCGGCGGCGGGGATCGTCGTCGTGATCCTGCTGTTCACCTATCGCAGCCCGACGCTGCTCCTGGCGCCGCTGCTCGCCGTGATCACCGCGCTGTTCACGGCCCAGGCCTTCATCTATCTGCTCGCCGAGCACGCGGACCTCACCGTGAACGGCCAGAGCGCGGGCATTCTGACGGTGCTCGTGTTCGGCGCGGGGACCGACTACGCGCTGCTTCTTGTCGCTCGCTATCGCGAAGAACTGCGCCGCCACGAGGACCGCCACGAGGCGATGGCGCTCGCCCTGCACCGGGCCGGGCCCGCGGTCCTCGCGTCGGGCGCGACCGTCGTCCTGAGCATGCTGGTGCTGCTCGCCGCCGAGATGAACTCGACGAGCGGTCTCGGCCCGGTCGCCGCGATCGGCGTCGCCGTGGGGCTGCTCGCGATGCTGTCGCTCTTCCCGGCCCTCCTGGTGATCTTCGGCCGGTGGTTCTTCTGGCCGCTCGTCCCGCACGTCGGCTCCGCCGAACCGACCGAGCGCGGCGTGTGGGCCCGCACGGGCCGGCGCATCGACCGCCGCCCGCGGCTGATCTGGGGCGTCACGGCGGCGGCCCTCGCCCTGCTCTCGCTGGGGCTGCTGCAGCTGCGGGCCGAGGGGCTGAGCAACGCCGACGCGTTCACCGACAAGCCGGACTCGATCACCGGCCAGGAGGTGCAGGCGAGGTACTTCCCCGCGGGCTCCGGCGACCCGCTGGTCGTCGTGGCGGCCGCGGCGCGGGGCAACGAGGTCGCCGAGGCCGTCCGGGAGACCCGGGGCGTGGTGCCCGACAGCGTCGCCCGCCCACCGGGGGCCAAGGCCGAGCACGACGGCAAGGTGCTGTTCGAGGCGACGGCGACCGACCCGCCCGACAGCGCGGCCGCCAAGGAGACCGTGGAGCGGGTGCGCGACGCCGTCCACGCCGTCCCGGACGCGGACGCGCGGGTGGGCGGCGGCACGGCGGCCCTGCTCGACATGGACCGCGCCACGGCCCACGACAACAAGCTGATCATCCCGCTGGTCCTGGTCGTGGTCCTGCTGATCCTCGCCGTGCTGCTGCGCGCGGTGGTGGCCCCGCTCCTCCTGATCGCCACGGTGGTCCTGTCCTTCGCCACCGCGCTCGGCCTGAGCGCGCTCGCCTTCCGCCACCTCTTCGACTACGCGGGCGAGCCGACCGACTTCCCGCTCTTCGTCTTCGTGTTCCTGGTGGCGCTCGGCATCGACTACAACATCTTTCTGTCGACCCGCATCCGCGAGGAAGCGGGCCACCAGGGCACCCGCGCGGGCGTCCTGACGGGCCTCGCCGCGACCGGCGCGGTGATCACCTCGGCAGGCCTGGTCCTCGCAGGCACGTTCGCCGCACTCGGCACACTCCCGATGGTGGCCTTCACCGAGATCGGCTTCGCGGTGGCCCTCGGCGTCCTGCTCGACACGTTCGTCGTACGGTCGGTCCTGGTCACGTCACTGTTCCTGGACGTGGGGCCGAAGGTGTGGTGGCCCCACCCATTGGCGAGGCGTCCGGAACCGGCCGCTCCACCCTCGGACGCCACCATCCGGGCGCCCCAACTCCCGCACGACTAGAACCTGTTGAGGCAGATGGCGTCCTTCCACTGCCCCGGCGGGCGGCCGCGGCCTATCCTGCCGAAGGCAGCGGGGCAGGGTGACACGGGGGTGAGGCAGGTGGGCCGTCAGTGACGCCGGCACGCGGTCCGGAGCAGCCGGCCGTCCGTCAGAGCGCCTCCGCCGCCACGGGCGGAAGAAACCTCCAGGCAGGCCGCGACCTGACCGTCCACGAGGTGCACCACCACCGGGGGGCCACCGAGACGGCCGTCCTGGTGGAGCCCGTCCTGCCGACGGCGGAGACGGTGTCGGAGGTCTTCGTCGGCCGTGACGCCGAGGTGGACGCGGTGCTCGCGATCCTGGCCCCTGACACGGACACCTCCGGCATGGTCGTCGTCTCGGCGGTGGCCGGGCTCGCCGGCATCGGCAAGACGGCACTCGCCCGGGTGGGTGCCGCCGAGGCGGTCGCCCGGGGCTGGTTCCGTGGCGGCGCCGTCTTCGTGGACCTCAACGGCTACGCACCCGACCCGGACAACCGGATCCGCCCCCACCAGGTGTACACGCCCCTGCTCCACGCCCTGGGCCGGGAAGGCCCGCTCGACGCGGTCCCGCAGGGACAGGCGGCGCAGTACCACCGCTTCCTCGCGGACCTGGCCGCCAAGGACCGCCCGGTCCTGCTCGTCCTGGACAACGCCTCCACCACCGACCAGATCGCCGACCTGCTCCCCCGCTCCCGCAAGCACCGCGTGGTGGTGACCTCACGGCACACCCTGGCGGCGCGCGGCTCGCGCACCCTCGACCTCGGAACGCTCGCGTCGGGCGACTCGGCGTCCCTGATCGGCGACCAACTGGACCTCCTGTCGGCACAGGACACCCGTCTACGCGACGACCCGGAGGGCACGGGGCGCCTGTGCGAACTCTGCGGACACCTCCCCCTGGCCCTGCACATCGTCACGGCCCTGCTGGCCCGCGACCCCGGCCTCACACCGACCGAACTCGCCGACGACCTCGCGCGGGCCCGCCACAGGCTCGACCTCCTGAACGACGGAGAGCGAGCGGTACGCGCCGCGTTCGACCTCTCGTACCAACGCCTGACCGAGGACCAGGCGCGCCTCTTCCGCCTCCTGCCGATCAACCCCGGACCCCACTTCGGCGCCCTGACCGCAGCCCGCCTGCTGAACGTGGCCCCGCGCTACGCGAGGCCGCTCCTGCACGAGCTGGCCCGCGCCCATGTGATCGAACAGGCGGGCCCCGGCAGATGGCGCCAGCACGACCTGATCCGCGCGTACGCCATCGAACACCTCGGCAAGCACGGGGACAGCCAGGCGGAGCCCGCCGGACGGCTACTGAGCTCGTACGCGCGCGAGGGCGGGCGTGCCGGGGAAGTACTGCGCGCCGCCGGGCGCGACCGGTCCACGGACCCGGCCGCCGTCCGGCAGGCCCTTAACTGGTTCGACCAGGAGCAGCCCAATCTGCAGGCCGCGATCGCGATGGGCCTGACCTTCGGCGACACGGGCAACGTCCTGCCGATGCTGGAGGCACTGGTCAGGTACCACCGTTGGCTGCGGCAGACCACCGAGCTGATCGAGACCTGCCGCAAGGTCATGACGGTCGCCACGGGCGCCGAGGGCGACGAGAGGACGTCGTGGGTTCTGCTGGGTCTGGCCTGGACGCTGGGGGCGCTCGACGGTGAGCGGAGTGGACCGCCGGGGCGCGTGGGGCTCGATCACCTGCTCGATGTCGGCGCGACGCCTGCCGGCTCCGGTCGTCTCCCGCCGGAGCTGACGCTGTGGAACCTGCTGGGTGCCGTACGGAAGTACGCCGAGTCACCGCCGTCCGCGGACGGGCTCACCGCCGTCCCCCTGCTGCACGAGATCGCCCGTACGGCCGCCCTGACGGACACCGACAACACGACGGGCATACAAGCCCTCCTCACGGCTGTCCGCATCAGCGACCTCCACGGTGCCGCCCACCTGCTCACGCTGTCCTGGGCCCTGCTGGGTAGGGAACGGCTGCGCCTGGACCGTCGGCCCGCCGCCGAGAGGTCCCTCGGGCAGGCGTTCCGCTCTCTGGAGAAATCCTGCGATCCGCGATCCGCCGACTGGCGGGAGACGTGCGCCCTCGTGGTCTCCCTGGCGACCGACATCGCGACACCGTACGCGCAGCGGATCTCCGGCGAGGCGCGGGTGCTCGCGGGCAACCCCGACGACCTCGCGGCGTCTCGGGACGCCCTGGGCACCGCACGCTACGAAGCGGAGGACTATCCGGCGGCGGTCGCGCATCACCAGCACGCCCTGCGGCTCCGCGAGCAGCATCGGGCGGATGACCGGGAGGCCATCGGCCACACGCTCGTCAAGTTGTCCCTGGCCCACTTCGGCGTCGGCGACCAGCGGGCAGCGGCCGCCGCGGCCGAACGCGCCGTCGGCATCCTCGACGAGGAGGGCGTGGAGCAGGCCGCGGCGCGCGCCCGCGAGCTGCTCGTCTACGCCCTGCTCGGTCTGCGCCGCGCCGAGGAGGCCGTCACCGTCGCCCACCGGGCGGAACAACGGGCGAGCACCGCCGGCGACGTGAACGCCCACCTCTCCGCGACCCTGCTCCACGCACTGGCCCTGCGCGACGCCGGCCGCCGCAGCCCCTCGTACCAGGTCACACGCCGCGCACTGCGCCTGGCCCGGGCCCAGCAGGACCCGGACCTCTACGCCTACACCCGCGCCTGGCTGCGCAGAGAAGGCCTGCCGACCCCGGAACTCGGCAGCACGGACTGACCCGTCAGGCGGTCCGTCGGATCAGCGCCAGATACATCGCGTCCGTCCCGTGCAGATGCGGCCACAACTGCACGTCGGGCCCGTCCCCCAGCGCCGGGACGCCCGGCAGCAGCGGCCGTGCGTCGATGAGTTCGGCGCCGCCGGTCTGCTTGAGCACGTCGTCCACGACGGCCCGTGTCTCGGCGAGGTGCGGCGAGCACGTGGCGTATCCGACGATGCCGCCGACGCGGACGGACTCCAACGCCGTGCGCAGCAGGCCGCGTTGGAGCGGTGCGAAGCCGTCGAGGTCCTGCGGGCGGCGGCGCCAGCGGGCCTCGGGGCGGCGGCGCAGCGCGCCGAGTCCCGTGCACGGCACGTCCATCAGGACGCGGTCGAAGGTGCCGGGCCGCCACGGCGGACGGGTTCCGTCGGCCGCGATGACCTGGTAGGGGCCGGGGTTGCCGGCGAGCGCCTGCGCGACGAGACCGGCCCGGTGCGGCTGCTTCTCGGCGGCGAGCAGCGCGGCACCGCGCCCGGCGGCGAGCCCGGCGAGCATGGCCGCCTTGCCGCCGGGGCCCGCGCAGCCGTCGAGCCACTTCTCGTCGGGGCCGTCGAGCGGCGCGTTCGCCAGCGCGAGCGCGACCAGCTGGCTGCCCTCGTCCTGCACGCCCGCGCGCCCCTCGCGGACCGCCTCGAGCGAGCCCGGCTCGCCGCCCTCGCTGAGCCGCACGGCATACGGCGACCAGCGCCCCGGCAGCGCGGAGTCCTCGCCGACGGAGTCGAGGAGGTCGTCGGCGGTGGTACGCCCCGGCCGCGCCACGAGCGTCACCTCGGGCCGTTCGTTGTCCGCCTCCAGCAGGTCCTCGATGCCGGCGCGGCCGCCGCCGAGCGCATCCCACAGCGCCGAGACGACCCAGCGGGGGTGCGAGTGGACGACGGCGAGATGCTCCTCGGCGTCCTCGTCGTAGGGCGGCGCGACCTTCTCCACCCAGGCGTCGAGGTCGTGCTGCGCGACCTTGCGCAGCACGGCGTTGACGAACTTGGCCCGCCCGTCGCCGAGCACGACGCGCGCCAGCTCCACGGAGGCGGAGACGGCGGCGTGCGTCGGGATGCGCGTGCCGAGCAGCTGGTGCACGCCGAGGTTGAGCACGTCGAGGACCGGCGGGTCGACCTCGCGCAGCGGCCGGTCGATGCAGGCCGCCACGATCGCGTCGTACGTCCCCTGCCTGCGCAGCGTGCCGTAGACCAGCTCGGTGGCGAGCGCCGCGTCGCGCGCGTCGAAGTTCTCGTCCTTCTCCCTGGCCTTGCGCAGCAGGGGCGGCAGGACGAGGTTCGCGTAGGCGTCGCGCTCGTCCACGGCCCGCAGCGCCTCGAAGGCGAGGATGCGGACCGGGTCCTTCTGCGGACGGCGGTAGGGCTTGCCCTGCTTGCCGGGCTTCCCCTGCTTGCCGGGATTTCCCTGCTTTCCGGACTGGCCCGGCTTGCCTGCCGGGTTGCGGGGTCGCCGGTTCGGCTGGTCGTTCACAAGGTGCTCCGCTGCTGGTGTGGGTCGAACCCACCTAGCCTACGTCGCCCGCGCCCACCCGCTCGCCGGAGGCGATCCGCACCCCGCGCGCCCAGTCCGCGCCGCGCATCGGCTTCTTGCCCTGCGGCTGGACCCAGAGCAGCTCGACGGCGTGCGATCCGGAGCCCACGTACACGTTGTTCTTGGCGGCCGACAGCTCACCGGGCGCGAGGTCCGTGCGGTCGTGGACCAGCGCGGCCTGGATGATCTTCAGCCGCTCGCCGCGGAACACGGTCCAGGCGCCGGGCGCGGGGGTGCAGCCGCGGACGACCCGGTCCACCCGCAGCGCGGGCGCCGCCCAGTCGACCTGCGCGTCCTCGACCGTGATCTTGGGGGCGAGGGTGACGCCGTCGGCGGGCTGCGGCACCGCCTTCAGGCTGCCGTCCTCGATGCCGTCCATGGTCGCGACGAGCAGCCCCGAGCCCGCGAAGGCGAGCCGGGTGAGCAGGTCGCCGCTGGTGTCGGTGGGCCGCACCTCCTCGGTGACCGTCCCGTACACCGGACCGGAGTCGAGGCCCTGCTCGATCAGGAAGGTGGAGGCGCCGGTGATCTCGTCGCCCGCCATCACCGCGTGCTGCACCGGCGCGGCGCCGCGCCAGGCCGGCAGCAGCGAGAAGTGCAGGTTGACCCAGCCGCGGGCCGGGACGTCCAGGGCGGCCTTGGGCAGCAGCGCGCCATAGGCGACGACGGGGCAGCAGTCGGGGCCGATCTCGCGCAGCCGCGCCAGGAAGTCCTCGTCGCGCGGCTTCGCGGGCTTGAGCACCTCGATGCCGGCCTCCTCCGCGCGCTCCGCGACCGGGCTCGCCACCAGCCTGCGGCCCCGGCCCGCGGGCGCGTCCGGGCGGGTCACGACGGCGGCCACCTCGTGCCGGTCGGAGGCGATCAGGGCGTCCAGGGCGGGGACGGCGACCTCGGGAGTGCCTGCGAAGACGAGCTTCACTGGTGGGTACCTCGGATCTCTGGTCAAGGGTGGGGCGACGGCAGCGCACCAGTCTATGGGCCGCCCCGGGAACCCGCCCCGGGCGGCCATCCGGAGGGCCGCGGTCGGGGTCCTCGGTCGAGGACCGGGGTTGACGCCCTTGGGGGCGTACGAAGCGGCGCGCGCCCCGTGCATATGCGCATACGCCCCTGCACCGTGACCCCACACGAGCTAGCGCGTTGGTCAAGAAAGAGTTGACCACAACGGGCCACCGATGCGGCCCGATCCTTTTCAACGCCGGTTCGAGAGGCTTGTTCATGGCCGACCACGCAACCCACGACGCCCAGGCACGGGCCAGCCTGCACCTTCTGGTGCGGGACATCGAGCGGGTCCGCCGGCAGGTGGATGCACTGCGCACCCTGACCGCCCAGCTCGGCAACGTCTACCGCCCGCGCCGCTCCAGCCCCTCCGCGGGCTTCGTCGTGTACGGGCGGGCTCCCGCCCCGACCGTCCGCCTCGCCCAGGAATTGCGGGACAGTGTCGAGACGCTGGTCACCGCGGCGGTGGACTTCGACCGTTCGCTCGGCTTCTCGTGGGACGCGGTGGGCTCAGCCCTCGGCGTCACCAAGCAGGCGGTCCACCGCCGGTACGGCGCGCGCCGGGCCACCACGCAGGCGGCGGCCGAGGCGGAGCGCGCCGCGGAGGCCCCGGCTCCGGCCGTGACGTCCACAGTGACGTCGACATCCACCGTCACGGCCACGCGCCCGCTCCCCGTCGGCGTCCCGCTGCCGTCCGTCCCCGCCGCCCGCGCGATGCCGACCCAGCCCACCGCGGGCAGCCCCACCCTCCGCGACGAGCCCAGGCCGAACGCCTTCCCCGGCCCCCGCAACGGCTGACCCACCCCAACCGCTGCCCCCTCGCGCCTCCGCCAAGACCGAGGGGGCAGCTCCACATCACCACGCACCGCACGGCGGCCACGCGCCCGCACGCACACGCGCGTGGCGCCCCCACACGGCTCAGCCGATGTCCAACGGATCCACCCGAACCCGCACCGCCTCGCCCCCCGCCTCCCGAGCCCCCTTGGCCCCCCGGGCCATCCGCGCGGCCTGTGCCACCTTCAAGGAGGTGGCGAGAGCGGAACCGCTGCCCGGCGGGACCCGGATCAGCACCCGCTCCCACGCCTCTCCGGCAGGCGCACCCGCGCCCGCACCCCGCCGCGAACCCCCGGAGCCGGCGGCGGGACCCCCGCCCCACATCGGAACAGGCCCCAACACCACCGCGTCCGGCGGCAGTTCGGCGGCGGAGAGGAAATCCGCGAGCGCCTCGGGCGGTCCGGACACCGCCGCCATCCGTGACACCGGCGGAAACCCGAGCTCGGCCCGCTCGGCGAGCTCCCGCACCGCGTGCCCCACGGGATCCCACCGCACCAGCGCCTGCACGGGCCGCAGCGTCGGCTCGGCGACCACCACCACCGTGCCGCCCGCGCCCTGCGGCCGGACGAGCGAGGAGGCCCCGATCCACCGGCGCAACGCGTCCTCCCCCGCCCGCAGATCGGGCCGCCCGAGCATCGCCCACCCGTCGAGCAGCAGCGCGGCGGCATAACCGCCCTCGGCGACCGGCTCCGCTCCCGGCGTACTGACCACGAGCGCCGGCACGTCCGGCACCGTGTCGAGGACCTGCTCCCGGCCCGACGTCCGCACCGGCACCGCGGGAAACGCCCGCCCCAGCTCCTCGGCGGTCCGGCGCGCCCCGACGACCTGCGCCCGCAGCCGGAAGGCGCCACAGGCCTCGCAGTGCCAGGCGGCTTCCTCCACCCCGCACCAGCCGCACCGCAGGGCGGCCCCGCTCTCCTGCGCCTCCAGCGGTCCGGCACACCGTCGACAGCGCGCGGGCTCACGGCACCGCTCGCAGGCGAGCCGCGGCACATAGCCACGCCGGGGCACCTGCACCAGAACGGGACCGTGCTTCAGCCCCTCCCGCGCGACCCGCCACGCCAGCGAAGGCAGCCGCGCGGCCCGCGCCGCCTCGTCCCGCGCCAGGTCTCCGTCGCCCACGGTCCGCACGAGCGGGGCGGCCCCCCGCACCTGCTCGCGGTCGGCGACGAGCGGCGCGGCCCACCCGCTCTCGACGAGCTGCGCCGCCTCCACGGTGCAGCTCCAACTCCCCAGCAGGAAACCGCACTTGTCCCGCGTGGCCCGAAGCTCCAGAACCTCCCGCACATGCGGAAAGGGCGCACGGTCGTCGCTGTGGCTGGAGTCCCCGTCGTCCCAGACGACGACCAGACCCAAGTCCCGGACCGGCGCGAACATGGCGGCCCGGGTGCCGACGACGGCCCGCACGGCCCCGCGCCGCACGGAGAGCCACTCCTGATACCGCCGCTCCTGCCCGGCGTCCGCGGTCAGCAGGGCGTGCTGCCCCGCACCGAGCAGCTCGGTCAGCGCGGCGTCCACGCGCGCGGCGGGCCGCCCGGTCGGTACGACGACGAGCGCGCCGCGCCCCGAGGCCAGCGTGGCCTGCACGGCACGGGCGATCTCCTCCGCCCACTGCGGCCCAGGCAGAGCGGTCCACACGGCACGCGGCGCACCTCCCGTGGCCAGCGCCCGCAGAAATTCGGGCCCGTGCCCATACCGCCCCCAGCTCCCCGCTTCGGGCGCGGTCGGCGGAGCCGGCGGCTCGGGCGACACCCGCGACTCGGCCCGCGCGTGCCGCGGCGGAACCGCCAGCTGCAGCACATCGGCCAGGCTGCCCGCATACCGGTCGGCGACGGCCCGGGCCAGCTCGAGCAGCTCCGGAGAGAGCACGGGCTCGGGCGACACGACCTGCGCCAGAGCGGCCAGCGGCCCCGTGTACTCGGACTCGGCGCACCGCTCGACGATGAACCCGTCGATCAGCCCGCCGCCCTCGCGCCGCCCGTCCCGCACATTCCGCGACCCGGCCCCGAACCGGACCCGCACCCGCACCCCGGGCTGCGCCTCGGCGTCGAGCTCCTCGGGCACGGCGTAGTCGAAGTACCGGTCGAGATGCAGCACGCCCTTGTCGACGAGCACCCGCGCGACCGGCAACTCCTTGGCCAGCGCGGCCCCCCGCCACGTCCGCGGCTTGGCCCGCGGCACCTTGGCCCTGCGCACCGACTCCCGAATGAGCGCAAGCTGCTCCGGCTCCTCGTCTCCCCCCACCCCGGACCCTTCGTTCTCCCTGCTCACAGCTGCATTCCTACCAGACCCCACTGACACGCCCGGAAAACGCCGAGGCCCGGCACCCCCGCAGGGGTACCGGGCCTCGCCGAGCCTGGAAGTGCCGGGACTAGAGCCCCGCCGCCTTCCGCAGCGCGTCCACACGGTCCGTGCGCTCCCACGTGAAGTCGGGGATCGCCCGGCCGAAGTGGCCGTACGCGGCGGTCTGCGAGTAGATCGGGCGGAGCAGGTCGAGGTCGCGGATGATCGCGGCCGGGCGGAGGTCGAAGACCTCGCCGATGGCCGTCTCGATCTTGTCCGTGTCGATCGTGGCCGTGCCGAAGGTCTCGACGAAGAGACCGACCGGCTCGGCCTTGCCGATGGCGTACGCGACCTGGACCTCGCAGCGGGCCGCGAGGCCGGCCGCGACGACGTTCTTGGCGACCCAGCGCATCGCGTACGCCGCCGAGCGGTCCACCTTGGACGGGTCCTTGCCGGAGAAGGCACCGCCGCCGTGGCGGGCCATGCCGCCGTACGTGTCGATGATGATCTTGCGGCCGGTGAGGCCGGCGTCACCCATCGGGCCGCCGATCTCGAAGCGCCCCGTGGGGTTGACCAGCAGGCGGTAACCCTCGGTCTCCAGCTTGATGCCGTCCTCGAGGAGGGCCTTCAGCTCGGGCTCGACCACGAATTCCCGGATGTCGGGAGCGAGGAGCGAGTCCAGGTCGATGTCGCTCGCGTGCTGCGAGGAGACCACGACCGTGTCGAGGCGGACGGCCTTGTCGCCGTCGTACTCGATGGTGACCTGGGTCTTGCCGTCGGGGCGCAGGTAGGGAATCGTCCCGTTCTTGCGCACCTCGGAGAGGCGGCGCGAGAGACGGTGCGCGAGGTGGATCGGGAGCGGCATGAGCTCCGGGGTCTCGTCGCAGGCGTAGCCGAACATCAGGCCCTGGTCGCCCGCGCCCTGCTTGTCGAGCTCGTCCTCGTCGCCCTCGACACGCTTCTCGTACGCCGTGTCGACGCCCTGCGCGATGTCGGGGGACTGCGAGCCGATGGACACCGAGACGCCACAGGAGGCGCCGTCGAAGCCCTTCTTCGAGGAGTCGTAGCCGATCTCGAGGATCTTGTCGCGCACGAGCTGCGCGATCGGCGCGTACGCCTTCGTCGTGACCTCGCCGGCCACGTGGACGAGGCCGGTGGTGATCAGCGTCTCCACGGCGACGCGGGAGGTGGGGTCCTCCCGCAGAAGCGCGTCGAGAATGGTGTCGCTGATCTGGTCAGCGATCTTGTCGGGGTGACCCTCGGTCACAGACTCCGAGGTGAAGAGGCGCCGGGACACATCGCTCCCTGTGGTTGCAGCGGCTGCTGGCTGATCATGGGTGGACGGCCGGGAGCTGCGCCCGGCGTCGTCCGAGACCAGTTTATCGGTCACACTCGGCCGCCGGTCCACATGTCTCGCCACTTGGGAGGCCTGTGACCTGCGGCACTGTCTTGCGCGGTACGACGATCGTCCTCCTTCGGACGGTCTCGCGCCCGTTTTCCCCGGGTTTGAGGCGCCCGATGGGGCGAAGGTGACATTGAGCCCTGCCTGCGCAGACCTCGTCAAGAGAGGCGTCAGAATGTGGCCAAGTTCCGCCAAGAGGCGAAACGGGAATGCGAGAGCTGTCATCGCAGCCGCTGTGCGACCAGGTCCCAGACCGTGTCCGCGAGGGCTTCCTTGGGGCCGTGGGGCACCGGCGTCTCGCTGCCGTCGGCGCCGAGCACGACGGCTTCGTTCTCCTCGGAGCCGAATGTCTTGCGCTCGCCGACCTCGTTGACGACCAGCAGGTCGCAGCCCTTGCGGGCGAGCTTGGCGCGGCCGTTGGCCAGGACGTCGTCCGTCTCCGCGGCGAAGCCGACGATCACCTGGCCGGGGCGTGGCCTGTCCCCCGCGATCTCCGCGAGGATGTCGGGGTTGCGGACCAGGGCGATCGGCGCCGGTTCCTGGCCGTCCTTCTTCTTGATCTTCCCGGTCGCGTACGTCTCGGGGCGGAAGTCGGCCACGGCGGCCGCCATCACCACGGCGTCGGCGTCGGGCGCGGCCTTCAGGACGGCCTCGCGCAGCTGCACGGCGGTGCCGACCGGTACGACGTCCACGCCGGCCGGGTCGGGCAGCGCCGCGTTGGCCGCGACGAGCGTCACACGGGCGCCGCGCGCGGCCGCGCTGCGGGCGAGCGCGTAGCCCTGCTTGCCCGAGGAGCGGTTGCCGAGGAAGCGGACGGGGTCCAGGGGCTCGCGGGTGCCGCCCGCGCTCACGACGACGTGGCGGCCCGCGAGGTCCTGGGCCAGGTCGCCCCGGGCGAGGACGCGGCGTACGACTTCGAAGAGCTCGACGGGGTCGGGGAAGCGGCCCTTGCCGGTGTCGACACCGGTGAGGCGCCCGACGGCGGGCTCGACGACCAGCGCCCCGCGGCGGCGCAGCGTGGCCACGTTCTCCTGGGTGGCCGGGTGCTCCCACATCTCCGTGTGCATGGCCGGGGCGAAGACCACCGGACAGCGGGCGGTGAGGAGCGTGTTGGTGAGGAGGTCGTCGGCGAGACCGTGGGCCGCCTTGGCGAGCATGTCGGCGGTGGCGGGGGCGACGATCACGAGGTCGGCGTGCTGCCCGATGCGGACGTGCGGCACCTCGTGGACGTCGGACCAGACCTCGGTCGACACGGGGTTGCCGGACAGCGCGGACCAGGTCGCGGCGCCGACGAAGTGCAGCGCCGACTCGGTGGGCACGACGCGCACGTCGTGGCCCGACTCGGTCAGCCGCCGCAGCAGCTCGCACGCCTTGTAGGCGGCGATGCCACCGGTGACCCCCAGGACTACCTTCGGCTTCTCGGCCACTGCCTCTGTCTCCCCGCGCTCGGTGCGTACGACGCTCGGATGCGTACGACTCCATGACACACCACAGGCCCGGCAGCCGTGCTGCCGGGCCTGTGGTGAAAGAACCTGAGGGTACGGACCGCTTACTGGGCCGGGCCCTCGATGGCCTCGGACGTCAGCAGACCCGCGTTGATCTCGCGGAGCGCGATCGAGAGCGGCTTCTCGTGGACGTGCGTGTCCACGAGGGGGCCGACGTACTCCAGGAGGCCCTCACCGAGCTGCGAGTAGTACGCGTTGATCTGGCGCGCGCGCTTGGCGGCGTAGATCACGAGGCTGTACTTCGAGTCGGTGGCTTCGAGCAGCTCATCAATCGGCGGGTTGATGATGCCCTCGGGCGCGGTGATGGAAGAGGACACTCTTCGCCTTCCGATGGGGTCAAGACCAGAAGGGTCAAGACAGGGGTAAAGATCAAAGAACCTTCATCAAGGCTAGCAGCTCACGAGCCACGTCCTCGACTGAGGTGTTGACCAGGGTCGTGTCGAACTCGGCCTCCGCGGCCAGCTCCACCTTGGCGGCGCCGAGCCTGCGCTCGATCACCTCGGGCGCCTCGGTCCCGCGGCCGGTGAGCCGGCGGACCAGCTCGTCCCAGCTCGGCGGGGCGAGGAAGACCAGCTGTGCCTCGGGCATCGATTCGCGCACCAGGCGCGCGCCCTGCAGGTCGATCTCCAGGAGGACGGGCTCGCCGGCCTCCAAGCGCTCGAGCACGGCGTGCCGCGGCGTGCCGTAGCGGTTGCCGGCGAACTCGGCCCATTCGAGCAGTTCGCCGTTGGCGATGAGCTTGTCCATCTCCTCGTCGGAGACGAAGAAGTACTGGACACCGTGCTTCTCACCGGGCCGCGGCTTGCGGGTGGTGGCGGAGACCGAGAGCCAGACCTCGGGGTGTTCTTTGCGCATATGAGCGACGACCGTGCTCTTGCCGACCCCGGAGGGGCCGGAGAGCACGGTCAGCCGCGGACGTACGTCCGGGGGCGCGGGGGTCGTCCCCCGGGATGTTGCAGCCATGCAGCGATTATCCAGGTTCTCAGGAGTGCCTGAGAACATCAGCCCGCGGCACCGCCACCGAACTCTCGCTCGAGCGACGCGATCTGGTTGGAGCCGAGACCGCGCACACGGCGGCTCTCGGAGATGCCAAGACGCTCCATGATCTGCTTGGCGCGGACCTTGCCCACGCCAGGCAGGGACTCCAGGAGGGCGGAGACCTTCATCTTGCCGATGACATCGTTCTCCTGGCCCTGCTTGATGACCTCGTGGAGAGAGGCACCGGAGTGCTTGAGTCGATTCTTGACCTCGGCCCGCTCCCGGCGAGCCGCGGCGGCCTTTTCGAGCGCGGCTGCGCGCTGTTCAGGGGTAAGGGGCGGAAGAGCCACGCCTACGTCACCTCGGATGTCGAACTGTCGGATACGGACCGGTGAGGAACCTAGTCGCCCCACACCTGGTGAGCAACGTGCAACGCGCTTGCCCGTTCGCTCTCGTCGGAGACTAGCGGGCATGGCCGCTGGAGTCAGCGAGAACAGACGAAAAGTCCTGGTCAGCCTGCACCGAGCCGTACATATCGGGCATTTCTCCCCGGATTTGAGCCGGCGGTCGCTCTCAGGCCGCTCCGACCGCCGCCCTGATCTCGTCCGCGAAGCGCTCCGCGGAGTCGCGCAGGGCCGTGACATCGGGTCCGTGCCGCAGCACACCCCGGCTGACGTTGGGGACGACATTGCGCACGGCCGCGCCGAAGACACCGGGAAGATCGGCCGGCGTCGCGCCCTGCGCCCCGATGCCGGGGGCGAGCAGCGGGCCGTTGATCCCGAGGTCGTACGAGGACAGGTCGCCCAGCGTCGCCCCGACGACGGCCCCGAAGGACCCCAGGGGCGTCTGGCCGGCGTTCTCAGCGGCGAGGTGCCCGAGGACGGTGGCCGCGACGGTCCGCCCGTCCTCGCGCACCGCGTGCTGCACCTCGGCGCCCTCCGGGTTGGAGGTGAGGGCGAGCACGAAGAGCCCGGCGCCGTTCTCACGGGCGAGGTCGACGGCCGGCTTCAGGGAGCCGTAGCCGAGGTAGGGCGAGACCGTGAGCGCGTCGCTGAAGAGCGGCGAGTCCTTGTGCAGGAAGGTCTCGGCGTACGCGGCCATGGTCGAGCCGATGTCGCCGCGCTTGGCGTCCATGACGACCAGGGCGCCGGCCGCCCGCAGCTCCTCGACCGCCTTCTCCAGGACGGCGATGCCCCGCGAGCCGAAGCGCTCGAAGAAGGCGCTCTGCGGCTTGAAGACGGCGACGGTCCCGGCCAGCGCCTCGACGACGGTCCGCGTGAACCGCTCCAGGCCCGCGATGTCGTCGTTCAGGCCCCACGCGGTCAGCAGGGAGGCGTGCGGGTCGATGCCGACGCACAGGGGGCCGCGCTCGTCCATGGCGTGGCGCAGGCGCGTGCCGAAGGGCTCCAGGGGGCTCATGCGGTGACCTCGGGCTTCCTGACATCGGCGCCGACGGCGTCGGCGAGGGTGGCGTACGGGCTCGTCCGCAGGCGTGCGGCGAGGCCCTTGTGGATCGCGCGGCCCCAGAAGGGCCCTTCGTAGATGAAGGCGCTGTAGCCCTGCACAAGGGTGGCGCCCGCGAGGATGCGCTGCCAGGCGTCCTCGGCGTTCTCGATGCCGCCGACGCCCACGAGCGTGATCCGGTCGCCCACGCGCGCGTAGAGGCGGCGCAGGACCTCCAGGGAGCGCTCCTTGAGCGGCGCGCCCGAGAGGCCGCCGGTCTCTCCGTAGAGGGCGGGTTCGGATTTCAGACCGAGGCTCTCGCGCGCGATGGTGGTGTTCGTGGCGATGATGCCGTCCAGGCCGAGCTCGACGGCGAGGTCGGCGACCGCGTCGATGTCCTCGTCGGCCAGGTCCGGCGCGATCTTGACGAGCAGCGGGACGCGACGGCCCTCGACGCTGCGGTCCGCGGCCTCGCGGACGGCGGTCAGGAGGGGCCGCAGCGACTCGGTGGCCTGGAGGTTGCGCAGGCCCGGGGTGTTGGGCGAGGAGACATTCACCACGAGATAGTCGGCGTGGCGGGCGAGGCGCTCGGTCGACTTCACGTAGTCGGCGGCGGCCTCCTCCTCGGGGACGACCTTGGTCTTGCCGATGTTGACGCCCACGACGGTCTTGAAGACCGCCGTGCGGGCCGCCAGACGGGCCGCCACGGCCTCCGAGCCCTCGTTGTTGAAGCCCATGCGGTTGATCAGCGCGCGGTCCTGCACGAGGCGGAACAGCCGCTTCTTGGGGTTGCCGGGCTGCGGCTCGCCCGTGACGGTGCCGATCTCGATGTGATCGAAGCCGAGCATCGACATGCCGTCGATCGCCACGGCGTTCTTGTCGAAGCCCGCGGCGAGCCCGAAGGGGCCGTGCATCCGCAGCCCGAGGGCCTCGGTGCGCAGCTCCTTGTGGCGCGGCGCGAGGACGGCCGCGACGAAGGTGCGCAGCACGGGGACGCGGGCCGCGAGGCGGATCCAGCGGAAGGCCAGGTAGTGGGCCCGCTCCGGGTCCATGCGCTTGAAGACGAGGTTGAAGAAGAGCTTGTACATGAAGGGGGTCCTCGGTGTCCTCACCGGAAGTCGGTGTTCTCACCAGAAGGGGGACACCGTCTCCGGTGTCCCCCTCGTGGGCTGCTAGTCGCGGGTCGCGGTCAGGTGTTCCGCGTGTTCCTGGAGCGAGCGGACGCCCACGTCCCCGCGGCCCAGCGCGTCGATGCCCTGGACGGCCGCGGCGAGCGCCTGGACCGTGGTCAGGCACGGCACGGAGCGTGCCACGGCGGCGGTGCGGATCTCGTAGCCGTCGAGGCGGCCGCCGGTGCCGTACGGGGTGTTGACGATGAGGTCGACGCCGCCGTCGTGGATGAGCTGGACGATGGTCTTCTCGCCGTTCGGGCCCTCGCCCTCGGACTGCTTGCGCACCACCGTGGCGTTGAGGCCGTTGCGCTTGAGGACCTCGGCCGTGCCCGACGTGGCGAGCAGTTCGAAGCCGTGCGCGACCAGTTCACGCGCCGGGAAGATCATCGAGCGCTTGTCGCGGTTCGCCACCGAGATGAAGGCGCGGCCCTTGGTCGGCAGCGGGCCGTACGCGCCCGCCTGCGACTTGGCGTACGCGGTGCCGAACACCGAGTCGATGCCCATGACTTCGCCCGTGGAGCGCATCTCCGGGCCGAGGACGGTGTCGACGCCGCGGCCGTGGATGTCGCGGAAGCGCGACCACGGCATGACGGCCTCCTTGACGGAGATCGGCGCGTCCATGGGGAGCGTGCCGCCGTCGCCGACGGCCGGCAGCATGCCCTCGGCGCGCAGCTCGGCGACGGTCGCGCCGAGCGAGATGCGCGCGGCGGCCTTGGCCAGCGGCACCGCGGTCGCCTTCGAGGTGAAGGGGACGGTGCGCGAGGCGCGCGGGTTGGCCTCAAGGACGTAGAGGATGTCCCCGGCCATCGCGAACTGGATGTTGATCAGACCGCGCACGCCGACGCCCTTGGCGATGCCCTCCGTGGAGGCGCGCAGGCGCTTGATGTCGAAGCCGCCGAGCGTGATCGGGGGCAGCGCGCACGCCGAGTCGCCGGAGTGGATGCCGGCCTCCTCGATGTGCTCCATGACGCCGCCGAGGTAGAGCTCCTCGCCGTCGTAGAGCGCGTCGACGTCGATCTCGATGGCGTCGTCCAGGAAGCGGTCGACGAGCACCGGCCGCGTGGGGCTGATCTCGGTCGACTCCTCGATGTACGCGGAGAGACGGGTCTCGTCGTACACGATCTCCATGCCGCGCCCGCCGAGCACGTACGAGGGCCGGACGAGGACGGGGTAGCCGATCTCGTCGGCGATGGCCTTCGCCTCCGCGAACGTCGTCGCGGTGCCGTGCTTCGGCGCGGGGAGCCCGGCCTCGGCGAGCACGCGGCCGAAGGCGCCGCGGTCCTCGGCGGCGTGGATGGCCTCCGGCGGGGTGCCGACGATCGGCACGCCGTTGTCCTTGAGCGCCTGGGCCAGGCCCAGCGGGGTCTGGCCGCCGAGCTGGACGATGACGCCCGCGATCGGCCCGGCCGCGGCCTCGGCGTGGACGATCTCCAGGACGTCCTCCAGGGTGAGCGGCTCGAAGTAGAGCCGGTCGGAGGTGTCGTAGTCCGTGGAGACGGTCTCGGGGTTGCAGTTGACCATCACGGTCTCGTAGCCCGCGTCGCTGAGCGCGAAGGAGGCGTGGACGCAGGAGTAGTCGAACTCGATGCCCTGGCCGATGCGGTTCGGGCCCGAGCCCAGGATGATCACCGCGGGCTTCTCGCGCGGGGCGACCTCGCTCTCCTCGTCGTACGAGGAGTAGAAGTACGGCGTCTTCGCGGCGAACTCGGCGGCGCAGGTGTCGACCGTCTTGTAGACCGGGCGCACGCCGAGTGCCTGGCGCACCTCGCGCACGACGTCCTCGCGCAGGCCGCGGATCTCGGCGATCTGGGCGTCGGAGAAGCCGTGCCGCTTGGCCTCGCCCAGCAGGTCGGCGTCCAGGCGCTCGGCGGCGGCCAGCTCGTCGGCGATCTCCTTGATGAGGAAGAGCTGGTCGACGAACCACGGGTCGATCTTCGTGGCGTCGAAGACCTCTTCCGGGGTCGCGCCCGCGCGGATGGCCTGCATGACGAAGTTGATGCGGCCGTCGGTGGGGCGCACGGCCTCTTCGAGGAGCTGCTTCTTGTCGCCGGGCTCGCCCACGAAGGTGAACTGCGAGCCCTTCTTCTCCAGCGAGCGGAGCGCCTTCTGCAGGGCCTCGGTGAAGTTGCGGCCGATGGCCATGGCCTCGCCGACCGACTTCATGGTGGTCGTCAGGGTGGAGTCCGCCGACGGGAACTTCTCGAAGGCGAAACGCGGGGCCTTGACGACGACGTAGTCGAGGGTCGGCTCGAAGGAGGCCGGCGTCTTCTCGGTGATGTCGTTCGGGATCTCGTCCAGCGTGTAGCCGACGGCCAGCTTGGCGGCGATCTTCGCGATCGGGAAGCCGGTGGCCTTGGACGCGAGCGCGGAGGACCGCGAGACGCGGGGGTTCATCTCGATGACGATGACCCGGCCGTCCTCGGGGTTCACCGCGAACTGGATGTTGCAGCCGCCGGTGTCGACGCCGACCTCACGGATAATCGCGATGCCGACGTCCCGCAGGATCTGGTACTCGCGGTCGGTGAGCGTCATCGAAGGGGCGACGGTGATCGAGTCGCCGGTGTGCACGCCCATCGGGTCGAAGTTCTCGATGGAGCAGACGACCACGACGTTGTCGTTCTTGTCGCGCATCAGCTCCAGCTCGTACTCCTTCCAGCCGAGGATGGACTCCTCCAGGAGCACCTCGGTGGTCGGCGAGAGGGTGAGGCCCTGCCCGGCGATGCGGCGCAGCTCCTCCTCGTCGTGCGCGAAGCCGGAACCGGCGCCGCCCATGGTGAAGGAGGGGCGGACGACGACGGGGTAGCCGCCGAGCTCGTCGACGCCCTTGAGGACGTCGTCCATGGAGTGGCAGATGTACGAGCGGGCGGACTCGCCGTGCCCGATCTTCTTCTTGACCTCTTCGACGACGCCCTTGAAGAGGTCGCGGTCCTCGCCCTTGTTGATGGCCTCGACGTTGGCGCCGATCAGCTCGACGCCGTACTTCTCCAGGACGCCCTGCTCGTGCATGGAGATGGCCGTGTTGAGGGCCGTCTGGCCGCCCAGCGTCGGCAGGAGGGCGTCGGGGCGCTCCTTGGCGATGATCTTCTCGACGAACTCCGGGGTGATCGGCTCGACGTACGTGGCGTCGGCGATCTCCGGGTCGGTCATGATCGTCGCCGGGTTGGAGTTGACGAGGATGACGCGCAGGCCCTCGGCCTTGAGGACGCGGCACGCCTGGGTTCCGGAGTAGTCGAACTCCGCGGCCTGGCCGATGACGATCGGGCCGGAGCCGATGACCAGGACGGACTGGATATCGGTGCGCTTAGGCACGCTGGCCCTCCATCAGGGAAACGAAGCGGTCGAAGAGGTACGCGGCGTCGTGGGGGCCGGCAGCCGCTTCGGGGTGGTACTGGACGGAGAAGGCCGGCTGGTCGAGCAGCTGGAGGCCTTCCACGACGTTGTCGTTGAGGCAGACGTGGGAGACCTCGGCGCGGCCGAAGGGGGTCTCGCTGGCCTTGTCGAGCGGCGCGTCGACGGCGAAGCCGTGGTTGTGCGCGGTGACCTCGACCTTGCCGGTGGTGCGGTCCTGCACCGGCTGGTTGATGCCGCGGTGGCCGTACTTCAGCTTGTACGTGCCGAAGCCGAGGGCGCGGCCGAGGATCTGGTTGCCGAAGCAGATGCCGAAGAGCGGCGTCTTCCGCTTCAGGACGGCGGTCATCAGTGCGACCGGGCCTTCGGCGGTGGCGGGGTCGCCGGGGCCGTTGGAGAAGAAGACTCCGTCGGGGGCGACGGCGTAGACGTCCTCCTCGGTGGCGGTCGCGGGCAGCACGTGCACCTCGATGCCGCGCTCGGCCATGCGGTGCGGGGTCATGCCCTTGATGCCGAGGTCGATGGCGGCGACGGTGAACTTCTTCTCGCCGACGGCCGGGACGACGTAGGCCTCCTTGGTGGCGACCTCCTCGTACAGGCTGGCGCCCTTCATCTGGGGCTGTGCCTGGACGCGGGCGGCCAGCTCGGCGTCCGATGCCAGTGCCTCGCCGGAGAAGATGCCGGAGCGCATGGAGCCGCGCTCGCGCAGGTGGCGGGTGAGGGCGCGGGTGTCGATCCCGGAGATGCCGACGACGCCCTGCCGCGACAGCTCGTCGTCGAGGGAGCGCGCGGAGCGCCAGTTGGAGGGGATGCGGGCCGGGTCGCGGACCACGTACCCGGAGACCCAGATGCGGTCCGACTCGTCGTCCTCGTCGTTCCAGCCCGTGTTGCCGATCTGGGGGGCGGTGGCGACGACGATCTGGCGGTCGTACGACGGGTCGGTCAGGGTCTCCTGGTAGCCGGTCATGCCGGTGGAGAACACCGCTTCGCCGAAGGTCTCCCCCACGGCCCCGTAGGCACGGCCGCGGAAGACGCGGCCGTCCTCCAGAACGAGTACGGCGGAAACCTTGCCGGTTCCCCTTGTGGAGGTCGTCATCGTGCGGTGCCTTCCGTAGTGCTGGTGTTGATCATGTTGCTGATGGCCTCGACCCACTCGGTGTGCTCGGCCGCGTGGTCCGAGCGGAAGCCGGAGTCGAGCAGCTTCCCGCCGTGTTCCCAGGTGACGATCAGGAGACCGCCCTCCGTGAGGACCTTGCCCGCGATGCCCTTGTCGAGACGGGCCTCGCGCAGCTGTGCGACCGGGATGAAGAAGTCGGTCGCGCCGGGGCGTACGACGTCCAGGCCCGCGTCGGTGAGCGTCAGCTCGACGCGGCTGCGGGTGCCCAGGCCGTGCGCCACGATGCGGTCGAGCCACTGCCCTGCCGTGGTCGAGCCGTGGTAGCGGCCGCTCAGCTCAAGTTTCGCCGGACCCGGGTCGCTCGGCGCGTCGGGCAGCTCGGGCAGGTCGCCCTGGAGGGTGCCGCGCCACTTCCAGCCCTCGCGCATCAGCCAGTAGACGAGCGCGATGAAGAGCAGGAGTCCGACGACCCAGCCGAGGCGCGCGGCCCAGTCGGTCACCTCCGCCGATTCCTTCTCGGCGGCCAGTTCCAGAAGAGGTGTTCCCAGAGATGTCACGTGAGCTTCCCGTCGTCGAGCGTGGCCCGACCCCGGAGCCACGTGTGCGTGACGCGGCCCGGCAGCTCACGGCCCTCGTAGGGAGTGTTGCGGCTGCGCGAGGCGAAGCCCGCGGGGTCCACTGCCCCACGGTAATCCGCGTCGACCAGGACGAGGTTCGCGGGCTCACCTGCCGAGACGGGGCGGCCGTGGCCGGTCGCCCGGCCGATCCGCGCGGGCTTGAAGGACATCCGGTCGGCGACGGCCTCCCAGGTCAGCAGGCCGGTCTCGACCATCGTCTGCTGGACGACGGAGAGCGCGGTCTCCAGGCCGACCATGCCCATGGCGGCTGCGGCCCACTCGCAGTCCTTGTCCTCGTGCGGGTGCGGGGCGTGGTC
Organism: Streptomyces sp. NPDC039480; assembly: GCF_055597165.1. Lineage (NCBI taxonomy): Bacteria > Bacillati > Actinomycetota > Actinomycetes > Kitasatosporales > Streptomycetaceae > Streptomyces > Streptomyces sp. NPDC039480. Next base: position 485,088 of record NZ_JBVITX010000006.1, on the reverse strand, counting down.
GGTGGCGACGATGTCGATCGTGCCGTCGGCCAGGGCCTCGCGGAGCGCCATGACGTCGCGCTCGGTGCGCAGCGGCGGGTTGACCTTGTAGACGGGGTTGTAGGAGCGCACCAGCTCATCCGTGAGGAGGAGGTGGTGCGGGGTGACCTCGGCGGTGACGTCGATGCCGCGCGACTTGGCCCAGCGCACGATCTCGACCGATCCTGCGGTCGACAGGTGGCAGATGTGGACGCGGGACCCGACGTGCTCGGCGAGCAGCACGTCCCGGGCGATGATCGACTCCTCGGCGACGGCGGGCCAGCCGCCGAGACCCAGCTCGGCTGAGACGACGCCCTCGTTCATCTGGGCGCCCTCGGTGAGGCGGGGCTCCTGTGCGTGCTGCGCGACGACGCCGCCGAAGGCCTTCACGTACTCCAGGGCGCGGCGCATCATCACGGCGTCGTCGACGCACTTGCCGTCGTCGGAGAAGACGGTGACGCCGGCGGCGGACTCGTGCATGGCGCCGAGCTCGGCGAGCTTCTTGCCCTCGAGGCCGACGGTGACGGCGCCGATGGGCTGCACGTCGCAGTAGCCGGACTCCTTGCCGAGGCGGTAGACCTGCTCGACGACGCCGGCGGTGTCGGCGACCGGGAAGGTGTTGGCCATGGCGAACACGGCGGTGTAGCCACCGGAGGCGGCGGCGCGGGTGCCGGTCAGGACGGTCTCGGAGTCCTCGCGGCCGGGCTCGCGCAGGTGGGTGTGGAGGTCGACGAGGCCGGGGAGCAGCACCTTGCCCTGTGCCTCGACGACGGTCGCGCCCTCGGCGGACAGGCCGGTGCCCACGGCCTCGATGGTCTCGCCGTCGATCAGGACGTCCTGCGCCTCGCCGCCGAGCACCTTCGCACCACGGATCAGGATCTTGCTCATGGGTTTTACTTCTCCTCGGAACCGGTGGGGCGGGTGTGGGTGACGGCGGGTTCGTTGCCGCCCAGGAGCAGGTAGAGGACGGCCATGCGGATGGAGACTCCGTTGGCGACCTGTTCGACGACCGTGCAGCGGTCGGAGTCGGCGACCTCGGCGGTGATCTCCATGCCGCGGACCATGGGTCCGGGGTGCATGACGATGGCGTGCTCGGGCATCTTCGCCATGCGCTCGCCGTCCAGGCCGTAGCGCCGCGAGTACTCGCGCTCGGTGGGGAAGAACGCGGCGTTCATGCGCTCGCGCTGCACCCGCAGCATCATCACGGCGTCGGACTTCGGCAGGACGCTGTCCAGGTCGTACGAGATGTCGCAGGGCCACTGCTCGACGCCGACCGGCACGAGGGTGGGCGGGGCGACGAGGGTGACCTCGGCGCCGAGGGTGTGCAGCAGGTCGACGTTCGAGCGGGCGACGCGGCTGTGCAGGACGTCGCCGACGATGGTGATGTGCCTGCCCGCCAGGTCCTGGCCGAGGCCCGCGTCGGGGCCGACGAGGCGGCGCCGCATGGTGAAGGCGTCGAGGAGGGCCTGGGTGGGGTGCTGGTGGGTGCCGTCGCCCGCGTTGATGACGGCGGCGTCGATCCAGCCGGAGGTGGCGAGGCGGTAGGGCGCGCCGGACGCGCCGTGCCGGATGACGACGGCGTCGACGCCCATCGCCTCCAGGGTCTGCGCGGTGTCCTTGAGGGACTCGCCCTTGGAGACGCTGGATCCCTTGGCGGCGAAGTTGATGACGTCGGCGGAGAGGCGCTTCTCGGCGGCCTCGAAGGAGATCCGGGTCCGGGTCGAGTCCTCGAAGAAGAGGTTGACCACGGTGCGGCCGCGCAGGGCGGGAAGTTTCTTGATCGGCCGGTCGGCGACCCGCGCCATCTCCTCGGCCGTGTCGAGGATGAGGACGGCGTCGTCGCGGGAGAGGTCGGCGGCCGAGATGAGGTGTCGCATCATCTGCGTGTACTCCGGTGTGTGGAGGTCTGCGGGCGCGCGGGCGCACAGGGGTGTGCCCCTGGGCCCGTGAGGGAGGAAACCGGTCTTACGCGGAGGCGGGCTTGGCGCCGAGCAGCACGGCGTCGCGGCCGTCCTCCTCGGCGAGCTGCACCTTGACCGTCTCCCGCAGCGACGTGGGGAGGTTCTTGCCCACGTAGTCGGCACGGATGGGCAGTTCGCGGTGGCCGCGGTCGACGAGGACGGCGAGCTGCACGGCGCGGGGGCGGCCGATGTCGTTCAGCGCGTCGAGGGCGGCGCGGATGGTGCGGCCGGAGAAGAGCACGTCGTCGACGAGGACGACCAGGCGGCCGTCGATGCCCTCACCGGGGATCTCGGTGCGGGCCAGCGCGCGCGGCGGATGCATGCGCAGGTCGTCGCGGTACATGGTGATGTCGAGGGAGCCGACCGGGATCGTGCGGCCGGTGATCTCTTCGAGCTTCTCGGCGAGCCGACGGCCGAGGAAGACGCCCCGGGTGGGAATGCCGAGGAGCACCACGTCGTCGGCGCCCTTGGCGCGCTCGACGATCTCGTGGGCGATGCGGGTCAGAACCCGCGCGATGTCGGGCCCTTCGAGCACGGGCCTGGCGACAGCGGAGTCTTTGGTGTCCTGCGTGTCCATATGAAAACGGACCTCCTTCTCCGCCTCACGGGACGGACCTTAAAGGACGTCGAAATTGCGCCAGTCATGCTACCAGTACCCGGCCCCCGGCACGTCATCGGCCTCCACCGAAGGGGCGGTAAGGACCTTTCGGCTTGACGCAGGCAAGTAACGCTGCGTAACCTCACAGTGAGTTACCAGCCACGCGGCGGAGCCGCATGATGTCGCAGCGTCCGGGGAGCTATATGTCCAGCGAATACGCCAAGCAGCTCGGGGCCAAGCTCCGCGCGATCCGTACCCAGCAGGGCCTTTCCCTCCACGGAGTCGAGGAGAAGTCCCAGGGACGCTGGAAGGCGGTCGTCGTGGGGTCGTACGAGCGCGGCGACCGTGCCGTGACCGTGCAGCGCCTCGCCGAGCTGGCGGACTTCTACGGCGTCCCGGTGCAGGAGCTTCTTCCCGGCACGGCCCCCGGTGGTGCCGCCGAGCCGCCGCCGAAGCTCGTCCTCGACCTGGAGCGTCTGGCGCACGTCCCGCAGGAGAAGGCCGGCCCGCTCCAGCGGTATGCCGCCACGATCCAGTCCCAGCGCGGTGACTACAACGGCAAGGTGCTCTCGATCCGCCAGGACGACCTGCGCACCCTCGCCGTGATCTATGACCAGTCGCCCTCGGTCCTGACCGAGCAGCTGATCAGCTGGGGCGTCCTGGACGCGGACGCGCGTCGCGCCGTCGCCCACGAAGAGGTCTGACCGCCGCGCGACACATCAGCAGAAACGTGCCGCCGGGGTGGCCGCAGCCGAAAGGCCGCGGCCACCCCGGCGGTTTTCTGCTCTGTCCCCGGATTTTTCCCCGGCATTTCTCCCCGGAGCATTTCCTTGAGAAACCAGCTTGGAGAAACCGGCCCGGAGAAACCGGAGGGCCCGCAGCGGATTGCTGCGGGCCCTCCGGTTTGGCGTACGACGACGCCTTACGACTCGTCGCGGCGCAGGGACGGCTTCAGGTCCTTGAAGCGTCCGAGCAGACCGTTGATGAACGACGGCGACTCGTCCGTGGAGAACTCCTTGGCGAGTTCGACGGCCTCGTCGATCACCACGGCGTCCGGCGTCCCGTCGACCCATACGAGTTCGTAGGCGCCGAGCCGCAGGATGTTCCGGTCGACGACCGGCATGCGGTCCAGGGTCCATCCGACGGCGTACTGCGAGATGAGTTCGTCGATGCGGCGCTCCTGCTCCGCGTACCCCTCGACGAGCTCCATCGTGTACTCGCTCACCGGCGGCTGCCGGGTGTCGGACCGCGAATGGCGTACCCAGTCCGCGAGGACCGTCAGGACGTCCGTACCGCGCTGGTCCGCCTCGAAGAGGATCTGGAAGGCGCGCTTGCGGGCCGTGTTACGAGCAGCCACGGTTAGCTGTTCACCCGACCGAGGTAGCCGCTGTCACGGGTGTCGACCTTGATCTTCTCGCCGGTGGTGATGAAGAGCGGCACGTTGATCTGGTGACCGGTCTCCAGGATGGCCGGCTTGGTGCCGCCCGTGGAGCGGTCGCCCTGGACGCCCGGCTCGGTCTCCTGGATGGTGAGCTCGACGGCGGCGGGCAGCTCGACGAAGAGGACTTCGCCCTCGTGCTGCGCGACGGTGGCGGTGAAGCCCTCGATCAGGAAGTTGGCGGCGTCACCGACGGCCTTCTTGTCGATGTGCAGCTGGTCGTAGGTCTCCATGTCCATGAAGACGAAGTACTCGCCGTCCATGTAGGAGAACTGCATGTCGCGCTTGTCAATCGTGGCCGTCTCGACCTTGACGCCGGCGTTGAACGTCTTGTCGACGACCTTGCCGGAGAGCACGTTCTTGAGCTTGGTGCGCACGAAGGCCGGGCCCTTGCCGGGCTTGACGTGCTGGAACTCGACGACGGACCAGAGCTGGCCGCCTTCGAGCTTGAGCACCAGGCCGTTCTTGAGGTCGTTCGTGGAAGCCACGGTTGCGGAATCTCCTGCACTGACTGACTGGTGGACGACCCCGGGCGGGCACGCGCGCTAGAGCGCGAGCAGTTCCTTGGTCGTGATGGTGAGTAGCTCGGGTCCGCCGTCCGCCTCGGGGCGCACGACGAGCGTGTCATCGATCCGGACACCACCCCGGCCAGGGAGGTGAACCCCCGGTTCGACGGTGACCGGCACGCAAGCGTCCAGTTTACCCATGGCCGCGGGCGCCAATTGAGGGTCCTCGTCGTTTTCGAGCCCCACACCATGTCCAGTCAGCGGAGCAAGGGCCTCCGCATAGCCCGCGGAGTCCAGTACGTGGCGTGCCGCGCGGTCCACATCGCGGCAGGCGGCACCGGGTACCAGGGCCTCGCGGCCGGCCCGCTGCGCGGCGAAGACCAGGTCGTACAACTCGATCTGCCAGTCGGCGGGCGACGTACCGATGACGAACGTACGGCCGATCTCGCAGCAGTAGCCGCGGTAGCTCGCCCCCAGACAGACGGAGAGGAAGTCGCCCTCCTCCACCCGCCGGTCCGAGGGCCGGTGGCCGCCCTTCCCGGAATTCGGGCCGGTGGCCACGGAGGTCGGGAACGCGGGGCCGTCCGCGCCGTGGTCGACGAGCCGCCGCTCCAGCTCCAGCGCCAAGTGGCGTTCCGTGCGCCCCACGAGAATGGACTCGAGGAGCTCCCCCAGCGCCTGGTCGGCGATCTCGGCGGCGATCCGCAGACAGGAGAGTTCGTCGGCGTCCTTGACCAGACGCAGCTGTTCGACCGCCGTTCCGAGATCCGTCAGGCGCAGTCGGGGCGCGACGGAACCGAGTGCCCGGTGCCGGGCGACGGTCAGGTGGTGCTCCTCGACGGCCAGCGCCCCGACGCCCGCGGCAGCCGCGAGGCCGGCTCCGGCGACGGCCGGGTCGGCACCCGGCGCGGGCAGCACCTGCACCTTCAGCGCTTCGTCGGGCCGCCCCTCGCCCTGCTGCGCACCGGGCGGACGCCCGCACAGCAGTACGTCCTCGGCGGTGCCGACGAGCAGCACGGCGCCGCGGGGCGCCGCACCGGCGAGATAGCGGACATTGGCGGGCCGGGAGATCAACGCCGCCGCGCCACCACCGGCGGCACACCGCTCCCGAACCCGCTCCCTGCGGACCGCGTACACCTCTGACATGGGGCGAGCCTACGAGCGCCGCCACCACACGGCCCGGCGGGCGCGTCCGACCGGGCGGCGCCCCCACCGCTCCGGGCCTACCTGCGGGCTACCACTTCGGAGGGCTGGCGATGGCGCGGGCCAGGACGTCGTCCAGGACTCGGGCCGTGGCGGGGACGTCCAGCTGGGAGTTGTCGATGATGGGGAGGCCCGAGCCGTACCAACCCGCCATGCGGCCGTGGATGCGGGCCACTTCCTCGTCGGAGAGGCGGCGGTTGCCGCTGCGCTCCGCGTTGCGCTCCAGGACGATCTCCAGGCCGGGGAGGAGGACGACCGGCAGGAGGCCGGGGCCCACGTGCCGCTTCCAGCCGCCGAGGCCGACGACCGGGCGGTCGGGGAAGACGGCGTCGTCGAGGATGCAGGAGATGCCGTTGGCCAGGAAGTTCCGCGCGGCGAAGCCGCAGGTGCGGCGGGCCAGGCGGTACTGCGCCTCCGAGTGGTCGTTCCACCCCGACTGGGGGTCGGCGAAGCCCGAGCGCACCCACTCGCGTACGTCGTCGAGGCTGATGTGGGCCGTCGGCACACGGCGGTGCTCGGCCCAGTACTTCGCGACGCTCGTCTTGCCCGCGCCGGCGGGCCCGATGAGCAGCACGGCGAGTGTCGTGCCGCCGGTGTCGGTCTGTGCCGTGCCCGGCGGAGGGCTCGGCATCGCCACGGGGCCGCCCGGCGGCAGTTGTATGTGGCCCGTCTGCCCCGAGGTGTCCGGCGGCGGAGGCACGGGGCCTGGCCCGTGCTGCGGGGGCTGGGGCTGGGGTGCCCCGTGCGGGGCCGCAGGAGCGTGCGGCATCGGCGCCTGCCCCGGCGCGTGAGCAGCCTGCGGCGGCTGCCCCTGCGGGCGCGGGGCGGACGGCGGGACGGGTCCGCCCGTGAATCCGGGCGCGGGAGGCACCGCTCTGTGCGGCGCCGCGCCCGGAGGCGGCGCGCTCGGGTGGTGTGCGGCCGGCGTCCAGCCGGTGGCCGGTCCGTGCCCCGGCTGATGGGGCGGCGGCAGCGGAGATCCCACTGCGTGCTGCATCCGGTGCCACTCCGTCTCGTGCGACTGACGCTGGTCGGGCGGCGGCCGGGCCGCCCGTTACCGAACGGTACCGTCCCCGGCCGCCGTTGTGTGAACGGCCGGGGACGCCGAGAGGTGCCCGTGGCCGGATCCGGCAGCTCCGGCGGCCACGGAGGAGCCGGTTACTGGCCCACTTCGCCGTACGCGGCGAGCAGCACCGCCGGGTCGGGACCCTCCAGGACGGTCGGCTTGCCGAGGCCGTCGAGGACGATGAAGCGCAGCAGGTCACCGCGGGACTTCTTGTCGACCTTCATGGTCTCCAGAAGCTTGGGCCACTGGTCGTAGCGGTAGGTGAGCGGCAGCCCGACCGATTCGAGGACCGTGCGGTGCCGGTCGGCCGTCGCGTCGTCCAGACGGCCCGCCAGACGGCCGAGTTCGGCCGCGAAGTGCATGCCGACGGAGACCGCGGCGCCGTGCCGCCACTTGTAGCGCTCGTTCTTCTCGATGGCGTGCGCGAGGGTGTGACCGTAGTTGAGGATCTCGCGGAGGCCCGCCTCCTTGAGGTCGCCGGAGACGACCTCGGCCTTGACCCTGATGGAGCGCTCGATGAGCTCGGCGGTGTGCGGTCCCGCGGGCGTACGGGCCGCCTCCGGGTCCGCCTCGATGAGCTCCAGGATCACCGGGTCGGCGATGAAACCGGCCTTGATGATCTCCGCGAGCCCGGACACGTAGTCGTTCGCGGGGAGCGATTCCAGTGCCGCCAGGTCGCAGAGGACCCCGGCCGGCGGGTGGAAGGCGCCCACGAGGTTCTTGCCCTCGGCGGTGTTGATGCCGGTCTTGCCGCCGACCGCCGCGTCCACCATGCCGAGCACCGTGGTCGGTACGGCGATCCACCGCACCCCGCGCAGCCAGGTCGCGGCCACGAACCCGGCGAGGTCGGTGGAGGCGCCGCCGCCGACGCCGACGATGACGTCGCTGCGCGTGAAGCCGGACTGGCCGAGGGCCTTCCAGCAGTACGCCGCGACCTCCGCCGTCTTGGCCTCCTCGGCGTTCGGGATCTGGATGGCGACGGCTTCGTAGCCCTGGTCGGCGAGGTCCTGCCGGAGCGCGTCGCCGGTCTCGGCGAGCGCCTCGGGGTGGATCACGGCGACCCGCTTGGCCTGGTCGCCGATGAGGCCGGGCAGCTCGCCGAGGAGCTGCCGACCGACCAGGACCTCGTACGGATCCGTGCCGGCGGTGCCACCGACCTGGATACGGGTGGGGGTCTGCTCCGTCGTCATGCTTCCTTCAACTCCAGTGCGTCGAGGACCGCCTGGGCGACCTCATCGGGGGTGCGGCCGTCGGTGGCGACGACCGCGCGGGCGACTTCGGCGTACAGCTGGCGGCGGGCGTCCATCAGCTCGCGCCACTGCTTGCGCGGGTTGACGGCCAGCAGCGGGCGCGCCTGGTTGAGGCCGGTGCGCTTGACGGCCTCCTCGACGTCCATCGAGAGATAGACGACCGGGTGGACGCCGAGCAGCCCGCGCGTCGTCTCGTCGAGGATCGCGCCGCCGCCGAGAGCGAGCACCCCGTCGTGTTCTGCGAGGGCGCTCGCCACGGCGGCCTTCTCCAGGCCACGGAAGTACGGCTCGCCCTCGTCGACGAAGATGTCGGAGATCTCCCGCCCCTGGGCGGCGACGATGTCGGCGTCGGTGTCCCGGAACGTGACACCCAGCCGCTCGGCCAGCAGCTCACCGACCGTCGTCTTGCCCACACCCATCGGGCCGACGAGGACGATCTGCGGACCGCTCACCGGATCTGGAGGTTGTCGAGGTACGACTCCACATTGCGCCGCGTCTCGGGCACGCTGTCGCCACCGAACTTCTCGGCAACGGCATCGGCCAGAACCAGCGCCACCATGGCCTCGGCGACAATCCCGGCCGCCGGCACCGCACACACATCCGAGCGCTGGTGATGCGCCTTCGCCGCCTCACCGGTGGTCACGTCGATGGTGGCCAGCGCGCGCGGCACGGTCGCAATCGGCTTCATCGCGGCACGTACGCGCAACAGCTCGCCCGTGGTCAGACCACCCTCGGTGCCACCGGACCGGCCCGACGTGCGCTTGATGCCGTCGTCCGTGGTGACGATCTCGTCGTGTGCCTTGGAACCCGGCACCCGCGCCAGATCGAAGCCGTCCCCGACCTCGACACCCTTGATCGCCTGGATGCCCATGAGCGCGGCCGCCAGACGGGCATCGAGCCGCCGGTCCCAGTGCACATGCGAGCCCAGACCCACCGGCACCCCGTACGCGAGGACCTCGACGACACCGCCCAGGGTGTCACCGTCCTTGTGGGCCTGGTCGATCTCCGCGACCATCGCCTTCGACGCATCCGCGTCCAGACAGCGCACCGGATCCGCGTCCAGCTTCTCGACGTCGGCGGGGGTGGGGTAGACGCCGTAGGGGGCCTTCGCCGCCGCCAGCTCCGTGACGTGCGAGACGATCTCGATCCCCGCCGTCTCCTTCAAGTACGAACGGGCCACCGCGCCAAGGGCCACCCGGGCCGCCGTCTCACGGGCCGAAGCGCGCTCCAGGACGGGTCGCGCCTCGTCGAAGCCGTACTTCTGCATACCGGCAAGGTCCGCGTGACCGGGCCGGGGACGCGTCAGCGGCGCATTGCGCGCCAGATCGGCCAGGACCGCCGGATCCACCGGATCGGCCGACATGACCTGCTCCCACTTGGGCCACTCCGTGTTGCCCACCATCACCGCGATCGGCGAACCCATGCTCAGCCCGTGCCGCACACCACCCAGGAACGTGACCTCATCACGCTCGAACTTCATCCGCGCACCACGGCCATACCCCAGCCGCCGCCGCGCCAGATGATCCGCCACCATCTCCGTCGTGATCGGCACGCCGGCGGGAAGACCCTCCAACGTCGCGACAAGCGCGGGTCCGTGCGACTCCCCCGCGGTCAGCCAACGCAACCTGCTCAACGGTGTGCTCCTCATGCTCGCGCCTCGAACTGCGGTCTTCGACGGCGCGGCCGGGTGCGCGGCCCTGGCCCGCCACCCCCGATCCTCCCACGACCTGAGGCGCGACCTGCCGTCCGGTCCATCTGACGGACGTCCTCGGGCCACCCCTCGGCCACGCCTCGACCACGGCGCGACCAGGGATTTACCGGGCGGCGAGCGCGCGCTCCCCCGCCCTGCGCATGGCGGCGAGCGGCGCGGGCGCGCGACCCGTCATCTGCTCGACCTGGAGCACGGCCTGGTGGACGAGGAGGTCGAGTCCGCTGACGACCGCCCCGCCGTACGCCGACCAGCGCGCCGCGAGATCGGTGGGCCACGGGTCGTACAGCACGTCGAAGAGGGTGGCGGGCCGCTCGGGGACCAGGCCGGCCAGCGCGTCCGTGGTGCCCGCCGGGGTCGTGGCGATCACCAGGGGGGCGGTCAGCGCCTCGCGGGCGTCCTCCCAAGCCTCGGTCCTGACCTCCACGTCGAGCCGCTCGCCCCACTGCCGCATCTCGGCGGCGCGGGCGTCGCTGCGCACGTACACGACGACCTCGCCCGTGCAGATCCGCGCGAGCGCGGCCAGCGCCGACGACGCGGTGGCGCCCGCGCCAAGGATCGCGGCGGACTCGACCTGCTCGATGCCGTGCTCGCGGAGCGCGGCGACCATGCCCGGGATGTCGGTGTTGTCGCCGGTGCGCCGGCCGTCGGGGCCGAACACCACCGTGTTCACCGCCTCGACGGACGCGGCGGTCTCACTGATCTCGTCGAGCAGCGGCATGATCGCCCGCTTCAACGGCATGGTCAGCGAGAGCCCCGCCCATTCGGGGCCGAGTTTCCCGACGAATTCGGGCAGTGCCGCCTCGTCGGTCTCGAAACGGTCGTACGTCCAGTCGCTCAGGCCCAATTCCTCGTACGCCGCGCTGTGCAGCACCGGGGAGAGTGAATGGGCGATCGGAGAGCCGAGGACTGCGGCTCGTCGCTGCTGCGCGCTCATTGTCCCTTCAGGTATTTCTCGCGGTTCCGGTTCTGTTCCTCGTTCGTTTCGGCGAAGAGCGTCTTGTCCTCGCTGACGGAGACGAAGTAGTACCAGTCGCCCTCGGCGGGATGCAGTGCCGAATTCAGCGCCACCTCGCCCGGGTTTCCGATCGGCCCGGGCGGCAGACCCTTGATCTTGTACGTGTTGTACGGGTCCTTGAGCTTGCGGAGCTCGTCGACCGAGCCCGTCGCCAACTCGGACTTCCCGCGCAGGTAGTTCACCGTCGAGTCGAAGTCCAACAGACCGTACGTCTCGGTGTTGTTGGGCTTCAGGCGGTTGTAGACGACCGTGGCGACCTTCTCGAAGTCGTGCTTGTACTTGCCTTCGGCCTGGACCAGGCTCGCCACGGTGAGAAGTTCGAGCGGATTCTTGAGGTTCAGGTCCTTGGCCTTGGAAGCGAGGCCGAGCTCGTCGTACTTCTCCGTCGCGTGGGCGACCATGTTCTTGAGGACGTCCGCGGGCTTCTGGCCCTTGGCGACCGGATAGCTGGAGGGATAGAGGAACCCTTCCAGGGGGTCCTTGATGTCCTTGTTCGTATTGGCCCAGGCGGGAAGTCCGAGGCTCCGCCATTCCTTCTTGGCCACGTTTTCCGTGGTGCCCTTGGCCACGTCGAGGCGGTCGTCGATCTGTTCGTAGACCCAGACGTTCCGCCGGCCCTCGGGAATGATGAGGTTGCTGCGGCTCTTCGGGTTGAGCATCAGCGCGACGGCGCTCTTCGCGGACATGTGCTTCTTGAGCGTGTAGACGCCCGACTGAATGGACTTGCCCTGCTGGTGCTGCCCCTGGGCGGAGACGAACGCGTCGACGCTCTTGACGACGCCCGCGTCCTTCAGCTTCTGCCCGATCGCGTATCCGCTGGAGGCCTTGGGGATCTCGACGACGGCCGTCCCCGAGCCCTCGCCCGCGTAGTCCGGCGCCGTGCCGAAACGATCCTGATAGAACTGGTAGCCGAAGTAGCCGACTCCGCCGAGGCCGCCGCCGAACACCAGCGTGACGACCAGACAGGCGCAGCCGTTGCGGCGCTTCTTGGGCTTCTTTCCGCCACGGCCGCCGCGCCGGTCGCCCCGGCGGCCGGCCCCGTCGTCGTCCTCGGCGTCGTCGCCCGCGAAGAAGGCGTGCTCGCCCTGGTCGGGGCCCGGGTCCCAGTCCGTCTCGGCTTCGGGCCCGGATTCGGACTCGGGGGGCTCGGGCGAGCGGCGGCGGCCGGGCGGCTCCGGCGGCGAGTAGGCGTCCGGCGTGGAGTAGTAGTCGTGGCTCTCCGAGCCGTAGCCGGCCTGCTGGCCGCCGTAGGGGTCCATGGGGTCGGCGCTGTACGGGACCTGGCCCTGCTGACCGGTGTCCCAGCCACCGTTGCCACCGTTGTAGCCGTGCTCGGGGCCGCCGTTGTAACCCTGGCCGGAGTTGCCGTCGTAGCCCTGGCCCGAGCCTCCGTTGTAGCCCTGCCCGGGGTCGCCGTTGTACTGCTGCTGGCCGCCGTACTGCTGTTGCTGACCGTAGGCCTGCTGCTGTCCGGTGCTCCAGTCACCGCCGTACTGGGACTCGTGCGACGGCTGCTGCTGGTGGTGCGGCTGCTGATGCTGGTGCGGCTGCTGAGGGTGGTACTGCCCCTGGCCGCCGTAGGTGGACGTGCCGCCCGAAGGCTCCTGTCCTCCCCATCCGCGGTCCCCGTACAACGGGTCCTCCGGATGCCACGGTTCGGAGCCTGGACCCCGGCCATACTCAGTCATCGATCCCCTACATGCCGCGAGGCGGGGCCGCCGTCGGGATGGCCGGGCAACCGTTCCGCCTCTTGATGCCGTGCGGCGGCTGTTCGAACGCCGCCGCATCGCGCGGAACGTTACCGTATCGCGATCAGATGACCACTTCGACGCCCTCGCCGGGAGCTTTACCTGACGCCCGTTCGGACTCCAGGGCCTGCTGAAGGATGATCACGGCCGCCGCCTGATCGATGACAGACCTGCCCTTTTTGGACTTCACGCCGGAGGCGCGCAGCCCCTGACTGGCCGTCACTGTGGTCATCCTCTCGTCCACGAGCCTCACCGCAATGGGGGCGACCATGCGGGCGAGGTCCCGGGTGAACGCGCGGACCTTGGCGGCCGCCGGGCCCTCGCCCCCGTTGAGGGAGCGAGGGAGGCCGACGACGATCTCGATCGGCTCGTACTCGTCGGCGAGCTGCTTCAAGCGGCGCTGGGCGGCCGGGACATCGCGCCCCGGCACCGTCTCCACCGGCGTGGCGAGGATCCCGTCGGGGTCGCACGAGGCGACCCCGATCCGGGCGTCCCCGACGTCGATGGCGAGGCGGCGGCCGCGGCGCATGCCCCCCGACCGGCCTGCCGGCTCCGTCATCAGGCCGTCTCGGTGACGAGGCGCTCGACGGCGGCGATGGCGTCGCCGATGGCGGCCGGGTTCTGGCCGCCGCCCTGGGCGACGTCCGGCTTGCCGCCGCCACCGCCGCCGAGGGTCTTGGCAGCCGTACGGACCAGGTCGCCGGCCTTGAAGCCGCGCTCACGGGCGGCTTCGTTGGTGGCGATGACCGTCAGCGGCCGGCCGTTGGCCGTGGTGAAGAGCGCGACGACGGCCGGGCGGTCGCCCTGGATGCGGCCGCGCACGTCGAGGACCAGCTTGCGCAGGTCGTCGGCGCCCGTGCCGTCCGGCACCTGCCCGGTGACGAGGGCGACACCGCGCACGTCCTTGGCGGACTCGACGAGACCGGCGGCGGCCTGGAGGACCTTCTCCGCGCGGAACTTCTCGATCTCCTTCTCGGCGTCCTTCAGCTTGGCGAGCATGCCGGAGATCTTCTCGGGCAGCTCCTCGGGGCGGCCCTTGACCAGCTCCTGGAGCTGGGCGACGACCGTGTGCTCCTTGGCGAGGAAGTTGTACGCGTCGACGCCGACCAGCGCCTCGATGCGGCGCACGCCGGAGCCGATGGAGGACTCGCCGAGGAGCTTCACCAGACCGAGCTGGGCGGTGTTGTGGACGTGCGTACCGCCGCACAGCTCCTTGGAGAAGTCGCCGATGGTGACGACGCGCACGCGCTCGCCGTACTTCTCGCCGAACTCGGCGATGGCGCCCTGCTTCTTGGCGTCGTCGATCGACATGACCTCGGCCTGGACGTCCAGTTCCCTGGAGAGCACCGAGTTGATCTTCTGCTCGACGTCCGTCATCACGGCCGTGGGCACGGCGGACGGCGAACCGAAGTCGAAGCGGAAGCGGCCGGGCTGGTTCTCGGAACCGGCCTGGGCGGCCGTCGGGCCGAGCGCGTCGCGCAGCGCCTGGTGGGTGAGGTGCGTGGCGGAGTGGGCGCGGGCGATGGCGCGGCGGCGGTGGGCGTCGATCGACGCCCACACCGGGGCGCCCACGGTGATCTCGCCGACCTGGACGACACCCTTGTGGACGTGCACGCCGGGCACCGGCTTCTGCACGTCACGGATCTCGACGATCGCGCCGCTGTCCAGGCGGATGCGGCCGGTGTCGCCGATCTGGCCGCCGCCCTCGGCGTAGAACGGGGTGCGGTCGAGGACGATCTCGACCTCGTCGCCCTCGGTGGCGGCGGGCGAGGAGACGCCGTTGACCAGCAGGCCGACGATCTGGGCCTCGTTCTCCGTGAGGGAGTAGCCGGTGAAGTCGGTGGCGCCGGAGGTGTCGGCGATCTCGCGGTAGGCGTGCAGGTCGGCGTGGCCGGTCTTCTTGGCCATGGCGTCGGCCTTGGCGCGGTCCCGCTGCTCCTTCATGAGGCGGCGGAACCCGTCCTCGTCCACGGAGAGGCCCTGCTCGGCGGCCATCTCCAGGGTGAGGTCGATGGGGAAGCCCCACGTGTCGTGCAGCAGGAACGCCTTGTCGCCGGAGAGGACCTTGCCGCCGGCGGCCTTGGTCTCGGTGACGGCGGTGTCGAGGATGTTCGTGCCGCCCTTGATGGCCTTGAGGAAGGCGGCCTCTTCGGCGAGGGCGACGGTCTCGATGCGCTTGCGGTCGGTGACGAGCTCCGGGTACTGCTGGCCCATCGTCTCGATCACGACGTCGACGAGGTCCTTGACGACAGGACCGGTGGCGCCGAGCAGACGCATGTTGCGGATGGCGCGGCGCATGATGCGGCGCAGCACGTAGCCGCGGCCCTCGTTGCCGGGGGTGACGCCGTCGCCGATGAGCATCGTGGACGTACGGATGTGGTCGGCGACCACGCGCAGGGAGACGTCCGTGCCGTGCTCGGCGCCGTAGCGCACGCCGGTGAGCTCGGTGGCCTTGTCCATGACGACGCGCAGGGTGTCCGTCTCGTACATGTTCTGTACGCCCTGGAGGATCATGGCGAGACGCTCGAGACCGAGACCGGTGTCGATGTTCTTGGTCGGCAGCTCGCCGAGGATCTCGAAGTCCTCCTTCGAGGTGCCCTCGCCGCGCTCGTACTGCATGAAGACCAGGTTCCAGATCTCCACGTAGCGCTCGTCGTTGACGGCGGGGCCGCCCTCGACGCCGAACTCCGGGCCGCGGTCGTAGTTGATCTCCGAGCAGGGGCCGCAGGGTCCGGGCACGCCCATGGACCAGAAGTTGTCCTTCTTGCCCAGGCGCTGGATGCGCTCGGCGGGGACGCCGACCTTCTCGCGCCAGATCTGCTCGGCCTCGTCATCGTCGAGGTAGACCGTGATCCACAGCCGCTCGGGGTCGAGGCCGAAGCCGCCCTTCTCGACGGGGCTGGTCAGCAGCTCCCAGGAAAGCGTGATGGCGCCTTCCTTGAAGTAGTCGCCGAAGGAGAAGTTGCCGCACATCTGGAAGAACGTGCCGTGGCGCGTGGTCTTGCCGACCTCTTCGATGTCGGGCGTGCGCACGCACTTCTGCACGCTGGTGACGCGCGGCGCGGGCGGCTTGACCTCACCCAGGAAGTAGGGCTTGAAGGGCACCATGCCGGCGGGGACGAGCAGCAGAGTCGGGTCGTCCGCGATGAGCGACGCCGAAGGGACGACGGTGTGCCCGCGCTCCTCGAAGAAGCTCAGCCAGCGGCGGCGGATTTCAGCCGACTCCATCAGTGGTCCTCATTCCAGTTGTACTGCGTCTTCTTGTGGTTCGTGTTACTGCTGGGGTTCTTGCTGAGATGGTTCTCGATGACCGCGAAGCGGCGCGAGGCGGGCAGCTCGGCGTCGGGGTGGTCCCGCAGCCCCAGCGCCTCGTCCAGTTCGGCCTCGCGCTCGGCCATGCCGTCGCGGATGTCGAGCGCGAAGTCCTTCAGGCGGTGGCCCGTCTCGATCGCCTTGTTCGCGGCCTGCGCGGCGAGGCTCTCGGGGGTCAGCTGCTTGAGCTTGCGGTTGACCTTGGTGGTGGCCCATACGCCGGCGGCTGCGCCCGCGGTGAACCAGAACGTACGGCGGAACATCGCTGCGTCAGTCCCTCTTACTCCGGTTGGCCCGCTTGGTCCGCCGTGCGGACGGGACGGTTCGGCCCACGATCACCGTACGACGGGACGGCTTGGCGGGCATTTCCTCTGCCGCGGGGGCGGCCTTGCGGCTGATGGCCCTGCGCACGCCGTACCCGAAAGCGGCCACCTTGACCAGCGGGCCGCCGAAGGTGGAGGCGACCGTGGTGGACAGCGCCGACGCGTTCGACGTGACCTCCTGGACGTCGGAGGCGATGGCGTCGACGCGGTCGATCTGCGTCTGCGCGGAGCGCACCGCGGTGGAGGCGTCCGCCAGCAGGGGCACCGCCTGCTCGGTCACGTCCGCGACGAGCTTGGTGGTCGCCCTGAGCGTCTGGGCCAGCCTCGCCAGTGCCACCGCGAGGAAGGAGACCAGGATCGCCCAGAAGACGGCCACCAGGATCCCGGCAACCTCTCCACCGGACACTTGGCACCGCTCCCTGAATCTCGTCCCTGAACTTCGTACCTGAACATCAAAAAAGTCGTCCTCCGACCCTATCGCGCCGGTGGCATCGCTCTGTACCGCATTCCCCGCCGCTTGCCCAGGAGTTGCCCGGCGTGATTGTACGGAGCGCATTCGACTGGGTACGCTCCGTACCCCATGCGACCTTCTCAGCCCGGCAATCTCCCCCTGGAACTGAACGCCTTCGTCGGGCGCGAGACCGAACTCACCGAGCTCGCCGCCGCGTTGGAGGCCGGGCGGCTGGTCACGGTCACCGGGGTCGGCGGGGTCGGGAAGTCCCGGCTGGCCGTGCGGGCCGCGGCGCGGCACGGATCGCGCGACGGCGCCTGGCTGGTGGATCTCACGGCGCTCCGGGACCCGGACCTGCTCGATCACGCGGTCGTCGAGGCCCTGGAGCTGACGGACCACACGAAGAGGCCGCCGCGCCAGGTGCTGCTCGGGCACCTCGCGGAGCGGGAACTGCTGCTCGTCGTCGACGGTTTCGAGCACCTCGTCGACGCCTGCGCCCCGCTGGTGCGCGATCTGCTGGTGCACTCCCCCGGGCTGCGGGTGCTCGCCGTGGGGCGCAGGCCGCTGGAGACCGAGGGCGAGCGGCTCTTCCCGCTGGCGCCGATGCCGGACCCGGAGGCGGCCGCGCTCTTCACCGACCGTGCGACGGCCGGTCTGCCCGGTTTCGTCCTCGACGACGGCAACCGCGCGGACGTCATGGAGCTGTGCCGGCGCCTCGACGGCATCCCGCTCGCCGTGGAGCTGGCCGCGGGACGGCTGCGGGCGCTCTCGCCCGCGCAGCTCCTCGCCCGGCTCGACGACCGGTTCCGGCTGCTCACCGGCGCCCGGCGCGACACCCCGGCGCGTCACCAGACGCTGCGGACCGCGATCGGCTGGAGCCACGAGCTGTGCGCGCCGCGGGAGAGGCTGCTGTGGTCACGTCTCTCGGTGTTCGCCGGACAGTTCGACCTGGAGGCCGCCGAATACGTCTGCGCCGGGAACGGGCTGCCCGCCGACGACGTGCTCGACGTACTGGACGAGCTCCTCGCGCAGTCGGTCCTCACCCGCGAGGAGGGGCCCTCGGGGGTGCGCTACCGCATGCTCGACACGGTCAGGGCCTACGGCGCCGACTGGCTGGAGGCGGCGGGCGAGGGCGCACGGATGCGGCGCAGGCACCGCGACTGGTACCTGGGGTTCGCCACCTGGTGCGAGCTGGACTGGTTCTCGCCGCGCCAACAGGAGATCGCCGCGCTCGTCGACGCCGAACTGCCCAATCTGCGGGCCGCGTTGGAGTTCTGTCTGGCCGAGCGGGACGAGACCCACCTGGGGCAGTACCTCGCCGGGACGCTGTGGTTCTACTGGGTCGGCTGCGGACGGCTCACGGAGGGCAGGCACTGGCTGGACCGGGCCCTGGAGCTCGACGGCGGCCACGAGGAGCCGCGGCTCAAGGCGCTGTGGGTGCTCGGCTATGTGGCGGTGCTGCAGGGCGACGCGGTCGCCGCGCTGGCTGCGCTGCACGAGTGCCGTGACGGCGCGCAGCACACGGGCAGCGCGATCGCGGCGGCGTACGCGGAGCACCGCATCGGCTGTCTGGCCCTGGTCACGGACGACCTGCCGCGCGCGGAGACACTGCTGCGCGCGGCGCTGGAGCGGTACCGGGAGATCGGCGAGCTCAACAGCAACGTCCTGATGGGACAGACCGAGCTCGCCATGGTGCTGGCCTTCCGCGGCGAGCTCGCCGCCGCGGTGGAGCTCTGCGAGGACGTGCGCCGGGTCTGCGAGGACCACGGCGAGCGCTGGACCCTCGCGTACGCCCTCTACGTCCTCGGCTACGCGGCGTGGACCCGCGGCGAGGCGGCGACGGCGCGCGAGCTGCTCACCGAGTCGCTGGATCTCGACCACCGCTTCCACGATCTGCTCGGCATGGTCCTGTCCATCGAGCTGCTGGCGCTGTTCACCGCGGCGGAGGGTGATCCGGTCGAGGCGGCGGTGCTGCAGGGCGCCGCGTCCCGTATCTGGACCGCGGTGGGGCTGCCGCTGTTCGGCTCGGTCCATTTCGGCGGGCCGCACGTGCTCTGTGAGCGGCAGGCCCGCGAGGCGCTCGGCGACGAGCGGTACGAGGAGTGCGTGCGCGCGGGGGCCGCGCTCGGCCTGGAGGCGGCGGTGGCCCGGGCGCTGCGCGGCGGCCCCGGGAACGACCGAACCCGCCGCCTCCCCCACCACGAAGGGCGGGGAGGCGACGGGCTGCGGAAGGGTGAGCTACGTCCGGGTCAGCGGGCGTAGTACTCGACGACGAGCTGCTCGTCGCAGATCACGGGGATCTCCTTGCGGTTCGGGTCGCGGTCCAGGCGGAAGGCCAGGGCCTTCAGGTTCACCTGGAGGTAGCGCGGGATCTCGCCGTCGGGGGCGAAGCCACCCTCGCGCGCGACCTGGAACAGCGGCTTCTCACGGCTGCGCTCGCGGACCATCACGACGTCGTCGGGACGGACGCGGTACGACGGCTTGTCGACCTTGCCGCCGTTGACCTCGATGTGGCCGTGCACGACCATCTGGCGGGCCTGGTAGATCGTGCGGGCGATGCCCGAACGCAGAACCAGGGCGTCGAGACGACGCTCCAGCTCGATGACCAGGGCCTCACCGGTCTTGAGCTGCGTCTTGGACGCACGCTCGTAGGCACGGACGAGCTGGCGCTCGGAGAGGTCGTACTGCGCGCGCAGCCGCTGCTTCTCGAGCAGACGGACCTTGTAGTCCGAGTTCTGCTTGCGCCCACGGCCGTGCTCGCCCGGCGGGTAGGGGCGGGCCTCGAAGTACTTGACGGCCTTCGGGGTCAGCGCGATGCCAAGAGCACGCGACTTCTTGACCTTGGGGCGGGACTGGTTCGGCATGAACCAACCTCTCTGTTCTAAGGAAATCGGCTTCACCAGTGGTTAGGGGAGGTCGCAATCCGCAGCCTGGGAAACCCGGCTCGTCCTGACGGACGGGCCCGGCAGCCGCTCCCTGGTCTGGGCACAATGTGCAGCACGCGAGTGGCCCACCGACCGATTCCCGGGGTTCCGGGGTGGTGGTGGGCTGCCCGCGACACCTTCGACGGTGCGCGACGCTCCTGGATCCCCCTTGCCTCGCGGCGGTGGGGCTCCGGCTGGATGTCCCGTTCTGGTGGTGCCGGTACGAGACCGGACACGGGACGCAGCGCTCCGGACAACTATACCGGGTGCGGCGAGATGCCTCAGCCCTCGGGCTGCTCGCCCTTGAGGCGGGCGCGGACCCGCTCGACCACGTCGGCGTATCTGGCCTCCGCCCCGTACCTCGTCGGCTGGTAGTAGCGCTTGCCCTCGATGGTGTCCGGTGCGTACTGCTGGGCGGCGATGCCGCCGGGGACGTCGTGCGGATACACATAGCCCTGGGCGTGGCCGAGCTTGGCCGCGCCCTTGTAGTGGCCGTCGCGCAGATGGGGCGGGACGGGTCCGGCGAGGCCGCCGCGGATGTCGGCCTGGGCCTGCTGGATCGCGATCGTCGCGGCATTCGACTTGGGGGCGAGGGCCAGGGCGATCGTGGCGTGGCTGAGGGTGAGCGCGGCCTCGGGGAAGCCGATCATGGCGACGGCCTGGGCGGCGGCGACGGCGATGGGCAGCGCGGTCGGGTCGGCGAGGCCGATGTCCTCGCTGGCGGAGATCATCAGGCGCCTGGCGATGAAGCGGGGGTCCTCGCCCGCCTCGATCATGCGGGCCAGATAGTGCAGGGCGGCGTCCACGTCCGAGCCGCGGATGGACTTGATGAGGGCGCTCGCGACGTCGTAGTGCTGGTCGCCGTCGCGGTCGTACTTCACGGCGGCCCGGTCGACCGACTCCTCCAAGGTCTGGAGGGTGATCTCCTGCTCGCCCTTGGCGAGGGCCGAGCCCGCGCCCGCCTCCAGGGCGGTGAGCACGCGGCGGGCGTCACCGCCGGCGATGCGGAGCAGGTGCTCCTCGGCCTCCTCGGGCAGCTCGACCGCGCCGGCCAGGCCCCGCTCGTCGATGAGCGCCCGGCGCAGCAGGGCGCGCAGGTCGTCGTCGGTGAGCGGTTCGAGGGTGAGGAGCAGGGAGCGGGAGAGGAGCGGCGAGATGATCGAGAAGTACGGATTCTCGGTGGTCGCCGCGATGAGCGTCACCCAGCGGTTCTCGACGGCGGGCAGGAGGGAGTCCTGCTGGGCCTTGCTGAAGCGGTGGATCTCGTCGAGGAAGAGGACGGTCTCCTTGCCGTGGCCGCCCATGGCCCGACGGGCGCCGTCGATGACCGCGCGCACTTCCTTCACGCCCGCGGTGATCGCGGACAGCTCGACGAAGCGCTTGTTCGTGGCCTTGGAGACCACGTACGCGAGGGTCGTCTTGCCGATGCCGGGCGGGCCCCACAGGAAGACCGACGAGGGTCCGGCGGGGCCGCCGCCGCCCTCGCCGACGAGGCGGCGCAGGGGCGAGCCCGGCTTCAGCAGATGCTGCTGGCCGACGACTTCGTCGAGGGTACGCGGGCGCATCCGGACGGCCAGGGGGCTGCTGGACGGATCCTTCTCCTGGCGGTCTTCGGCTGCGGCGGTGAACAGGTCGGGCTCCACGTTCAGAACCCTATGTCACCCCACTGACAATCCCTCCGGGCGCCGGTCAGGCCCAGAGGTCGGCGCCCCAGCGGGTGAGGATCAGCATCGCGATGACGCCGGTGTGCATCACCGGCAGCGCCCAGGTGAAGTCGGCAAGGAAGCTCTTGGCCCAGGCCGGTGCGGGCAGGAAACCGGCCCGGATGTTGAAGGACGTGATGTACCAGAACATCAGGAGCGTGGCGATCCAGGCCAGCGTGCACCAGAGGCAGAGCGCGTTGATGTGGTAGAGCGACTGGATCATCAGCCAGGTGCAGAACCCGACGCCGAAGAGCGCGCCCGCGTTGAACGTGAGCCAGTACCAGCGGGGGAAGCGGGCTCCGGCGAGGAGGCTCATGCCGACGCAGATCACGATGCCGTAGGTGACCAGGCCCAGCATCGGGTTGGGGAAGCCGAAGGCCTCGGCCTGCTCGCTCTTCATGATGCTGCCGCAGGCGACGACGGGGTTGATGCTGCAGCCCGGCTGGAAGTTCGGGTCCTTCAGGAGCTCGAACTTGTCGATGGTGATCACCCAGGAGGCGAGCAGCCCGGCGGCGCCCGTGATCACCAGCAGCAGGGCGAGCGCGCGACTGCCGCCGACGGCGCCGGGAGCGTCCGTGCGCTTCCGCTCGTCCGAGGCGTCGTCCTTCGCTGACATCGTTTTGCTCATCACGCCGTTCCGTCGCTCGAGGTGTCCGCGGGCACGCACATTGTGCCGTATGCGCCTGTGGGTCCACCGTTCGATGGACATAAGGAGGCACGGACGGGGGACGAAGGGGGTGAGGCCGCGGGCTCGCCCCGTGACCTCACCCCCGACCGCCGTCGTCCGTGTGGCGCTACTTTCCGAGCCGGTCCTTCAGGACCGTCACGATGTCGTCCACCGCCACGGCGTCCTGTTCCCCGGACTCCATGTCCTTGAGCTGGACGACGCCGTCCGCCAGGTCGCGCTCGCCGGCGACGACGGTGAAGCGCGCGCCCGAGCGGTTGGCGTTCTTCATCGCGCCCTTGAGGCCCTTCCCGCCGTACGAGAAGTCGGCCGCGACCCCGGCCCTCCGCAGCTCGGTCACCTTGGCGAAGAGGACGCGGCGCGCCTCGTCGCCGAGCGGTACCGCGAAGACGCTGGTCGACGCGGGCAGTTCGAGCTCGACGCCCTCCGCCTCCAGGGCGAGCAACGTGCGGTCCACGCCGAGCGCCCAGCCGACCGAGGGCAGCGACGGGCCGCCGATCATCTCGGACAGGCCGTCGTAGCGGCCGCCGCCGCCGACCGCGGACTGCGAGCCCAGGCCGTCGTGAACGAACTCGAAGGTGGTGCGGGTGTAGTAGTCCAGGCCGCGGACGAGCTTCTCGTCGTCCTCGAAGGCGACGCCCGCCGCCGTGATCAGCTCGCGGACCTGCTCGTGGTACGCCTTGCACGCGTCGCACAGGTACTCGCGCAGCGACGGAGCGCCCACCAGCTGCTTCTGGACCTCGGCGCGCTTGTCGTCGAGGACCCGGAGCGGGTTGATGTCGATACGTCGACGTGTCTCCTCGTCCAGGTCCAGGCCGCGCAGGAACTCCTGGAGCGCGGCGCGGTAGACGGGGCGGCACTCCTTGTCGCCCAGCGAGTTGAGCAGGATGCGGAAGTTCCGCAGGCCGAGGGCGCGGTAGGCCTGGTCGGCGAGGATGATCAGCTCGGCGTCGAGCGCCGGGTCCTCGGCGCCGATCGCCTCGGCGCCGACCTGGGAGAAGTGGCGGTAGCGGCCCTTCTGGGGGCGCTCGTACCGGTAGTAGGAGCCCGAGTACCAGAGCTTGACGGGGAGGTTGCCCGCCTTGTGGAGGTTGCCCTCCAGGGCCGCGCGCAGCACGGACGCGGTGCCTTCGGGGCGCAGCGCGAGCTCGTCGCCGCCCTTGGTCGTGAAGGCGTACATCTCCTTGGTGACGATGTCGGTGGACTCACCGACACCGCGCGCGAACAGCTCGACGTTCTCAAAGCCGGGCGTCTCGATGTAGCCGTAGCCGGAGTCGCGCAGCGGCGCGGCGATCGCCTCGCGCACCGCGAGGAACTTCGCGGAGTCGGGGGGAAGCAGGTCGTACGTGCCCTTGGGGGCCTTGAAGGTGCTCACGGGAGTTCTCTCGTCACATTCCTCGTCGCGGGGCGGACGTGTCGTCCGGACCCAGGCCGGCGGCCACCTGCCGCAGATACGGGTTGGTGGCGCGCTCCTGGCCGATGGATGTCTGGGGGCCGTGGCCGGACAGCACCACGGTCGAGTCGTCGAGCGGCAGGCACACGCGGGCCAGCGACTGGAGGATCTCGGGGTGGCTGCCGCCGGGCAGGTCGGTGCGTCCGATGGAGCCGGCGAAGAGCAGATCGCCCGAGAAGAAGACCGAGGGGATCTCGGCCGTCTCGGGCATCTGGAAGGTCACCGACCCCTTCGTATGGCCCGGCGCGTGCGCGACGGTGAAGTCGAGGCCTGCCAGCTTCAGCCCGGCGCCGTCGGTCAGCTCGCGCAGGTCGTCGGGCTCCCCCACCGTCAGCTCGCCCATGAGCGGCATCCCGATGGAGCGCCCGAGGGCCTTCTCCGGGTCGCTCATCATGTACCGGTCGGAGGGGTGGATCCACGCGGGGACGTCGTGCGCTCCGCACACCGGGACGACCGAGGCGACGTGGTCGATGTGGCCGTGGGTGAGGATGACCGCGACGGGCTTGAGCCGATGCTTCTTGAGTGCGTCCTCGACTCCCTGGGCGGCCTGGTGGCCCGGGTCGATGATCACGCACTCCTCGCCTGCGGCGGGGGCGACCACGTAGCAGTTGGTGCCCCAGGCCCCGGCGGGGAACCCGGCAATCAGCACGATCGTCCTTCATTCGTCGTCCGGTGGGAGGGAGCCGCGGCCCCTGGCGGGAGAACGCGGCAGATCAGAGCCTACCGGCGCTGCCGATTCCACAGGTAACCCATATACGGTACGGGGCACTACGCAGCGTATGACGAGACATGCGCGGGAGAAGGGGAGAAGAGCCGGTGGTCAGCCAGGAACAGCGGCGCAAGCAGCTCGCGCGGGAGAAGCGGCTGCGGCAGCAGGAGCGGCGCGAGGCCGCACGGCGCCGGGTACGGGCGCGCAACGCGGTGATCGCGGGGACGCTCGCGGTGGTCGTGGCCGGTGGCGCCGTGTCGTACGCGGCGGGGGCCTTCGACGGGGACGACACGAAGGACGACGCGAACGCGCAGGCGAGCAGCGCGCCCAAGGACCCGTGCGCGAAGGCGGCGCCGGGCAAGGTGAAGCCGCTCAGCTTCAAGAAGGAGCCGGCGCTCACGATCGACAAGTCCGCCGACTACACCATGAGTTTGAAGACGACGTGCGGTGAGATCGGCCTCGACCTCGACGCGGCGAAGGCCCCGCGCACCGTCAACTCCTTCAACTTCCTGGTGAACAAGGGCTACCTGGATCACACCAAGTGCCACCGCCTGACCACCGGCGGCATCTACGTCCTCCAGTGCGGCGACCCGCAGGGGACCGGGAAGGGCTCCCCCGGCTACACGATCCCGGACGAGAACCTGAAGGACAAGCGCCTGAAGGGGAACGTGTATCCGGCCGGCACGGTCGCCATGGCGAACCAGTACAACGCCCGGGCGAAGAAGGGCAGGAACACCGGCGGCAGCCAGTTCTTCCTCGTCTACCAGGACAGTCAGCTCCCGCCCGACTACACACCGTTCGGGACCATTTCCGATTCCGGGATGAAGGTCCTGAAGAAGATCGCCGCCGCCGGCGAGAGCAGCGGGCAGGGCGACGGCGCCCCGAACGCGACGGTCGTCATCGACAAGGCCACCGTCACCAAATCCTGAGCGCCGCCAGGCAAACTTCGGTCGTGCGGGATGCGGACAGCCGCCCCGCCGGTCGCCTATGTTGGCGGTGACGAAACTGTGGACGATGCCGGGGGCCCCGAGGGCCTGCGCAGGCATCATGTGGAGGAGGCGCTGTGAGCAGCGACCCGTGGGGCCGCGTCGACGAGACGGGGACCGTGTACGTGCGTACGGCCGACGGCGGCGAGCGAGTGGTCGGTTCGTGGCAGGCAGGATCTCCCGACGAGGCCCTTGCCTACTTCGAGCGCAAGTACGACGGTCTGGTCGTCGAGATCGGACTTCTCGAGCGCCGGGTGAAGACGACCGATCTGTCGGCCAAGGACGCGATGACCGCCATCGACCACCTGCGTCAGCAGGTCGACGAGGCGCACGCGGTCGGTGATCTGGACGCCCTGAGCAAGCGGCTCGACAAGCTGGTGGAGACCGTCGAGGCGCGCCGCGAGGAGCGCAAGGCGCAGAAGGCCAAGCAGTCCGACGAGGCGCGGCACGCCAAGGAGGCCCTGGTCGTCGAGGCCGAGGAGCTGGCCCAGAGCGAGCAGTGGCGGGCGGCCGGTGAGCGGCTGCGGGCCCTGGTGGACACCTGGAAGGGTCTGCCGCGTCTGGACCGCAAGTCGGACGACGAACTGTGGCACCGCTTCTCGCACGCGCGCTCGGCGTTCTCCAAGCGCCGCAAGGCGCACTTCGCCTCGCTGGACGCGCAGCGCGAGGAGGCCCGCAAGGCCAAGGAGAAGCTGGTCGCCGAGGCCGAGGCGCTGTCGAGCTCGACGGACTGGGGCCCGACGGCCGCGCGGTACCGCGAGCTGATGGCCGACTGGAAGGCGGCGGGCCGCGCCCAGCGCGAGCACGAGGACGATCTGTGGAACCGCTTCCGCGGCGCCCAGGACGTCTTCTTCGCGGCGCGCAGCTCGGTCTTCGCGGAGCGCGACGCCGAGCAGGGCGAGAACCTGAAGCTCAAGGAGGAGCTGGCCGCCGAGGCCGAGAAGCTCGTCCCGGT
The DNA here is from genome assembly GCF_055597165.1 of Streptomyces sp. NPDC039480. Classification (NCBI taxonomy): domain Bacteria; kingdom Bacillati; phylum Actinomycetota; class Actinomycetes; order Kitasatosporales; family Streptomycetaceae; genus Streptomyces; species Streptomyces sp. NPDC039480. The sequence continues at coordinate 459,073 of NZ_JBVITX010000006.1, read as the reverse complement.
GACGGACCTGAAGTCGGCGCGTGCCGCGTTCCGGGCCATCAACGAGCGCTGGGAGGCCATCGGCCACGTCCCGCGTGACGCCCGCCCGAAGGTCGAGGGCCGCATGCACGCGGTGGAGCGGGCGCTGCAGGAGTCCGAGGAGGCCGAGTGGCGCCGGACGAACCCGGAGGCACGTGCGCGTGCCGAGGGTCTCACCGGGCAGCTGCAGGCTGCCGTGGACAAGCTGGTCGAGCAGATCGACAAGGCGCGCGCCGCGGGCAACAACGCCAAGGCCGACAAGCTCCAGAAGGAGCTGGACGGCCGTCAGGCGCTTCTCGACCAGGCGCTGAAGGGTCTGCACGAGTTCGGCGGCTGAGTTCTCCGGTTGCTACGTAGAGGGGCTCCCGCACATCGCGTGCGGGAGCCCCTCTACGTAGTACCGCGTTTACGGCCTGCGCGCCGACGTCACCCGGTAGACGTCGTACACGCCCTCCACTCCCCTGACGGCCTTGAGCACGTGACCGAGGTGCTTGGGGTCGCCCATCTCGAAGGTGAAGCGGCTGGTGGCGACGCGGTCGCGGGAGGTCTGCACGGCCGCCGACAGGATGTTCACGTGCTGGTCCGAGAGGATGCGCGTGACGTCCGACAGGAGGCGCGAGCGGTCCAGGGCCTCGACCTGGATGGCGACCAGGAAGACCGACGACTGGGTGGGGGCCCACTCGACTTCCAGGATCCGCTCGGGCTCGCGCGAGAGCGAGTCCACGTTCACGCAGTCGCTACGGTGCACCGACACTCCGCTGCCACGCGTGACGAAGCCGATGATGGGGTCGCCGGGGACGGGCGTGCAGCAGCGGGCCAGCTTGACCCACACGTCCTCGACGCCCTTGACCACGACACCCGGGTCGGCGTTGGAGCGGCGCTTGCTGCGGCCGCGCGAGGGCGGCGCGCTCTCGGCGATGTCTTCGTTGGCGGCTTCCTCGCCGCCGAGGGCCTGGACGAGCTTCTGCACGACGGACTGCGCGGTGACGTGGCCCTCGCCGATCGCGGCGTACAGCGATGAGATGTCCGGATAGCGCATCTCGTGGGCGAGGGTGACCAGGGAGTCGCCCGTGAGGATCCGCTGGATCGGCAGGTTCTGCTTGCGCATGGCGCGCGCGATGGCGTCCTTGCCCTGCTCGATGGCCTCGTCGCGGCGCTCTTTGGAGAACCACGCGCGGATCTTGTTGCGCGCCCGGGGCGACTTGACGAAGCCGAGCCAGTCGCGGGAGGGGCCCGCGCCCGCGGCCTTGGAGGTGAAGACCTCCACGAGGTCGCCGTTGTCCAGGGTCGATTCGAGCGGTACGAGGCGGCCGTTGACCCGTGCGCCTATGGTGCGGTGGCCCACCTCGGTGTGCACGGCGTACGAGAAGTCGACGGGGGTGGCGCCGGCCGGGAGCGCTATGACGTCGCCCTTCGGCGTGAACACGAAGACTTCGTTGCGCGACAGGTCGAAGCGCAGGGACTCCAGGAACTCGCTGGGGTCCTCGGTCTCCTTCTGCCAGTCGAGGAGCTGGCGCAGCCACGCCATGTCGTTGAGGTGGTCGTCCTTGCCGCCGGCCTTCCTCGGCACGTCGGTGCGCACCTTGGAGGCACCGGCGACGGCCTCCTGCTTGTACTTCCAGTGCGCGGCGATGCCGTACTCGGCGCGGCGGTGCATGTCGAACGTGCGGATCTGGAGCTCGACGGGCTTGCCGTTGGGACCGATGACCGTCGTGTGCAGCGACTGGTACATGTTGAACTTCGGCATCGCGATGTAGTCCTTGAACCGGCCGGGGACCGGGTTCCATCGCGCGTGGACGGTGCCGAGCGCGGCGTAGCAGTCGCGCACGGTGTCGACGAGTACCCGAATGCCCACCAGGTCGTAGATCTCCGCGAAGTCACGGCCGCGGACGATCATCTTCTGGTAGACGCTGTAGTAGTGCTTCGGGCGGCCGGTGACGGTGGCCTTGATACGGGCGGACCTGAGGTCGGCCTGGACCTCGTCGGTCACTATGGCGAGGTACTCGTCGCGCTTGGGGGCCCGCTCGGCGACGAGGCGCACGATCTCGTCGTACATCTTGGGGTAGAGGATCGCGAAGGCGAGGTCTTCCAGCTCCCACTTGATGGTGTTCATGCCCAGGCGGTGCGCCAGCGGAGCGTAGATCTCCAGGGTCTCGCGGGCCTTCTTCTCCTGCTTCTCGCGCTTGAGGTACCGCATCGTGCGCATGTTGTGCAGGCGGTCGGCGAGCTTGATGACCAGGACGCGCGGGTCCTTGGCCATCGCGACGACCATCTTGCGGACGGTCTCGGCCTGCGCGGCCTCGCCGAACTTGACCTTGTCCAGCTTGGTGACGCCGTCGACGAGCAGCGCGACCTGGTCGCCGAAGTCGCGCTTGAGGGTGTCCAGGCCGTACTCGGTGTCCTCGACGGTGTCGTGGAGCAGGCCCGCCATCAGGGTGGCGGGGTCCATGCCCAGCTCGGCGAGGATGGTCGTCACGGCGAGCGGGTGCGTGATGTACGGGTCGCCGCTCTTGCGCTTCTGGCCGCGGTGCCAGCGCTCGGCGACCTGGTAGGCCCGCTCGATCTGGCGGAGCGTGGACGTCTCGATCTTGGGGTCGTTGCTCCGCACTATGCGCAGCAGGGGCTCCAGGACCGGGTTGTACGGGTTCGAGCGCTGGACGCCGAGCCGGGCGAGCCGGGCCCGGACGCGGTTGGAGGAGCCCGTGCGCGCGGGCTGGCCGGTGGCGGGCCGGATCGCGGGGGCCGTCGGGTGGTGGTCGGCGGGCGGCTTCGGCCGGGGCTGCTCGGCCGGCTTGTCTCCCCGGGCGACCTCTCCCTGGGCGCGCTGCGCGGCCGTGCCGCCCTGCCCGCCTTCTGCCTTCTTCGCGGGCGCGCCTGACCCCGCCGAGGCCTGCTGGGCCTGCTGTGCGGCCTTGGCGGCGGTGAGTGGCTGGGACTCGTCTGGCAAGAGCGCTCCCTGTGCGCGATCCGGGGTCCCCCGGTCAGGCCCCGAAGTGTCCATGGTATCGATCCTGGACCGTCGGCTCGCCCTGGGCCGGTGAGACAGCTCTGTACTGGAGAAACGCGTGAGGCGATGGTCCGATTCCCGGAGCTGTCCGGCGGGAACCGGCCGGGACGACGACGGGCGCCCCGGTGGATACCGGAACGCCCGTCGTGCCGTCCTGCGGACCGTCTGTCAGACGGTGATCAGCGCCTCCAGCGGTGCCCCGCCCAGAGCCTGCGCCAGCCTCTGGCGGCCGTCGAGGAAGCCGAGCTCCATGAGGACCGCGACACCGGCCACCTCGGCGCCCGAGCGCCGGATCAGGTCCAGCGAGGCCGCCGCGGTGCCGCCGGTGGCGAGGACGTCGTCGATGACCATGACGCGGTCGCCCGCGTCCAGGTCCTCGGCGTGCACCTCGATCTCGGCGCTGCCGTACTCCAGGTCGTAGCTCTGCTTCAGCGTCGCTCCGGGGAGCTTGCCCGCCTTGCGTACGGGGATGAAGCCGAGCCCGGCGCGGAGTGCGACCGGGGCGCCGAGGATGAAGCCGCGGGCCTCCAGGCCGACGATCTTCGTGGCGCCGTGCCGCACGCTGAGGTCGGCGAGCGTCTCCGTGAGCGCGGAGAACGCCACCGGGTCGGCGAGCAGCGGCGTGATGTCCTTGAACATCACGCCCGGCACCGGGTAGTCCGGGACGTCACGGATGCGGCTGAGCAGCAGCTCCGTGACGCCTGCGAGCTCGGTCATCGGCGCTTCCCGGAAGGACGGCCCTTGCCGCGGCCGCGCGACGCGGGCTGCGTGCGGGGACCGACGACGGCCGGAGTGGCGTCCCCGACCACGGCGTCCTGCGGCTCCTCGTCACCGGCGAACTCCTGCGTCTCCGCGGACTCCCCCTTGGCCGCGGCCGCCGCGCGCTTGGCGAGCACCCGCTTCTTGAGGGCCTTCATCTGCGGCTCGCGCTCCTTGAAGTCGGCGACGAGCGGCGTGGCGATGAAGATCGAGGAGTACGCGCCGGCCGCGAGGCCGACGAACAGCGACAGCGAGATGTCGTTGAGCATGCCGGCGCCCAGGACACCGCCACCGATGAAGAGCAGGCCCGCCACCGGGAGCAGCGCGACGACCGTGGTGTTGATGGAGCGGACCAGGGTGCCGTTGATGCTGCGGTTGGCGAGTTCGCTGTAGGTGTACCTCGTCTGCTTGGTGATGTCCTTCGACTGCTCCTTCAAGCTGTCGAAGACCACCACCGTGTCGTAGAGCGAGTAACCGAGAATGGTCAGCAGACCGATCACCGTGCCCGGGGTGACCTCGAAGCCGACCAGCGCGTACACACCCACGGTGATGGTGATGTCGTGGATCAGCGCGATCAGTGCCGCGAGCGCCATGCGCCACTCGAAGGCGATGGCGAGGTAGATCACCACGAGCACCATGAAGATCGCCAGGCCCTGCCAGGCCTTGTTGGCGATCTGCTCACCCCAACTGGGGCCCACCAGGTCGGCGTTGATGTCGCCGGCCTTGACGTCCAGGTCCTCGGCGAGCGTCTTCTTGATCTGGTCGGACTTCTTGATGTCCACGCCGGCGATCTGGATGCGCATCTCGCCGTCGCCCAGCTTCTGGACGATCGCGTCGTGGCCGGACGCCTGCTCCGCGGACTCCTCGGCCTGGGAGACCGAGACGCTCGTCTTCGGGGTGTTGAAGACGGCGCCGCCCTCGAACTCGATGCCCATGTTCAGGCCGCGCACCGCCAGGCCGACGATGGCCGTGATGGTGATCAGTATCGAGATGCCGTACCAGATCTTGCGCTTGCCGACGAAGTCGTAGCCGACCTCACCGCGGTAGAGCCTGGCGCCGAGATTGCCGAGCTTCGACATCTCACGCCTCCTTCGGGTCGACAGGGCCGGCGGGGGGAGCGGTGACGCGGCGGGACCGGCGCAGCGGGGGCTTGGCGCCGAGCCGCTCCGGGTCGAGGCCGGACCACTTGTGGCCGCCCGCGAAGAACTTCTTGCGGGCCATGAGCGTCATCAGCGGCTTCGTGAAGAAGAAGACGACGACGACGTCGAGCAGCGTGGTCAGGCCGAGCGTGAACGCGAAGCCCTGCACCTTGCCGACCGTGACCACGAAGAGCACGGCGGCGGCGAGGAACGACACGAAGTCGGAGACCAGGATGGTGCGCCGGGCGCGCGGCCAGCCCCGCTCGACGGCGGGACGCAGTGTGCGGCCCTCGCGGATCTCGTCCCGTACGCGCTCGAAGAACACGATGAACGAGTCCGCCGTGATGCCGATCGCGACGATCGCACCGCAGACCGCGGGCAGGTTCAGCGCGAACTTAATGGTCGGGCCGAGCAGCGTCATGATCGTGTACGTCAGCGCCGCGGAGACCAGGAGGCTCGCGATGGCGATGAGCGAGAGGCCGCGGTAGTAGGCCACCAGGTAGACGATGACCAGCGCGAGGCCGATGGCGCCCGCGATGAGGCCCGCCTCCAGCTGCTCGCCACCGAGGGCCGGGCTGACCGTGGTGACGCTCTGCTCGTGGAAGCTGAGCGGCAGGGCGCCGTACGAAAGGACGTTCGCCAGGTCCTTCGCGGACTGCTGGGTGAAGCTGCCGGAGATCTCGGCGTTGGAGCTCAGGGTCGTGTTGACGCTGGGGGCCGAGACGACGTCACCGTCGAGGACGATCGCGAACTGGTTCTGCGGGGGCTGCTGCTGCGAGAGCTTGCTGGTGACCGCGGAGAACTTCTTCGAGCCGCCCTTGGTGAAGTCCATGTTGACGACCCAGGCACCGGACGTCTGGTTGATGACCGCCTGGGCCTTCTTGACGTCCTTGCCGTTCACCTCGGCCGGGGCGAGGATGAACTTGTCCCAGGACTTGCCGTCGGGGCTCTTGCCGCACGCGATGGTCGGCTCGGAGGGCTTGATGCCCTGGCCGGCCGCGGCGCGGGCCTTCTTGTCGGTGCAGTCCAGCTTGGTGAACTGCTCCTGGAGCTTGGCGGTGGCCGGGTCGGGAGTCGGCGCCTTGTCGTTCTTCTTGCCGTCGTCACCGTCCTTGGCCTTGTCCGACGGCGTCGGGTCCGCCTTCAGGGCCTCGCTGACGGCGCGGCCCTGGGTCGACGGGGAGGCGGTGGGGGTGCCCGCCTTGTCGGTGGCCTTGTCCGTCGCCTTGTCGGTCGCCTTGTCCTTGTCCTTGTCCTTCTCCTTGTCCGTACCGGACGAGGAGCTGGGGGACGGCTCGGGCGTGGGCGCGCCGCTGGTCTGCGTGATCACCGGACGGAAGTAGAGCTGAGCGGTCGTGCCGACCTGCTCACGCGCCTGCTTCTCGTTCGAACCCTTGGGGATGTTGACAATGATGTTCTTGTCGCCCTGGGTCTGAACCTCGGCCTCGGAGACACCCAGGCCGTTGACGCGGTTGTTGATGATGTCGACCGCGGTGTTCATGTTGGTCGGGTTGATCGCGTTCTTCTGACCGGGCTCGTTCTTCGCCTCGAGCGTGATGCTCGTGCCGCCGGCGAGGTCGATGCCCAGGCGAGGCGTGGTGTGCCCCGAAAGGAACATTCCCCCGGTCAGCGCCACGAGGGCGATCAGGATGAAGACCAGTGAGCGTCCCGGCTTGCCCGGAGCGCTCTGCCTTCGGCCCTTCTTGGGTGCTGCCACCTTCTCGTTCTCCCTGTCCAACCGCCCGGCGTCCGGTCTGCCCCCTTGCGGTGCGGGGAGGTCCGGGCGGGCGGCCATGAAGTGGTGTCGAGATTCGGCGCGAAATGCACGTGATCCGGGGCCCGTGGCGCGCGAGCGGCGCGCCCCACGGGCCCCGGCCGTGACTACTTCGCGTCGGACTCGCCGTCGGTCTTCTTCGGCTCCGCGTCGTCGGTCCCGGCGGCCGTGTCCTTCTTGCCGAGGTCGATGGGCGAGTCGTCGGAAGCGGCGGCGGGCTCGTCGGTCTCGGTGAGGGAGGAGGCGTCGTCCGGAACGACGGGGGTGTCGTCCTCGTTCAGGTCGTCCTCGGTGCCGTGCACGATGCGGTTGTACTCGTCGTCGGCGAGAACGGCGCCGATCGAGTTCTTCGCGTAAACCGCGTGGACACCGGGAGCCACCTCAAGGAGGACGGCTTCGTCGTGAACCTCCTTGACGGTGGCGTACATGCCACCGATCGTGCGGATGCCGGTGCCGGGCTGCATCTCGTTACGCATCTGCGCGGCGGCCTGCTGCTTCTTCTTTGCAGACCGGGTCATCAGGAACATGGCCCCGATGAGCACGATGAACGGGAGGAGGGTCACGATATTCACGGGACGGAGTTTCCTTCGCACGACCGCGCAGGTAAGCGGCCATTGGGATGGGGGTGGGTACACCGCCCACAAAGGCGGCATCGGCGGAGTCTAAGCGAGTCCGCACCTAACGAACAACGCTCAGCATGGCACCGCAGTTCCTGAGGGGTCGACTATCCGCGCCGTTGTTCTTCGGCCGCGGTGCTCTCCCGCCGGCATCCGCGGTGCCGTCTCGCCGATATCACGTCCCGAACAGGTCCTGTTGTCCCTTTCCGCCCGTCTGGCGCGGGGGCACCAGGCCGAGGTGCGCCCAGGCCGCGGGCGTCGCGACGCGGCCGCGCGGGGTGCGGGCGAGCAGTCCCTCCCGTACCAGGAAGGGCTCCGCCACCTCCTCGACCGTCTCGCGCTCCTCCCCCACCGCGACCGCGAGCGTCGACAGGCCGACGGGACCGCCGCCGAACAGCTTCAGCAGTGCTTCCAGGACGGCCCGGTCGAGGCGGTCGAGGCCCCGCCCGTCCACCTCGTAGACCGCGAGGGCCGCGCCTGCGATGTCGCGGTCGATCCGGCCGTCGGCCTTGACCTGGGCGTAGTCCCGGACGCGGCGCAGCAGGCGGTTGGCGATACGGGGCGTGCCGCGCGAGCGGCCCGCGATCTCGGCGGCGCCCGCCGGGTCGATCTCCACGTCGAGCAGCTGGGCGGAGCGGTGGACTACGCGCTCCAGCTCGGCGGGTTCGTAGAACTCCATGTGCGCGGTGAAGCCGAAGCGGTCGCGCAGCGGCGGGGGCAGCAGGCCCGCGCGCGTGGTGGCGCCGACGAGGGTGAAGGGCGGCAGTTCGAGGGGGATGGCGGTGGCGCCGGGGCCCTTGCCGACGATGACGTCGACGCGGAAGTCCTCCATGGCCATGTAGAGCATTTCCTCGGCGGGCCGTGACATCCGGTGGATCTCGTCGAGGAAGAGGACCTCGCCCTCCTGGAGGGAGGAGAGGATCGCGGCGAGGTCGCCCGCGTGCTGGATGGCGGGGCCGCTGGTGATACGGATCGGGGCGCCCATCTCGGCGGCGATGATCATCGAGAGGGTGGTCTTGCCGAGGCCGGGGGCGCCGGAGAGCAGCACGTGGTCGGCGGTGGCGCCACGCGCGCGTGCCGCCCGCAGGACCAGGTCGAGCTGCTCGCGGACCTTCTCCTGGCCGATGAACTCGCCCAGGTCCTTGGGGCGCAGGGCGGCCTCGACCGCCTGGTCCTCGCCGTCGGCGCCGGAGTCCACCAGCCGCTCCGCGGCGGGCCCGACGAGCCGCTCGGCCGCGCCGGCAGCTTCGTCGGTCGTGTCGTCCCAGTTCATGCGGTGTGCCTCGCGATGCGGTTCAAGGGGGTGGCCTGCGGGTGCGTACGGATGGGGCTAGCGGGTGCGGTTCAGGGTCTGGAGCGCGGCCTTGAGGAGCTGTCCGACCTGGGGCGTGCCCTCGGTGGCCTCGGCCTGCGGGGTGACGGCGGCGACGGCCTCGTCGGCCTCGCGTGTGGCGTACCCGAGGCCGATGAGGGCCGCGTGCAGCTGGTCGCGCCAGCCCGCGGTGACGGCCTTGCCGATCGCCGGGCCGCCGGTGCCGAGGGGCTCGCCGAGGCGGTCCTTGTACTCCAGGAGGAGCTTCTGGGCGCCCTTCTTGCCGATGCCGGGGACGGCGGTGAGCGCCTTCTCGTCGCCGGTGGAGACGGCGCGGCGCAGGGCGTCGGGGGTGTGGACGGCGAGCATGGCCTGGGCGAGGCGGGGGCCGACGCCGCTCGCGGTCTGGAGCAGCTCGAAGGTCTGGCGCTCGTCGTCGTCCGCGAAGCCGTACAGGGTGAGGGAGTCCTCCCGCACGACCAGGGAGGTGGCGAGTTTGGCCTGCTGGCCCACCCGGAGCGTGGAGAGGGTGTTGGGCGTGCACTGGACGGCCATGCCGATGCCGCCGACCTCGACCACCGCGGTATCGGGGGCGAGGGCGGCGACGGGGCCGCTGACGAAGGCGATCATGCGGTACGGCCTTTCTGGGTTGTTGTCTGCGCTGTGGGGGCCCTGGCGGCGTGCTGGGCCGCGGCCTGCTGGAGCCGGTTCTGGGCGACGGCCTGTTGCAGGCGGTTCTGCGCGGGCGCGCGCCAGATGTGGCAGATGGCGAGGGCCAGGGCGTCCGCCGCGTCGGCGGGCTTGGGCGGTGCGTCGAGCCGCAGGAGGCGGGTGACCATCGCCCCGACCTGGGCCTTGTCGGCGCGGCCGCTGCCGGTGACGGCGGCCTTGACCTCGCTGGGCGTGTGCAGGGCGACGGGGATGCCGCGGCGGGACGCGCAGAGCATGGCGACGGCGCTGGCCTGGGCGGTGCCCATGACCGTGCGCACATTGTGCTGGCTGAACACCCGCTCCACGGCGAGGACTTCGGGGCTGTGCTCGTCGAGCCACTGCTCGATGCCCTGCTCGATGGCGACGAGGCGGTGGCCCAACTCCGCGTCGGCCGGGGTGCGCACGACCCCGACGCCGCGCATCGTCAACGGCCGTCCGGCGACGCCCTCGACGACACCGACACCGCACCGGGTCAGTCCCGGGTCGACCCCCAACACGCGCACGTAAGCCCCTCCCATTGCCTGTCCGTGCAGGTTATCGGGTCCCTCTGACAACGCGACGGGCCGACGGGGGTGTGTCCCGTCGGCCCGTTCAACGCGGCGGAGCGCTTACGCGTCGACCTTCGCCATGACCTCGTCGGAGACGTCGAAGTTGGCGAAGACGTTCTGCACGTCGTCGCTGTCCTCCAGGGCGTCGATCAGCTTGAAGATCTTCCGGGCGCCGTCCTCGTCCAGCTCGACCTGCATGGTCGGGACGAAGTTGGCGTCGGCCGAGTCGTAGTCGATGCCGGCCTCCTGGAGCGCGGTGCGGACCGCGACCAGGTCGGTGGCCTCGCTGAGCACCTCGAAGGTCTCGCCCAGGTCGTTGACCTCTTCGGCGCCCGCGTCGAGGACGGCGCCGAGGACGTCGTCCTCGCTCAGCTCGCCCTTGGGGACGATGACGACGCCCTTGCGGTTGAAGAGGTACGACACGGAGCCCGGGTCGGCCATCGAGCCGCCGTTGCGCGTCATGGCCACGCGCACGTCGGAGGCGGCGCGGTTGCGGTTGTCGGTGAGGCACTCGATGAGCACCGCGACACCGTTCGGGCCGTAGCCCTCGTACATGATCGTCTCGTAGTCGGCGCCACCGGCTTCGAGGCCGGCGCCGCGCTTGACCGCGGAGTCGATGTTCTTGTTCGGGACCGAGCTCTTCTTGGCCTTCTGGATGGCGTCGAAGAGGGTCGGGTTACCGGACACGTCGGCGCCGCCGGTGCGGGCCGCGACCTCGATGTTCTTGATCATCTTCGCGAAGAGCTTGCCGCGCTTGGCGTCGATCACGGCCTTCTTGTGCTTCGTCGTAGCCCATTTAGAGTGGCCGGACATCTGCCTGTCTCCTTCGCGTTACCCAACAACCAGTACGAACTCTCCCAGACCTTCAGGCCTTGAGGCCACGGTGGGATCCCCGGAGATCCTACAAGGATCCCGCGCGGGGGTTACCCCGCGCCATCTCCACGAACAGCGCGTGAATCCGGTGGTCGCCCGTGAGCTCGGGGTGGAACGACGTGGCGAGCGCGTTGCCCTGGCGCACGGCGACGATGTGGCCCCCGTGCTCGGCGAGCACCTCGACCTCGGCGCCGACCGACTCCACCCAGGGTGCGCGGATGAAGACACCCTCGACGGGGGCGCCCTCGACGCCCTTGACGGCGACGGCCGCCTCGAACGACTCGTTCTGCCGTCCGAACGCGTTGCGTCGCACGATCATGTCGATGCCGCCCACCGTCTCCTGGCCCGAGCGCGGGTCGAGGATCTTGTCGGCGAGCATGATCATGCCCGCGCAGCTGCCGTAGACCGGCAGACCGTCCCGCACGCGCGCGCGAAGGGGCTCCATCAGGCCGAAGAGGGTGGCCAGCTTGGAGATGGTGGTGGACTCACCGCCGGGGATGACCAGGCCGTCGACCTCGGCGAGCTCTTCGGGGCGCCGGACCGGCCTGGCCACGGCGTCCGCCGAGGCCAGGGCGATCAGGTGCTCCCGTACGTCCCCCTGTAGGGCGAGGACGCCCACTACGGGAGTGGTCATCACCAGCCTCGGTTCGCGTAGCGCTCGGTCTCCGGCAGGGTGTCGCAGTTGATGCCGACCATGGCCTCGCCGAGGTTGCGGGAGGCGTCCGCGATGATCTTCGGGTCGTCGAAGAAGGTGGTGGCCTTCACGATGGCGGCAGCGCGCTTGGCCGGGTCGCCGGACTTGAAGATGCCGGAGCCGACGAAGACGCCCTCGGCGCCGAGCTGGCGCATCAGGGCGGCGTCGGCCGGGGTGGCGACGCCACCGGCGGAGAAGAGGACCACCGGGAGCTTGCCGAGCTCGGCGGTCTCCTTGACCAGCTCGTAGGGGGCGCGGAGGTCCTTGGCGGCGGCGTACAGCTCGTTGTTGTCGAAGCCGCGCAGCTTGGCGATCTCGTTCTTGATCTGGCGCAGGTGGCGGACGGCCTCCACGACGTTGCCGGTGCCGGCCTCGCCCTTGGAGCGGATCATGGCCGCGCCCTCGGCGATGCGGCGCAGGGCCTCGCCCAGGTTGGTGGCGCCGCACACGAACGGGGTGGTGAAGGCGAACTTGTCGCTGTGGTTGACCTCGTCGGCCGGGGTGAGGACCTCGGACTCGTCGATGTAGTCGACGCCGAGGGACTGCAGGACCTGCGCCTCGACGAAGTGGCCGATGCGGGACTTGGCCATGACCGGGATCGAGACGGCCTCGATGATCTCTTCGATCATGTTCGGGTCGGACATCCGCGCCACGCCGCCGTCCTTGCGGATGTCGGCGGGCACCCGCTCCAGCGCCATGACGGCGACGGCGCCGGCGTCCTCGGCTATCTTCGCCTGCTCGGCGTTGACGACGTCCATGATCACGCCGCCCTTGAGCTGCTCGGCCATGCCACGCTTCACGCGGGCGGTGCCGGTCTCGGGCGTCGGGTTGGTGCTGTCAGGGGTGCTGGACACGGAGTTGACCTCACTCGCTGAAGAGGATTTCTACAGCTCCGAGGAAACGCCCGGCGACCAGGCCACAGCAAGGGCCAATGATTGACCGGTGGCTCATTTTTCCCGGATGCCCCTGGTCAGAGCCGCACCGACCGGCTTTCGTGCCTCTACGTAGTCGCACGGTCCGCCAGCGCCGTCGGCGGTTCGTCGTCCATCTCGAAGGCCATCGGGAAGGGCGCGTGCCCCGCGAGCCGGAACCAGCGGACCGTGCGGTGCCTGCGCAGGGCGCGGGCGGCGCGCACGGAGTCGTTGTGGAAGCGCCGGGCCATCGGCACCCGGCGCACGGACGCTGCCAGCTCGGTGGCCGCCTCGTCCCCGCCCGGGGCCTCGCGCACCGCCTCGACCTGCTGCACCTCGCCGAAGATCGCCCGCAGCGCCTGGCTGAGCTCGCTCTCGGCGACCTCGCGCTGCTCCTCCTCCGCCTGCCGGGCCGCGTGGGCCGCTTCGTAGAGCACGATCGAGGCGGCGGGGTCCAGCACTCCGGAGGTGGCCAGCTCCTGGGCGACCGAGGCGCGGCGCAGCAGTTGGGCGTCGAGGGCGGCGCGCGCCGCGTCGATGCGCGCGTGCAGCCGGTCGAGCCGCCCTGCGGTCCAGCTCAGGTAGAGGCCGACCGCGAAGAGCGCTACCGCGATCCAGATCAAAGTGGAGGTCACGGACGTTCAGGCTAGTCGCCCCACGGCCGCCGGTCCGCCACCGGGCACCCGCGGGGCGCCTGAGCGCGGCGGAACGCGGGGTACGGGCCGGCCCGAACCGTCAGGTGCGCGGCCCGAACCGTCAGGTGCGGGAGAGCCCGAAGCGCGCCCGCAGCCCCACCCGCTCGTCCTCCGCGACCGACGCCGCGCCGTCCGTGACCGTCTCGTACACCGCGAGGATGTCGGAGCCGACCGTCGACCAGTCGAAGCGCCGCACGTGCGCGCTGCCGCGTTCGCGCAGGCCCTCGCGGCGCTCGGGGTCGGCGAGGAGGCGTACGGCCGACTTGGCGAGGGACTCCGCGTCCTCGTTGCCGAACAGGTCGCCCGCCGCGCCCTGGCCCAGGACCTGCGCGAAGGCGTCCAGGTCGCTGGCGAGCACGGGCGCGCCCGCGGACATCGCCTCGACCAGGATGATCCCGAAGCTCTCGCCGCCGGTGTTGGGGGCGACGTACAGGTCGACGCTGCGCAGCAGCCGCGCCTTGTCCTCGTCGCTGACCATGCCGAGGAACTCCACCCGGGGGCGCAGCTCGGCCGGCAGCGAGGCCACCGCCTCCTCCTCGTCGCCGCGGCCCGCGACCAGCAGCCGGGCGTTCGGCCGCTCGGCGAAGATCTGCGGGAGCGCCTTCATCAGCACCGGGAGGCCCTTGCGGGGCTCGTCGATGCGGCCGATGAAGCCGATCGTCTCGCCCTGCCACTCGGGTCTGGGCTCGGCCTCGGCGAAGAAGTCGACGTCGACGCCGTTCGGGATGACGACGGCGTCGCCGCCGAGGTGTTCGACGAGCGTGCGGCGCGCGTACTCGCTCACGGCGATGCGGGCGCTGATCTTCTCCAGGGCGGGCTGCAGAATCGGATACGCGGCGATCATGGCGCGGGAGCGCGGGTTGGACGTGTGGAACGTCGCGACGATCGGGCCCTGCGCGGCCCAGCAGGCGAGCAGCCCCAGCGAGGGCGAGGCGGGCTCGTGGATGTGGATGACGTCGAAGGTGCCGTCGTGCAGCCAGCGGCGCACCCGCGCGGCCGACAGGAAGCCGAAGTTGAGCCGCGCGACGGAGCCGTTGTACGGCACGGGAACGGCGCGGCCCGCCGACACGACGTACGACGGGAGGGGTGTCTCGTCGTCCGCCGGGGCCAGTACGGAGACCTCGTGCCCGAGGCGGATGAGGTGCTCCGCCAGATCGCGGATGTGGAACTGGACGCCGCCGGGCACGTCCCACGAGTAGGGGCAGACGATGCCGATCTTCACGCGGACTCCCCCGCCCGGCGGGTGCGGTCGGGGCGGGGCTCCAGGTCGGCGAGCCACAGTCGCTGCAGCATGTGCCAGTCCTCCGGGTGGTCGGCGATACCGGTGGCGAAGGCGTCGGCCAGCGCCTGTGTCATGGCAGACGTCTTCTCGAGCCGGTTACCTGTCTCGGGGACGTCGACGGGCGGGTGGACGCGACCCTTCATGACGGGCGACTCGTCATACCAGAGGGTGACGGGCAGCAACAGCGCGCCGGTCTGCTGGGCAAGCAGTGCGGGCCCGGCGGGCATCCGGGCGGTGTCTCCGAAGAACTTGACCTCGACTCCGGAGGCCGACAGATCGCGGTCGGCGACGAGACAGACGAGGCCGCCCGCGCGCAGCCGCCGCGCCAGCGTGCCGAAGGCGGCGCCGCCGGTGTGCGGCAGGACCTCCATGCCGAGGCTCTCGCGGTAGGCGACGAAGCGGTCGTACAGCGTCTCGGGCTTCAGGCGCTCGGCGACCGTCGTGAAGGGGGTCTCCAGCTTGGTGGTGACCCAGGCGCCCGCGAGGTCCCAGTTGCCCAGGTGCGGCAGCGCGAGGACGACGCCCTTGCCGGCGGCGAGCCCGTCGGTGAGGTGGTGGACGTCCTTGACGTCCAAGCCGTCGGCGATGCGCTCCTTGCTCCAGGACGGCAGCCGGAAGGACTCCATCCAGTAGCGCAGGTAGGAGCGCATGCCCGCCTTGGAGAGCTCGGCGAGGCGCTGCGGGCTCGCGTCGGGCACCACGCGCGCGAGGTTGGACTCCAGCCGCAGCACGCCCTTGCCCCGCCGCTTCCAGACCGTGTCGGCGATGGTCAGGCCGAGCCGTTGGGCGGCCGGCTCGGGGAGCTTCTTGACGGTGCTCCAGCCGAGCCCGTAGAGCGCGTCGGTGAGTCGGTCCTTCACTGCGCGGCCTCACTCTCCTGCGCGGAGGCGGCCGCGGCGGCGTCCGCCTCCGCGGACTCCCTGCGCACGGTCACGACGCGCTGGACGAGGGTGACCATGCTGCCGGCCGCGACGATCCACAGGGCGATGGGCAGCAGGATCTGGATGCCGGGGACGCCGAACTTGTGGAGGCCCGCGAGGCCCGC
This sequence comes from Streptomyces sp. NPDC039480, assembly GCF_055597165.1. Taxonomy (NCBI): domain Bacteria; kingdom Bacillati; phylum Actinomycetota; class Actinomycetes; order Kitasatosporales; family Streptomycetaceae; genus Streptomyces; species Streptomyces sp. NPDC039480. Next base: position 443,688 of record NZ_JBVITX010000006.1, on the reverse strand, counting down.
GGCGACCAGCGAGATCACCAGGCGCTCGGCGCGCTCCACCAGGCCGTTGACGGCGACGGGCAGGCCGATGGCCTCGCCGCGTGCCTTCGTGTACGAGACCACCTGGCCGCTCGCCAGACAGAAGATGGAGACGGCGCAGAGGATGTTGTCGTCGCCCGACCCGGCGTACCAGAGGGCGAGGCCTCCGAAGATCGCGCTGTCCGCCACCCGGTCGAGCGTCGAGTCCAGGAACGCGCCCCAGCGGCTGGAGCGGCCCAGCTGGCGGGCCATGTTGCCGTCGACGAGGTCCGAGAAGACGAACAGGGTGATGACGATCGTTCCCCAGAAGAACTCTCCCCGGGGGAAGAAGACCAGCGCTCCCGCCACCACACCGGCGGTGCCGATGAAGGTGACCGCGTCGGGGCTGACCCCGCGGCGGATGAGAAACGCGGCGAACGGTGTGAGGACACGCGTGAAGAATGCACGCGCGTACTTGTTCAGCATGGCCTTCCCGAGGGTTCGGTGCGCCGCGCGGCCCCGTTGGCCACCGGCTGGCCCATCGTAGTCACGCCCTTGACGGACCGGCTCGCCCCCTCACGATCGCGTACGACGTATGGACGCAGAGTGACCCGGGTGGAAAGCTCGAAAGCATGACGGGCGCCGCCGGGGCCGCCCCGCACCCGGCCCCCGCGCGTCCGCGAGCAGCCAGCATCCCCGAGGGGGCTGAGCCTCCTCACCGTGCACGTAACCGGGAGGCCAAGGCATGGGCGACAAGGCGAACGCACACCCCGGAGCCGCCGGCAGGGCAGCGTCGGCCGACCACCCCGCGTCCGTACGGAATGTGGTGCTGGTCGGCCACAGCGGTTCGGGCAAGACGACTCTGGTGGAGGCTCTCGCGCTGACCGCGGGGGCGGTGAACCGGGCGGGCCGTGTGGAGGACGGCGGCACCGTCTCCGACTACGACGAGATCGAGCACCGGCAGCAGCGCTCGGTGCAGCTGTCCCTGGTCCCCGTCGAATGGGGCGGCTTCAAGATCAACCTATTGGACACTCCTGGATACGCCGACTTCGTCGGGGAGTTGAGGGCCGGTCTGCGAGCGGCGGACGCGGCCCTTTTCGTCGTCTCGGCGGCGGAGGGCACCGAGGGCATCACCGGCGCGACCCGCATGGTGTGGGAGGAGTGCGCGGCGGTCGGCATGCCGCGGGCCATCGTGGTCACCCACCTGGAGTCGGCCCGCGCGGACTTCACCGAGATGACCCGGACCTGCGCCGAGGCGTTCGGCGCCGACGACCCCGACGCCGTACTGCCGCTGTATCTGCCCCTCTACGGAGAGCAGGGGCCGGACGGCCACGCCCCGGTCACGGGCCTCATCGGGCTGCTCTCGCAGCGGATCTTCGACTACGCCTCCGGGGAGCGCAAGGAGTCCGAGCCCGGCGAGGAGCAGCTGCCGCTGATCGAGCAGGCACGCAACACGCTGATCGAGGGGATCATCTCCGAGAGCGAGGACGAGTCCCTCATGGACCGCTATCTCAGCGGTGAGGACATCGACTTCAAGACACTCGTGGAAGACCTGGAGCGGGCCGTCGCGCGGGGCATCTTCCACCCGGTGCTCGCCGCCGCGCCCGCCGCGGAGGGCGCCCGCCAGGGCATCGGCACGGTCGAGCTCCTGGAGCTCGTCACGGGCGGCTTCCCGACCCCGCTCGAACACCCGGCACCGGCCGTGACCACCCCGGACGGCAAGGCGCGGCCCGCGCTCACCTGCGATCCGGAAGGACCACTCGCGGCCGAGGTCGTGAAGACCGCGTCCGACCCGTACGTGGGCCGGATCTCGCTCGTCCGCGTCTTCTCCGGGACCCTGCGCCCCGACGAGACCGTGCACGTCTCGGGGCACGGCCTGGCCGACCGCGGCCACGAGGACCACGATGTCGACGAGCGCGTCGGCGCGCTCTCCTCCCCCTTCGGCAAGCAGCAGCGCACGCTCACCCGGTGCGTCGCGGGCGACATGGCGTGCGTGGCCAAGCTGAACCGGGCCGAGACCGGCGACACGCTGTCCGCGAAGGACGCCCCGCTCCTGATGGAGCCCTGGGACATGCCCGACCCTCTCCTGCCGCTCGCCATCCAGGCGCACAGCAAGGCCGACGAGGACAAGCTCTCGCAGGGCCTCTCGCGGCTCGTCGCCGAGGACCCGACGATGCGGCTCGAACAGAACCAGGACACCCATCAGGTGGTCCTGTGGTGCCTGGGCGAGGCGCACGCCGACGTGGCCCTGGAGCGGCTGCGCAGCCGCTACGGCGTCCAGGTCGACGTGGTGCCGCACAAGGTCTCCCTTCGGGAGACCTTCGCGGGCAAGTCAGGTGGCCGCGGCCGTCATGTGAAGCAGTCGGGCGGGCACGGCCAGTACGCGATCTGCGAGATCGAGGTGGAGCCGCTGCCCGGCGGCAGCGGCATCGAGTTCGTCGACAAGGTCGTGGGCGGCGCGATCCCGCGACAGTTCATCCCGTCCGTCGAGAAGGGCGTGCGCGCGCAGGCGGCGAAGGGGGTCGCCGCCGGGTACGCGCTGATCGACGTCCGCGTCACGCTTCTCGACGGCAAGGCGCACTCGGTGGACTCCTCCGACGCCGCGTTCCAGACGGCGGGCGCGCTCGCGCTGCGCGAGGCCGCGGCCGAGGCCCGGATCCATCTGCTCGAACCGGTCGCGGAGGTGCGGGTCCTGGTCGGCGACGACTATGTGGGCGCGGTGATGAGCGATCTTTCGGGCCGCCGCGGCCGGGTGGTCGGCACCGAGCAGGCGGCCGGTGGGCGGACCCTGGTGCGGGCCGAGGTCCCCGAGATCGAGATCGGCCGGTACGCGGTGGACCTGCGGTCCCTCTCGCAGGGCACCGCGCGCTTCAGCCGTACGTACGCACGGCACGAGCCGATGCCTCCGCAGCTCTCCGAGAGGATCCGCGAACAGGCGCGGGGCGGTTCGTAGTTGGAGCGCCCGGCGCGGGCCGCCCGCCGCCCTCTTCGGGCGGGCGGCATTCCGCCGTCCCCTGACGGATGTCGGTGCTCACCGATACGCTGATGACCTGATCAACGGTGATCCGGACGGCAACAGGTGTGCCGGACAGGGAAGTCGGGAAGAGCCGCAGCAGCGAAGGCGTCGCGGCGATGGGGGCGGCAGTGGCGGACGATGTATTCGACTTCAGGCCCGGGGCCCAGGTTCCTCTCTCGGGCGCCGCGGGACAGACGGCGGCGACGCATGCCCTGGCCTCGGCGGCGTACCGCGACGGCGATGTCGAGGGCCTTCTCGCGGCCAACAGCGAGTGGCACAAGTCCGAGGTGAAGCCCGGCTTCTTCTCCCTCTGGAAGCCGAACCTCGGCGAGGCGTTCGCGCGGGCCGTGCAGGTGCGGATGCTGGGCGGGGGCCGGAATCCGCTCATCCAGTCCTTCGGGACGGAGCCGCAGGCGGTCGTCGAGCACTGCCTCGCGGCGAACCGTATCCGCAAGGAGCGCGACAGCTGGCTGACCGCCGTGATGGTCCTGTGCGGGGTGCTTTTCCTGCCCGGTCTGCTCGTCTGGCTCCTCGTCTTCACCATCCGCAGGCAGGTCGCCAAGAGCGAGGACAAGCGCGCGGGCGCGCTCGCGACGGCCGTCACGGTGGCCGTGGCGGTGCTCGCCGTCCTCGCCCTCCTGAAGCTGCCGTTCGACGGCTTCTGGGCCTGGTATCTGCGCGCGGCGATCGTGCTCCCCGTGGTGGGCTGGTTCTGGGCCAAGCAGATCGCCGAGCGCACCGCCCACGATCTGCGCGACCGCTGGTCGAGCCTGCTCGCGGGCGGCGGCATCGGCGCGAAGATCCCCGAGGCGGTGCCCGGCAGCCCCGGCGAGACGGCCGCCGAGCGGCTCCGCCAGGGCCTGGCGAGGCTCTCCGCGGAGCAGCAGAGCAACTCCGTGTTCTATGCCGGCCCCAAGGGCATATTGGGCATGGGCACGCGCTGGGGCAGCTGGCAGCTGGCCGAGGAGCTGGTGCCCGCCGACCCGAGCAAGGAGATCCACCCCTTCCGCAGCTGGGACGTCATACGTGCGGTGCACGACCAGCTGCGCATGCTGGAGCGCGGTCCCCTGCACACCGGCGGCTTCCCCACCCCGGACATAAAGCACTGGATCGTCTCCCCCATCGGGGAGAACGCGAAAGCGGTGTCCCGCCCCACCGGCACGGACGTCGAGGCCTTCCAGATCCGCGGCCACGAGATACAGCGGATCTGTAACGAACAGCAGTTCGGCAGCGGCAACCGCCACTACCTGGGCGTGCAGTTCACGCTCTGGGACGGCCAGTTGGTCATCACCATGCTGATCACGGTGACCGTGCTGCACGAGACGCTCCGCATCGAGGTCACGGGCCACGCCCTCGGCCCGGTGCACTCGCTGTTCACCACGAAGCCCTCGCCGAAGACGAAGACGGTCTCCAAGGCGATCAAGTTCTGGGAGACCACCACGCGCAACCTGCCGCTGATCGACGCCGACGAGGTCGTGCGCCTCGCGGTCCGCGCCCCCTTCACCTGGTACCCGCCGCTCCTGGACTACCTCGGCGGCAAGCTGGTCCTGCCCGAGCCCTTCGGCCTGCGGCACGCCTGGGCGGACAAGCCGTGGCGGCACCGCTTCATGGCCGACGACGCGCTGCGCGCCGCCACGCCCGTGCTGCGCGTGGTGCACTCGGCGGCCATCAGGGTGCTTGAGGAGAACGGCGTGAACACGGAGAAGTTCGGCGCCCGCTCCGGCTTCCTCAGCGGGGCCATCCAGGACCCGATGCCGAGGAAGGCGGACGTGTACGACGCGTAGGGGGCGTACAGCTCCGACGGAGCGTACGCACGGGGCGGGGCCCGCGGACTAGAGCGCCGCGGGCCAGGCGTCCGCGAGCATCTTGCGGGTGTCGGCGAGCAGCTGCGGCAGCACCTTGGTGTGCCCCACCACCGGCATGAAGTTGGTGTCGCCGCCCCAGCGCGGGACGACGTGCTGGTGCAGGTGCGCGGCGATGCCGGCGCCCGCCACCGCGCCCTGGTTCATGCCGATGTTGAAGCCGTGCGCGCCGGACGCGGTGCGCAGCGCCTTCATCGCCTGCTTGGTGAGCTCGCCGAGCTCGGCCGTCTCCGGGCCCGTCAGGTCCGTGTAGTCGGCGACGTGGCGGTAGGGCACGACCATCAGATGGCCGCCGTTGTACGGGTAGAGGTTGAGGACCGCGTACACCTGCTCGCCGCGCGCGATGACGAGGCCGTCCTCGTCGGACTTGGCCGGGATGGAGCAGAAGGGACAGCCGTCGTCGGCCCCCGGGCCCGTGGGCTTGTTCTCGCCCTGGATGTACGCCATCCGGTGGGGCGTCCACAGGCGCTGGAACGCGTCCTGTGACCCGACTCCGATCTGCTGCTCCGGCTCACTCGTCATGAGGTGAAGCATATGACTTGGCCCCGGGGAGAGGTCCCCGGGGCCCGAGCTCACCGCAGTGTCACCGTGCCGTCAGACCTGGACGCGGTCCTCGACCGCCTTCGCGATCTTCGCGATGGCCTCGTCGACGGGGATGCCGTTCTCCTGCGAGCCGTCGCGGTAGCGGAAGGACACGGAGCCGTTGCTCATGTCCTCGTCGCCCGCGATGACCATGAAGGGCACCTTGGCCTTCTGCTGGTTGCGGATCTTCTTCTGCATGCGGTCGGACGACGCGTCGACCTCGACCCGCAGCCCCTGGGCGCGCGCCTTCTCGGCGAACTCCTGGAGGTACGTGACGTGCGCGTCGCCGATCGGGATGCCGACCGCCTGGACGGGGGCCAGCCAGGCCGGGAACGCGCCGGCGTAGTGCTCGAGGAGCACTCCGAAGAACCGCTCGATCGAACCGAACAGGGCACGGTGGATCATGACGGGCTGCTGGCGCGAGCCGTCCGCGGCCGTGTACTCCAGGTTGAACCGCTTGGGCTGGTTGAAGTCGACCTGGATGGTCGACATCTGCCAGGACCGGCCGATGGCGTCCTTGGCCTGCACCGAGATCTTCGGGCCGTAGTACGCGGCGCCGCCCGGGTCCGGCACCAGCGGCAGGTTCTGCTTCTCGGCGGCGAGCCGCAGCGCCTCGGTGGCCTCCGCCCAGTCCTCGTCGGTGCCGATGAACTTGTCGGAGTCGTCGCGGGTGGACAGCTCCAGCTCGAACTCGGTCAGGCCGTAGTCGCGCAGCAGGTCGAGCACGAAGGTCAGGAGCGTGTCGAGCTCCTGCGGCATCTGCTCCTTGGTGCAGTAGATGTGCGAGTCGTCCTGGGTGAAGCCGCGCGAGCGGGTCAGGCCGTGCACGACGCCCGACTTCTCGTAGCGGTACACGGTGCCGAACTCGAAGAGCCGCAGCGGCAGTTCGCGGTAGGAGCGGCCGCGCGACTTGAAGATGAGATTGTGCATCGGGCAGTTCATCGCCTTGAGGCGGTAGTTCTGCTCGTCGAACTCGATGGGCGGGAACATGCCCTCCGCGTAGTGCGGCAGGTGGCCCGAGATCTCGAAGAGCTTCTCCTTCGAGATGTGCGGGGTGTTCACGAACTCGTAGCCGGAGACCTCGTGGCGGCGCCGCGAGTAGTCCTCCATGACCTTGCGGATCACGCCGCCCTTGGGGTGGAAGACCGCGAGGCCCGGGCCGAGCTCCTCCGGGAAGGAGAAGAGGTCCAGCTCGGAGCCGAGCTTGCGGTGGTCGCGCTTCTCGGCCTCGGCGAGGAACTCCAGGTACGCCTTCAGCTCGTCCTTCGACGGCCACGCGGTGCCGTAGATGCGCTGGAGCTGCGGGTTCTTCTCGCTGCCCCGCCAGTAGGCGGCGGCGGAGCGCATCAGCTTGAAGGCGGGGATGACGCGGGTGGTGGGCAGGTGGGGGCCTCGGCAGAGGTCCTTCCAGCACAGCTCGCCGGTCTTCGCGTCGAGGTTGTCGTAGATGGTCAGCTCGCCGGCGCCCACCTCGGCGTCGGCGCCGTCGGCGGCCTGCGCGGCGTTGCCCTTGAGGCCGATGAGCTCCAGCTTGTACGGCTCGTCGGCGAGCTCGACGCGGGCGTCGTCGTCGGTGGTGACGCGCCGCGAGAACTTCTGCCCGCGCTTCTGGATCTCCTGCATCTTCTTCTCGATGCGCTTGAGGTCCTCGGGGGTGAAGGGCTCCTTGACGTCGAAGTCGTAGTAGAAGCCGTCCCGGATGGGCGGGCCGATGCCCAGCTTGGCGTCGGGGAAGAGCTCCTGCACGGCCTGCGCCATGACGTGCGCGGTCGAGTGGCGCAGGATGTTCAGGCCGTCCTCGGAGGAGATCTCGACGGGCTCGATCTCGTCGCCGTCGGCCACGGCGTACGCCAGGTCCTTCAGCTCGCCGGCCACGCGCGCGGCGACGACGGTGCGCTCGCCGGGGAAGAGCTCGGCGGCCGTAGTGCCCGTCGTCACCACGCGCTCTTCCCGCTCGGAATCGCGTTGGATGATCACACGGACGTCTGACACCGGTCTCTCCTAGCTGAAGGGGGCTGCGACGCTTTCCACCGCGTACGCAAGAAGGATCGTACCGAGCCACGGGCCCCCGCCGCGAAACGGATCTCTCCGCACCCCTTCTCCCGGCACCCCTTCAGTCCGTGCCGCACGCCTCCTCGAAGAAGTCGAGGTTCTCCTGGAGCGACTTCATGAGCCGGTCCCGCTCCGCGTCGTCCACCTGCACGGGCACCACCCCGGTCGCCCCGGTGAGCCTGCGGAAGCCGCCCCGGCTCTCGAGCCGCCCATGCACCCGGATCGGCAGCCCGACCAGGTGCGCGTGGCCCGCGATGCGGTACGCCTCCTCGTCCAGGGTCATCCGGACGTGCGGGACCTCGGCCCCCGCGATCACCCGGATCCGGACCGTGCCGTCCCCGCTCGGCGCCGCACGCCGCATCCGCACCACGGTCCCGGTGATCCGCACCGGCACCGACGGCTCGGCGCGCAGATACCGCGCGCCCGCCGCGCGCAGCGCCGCCAGGTCGCCGGGCGAGAACTCGACGGGCCCGGCACCTGCCGTGCAGCCCTCGGGCACCCCCGCCCCCGGCGCCCACTCCACCGCGACGCGCGCCCCTTCCGTGCCGCGCACGAGCGCGACGATCGCCTCGGTCAGCTCGTGGCTGACGCCCGCCTCGACCGCCCCGTCGAAGGCGTCCATGCCGCCGGTGGCGCGCTGGTAGTCGACGGCCTCCCGTGCCGCGTACAGGGCCTGGTGCAGCCGGACCGCGAGGGGCCGGCCTGTCGCGACGGGGACGAAGGCGGTGAGTCTGCGTCCGCCCGTCGCGGGGCCCACCAGGACGTTCTCCAGGGACGCGGCGGCGGGCCCGCGGTGGCGCGCGCCGTGGTACCCGGCGCGGGCGCGGGCGGCGAGCGCCCCGGCGAGCAGCATCCGTCGTGCGGCGGAGCGCAGTTGTTCCTCCGCCGGCCAGGTCGCGGTGCCTGCGGGCCCCACCGGCTCGTCGCGCCACCAGTGGATCTCGTCGCTGGGCACGGCGAGCCCGACGAGGACGTCGCGGGCGGCGGGCGAGTCGCTGCGGGAGAGCGCGACGAGCGCCTCGCCGATCAGATCCTCGCAGTCGGGGAAGGCGCGGCTCTCGGGCACGAGGAGGCTGGTGCCGGCGCCGCCGGGGCCCGGTGGAGTCCACCGGGCGTAGCGGCCGGGGGCTCCGCCGCGCCGCTGCCAGCCGTGCCGGGCGAGGAGCGCGCCGAGGACGGCGGGGTCGACCGAGGCGGGTTCGGGCGGCTGCGCGGGCGGCTGTGCCCACCGGGCCGACACCGGGGCGGGGTGCGGGCGGCCGGGAGGCAGGGGCTCGTCGTGGTCGTGGGGGCGGTGCATCAGGGTCGTCCTCCCGTCCCGACGCGCGTCATGATCTCGCAGAGGGCCCGGTCGTCGAAGATCCGCGAGGTCGATACGCGCACGGTGGTCCTGCGCCGGCCGGTCACGGGGTGCCCGGCGAGGTTGGTCCAGTAGCAGCAGTGCCGCAGGTCGAGCCGGTCGTGACCGGCGCGCAGCCAGTCGTCCTGCGAGCGGGGCACGAGCATCACGACGAGGATCTTGTGGACCGAGACGGGGGTGCGGGCGAGCTTCTCCAGGTGTGCGTTGTCGAGCGTGAAGGAGAAGGCGGCGCCGGCCTGCTGCGGCGGCAGCTGGTACGTGCACTTCAGCTGGACCTTGATGGTCACCTCGTCGTCGACCGTGTGTCCTGGCGCGCTGTGGCTGACGTGCCAGTCGATGCCGTTGTCCGGGAACGGCTGGGAGAGCGAGCATCCGGCGGCCGCCGCGACGGCGTGCAGATAGCCCACCTGAAGCGTCTCCATACAGGCGGTGGTGGCGAGTGTGCCGCGCGGCGGTGCGATCCGCTCGGGCAGCAGCCCACCCTGTTCGGGCTGCGCGAGCGCCATGGTCAACAAGCCTTCCGAACCCGGTGGTTGTCCGCTCGGGCGGTCAATTCCAAAGCCCCGTACCTCTGTTGTCTCCGGGCCGCGTACAGCGCAAACGGCCCGGGTATCACCGTCGTGGGCAGGGGACCTGACGTCATCTGCCGGGAGAGAACGAGGAGTTGCGTCACCATGACGTGCTGGTACGAGGGCCCCTTGGCCGCATTCGACACGGAGACCACGGGCGTCGACGTCGAGACCGACCGGATCGTGTCGGCCGCCGTCGTCGTCCAGCAGGGCGCGGGAACCCGACCGCGCATCACCCGCTGGCTGGTGAATCCGGGCGTACCCGTGCCCGAGGCCGCCACCGCGGTGCACGGACTGACGGAGGAGCACCTGCAGCGCACCGGCCGCTGGCCGGCGCCGGTGATGGAGGAGATAGCGCGGGATCTGGCCGAGCAGGCCGCGGCGGGCCGGCCGATCGTGGTGATGAACGCGCCGTTCGATCTGACCATCCTGGACCGGGAGTTGCGCAGGCACCGCGCCGCGTCCCTGAGCCGCTACATGGAGGGTTCATCGCTGTGCGTGATCGACCCCCGGGTCCTGGACAAGCAGCTCGACCGGTACCGCAAGGGCCGCCGCACGCTCACCGACCTGTGCGCGCACTACGAGGTGGAGCTGGCCGAGGCCCATGACGCGGCGGCGGACGCGCAGGCCGCGATGGATGTCGTACGCGCGGTGGGGCGCCGTTTCGCGGCGCGCCTGGAGCGTCTGTCGCCGGCCGAGCTGCACACGCTGCAGGCCGTCTGGCACGCGGCGCAGGCGCGCGGTCTGCAGGCGTGGTTCGCGAAGAGCGGCACGCCGGAGGCCGTGGACCCGGCGTGGCCGCTGCGTCCCGAACTCCGGGCGGCCGCCTGACGCGCGCCGCCGCGGGCGGGAAACCGGCGGGCTCTTGGCGCCGGGCAAGAAAAAACCGGTCCGTCTGCTGACGGACCGGCATTCTCCGGGTGGGCGATACTGGGTTCGAACCAGTGACCTCTTCGGTGTGAACGAAGCGCTCTCCCACTGAGCTAATCGCCCGGGAACGGACTGAACAATACAGGTCCGGGCGCCCTTCCTTCAAACCGCTGCCAGCCGGGCCGCGAGACCGCGCCGCCCGGCACGCATCATCACGGCGTGGTTGAGCAGGAACAGCGGGCGTCCGGGGACGGCGAGGCGCCGCATCAGGGGCCTGCGCACGTCGACCTCCTGGTCGTAGCGGGCCCGCGTTCCGGCGGGCCCGGCCGTCAGGGTCCAGCGCGCCCAGCCGTCCAGGTCCCCGGTCATGCCGATCTCCAGGACCCCGGCCGTGGGGTCGCGGCGCCGTTCCTCCGCGGTGACGACGAGGTCGTACGGGAGGAAGGACCGGAAGCGGATGACGCCGCTGCGGTCGTCGAGGCGTTTCACCTCGCGCACCTGCGGCCACCACAGCGGATAGTCCTCGGCGCGCTCCAGTTCGGCGAAGGCGTCGGCGGGCGCGCCGGGGATGTCCCAGACGCTGCGAAATCGGTAGTGGCACCAGTCCATGGACCGAGTCTGCCCGCTCGCGCGCCGAATCTGAGTACCCCCTGAGTATCCACACCCATGCCGCACGGGGTGGCGCGGACCACACTCCAGGCATGACGAACATTCCGCCCCCTGCCGAGGAGCTCCGCCTCCTCGACTGGGAGCTGCGCCAATTGGAGGCGCGCAGGACGCTGTTGCTGCAGCGCAGAGCCTGGCTGCTCGGCGCCCTGCGCGCGGCGGGCCCGGCCGGGCGGCCCCCTCGTCCGGCAGGACCGGCCGCCCCCGGAGCCGCGCCGCCGAGCGCGCAGAACGTCCTGCTCACGCTGGGCGGGGTGCTCCTGACCATCGCGGCGATCGCCTTCACGGTGGTGAGCTGGGGTCACTTGGGCATCGGCGGCCGCAGTGCGGTCCTCGGCGCGGTGACGCTTGCGGCGCTCGTCGCTCCCGCGCTCCTGCTGCGCCGTTCGCTGCGTTCGACGGCGGAGGCGGTGGCGGGTCTCGGGCTCGCGCTGACCGTCCTGGACGCGTACGCGCTGCGCTATCTCTCCCTCTCCGACACCGGGACCCTCGGTTACGCGGCGGGGACCTCCGCGGTCCTCGCCACGCTGTGGGCGGGGTACGGGCTGCTCCTCGGCGGGTTGCGTTCGCCGCTGCCTACGGCGGTCGCGACGGCCCAACTGCCCCTGGTGCTGTGGGCGGGCTCCGTGCACGCCGGTGAGCATGCGATGACGGCCGCGCTGCTCGTGACGGCGGCCTTCGACACCGGGCTCGCGCTGTGGGCGGGCGTCCGTTCCGTACGGGTCGTAGCCGCGGCCGGTGCCTGCGTGCTGGGTCTGTGGGGTGCGGCGGGCGCGGGCTGGCTGTCCGCGCGGGCCACGGACCCGGCGGAGGCGGCACGCGCGGGCATGCTGCTGCTGTTCGCTGCCCTGATCGCTCTGGCGGCCGCGTGGTGGGCGAAGAGCCGCGAGGTGACGACCGGCGCGGCGGCGTTCGCCGGGCTGCTCGTGGTGGCCGGGTCCGGCGGCGTGCTGCGCACCGTGCTGCCCGCCGCGTGGACGGTGCCGGCTTATCTGGCGTGCGGCATCGCGCTGTTGGCGGCAGCCCGCACCGCGCTGCCCCGGCCGCTGCGGCTCGGACTCGTCTCGGCGTCGGCCGTGGTGCAGGGCTGCGCGGTGCTGTGGGCGCTGCCGGTCGCCGGGGTCGCGCTGCTCGGGCCGCTCGGCTGGGCGACCCGGGTCTGGTCGGGGGCGCCCTCGGACGCGCGGGACGCCCTGCTGCTCGAACTGCCGCTCCCCCACCCGCTCCTGGCCCCGCTCGTGCTCGTGACCGTCGCCGCCGTGCTGGTCGCGGAGAGCGGCCCGCTGGGCGAGACGGCCGGGCGCGCGGCCCGGTACGGTGCGCCGGTGCTCGCCTGGGCGGCGGCGATCGCACTGCCGGCCGCGCTTCGGCTCCCGTACGAGGCCGGGCTCTCGGCACACCTCCTGGTGACGGCCGCCCTGCTCACCACCGCGACACGGACCACGTCCACCACACCGCTTACCTCTGACACGTCGACGAAGCCGACCGAAGCAGCGACACCCGCGCCTCCGGCTACGTCAACACCCTCCGCCGCTCAGACCACGCCCGGGGCTCCGACCACGTCCGCACCCTTCACCACCCAGACCACGACCGGGGCTCCGACCACGTCCGCACCCTTCACCACCCAGACCGCGCCCGGAACTCCGACCACGTCCGCCCCCTCCACCTCCCAGACCATGCCCGGAACTCCGACCACGTCCGCCCCCTCCACCTCCCAGACCACGCCCGGCACCCCGGACACCTCAGCCCCCTTCACCGCTGCCAGCCCACACACCCCCACACCTGCCGCGCCGACCACCTCCGCCACGCCCACCGCCCCCACCGCACCCCACACGTGGGCCACCCCTACCCTGATCGCCTCCCTCCTGGCGCTGTTGTCCTCTGTGAGCGTCGTGTTCCTCTCGTTGGCCACCAGTACGGCCACCCTCGCCACGCTGGGTGTGCTCACGGCGCTTTATCTCGCTGTCTGCGTGCGCATGGCGCGGGGTGTGGCGCCCGCGCCGGAGGTGGCCGCGGTCGCCGGATGCGCCGTCCTCGCTCACGCCACCGCGCTCGTCTGCGCCGCGGGCGCCGCGTGGGGGCTGCATCCCGAACACATCGGGCTGCTCACCTTCGCCGTCCCGGCCCTGGCCGCGCTCGCCGCGGCGCGTCTCGGCCGGCATCCTCTGACACTGCCCGTCGAGATCACGGCGGCCGGGTCCGGCGCCGTCGCCGTCCTGCTCGCCGCGGGCACCGCGTCCACGCTGGCGCTCGCCCTCGGGCTCGGCGGGCTCATCGCGGCCGGCACCGCGCTGCGTCCGGACCGCAGGCCCGTCGGATACGCGGCCGGGGCGATGTTCGTCCTGGCGAGCTGGGTCCGCCTCGCCTCGTGGGAGGTGGCGGCCCCGGAGGCGTACACCCTGCCGGTGACGATCCCCGCGCTGCTCCTCGGCCTGCTGCGGCACCGCCGTGACCCCGAGGTCTCCTCCTGGACGGCGTACGGCCCCGGCCTCGCGACGACGCTGCTGCCGAGCCTCGCCGCCGCCTGGGGCGATCCGTACTGGCAGCGTCCGCTGCTGCTCGGCACCGCGGCCCTCGCCCTGACGCTGCTGGGCGCCCACCACCGGCTGCGCGCCCCGCTGGTCCTGGGCGGCGCGGTCCTCGCCCTGGACGCGCTGCACGAACTGGCCCCGTACCTCGTGCAGGCCGTGGGGGTCCTGCCCCGCTGGCTGCCGCCCGCGCTCGCGGGTCTGCTGCTCCTCGTCGTCGGCGCGACGTACGAACAACGGCTGCGGGACGCGCGGCGGTTGCGGAATGCGCTCGACCGAATGCGCTGATTCCCGGTCGCCGCCACGACATGCGGAGTCATTGAGCCCACATGTCGACCCGTCAATTCCGTTGAAAAACACGGGAATACGAGAACGGCCCGGAGGCTCAAAAAGCCTCCGGGCCGTAATCCGGGGTGGGCGATACTGGGTTCGAACCAGTGACCTCTTCGGTGTGAACGAAGCGCTCTCCCACTGAGCTAATCGCCCCGGGCGCACGGAGAACATTACCGCATGTCAGCGGGTGCTCCGGACCGCCCCGGAGTCACCCGGGGGTCACTCCTTGATCTCCCACGGCATGGTGATGCCGAACTTCCACACGTAGATCCCGACGAGCACCGCGACGATCACGAGTCCGATCGTCGTCAGGATGATGTTCCTGCGGCGCACCTTCGGGTCGAGTGCACGCTGTGCGGCCTCGGTGACCTTGCGCTTCGTCCAGCGCAGCACCAGCTGGGCCCAGACGAACTCGGTGGCCCAGATCGCCATGCCACCGAAGATCACCAGCCAGCCCGGTCCGGGCAGGGGCAGCATGATGATGCCCGCGACGACGACCGCGAGGCCGACGATGAAGACGCCGACCTGCCAGCTCAGGTGCAGTGCCTTGCGGGCCTGGACGAACTCCGGCGCCCGCGAACCGAGCGGCTGTTCGGGCTTGGCTCCGGCGACGGGATCCGTGACCCCCGCCGGCTCGTTACTCCCCGTATTCATGCGGCCAAACCTTACCGGACGGAAACCCGTCACCGGAATGGGCGCACGGAGACACGGGACAACCCGCCATACGAGGCACCTAAAGACACGCAAAGCCCTCAGAGGGGTTTACAACGGCACCGTAGGTGGCATGTCGATTTCGCCGACGTGCGAATCCCCGAGCGCACACTGAGCGAAAGGCCCTGGCGCTTATGAACACCACGGTCAGCTGCGAGCTGCACCTGCGCCTCGTTGTGTCGAGCGAGTCCTCACTGCCTGTACCCGCAGGACTGCGGTATGACACGGCCGATCCCTATGCCGTGCACGCCACCTTCCACACCGGAGCCGAGGAAACCGTCGAGTGGGTGTTCGCCCGCGACCTCCTCGCCGAGGGCCTGCACCGGCCCACCGGTACCGGCGACGTCCGAGTCTGGCCGTCCCGGAGCCACGGTCAGGGCGTCGTCTGCATCGCCCTGAGTTCCCCGGAGGGCGAGGCTCTGCTCGAGGCCCCGGCGCGGGCCCTGGAGTCCTTCCTGAAGCGAACGGACGCAGCCGTGCCACCCGGCACGGAACACCGCCATTTCGATCTCGACACGGAGCTCTCTCACATCCTGGCCGAGAGCTAGCGCCACAAGGGCGCGTCGAGAACCACCACGCCGTCCGACTCGGGGCGACGGCGCAAGCAGTCACGGCACAACGACACAAGGCGAACAGACGCAGTCACCGGCGCCGTCGTCGCGGACCTCCCGCGGCGACGGCGCCGGTGTGTCCTGTGACGGAGCCGCTAGCATCGGCCAGCATCGGCGGGCATGGTTCCCCAAGCTCTCGATGAGCAGGGGAGACCCCACTACCTCCAGGCCAGGGAGCGAATCGTGCTGATCACCCACGACACCCGGTGTTCTCTCGACGCCGTGGTCGATCTGGTGAACACCGCACCGGAGACGAACGGCACAGACGGGCTCGCGAATCTGGCGTCGCTCGGTGAGTTCGTACGAAGCCATGACGTCAGCGATGTCGGGACGCTCTCCGAAGGCGACCTCGCCGACGTCCACCGCATCCGCGCCCGCTTCGGGGAGGTCTTCGCGAACCCCGAACCGCAGGCCGCGTCCGTGATCCTCAACGAACTGATCGCGGCGGCCGGCACCACGCCCCGGCTCACCGACCACGACGGCTACGACTGGCACATCCACTACTTCGCGCCGGGTGCCTCCGTCGCGGACCACCTGGCGGCGGACTGCGGGATGGCGCTGTCCTTCTTCCTCGTCGCCGGGGAGCAGGAACGGCTGCGGCGCTGCGAGGCCCCGGACTGCCGGCACGCCTTCGTCGACCTCTCCCGCAATCGCTCGCGCCGCTACTGCGACAGCCGCACCTGCGGCAACCGGCTGCACGTCGCCGCGTACCGCGCACGCCGCAAGGAGGCCGCGGGCTAGAGCAGCAACAGGTCGTGCAGCGAGGCCACCAGGATCAAGGTGCTGATCACCGCCAGGAAGATCATCAAGGGTGGCTGCGAAAGGGCAAAGAGACAGCCCTGCCGCTCTTCGTCGCCGGTGGGCCGCTCCGCCGCGCCGTCGGTGGCGCGCCGCTCGGTGTCGGCAGGTCGTCGCTCATGGGCCGGTGCCGCTCGTCTGCCGTCGTCCGGCTGTCTGCCGTCGTCGGGCGGGGCGGCATCGCCCTCTGTGGTGGTGTCCAGCATCTCGCGGTGATGATGACGCAGCCGACGGGTGGTCGCGTACCAACACGCCCGGTCAAAGGGGTAGTTAGCCGGATTCCGTGAACAGGCGAAAGTCCAGTGCCCGGCACGCCCCGTCCATGGCTCACGGGCGTCTCCCCTCGCGAGACTCGGCGGCACCGTCCGCACTCGAACGAGGGAGCCGCTCTGTCCCTGGAACGCAGACGGCTGTTGACGACCGCGCTCGACACGGCGGGGGTCGCGACGGTGCCGCTCGGCACGGCGTCGGCCGCCACCGGCCGCACGGGCCCGTGGCCCCGCGCCCCGCTGCCGAACCCGCGTCGCGGCTTCCGTTACGAGACGTCGTACAACGCCCGCGACCTGACGAGCCCCTGGCCGAACGAGCAGGACCACTCCCCCGACGCCGCGAAGACACTCGACCTCCTGGAACGCGAGTACGGGCCCGGCGCGAACCTCACCCAGCTGTACTTCTACCTCTGGGAATTCGCGACCTCGACGGTCCCGCGGAGCGCGCTCGACAACATCGAGAGCGCCTTCCGGGGGCTGCGCGCCAAGGGCTTCGCGCCGCCCAAGCAGGCGCGTCCGGCACGGCTGGTCCTGCTGGATGCGGCGGGGCGGACGGTGGCCTCGGCCGACACGGGTGCGGACTGGCGCGACTGGCGGTCCCAGGGGCGTGCGGAGACGGACGACGACCACGCGGCTCCGGCGCCCGCCACCGTACGCGCGGAGCTCCCGCTGCCCGCGGGCGCGCACGGCCCGCACCGCATCGGGCTCGCCCTGCCCGATCCGGCCTTCCCCACGCGGGGAAGGGTCGCGCGGTGTGCGAACGCTTCCGTCGACTGGGTCGACGGCGTCAACGTGCTGGCGGAGGTCCGGCTGGGCCCCTGACGGCGCACGCCACCGGCTGTCATCAGATGCCGTGCTTCTTCAGGATCGCCTCGATGTCGCTGAAGTCCTCCGCGGGCGCGGCCTTCTGCGGCTTGGCCGCGGGCCGGCCCGCGGCAGGACTGGCGCTCGCGCCGAGCGAGGGCGCCGACGCGGCGGGCGCCACCGCCTCCCGCCGCGCGGCCTTCGCCGCCTTGCGCTCCTTGCGGGTGCCGCCCGTGCGGCGCTCCACCGCGCGCGTGCCCAGGAACATCAGCCAGGCCACGCCGAGCACGCCGAAGCCGATCCAGGCCTTGAGGCTGAACGCCGTGTCGGCGGCCCAGCCGACGACTCCCGTCATCACCAGGCCGACGGGAACCAGCGAGTACGCGGCGAGCCGGGCCGCGGTGAGGAAGCGCTTGCGGTAGGCCGTGACCGCGGCGATGCCGAGCCCGGCCGCGGATACGGCGGAACAGACGGTCTCGGCAATCATCCGGTCCTCCAGGCATGCAGGCGTACGTCGGAAAAGACGCTGTCGTCCCTTCCATCCTGCACCGGACGGGCGCCGCGTAGCCATGTCCCGGTCGGACCTCAGGGACATTTCCGGGTCATCTCGGGGTCCGGCCTCCTCCGCAGGTGCCGGTCGGCGCCGCCCCTCCCGGTTGGGTGGCACGTCCCCGGGCTGGAAGACTGTGCGTATGAGCGACTCCCCTCCCGACCACCCCGCCCGCCCCGTCGTCGTCGACGTCTGGTGCGAGCTGCAGTGCCCCGACTGCCGTACCGCCCTCGACGACGTGCGCGCCCTGCGCGCCCGCTACGGCGACCGCGTCGAGCTGCGCCTGAGGCACTTCCCCCTCGAGAAGCACAAGCACTCCTTCGCCGCCGCACAGGCCGCCGAGGAGGCCTTCGAGCAGGGCAAGGGATGGTCGTACGTCGAGGCGGTGCTCGCCGGGGTGGAGCGCCTCGACCGCGAGGGCGAGAAGTACCTGGTGGACACCGCCCGCGAACTCGGCCTCGACGCGGAGGAGTTCGACACCGCGCTGATCGACGGGCGGCACATCCTGATCGTCGACGCCGACGAGGCCGAGGGCAAGGCGATCGGTGTCACCGGCACGCCGACGTACGTCATCGGCGGCGAGCGCCTGGACGGCGGCAAGAGCCAGGAGGGCCTGCGCGAGCGCGTCGAGGGGATCGTCGACCGTCTCCTCGCGGCGGACGGCGGCCGGGACGGCGACCAGGGCCTGTCCTAGAGCAGCGGCTTGTAGAGGTAGTACGAGGCCGGTTCGTAGCCCAGCGACTCGTACAGGCGCAGGGCCGGGGTGTTGCCGACGAAGACGTTGAGGCCGATGTGGTCCCGGCCGGCCGCACGGCCCTGCGTCTCCGCGACGAGCATGAGGGAACGGCCGTGGCCCTGCCCGCGGTGCGCCTCGGCCACCTCTACGTTGTAGACGAAGGCGTCCTCACCCTCCAGGGCGATCCACAGAGTGCCCACCCGGACACCGTGGTGGGTCAGGACGCTCACCCAGGAGTCGGGCGTCGCGAGACCCTGCGGGAGCAGGCGAGCGTGGTCGGCGCGCGCCTTGGCACGCGCCTCCGCCTCGGGGACACCGCGCTCCGTCCAGTCCTTTACGTAACCGTCTTCCTCGTGCGCCAGCCACGGTTCGTACTCGTCCTCGGCCATCGGCCGCCACTCGACGCCGTCGGGCAGGGCGAGCGCGTCGGCGGGCAGCGGCTTGCGCAGCACGCGGTTCCGCTCGACGTACCCGAGAGCCGTGCCGAGGCGCAGGGCGGCGGTGGCGTCGGCGGGGACGGTGGCCTCGATGCGCGTGCAGCCCCAGCCGCGCGCCACCTCCTCGGCGGCCAGCGCCGCCACCGTGCCGCGCCCGCGTCCGCGGTCCGGCTCCGAGATGCGCAGGTCGCGGACCCGGCAGACGCGGGGGCCGAAGACCTCGTGCGTGGCGAGGGCTATCGAGCCCACGGGACGGCTGTTCACACAGACGTCGTATGTACGCGCCTTGCCGCCGTCGGCGCTCTGCTGAAGCGGCCCGGTCGGCCGCAGGGTCGTGGTCATCCCTCAGGTTCTACCCGCCACGGACCCGCGCCGTCACCGGGGATTCCCGGGACTTACGGGACTTACGGGTCCAGGTCGTCCGCGGCCCGCTCGTCGAAGATCCGCATCGCCTTGGTGGTGACCGGGCCGGGGGCCACGGGCAGTTGACGTCCGTCGACGCGGTGCACGCCCTGCACGTCGCGCAGCGTCGACGTCAGGAAGACCTCGTCGGCGCGGTCCAGGACGTCCAGGGGCAGGTCGGTCTCGTGCGCGCCCGTCCACTCGACGGCCAGCTCGCGCGTGATGCCCGCGAGGCACCCGGAGGCGACCGGCGGGGTGTGGATCTCGCCGTCGAGCACGACGAAGACGTTGGATCCCGTGCCCTCGCAGAGCTGTCCGACGGTGTTCGCGAACAGTGCCTCCGAAGCGCCCTGTTCGCGCGCGCGGGCCAGGGCCACGACGTTCTCCGCGTACGAGGTGGTCTTCAGGCCGGTCAGCGCGCCCCGTTCGTTACGGGTCCACGGGACCGTGACCACCGCGGTGGTGTCGGGCCGCCGCACGGCCTCGCCGAGGGCCACGACGAGGGTGGTGCCCTGGTCGCCGCGGTCCGAACCGAGCGGCGAGAGGCCCCCGGTGTAGGTGATCCGCAGCCGGCCGAGCGGGAGGGGGTTGGCGGCCAGGACGGCGGCGCAGGCGCGGCGCACCTCGTCGAGGTCCGGCTCGGGCAGCCCGAGGCCGCGCGCCGACTTCGCGAGCCGGGCGAGGTGCCGGGTCAGTGCGAAGGGACGGCCCTCGACCGACTTCACCGTCTCGAAGATGCCGTCGCCGACCGTCAGACCGTGGTCGAGGACGGAGACACGGGCGTCGTCGAGGTCCTGCAGCCCGCCATTGAGCCAGATCTTCACGTTGTGGTCCCTCCGCTCGCTTCGTACGCCCCCGACGCTACCGCCAGCAGCCGCGCAGCCTTCAGCTCGGTCTCCCGCCACTCCCCCTCGGGGTCCGAACCCCAGGTGATGCCCGCCCCGGTGCCGAAGCGCAGGACGCCCTCGGCCCGGTCGATCCAGAAGGTGCGGATGCCGACGGCGAGCTCGCCGGTGCCGCGGTCGGCGTCGACCCAGCCGATGCCGCCGCAGTACGGGCCGCGGGGCGCGGTCTCCAGCTCGTCGATGATCCGCAGGGCGCTGGACTTCGGGGCACCGGTGACGGAGCCGGGCGGGAACGCGGCGTCGAACAGCTCCGGCCAGCCCGCGCCGGGGCGCAGCTCGCCGCCGACGGTGGAGACGAGGTGGACGAGTCCGGGGTGCTTCTCGACGACGCAGAGGTCGGGAACGGTGACCGAGCCGGTCGCGCAGACGCGTCCGAGGTCGTTGCGGACGAGGTCCACGATCATGACGTTCTCGGCGTAGTCCTTCTCCAGGAGGTCCGCCTCGGTCCGGCCGGTGCCCTTGATGGGGCCCGACTCCACGAAGCGTCCCCGGCGGCGCAGGAAGAGCTCGGGGGAGGCGGTGGCCACCTCCACGCCGTGCTGGGGCAGGCGCATCGTTCCGGCGTACGGGGCGGGGTTCCCGCGCGCGAGGAGGGACGTCAGGGCGTCCACGTCGGCGTCGGCGGGGACGGGCGCGGACAGGACGCGGCAGAGATTGGCCTGGTAGACCTCGCCGGCGGCTATGTACGCGCGTACGCGGCGCACCCCGTCCGTGTACGCGGCGCGGTCCAGGGAGGACGTCCAGTCGTCGGCGGCGGGGCCGTGCCACTTCCCCGGGACGGGGGCGGGCACGGCCTCCGGGCGTACGTCGTCGAAGCGGGCGCAGACCATGCCCCCTTCGAAGTCCGCGGTCACCGCCCAGAAGCCGGTGGAGTCCAGGGCCGCGGGGTCGCTGGTCACGTCGCGCAGGCCGGTGGCCACGAGACCGCCGAAGCGCGCCATGGGAGGGAGCGTGGAGGAGGACGTCAGAGGGGGGTTGTGCACGGCTGTGAGTCTATGACCGGCGCGCCGGCCGCGCCTCGGGCCAGGGACAGCGCAGCACGCTGCGCAAACGCGTTTTTGTACTGGCCCAGGAATCCGCTAGAGTTCAACACGTCGCCGGGACGCGCAAGCGGACCGGGAAAGACAAGCGGACGTAGCTCAGTTGGTAGAGCGCAACCTTGCCAAGGTTGAGGTCGCCAGTTCGAACCTGGTCGTCCGCTCGCAGGAAAGTGGGGGATCTTCCCGACCCCCCGCACTCCTGGTGGAGTGGCCGAGAGGCGAGGCAACGGCCTGCAAAGCCGTCTACACGGGTTCAAATCCCGTCTCCACCTCCAAGGACGATTAGCTCAGCGGGAGAGCGCTTCCCTGACACGGAAGAGGTCACTGGTTCAATCCCAGTATCGTCCACTGGATCTTCGGATCCTGGTCCTCGGACCGAACCCCGCGCGATTAGCTCAGCGGGAGAGCGCTTCCCTGACACGGAAGAGGTCACTGGTTCAATCCCAGTATCGCGCACGCAGTACGCAACAAACGCAGGTTCACCCGCGCGATTAGCTCAGCGGGAGAGCGCTTCCCTGACACGGAAGAGGTCACTGGTTCAATCCCAGTATCGCGCACCACACACAGAAGCCCCCGGTCGTCTCCACGACCGGGGGCTTCGTCGTTCGGTTCAGCCTGTCGTCGATTCAGGACGAGAAGAGCATGTGCCCGAAGCTCTTGTGACGCTTGTGGCCGTAGTGGTCGCCGTGACCGTGGTGACCGCCGTGGCCGCCGTGCGCGACGTGCGGGGCGCCCCAGGCCGGCGCCGGGGCCGCGGGGTAGGCCTGGGGGGCGGCGGGCGGCGCGGGCGGCGGAGGAACCTGCTGGCCGCCCCACTGCGCCTCCAGGCGGGTCAGCGACTCGAGCTCGCCGTAGTCCAGGAATATGCCGCGGCAGTTGTTGCACTGCTCGATCTGGACGCCATTGCGGTTGTACGTGTGCATCGGTGCGTGGCACTTGGGGCACTGCATGGGGACGGCTCAACTCCTCGACGGTGATGACTGCTTCGCCGGGATACTGCCCGGCTTCGGTGCGTTGCACCCTACTTCGTCGGGTCCGGGGCCAACTCGGGCGGGCGAGCGGCCACTCCGGCCATCCGGTCGCAGGCGTCGACCAGGGCCTGTTCCACCTCGTCCAGGGGGCGGTCGGCGGCGACCGACTTGGCGATCGCCAGGGCGGCGGTCTGGACGGTCAGGGCGCGGGCCGGGACGTCCAGGGCGGGCCAGGGGTCGGAGCCGTCGGCGGGGACCGCGCGGCCGCCGGCTCTCCGGTAGGCGTCCAGGAACCGTGTCCACTCGTCCGGGGCGAGCAGGCCGCACGCGTACCAGGCGGCGGGGCGCGCCAGGTCCCAGGCGGGGTCGCCGCCGCCGAGGTCGTCCACGTCGATGAGCAGCCACTGTCCTTGTGCCGTGCGCACGAGCTGTCCCAGGTGGAAGTCTCCGTGACACAGGTACCGAGGCCCGGGCGTGGGGGCCTCGGCCCGGGCCCAGGCCGGCAGCCCCGCCCACGCCCGCAGGACCGGGGGCGCCGCGGGGTGCGGCCCTGCCGCCCGCAGCCTTCCGACGGCACGTGCCGCCTTGACGGGCCCACGCATCGGCGGAAGCGGACGCGGCAGCTCGTGCCCAGGCACGGCGTGCAGACGGGCGAGGAGGGCACCGGCGGCCTCCCAGGGGGCGGCGTCGGGGTCGTCGCGGTCGACGGGGGTGCCGTGGGGCCAGTACGTCACGAGCCGCCCGCGCAGCCCATCCACGCGACCTCGCAGGGGCGCCAACAAAACCCCGGGAAGCCGAGCAGCCACACCAAGCCTCACAGCCAGTTCCCCCGGCTCCGTACCGGGAGCATGAGCCTTCGCGACGAGATCGCCATGCCGCACGACGGCAGCATCCACCCGATCCGCAAGCACGCCGACCTCACCCCCACAGCCACAGGGCTCCCCGGAACCGGACTGGGCATGGACGACGGCTCGGGCCTTACCGGCCAGATCGGTGAGTATCGCGCTGGTCACGAGCTTCCGTACGTCGAGGGACTGTCCCGGAAGCGTACGACTGCGGGGCGCCTTGCCGGCAGGGCGTGAGGGGGCGGGTCGGGGCCTACGCGCATCCGGGCCCGGAGCCAGAGCCGGAAGCGCCGCCTGCGCAGCGAGGCCAGGGGGGTCAACGCCCACGCAGCCGGGGGCCAGAGGCACCGCCCGCGCAGCGAGGCAGGGGGAACACCCGCGCAGTCGGGGCCCCAAGGGGGACCGCTCGCGCGCCGGGGTCCGGGAGGCACCGCCTACGCACCCGGGCTCGGGAGGACCGCCGCGCAGCCGATGCCGTGGGAGGACGGCCGCGCAGACGTGACTAAACGGACCGCGCAGCCGAGGACGGGGCCGCCCGGCAACGGGCCGCCGCGCAACGGGACCCGAAAGGACCGCCCGTGCAGCTGGACCTGGGGCGGGCTGCCGCGCAGTCTGGTCCGGGGTACCGCGCAACCGGGACCTGCGGGGGCACCACCACCCAACCAGGCCGTGGCCCCGCACCCAGAAACGTCGGGTGCGGGCACAGCCTGGGCCGGGAGGCCTCGCACAACCGAGGCCTGGGGGCACCGCCGCGCGTCCCAGGCCGGGACCCCGTGCAACCGGGGACCGGGAGGACCACCGGCGCAGCCGAGCCCCCCGAGGAGGGACCTCGCGCGCCAGGGCCTGCAGGGCACCGCCGCGCACCCCAGGCCGACAGGCACCGCCACGCCGCCAAGGCCACCGTGCAACCGGGGCCCGGGAGGACCACCCGCGCAGCCGAGCCCCCCAAGGAGGGACCTCACGCACCAAGGCCTGCAGGGCACCGCCGCGCACCCCAGGCCGACAGGCACCGCCACGCCGCCAAGGCCAGGGCCACCGTGCAACCGGGGCCGCGACGCCCGCCCGTCCAGGGAAAGCCGGGGCAGGGCCAGCACGCAGCCGGGGCCTGGGGCCCCCACATCTGTGGCCGGTGCCGGGGGGCCGTTGTTCCGGTGTGGGCGGGGCGGGCCTCGCGGATGAGTGGGGGGAGCCGGCCACCGCGTGCGGCGCTGCCGTGTGGCGGGTGCCGGGGCGCCGTTACCCCGGTGGGGGGCGGGTCGGGCCTCGCGGATGAGTGGGGCAGCCGGCCACCGCGTGCGGCGCCGCCGTGTGGCGGGTGCCGGGGCGCCGTTACCCCGGTGGGGGGGCGGGCCTCGCGGATGAGTGGGGCAGTCGGCCACCGCGTGCGGCGCCGCCGTGTGGCGGGTGCCGGGGCGCCGTTACCCCGGTGGGGGGCGGGTCGGGCTTCGTGGGTGGGGAGGGAGCCGGCCACCGCGTGCGGCGCCGACCTGGGGCGGGCGACTGTGTGGAGCGGGCTGGGGGGTGGGCGGTCGGGGAGGGCGGGTCATGACGGGGGCGGGTATGGCAATGCCCGCGCAGCTCCCCAGCTGCGCGGGCATTTTGCCGTCCGCCGCACCCCCGTCCCCACGGGGTTTCAAGGCCGGATGTCCCCGCCCGGACCGCTCTTCCGGGCCCGGGGCGCCGCTCAGCGCCCCAGCATCACGCCTACGGACGACGCTTGTGTGACCACTGCCTCCCAGCCGCCGAAGACGACCACGAGCAGGGCTGCCAGGGGGAGAACCATGGCCGTCGCCACCAAGGGGTGACGCGTGCCGGATGACGGACGGACGCCGAACGCGGAGAACCTGCGCCCTTGCGTGCGGATCATGGTCCGCGGTGCCGTGTCCGCCATGATTCCTCTCCTGACCGCTTCGATGTGGATTTGGAGCGGCGAGTGTCTGACCTCGGGGGACGAGTGCTACACCCGCCGCTTGACCTCAAATTTAGGTGCGTGGGGCGCCCCGGTCGTCATGCCCTCGTACCGATTGCCGGGCCTCCCGGAGGATGAGCGGTCGGGGGGCGCGTACTCCCGTGGGTGGAGAAAGGGTCCTACGACAGGTCCTAGGACTCAGGGTCTTCCCGGAGGGGACGCGCCGTGGCCTCGGAGGCGTCCTCCCTGGGGACGGGCTGCTCCACCAGAGCCAGGACCCGGGTCGCCATGAAACGCGCCGTACGCACCACAGACCCGCTACGGGTGACTTCGCTCACTTCGACCACTCCCCTGCGGACCGCCGTCTCCACCCGCCGACCGGCCCTGCTCGCCACCACTTCGTACGTCCGAGTCGTGTCACCGGCGTCCACGACTATCTCCACACGATCACCCTTCACGGGATCAATCCCCCTTCAGTGACGGTTGGTTGGGATATGGGGCGGCGGCAACCACCGCCCGTCCCCCGCTCCCTGACCACTCTTCAAGTTTCCCACCCGGCACTGACAATCGATCGCCCCGCGAGGGCGCGGCCTCTGCACGTGCCCGGCCGCGGAAACGTAAGCTGTGGCTCGTCAGACGGACCGGGTAGCGGGGATGGACATGGCGATGATGCGGCTCCGGCGCGAGGACCCGCGTGTCGTCGGCTCGTTCAGGCTGCACAGGCGCCTGGGCGCCGGCGGCATGGGGGTCGTCTATCTGGGGTCGGACCGGCGGGGGCAGCGCGTCGCCCTGAAGGTGATCCGGCCCGACCTGGCGGAGGATCAGGAATTCAGGTCGCGGTTCGCGCGGGAGGTCTCGGCCGCCCGGCGGATCAGGGGCGGGTGCACGGCTCGGCTCGTCGCCGCCGATCTCGACGCGGACCGGCCGTGGTTCGCCACGCAGTACGTTCCCGGGCCCTCGCTGCACGACAAGGTCGCCGCCGAGGGGCCGCTCTCCGCGGCCGATGTCGCGGTGGTCGGTTCGGCGCTGGCCGAGGGGCTTGTCGCCGTGCACGAAGCCGGTGTCGTGCATCGGGATCTCAAGCCGTCCAATATTTTGTTGTCCCCCAAGGGGCCGCGGATCATCGACTTCGGGATCGCCTGGGCCACCGGCGCCTCGACGCTGACGCACGTCGGGACCGCCGTGGGCTCCCCCGGCTTCCTCGCCCCCGAGCAGGTGCGCGGCGCGGCCGTCACCCCCGCCACCGACGTCTTCGCCCTCGGCGCCACGCTCGCGTACGCGGGCATGGCGGACTCGCCCTTCGGCCACGGCAGTTCCGAGGTCATGCTCTACCGGGTGGTCCACGAGGAGGCGCAGCTGCACGGCGTGCCCGACGCACTGGCGCCGCTCATCAGGGCCTGCCTCGCCAAGGACCCGGAGGAGCGGCCCAGCACGCTCCAACTGTCGCTGCGGCTGAAGGAGATCGCCGCCCGCGAGGCCCAGGGCATCAGTGAGGCGCGGCCGCCCGCGCCCCGCCAGGACCACGACCGGCCGACGGGCAGGCTCGCCGAGCGTTATCTGGACGAGCGCACCCAGCGGCGGCCCGCCCCTGGCGCCACTCCCCCGCCGCGCTCGGGACCGGCCAGGACCGGCTCGTCCCGCCCGGCCGCGCCGCGGTCCGGCTCCCGGCCCACCGGGCCCCGCAACACCACCCGCTCCGGCGGCAGGCCCGGCCCGCGCAGCGGCACCGGGCGCCAGGGTCCCCGCACCACGGGGACGGGCCGTCGGGTGCCCGCCAATCCGCGGCTGCTGCGGCAGCGGCTCACCGTGTTCGTCGTCGTGACGCTGCTGGTCGCGCTGGGCATCGCGGCGGCCCAGGGGTGCCAGGGACCCGCGCGGAGCCTCGGCGACACCGACGTACACCAGCAGCAGTCACAGACGCAGGCAGAGGCGCAGACGCAGTCGCAGTCGCTCCGGCCGCAGGGTGGTTCGGGAGCCGGCGTCCGCGGCTGAAGCGCGCCCGCCCGTCAGAGCTGCGGGCGGCCCGTCGCCACCGCGTAGAACGAGACCGCGGCCGCCGCGCCCACGTTGAGCGAGTCGACGCCGTGGGCCATCGGGATGCGCACCCATTCGTCGGCGGCGACCAGCGCCTGGGTGGACAGGCCGTCCCCCTCCGCGCCGAGCATCAGCGCGACGTGGTCCATGCGGTGCGGGGCCACCTCGTCGAGGGACTTGGCCTTCTCGTCCGGTGTGAGGGCGAGCAGGTTGAAACCCGCCTCGCGCACGCCTTCCAGGCCCTTGGGCCAGGACTCCAGACGGGCGTACGGGACCGAGAAGACGGCGCCCATCGACACCTTGACCGAGCGTCGGTAGAGCGGGTCCGCGCAGTCCGGGGAGAGCAGGACGGCGTCCATGCCCAGCGCCGCCGCGGACCGGAAGATCGCGCCGATGTTCGTGTGGTCGTTGACCGCTTCCATGACGACCACGCGGCGGGTGGTCGCCAGGAGCTCGTCGGCGGTGGGCAGCGGCTTGCGCTGCATGGAGGCGAGCGCGCCGCGGTGCACGTGGTAGCCGGTGACCCGCTCGGCGAGGTCGGGGCTGACCGCGTACACCGGCGCGGGGAGCTCGTCTATGACGTCGCGCATGACGTCGACCCACTTGGCGGAGAGCAGCATCGAGCGCATCTCGTAGCCGGCGTCCTTGGCCCGTCTGATGACCTTCTCGCCCTCCGCGATGAACAGGCCCTCGGCCGGTTCGCGCTTGCGGCGCAGCTCGACGTCGGTCAGGCCTGTGTAGTCGCGCAGGCGCGGGTCGTCGGGGTCGTCGACGGTGATGAGATCAGCCACAGGGTGATACTGCCTTGTCCTGGGTGTGGTGCCAACGGCTCCGGACGGGTTCCGTTACCGCTGGTTACTTGCGGGGGTGCGGGACGCTTTACGGGAGCGGCTCGGGGCCGACCTTCACGACGTCGCCGATGACGATGACCGCGGGGGGCTTCACCTCGTGGGTGCGGACCGCCTCGGCGACGGTGCCGAGTGTCGCGTCGACGCGGCGCTGGGCGGCCGTCGTGCCCTCCTGGATCAGGGCGAGCGGCGTGTCGGCTGCCTTGCCGTGGGCGATCAGGGCCTCCGCGATCCTGCCGATCTTGTCGACGCCCATGAGGATCACCAGGGTGCCGCGCAGCTTGGCCAGGGACTGCCAGTCGACCAGGGAGCGCTCGTCGTCCGGGGCCACGTGGCCGCTGACCACCGTGAACTCGTGGGCGACGCCGCGGTGGGTGACGGGGATGCCGGCGGCCGAGGGGACGGAGATCGAGCTGGAGATGCCGGGTACGACGGTGCAGGTGATGCCCGCTTCGGCGAGCGCCTGGAGCTCCTCCATGCCGCGGCCGTAGACGTAGGGGTCGCCGCCCTTGAGGCGGACGACGGCCTTGCCCTGCTTGGCGTGCTCGATCAGGGCGTTGTTGATCGCCTCCTGGGCCATGTAGCGGCCGTACGGGATCTTCGCGGCGTCGATGACCTCGACGTGCGGCGGCAGCTCGTCCAGGAGGTCGCGGGGGCCGAGGCGGTCGGCGATGACGACGTCCGCGGCGGCGAGCAGGCGCCGGCCGCGCACGGTGATCAGGTCGGGGTCGCCGGGGCCGCCGCCGACCAGGGCCACGCCGGGGTTCCCGGTGCGCAGGTGCGGGGCGACGAGGCTGCCGTCGCGCAGGCCCTCGACGACGGCGTCGCGGATGGCGGCGGTGCGGCGCGGGTCGCGGTCGTGGACGTCGCTGGAGAGGACCGCGACGATGACGCCCTCGGAGCGGCCGGTGGCCGGGGTCCAGGCCGTGGCCGCCTCCGCGTCGTCGGAGCGCACGCACCAGACGCGGTGCCGCTCGGCCTCGGCGGAGGCGGCGGTGTTCGCCTCGTCGTCGCTGGTGGCGATCAGGGCGTACCAGGCGCCCTGGAGGTCACCGTCCTCGTAGCGGCGCCTGGTCCAGGTGATCTCGCCCGCGTCCGCCATGGCCTCCACGGACGGCGTCGCCGACGGGGAGACGAGGAGGACGTCGGCGCCTGCCTTGATCAGCGCCGGGAGGCGGCGCTGGGCCACCTGGCCGCCGCCGAGGACGACGACGCGGCGTCCCGCGAGGCGGAGACCTACGGGGTAGGCGGGGTTTTCGGCCATGGCTCTGGGGCTCCTCGTGCGGGCGGAGTCTTCGTGGTGCGCCACCGCTGCTGCGCTGGAGCGGCTGCTTGACGTGCGGGTTCAGTATGGCGGGGGCGGGGCCGGAGGTCTCCCCCAGCCCCGCCCCGGTGCCGAAAACGGGGGCTTCGCCCCTCGGCGTCTTCTTCTCGGCGGTTACTTCGCGGCGGTTACTTTTCGGTGACGCCCGCCGAGTCGAACGTGGCCACCTCGTGCATCGCGCGGGCCGCGCTCTGGACGACCGGCAGCGCGAGGAGCGCGCCCGTGCCCTCGCCGAGGCGGAGGTCCAGGTCGACCAGGGGGCGCAGGCCCAGCTTGTTCAGGGCCGCCACATGGCCGGGCTCCGCGCTGCGGTGGCCCGCGATGCAGGCCGCGAGGACCTCGGGGGCGATGGCGCGGGCGACCAGGGCCGCGGCGCCGGCGCTGACGCCGTCCAGGATCACCGGCGTACGCAGGGAGGCGCCGCCGAGGAGGAGGCCCACCATGGCCGCGTGCTCCAGGCCGCCGATCGCCGCGAGGACGCCGATCGGGTCCGCCGGGTCGGGCTGGTGGAGGTCCAGGGCACGGCGGACCACCTCGACCTTGCGGCTGTGCATCTCGTCGTTGATGCCCGTGCCGCGGCCGGTGACCTCGGCCGGGTCGACCTCGGTGTAGACGGAGATCAGGGCCGCGGACGCGGTCGTGTTCGCGATGCCCATCTCGCCGGTGAGCAGGGCCTTGTTGCCCGCGGCCACCAGGTCGCGGGCCGTCTCGATGCCGACCTCGATGGCCGCCTTGACCTCTTCGCGGGTCAGGGCGGGCCCGGTCGTCATGTCGGCCGTGCCCGGGCGGACCTTGCGGGGCAGCAGGCCGGGGGTGGCGGGCAGTTCGCTCGCCACGCCCACGTCGATGACGCAGACCTCGGCGCCCACCTGGTTGGCGAAGGCGTTGCAGACCGCGCCGCCGCCGAGGAAGTTGGCGACCATCTGCGCGGTCACCTCCTGGGGCCAGGCGGTGACGCCCTGGGCGTGCACGCCGTGGTCGCCCGCGAAGATCGCGACGGCCGCGGGCTCCGGGATCGGCGGCGGGCACATCCGGGACAGGCCCGAGAGCTGGGCGGAGATGATCTCCAGCATGCCGAGCGCGCCCGGCGGCTTGGTCATCCGCTTCTGGCGTTCCCACGCCTCGCCGAGCGCCTTGGCGTCCAGCGGGCGGATGTTGGCCACGGTCTCGGCGAGCAGGTCGTGCGGGTCCTCGCCGGGCAGGGCGCGGCGGCCGTACGTCTCCTCGTGGACGACCCAGGACAGCGGGCGGCGCTTGGACCAGCCCGCCTGCATCAGCTCGGGCTCGTCCGGGAACTCGTCGACGTATCCCACGCAGAGGTACGCGACGACCTCGAGGTGCTCCGGCAGGCCGAGCGCGCGGACCATCTCGCGCTCGTCGAAGAAGCTGACCCAGCCGACGCCGAGGCCTTCGGCGCGGGCGGCGAGCCAGAGGTTCTCGACGGCGAGCGCCGAGGAGTACGGGGCCATCTGCGGCTGGGTGTGCCGGCCGAGGGTGTGGCGGCCGCCGCGGGTGGGGTCGGCGGTGACGACGATGTTCACCGGGGTG
Organism: Streptomyces sp. NPDC039480; assembly: GCF_055597165.1. Classification (NCBI taxonomy): domain Bacteria; kingdom Bacillati; phylum Actinomycetota; class Actinomycetes; order Kitasatosporales; family Streptomycetaceae; genus Streptomyces; species Streptomyces sp. NPDC039480. Next base: position 413,111 of record NZ_JBVITX010000006.1, on the reverse strand, counting down.
TCGAGGATGGCCTCGATCTTCAGTTCCTTGAACTGCTTCGCGCGGCCCTTGGGGAGGGACTTGGCGTACGCGTCGCGCTGGCGCATGGCCAGTTCGTGCATGCTGCGCCGGGTCTCGGCGGACTTGATGACGACGAAGTCCCAGGGCTGGGAGTGGCCCACGGAGGGCGCCGTGTGGGCCGCCTCCAGGACGCGCAGCAGCACCTCGTGCGGGATCGGGTCCGAACGGAAGCCGTTGCGGATGTCGCGGCGCTCGCGCATGACGCGCAGGACGGCCTCGCGCTCGGCGTCGGCGTAGCCGGGGGCGGCGGTGCCGGGCGACATCACGGGCTCGGCCGGGTCGGTGCTCGGCTCCGCCACGATCAGGGGCTCCGGGGCCTCCACCGTCTCCGGCATCACCGTCGCGGGGTCCGCGACGGCGTGTGCTCCGGCGACGGGCGCTTCGGCCGCTTCGGGGGCCTCCTGCGCGACGACGGGCGCGAGTGCCTCGGGGGCCTCGGCCGTCTCGGGCGCGGGGGCGGGTGCTTCAGGCGCTTCGGCCATCTCGGGTGCTTCGGCCACTTCGGTCACTTCGTTCGCTTCGATCGGTTCGAACGAGATGACTTCGTCGGCCTCGTCCAACTCGTCGGCCGGGTCGGCCGTCTCGGGGGCGGCCGGGAACTCGGTCGGAGCCGCCGCAGAGGAGACAATACGGGGCACAGTGGGGACGGGCGGGACCTGGGGGGTGTGCACGGGCTCGGCCGGCGCCTCGTCCGCCGGGCTCTCGCCGCTCTGCTGAACGGCCGCTTCCGGCACACCGCTCTCCTGAACGGCCGCTTCCGGCGCACCGGTCGGCTCGGCGGCGGGTGCCGTCGTGGGCTGGGAGCCGTCACGCGGTCCCGGCACCGTGACGACGGGCTGCTCCGCTGCCTCGGGTCTCGCCTCGGCGGCTGCCGGCTCTTCGGACGCTGTCGGCGCTTCGGGGCCTGTCGGCTCTTCGTGAGCCGTCTGCTCCCCGGCCGCCAAGGGCTCGGCGGTCACGGCCTCGGGCGTCACGGCCTCGGGCGCCGCGGCTTCCGCGACCTCCAGCGGCGGTACGGGTGCGGGGGCGCCGTCGGCCGCGCCTGCGGGGAACTCCGGGGCGGGTGCCTGCGGAGCGGCGTCCTCCTGGACGGGAAGGGCCTCGGCGGCCTGGTCCTCCTGGGGGACGACCAGGGGGTGCGGCGGTGTCGGGGCCAGGTGGGGCGTGGTCGGAACCGTGCCTTCGACCGGCACGAACTGGCCGACGGGAGCGGGCTCTTGGGCACCGTCGAAGCCGTCCGGGCCGGAAAGCGGGGCGTTCACGGGCGCCACGGATTCCTGCGTCGCTTGAGGCATCTGCGGCGTCTGCGGCATCTCAGTCGCCTGCGGCAGCTGGGGCTCCGGGCTGTGCGGCTCCGGCGCGGCGTGCCGCGCCTCGGGAGCGAAGCCGGCCTGAGCCGCCTCCGCGGCGTGCGGGGCCTGCGCGCTCTCCCACGGCTGGGCGGAGGCGACGGCGAATGCGGGCTGCCCGACGGCGGCGGGCACACTCTGCGCGAACGCGGGCTGCTCCTCCACCGGGAGCTGCTGCCCGTCCAGCGGGAACTGCTGCTCCTCCACCGGGAACTGCTGCTGCGCCACGGGGAACTGCTGTTCCTCCACCTGGGCCTGGCCGAGCTCGGCGGCGTGCTGCGCCATGGGGGCGGCCTCGCCCGGAGCGCCGTCCCCGGCATCCGCGGCCTGCGGGAACGCGGCGGGCTGGGGGGCAACGGACGCTTCCACCGCCACCTCGGCCGCCACCTCGGCCGCCACTTCGGCTGCCACGGGGGCCTCGGACACCTCGGGCGCCTCCGGAGCCGGAACATCCGCCTCCGGGGACTCCGGTGCCGGTGTTGCGGCTGTGACGGCCGTGGTGGCTGTGGTGGCCGTGGCCTCTGGGGCGACCGTTTCTGCTGGCGCGGCATACGCGACACCCGCGCCCTCGGGCGCCCACGGCGCCGCCCCCTGCGGCTGGATCTCGCCCAGCTGCGGACCCGGCAGCCCGGCGTCGTCACGCGGAACGTCGAGGTACTCGGGGCCGGTGGTCGGCGGTCCCGACTGGCGTACCGGACCGGAGTGCTGCGGCGCGGTCGGCGCGCCCGCGGGGCCCCGGTCGGCGAGCGAACGCACCGGGCTGCCCGTGCCGTCCGGCACGACCGGGCCCGACGGACCGTGGTGCAGCGGGCGGCGGGCGGGGCCCGGGTGGGACGCGGCGGGCTGGGAGCCGGGCATCCGGACGCCGGTAAGGTCGACCGAACCGCTGTCCCGGCCCGACGTCTCGTGCGGCCCGGGCTGATGGACGGCCTGGGCGGCGTGGGCGACCTGGGCGGCGTGGGCGACCTGGGCGGCATGGAAGGCCCCGGTCTGCCCGGGAACCGCCGCCTGGCCCTCGCTCCACGCGCCCTGGGCGCCCGGCATCAGCAGCAGGTCATCGTCGTCGGCGGGCTGCTCGGAGAAGTCGGAGGGGGCGGCGGGCCCGGCGGGGTCAGCCGCGGCGGCCGCATCGGCCGCGTCGACGAAGGGGCGCGTGCCCTGAGCGGAAACGCCCGGCTGCTGTGCTTCCATGCCCTGCACGGGCCCGGAAGGCACACCGTTGCCTGCGCCCTCCGGCAGTCCCTCACCCGGGACCTGGCCGGTGTCGGTCATGCGTAACCCCTCGCCCATCGGTTAGTGCTTCTTCGACCACCCCTCGGCCTTCGGCCGGGGCGGCCCCATCGCCCGGAACGGCGCACCGACCGCCCGTCATCCTCAACGAGCGTGTGCGCCCCGCGGCACGAACCGCGCGCCGGACAACAGGCATTGTCCCTGTCGGTCCGCCGCCGTGGCAGCTTGATCGGCCACGGCCCGCTGTGGACTGCGCCACGTTGCGCGTCCTCCGGTCATGCCGTACCACACACCCCCCAGAAACGGGCGGGCTTTCCGGGCATCGTCCAAGGAACGGCTGGGCGCCCGGGTGCAGTACAACAATCGGCCAGCCTACCCCGCGCTCTGTGTCGACAGGGTCACGGGGAGCGGTCGGGCAGCCGCCCCGAGAGCAGGAACGCGACCGTCCGCTTCTCTTCGCGCCAGGCCCGTGTGTCGAGCTCCACGGACTGCAGGAGCGCGCACTCGACGGCGTACCCGTGCTCGCTGAGGTCCCTGCCGATGAGCTCGGCTGCGTCGCGTGTGGCGGCGTGCGTCACGATGCGCTCCGGCCTGCGGTCGGCGACCGCGGAGACCACCGCGGCTCCCCCGCCCCCCACGCGTACGACATCGGGTTCGGGCAGGTCTTCGAGGATGTGCGGGGCGACGCCGTGCACGGTCTGCGCCTGGACACCGAAGCGGCGGACGGCCGCCGTGGTGCGGCCCAGGGCGTCGGGGTCGCGGTCGACGGCGATCACGGCGGCGCCGAAGCGCGCCGCCTCCGCGGTGAAGGCGCCGCTGCCGCAGCCGATGTCCCAGACGAGGTCCCCGGGGCGCGGCCCGAGGCGGGCGAGCTGGGCCGCCCGCAGCCGGTCGTTCTCCCCCTCGCCGAGCCAGATGTCGCCGCCGTACTCCGCGGCGGGCAGCGCCCAGCCGCGGGTGCCGCGGGTCGGTTCGCGCCCCATGATCCAGCCGGTGTCGGCGGCCGGGGCGGTGCCGCCGATGACGATGACGACGTTGGGGTCGCGCCAGGTGTGGTCGGCGGCGTTGTCGGAGGTGACGACGGAGACCTGCTCGCGCTCGGTGCCGAGCTCCTCGCAGATCACGAAGGTGCGGTGGACGCCGTCGAGCAGCAGGCCGAGCTCCGCGGGGCCCGCGCCGGGCGAGGTGAGGACGGCGACCTTGGGGTGGGCGCGGCAGACGTTGACGGCGCGGCGCAGGGTGCGGCGGTGGGCCACCACGACCTCGGCGTCGTCCCAGGGCATGCCCGCGCGGGCGAAGGCCTGGGCGACGGAGGAGACGGCGGGCACCACTTCGACTTCGAGGCCGAATTCCGGGGCGCGCAGGGTGCGTACGACGCCGAAGAAGCCGGGGTCGCCGTCGGCGAGGACGACGGCGGTGCCGCGGTGGGCGGCGATGCGGCGGGCGGCGAGGCCGACGCTGCCGAGGCGGATCCGTTCGGCGCGGGCGGGCAGCTCGTCGAGCGCCAGGTGGTGGGCGGCGCCCGCCACGAGCGTCGCCGCGCCGAGCGCGGAGCGCGCCGCCGCGGTCAGCGGCGTGCCGTCCCAGCCGATCACCGTGACCCGGTCGGCCATCTTGGTCTGTCTCCTGGGGTCTCGCGGGTCGTCAGTGCGGGGTGGCGGCTGCGGTGGGGACAGCCGGGCACGCGGCCATGGGCGAGCCTACCTGCTGGAACCGGGGTCAGTTCCAGTCGGAGAAGGCCGAGAAGCCGCTGTCGGCGAGGGTCTCGGAGACGCCTTCGAGGTCTTCGGGCAACAGGCTCCAGACGATGAGGTCGGTGCGCACCTGCAGCCAGCCGCCGAAGGGGTCGCCGCCGTTGCGCGTGCGCGCTATCCAGGCGCCGCGCAGGACGCCCTCGCTGATGCAGCCGATCTTCTGCGCGACCTGCTGGGCGGCGGTGTTGTCGGCGGCGGTGCGCAGTTCGATGCGTTCGAACTTCTGGTCGTGGAACAGCCATTGGGCGGTGGCGAGCGCGGCCTCCGAGGCGTAGCCCTCGCCGCGGGCCCAGGGGGCGACGACGTAGTTCAGTTCGGTGGAGCGCACGCGCCAGTCGGTGCACTTGAGTTGGACGATGCCGACGAGGCGCTGGGTGAGGAATTCGGTGACGGCCAGGACGATGCCGCGGCCCTCGGCGCGCTCGGCGGGGGCCAGTCGGGTGATCCAGTCGCGCGCGTCGGCCTCGGTGAAGGGCTCGGGCACGGAGGTCCAGGCAGTGACCTGCTCGTCGTTCATCATCTCCGCGTACGCGGGGACGTCCGCCTCTTCGAGGGGGCGCAGCACCAGCCGCTCCGTGCTGATGGAGATGTCGGGGAACCCCGCCGGGCCCGACGTGCCCGATGTGCCCGAGGAGGCTGTAGTCATGCGCCGCTCCGTAACCTTCATAGACCTGAAGGACCTTCACCTTTCGGCCTTCTGAAGTGCCCAGCATGCAGCATGTGCGGGCGCAGACGCACCACGGGGTCCTCTCCCGGTGTGGAGGAGGACCCCGTGGGTGCCACGCGCGCGTGAGGCCGTTCAGCCCGCCTCGACGGGCAGGACGGAGCCCCTGTACTTGTCCTCGATGAACCTCTTCACCTCGGGTGAAGTCAGCAGTTTCGCCAGCTTCCTGACCCGCGGGTCGTCCTCGTCGCCCTTCTTGACGGCGAGGACGTTGTTGTAGGGGTTGCTCTTCGGGGACTCGAGGAGGATCGCGTCCTTCTTGGGGCTGAGCTTCGCGTCGAGCGCGTAGTTGTTGTTGATGACCGCCGCGTCGAGGTCGTCGAGGGAGCGCGGCAGCTGCGCCGGTTCGAGCGGCTTGACGGTGAGCTTCTTCGGGTTGGACGTGATGTCCTCGGGCGTCGCGGTGCCGCCGACGCCCTTCTTCAGCCCGATGACGCCCTCGGAGGCGAGCAGTTGGAGCGCCCGGCCCTCGTTGGTCGTGTCGTTCGGGACGCCCACGGTCGCCCCGGCGGGGAGCTTCGCGATGTCCTTGATCTTCTTCGCGTACACGCCCATCGGGGGCAGGTACACCTCGGTGACCGGTACCAGGTCCGCGTCCTTCGACTTGTTGAAGTCCTCGAGGTACGGGGTGTGCTGGTACAGGTTGGCGTCGAGGGAGCCCTCCTGGAGCGCGGTGTTCGGCGTGACGTAGTCCGTGAACTCCGTGATCCGCAGGTCGAGGCCCTCCTTCTGCGCGAGGTGCTGCTCGATGTACGCGAGGACCTCGCCGGCCGGCGTCGGGGTGGCGCCGACCACGAGCTCGCCGTCGTTCCCGGTGTCCGCGCCGCACGCGGTGAGGCCCAGCGCGAGGGTCAGGGCCCCGGCCGCGGCGGCGATGGCGGGCGTACGCACGGTCAGAACGCCGCGACGACGGCGCCGTCGTACTTGTCGTCGATGAACTTCTTGACCTCGGGCGAGGTGAGGAGCTTGGCGAGCTTCTTCACGCGCGGGTCGTTCTCGTCGCCCTTCTGCACGGCGAGGAAGTTGCCGTAGGGGTTGCCCTTGGCGGGCTCGGCGACGATGGCGTCCTTGGCGGGGCTGAGCGCGGGCTTGGCCTCCAGGGCGTAGTTGCCGTTGATCACCGCGGCGTCGACGTCGGCCAGGGTGCGGGGCACCGTGGGGGCCTCGAGCTCCTTGAACTTGATGTTCTTGGGGTTCTTGGCGATGTCCTTGGGGGTGGCCTCGTAGCCCACGCCCTTCTTCAGCTCGATGATGCCGTTGTCCGCGAGGAGCTTGAGCGCGCGGGCCTCGTTGGTGGTGTCGTTCGGAATGGCGACGGTGGCGCCGTTCTTCAGCTCACCGAGCTTCTTGACCTTCTGCGAGTAGACGCCGAGCGGCTCCAGGTGAACCGTGGCTCCCGGGACGGGCACGATGTCGGTGCCGCGCTTCTTGTTGAAGTCGTCCAGGTACGGCTTGTGCTGGAAGTAGTTGGCGAAGACCTCGCCCTGTTCCACGGCGGTGTTCGGCGTGACGTAGTCGGTGAATTCCTTCACCTCGAGGTCGAGGCCCGCCTTCTTGGCGAGGTTCTTCTGGACGTAGTCCAGGATCTCGCCCTGCGGCGTCGGGGTCGCGGCGACGACGAGCGGGCCGTCCTTGTCGCCGGAGCCCTTGTCGGAGCCGCAGCCGGAGAGCCCGAGGGTGAGGGCTCCGGCGGCGAGGACAGCGGTGGTGATCTTGGCGGTGTTACGCACGAAAAGTGCCTTTCTCCATGGGTGGTGCAGCCCCGCCGCGGTGTGCGGGGAAGTCTGCGGTGGCGCCGGTCGGGCCGGTCAGCCGGTCTTCGTGGTCGTCTCGGCGGCGACCGTGCCGGGCAGCGTGCCCCGCAGCGGCCGGAAGAGCAGCCGCCGTCCCGAGCCGCCGCCGCGCTTGTGCAGCCTGCGGGCCGCGTAGTCGCCCACGAACTGGATGATCGAGATGACCACGGCGAGGATCGCCACGGTGATCCACATGAGCTCGGTCTCGAAGCGCTGGTAGCCGTAGCGCAGGGCGAGGTCGCCGAGGCCGCCGCCGCCGACGGTGCCCGCCATGGCGGAGTAGCCGATGAGGGCGACGATCGTGGTGGTGGCGCCGGAGATCAGCGAGGGCAGCGACTCCGGGACGAGGACCTTGCGCACGACGGTCCAGGTGGAGCCGCCCATCGACTGCACGGCCTCGACGAGCCCGCCGTCGACCTCACGGATGGAGGTCTCCACCAGGCGCGCGAAGAACGGGATGGCGCCGATGGCCAGCGGCACGAGGGCGGCCTCGCGGCCGATCGTGGTGCCGGTGATCCAGCGCGTGAAGCCCATCAGGGCGACCATCAGGATGATGAAGGGCATCGAGCGCGCGATGTTCACGATCTGCCCGATCACCTTGTTGAGCAGGGCGTTCTGCAGCAGCCCGCCGCGCTCGGTGAGGACGAGCAGGACGCCGAGCGGCAGTCCGGCGACGACGGCTATCAGCGTCGACCAGCCCACCATGTAGAGGGTGTCCCAACAGGCCTGCTCCAGCAGGGGCTGCATCTCCGACCAGGTCACTTGGCACCTTCCTTGACCAGCAGCGGCTCGCTCTTCGGCGTCGGCGCGGGGTCTTCGCCCGCGATGTCGACCTGCAGCCCCTGCTCGCGCAGGAAGCCGATCGGGACGACGTTCTCCTCGAAGCGTCCTGGCAGCTCGATGCGCATACGGCCGACCTGGCGGCCCGCGACGGTGTCCATCGCGGCGCCGAGGATCGAGATGTCGATGTTGTACGTGCGCGACAGCTGGGAGATGACCGGCTGGGTGGCGGCCTCGCCGTGGAAGGTCACGTCGACGACGGTGCGGTCGTCGCCCGTGGCCTCGCCGCTGACCGGGAAGAGCGCGGCGGCGAGCTCGGATCCTGGCGTCGCGAGCAGTTCGCTGACGGTGCCGGACTCGATGATCTGTCCGCGCTCCATGAGGGCGGCGGAGTCGCAGACGCTCTTGACGACGTCCATCTCGTGCGTGATGAGCAGGACGGTCAGGCCGAGCTGCTGGTTGAGGTCGCGCAGGAGCTGGAGGATGGAGCGGGTGGTCTCGGGGTCGAGGGCGCTGGTCGCCTCGTCGGAGAGCAGCACCTTCGGGTCGCCGGCCAGGGCGCGGGCGATGCCGACGCGCTGCTTCTGGCCGCCGGAGAGCTGGGCCGGGTAGGACTTCGCCTTGTCGGCGAGACCGACCAGGTCGAGCAGTTCGAGCGCCTTGCGGGAGCGCTCGGCGCCGCTGAGGCCGAGGATCTCCAGCGGCAGTTCGACGTTGTCCTGCACGGTGCGCGAGGACAGCAGGTTGAAGTGCTGGAAGACCATGCCGATGCGGCTGCGGGCCCGGCGCAGTTCCTTGCCCGCGCGCGGACCGCGTCCTGCCAGGGCGGTGAGGTCCTGGCCCGCGACGGTCACGGTGCCGGAGGTGGGGCGCTCCAGGAGGTTGACGCAGCGGATCAGGGAGGACTTGCCGGCGCCGGACTGGCCGATGACGCCGTACACCTCGCCCTCGCGGACGTGCAGGTCGACTCCGTCGAGGGCGGTTACTTCACGACCGCGTGAGCGGTAGACCTTGGTGAGGCCGGAAGTGGTGATCACAGGGGTTTCCGTCACTGTCGAGTGCGCGGCGCGGGATTCGCCGGGCACGGGGCATTCGTTCGGAACGCGGCACGGTTCTCGCGGTGGTGGTGCGGGGGAACCGGAGGACGTGTGCGCGGGGCCGGCTCGCCTCCTACATCGACTTGTCGACTCCATGAGGTTCATCGAGTACGTCGATCAGGAGCGGCACAGCGGCTTCGCTTCGGGGCGCGAGGCTCAGAGGTGGTGCGGGGGCCCTCAGAAGGCGCACATTCGACACATACAACGAGCACCGGGCGTCGTGATCGCCTCGGTCGCAAGGGTGCGGCTGCTCGTCGTGGTCATGGGCCCAAGTAAAACACGCGTGAGGTCGGCGTCCGCCACCGCTGTCCGCATTACGGACAGCGGTGGGACGACGACGGACGCGCGACGCGGGCGGGTCAGTCGGCGGTCACGATCTCCACACCGCCCGCCGTGGCCTGCGCGGACACGGCGGAGAGGTCCTTGACGACCACGTCGGCGGAGAGCTCGGACGCGGCGTGCGTTGTGGCCAACGCCACGGTGGTCATGCCTGCGGCCCGGCCCGCCTGGAGTCCGGCCGGCGCGTCCTCGAAGACGACGCAGCGCGCGGGGTCGGCGCCGAGCTTCTCGGCCGCGAGGAGGAAGGGCTCCGGGTCGGGCTTGCCGTGCGTGATGTCGTCGGCGGCTATGAGGAGGCCGGGGCGGATGCCGACCTCGGCGAGCCTGGCCTCGGCGAGGACGCGGGTCGCGGAGGTCACCACGGCCCAGCGGTCCATCGGAAGGGAGTCCAGGAGCTCACGCGTGCCGGGCAGCAGCACGACACCCCCCGCGACGTCGGAGACCTCGAGCTCGTCGATGCGGGCGACGGCCCCGGCGACCTTCTCCGGCGGCAGCAGGTCGGCGGCGATGTCGGCGGCGGGGCGCCCGTGCAGCTCGACCCGGCCGAACTCCTCGGCGGTGATCCCGTACTCCCGCGCCCACCGCGTCCAGCAGCGGTACACCGACTCCAGGGAGGAGACGAGGGTGCCGTCGTTGTCGAACAGGAGCGCGTCAGCATGGATCTTCATGGACACCGAGCGTACGGGGCGCTCCCGCGCGCGGTGCAGGGGGCCGAGGGCCGGACGCGGCGGGCCGGAGGGCCCGTAATAAAGTCACGAGCATGCTTGTTGCCCTGACGATCGCGACCTCGGTGGCCGCGCTCGCCCTCGCCGCCTGGTGCGGTTTCGCCGCGTACCGCGACCAGCCGACCAAGGACTGGCACTTCATCGGCATGGGCGTGGTGACCCTGCTGGCCGCCGTCCAGCTGGTCGCCGGCATCGTCCAGCTCGCCCGCGGCGAGCAGGCGGAGCAGGGCACGGTGATCTTCGTGGCCTACCTCATCGGCGCTTTCGCGTGCGTCCCCGCGGCGGGCTTCATGTCGCTCGCCGAGCGCAGCCGCTGGGGTTCCCTGACGGTCGCCGCGGGCGGCGTGGTGCTCGCGGTGCTCGAAGTGCGGCTCTATGACATCTGGGGAGGCTGAGGTGGCGGTGACCGAGGAGAGCGAGCCGCGCGGCGGCCGCCAGAAGCTGATCGCCGGGCCGGGCATCCTGCTGGTGTGGCTGTACGGCGTGATGGTCGTCGGCGCCGTGTCGCGCTCGGCGGTGCAGATCTCCACGGACTTCGACAAGGCGCCGCTCGCGTACTCGCTCTCCGCGCTCGCGGGCCTCGTCTACGGCTTCATCACGTACTCGCTGGTGCGCGGCGGGAGCACGGCCCGCACGGCGGCGCTGGTGTGCTGCGCCGCCGAGCTGGTCGGCGTGCTCGGTGTGGGCACCTGGACGCTGGTGGAGCCGTCCGCCTTCCCGGACGCCACGGTCTGGTCGGACTTCGGGATGGGTTACCTCTTCATCCCGGTGATCCTGCCGGTGACGGCGATCTTCTGGCTGATGAAGGCGCGCAGGGCGCAGCGCTGAGCACGCCCGGGGCCGAGCCCCTCCGGAGTTGAGCCCCTCCGGAAGTCGAGAGCCCGGCCCCCGCGCGTCAGGCCCCGGCTTGTGCCTTCGTCACCCTCTCCAGCTGGGCGTCGACCAGGTCCAGGTCGGGCCCGGTGAGCTCCCAGGGCGCCTCGAGGTTGGTGGCCTGGAAGGTGACGACGGTCGAGCCGCTGCGGATCACGGTGAACCGGGTGCTCGCCGACTCGCCGTTGACGCCGCCCTGGAGGACGTACGCGACGGCGTCGTCACCGAGGCCCTGGGCGGGCCAGTCCTCGACGTCGGTGTAGGTGCCATCGGCGCTCTCGAAGCCGCTGCCGCACTTCGCCACCGCTTCGCGGAGCCCGGCCATCACCTTCTTGGCGCCGGCCGTGTCGTGCGCGGCGAGCCCGACGACGAGCTCGGTGCCCTTCGGTTCGGTGTACGTGGAGCCCTTCTCGATGACGGAGTAGGGGTGGAAGGCCTTCGGCTGCGGGCTGGAGCTGTACGACAGCATCTGGTCCAGCGGGCGGCACCGGGCCGGGGTGGCACTGGATTCCGCTTTTCCGTAGGCGGCGGCCACCCCGTTGTTCAGGGCCCGGATCCGGTGCCGCGCGCCCACGTCGGCGTTGGTGAGGGCCATGGCCTTCAGGGCGGCCGGCCGATCCCGGTCGGCCGCCCCTCCGGCCTTCACCCCCTGCGAGGCCCGGGCCCCCTTCTTCGCGTCGGCCCGGTCCTCGGCGTCGCCGGAGCCGCCACCGCACGCGACCGCGCCAAGCAGCACCGGTAACACCAGGGCAGCCGAGTACCGCGTGCACCGCTCCCGAAAAGTACGCATCTATAGTCCCCACCCATAGTTCAGAACATCGTCACGTGATGTTCACAGCTGGGTGAGTCAACGCTCCGGCCGATCAGGCCGTCAATGTGACGTGGGACATGCCTTCGCCGCTCGTGTCCGCGTCCTTGGCGAGGGTCACGACCGTGAGCCGGTCGTCGACGCGCTGGGTCTTGACCGGGGTGTAGCCGTGCTTGCGGTACAGCTGGAGGTTCTGTTCGCTGCGGTGGCCGGTGAAGAGCTGGAAGGACTTCGCGGCGCCGTCCGCACCGAGACGGAGCTCTACGGCGTCGAGGAGCCGGCCGCCGAGGCCGTGCCGCTGCATACGGGGGTGGACGATGAGCTTGCCGATGCGTGCCGTGCCGTCGGCGTCGACCGTGCCGCGCACGGAGGCCACCACCTCGGTGCCGAGCCGGGCCACCAGGACGGTGCCCTCGGCCAGTTCCGCCCTGACGGAGTCGAGGGACTGGGTCAGGGGTTCGATCGAGTAGTCGCCGTAGAGCTCGGCCTCGCTCTGGTAGCAGAGGTACTGCAGTTTGAGGATCTGTTCGGCGGCGTCCTGGTCGTCGGCCGCCGCCGCCGAGATGGTCACGCTCATGCCCATGTGTGCATGCCTCCCGCTCACCTGCTCCACCGGTTGTCTAACGCTCCATTCCCCACGGGGCTGGAGCCGCAACCTCCGCCGCCAGCATTCTGCGCAGGCATCCCAGGCAACGGGAACGTTCCGGCCCCAGACTCCCCTGTGACATTCCCAACTCCCCTGCGATTTCTCGGTAGGTGAGGTCTTCGGGGGACAACAGTGCGGCCATGAGACGGGGGCAGCGTCCGGGCAGTCTGCGCACCGCGGCGTGCAGTGCGCGGTCCCGGTCGGCGGTCAGGGCGCGCTGCTCGGGGCCGCGCTCGGCGTCGTCGGCGGGCTCGGTGGCGTACGCCGCTTCCTGTCGGCTCGTACGCCGGGTGCGGCGCGCCTCGGACTGGACGGCGCCGCGCAGCCACAGCGCCGGGTCGGCGGGCGGCCCGTCGGACTCCAGGCGCTCCAACAGGCGCAGCCAGACGGCCTGTTCGAGGTCGCCGGGGTCGGTGCCCGAGCCGAGCGCCTCCGCGGACGCCTCGGCGGCGAGGAGCGGGCGCAGGGCGGGGATGAGCGTGGGGATGAGGTCGTACGTCATGCACGGCGGGACGCGGCCGCTCCGGCGCCGGGTTTCCGGAGCGGCCGTGTCTCACCCCAACCGGGGCTGGGGCCCTACCGGTTGACGAAGTCGGCGGCGGCGAGGAGGGCGGTGTCGGGGTTGTCGGAGAAGATGCCGTCGATGCCCGTCTCGAAGTAGGTCCTGAAGGCAGCGAAGGCGTCTCCGTAGGCGGCCGGGTCGGTGCCCTTCCTGAAGTTCGCGGGCAGGAAGGTGTTCTCGTTGCGCATCGTGTACGGGTGCAGGATCAGGTCGGCCGCGTGCGCGTCGTCGACGAGCGTGGTCGGGGTGCCGAGGGTGCCGTCGGCCTTCCTCGGGATGATCAGGTCGAGGGTCGGGCCGATGCCCTGCGCGAAGCGCGCCATCCACCGCAGCCCCTCGGGCTTGATCAGGTCGGCGACGGTGCGCGGGTCGCCGGCCTCGACGAAGTCCCAGGGGCGGGAGCTCGCGCCGGACAGGAGCACGACGCGCGGCGCCGAGACCAGCTTGGCCAGGCGCTGGATGCTGCTGGGCTCGAAGGACTGCAGGAAGTTGGGCGAGTTCTTCTTGTGCCGGCCGTAGCGGCGCAGGAGCTTGGCGAGCGGCTCCTCTAGGCCGAGGCCGAGCTTGCGGAAGTATGTGGGGTGCTTGGTCTCGATGTGCAGCCAGATCGGCTTCCCGCGCTTGCGGCCCTCCTTCTCGGCCCAGCGGAAGACCTCTTCGAGGGTGGGGACGTCCCAGCGGCCGTCGTAGAGGGTGTTGCGCTGGCGGGTGCCGGGGATGCGCTCCTTGGCGCGCAGCGTCTTCAGCTCGGCGAGCGTGAAGTCCTCGGTGAACCAGCCGGTGAGGCTGGTGCCGTCGACGGACTTGGTGGTCCTGCGGGACGCGAACTCGGGGCGCGCCGAGACGTCGGTCGTCGCCGTGATGTCGTTCTCGTGACGGCAGACGAGGTGGCCGTCCTTGGTGGGCACGATGTCCTGCTCGATGACGTGCGCGCCCATGTCGAGCGCGAGCTGGTACGAGCCGAGTGTGTGTTCCGGCCGATAGCCGCTGGCCCCCCGGTGGGCCACGACCGTCGGCACCGGCAGCGACTTGTATCCGCCATGTCCGCCGTGCCCGCCACTGTGCCGCTCGTCCGCTCTCGCCACGCCGGGCAGTCCCACCGCGGCGGTGCCCGCACCGAGGATCGCCGCCCCCAGTACCGCTCGGCGCCCCCGGCTCGTTCCCGACTGCCGCTGTCCAGACTCCTGCGTCGCCATTGGCGCTCCTCCCGATGTCCCGCTGCCTTGCACCTGACAAAGCGGGACTGATCGTAGGTGGCCACAAGTGACCTGTGGGAGACCCCTGAGGGAACGGCGGGATGACGTGGCGTGGCGACTGGGCGCACCATGGGGGTGGTGGTGCGCGCCGCGCGACCACCACGCGGAGCGAACGGTGTGCGTGACAAGAACCACTGACTCGGGCCACAGCGACCCCGCGGGGATACGGTCGTCCCACCGGCGACGGCCCCGGGCGACACCACGCGGAATCAGGTCAACGCTGCGTATCGGGCGCATGAACCCGATGTGCAAAGGGCGGTGGCCCGCGAGTACCGTACTCACCTGCACTTACTCGTCGTCGACCCGTTGACACCGGAGGGCCTGTTGTCCCGTCTAGCGCTCATCAAGGCAGTGCTCGGACCGATCTTGCGCCTGATGTTCCGCCCACGGGTAGAAGGCGCCGAGAACATCCCGGGGACCGGGCCCGTCATCCTGGCCGGAAACCACCTGACGTTCATCGACTCGATGATCCTGCCGCTCGTGACCAACCGTCCGGTGTTCTTCATCGGCAAGGACGAGTACGTCACCGGCAAGGGCCTCAAGGGCCGCCTCATGGCGTGGTTCTTCACCGGCGTCGGCATGATCCCGGTCGACCGGGACGGCGGGCGCGGCGGTGTCGCCGCGCTGATGACCGGTCGGCGCATCCTCGACGACGGCAAGGTCTTCGGCATCTACCCCGAGGGGACCCGCTCCCCCGACGGCCGGCTGTACCGGGGCCGTACGGGCATCGCCCGCCTCACCCTGATGACCGGCGCGCCCGTCGTCCCCTTCGCGATGATCGGCACGGACAAGCTCCAGCCGGGCGGCAAGGGACTGCCGCGGCCCGGCAAGGTGACGGTCCGCTTCGGCGAGGCGATGGAGTTCTCCCGTTACGACGGGATGGACCGCGACCGCTATGTGCTGCGCGCGGTGACGGACTCCGTGATGACGGAGGTCATGCTGCTGTCGGGGCAGGAGTACGTGGACATGTACGCCACGAAGGCGAAGGCCGCGTAGTCCTGCGGGGCTTGAGCGGATTACTTGCGCTTGTTCGGCGGGTGCGGGTTGTGTGTGGCTGGGCGCGCAGTTCCCCGCGCCCCTTAAAAGCCCGCAGCAGGCGGCGACGGACGGCACCCCCTAGGGGCGCGGGGAACTGCGCGACCAGCCCCCACCGGCCCGCGGTGAAGGAACCCGGCCCCCGCGCAGCGGTCAGTGCTCGGGGCTCGGGCCGTCTTCCAGTTTCTGGTCCTTCAGGAGGAACCAGGCGACCACCGCGGTCACGAGGAGCACCCCCGCCCCGACGCCCGCCGCGAGGCGAAGCCCGTCGACGAACGCGGTCTGGGCCGCCGAGAGAAGCACGTCCGCCTGCGCGGACGGCAGATCCGCCACCGACTCCACCGCGCCGCCGAGCGATTCGTGCGAGGCGGACGCCACGTCGGGCGGCGTACCCGGTGGCGCCGTGAAGTCGCGGTAGACGCCGGTGACGATGGAGCCGAGCAGGGCGATGCCGAGGGCCGCTCCCAGTTCGTACGCCGTCTCGGAGACCGCGGAGGCCGCGCCCGCCTGTTCCTTGGGGACGCTGGAGAGGATGACGTCGGCGGTGACGGTGAACGAGAATCCCGCGCCGATACCGACGACCAGGAGCGACGCGCCGAGCAGCGGATAGCCGGTGTGCTGGCTCAGCCCCGTGAGCGCCGCGAGCGAGAGACCGACCGCCGCGAGGCCGCCGGCGACCACGATCCTTACCGAGAACCGCCGGGCCACCATGCCCGCGATGAGCCCCGCCCCCACCGCGCCCACCGCGGCGGGCAGTTCGGCGAGGCCCGCCTCGAACGGGCGCCTGCCCTGGACGAGTTGCAGGAACTGGGAGAGGAAGAAGACCAGGCCGGACAGGCCGAGGACGGTCAGCAGGTCGGCGAGGACCGCGCCGGAGAACCCGCGGTTGCGGAAGAGCCGCATGTCCAGGAGCGGCGCGGGGAGCGTGAGTTGCCGGCGTACGAACCAGACGAGCGCGGCGACACCGATGACGGCGGCCGCCACGGCGTCCCAGCGCAGCCCGTGCGCGGCCGCCTCCTTGATGGCGTACACCACCGCGATCATGCCGATGAGGGAGAGCGCGACACTGATCAGGTCCCAGGGTCCCGGCGCCGGGTTCTTGGACTCGGGCAGGAACTTGATGCCGACGAGGACGAGCACGGCCATCACCGGCAGGTTGATGAGGAAGACCGAGCCCCACCAGAAGTGTTCGAGCAGGAAGCCGCCGACGACGGGCCCGACGGCCGCGCCCGCGGAGGCCATGGCGCCCCAGATGCCGACCGCGAGGCTGCGCTCGCGCGGGTCGTGGAAGATGTTGCGGATCAGCGCCAGCGTCGACGGCATCAGCGTCGCGCCCGCGACACCGAGCAGCGCGCGGGCCAGGATCATCAGCTCGGGGCTGGTGGCGTACGAATTGAGGACCGACACCGCGCCGAAGGCGACAGCTCCGGTGAGCAGCAGCTTTTTGCGGCCGATGCGGTCGCCGAGGCTGCCCATGGAGACGAGCAGGCCCGCGATGACGAAGGAGTAGACGTCTCCGATCCACAGCAGCTGGGTGCCGGAGGGTTTGAGGTCCTCGCTGATGTACGGCGTCGCCAGGCCGAGCACGGTCGCGTCGACGGCGACCAGGAGCACGGCCAGCGCGAGCACGGCGAGCGCGAGCCAGCGGCCGGGGCTGCGCTCCGCCTCCGGTGCCTCGGTCGGCCGGTGGATGCTGGTCATGAGTCCACTCTCCGCTGTACGCCGCCGATCAGCAGCTCGGCGATCATGTACGAGTAGTCCTTGGCGGCCACCCGGCCGTCCTGCACGGCCCAGGCGCCGGAGCCGATGAGGCCGTAGAGCGCCTCGGTCAGCCAGGCGGGGGTCAGGTCGATGCGGAACTCGCCGCTCTCCTGGCCGCGCCGGAAGAGCGCGGCGAGCCGCTCGTCGATGCGGGACCAGCCCTCGTGCTGCGCGTCGCCCTCGAAGAGCTGGTTCTCGGTGTAGAGGAACGCGAGCAGGCCGGCGGCCGGCTCGATCTCCTTGACCAGGCGCCGCAGGGCGTCGCCCGCGCGGCCCTCGTCGAGCCCGGCGCGGTCGAGGGCGGCCTCGCACTCCTGGAGGCCCAGCTCTTCCAGGGCGAGGACGAGCGCGTCGCGGCCGGCGAAGTGACGGTGGAGGGTCGCCCTGCTGATGCCCGCGGCGCGGGCGACCTCGTCCATGGTGGCGGTGGCCTTGCGGGTGAGCAGGGCTGCGGCGGTGCGCAGGACCTGCTCGCGATCTACTGACATGAGACAACCATAAGCCTACTGAGACAAAGGCGTCTCAAGTGCCGCGGTGTGCCGTCAGTTCCAGGGCAGCCGCGCGCGGCCCTCCCAGTACGCGGCGGGGTCCTGGGTGAGCCCCACGAGCCGCTCCACCTGCCCGGCGTCCAGGTCGACGGCGGCGGCGTGCAGGTTGGAGACGAGCTGGACCGAGGTGGCCGCCCCTGACAGGACCACGCCCGTCCAGGGCTCGGCCAGCAGGACGGCCAGCGCCACCGCGTCGCAGCCGAGCCCCGTCTCCTCGGCGACCTCGCGCAGCGCGGGCGGCGCGTACGGTCCCGCGAGGCGGCCGTTGGCCAGGCCCTCCTTGACGATCACGGTGAGCCCCGCGTCGTGCGCCTCGGCGAGCGCGGGGCCCGCGGAGGTCTCCAGGATGTTGTACGTCGCCTGGACGGTGCGGAAGAGCGGCTGCCCGTCGACGGTCACGGCGAGGGCGGCGCGGATCGCGGCCGCCTGCCCCGGGCCGCTCACGGAGAGGCCGACGGTGACGCCCTCGGCCGCGAGCCCGGCGAGGCGGGCGTGGAGTTCCTTGTCGGTGAGCGCCGGGCTCTCGGGCGTCACGGAGTGGATCTGGTAGAGGTCGAGCCGGTCGCCGAGCAGTTCGGCGGTCTCGGCGCGCTGACGGTCGTACGCGGCCGGGCTGTGGTCCTTGACCTCGTGCGGGCCCTCGACCTCGGTGCGCCAGTCGGCCGTGTACGTGTAGCCCCACTTGCTGCCGACGACGACGTCGCGGATGTCGGGCCTGGCGTGCAGCCAGTCGGCGAGGAACTCCTCGGAGCGGCCGTACGACCGCGCCACGTCGAGGTAGCGGACGCCCGAGGCGTAGGCGGCGTCGAGGAGTTCGAAGGTGCGTTCGCGCAGGGCCTCGACGCTGCGGGACGGCGGCAGGTCGGTGTCGCGGCCGAGCGTGATGTAGCCGGGCCTGCCGACGGCGGCGAGACCGAGCCCTATGTGCGCGGTCGGGGACGTGGCTTCGGCCAGCCGGGCGAAGGGCATCGCGGACTCCTCGTTGTAGGGCGTTCCCCGTCAACGTAACCCGCGATGCCCCTGGTGGCTCGCGACGCCCCCGGCGGCCCGCGCCGCCCCCGCGTCACTTGCGGGCGTTCACCCACTCCTTCTGCACCGACAGGTCCGCCTTGACGTCGGCGAGCTGGTCGGCGACGGCCGAGGGCGCGGTGCCGCCGCGGCCGCTGCGGGAGGCGAGCGCGCCCGGCACGTTCAGGACGGTGCGCACCTCGGGGGTGAGGTGTGCGGAGATGGCGGCGAACTGCTCGTCGGTGAGGTCGTCGAGCTCCTTGCCCTCGGCCTCCGCGACCTTCACGCACTCGCCCGCGACCTCGTGCGCGACACGGAACGGCACGCCCTGCTTGACCAGCCACTCGGCGATGTCGGTGGCGAGCGAGAAGCCGGCCGGGGCCAGCTCCTCCATGCGCTCGCGGTGGACGGTGAGTGTCGCCATCATGCCGGTGAAGGCGGGCAGCAGGATCTCCAGCTGGTCGCAGGAGTCGAAGACCGGCTCCTTGTCCTCCTGGAGGTCGCGGTTGTACGCGAGCGGGAGGGCCTTGAGCGTGGCGAGCAGGCCCGTCAGATTGCCGATGAGGCGGCCCGACTTGCCCCGCGCCAGCTCGGCGATGTCCGGATTCTTCTTCTGCGGCATGATCGACGAGCCGGTCGAGAAGGCGTCGTGGAGGGTGACGAAGGAGAACTCCTTCGTGTTCCAGATGATGACCTCCTCGGCGATCCGGGAGAGGTTCACGCCGATCATCGCGGTGATGAAGGCGAACTCCGCGACGAAGTCGCGGGAGGCCGTGCCGTCGATGGAGTTGGCGGACGAGCCGTGCTCGAAGCCGAGGTCCCGCGCGACCGCCTCCGGGTCGAGACCGAGCGAGGACCCGGCCAGCGCACCGGAGCCGTAGGGCGACACGGCCGTCCGCGCGTCCCACTGCCGCAGCCGCTCCGCGTCCCGGGACAGCGCCTGCACGTGGGCGAGGACGTGGTGCGCGAAGAGCACCGGCTGGGCGTGCTGCAGATGGGTGCGTCCCGGCATGGCGACGTCGGGGTGCGCCTCGGCGAGGCCGACGAGCGCGCCCTGGAGGTCGGCGAGCAGGCCGCCGATGATCCGGGCGTGGTCGCGCAGGTACATTCGGAAGAGCGTCGCCACCTGGTCGTTGCGGGACCGGCCGGCGCGCAGCTTGCCGCCGAGGTCGGGTCCGAGCCGTTCGAGGAGGCCGCGCTCAAGGGCGGTGTGGACGTCCTCGTCGGCGATGGTGCCGACGAACGACCCGTCGGCCACGTCGGCCTCCAGACGGTCGAGCCCGCCCAGCATCCCGGCCAGCTCGTCGGCGGTGAGCAGGCCCGCCGTGTGGAGCACGCGCGCGTGGGCGCGGGAGCCGGCGATGTCGTACGGCGCCAGGCGCCAGTCGAAGTGGACCGATGCCGACAGCTTCGCGAGGGCCTCCGCGGGCCCGTCGGCGAACCGTCCGCCCCAGAGCCGGACGTCACCGCCGTTGTTGCTGCTCACTGCACGTACTCCTCAAGGCTGTTGCTGGTACGGCGGGCCGCGCGCTTACGCGAGGTCCCGCTTGGCGGCGATCTTCGACGAGAGACCGAAGATCTCGATGAAGCCCTGCGCCTTGGACTGGTCGAACGTGTCGCCCGAATCGTAGGTGGCGAGGTGGAAATCGTAGAGCGACTCGCTGGACCTGCGCCCGGTGACGACGGCGCGGCCGCCGTGCAGGGTCATCCGGATGTCGCCGGTCACGTACTGGTTCGCCTCGTCGATGAAGCCGTCGAGGGCCCGCTTGAGCGGGGAGAACCACAGGCCGTCGTAGACCAGTTCGCCCCAGCGCTGCTCGACCTGCCGCTTGTAGCGGGCCAGTTCGCGCTCGACGGTGACGTTCTCCAGCTCCTGGTGGGCGGCGATGAGGGCGAGGGCGCCCGGCGCCTCGTACACCTCGCGGGACTTGATGCCGACGAGGCGGTCCTCGACCATGTCGATCCGGCCGATGCCCTGGGCGCCCGCGCGCTCGTTGAGCCGCTGGATCGCCTGGAGGACGGTGACGGGCTCGCCGTCGACGGCGACCGGCACACCGGCCTCGAAGGAGATGACGACCTCGTCGGCCTCGCGGGGCTCGGCCGGATTCGCGGTGTATTCGTAGATGTCCTCGATCGGCGCGTTCCAGATGTCCTCCAGGAAGCCCGTCTCGACGGCGCGTCCGAAGACGTTCTGGTCGATGGAGTACGGCGACTTCTTGGACGTCGCGATCGGGAGCTGCTTCTCCTCGCAGAAGGCGATCGCCTTGTCCCGGGTCATCGCGTAGTCGCGAACGGGGGCGATGCACTTGAGGCCGGGGGCGAGGGCGACGATGCCGGCCTCGAAGCGCACCTGGTCGTTGCCCTTGCCGGTGCAGCCGTGGGCGACGGTGCCGGCGCCGTGCTTCTCCGCGGCCGCCACCAGGTGCTTGACGATCGTGGGCCGCGAGAGGGCGGAGACCAGCGGATAGCGGTCCATGTAGAGGGCGTTGGCCTTGATCGCCGGGAGGCAGTACTCCTCGGCGAACTCGTCCTTGGCGTCGGCGACTTCGGCCTCCACGGCACCGCAGGCGAGGGCGCGCTTGCGGATGACGTCCAGGTCCTCGCCGCCCTGGCCGACGTCGACGGCGACGGCGATGACCTCGGCCCCCGTCTTCTCGGCGATCCAGCCGATGGCGACGGACGTGTCAAGACCGCCCGAATAGGCGAGTACGACGCGCTCGGTCACGGGGCCCTCCTTGCGGTGCGTTCATGCGCTGTTATGCATGAGTATGCAGTGCTCCGTATGTTTCGTCAATCCAGACTGGTGGCGACCATGGCGCGGAAAGTTCGTTAGACAGACGAAGTACTTGTGGCCGATAATCCCGGCATGGGAAAGACTCACGAACGCATAGACGGCAGGCTGCGCACCTTCATCGAGGAGCAGCCGATGTTCTTCACGGCGACCGCGCCCCTCGACGGCGACGGCACGATCAACCTCTCCCCCAAGGGCCTCAAGGGCTCCTTCGCGGTCATCGACGAACTCACCGTCGCCTACCTGGACTTCGCGGGGAGCAACGCGGAGACGGTCGCGCACCTGCGGGAGAACGGCCGCATCACGCTCATGTGGTGCGCCTTCCAGGGACCGCCCAACATCGTGCGCGTGCACGGCCGGGGCGAGCCCGTCTTCCGTGACGACCCGCGCTTCCCCGAACTGCTCGGCCACTTCCCCGACATCGACCCCACCCCGCACGGTCTGCGCGCGATCATCGTCGTGCAGGCCGACCTGGTCCGCGACACCTGCGGCTACGCGGTGCCCTTCATGACGTACGACGAGGACCGCGACCTGCACGCCAAGCGCTTCGCACGCGAGGACGACGCGTCTCTCAGCGCGTACTTCACCAAGAAGGACTACATCGCACAGAGCATCGACGGGCTGCCGGGGCTTCCCCTGCCGCTGCCGCCCAGCGTCGCCTGAGCCGAAGCTCGTGTAGCGACCACATATCGAGACGGGGTTGCACGCGTGCCCGGCCGGGGCGTTGCATCGCGCCGTGCAGACCGAACAGACGAACCCCGGCTCGACCTCCGGCGGGACGGGCACGGCCGACCGGGCCGCCCGCCGCGCCGTCACCGTCTTTCCCGTCCTGGTGCTGGCCGCGGGCGCGCTCGGCCTCGCCCTGCCGGACGCCTTCGAAGGCTGGGGGACGAACGTCCCGTACCTGCTGGGTGTGGTGATGTTCTGCATGGGCCTGACCATGACCCCGCTCGACTTCCAGGGCGTGGTGAGGCGCCCCTGGGCGGTCGCGCTCGGACTCGTCGCCCACTACGTCATCATGCCGGGCCTGGGCTGGCTCGTCGCCCACGCGCTCGACCTGTCACCGCAGTTGGCGGCCGGCGTGATCCTGGTGGGATGCGCGCCGAGCGGCACGGCGTCGAACGTGGTGACCTACCTGGCGCGCGGCGACGTGGCCCTGTCCGTCTCCGTCGCCACCGTCTCGACCGTCCTCGCGCCGCTGGTCACACCCCCGCTGACGCTGCTGCTCGCGGGCGAGTACCTGCCCGTCGACGCGGGCTCTATGGTGACGGACATCCTCAAGACCGTGCTGCTGCCGGTCCTCGCGGGCCTGGTCGTACGGCTGCTCTTCGGGCGGTACGTCGACCGGGTCCTCGGCGCACTGCCCTGGCTGTCGGCGCTGACCATCGCCGCCATCGTGGCGATCGTCGTCGCGGGCAGTGCCGCGGCCATCAAGTCGGCCGCGGCACTGGTCTTCCTCGCGGTCTTCCTCCACAACGGCCTCGGCCTCGCGCTCGGTTACGGCGCGGGCAAACTGGCCCGGCTCGGCCCGCCCGCCTCCCGGGCGATGGCCTTCGAGGTCGGCATGCAGAACTCGGGCCTGGCGGCCTCTCTGGCCACGGCCCACTTCAGCCCCCTCGCCGCCCTGCCCTCGGCGGTCTTCTCCGTGTGGCACAACGTGTCGGGGGCGTTGGTGGCGGCGTGGATGGCGCGCCGCCCCCGCGGCTGACCCGCGCGGCCGACCTCTCAGTGCTCGTTCGACGCCAGGCGCAGCAGATGGTCCGCCAGCGCCTGGCCGCCCGAAGGTTCCCTGCTGATCAGCATCAGGGTGTCGTCGCCCGCGATCGTGCCCAGGATGTCGTGCAGTTCGGCCTGGTCGATGGCCGATGCCAGGAACTGGGCGGCGCCCGGGGGGGTGCGCAGGACGACGAGGTTGGCCGAGGCCTCCGCGGAGATCAGGAGTTCCGCGGAGAGGCGTCGCATGCGCTCCTCCTTGGCCGACTCGCCGAGCGGTGCGCGCGGGGTGCGGAAGCCGCCCTCGCTCGGGACCGCGTAGATCAGGTCGCCCTCGGCGTTGCGGATCTTGACCGCGTTGAGTTCGTCCAGGTCCCGGGAGAGCGTCGCCTGGGTGACGGTCAGACCGTCGTCGGCGAGCAGCTTCGCCAGCTGGCTCTGGGAGCGCACCGGCTGCCGGTTGAGGATGTCCACGATCCGGCGGTGGCGTGCGGTGCGGGTCTGCGGCACGGCGGGACCCGCGTGGTCGCCGTGCTCGTTGCCTTGCGCCTGGCTCATCGTCGTCTCATTCTCCGGATCGTCCGTCCCCGTCGGCCTCGGCGGCCTTGTGCAGGATGCCGGGCAGTGCGCTCAGGAACGCCTCCACCTCGTCGTCGCGCACGTTCAACGGCGGCATCAGCCGTACGACATCGGGGGCGGGCGCGTTCACGAGGAAGCCGGCGTCCTGAGCCGCCTGCTGCGCCCGCGGCGCGAGCGGCTCGGTGAGCACGATACCCAGCAGCAGGCCCGCGCCCCTGACATGCCGTACCAGCGGGTGTCCCTGTGACTCGATTCCGTCGCGCAGCTTTTCGCCCGCGCGCTTGGTGTTGTCGAGCAGTCCCTCGGTCTCGATGGTGTTCAGGACGGCGAGGCCCGCGGCGCACGCCACGGGGTTGCCGCCGAACGTCGTGCCGTGGTGACCGGGCTTGAAGAGTTCCGCGGCGGCGCCGAACGCGACGGTGGCGCCGAGCGGAAGCCCGCCGCCCAGACCCTTCGCGAGCGTGACGACATCGGGCTGTACGCCGTCGTGCGCCAGGTACTCGAACCACTGTCCGGTGCGGCCGATTCCGGTCTGCACCTCGTCGAGGACGAGGAGCGTGCCGGTGGCCTCGGTGATCTCCCGGGCCGCCTTGAGGTATCCAGCGGGCGGTACGACGACGCCGTTCTCGCCCTGGATCGGTTCGATGAGGACGAAGGCGGTGTCGGTGGTGACGGCCGCGCGCAGCGCCTCCACGTCGCCGTACGGGACGTGGGTGACGTCGCCGGGCAGCGGCAGGAAGGGCTCCTGTTTGCCGGGCTGGCCGGTGAGGGCGAGCGCCCCCATCGTGCGGCCGTGGAAGCCGCCCCGGGTGGCGACCATGTGCGGGCGGCCGGTCAGTCGGCCGAGCTTGAACGCGCCTTCGTTGGCCTCGGCGCCGGAGTTGCAGAAGTACACCCGGCCTTCGCGCCCGAAGAGTCCGAGCAGCTTCTCGGCGAGCGCGACGGGCGGTTCGGCGACGAAGAGGTTCGACACATGGCCGAGGGCGCCGATCTGGGTGCTCACGGCCTCGACGAGCGCCGGGTGGGCGTGGCCGAGGGCGTTGACCGCGATGCCGCCGACGAAGTCGAGGTACTCCTTGCCGTCGGCGTCCCACAGCTTGGTGCCCGCGCCGCGCACGAGGGGCAGGCGGGGCGTGCCGTAGTTGTCCATGAGCGCGCCCTGCCAGCGCGCGGTCAGTTCCTGGTTGCTCATGACTCCCCCTCGGTGTCGTCGTGCCGCGCGTCGGGCACGACCATCGTGCCGATGCCTTCGTCGGTGAAGATCTCCAGCAGGATCGAGTGCTGGACGCGGCCGTCGATGACGCGGGCGGTCTCGACGCCGTTGCGCACGGCGTGCAGACAGCCTTCCATCTTCGGGACCATGCCGCTTGCCAGCTCGGGCAGGAGCTTCTCCAGCTCCTTCGCGGTGAGGCGGCTGATCACCTCGTCGCTGTTGGGCCAGTCCTCGTAGAGGCCCTCGACGTCGGTGAGGACCATCAGGGTCTCGGCACCAAGCGCCGCAGCGAGTGCCGAAGCCGCCGTATCAGCATTGACGTTGTAGACATGGTGATCGTCCTGGGAACGGGCGATCGAGGAGACGACCGGGATGCGGCCGTCGGCGAGCAGCGCCTCGATGGCGCCGGTATCGATCTCGGTGATCTCGCCGACCCGGCCGATGTCGACCAGTTCGCCCTCGATGCGGGGCCGGTGCTTGGTGGCGGTGATGGTGTGGGCGTCCTCGCCGGTGAGGCCGACGGCGAGCGGGCCGTGCTGGTTGAGCAGCCCGACGAGCTCGCGCTGCACCTGTCCGGCGAGCACCATGCGTACGACGTCCATGGCGTCCTCGGTGGTGACGCGCAGGCCCGCCTTGAACTCGCTGATGATGCCGTGCCGGTCGAGGGCCTTGCTGATCTGCGGTCCGCCGCCGTGCACGACGACGGGCTTGAGGCCCGCGTGGTGCAGGAAGACGACGTCCTGCGCGAAGGCGGCCTTCAGCTCGTCGTCGACCATGGCGTTGCCGCCGAACTTGATGACGACGGTCTTGCCGCGGTGCCGGGTCAGCCAGGGCAGCGCCTCGATGAGGATCTGGGCCTTGGGGAGCGCGGTGTGTTTGCGGGCGGTGGGCTGGCCGCCGGGGTCTTTGCTCATGAGGAGTACGCGCTGTTCTCGTGGACGTAGTCCGCGGTGAGGTCGTTGGTCCAGATCGTCGCGCTCTCGTCACCGGCCGCGAGGTCGGCGGTGATGACGACCTCGCGGTAGCGCATGTCGACGAGGTCGCGGTCCTCGCCGACGGAGCCGTTCTTGCAGACCCAGACGCCGTTGATGGCGACGTTCAGCCGGTCGGGGTCGAAGGCGGCGGAGGTGGTGCCGATGGCGGAGAGCACCCGGCCCCAGTTGGGGTCCTCGCCGTGCAGGGCGCACTTGAGGAGGTTGTTGCGGGCGATGGAGCGGCCCACCTCGACGGCGTCGGCCTCGCTGGCGGCGCCCACGACGTCGACCCTGATGTCCTTGCTGGCGCCCTCGGCGTCGCCGATGAGCTGCCGTCCGAGGTCGGCGCAGACCTCGCGGACGGCCTCGGCGAACTCGGCGTACTCGGGGGTGACTTCGGCGGCGCCGGAGGCGAGCAGCAGCACCGTGTCGTTGGTCGACATGCAGCCGTCGGAGTCGACGCGGTCGAAGGTGAGCCGGGTGGCGTCGCGCAGGGCCCGGTCGAGGACGTCGGCTTCGAGGTCGGCGTCCGTGGTCAGCACGACGAGCATGGTGGCGAGGCCGGGGGCGAGCATGCCCGCGCCCTTGGCCATCCCGCCGACGGTCCAGCCGTCCTTCGCCACAACGGACGTCTTGTGGACGCTGTCGGTGGTCTTGATGGCGATGGCGGCCTTCTCGCCGCCGTGCGCGGAGAGTTCACCGGCGGCCTTCTCGACGCCCGGCAGCAGCTTGTCCATCGGCAGCGTCACGCCGATGAGTCCGGTCGATGCGACGGCGACCTCACCTGCGTTCAGGGACAGGACGTCGGCCACCTTCTCGGCGGTGGCGTGCGTGTCCTGGAAACCCTGGGGCCCCGTACAGGCGTTGGCGCCACCGGAGTTGAGGACGACGGCGGAGACGAGGCCACCCTTGAGGACCTGCTCCGACCAGCGGACCGGGGCGGCCTTGACGCGGTTGGAGGTGAAGACGCCCGCGGCGGCCAGGCGGGGCCCGGTGTTGACCACGAGGGCCAGGTCCGGGTTGCCGTTCTCCTTGATTCCGGCGGCGATGCCCGCGGCCGTGAATCCCTTGGCTGCCGTCACACTCACGGCGCTACTCCGATCGTAGTGAGCCCGGCGGTCTCGTCGAGGCCGAGGGCGATGTTCATGCTCTGGAGGGCGCCGCCCGCGGTGCCCTTGGTCAGGTTGTCGATGGCGCTGACGACGATCACGCGGCCGGCCTCCTCGTCGTACGCGACCTGGATCTGCACGGCGTTCGACCCGTACACGGAGGCGGTGGCGGGCCACTGCCCCTCGGGGAGCAGCCGCACGAACGGCTCGTCGGCGAACGCCTTCGCGTACGTCTCCCGCAGGGACTCGGCGGTGACGCCCGGCTTGGCCTTCGCGCTGGAGGTGGCGAGGATGCCGCGGGGCATCGGGGCGAGGGTCGGCGTGAAGGAGACGCTGACGGGGGTGCCCGCGGCGGAGCTCAGGTTCTGGATCATCTCGGGGGTGTGCCGGTGGCCGCCGCCCACCCCGTACGGGGACATGTTGCCCATGACCTCCGAGCCGAGGAGGTGCGGCTTGGCCGCCTTGCCCGCGCCGGAGGTGCCGGACGCCGCGACGATCACCGCTTCGGGCTCGACGAGGTCCGCGGCGTACGCGGGGAAGAGGGCGAGCGAGACGGCGGTGGGATAGCAGCCGGGCACCGCGATGCGCTTGGTGCCCGCCAACGCGGCGCGGGCGCCGGGCAGTTCGGGCAGGCCGTAGGGCCAGGTGCCGGCGTGCGGGCTCCCGTAGAATTTCTCCCAGTCCCCCGCGTCCCTCAACCGGAAGTCGGCCCCCATGTCCACGACGAGGACGTCCGGCCCGAGCTGCTCGGCGACGGCGGCGGACTCCCCGTGCGGCAGGGCGAGGAAGACCACGTCATGGCGTCGGCCCTCCTGTCCCGCGAGGACCTCCGCGGTGGTCGGCTCCAGGACGCGGTCGGCGAGCGGTGCGAGCTGCGGCTGGAGGCCGCCCAGCGCCCGGCCCGCGTTCGAGTTGCCGGTGAGGGCGCCGATCTCCACGTCGGGGTGCCCGAGCAGCAGACGCAGCAGCTCGCCGCCCGCGTACCCACTCGCCCCTGCCACCGCTGCGCGTACCCTCATGGAACCCTCCTCTTGGATGGCATGACTATACGTTCCGCCGCACTTTTATGCAATGCCGGGTGAGTCCGCCCCTGCCGCCTCCGTCACCGTCTGGCCGGCTTGGGTGCGTGCGTACAGGACCTGCCTGCCCGCGCGGTGGGCGCTGACCAGTCCGGCGTTTCGCAGGGCGGTCAGGTGCTGAGAGATGCCGCCCGGGGTCAGGCCGGTGCGGCGGGCGAGTTCGGTGGTGGACGCGGGGGCGGTCAGCTCGGCCAGGATCGTCGCGCGGGAGCGGCCGAGCACCCCCGCCAGGGCGTCGGGGCCGGTCGCGGGCCGGGGGCGCCAGAGCGTGCCGACGGCGCGGGGTGGATAGCGCAGCGACGGCTGCCACGGTTCGCTGAGCACCGAGAAGACGCGCGGCCAGACGAAGGCGGAGGGCACCAGCAGCAGGCCCCGACCGTCGAGCCGACGCGCTCCGCGCACGGTGCGGTGTTCCAGATGCAGGGTGCCTTGGGCCCAGCTGACCTGCGGGTCGAGGTCGGTGAACAGGTGCTGCGCGCCGGCGGCGACCAGGCGGCCCGCGCGGTAGCGGATGTCGTCCTCCAGCAGGGTGAGGATGCGCGACCAGTACGGGGCCAGCGCCAGCTCCCAGTACGCCTCGATCACATCCGCCAGCCGTGCGAGCTCGGCGGCCGGGTTGCCGCGCAGCGCCGCCAGCCGGGCCTGTGGCACGCCGGCCGTGGTGTGCAGCAGCGCCGGCGGCATGGCCCGCACCGTGGCCAGCTCGATCTCCAGCGACGGCAGCGGTGTCGTGGGCGGCGGGCAGATGAACCCCGGGACGAGGCCGGCCCAGGGCGAGCGCACGGGCATCGGGACGAGGTCGAACAGCGGGCTCAGGTCGAGGCCGGCCGACGCGAGCCGCGGGCGTACCTGATCCGCCCAGGTGCGGTGCAGTCCGTGTGTGTCGGCACCCTTGAGCACCCGGACACTTGCCACCACCTCCCACAGCGGGGAGATCGCGAAGCGGGTGCGGGCCACGTCTTCCATGGCGAACTCGATCTCGATCATTTAGCTCAGACTAAATCTCTGGGGAGAACTGCGCGGGTCCCGCAGCGTACGCCGCATGACCGAAGCCCCTGATTCCCCGTGGCGCGTGGGTGCCTTCCGCACGCTCTTCGTCGCGAGCGCCCTCAGCCACCTCGGCAGCAATGTCGGCTATGTGGCGATACCACTGCTCGCCGTCACCGCGCTCGACGCCGGCCCCGGCCAGGCCGGTGCGCTGGCCGCGCTGTCCACCGCCGCCTTCCTGCTCATCGGGCTGCCCGCGGGCGCGTGGGTGGACCGCCTGCCGGGGCGCCGGCTGCTGGTGGCCGCCGACGCCGTTCGCGCGGTGTTGCTCGCCTCGATTCCGGTCGCCTGGTGGCTGGGGGTGCTCTCGCTGCCGCAGCTGTACGCGGTGGTGCTGCTGACCGGCTGTGCCACCGTGTTCTTCGACGTCGGCTCGCAGAGCGTCCTGCCCGAACTGGTCGGCCGCGAGCGCCTGGTGCCGGCGAACGCCGCCATCGTCAGCCTGATGGCCGGCGCCAACATCGCCGGCCGCGGCGCCGGCGGCTTCATGGTCCAACTCCTCACGGCACCCCTGGCGATTCTCGGCGGCGCCCTCGCCTACCTCGCCTCCGCCTGCGGCCTCACCGGTATCGCCCGCCACCGCGCTCGCACCGAGCCCTCGACCGCCGGGCGCCGGCTACGAACCGAGATCGGTGAAGGACTGCGCCACGTCTTCGGCAACCGCGAGCTGCGGCCCCTGGCGCTCACCGCGGCCCTCGCCAACCTCGGCGCCCAGATGATCAACGCCATGCTGCCGGTGCTGTTCACCCGCGAACTGCACCTGCCCGCCGGCGCACTCGGCCTGTACTGGGCAGCCGGCGGCCTGGGCATCCTGCTCGGTGCCCGCCTCGCCCGCCCCCTCGCCGCCCGCCTCGGCCACGGCCGCACCCTGGCCCTGGCCGGGCTGTGGTGCGCACCCGCCGCACTGGCCGTCGCACTGGTCGACACCGGTCCGTGGCTGTGGGTGGCCGGCGCCGGGTGGCTGGCCACCATGACCAAGACGGGCATCGACAACGTCCTCGGCGTCACCTTGCGCCAGCAGCTGACTCCGGACCCGCTGCTCGGCCGCATGAACGCCACCTTCCGCTTCCTGCTCACCGGCGCCCTGGCCATCGGCTCCGCCCTCGCCGGCCTCATCGGTGAGGCCGCGAACGTACGCATCGTCGTATGGGCGGGTGCGGTGTGCCTGGCCTGCGCCTTCCTCCCGGTCTTCTGCTCCCCCGTCCGCGCGCTCCGAGAGCTGCCGGCAACTCCGGTGACGCCCCACCGGGACTCAGCCAGGTCCGCCACCGAAGCGTGAACCCGACGCGAGTGTGTGTCACAGGGCGCGGTGCTGTCTCGTCTCGGGGTTGCAGGTCACTGACGATCCGGAGGAGCCCACCATGGACGCGCGACTGAACTACATGGCCCAGCCCAACGCAGGGAAAGCGATCAAGCACTTCCTGTCCGGGGTGCAGACGCTTCAGGATTCGACGTTGGCGTCGGCCACCCGGGAGCTCGTGGCGCTCCGGGTCAGTCAGATCAACGGCTGTGCCGCCTGTACCGACATGCACACCAAGGACGCCGCCGCCGCGGGCGAGACCGCGCTGCGACTGCACCTCGTGGCGACCTGGCGGGAGGCCACGGTCTTCACCGACGCCGAGCGTGCCGCGCTGGAGCTGGCGGAGGAAGGGACCCGGGTCGCCGACGCGGCCGACGGGGTGAGCGACGAGGTGTGGGCGCGTGCCGCCGAGCACTACGACGAGGAGCAGCTCACCTCCCTGGTGGTGTACATCTCCTTCATGAATATGGTGAACCGGCTGAACGTCATCAGCCGCCAGCCTGGGGGCGACTACGTGCCCGGGCAGGTTCACTGACGTCAAGACGGGGGTCGACGTGAGCAAGGTCGAGGAGTTCGAGGAGCTGCGGCCGCTGCTGTTCTCGATCGCCTACCGGATTCTGGGCAGCGTGAGCGAGGCCGAGGACGCCGTGCAGGAGACGTGGCTGCGCTTCGACGGCACCACGACCCTGCCCACGTCGACGAAGGCCTATCTGTCGGCCGCGGTGACCCGGATCTCGATCGACGTACTGCGTTCCGCGCGGGTGCGGCGCGAGCAGTACGTGGGTCCGTGGTTCCCCGAGCCGCTGCTGAGCGATCCGTACGAGGACCCGGTGCGCTCGGTGGAGCTGGCCGAATCCGTGTCGGTGGCGGCGCTTCTGCTGCTTGAGCGCCTGAGTCCGCTTGAACGGGCGGTGTTCGTGCTGCGGGAGGTGTTCGGCTTCGGGTTCGACGAGGTCGCCGCTGCGGTGGAGCGGTCGGAGGCCGCGTGCCGGCAGTTGCTCGTGCGGGCCCGGCGGCACATGCAGGCGGGGCGGCCGCGCTTCCGGGCCGCTCGCGAGGAGCGGGACGAACTGGCGTCCCGCTTCTTCGCCGCCCTCCGCGTGGGCGACGTCGCCGGCCTGCGGGAACTGCTCGCCGCCGACGTGACGATGGTCGGCGACGGCGGCGGCAAGGGCCCGCAGCTGTCCAGGACCGTGCGCGGCGCAGGGAAGGTGGCCCAGCTGATCGCCACGAGCTTCCCGGCGCTGACCTCGATCGGCGTGACGTTCGAGACGCACGATCTCAACGCCGGGCCGGGCGCCGTCTTCCGCGTCCGGGACGGCAAGGTGCTCCACACGATGACGCTCGACGTGGTCGACGGACGGATCGGGACGATCCGTCTCATGGTCAACCCCGACAAGCTCGGGCACCTGGGTCCCGTGGCGGACGCCTGGGCCGTCGACCGCGAGACGCGGCACCTCATGCGGGAGGCGAGGCGGCCGCTCTGATCGGCCGCCCTCGACCGCTCCCGCCGTCCGCTCTCGACGTACGGGCTGGTCGTTCGGGCTAGTCGTCCTCGCGCGCCGCGCGCTTCTCCGCCTGCTTCTCCTTGATGCGCACCGTCTCCTTGCGCACCTCGGCCTGTACGGCGCGCTCCTGGCGCAGCCAGCTGGGCTGCTCCTCCTTCAGCGCGTCGATCTGCTCCGTGGTGAGCGCCTCGGTCACTCCGCCGCGCGCGAGGCCGGCGATGGAGACGCCGAGCTTGGCGGCGACCACGGGGCGCGGGTGCGGGCCGTTGCGCCGCAGTTCCTGGAGCCACTCGGGCGGGTCGGCCTGCAGCGCGTTCAGCTCGCTGCGCGAGACGACACCCTCCTGGAACTCGGCGGGCGTGGCCTGGAGGTACACACCCAGCTTCTTCGCCGCGGTCGCGGGCTTCATGGTCTGGGTGGTCTGGTGCGACGTCATGGGACCAGGGTATCGAGCATGTGCGCTACTCCTGACCACGCCGGGTAGCCTGGCGAGGTGACAGGCTCGGAAGTACCCCCGTCGTTCCGGCTCGCCTACGTTCCCGGAGTGACGCCCGCCAAATGGGTGCGGATCTGGAACGAGCGGTTGCCCGACATTCCGCTGACCCTCCTCCCGGTGGCCGCCGCCGAGGCGCCCGGCCTGCTGCGCGCGGGCGGCGCCGACGCCGGTTTCGTACGGCTCCCCATCGACCGTACGGACCTCAGCGCGATCCCCCTCTACACCGAGACCACGGTCGTCGTGGTCCCCAAGGACCACGTCGTGGCGGCGGTCGAGGAGGTGTCCCCCGACGATCTCGCCGACGAGGTCGTGTTCCACCCGCTCGACGAGACCCTGGAGTGGGAGACCCCGCCCGGCCGGCCCGCGTACGAGCGTCCGGCGACCACCGCGGACGCCGTCGACCTGGTCGCGGCGGGTGTGGGACTCCTCGTCGTACCGCAGTCGCTGGCCCGTCTGCACCACCGCAAGGACCTCACCTACCGGACCGTGACGGGCGCCCCCGAGTCGCGTGTCGCGCTGTCGTGGCCGGAGGCCGAGACCACGCCCGACCTCGTCGAGGACTTCATCGGGATCGTCCGGGGCCGTACGGTCAACAGCTCCCGGGGCCGTACGCAGACCCCCGAGCAGCCCAAGGCAAAGGCCAAGGCCAAGCCGAGGACTCCGGCCAAGGCGCCCGCCAAGAAGGCCGCGCAGGCCAAGCGGGGCGGCGCGGCCAGGGCCAAGCCCGCCAAGCGCGGCAAGCCGCGCCGCCGCTCGTAGCACGGACAGGACAGGCAGAAGGGGCCTCCCGCCGCGTGGCGGGAGGCCCCTTCTTCAGTACTGCGTGCGACTACCGCGTGCCGGGCGTCAGCCCAGGATCGACAGCGCCTGGTTCAGCGTCGCGGACGGACGCATGACCGCGGAGGCCTTGGCCGCGTCGGGCTGGTAGTAGCCGCCGATGTCGGCCGGGGAGCCCTGCACCGCGACGAGCTCGTCGACGATGGTCTGCTCCTGCTCGGCCAGCGTCTTGGCCAGCGCCGCGAACGCCTCGGCGAGCTGCGTGTCCTCGGTCTGCTTGGCCAGCTCCTGCGCCCAGTACAGGGCGAGGTAGAAGTGGCTGCCGCGGTTGTCGATGCCACCGAGGCGACGGCTCGGCGACTTGTCGTTCTCCAGGAACGTGGCGGTGGCACGGTCCAGGGTGTCGGCGAGGATCTGCGCGCGGGCGTTGCCCGTGGTGGTGGCGAGGTGCTCGAAGCTCACCGCGAGGGCGAGGAACTCACCGAGGCTGTCCCAGCGCAGGTAGTTCTCCTTGACCAGCTGCTGGACGTGCTTCGGGGCGGAGCCGCCGGCGCCCGTCTCGAAGAGGCCGCCGCCGTTCATCAGCGGGACGACCGACAGCATCTTGGCGCTGGTGCCCAGCTCCAGGATCGGGAACAGGTCCGTGAGGTAGTCACGCAGGACGTTGCCGGTGACGGAGATGGTGTCCTCGCCGCGGCGGATGCGCTCCAGGGAGAACGCGGTGGCCTCGACCGGGGACATGATGCGGATGTCCAGGCCCTCGGTGTCGTGGTCGGCGAGGTACTGCCGGACCTTGCCGATGAGCACGGCGTCGTGGGCGCGGGTCTCGTCCAGCCAGAACACGGCCGGGGTGCCGGTGGCGCGGGCGCGCGTGACGGCGAGCTTGACCCAGTCCTGGACCGGCGCGTCCTTGGTCTGGCACATGCGGAAGATGTCGCCGGCGGCGACGGCCTGCTCCAGGACGACGTTGCCCGCGGTGTCGACGACGCGGACGGTGCCGGTGGTCTGGATCTCGAAGGTCTTGTCGTGGCTGCCGTACTCCTCGGCCTTCTGCGCCATCAGGCCGACGTTCGGGACGGAGCCCATCGTGGCCGGGTCGAAGGCGCCGTTGGCGCGGCAGTCGTCGATGACGACCTGGTAGATGCCCGCGTAGCTGCTGTCGGGGAGGACCGCGAGGGTGTCGTGCTCCTCGCCGTCCGGGCCCCACATGTGGCCGGAGGTGCGGATCATGGCCGGCATGGAGGCGTCGACGATGACGTCGCTGGGGACGTGCAGGTTCGAGATGCCCTTGTCGGAGTCGACCATGGCGAGCTCGGGGCCCTCGGCCAGCTCGGCCTCGAAGGACGCCTTGATCTTGTCGCCCTCGGGCAGCGACTCCAGGCCCTTGAAGATGCCGCCGAGGCCGTCGTTCGGCGTCAGTCCTGCGGCGGCGAGGGTCTCGCCGTGCGCGGCGAAGGTCTTCGGGAAGAAGGCGCGGACCACGTGGCCGAAGACGATCGGGTCGGAGACCTTCATCATCGTGGCCTTGAGGTGCACGGAGAAGAGCACGCCCTGCGACTTGGCGCGGGCGACCTGCTGCTTCAGGAACTCGCGGAGCGCCGCGACGCGCATCACGGAGGCGTCGACGACCTCGCCCGCGAGGACCGGTACGGACTCGCGCAGGACCGTGGTGGAGCCGTCGTCGCCGACGAGCTCGATGCGCAGCGAGCCGGCCTCGGTGATGACCGCGGACTTCTCGGTCGAGCGGAAGTCGTTCTCGCCCATGGTGGCGACGTTCGTCTTCGAGTCGGCCGTCCAGGCGCCCATGCGGTGCGGGTGGGCCTTGGCGTAGTTCTTGACCGACGCGGGGGCGCGGCGGTCGGAGTTGCCCTCGCGCAGGACCGGGTTGACGGCGCTGCCCTTGACCTTGTCGTAGCGGGCGCGGATGTCGCGCTCCTCGTCGGTCTTCGGGTCGTCCGGGTAGTCCGGGAGCGCGTAGCCCTGGCCCTGCAGCTCGGCGATCGCGGCCTTCAGCTGCGGGATCGAGGCCGAGATGTTGGGCAGCTTGATGATGTTCGCGCCGGGCGTCTTGGCCAGCTCGCCGAGCTCGGCGAGGGCGTCGGAGATGCGCTGGCTCTCCTCGAGACGCTCCGGGAAGCTCGCGATGATGCGCCCCGCGAGCGAGATGTCGCGGGTCTCCACGCCGACACCGGCCGTCGAGGCGTAGGCCTGGACCACCGGCAAGAACGAATGGGTCGCCAGGGCCGGGGCCTCGTCAGTGTGGGTGTAGATGATGGTCGAGTCAGTCACCGGGTGCTCCGCTCCGCGTCTGCAACATTGCTCGACATCAAGATATCTCCTACCTCCCCCCTGAAGGACAGGGCCTAGGGGCCCGATCTGCGTAGACACCGTCTACATTCAGGCGGCCGCTCGGTAGACAGTGTCTACTGGTACGTAGTAGACACTGTCTATGGCTGAACAGACTGAGCAGGACACCGGGCTGCGGGCCCGGCTGGTCGACGTGGGCGTCGAGCTGGTGGCGACGCGAGGCGTGCAGGCGCTGTCCCTGCGGGAGATCGCCCGCGGGGCGGGGGTCTCGCACGGGGCGCCCCGGCGCTACTTCCCCACACATGTGTCGCTGCTGTCCGCGATCGCGCGCCGGGGATTCGAGGAGCTGGCGGCCGAGGCGGCGCGCGCCCTGACGGACGGGGCCGGCCAGGACGCGCGGACGCGGCTGAAGGCGCTGAGCCGCGCCTATCTCGGGTTCGCCGCCGCCCACCGCGGGATGTTCGAGCTGATGTTCCGCCACGACCTGCTGGAGAGCAATCGGCTCGGCCTGCGCGAGACCAGCCTGCCCCTCTTCGAGACGCTGGCCGGACTCGTCGCCGAGGCCCGCCCCGCCACCGGCGCGGGAGCACGGGTCGTCGCGGGCGCGCTCTGGGCGAACCTGCACGGCATCGCCCAGCTGTGGGGCTGGGGCAGCCTGCGCCTCGCCACGGGCGCCGAGGACGTGGAGGCGCTGCTCGACGCGGCGCTGGAGGCGCATCTCGGGCCGGAGGACGCGTGACGGCCGCCGCGGAGACGCGTGCGGGGGCACCCGCGACAGCACCGTCGGCGGGTCGGCGGAACCTCACCCTCACCTGCAGCGTCGTCGGCGCCATGGTCGTCGCGCTGGACGGCACCGCGCTGACGGTCGTCCAGCCCGCCCTGCAACGCGATCTGGACGCCTCCTTCACGCAGGTCCAGTGGACGAGCACCGGTTATCTGATCGCCGTGGCGAGCCTGCTCGTCTTCGCCGGGCGGCTCGGCGACCGGTACGGACACCGGCGGGTCTTCGCCGTCGGGACGCTCGGCTTCGCCGCCGCGTCGGCGGGGGTCGGCCTCGCGTCCGGCGTCGGCTGGGTGATCGCGCTGCGGGTCGCGCAGGGGATCTTCGGGGCGCTGCTGCAGCCCGCGACGCTCGGCATGCTGCGGGCCGCGTTCCCGCCGGACCGGCTCGGGATGCCGATCGCGCTGAGGACGAGCGCGATCGGCCTCTCGGCGGCGGCCGGTCCCGTGCTGGGCGGAGCGCTCGCCACGCAGTGGGGCTGGCGCTCCGTGTTCTTCCTCAGCGTGGTGCCCGCGGTCCTGATCGGCGTACTGGCGCTGGTAGTACGTGTCCCGACGGCGCGGGACGCGACCGGCGTTCCCGCACCCGGGCTCGACCTGCCGGGTGCCGGGCTCCTCGCGGTGGCGCTGGCCTGTCTCGTGCACACGCTGGTCGCCGTGCCGGATCAGGGCTGGACGGCGGCGACGGTCGCGGGGCTCCTGGCGGCGGTCGTCGCGGGCGGCGCGTTCGTCCGGCACGAACGGCGTGCGGCGAGTCCGCTGGTGCCGCCCCGGCTGCTCGGGGCCGCCGCGGTCGGCCCCGCGCTCGGCATCCTCGTCGCGGCGTCCGCGGCGATGTTCGGGGCGCTTTTCGTCGGGACGTACTTCCTCCAGGACGTGCTGGGGCTCGATCCGCTGCACAGTGCGCTGAGGGCGCTGCCGCTCGCGGTGATGATGGTGGTGGGCGCGCCGCTCGCCGCCGTGCTGCTGCGGCGGCAGGGGCCGCGGCGGACGGTCACGGCGGCGATGGCGGTGCTCGCCCTCGGCGTACTGGCCCTGTCCCGGCTGGACGCGTCGTCGGGGCAGTTCGCGACCGGCGTCGCGTTCGTGCTCGTGGGGGCGGGGTTCGGCACGGTGATGGTGGCCGCGACGGCCGTCGTCGTACGCCATGCCCCGGTGGCCGACGCCGGGGTGGCCGGCGGCCTCCAGCAGACGGCGATGAACGTGGGCCCCACCCTGGGCATCGCCGCGGCGACCACCCTGATGACGGCCCTCACCTCCCCCGCGGCCCGCCCCCAGGGACACGGCCCCCACTGGCCCGTGGACGCGTTCCTCTCCGCGATGCCCCCGACGCTGACGGTCCTGGCGGCGGTGGCGGCACTCGGCGCGCTGGCCGCGACGCGGCTGCCGGGCGCTACGAACCGCTCCCGCGCAACGCCGAGTCGACCATCCGGAGCGTGGCGCGCGCCTGCGCCTCGTTCGCCCGGGCGTCGTCAAGACGCAGGGTGAAGGCCGCGCCGGTCACAGCCGTGGCGCCGTCCGGGGTCACGCCGCCTTCACTGACGCAGCCGAGGCTGGTCCCGCCGTGGAACCAGACGCCGTCCGCGCGCCCGGCGACGGGACGCCAGGCGATGCCCAGGCCGTAGCGGACCCCGTCGGCCGGGACCCAGTCCCGCACGGGCACGGTCCTCTTCATCGCCGCGAGCTGCGCCGGGCGCAGCAGCCGCCCGCCGAGCAGGGCGCGCAGGAAGACACCGTGGTCGTGGGTCGTGGAGATGAGGCAGCCGTCCGCTCCTCCGCCGAAGCCGAGGGTGGTCTCGGTGGGGCGGGTCTCGTCCGGGAAGTACGTGTAGCCGGTGGCCGTCGGCCGCGGCACGTACGGGGAGGTGCCGGGTGTGAAGGTGTGGCGCAGGCCGAGCGGTTCGATGATCCGCTCGTGGACCTCCTGCGCCCAGGGGTGTCCGGTGACCGCCTCGACGACCATCCCGGCGACGACGTAGTTGGTGTTGGAGTACGACCAGCGCCGCTCCCCGGCCGGGTCGCCGGCGTCGGGCAGCCACTGCGGGGGCCTGCTCAGGGCCACCGTCAGCTGGTCTTTCGGCGACTGCGAACGGAAGCGGTTGCGGCGGTAGGCGTCCGGGGTGAAGTCGCCGCTGTCCGCGGTGATGTAGTCGTTGAGTCCGCTGGTCTGCCGCAGCAGGTTGGTGACGGTGATCCGGCGGCCGTCGTTGCCGTGCCCGCGGATCGCGCCGGGCAGCCACCGCTCGACGGTGTCGGTGAGCTTCAGCCGCCCTTCACCGACGAGTTGGAGGACGACGGTCGCGGTGAACGTCTTGGTGTCGCTGCCGATGCGGTAGTACGCGTCCTCGGGTACGGGGCCTTTCCCGCTGAGGTCGGCGACGCCCGCGCGGGCGGTGGTGCGGCCGTGCGCGCTCTGCACCTCGGCGATGACACCGGTCGCGCCGGTCGCGTGGATCGCGTCGACACCCCGCTGGAGGGTGCTCCTTCGCGCGGCGGGCGCGGCGGGCGCGGCGTCGGCAGCCGTTCCGGACGCTCCCGTGAGCAGTGCCGCCGCGGTGGCCGCGAGGCCGGTGCGCCTGCTGATCTCCGTCATCGGACTCTCTCCGTCATCGGGCTCTCTCCGCCTTCCGGTCGGTCTTCGTGCAGGTGATGTCCGCGGCGGGCAGTTCGCCGTCGCGCAGGTAGGTGTTGACGGCGTCGTCGGCACAGGGGACGGGGGTGAGGCCGTCGTTGCCGCGCCCGTAGACGCCGTGCGAGCGGATGTCGGCCGTCACGAGGCGGGATCCGGTGAGCTTCTCGTGCAGGGCGAGAGCGCCTTCGTACGGGACGTTGTTGTCGTGGCGGGCCTGCAGCAGCAGGGCGGGCACGTCATTGCCGATCCTCGTGCCGGGTTCGCGGGGCTCACTCCCCCAGAACGC
This sequence comes from Streptomyces sp. NPDC039480, assembly GCF_055597165.1. NCBI lineage: Bacteria > Bacillati > Actinomycetota > Actinomycetes > Kitasatosporales > Streptomycetaceae > Streptomyces > Streptomyces sp. NPDC039480. The sequence goes on along the minus strand of NZ_JBVITX010000006.1, from coordinate 374,172 downwards.
GCACGGGGCGATCATCCCGTTGACGTACGGTCCGAAGACCGGCTGGGTGGCGCGGCTGCGCTGCATGTTCTTCCAGTACGTCGCCGGGTTCTCGGGCCAGCCGCCCGCGGGCCAGCCCCCGTCGCCGCACATGAAGATCGCGCCGCCCACCATGCTGTCCGCAAGGCCGGGCGAGGAGAGGAGTTCCAGAAGTCCAGCGAGCGCGGGACCCGGCTCGACCTCCTCGCCCGCCGCGGCCTTCTTCAAGTCGGCGACGACGGAAGCCAGTTGGGGGTCGTACTCCTCGTGCTGGACGAGCTGCTTGAAGATCATCCGTAGGAGCGGCGCGGTCAGGCGCAGCCCCTTGACGGCGATGGGACGCCGCTCGGCCCGGCCCAGCAACATCCTTACGTCCGCGCGCACTTGGCCCCTCAGCGCGGCTTCCGCGGGAGCCCCCGACCGCTGGAACAGTTCGTACTGCGTGGCCGCCGGGTCGGTCGAGGAGTCCAGGACGATCCGATCGGCCCGGCGCGGGAACAGCTGGGTGTAGACGGCGCCCAGATCGGCGCCGTACGAGATGCCGTAGTACGACAGCGTGGGCTCGCCGAGCGCCGCCCGGACGGCGTCCATGTCGCGTGCGACGTTCCTGGTCGAGGCGTGCGGGAGCAGCTCGGCGTTGTCGCCGTGCTCCTGGCAGCGGCGCGCGGTCTCGCGTGCGGACCGCACCGAGTCCTCGAAGTCGCGGCGCGGGGTCGTGGTCTCGGGGGGCGGGGTGGGCCGTGGGGCCTCGCCGCAGCTGATCGGGGTGCTCTCGCCGAGGAAGCGGGGGTCGAAGCCGATCAGGTCGTAGCGGTCCGCCACGTCCTTCAGCGCCGGCCGCAGTGCGAGGGTGTGGGCGAGGCCCGTGCCGCCCGGTCCGCCGGGGTTGGAGAGCAGGATGCCGCGTCGTTCGCCCGGCGAATTCGCCTTGACGCGCGAGATGGCGATCTCGATGGTGCGGCCGCCGGGATCGGTGTAGTCGAGCGGCACGGTCACCTTCGCGCACTGCGCGCCCGCCTCGTTCAGCTCCTTCTGGTCCGCCGGGCAGCGGCCCCAACTGAGCGTCCGGCGCGGCTTCTCCGGGTCCCCGCCCCCGGGCGGGGCCGCGGCGGCCACTCCGCTCGCGAGTAACCCGGCGAGTCCCAGACCCGCGGTGACTGCTGACGCGACACGCATCGTGCTCCTTGGTTCGGAAGGGGCGACTTGGTTCGGAGGTGGCGACTTGGTTCGGAGGGGCGACAGGAAGACGATCTCCACGCTAGGAACCGGCGCGCCCCCGAACCATCGGACCACCGGGTCGAATTCCCCTGGGGACAACCCCCGTACGCGCGCTTCGGCCCCGCGCCGCACCGCCTTGACCTGGAGTCCGCTCCAGCTCCTAGGGTCGGAGCCGATCACCGGGCACACCCCAGGAGGTACCACCATGACCAGCCTTCCCACGCGCCGGCTCGGCGCGCTGACCGTCTCCGCCCAGGGCCTCGGCTGCATGGGGATGAGCCACGGCTACGGCACGTCCGACGACACGCAGTCCATCGCGACGCTCCACCGCGCCCTCGACCTCGGCGTCACCCTGTTCGACACCTCCGACTTCTACGGCGGCGGACACAACGAACAGCTCATCGGCCGCGCCCTCGCGGGCCCGCGGCGCGAACAGGCCGTGATCGCCACCAAGTTCGGCTTCGCCAACCGGCTCGGCGAGCCCACCCTCATCCGGGGCGACGCGGCGTACGTGCGGGAGGCCTGTGACGCCTCGCTGCGCCGCCTCGGCGTCGACCACATCGACCTGTACTACCAGCACCGGGTCGACACCGGTGTGCCGATCGAGGAGACCGTCGGCGCTATGGCCGAGCTGGTCCGCGCGGGCAAGGTACGCCACCTCGGACTCTCCGAGGCCAGTGCGCGCACCCTGCGGCGGGCGCACGCCGTGCACCCGATCGCCGCGCTGCAGAGCGAGTGGTCGCTGTGGACCAGGGACCTGGAGGCGGAGATCGCGCCGGTCTGCCGCGAGCTCGGCATCGGCCTCGTGCCGTTCTCACCGCTCGGGCGCGGCTTCCTCACCGGCCGCTACACCTCGCTCGACGGGCTCCCGCAGGACGACCTGCGCCGCACCCAGCCCCGCTTCGCCGACGGCAACCTGGAGCGGAACCTGTCCATCGTGGAGACCCTGGACGCGCTCGCCGCCGAGAAGGGCGTCACCGCGGGGCAGCTCGCGCTCGCCTGGGTGCAGCACCGCGGCGCCGACGTGGTGCCGATCCCGGGCACGCGCCGCGAGAAGTACCTGGAGGAGAACCTCGCGGCCGTCGCGATCGAGCTGTCGGCCGACGAGCTCGCCGCGATCGACGCGGCGGCGCCCGCGGGCCGGGTGGCGGGCACGCGGTACGACGAGCGCAGCCTGGCGGCCGTGGACAAGTAGGGGCACGTAACCTGCGGGTATGCCCTTTCCCGACGAGAACACCGACGCCGCTGACGCCGCCGTCTCGGCGTTCCGTCCCGTGCCGGACGTCCTGGCCCATCTCGCGGGCGAGTGGCGCGTCGAGCGTACGGTCCGGGACCTCGCGGACGGCTCCGAGGGCCGCTTCACCGGTACGACGCTCTTCTCGCCGCTGCCCGCGCCGGACACCGGCGGCCTCCGCCACCACGAGTCCGGCACCTTCACCTGGCACGGCACCGCACGCCCCGCCGAGCGCACGCTGCGCTTCCTGCCCGGCGAGGCGGCGGGCACGGCCCGGGTGGAGTTCGCCGACGGCCGCTTCTTCCACGACCTCGACCTGCGCACGGGCCGCTGGACGGCGGACCATCCGTGCGCACGCGACCTCTACCGCGGCGAGTTCGAGGTGGTCGACGCGGACCGCTGGCGCGCCCGGTGGCGGGTCGGCGGCCCGGCGAAGGACCTGCTGCTCGTCACGGAGTACCGGCGGTAGGGCCGAGAGAGAAGCGGTGGGAGTACGCCCTCACTGGGTGCCGCGCGCCATCCAGTTCTCCGGGGCCTCCAGGGCCTTGAAGCCGAGCTTCTCGTAGACCCCGTGCGCGTCCCCCGTGGCGAGCAGGGTGCGCCGCAGGCCGTACGGCTCCAGGTGCGCGCACACCGCGTCGACGAGTGCGACGCCGAGGCCCTTGCCGCGCACGTCCGGCGCGACGTACACGTCGCAGAGCCAGGCGAAGGTGGCCCGGTCGGTCACCACGCGGGCGTACGCGACCTGCTCCCCCGAGCCCGCCTCGTACGCCCCGAAGTTGAGCGACCCGGCGATCGCCGCGTCCTGCTTCTCGCGGGTGCGGCCGAGCGCCCAGTACGCGCCGGTGGAGAGCCAGTGGTGGACGCGGGCCGCGTCGATGCGGGCGGGGTCTGCGGAAATCTCGTAGCCGTCGGGCACGGTGACACTCTCGTTCATGGGGCGAGCTTCGCAGCCGTCACGGGATGGAGTCGAGTGGATTCCGGCTGGTAAGACGGGTTGTCCACGGCTACCCCAGCACCTCGTCGCACGCCACCCGCAGCCGGCGTACCCCCTCAGTGATCTCCCCCACCCCGGCGACCGCCGCGAAGCTCAGCCGGACGTGTCCTGCCGGGGGTTCGGCCGCGAAGTACGGGCGGCCGGGGGCCACGGCCACGCCCGCGCGAAGGGCCGCGGAGGCGAACGCGGACTCGTCCGCGCCGTCGGGCAGCCGCAGCCACAGGTTGTAGCCGCCCGCCGGGATGTGCGGCACCGTGAACCCGGGCAGGCGCAGCCGCAGCGCCGCCGCCATCGCGTCCCTGCGCTCCTTCAACTCCCCCGCGACCGCGCGCAGATGGCGCGGCCAGGCCGGGGTGCCCACCAGTTCGAGTGCCGCTTCCTGGAGGGGCCGCGGCACGAAGAAGTGGTCGACGACCTGGATGGCGCGCAGCCGTTCGAGGACCGGTCCGCGCGCGGCGAGCGCGCTGACGCGGAAGCTCGGCGAGGTGGCCTTGGTGAGCGAGCAGACGTGGACGACGACGCCGTCGTGGTCGTCGGACGAGAGCGGGCGCGGCAGCGGCCCGGCGTCCTCGTGGACGAGGCGGCGCACGAAGTCGTCCTCGATGACGAAGGCACCCGCCTCGCGCGCGATCCGCAGGACCTCGGGGCGGCGCTCGGCGGAGAGCACGGCGCCGGTCGGGTTCTGGAACAGCGGCTGGCAGACGAAGACCCGGGCGCCCGTCGCCCGGAAGGCGGCCGCGAGCAGTTGGGGCCGCACCCCGTCGGTGTCGACCGGCACCGGCACCGGCCGCAGCCCCGCCGCCCGCGCGATCGCCAGCATGCCGGGATACGTCGGGGACTCGACGAGGACCGGCGCGCCGGGCGGGGCGAGCGCCCGCAGGGCCGTCGTCAGGGCGCTCTGGCCACCCGCCGTGATCAGCACTTCGGCGGCCGTGATCGCGCCGCCGATGCCCCGGGCGAACCACTCGCGCAGCTCGGGCAGGCCGTCGACGGGCGGCCGTCCCCACGCGCCGGGCCGCCGCCCCGCCCGCGCGAGGGCCGCCGCCATCGCGCGCTCGGGCTGCAGCGCGGGGTTCAGATAGCCGCCGTTGAACTCGATGATGCCCGGCGCCGGCGCGGCGAGCGTGGCCAGGACCCCGGACGCGTCGACGGAGCGCGGCACAAGCTCGGCCGCGGCGTCGGCGCTGAGGGTCACCTCCTGCCACGAGGTGTCGCCGACGGGCGCGGCGGCCGCCGACGGTTCCGCGCGGAAGACGCCCGCGCCGGGCCGGGTGACGACGAGCCCTTCGGCGGCCAGCTGCCCCAGGGCCCGCGACACGGTCACCGGGCTCACCCTGAACCGCTCGACGAGCGACCGGCTCGACGGCAGCTTTCCACCCGGGGAGTAGCGGTCGAGCTCGCTCCGCAGACTTTTCGCCAGTTCAGCCACACTGCTACTGTCATGCATGACAGCACAGGATAGCGCTACTCGTCCGACCCGGATAGCGGTCCCGGCCCCTGCGGAGACCCCCGGGCCGCCCCGCCCCGCCGGCACCCGCCGCGCCGGCACCGTCATGGCCGCCCTCGGCGTCACCGCCTTCTCCCTCACCTTCCCCTCGACCGCCTGGGGTCTCGAAGGCATCGGGCCCTGGAGCTTCGTCACCCTGCGCGGCGTGCTCGCCGCACTCGTCGCGGGCGGCTGTCTGCTCGCCCTGCGCGTCGCGGTCCCGCACCGCCGCCACTGGGCGGGGCTCGCGGTGGTCGGCGCGGGCGTCGTCGTCGGTTTCCCGCTGCTCACCACGCTCGCCCTGCAGACCTCCACCACCGCGCACGCCGCCGTGGTCGTCGGCCTGCTCCCCCTCACGACCGCCGTCCTCTCGGCCCTGCGCACCGGCGCGCGCCCGTCGCGGGCGTTCTGGGCGGCGGCGCTCGCCGGAGCCGCCGCCGTCATCGCGTTCACCGTGCAGCAGAGCGGCGGCGCCCTGACCACCGCCGACCTCTACCTCTTCGGCGCGCTGCTGATCTGCGCGGCCGGCTACACCGAGGGCGGCCGGCTGGCCCGTGAGATGCCCGGCTGGCAGGTCATCGGCTGGGCGCTGATCCTCTGCCTGCCGCTCAACATCATGGGCGCGCTCGTCGCCCTGCCCCATGAGTCGTTCCAGCTCACCGGGCACAGCACGGCGGGGCTGCTGTACGCCGCGATCGGCTCGCAGTTCCTCGGCCTGGTCGTCTGGTACCGCGGCATGGCGGCGATCGGCGTCCCCAAGGCCAGCCAGCTGCAGCTCGCCCAGCCGCTGCTGACCCTGGTCTGGTCCGTGTTCCTGCTCGGCGAGCACCTGACCGTCGCCGCGCCGCTCACGGCCGCCGCCGTCCTCGTCTGCATCGCGGTCACCCAACGGGCCCGGAGCTGACCCGCGGCACGCCGCACCAGGGGTCAACTTCCACCACCCGTCGTAGACTGACGGCCACGGATCGCGACCGCAGAGCGGACGAGGGAGCACTCGACATGCGCGCAACCGTAGGTGACCGACTGTTGGTGCACGGCAGGATCGTCGGGCAGCGCGACCGGACGGCGGAGATCATCGAGGTGCTGGGCGCGGACGGTGGCCCGCCGTACCGCGTCCGTTTCGACGACGGCCACGAGACCCTGATGTCGCCGGGTCCCGACACCGTCGTACGGCATCAGGACCCGGCTCAGTAGCTCACATGGCTCCGCGCGGTGGCTTCGCCGGCTCCTGGTAGTGGTCGGCGACCACCCGCGCCATCGCGCCGATCCTGTCGACGCCGACCTCCTTCGCGGAGAAGTAGATGTGCCCGCGCACCTCGTCGTACCCCTTGGCGTACGTGAGGTGCCGGGACAGCTCCGCCGGATCCTGCCAGGCGGCGGGCTGCGCCGGGTCACCGGCCTTGTAGAGGGCCTCGCCGATGTAGAGGTTCACGCCGGTGCCGCGCACGACCTCGTTCCACCACGGGATGAGCTTGGCGTAGTCCGCGGCGGGGAAGCCGATATTCCAGTACACCTGCGGGACGATGTAGTCCAGCCAGCCCTTCTTCACCCAGCCGCGCGTGTCGGCGTACAGGTCGTCGTACGTCTGCACCCCCGCCCGGGTGTCCGAACCCGTCGGGTCGGTCGCGATGTTGCGCCAGACCGCGAAGGGGCTGATCCCGAACTGCGTCTGCCGCCGCGCCTTCTTCACCCGGCCCGACATCTCGCGCACCAGCCGGTCGATGTTGTCCCGCCGCCAGGAGGCCCGGTCAGGGAAACCGCCGCCGTACTCCTCGAAGGCCGCGTCGTCGTCGAAGACCTGGCCCGCGACGGGATACGGGTAGAAGTAGTCGTCCCAGTGCACCGCGTCGATCGGGTACTTGCGGACGGCGTCCAGCATCGCGTCCTGGACGAAGCGCCGCACCGCGGGCAGGCCCGGGTTGTAGTAGAGCTTCCCGCCGTACGGCACGACCCAGTCGGGGTGCACCCGCGCGGGGTGCGTGGCCACCAGGCGCGACGGGTCGGTGTGGTTGGCGATCCTGAAGGGGTTGAACCACGCGTGCAGCTCCAGGCCCCTGCGGTGCGCCTCCTGCACGGCGGTGCCCAGCGGGTCCCAGCCCGGGTCCTTGCCCTGCGTCCCGGTGAGGTACTCCGACCACGGCTCGTACGGCGAGGGCCACAGGGAGTCGGCCGTGGGCCGCACCTGGAACACCACGGCGTTGAGTCTGCGGCCCGCCGCCGAGTCCAGGAAGGCCAGGAGCTCGCTGCGCTGCTGTGCCGCCGGGAGCCCCGGCCTGGAGGGCCAGTCGCGGTTGACGACGCTCGCCAGCCACATGCCCCGCAGTTCGCGCTTCTTCTTCCGTCGCCGGTCGGGAGCGGCGGCCGCGTCACCCGCCGTCGCCAGGCCGGCCACCGCCGCCGCGGCCACCACCGAGAAACCCCGACGTGACATACGCCTCATCTGCATGCCCCCTGAGCTCGCTGTGCACCGGCACCCCTTGCCGGTTGCGGACAGCATGCCCGACCCGGCCCGCCATGGACCCCTCATTGCGGAGTAACGTTCACGGCCGAGGCAGGCACCGCATCCAAACGGGGGTACGGGGACCTGCCGGCCCCGTTGATCAGCGAAAGGCACGAGGTGACCGACTCCATGACCGATATCGCACGCGTCGGAGTGGTGGGCTGTGGCCAGATGGGCGCCGGAATCGCAGAGGTCTGCGCCCGCTCCGGACTGGACGTGAAGGTCGCGGAGACCACCGGCGAGGCCCTGGAAATCGGGCGTACGCGGCTCTACAACTCGCTCTCCAAGGCAGCCGAGCGCGGCAAGATCTCCGACGAGGAGCGCGACGCGACGCTCGACCGCCTCAGCTTCACCACCGACCTCGGCGAGTTCGCCGACCGTGACCTGGTCATCGAGGCCGTGGTGGAGAACGAGCAGGTCAAGACGGAGATCTTCCAGGTACTCGACCAGGTGGTGACCCGGCAGGACGCGATCCTCGCCTCCAACACCTCGTCCATCCCGCTGGTGAAGCTGGCCGTCGCGACCTCGCGTCCCGACCAGGTCATCGGCATCCACTTCTTCAACCCGGCGCCGGTGCAGCAGCTCGTCGAGCTGATCCCCGCGCTGACCACCTCCGAGGGCACCATCAGCCGGGCCCAGGCCGTGGTCGAGAAGATCCTCGGCAAGCACGCGATCCGCGCCCAGGACCGCTCCGGCTTCGTGGTCAACGCGCTGCTCATCCCGTATCTGCTCTCCGCGATCCGGATGTTCGAGTCGGGCATCGCGAGCCGCGAGGACATCGACAACGGCATGGAGCTGGGCTGCGCCCACCCGATGGGCCCGCTCAAGCTCTCCGACCTGATCGGCCTGGACACGGTCGCCTCGGTCGCCGATTCCATGTACGCCGAGTACAAGGAGCCGCTGTACGCCGCTCCCCCGCTGCTGCAGCGGATGGTGGACGCCGGGCGGCTCGGCCGGAAGTCCGGCTCGGGCTTCTACACGTACGCCTGACGGGACGTACGCCCGACGGGTCTCACTCCCCGTACGAACACGCTCTGTACCGACGGGCCCGGCACTCCTGCGAGTGCCGGGCCCGCGGCGTTCGCACACCGTGTGCGCCGGGGGCTCGCATATGCCCATCGCACACGCTCCCGCCCTGCCCACCGCGCTAGTTCACTTTCTGTGCGGAGGAAGGGGGGACGCGCCATTACAGAGAGGAGTGGTCTCGTGACCACCGACGGCGAGAGTGCCGTGGTCCCGGAAGAACTCGCGGAGCTGCGACGCTGCCTGGACGTGGGTCTCGCCCGCGTCGACGGACGGCTGGCGTTGCTCACCCAGCACGACGAACAGACCGCCAAGAACGTGGAGACCATGGAGGCCAGGGTCACCGCGCTGGAGAACACACGCTGGCCACTGCCCACCATCGTCGCCCTCGCGGCGGTCGCGGCGATCGCCGTGGCGGTCTGGCAGGCCATCGGTCGCTGACTAGCGCGCGTCCTGACCGAGGCGCAGATGGTGGAGGAGAAGCAGGGCGGCGGCCATGTTCGCGGCCGGTACCTCCCCGCGTGACACCATGTCGGGGACCAGCTTGAGCGGGACCCACTCGCGGCGGTCCGACTCGAAGTCGTCCTCGGGATGACCGATGTACGTCCCTTCGTCGGACCAGTAGATGTGGTGCCGGGCGTCGGTGAGGCCGTTGGACGGCTCCACGCTCATGAGGTGCCGCAGCGGGCCCGGCCGCCACCCGGTCTCCTCCTCCATCTCGCGTGCCGCCGCGTACGCGATGTCCTCACCGTCCTCGACGACGCCTGCCGCGAGCTCCCAGCCCCAGCTGTCGGTGATGAAGCGGTGCCGCCACAGCAGGAGCACTTCGTTGGCGTCGTTGACGACGGTCGCCACGGCGACGGGCCGCAGCCGTATCAGGAAGTGGTCCAGATGCCGGCCGTCGGGCAGTTCGACGTCGGCGAGATTGACCGTGAACCACCTGTTTCCATACACAGTTTGTTCGCTCTGTTTCGTCCACTGCACGGTTCTGCCACCTTCCGACTGGTAGATGGCAATATCGCAGCAGACGAATCTTTGCAGCAGCGTGTGTGCGCCTCCGGACTGTGCGTCACAGTGGTACGCGCAGCGCCCCCGCGATCAGTTCGGCCGCCTCGGCCGTGCCCGCGCAGTCGCTGCGGACCAGGTGCTCACGCACGGCGCGCAGCCGGTCGCGCAGCCGCTGGGACTCCATCCCCCGCGCCTGCTCCGCCATTTCCACCGCCGTGGCCACCGCCTCGTCGGTGTTGCCCTGGCGCAGTTCGATCTGGCTCAGCATGGCGAGCCGGTGCACCCGCCCGCGGTCGTGCGCCGGAGTGTCCACGGCCGCCGCGGCGTGCTCCCTGGCGCTGACCAGATCGCCGAGGCTGAGCAGCGCCTCCGCCACTTGCACGTTCACCAGGCCGGGCTGGACATAGCCGGTCTCGTCCGGCTCACGGCCGCGCAGGATCCGGTCGGCCGCGGCCTCCGCACGCCGGATGCAGGACAGCGCGCTCCTGCCGTCGCCCAGGTGCGCATACGCCTTGGCCTGCATCGCGTACAGGTCGGAGGCGAGCGCCGGGGTGAGGTCCCGGCCCGCCGCCCGCAGCGCCGCCTCGGCGAACGCGACGGCCTGCCGGTACTCGCGCATGAACAGCGACTGGTTGACGAGCAGCGCGATCACATACGCCCCGAGCCCCGTGTCGCCGCTCGCCTTGGCGAGGCGCAGCGCCTGGTGGAAGTAGCGCTGGGCGAGGCCGTGCGCGTCGGAGTCGTAGGCACAGATCCCCGCGATGGCCACCAACCCGCCCGTGGAGCGGTGCAGTTGACGGCCCATCTCGTCGGTGTAGCTGCCGCGCAACAGGGGTGCCGCCTCGGCGTTGAGGAAGCCGACGATACGGGTGCGGGTCGCGATGCCCCCGGTCTTGCGGTACATCTGCTCGTAGTGGGCGCGGGCGGCGCGCATCATCTCGATGTCGGCCGTGCTGACGGGGTGCCGTCCGCCGCGGGACACGTCGACGTCGTCGGGCGGGTTCTCCCACTCCCAGACGGGCATCACGGCGGGCGTGCCGGTGACGGCGGGCGCGCCGAGCAGGTGCGGGCGCTGCTGTTCGTCCGAGCGCCACAGGGCGGTGGCCCGTTCCACGAAGCCGGAGAGCGTGGAGGCGGTCGAGCCGACCCGGGCGGCGGGGACACCGGGCAGCCCGAGGCCGATGTCGTCCAGGGTGACGGGCCGCTGCAGCCGGGCGGCGAGCACCTCGCAGATCAGGTCGGGCACCTGGCCGCGCGGGCGCTGGCCCTTCAACCAGCGGGACACGGCGGTGTGTTCGTAGCGCAGCGCGAGCCCTCTGGATCTGCCGGCCTGGTTCACATGTGCGGCGAGTCCCGCGTGGGAGATGCCGGCTTCGTCGAGGATCGCGTCGAGCAGAGTGTTGGGCTGCATGGATGCCCTCCGGTGGCTCGGTGCTCCACAGATTAGTGGAGGTCCCTTCACACGGGGTGTGAACGGAGTGCTCGAATCCGGGGGGTGTGCGCTCTGCCGCACGGTGTGTGGGATCGCTTGACTGAGGTGCCTCATCAGTTGAGGAGGCCGGCGGGGCCGTCGGCTCCCCCCTCGAACAGCGCGGCGGCCCTCACTCGCGTCGTCCGTCCCGCCGTCTGCCCACAACTCCATGGCGGGGCGGATGGCGCACGCCGGTGTTCCACCGCACGGCCGGGCCGGTCGGCCCGCGCCAGGGTTCCCTTGCCGTCACCTGCCGGTCATGGAGCGGACGTGCCGCTCCGACTCGTGTTCCGGTTCCGGCTCGGGCTCGTCCTCCGGCTGCTGCAACGGGACCCTCTTCCGGTCGTTGCGCAGCACGAGCAGCGCCGTGTCGTCGGACGGCAATCCCTCGGAATGGCGCAGGAGTTCGGCGTAGACCGCGCGGATGAGGTCGTGCGGGGAGACCGGCGGGACGCGGGCCGCTTCGGTGAGCACGGCCCGCAGCGGGAAGAACGTCCCCGCCGCGTCGCGCGCGTCCTCCATGCCGTCCGTGTGCAGGACGAGGAGCTCGCCGGGCAGCAGCCGTCCGCAGCCGAGCACCGGCAGGTCGGCGGGGAGCGGGAAGGAGCCGAGCGGCGGCAGCGGCACACTGTCCGTCAGATGCCGCGCGGTGCCGCTGAGCAGATGCGGCCAGGGGTGACCGCAGTTGAGCGCGGAGATCTCGCCGTCCTCGGCGATCTCCAGAAGCAGTACGGTGACGAACTCCTCGGCCAGCGCGCTGTCCGAGGCCGGGGTGCCGCTCGCGGCGCCGCCGGCCCGCGAGCGCTCGTGCAGATGGCGTGCGAGTGCCCGCTCCAACCGGCGCAGGACCAGGGGCAGTTCGGGCTCGTCGTGTGCGGCTTCCCGGAAACTGCCGAGCACCGCGGCGACGGTCCCCATGGCGGCGAGGCCGTGGCCCCGCACATCTCCCATCACGACCCGGACGCCGTGGTCGGTGGCCGCCACCTCGTACAGATCGCCGCCGACGGAGGCGCCCCGGGACGCGGAGAGCCGGCCGGCGGCGAGCGTGAGTCCTTCGACGCGGGGCGGCAGGGGTCTCAGGAGTACGTTCTGTGCGGCGCCCGCGACCTCGCGGACCTGCCGCAACTCCCGCAGCAGTGCCCGCCGGACGTGGAGGATGAGCCCGGTCCCGACGGCGAAGAAGACGGCACTGCTGACGATCCGCGCCCCCATGCTGTCCTGCGTGGCGAGCGGGCAGGCCAGTTTGTACGTGATGGCGACGGCGCCCCACACCGTGGGCAGGCCCAGCGTGAGCACCCGCCGGGCGCCCTGCCGCTCCGCCCTGCAGGGGGCTCTGGTCTTGATACGGATCATGCCGATGGCCCCCCTTGGCCCTGTTCCGCGCGCAGACCGGCCCTTACGACCGGATCGATTCTGTCTACCGTGTGATCCGATCGGGCAAAGTGACGCCAATTGTCACCCAAATGAGTGAGGGACTTACCCGGTGGTCCGGGTAAGCCCCTCTTTGCGCCTCTTGTACGCCTGTTGGCGGTTACGGGCAGTGACTACGCTCCGCGCAGCACCGCGCCCGTCCGCTCGGCCGCCAGCGCGACGGCCGCGTCGCGGGCCGCGGAGGCCTCGTCGACGGTCAGCGTGCGGTCGGCGGCCCGGAAGCGCAGCGCGTACGCGAGGGACTTCTTGCCCTCGCCGAGCTGCTCGCCCTCGAAGACGTCGAACAGCCGGATGGACTCGAGGAGTTCACCCGCCCCGCCGCGCAGGAAGTACTCGACCACGGCGGCCGGCACCTCCTTGTCGACGACGAGCGCGACGTCCTGCGTGGCCACGGGGAAGGTGGAGATCCGCGGCGCGTTCAGCGCCCCTTCGCGGGCCTGCTCCAGAGCGTCCAGGTCGAGCTCCATCGCGCAGGTGCGCGCGGGCACGCCGAGCGCCTTGACGACGCGCGGGTGCAGCTCACCGGCGTGTCCTACGGAGACGATCTCGCCGTCGACGACGACCTTCAGCTCGGCGCAGCGGCCCGGGTGCCACGGCCCGTACTGACCCTTGTCGACGATCAGCTCGACGCCGGCCTCGTGGGCGACGGTCCGCGCCGCCTCGACGGCGTCGGCCCAGTCCGCCGGGCGGCCCTTGCCCCACCAGCCGGCCTGCTCGCGGGCGCCCGCGAGGACGACGGCGGCGTGCCGGGGCTGGACGGGCAGCGCGCCGGTGAGGGACGCGATCTCCTCGTCGGTGGGCCGCCGGTCGACGGGCAGCCGCACCGCGACCTTGAGCTCGTCACGCGGGTGGAAGACCAGGCCGGTCTCGAAGAGGGCCAGGTCGTGCGAGCCGCGTCCGTCGTTGCGGCGCAGGGCCGAGAGCAGGCCCGGCAGCAGCGTCGTACGGAGCGCGGGCTCCTCGTCGGAGAGCGGGTTGACGAGCTTGACCACGCGGCGGTTCGGGTCGTCCGCGTCGAGGTTCAGCTGGTCGAGGACGCCCTCGCCGATGAAGGGGTAGCTCAGCGACTCGACGTAACCGGCGCCGGCCAGCGCACGGCCGACGCGGCGGTGCAGCCGCTGCCGCTCGGTCAGGCCGCGGCCGGCGGGGGGCTTCGGCAGGGTCGAGGGCAGGTTCTCGTACCCCTCGAGGCGGATGACCTCTTCGGCGAGGTCGTTCGGCTCGGCGAGGTCGGGGCGCCACGACGGGACGGTGACGGTCAGGTCGTCCTGGCCGTACACGTCGCAGCCGACCTCCTGGAGGCGGCGTACGACGGTCTCGCGGCCGTAGGTGACACCGGCGACCTTGTCCGGGTGGTCGGCCGGCATGGTGATCGTGCGCGGCGCGGTGGGGGCGATGACCTCCGTGACGCCGGCCTCGGCGGTGCCGCCCGCGAGCAGCACGAGCAGGTCGACGGTGCGCTGCGCGGCGGCGGCCGCGGCCTGCGGGTCGACGCCTCGCTCGTAGCGCTTGGAGGCCTCGGAGGCCAGCTTGTGGCGGCGCGCGGTGCGGGCGACGGAGATCGCGTCGAAGTGCGCGGCCTCGATGACGACGTCGGTGGTCCCGGCGGCTTCGTCGTGGTCGGCGATCTCGGTGTTGGCGCCGCCCATGACACCCGCGAGGCCGATGGGGCCGCGGTCGTCGGTGATGACCAGGTCCCCGGCGTCGAGGACGCGCTTGACGCCGTCGAGCGTGGTGAACTTCTCGCCCTGCTCGGCCCGGCGCACACCGATGGTGCCCTGGATGCGGGAGCGGTCGTACGTGTGCAGGGGCTGGCCGAGCTCCATCATCACGTAGTTGGCGATGTCGACGGCGAGCGAGATCGGGCGCATGCCGACCTTCTGCAGACGGCGCTGCAGCCAGATCGGGGAGCGGGCCTCGGGCCGCAGGCCCGTGACGGTGCGCGCGGTGAAGCGGTCGCAGCCGAGCGGGTCGCTGATCTTGACGGGGTAGCCGAAGGAGTTCGGCGCGGGCACGTCGAGGAGCGCCGGGTCGCGCAGCGGCAGGTCGTAGGCGATGGCGGTCTCGCGGGCGACGCCGCGCATCGAGAGCGCGTACCCGCGGTCGGGCGTGACGGCGATGTCCAGGACCTCGTCGACGAGCTCCAGGAGCTCGATGGCGTCGGTGCCGGCCTCGTGCTCGGGCGGCAGGACGATGATGCCGCCGCTGCCGTCGTCGCCCATGCCGAGCTCGTCGCCGGAGCAGATCATGCCGTGCGACGTCCTGCCGTACGTCTTGCGGGCGGCGATGGCGAAGTCGCCGGGCAGGACGGCGCCGGGCAGGACCACGACGACCTTGTCGCCGACGGCGAAGTTCCGGGCGCCGCAGACGATCTCCTGCGGCTCACCCGTGCCGTTGGCCATGCCGACGTCGACGGTGCAGAAGCGGATGGGCTTCTTGAAGCCCTCCAGCTCCTCGATGGTGAGGACCTTGCCCACGACGAGCGGGCCCTTGAGGCCGGCGCCGAGCTGTTCGACGGTCTCGACCTCCAGGCCGACCGCGATCAGCTTGGCCTGCACGTCACGGCCGGTCTCGGTGGCGGGGAGGTCGACGTACTCCCGCAGCCAGGAAAGCGGGACCCGCATCAGATCTCCATCCCGAACGGCCGGGTGAACCGGATGTCACCCTCGACCATGTCTCGCATGTCTTCGACGTTGTGGCGGAACATCAGCATCCGTTCGATGCCGAACCCGAAGGCGAATCCGCTGTACTTCTTGGGGTCGACACCGCAGGCCGTGAGGACCTTCGGGTTGACCATGCCGCAGCCGCCGAGCTCGATCCAGCCCTCGCTGCCGCAGGTGCGGCAGGGGCGGTCGGGGTTGCCGACGGACTCGCCGCGGCACACGTAGCAGACCATGTCCATCTCGGCGGACGGCTCGGTGAACGGGAAGTAGTTCGGCCGCAGGCGGGTCTTCATGTCCGGGCCGAACAGCGCCTGGACCATGTGGTCCAGGGTGCCCTTGAGGTCGGCCATGGTGAGGCCCTCGTCGACGGCGAGCAGCTCGATCTGGTGGAAGACCGGGGTGTGCGTGGCGTCGAGCTCGTCCGTGCGGTACACGCGGCCGGGGCAGACGATGTAGACCGGCGGCTCACGGCGCTCGAGGAGCGCGCGGGCCTGCACGGGCGAGGTGTGCGTCCGCAGTACGACACCGGACTCGTCGCCCGTCCTGCCCTCGGGGCCCTGGACGAAGAACGTGTCCTGCATCTGCCGGGCCGGGTGGTCGGGCGTGAAGTTGAGCGCGTCGAAGTTGAACCACTCCGCCTCGACCTCGGGGCCCTCGGCGACCTCGTAGCCCATCGAGACGAAGACGTCGGCGACGCGCTCCATCATCGTGGTCAGGGGGTGCCGGGCGCCGGCGGGCGTGCGGTCGTACGGCAGCGTGACGTCCACCGCCTCCTCGACCAGGACGCGGGCGTCGCGCTCGGCCTCGAGCTCGGCCTGGCGGGCGGCCAGGGCCTTGCTCACGGCGCCGCGCGCCATGCCGACGCGCTTGCCCGCCTCGGCCTTGGCCTGCGGGGGCAGCGCGCCGATCTCGCGGTTGGCGAGCGCCAGCGGCGAGGTGCCGCCGGTGTGCGCGACCTTGGCCTCCTGGAGCGCGTCGAGCGAGTCTGCGGCCGCGAAGGCGGCGAGCGCCTCGTCCCGCATGCGCTCGATCTCTTCAGGTTTCAGTGCCTCGACCTCAACAGGGTCGTACGACTTGTTCGGTGCCGACATCTCTTCCCGTGCTTCCGGTTGGCTGGCGGATGGGTCCCCGTCAACGACTCGGAGACAAGCTGTCCCAGGTGTGGGGACACAAAGTGCCAACGACCGAGTCTAACGGGGGTGCGGTGAACGAATGAGCCCGCGGGCTGCTCAGGGCGTCCTCAGTGACTCACATGAGTCACTGGAGATACGCCGGGGCCCCCACGGGCAACGTAAATCGGAACTGGGCGCCGCCGCCGGTCGCGCGGCCGACGGTGATCGTCCCGCCGTGCGCCTCCACGATGCCCTTCACGATGTACAGCCCCAGTCCCGTCCCGCCGCGCTTGCTGCCCCGCCAGAAGCGGGTGAAGACGCGGCCCATCGACTCCTCCGGAATGCCGGGACCTTCGTCGCTCACGGTCACGGCGGTCTCGGCGCCGCCCCGCTCGCGCGGCGAGGAGGAGGGCGCCACCTCGATGGTGACGGTTCCCTCGCCGTGCCGCACGGCATTTTCCAGCAGGTTGCTGAGCACCTGGTCGACCTTGTCGGGGTCCGCCCAGCAGTCGGGCAGCGGCTGCTGGACCCGGACGAGGAAGCGGTCGGCGTCCTGGCCGGCGGCGACGTGCGCCTGGATGTGCCGGCCGACGGCCACCCCGATGTCGACGGGCTGGCGGCGCAGCTCGAGGCGTCCGGAGTCGATGCGGGAGATGTCGAGGAGCTCGGCGATCAGCCGGGTGACGCGGTTGGCGTCGGCGTCGACGGTCTCCAGCATCAGTTTCTTCTGGTCGTCGGTGAACCGCTCCCACTTGGCGAGCAGCGTCGCCGTGAAGCCCTTGACGGAGGTGAGCGGGGAGCGGAGCTCGTGGGCGACCGTGGCGATCAGCTCGGCGTGGCTGCGCTCGGTGCGGCGGCGGGCCTCGGTGTCGCGGAGGGAGACGACGACGCGGCGCACGGGGCCGGTGCGGGTGGTGCGGACGTAACGGGCGGAGACGAGGACCTCGCGGCCGCCGGGCAGGAGCAGGTTGCGCTCGGGCTGGCCGACGCGGATGGCGAGGCCGCCGTAAGGATCGGTCAGCTGCCACCAGCGGCGGCCTTCGAGGTCTTCTAAGGGGAGCGCGTGGTCCAGGGGCGTGCCGAGGGCGTCGGCCGCGGGGACCGCGGTGATCCGCACCGCCGCCGCGTTGAAGCAGATGACGTGGCCGGTCTCGTCCGCGACGACGAGCCCGTCGGGCAGCTCGTCGGGGTCGAGTCCGAGGCCGCCGAGGTCACCGGGACCGCCGTGGTCCGCGCGAGCACGGACGAGGTCCTGTACCCCCGGTGCTCTGCTCGTGCCCACACTCATTCCCCGTACCCCACCTCTCGGACCTGTCGGGGCCCCGAGCCCGTCACACTACTAGCTCGATGTGACGGAGCGGCACCCTCCAGCGGCGCGCTGTGCACGGGCTGAGGCATAGAGGCACACGGCCGCTGCCGTCGCGAGGTTGAGGCTCTCGGCTCTGCCGTGGATCGGAACACGCACCACCGCGTCGGCGAGTGCGCGGGTCTCCTCCGGCAGTCCCCAGGCCTCGTTGCCGAAGATCCAGGCGGTGGGGGTGCCCATGGTGCCCTTGTCGAGCTCCGTGTCGAGGTCGTCCTCGCCGGCCCCGTCGGCGGCGAGGATGCGCACGCCGGCGTCCTTGAGCCCTCGTACGGCCTGTTCGACGGGTACGCCGACGGCTACGGGCAGGTGGAAGTGGGAGCCGACCGAGGCGCGTACCGACTTGGGGTTGTAGAGGTCCACGGAGCCGTCCGTGAGGATCACGGCGTCGGCGCCCGCGGCGTCCGCGCAGCGCAGCACGGTCCCGGCGTTCCCGGGGTCCCGGACGTGCGCGAGGACGGCGACGAGCCGGGGGCGGGCGGCGAGGATCTCCTCGAAGGGCACGTCGAGGAACCGGCAGACCCCGACGAGGCCCTGCGGGGTGACGGTCGTCGAGATGTCGGCGATGACGTCCTCGTCGGCGAGGTGCACGCGGGCCCCGGCGGCGCGGGCCTCCCCCACGATGTCGGCGTACCGCTCGGCGGCCTCGACGGTGGCGAACAGTTCGACGAGCGTCCGCTCGTGCCCGGCGGCCTCCCGCACGGCCTGCGGCCCCTCGGCGAGGAACAGCCGCTCCTTCCCCCGGAAGTTCCGCTTGGCCAGCCGCCGCGCGGCACTGACGCGGGGCGACTTGGGGGAGATCAATTCGGGGGCGGCGGTCATGAACTCACCTTCGGAATAGCGGCGGGGGCGCCCCTTCAGGGGCGCGGGGCTGCATCGATTTGCGGCTCCGCCGCGTGGGCGCGACCAGCCACAGCAGACCCGCGGACGGCAGGAAACAGAGGGGGGCGGACGAGACCCCGAACGACAGCGGACCCGCAAGCCAACCGGCTCACGGGTCCGAAATCACGCCAGGGCGAGACGCAGGCGTCAGGCAGCCTTGGGCGCGTTGACGTCCGACGGCAGCGCCTTCTGCGCGACCTCGACGAGCGCGGCGAACGCGTTCTCGTCGTTGACGGCCAGCTCGGCGAGGATCTTGCGGTCCACCTCGATGTTGGCGGCGTTCAGACCCTGGATGAAGCGGTTGTAGGTGATGCCGTTGGCGCGGGCAGCGGCGTTGATGCGCTGGATCCACAGCCGACGGAAGTCGCCCTTGCGCTTCTTGCGGTCGTTGTAGTTGTAGACCAGGGAGTGGGTGACCTGCTCCTTGGCCTTGCGGTACAGGCGCGACCGCTGGCCGCGGTAACCGCTGGCCTGCTCGAGGATCGCCCGACGCTTCTTGTGGGCGTTGACTGCCCGCTTGACGCGTGCCACTTGTTAACTCCTTGTAGCTGGGCCACGTGTGTGGCCCGAGAACGGCTTGGTCCCGATGGTCGGTCGGCTGCGCCCCGGTGTAGCGGGGCGCGCCGTCACATACCGAGGAGCTTCTTGACCTTGGCGGAGTCCGCCGACGACAGCTCGACGGTGCCGGCGAGGCGGCGGGTCAGGGTCGAGGACTTGTGCTCGAGGTAGTGGCGGCGGTTGGCACGCTGCCGGAGCACCTTGCCCGAGCCGGTGACCCGGAAACGCTTCTTGGCACCGCTGTGAGTCTTGTTCTTCGGCATAGCGCCGTTCTCTCCTCGTCAGTGGCACTCCGATGCCCGGTCGCGAAACCGGGCATCCGGGAGCCATATGTATCGATTGGCATCCCCTGGACTCGCGTCCGGGGATCAGGCCTCGGCGTTGGCCTCGGCCGGGGCCTCGGCGGGAGCCTCGTCGAGCTCCTCCCCCTCGGCGGAGTTCTGCGAGCGGCCCGGATTGGCCTTCGCGTCCGCCTTGCGAGCCGCCTGGGCCTCACGGGCCTCGGCCATCGCCTCGGTCTTCTTCTTGTGCGGACCGAGAACCATGATCATGTTTCGGCCGTCCTGCTTCGGGTTCGACTCGATGAACCCAAGGTCCTCGACGTCCGAAGCGAGGCGCTGCAGCAGTCGGAAACCCAGCTCGGGGCGGGACTGCTCGCGACCACGGAACATGATCGTGATCTTGACCTTGTCGCCCTGCTTGAGGAACCGGACGACATGACCCTTCTTGGTGTCATAGTCGTGCGGGTCGATCTTCGGCCGGAGCTTCATCTCCTTGATGACCGTGTGCGCCTGGTTCTTGCGCGCCTCACGGGCCTTCATGGCCGACTCGTATTTGAACTTCCCGTAGTCCATGAGCTTGCAGACCGGCGGACGCGCGGTCGCGGCCACCTCGACCAGGTCGAGGTCGTACTCCTGTGCAAGCTCCAGGGCCTTGGCAAGCGGAACAATCCCGACCTGCTCGCCGCTGGGACCGACAAGTCGCACCTCGGGAACGCGAATCCGGTCGTTGATGCGGGGCTCGGCGCTGATGGATCCTCCTCGGTAGCACCACGCGACCGTCTGGCGGACAGCCACGTAACGTCTGTTTTCGTTGGACCTAACCGATTCGGCGCACAAAAAATGCCCCGGCCGGAACACAGGCGGGGCTCCTCACAAACCGGAGCACCACCACGGTGTACCGCGGGGCGCGTCTGACAATTCCATCGTCCGTACGGAACGATGGAAACCGTCTGACCGGTGACCCGCCACCCCTCGGGGCGGCCAGGTGGGAGATTCGGAGCCTCCACTTGCGGGTTGACTCACTGCGGAGCCAACCGGTCGCTGTCCAGAATACCAGCACTTCGGGAAGTACACGCCCCGGCCGGTATGGTCCCCGCCATGCCGCCTCCGATCGCCACGACACAGGTGTGGTCCTGGGCCGCCGGTGAGGCGGAAATCGACCTGTCCGGCCCGGGCCCGCGCCTCCTCAGTGACGACGACCTGCGCAGGGCCGAGGGGATGCGGCCGGGGCCCGCGGCGGACTTTGTCGCGGGGCGGGTGGCGGTGCGCTCGATTCTCGCCGTCCTGCTGGACACACCGGGGCACGAGATAGAGCTCGCCCGGCACCCCTGTCCCGGCTGCGGCTCCGCCGGGCACGGGCCGCCCCGTATCGCGCGGCCGGACGTGTCCCTGTGGATCAGTTTGAGCCACACGGGCAGCGGGGGTGTGCTGGCGGTGAGCCCGGCTCCGGTGGGTGTCGACGTCGAGTCCCACCGGGAGGTGGACGTGGCCGGTCTCGCGCGGACGGCCCTGGGTCCGGCGGAGACGGCCTGGCTGGACGGCCTCGCGGGGCACGAGAAGCAGATCCGGGGGTTCTATCGGTGCTGGACCCGCAAGGAGGCGGTGCTGAAGGCTGTCGGCATCGGCCTGGTCGGCGACCTGCGCCGCTGGAACACCCGGCCGTGGCTCGACCGGGCGCCGGTACGGGACGACACGGTGTCCCCGCCCCGGCAGTGGCTCGTGGAGAACCCACCGTCGGCCCCCGGCACGACGGTGGCGCTCGCCCGCCCGACGGAGACCGTCGCCGACGACGCGCTGACACTGCACACCTGGCCACCCACAAAACCGGGCCCATCCCGCGAAGCGGGCCCGCCCCGGGGGGCCCGTCCCGGGTAGCAGGCACGTCCCGGGAAGCGGGCGCGTCCCGGGAAGCGGGCGCGTCCCGGGAAGCGGGCGCGTCCCGGGAAGCGGGCGCATCCTGGGAAGCAGGCCCGCCCCGGGAAGCAGGCCCCTCGCGGAAAGCGGGCACGTCCCGCGAAGCAGGCTCCTCCCCAGAAAGCGGGCGCGTCCCGGAAAGCAGGCTCCTCCCGGGAAAGCGGGGGCGTCCCGCGAAGCAGGCCCTCCCCGAAAGCGGGCGTGCCCCGGGAAACGGGCACGTCTCGGGAAGCGGGCACGTCCCGGGTAGCAGGCGCGTCCCGGGTAGCAGGCACGTCCCGGGACGCCCGCCTCCCGGACAGCAGGCCCCTCCCGGAAGGCGGGCGCGCTCCGGGAAACGGGCACGTCCCGGACAGCAGGCCCCTCCCGGAAAGCAGGCGCGTCCCGGACAGCAGACACCTCCCGGGAAGCAGGCGCGTCCCGGGTAGCAGGCCCCTCCCGGAAGGCGGGCGCGCTCCGGGAAGCAGGTGCGTCCCGGACAGCAGACACCTCCCGGGAAGCAGGTGCGTCCCGGACAGCGGGCGTGCCCCGGAAAGCAGGCGCGTCCCGGACAGCAGGCCCCTCCCGGGAAGCAGGTGCGTCCCGGACAGCAGACACCTCCCGGGAAGCAGGTGCGTCCCGGACAGCGGGCGTGCCCCGGAAAGCAGGCCCCTCCCGGAAAGCGGGCCCCTCCCGGAAAGCAGGCCCGCCCCGGCAGGCGAGCTCCCCCAGAAAGCGGACCCGCCCCCGCAAGCAAGCTCCCCTCAGAAAGCCGGCCAGTCCGTCGGGTTCACCCCGTGTCGGCAGAGGAACGCGTAGGCGAGGCGCTCCAGGCCGAAGCCCACGCATCCCGAGTACGCGGGGCCGCCGCCGGGCAGCCGTACGTCGAAGCCCTCGCCGAACTTCTCGCCGTGGATGTTGAAGGAGCCCGCCGCGATGGTGCGGCCCTCCACCACGGGGAGCTGGAGCTCGTACTTCATCTCGAGCACGCGCTGGACCATGACCTGCTCGGCGGTCGTGTCGGCGCTGAAGAAGGGGTCGTTCGCGACCTCCGCGTGGCCGGCCAGCCCGAGCTCGCCCACCAGCTCGAACGTCGCCTCCATCAGCTCCTGACGGCGGTCGGCCACCGTCTCGCGGTCACCGAGGAAGATGATCTCGCGCAGGGTGAAGTCCCAGAGCCGCTCCAGGGAGCGGTGGTAGCGCGACTCGAAGCGGAACGCCTTGCCGCGCGCCGTGACGACGACTCCGCCCTCGGGCAGCGTCTGCCCGGAGAGCTGCTGGTAGGCGTGGTAGCAGACCGCGGGCTGCAGGCAGTAGCCGGAGTGTTCGCTGCACGCGTCGATGAACTCCGCCTTGTCCTCCGCGGCCCCGAAGCCGGCCGCGAAGGTCTGGTAGGCGTCGACGTCCGAGTGGAAGCGGCTCGCGGTCATCAGGAACTGCGGGAACGCGTCGAGGTACCCCGCCTTCCGCAGCACGTCGGTGGAGACCAGCGTCGGATACCGATAGCTCTCGGCACCGAAGCGGTCCACGGCGATCTTCTTGACGCGGGCGTCGAGCCGCTCTAGGAGGTCGGCGAGGAGCTCCGAGACGGCGAAGGAGCCTGCCCCCATGCGCGTCACCACGCCGAGCTTCTCCAACTCGGCGAATTCCACCCTCGACTCGCGCGGGCTCTCGGCGGAACGCCATATGACGGTCGCCTCCGGGATCTCCTCCTGCGGCAGCACATCACGCCCGACCATGGTGGCGAGCTTGCGGCCGAACTCCGCCGGGTCGATCTCCCTTCCGGTCACGACGTCGACCGCGGAGACGGCCCCGTCCTCGGCATGGACGAGATTGAATTCTTGAATGTCGGACGACGTGTAGTAAATACGCTTCGCCAGTTCGCCTGCCAGAGATGCGGGGACTTCCGGAGAAAGGGGGAGGGAATATCGCGGCATCTCTTCTCCTCAGCACGTTCGATTCTCAGCGCGTTCGATCCAGCTGACCGAGCGGGACACTACCCGACGGACACACGGCTGACCAGAGACGCCTTTCGCCCCTTTTGCGCAAGAGTTCCAGCCGACTGCGCACACAACCGGAATAGCGAATTCCCGAGCGTGATGCACGCGACGCATGGACTCTCCCGCACCCTTGGCTTACTCTGACGCCGGGGGACGCGTTCGGCTCACCCCGAATACGGGGTGGGGGACAGTCATGAAATCAACATCCGAGCCGATGCCCGTGCAGGAGACCCTCGGCCGCTTCTGGACCGAGTTGCTCGGCGTCGAGAGCGTAGAGCCGGACGATGATTTCTTCACCATTGGCGGCAAGTCCCTGCAGGCGGTCAAGTTCCTGCTGCGCGTCCGCCGCGAGCTCGGAGTGGATCTGCCCGCTCCGCTCTTCTTCAAGAACTCGACCCTGCGCCAGTGCGCCGAGGCCGTCGAGGCCGCGCGCTGACGGTCCGCATTCTCCTGGGTTCCGGGAATTGAACGACGTCTGCCATGAAAGGGCCGAGCATTGCGGGCAGTATCCGAGCCTCCGCTCATCGTGCCGCTCTCCTCGAACGCGGCGGGGAATACGGCAGCCGCACGGAATGGGGCGACCGCAGGGAATGCGGCGGCGAAAGCGGCGGCGGGAGCACCATTCCTGCCCCTTTTCTGTCCCCCCGCGGTCAGCGGCAGCGCCTCCGTCTACGGCCTGCTCGCGGCCAAGCTCAAAGATGATTTCGCGCTGTCCGGGATCCAGTCCGCAGGACTGCACCCCGGCGTCGCGCCCCACACATCCATCGCACAGATGGCCGATTCCTATCTGGACGCGCTGACGCGGAAGGGGCCGCTGCCGCCGGTGGTGAATATCGCCGGCTGGTCCATGGGCGGCGCCATCGGCTGGGAGATGGGGCGGAAACTCGTCGCCGCTGGACATCGCGTACGGCTCGTGATGATCGACACGCAGTATCCCCGGCCGTTCGAGAGGCCTCCGCGCGACGCGGAATTCCTGGAGTGGTTCGCCGAGGACATCCTGGGATCCGTCGGCGCCGACGCCGGTCCCTGGGAGCCTGTCGAGAACGAGACCGAGGACCAGGGGCTCGCCCGCGTCGTGGAACTGCTCGGTCTGCCGCCGAGCGCCGCGCTCGTCGAGGACTTCCGGCTGCGCCTCGCCGTGTTCCGCGGCAACATGCGCGCCGCCTTCTCCTACCGGCCCGGCCCGCTCGACGCCGACGTCCTGATCGTCCGCGCCGCCTCCTCCGATCTGCGGCCGGAGCGCTGGCGGCCCCTGCTCCGCGGCGACCTCACCGTCCGTACCGTCTCCGGCACGCACTACGACGTCCTCGGCCCCGGCGCGGTCGACGAGGTCGCCGCCCTGATCCGCGGGCACCTGACCGCCGACGAGCCGGTCCGGCCCCGCCCCCGCTCGGGCCCCTCCCCCGCCGATGTGGCCTTCCTCGAACTGCGGACCCGCGCGGGCATCGACGACCCCTACCCCAGCTACGACGTGCTGCGCCGCACCGCGCCCGTGCACCCCACCTCGTACGGCCCCGTCCTCGTCACCGGATACGCGGCCGCCGCACAGGCGCTGCGCTCCGCCGATCTCGGGGCCGACGACGCCGCCTGGATGGACGTCCACGAACCGGAATGGCGCTCCAGCCCGACCGAGCTGGTCATGGGCCAGTCCCTGCTGAACCGCAACCCGCCGGAGCACACCCGGCTCCGCCGCCTGGTCAACGGCGCCTTCGTGCAACGGCGCATCCACGCGCTGAGCGGCGGCGTCGAGCGGATGGTCGCGGAGCGGCTCGACGCCGCGGCCGAGCTCGGCGCCGACGGCGGGGCGGTGGATCTGCACGAGCTGCTCGCCCACCCGCTGCCCGTGGCCGTCATCGCGGACCTGCTCGGCATCCCCGCGGCCGACAGGGAGTGGCTGCGCGGACCGGCGTCGGCGATCTCGGTCGTCTTCGACATCTTCGTCTCGGAGAGCGACCGGTCGCTCTCCGACGAGGCGCTGCGCACGCTCACCCCCTACCTGGAGGAGCTGATCGAGCAGCGCCGCAGGTCGCCGCGGGACGACATGATCTCCGCGCTCCTCGCCTCGCACGACGGAGCGGACGCCTTCACCCGTGAGGAACTGCTCCAGCTCGTGCTGCTGCTGTTCATCGCCGGTTTCGAGACGACCGTCAACCTCCTCACCAACGGCGTGCACACCCTGCTGCGCCACCCCGAACAACTGGCTCTGCTGCGGGCCGACCCGGGCCTCGCGGCCGCCGCGGTCGAGGAGACCCTGCGGTACGAGTCCCCGGTCCAGGCGACCGTCCGGCGCGCGCTGCGCCGCACCACGCTGGCCGGCGTGGACATCCCGTCCGGCGCGCCCGTCGTCGTCTTCATCGGCGCCGCCCACCGCGACCCCGAGCAGTTCGACGAGCCGAACCGGTTCACGCTGGGGCGTACCGGAACGAAGAACATGGGCTTCGGCGGCGGCATCCACTACTGCGTGGGCGCCGCGCTCGCCCGGCTTGAGGGCGAGATCGTCTTCCGTGAGCTCTTCCGCCGCTTCCCGCGCCTGGCCCTGGCCGGAGAGGCCGTGCGGCGGCCCGTCCTCAACCCGCGCGGCTACTCGAGCCTGCCCGTGACCACCGGCTGATCAGGCCAGAAGGGCGCATCTGCCATGCGCAAGAAATCGGTACTGGCCTCGACGGGCTTCTTCCGGGTCTGGGCCGCCGAGTCGATCTCCCTCACCGGGGCCCAGATCACCACGTTCGCGCTGCCGCTGGTGGCCGCGGTCAACCTCGACGCGTCCCCGTGGGAGATGAGTCTCCTCGTCGCCGCGGCCGGCATGGCGAGTCTGACGCTGGGGCTCTCCGCCGGGGTGATGGCCGACAAGTACGAGCGGACCGCGGTGATGCACGTCGCGAACTTCGCGCGCCTCGCCGTCCTGATGTCCGTGCCGTTCCTGTACTGGGCCGACGCGCTCAGCGTGTGGCTGCTCGCCCTGGTGACGTACTTGATCGCCGCGCTTTCGCTGCTCTTCGAGAGCGCCATGACCCCCTACGTCCCGCGCCTCGTGGGGCGGGACAAGGTGGGGCCCGCGAATTCGTGGCTGGAGGCGAGCGAGGCCGTCGGCGATGTGGGCGGCCCCGGTCTCGCGGGCATCCTGGTGCAGTCGTTCGGGGCGCCGGTGGCCGTGGTGATCGACGCCTGTTCCTATGTCGTCAGCAGCGCGGCCCTGATCGGCCTGCCCAAGGCGCATCCCGCCAAGGAGCGCCTGTCGGAGGAGCCGGTGGAGTCGCACTTCGCGGCCATCCGGAGCGGGCTGCGGGTGCTGCGCAGGGACCGGTACCAGTGGCCGCTGGCGGTCACCTCGGTGTTCTTCAACTTCTTCTCGTCCGTCTTCGCCGCCACGTACATGCTCTACGCGCTGCGCGTGGTCGGGCTCAGCCCGGCGCTGCTGGGCCTGATGACGATGCTGGGCGGTGTCGCAGGACTGACGGCGGCGATGGTCAACCAGCGGATGATCGCCCGGTTCGGCATCGGTCCGACGGCGATCATCGGTCTCGCGCTGCCGGGCGTGACCGGGTTCCCCGTGGGGCTCGCGCACCACTTCGACCGGCCGGTCGGGCTCGTCCTCATCGGGATCGCGCAGTTCTCCTGGGTCTTCGGCATCGTGGTCATGCACGTCTGCGTGAACACCATGCGGCAGACGATGGTCCCGGAGCATCTGCAGGGCCGGATCATTTCGTCGGCGCGTTTCATGGGGCTCGGGGTGCAGCCGCTCGGGGCGCTGGCCGGCGGTGCCGTCGCCTCCACGGCTCTCGGACTGTCCGGAGCGCTCGTCACGGCGACGGCCGGGCTGGTCCTCGCGGCGGTGTGGCCCCTGTTCACTCCGGTACGGACACTGCGCACGGTGGACGATCAGGACGACCACGGGGACGACCTGCTGCCGCCGCGGGAGCCCGCCGTACCCGCGGACACCTGAGCCGCGGGTACGGAGCGCCGGGGCTACTCCAGGCCGAAGAAGTCGTCCATCGTGACCGCCGAGCCCCTGCGGACCGCTTCGGCGTGGATGAAGCGGGCGAGGGCCAGGTCCAGTACGCCGAGGCCGAACGGCGAGAAGACGCGGGGGCGGCCGGGGTCGGGGGCGAGCCGCCCCTCGATCAGGTCGGAGATCGTGCCGGCGACGAAGTCGCGGTTGCCGGTGGCCTGTTCCGCCAGGTGCGGCGAGGTGTTCGCCTTCAGGCAGTGGTCGACGTCGTCCAAGATGTTCTGCGCCGCGAGGACGACGGGCACGCCGAGGTCGCGCAGCGACACGTTGAGTACTGTCTGGTCGGGCGTGAGCAGGGAGGCGTCGTGCAGCCACGGCTCCCCCGCCGTGGTCGCGAGGACGACGAGCTCGGCGCCGCGCACCGCGTCCGCCGCGCCGGTGGTGACGGCCTCGGCGGCGTCGCCGCGCGCGATGAGATCGTCCCTGAGCTGTTCGGCGCGGGCCGGGACGAGGTCGTGGACGGCGTAGCGCCCCGCCTTCCAGCCGGTCTCCCGCAGGTACTCCAGGATGCGCCGGGCGATGGGGCCCGAGCCGATCACGGCCACCCGGGACGCGGACTTCTCCGGGTGCAGCAGGCCGGCCGCGAGCGCCGCCGACGCGGCGGTGCGGTGGGCGCTGATGGCCGAGCCCTCCACGCAGGCGAAGGGGAAGCCGGTCGCCATGTCGTTGAGGATCACGACGGCCGAGGCCCGCGGCAGGGCGCCGGCGGCGTGGTTGCCCGGGAAGCTGCCGATCCACTTGATGCCGGCGACCTCCTGTTCGTCCTGGATTCGGGAGGGCAGCGCGATGATCCGCGCCTCGGGGCGCTCGGGGAAGCGCAGGAAGTAGCTGTCGGGGTTGGTGGTTCCGCCGCTGCTGTGCAGCCGGTAGATGTCCGAGACCAGGCCGACGACGTCCTCGTGGCGGCCTTCGAGGACATCGGCGACGGCGGTGGCACCGATCACTTGGAACGTCGGGGTGTTCGCGGAGTGGGGCAACGTACTGGCTCCGTTCATGAGACGGGGTGCTCGGTGAGGTAGTCGCTCAGCGGTCCGCAGAGGGGCCGGCCGGGGCCGGTCGGGAACATGACGTCCTCCGTGTCGAGCTCCACGAAGTTGTCCCGCAGCCACTGCGGGTCGTAGACCGTGTCCAGATACTTGTCGCCGAGGTCCGCGCTGATGCCGACGACGGTGCTGTCCGGCGAGAACAAGTCGGCGTCGGCGGAGATGGCGTGCAGCACGTGGCCGGTGGAGCAGCCGACGAGCAGCCCGTGTTCGTTCACCGCCTGATGGCAGCGGAGCACGGCGTCCCGCTCGGCCACGTACGTGATGCGGTGCACCTGGTCCGCGTCCGCGATCTCCGGCGGGCGGCTGGTGCCGACGCCCGGCAGCCGGCGGCGTCCCGGCCTGCCGCTGCCGAAGGTGACCGAGCCCTCGGGTTCCACGGCGATCAGTTCGGTCTTCGGGGAGAACTCGGCGAAGTGCCTGGCGATGCCCATCATGGTGCCGGTGGTGCCGGTGCCCACGTACAGGTGGGTGACGTCGGGCAGGGAACGCAGGATCTCCTCGGCGGTCCAGCGGGCGTGTGCCTCCAGGTTCGCCGGGTTCGCGTACTGGTTCAGCCAGATGCGGTCGGGTGCCTCGGCGACCAGCCTGCGCACCAGCTCGAGGCGGGTCCGCAGATAGCCGCCCTGGGCGTCCTTGGTGGTCACCGTCTCGATCTGGCCGCCGTACGCGCGGATGGCCCGGAGGTTGGCGGGTGACACGTTGGGGTCGGTGACGCAGATGAATCCGTAGCCGCGCATACGGCAGACCAGGGCGAGCGCGAGGCCCAGGTTTCCCGAGGAGGACTCGACGAGGGTGGAGCGGCCGGGCTGCAGCCGTCCTTCCCGCTCCAGCCGGTCGACCATGAAGAGGGCGGGCTTCAGCTTGATGGAGCCGGTGGCGCCGAA
Source organism: Streptomyces sp. NPDC039480 (assembly GCF_055597165.1). Taxonomy (NCBI): domain Bacteria; kingdom Bacillati; phylum Actinomycetota; class Actinomycetes; order Kitasatosporales; family Streptomycetaceae; genus Streptomyces; species Streptomyces sp. NPDC039480. The sequence continues at coordinate 345,095 of NZ_JBVITX010000006.1, read as the reverse complement.
GCCCTCCAGCTTCAGCAGGGTCCGGCCGGCCGGGGTGAAGCCGGTCAGCTCGAAGAAGACTTCGGGGAACCGGAGCTCGAACGGGTTCGCCGTGATCACGTGACCGCCTCCGCGCCCGGCAGGGCGCCGATGGTCGCCCCCGGGTCGGCGACGACGTGGCGGACGACCGCGGCCATGTCCCGGACGATCCGCCCGACCGTCGCCACGTCGAGCAGCGCGGTGGTGCACTCCAGGTCGAGGCGCAGCGTGCCGGGCCCTTCCAGGACGCTCAGTGTGAGGTCGAACCGGCAGGCGAGGCAGGGGAGTTCGGGCAGCGCCGCCTTCGGGTCCCCGGCTTCCTCGGTCAGGCCGGCCGCGGCCCAGGGACTCGGACCGGTCCCGGCGGTGGCCATGTTGAAGAACCCGTCGACGAGGGGGTCCTCGCTCATGTTCCGCCGTGCCGACACCCGGTCGACGAGGGCGTCGTAGGGGTACTGGCCGTGGTCGATCGCGGCGAGCACGCCGTCCCGGACGGTGGCGGCGTACTCGGTGAAGAGCAGCCGGTCCTCCGGGAAGGAGCGTACGGGGACGGTGTTGACGAAGAGGCCGAGCTGGTCGTCGAGGCCGACGCCCGCCCGCAGGTCGACGGGGAAGCCCACCACGACTTCGGCCTGGCCGCTGAACCGGTGCAGGGCGACGTGGTAGGCGGCCTGGAGGAACGTCGCCGTGGTGAGCCCCTGGGCACGGCAGTACGCGCCGGCCTGCCGGATCTCCTCCCCGGTGAGGTCGACGTGGGCCCGGCGGGAGTCGGTGCCGAACAGTTCGGGGTGTGCCTTGACGGGGTCGGGGCCGATGCGGGGCGCGGCGGAGAACACCGTGTCCCAGTGGGCGGCCGCCGCACCGAGTTCGGCGCCTTCGAGGTCGTTCTGCCAGACCGCGAAGTCCTTGTACGTGCGGGCCGGCGGGGGCGGGGTCCCGCCGCGGTGGATGCGGGCGAAGTCACGGGCGAAGGGCTCCCGTGACGCCGCGTCGAACACCAGGTGGTGCTTGTCGAGGAGCAGGTAGTGCAGGTCGTCGCGGACCTCGACGAGACGGCCGCGGAGCAGCGGTGGCGCGGTGAGGTCGAAGGGCCGCACGAAGTCCGCGGTGTCCCGTGGTGTGAAGTCCGGGTCTGTGACGCGTTCGAGGTGGAAGTCGACCTCGTCGTGGACGGTGAACCGGGGCTCGTCGTCGACCAGGTCGAAACCGGTGCGCAGCCCTTCGTGCCGCCGTACGAGCGCGCGCAGGGTGTTCTCGACGCGTTCGGCGTCGACGGTGCCGTCCAGGCGCAGGACGTCGAGGATCTGGTAGGTGACCGAGTCGGGGTAGAGCAGCTGGGTGTAGTAGAGGCGCTGCTGTCCGGAGGAGAGCGGGTACCACTGGGCGGGCGCGGCCGCCGGGAGGCGGGCCGCCGACGGGCCGGTCCCGCCGCCGGCGGTGAGCCTGCGCAGGAGCTCTTCCTTGGACGCGCGCACGAGGGCGAGCAGGTCGTCGTCGACGGTGCCCCGGGGGGCGTCCAGCACGAGCCGGCCGTTCTCGGCCCGGAGCTGGACGCCCGCCGTACGCAACCGTGACAGCAGACCCGCCACATCCGCGGCGGTGATGCTCGTCATCAGATGTAGAACTCCTCATGGTCCGTGGGCGCCGCGGTGTCGTCGCCGCCCGGCTCGAGCCACTTCGCGTTGTCGATGTGCTCCGCCAGCGCGCGGGCGGTGGGTACCGGGAAGAAGTCCATCAGCCGGATGTCGACTCCGAAGGACTCCCGGATCTCGGCCATCAGGGCGACCGCCTTCAGTGAATGGCCGCCCGCCTCGAAGAAGTTGTCGTTCGGCTGCGGTGCGTCGACGCCGAGCACCTTGGCCCAGACGCGGAGCACCTCGCTCTCGGTGGCGTCGCGGGCCTCGGCGGGCTCCGGTTCCCCGGCGCCGGTGGAGCCGCTCTTCTCGGGCAGGGGCAGCGCCTTCCTGTCGACCTTGCCGCTCGCGTTGAGGGGCAGTTCGTCGAGGACCACATAGGCGCCGGGCCGCAGGTAGGAGGGGAGCCTGTCGTCGAGTTCGCGGCGGGCCGCGGCGGCCACGGACTCGTCGTCGGCGACGAGGTAGGCGCAGAGGTAGGTCTCGCCGTCGGCGGTGAGGGGCACGACCCGGGCGTCCAGTACGCCGGGGCAGCCGCGCAGGGCCGCCTCGGTCTCGGCGGGTTCGACGCGGAAGCCGCGGATCTTGAGCTGGTCGTCGTTGCGGCCCATGAACTCGACGGTGCCGTCCGGCAGCCGGCGGGCTAGGTCGCCCGTGCGGTACATGCGGGCGCCCTCGACGAACGGATCGGGCCTGAACGGTCCGTCCTGGTCGTCCTCGGCGCCCAGGTAGCCGCGGGCGACGCCGGGGCCGGAGATGCACAGTTCGCCCGCGATGCCGTCGGGGGCGGGTTCGCCGTGCGGCATGAGGAGGTAGACGCGGGTCTCGTCGACGGGGGTGCCGATGGGTACGGACACCGCGTCGTCCTCGACCTTGTCCACGCGGTGCGCGGTGGCGAACACGGTGCCCTCCGTGGGGCCGTAGCCGTTGATCAGGCGGCCGGGGCCCATGTGTTGGACGACGCGACGGGCGTGCTCGGCCGACATCCGCTCACCGCCGGTCACCAGCGTCCCGATGGGCTCAAGGCACTCCATGGCGACGTCGGCGAGCAGGTGGAAGTAGGCGGTGCTGAAGAAGGCGACGCTGATGTCCTCCGCCCGCACGAGGCGGTGCAGGGCCGTCCGGTCGAGGATCTCCTCGTGGGTGGGGCAGACCAGGGTGGCGCCGTTGAGCAGGGCGGTGTACATGCTGGCCGCGGACATGTCGAAGCCCCAGCTGGTGGCCTGGAGCACCTTGTCGTCGGCGCCCGCGGAGAGGTAGGCGGGCCGGTGGGAGAGCCGCCTGACTCCGGCGTGTTCCACGAGGACGCCCTTGGGCCGGCCGGTGGAGCCGGAGGTGAACATGATGTAGGCGAGGTCCTTGGGGCCGTTGACCTCTTCGAGCCGCTCGGCGGGGCTGTCCCCGAGCGCGGCGTCCGGTGCGATCAGGCGGACGCCGTCGGGCAGCGCGGCCTGCTCGGCGAGGTCGCCGACCAGCACCGTGGCGCCGGCCGCGGTGAGGAGTTCGCCGACGCGCGCGGTGGGCGTGGTGCGGTCGAACGGCACGTAGGCGCCGCCCGCCTTGAGGACGGCCAGCATCGCCGTGACGGTGTCGTGCGAGGCGCCGGTGAGGATGCCGACGGGCTCCTCGCGGCGTACCCCGTGCTCGTCCCTCAGCTTCCGGGCGAGCCGGTTGGCGCGCTCGTCGAGCTCCCCGTAGCTGAGCCGGACGCCGTCGCCGACGAGTGCGGCGTGCTCCGGATCGCGGTCGACGGCCTGCTCGAACAGGGCGTGCAGGGTGTCGCCTTCGGCACCGTCGCCGACCTGTGCGGCGCCGGTGAGGCGTGCCCGCTCCTCGGCGGTGACGAGGCGGGTCTCCCCCATCGGCGCGTCGGGGGCGGCGAGGACCTGGTCGAGGAGGCGGGCGAAGTGGCGGCCCATCTGCTCGACGGTGTCCAGGTCGAAGACGTCGGTGGCGTACTCCTGGACGACCTGGATGGTGTCCTCCCGCTCGTACGCGGAGAACGTCATGTCCATCTTCGCCACGCCGATGCTGACCGACTCGGGGACGCCGGTGACGCCGTCCATGTCGAAGGTGTAGGAGGCCAGGTCGGTGAAGACGAACATGAAGTCGAAGAGCGGGTTGCGGCTGGCGTCGCGCGGGATGGCCAGTTCCCTGACGAGCTCCTCGAACGGGTAGGCCTGGTGCTGGAGTCCGTCGACGACGGTGGCGCGCACCTCGTTGACGTACGCGCGGAACGGCTTGTCGCGCTGCGGGGAGGTGCGCAGCGGCAGCGAGTTGCCGAACATGCCGATGATGTCGGCGCACGCCGGGTGGTAGCGGCCGTCCACGGGGCTGCCGACGACCACGTCCTCCTCACCGGTGTACTGCGAGAGCAGCAGGTTGAAGGTGCTGAGCAGCACCATGTACGGGGTGGCGCGGTGGCTCTTGCAGTACTCGCGCAGCCGCCGGGTCAGTTCGGCGTCCAGGGCGAAGGAATGCCTGCGTCCGGTCAGGTCGAGCACCGCGGGCCGCGGGCGGTAGGGGAACTGGAGGGCGGGCGGCGGGTTCTCGAACCGGTCCAGCCAGTACGTGCGGTCCTTGGCGTAGGAGTCGGAGCCGCGGTAGAGCTGCTCCCACTCGGCGAAGTCCTTGTACGTGAGCTCCGCCGGCGCCAGCGGCTCGCCGCGGTAGGCCGTGGAGAGGTCGCGGAACAGGACGGGCATGGAGCCCTCGTCCAGGACGATGTGCGGCAGGTCGAGGAGCAGCACGTGCTCGTCGCCGCCGGGGCGGACGGCGAGGGCCGTGCGCATCGGCGGTCCTGTCCGGAGGTCGTGCGGCTTCACCCAGCCGCGCACCAGCTCCTCCAGGGACTCGTCGGTGGTGCCCAGGTCGGTGACCGGCACGTCGACGGAGGGCAGGACGCGCTGGACGAGCCTGCCGTCCTCCATGTGGAAGGTGGTGCGCAGGATGTCGTGCTTGGTCACGACCGCGTCGACCGCCCGCCGCAGCCGTTCGCGGTCGACAGGTCCCCGTACGACGAAGGCCATCGGGATGTTGTAGAGGTTGCTGTCCGGGTCGAGCGTCCACAGGAAGTGCATGCGCTCCTCGGCCGCGGACGCCCGGTAGGTCTCCTTGTCCGGCGCGGCCTGGATGGGCGCCATCGGGTCGAAGGCCCGGGCGGCGACCGCGTCGCCGAAGTCGCGCAGGACGGGGTTCTCGAAGATGGTGATGCCCGGCAGGTCGATGCCGAAGGCCTCGCGGACGAGCTGGGTGAGGCGGATCGCCGAGATGGAGTTGCCGCCGAGCTCGAAGAAGTCGTCGTCGATGCCGAGGTCGGCGTGGCCGAAGAGGGTCTTGGCGGAGCGCAGCACCACGTCGTCCACGGAGTGCCGGGGCGGGGTGAGGGCGTGTTTGCGGCCGGTGAAGGCCCGGGGCTCCTCCAGCGCCTTGCGGTCGATCTTCCCGCTGTCGTTCAGGGGCAGCGCGTCGAGCGGCACGAGGTGCGCGGGGACCATGTAGTCGGGCAGCTGCTCGCGCAGGACGGCGCGCAGCGCGTCGGTGTCGAGGGCGGTGCCGGGCGCCGCGACCACGTAGCCGACGAGGTAGGAGCCGCCTCCGTCGGGCACGGGGAAGTGCTGCACGACCGCGTCGGAGACCTGGTCGAGGCCGTCGAGGACCCGCTCGATCTCGCCGAGTTCGACCCGCTGGCCGCGGACCTTCACCTGGTGGTCGGTGCGGCCGAGGATCTCGATCTGCCCGTCGTCGCGCCAGCGGGCCATGTCGCCCGTGCGGTAGACCCGGCCGGGGCGCTCGGGCTCGACGGGGTTGTGGTCGAGGAACGCCCGCGCGTTGGCCGGGGTCTCGGTGAGGTAGCCGCGGCCGATGGGGACGCCCGCGACGAGCAGTTCACCGCGTACGCCGACGGGCACCGGCTTGAGCTCCTCGTCCACGATGTAGACGGCGGAGTTGCGGATGGGCTTGCCGGTCGGGGTGAGGTCGCCTTCGGGGACGGTGGTGACCGGGTGCAGGACGTCGTCGGCGGTCTCCGTGGCGCCGTACGCGTTGGACATCACGGTGTCCGGGAAGCGGGCGTACCAGCGGGCCACCAGGGACGGCTTCAGCGGTTCGGCCTGCAGCACGACGTGGTGCAGGGCGGTGAGGATGCCGGTCCGGTTCGAGAGGTCGAGCTCGTCGAGCATCATCGCGAGGTAGCTCGGGACGAGTTCCAGGACGGTGACGCCGTGCCGGTCGACGAGGTCGACGAAGGTGGCCGGGTCCTCGACGGCCGCGTCGGGGTAGACGCGGGTCTGGCCGCCGCCGAGGAGCGGGGCGACGAACTGCCACACGGAGATGTCGAAGGAGCTGGGGGCGTTCTGCGCGAGGATCTCGTCGGGGCCGTCCAGTTCGTAGTCCTCGATCTTCGCGAGGACGTGGTTGAGCATGGCCCGCTGCTCGATCACGATGCCCTTGGGCTCACCGGTCGAGCCCGACGAGAACATGATGTACGCGGCGGCGTCCATCGGCCGGCGCAGGCCGAGCGGCCCGCCCTCCGCGGCCGCGCCCTCGGCGACGAGGTCCGGGTAGCGCAGCCAGGTGACGTCGCCGTCGACGGAGTCCGGCTCGTACTGCTCCTCGGAGACGACCGCGACCGCCTGGCTCAGCCCGAGCACCTTCAGGTGCCGCTGGAGGGGGTGCTTGGGTTCCAGGGGCACGTAGGCGGCGCCGCACTTCCACAGCGCGAGGATCGTGATCAGGAACTTCTCGGAGCGGGGCAGCCTGATGCCGACCACGGACTCCGGGCCGATGCCGAGCCTGCGGTGCAGGACGTCCGCGAACCGGTCGGCGCGGTCGTCGAGCTCCGCGTACGTCAGGGTGCGGTCCTCGCAGGCGACGGCCGTGCGGTCCGGGGTGCGGGCCGCCTGGTCCTCGAAGAGTTCGCAGACGGTGCGCGAGCCGAGCTCGACGTCGGGGCCGCGCCCCCAGCCGAGCAGCTTGGCGCGCTCGTCCTGGCGGCGCGGGTCGATGTCGGACAGCGGCCGGTCGCCGTCCTCGGTCATCGCGACGAGCACGTCGCGGAAGAGCTCGGGCAGCTGCCGGGTGACCGCCTCGGGGAACGCGTCGAGGTGCGTGTCGAAGTCGCAGCGGTAGCCGGACCCGGTGTCCGTGACGCTCGCGTAGAGCGGGTAGATGGCGTGCCGGACCGGGGTCAGGCCCGCTTCCTCGATGCGCAGCCCGTGCATGTCGGGCAGCGTCACCTCGCGGTCGAAGGCGAGGACGGTGCGGAATACGCGGCCCGCGGAGCCGGTGGCGGCCCGGTCGAGCGCGTGCACGGTCTCGGCGAACGGGTACGTGTCGTGGTCCATGGCGTCGAGCAGCTGCTCCTGGACCGCGCCGACGCAGGCGCCGACCCGGTCGCCGGCGTCGGGGCCGAAGCGCAGCGGCAGCAGGTTGGTGCAGTAGCCGACGGTCCTGTCCAGGTGCGGCGGCCGGGCCGCCGACGGCACGAGCAGCATCAGTTCGCGCTGGTCGGTGAGGCGCTGGAGCAGGGTGCCCCACGCCGACACCAGGTAGGCGAAGACGGTGACGCCCTGCGCGGCGGCCGCCCTGCGCAGCTTCTGCAGCAGTTCGCCTTCGAGCCGCAGGGTGCGGCGCTCGCTGCGGAACGTCGGGACCCGGTGGGCCGCGCCGGGCAGGTCGAGCTCCGGTGCCCGCTCGGTGATCCTTTCCCAGTACGCCCGGTGGGTGGCGGCGTCGGGGGACGCCGCGTTCTCCCGCTGCCAGGCGAGGAAGTCGCGCAGCTGGGGCACGGGGCCGAGGTGCGCGGGGACGCCGGTGCGGGCTTCGTTGTAGAGCGCGACCAGGTCGCCGAGCATCGGCACGGTCGACCAGCCGTCGGCGGCGAGGTGGTGCACGCCGAGGTGCAGCAGGTGCCGGTCCTGTCCGGTGCGGATGACGGTCACCTTGAACAGGGGGCCGTTCACCAGGTCGTAGCGGCGTCCGGCCAGCTCCTCGAGGAGACGGTCGCGCTCCTCGTCGCTCGCGGCGGCCTCGGTGCGCAGGACGGAGTCGACCGGCAGGTCGGCGCCGGCGCGCACCTCGATGGTGCTGCCGTCCGCGCTCATGGTCATGCGCAGCGACTCGTGCCGGTCGACCAGCCCGCGCACGGCGGTGCGCAGCGCGGCCCCGTCCAGTGTGCCGTCGAGCCAGAAGTCGGCGTTCAGGTTGTACGCGAGGGAACCGCCGTCATGGATGTTGGCCAGCGCCCAGAGCTGCTGATGTGCGCGGCCTGCCGGAAAGGAGGCTCCCTCGCCGGCGGTGGCCGCCGCGGACGCGGGGGTGGTGGCGGGCGCCGCTGCCGCGGGGAGCGCGGGGGGCGCGCTCGCCGTACCGGACAGCGGGGGCAGCAGCTTGTTGTCGCGCAGCTCCTCGATGGACTCGCGGATCACCCTGCGGGTGGTGGTCAGGTCGTCCTCGGTGTGGGCGGTGGAGAGGAAGCAGCAGCGCCACTCCCAGACGTAGACGCCCTTGTCGAGGAGGTTGTAGTAGAAGAGGTCGAGGTTCGCGTCGTGCTCGAAGCGGAAGAGCGAGGCGAACCGGTCGACGCTGATGGGTACTTCGAGGGCCTTGAAGTCGGCGTTCAGGGCGTCGGTGAACCGCTCGGTCTTGCGGGCGAGGTCCGCCTGCAGCGCGGGGCCGGTGGCGCGCATCTCGTCCAGTACGGTCTTCGCCGCGACCATCGAGAGCGGGTGCTGGCAGAACGTACCGCCGAAGAAGGTCGATTCGACCGTCGGGTAGGAGCTGTCGCCGTAGTGCCAGACGCCGCCGTCGATGGCGTCCATCACGCCGCCGCGGCCCGCCACCACACCGAGCGGCAGACCGCCGCCGATGACCTTGCCGTAGGTGACGATGTCGGCCTGGATGTCCCACAGCCCCTGGATGCCGCCGGGGTGGGCGCGGAAGCCGGTGACCATCTCGTCGAAGATCATCTTCGCGCCGTGCTGGTACGTCAGACGGCGCAGCTGGCGCAGGAACTCGGGCTGCTGGTTGCCCGGGTGACGGGTCGTCACCGGCTCGACCATGACGGCGGCCAGCTCGCTGCCGTGCCGGTCGATGAAGGAGAGCGCCTCCTCGGTGCCGAACTCCAGGACGTAGACGTCCTGCACGCTGCGGGAGGTGACGCCGGTGGCGATCGGCTTCGTACGGAGGTCGCCGTCCACCCAGGTCGGGGCGGCGAGCACGCCGTCGGCGTGGCCGTGGTAGCCGGTCGAGAAGATGACGATCTTGTCGCGCTTGGTGGCCGCGCGGGCCAGGCGCACCGCGTTCATCACGGCCTCGCTGCCGGTGTTGACGAAGGCGACGCGCTCCATCCCGGTCAGCTCCAGGATGGAGGCGGCCACGTCCTCGGTCAGCTCGGTGCGCGGCCCGAGACCGAACCCGACGTCCATGCGCTCCCGCACGGCGTTCATGATCGGCTCGTACTGGTGCCCGAAGAAGTGGACGCCGAAGCCCATCGTCAGGTCGACGAACTCGTTGCCGTCGACGTCCCACAGACGGGCGCCGCGGCCCTGCTCGGCGACGATCGGGAAGAGCAGTTCCTTGGTCGACATCCGGAAGCCGATGGTGGAGCGGCTGTCCGCGATCAGCGGGCGGAACCGCTGGGCGTAGTCCTTGGACTTGCGGGTGCGCCGCGAGAAGCGGTCGATGAAGCCGTCCAGGTACTGCTTGCGCGCCGCGGTGTCCGGCGGCAGAGCGGCGGCGGACCGCATGCGGGGGGCGAGCGGGACCTTGGGGCCTGCGCCGTTCTGGTCGGCGGTGGGGGCGGGGGTCTCCGCAGGAGGTGCGGGGAGCTGAGCGGGTGCGGCGGTGACCGGCTCGGGGGCGGTGACCGGCTCGGGGACCGGCACCGGGGCAGCGGCCGGAGCGGTGGCCGCCGGCACTGCGGTGCCGTATGCGCTCTGGATGACGTCGAGCTGCCGTCCCATCAGCTTCAACTGCTCGGAGGTGATCTGCTCGATCGCGGACATCCCGACGGGGCTCATGGGTATCGCGGGAGCGGGTGCCGTGACCGGAGGCACGGGAGCGACCTGAGGTGCGGGAACGACCACCGGCGAGAGCTGCACATCCGGCGCGGCGGGAGCGGCTGTGGGGGCGGGGGCGGACACCGGTGCGGCCTCCGCGACCGGAGCCGGAGCCGGAACCACCAGAGCCGCGACCGCGGCCGTCGCGCCGGGCAGGCGCTGCGCGTCCGCGTGCCCGACCAGGTAGTCGGCGAGCTCGTCCAGCGTCTGGAACTCACCGAAGAACTGCCGCATCGAGAGCTTGCATCCGTACCGCTCCTCCAGAGGCTGGAGGATGCTCAGCAGGAGCAGCGAGTCCGCGCCCATCTCCAGGAACGGCACATGGGCGTCCAGGTCCTCGGGCGCCATCTTGAAGCGGGTGGCGACGACGGTCCTGAGTTCGTCGAGCAGAGCGTCTTTCATGACCTCGTCCTTGTGAGTGGTGACAACGGGCTCGGGAACAGCCGCGGGTTCAGGCTTCGGCTCGGGCTTCGGCTCGGGCTCGGGGACCGTGGCGTCGGGCCAGTGGCGCTTGCGCAGCATGGGGTGGGTGGGCAGGGGCAGCCTGCGGCGCGCACCGGTGTGGAGCGCGGCCCAGTCGACCTGTTCGCCGGAGAGCCAGCGCGCGCCCGCCGCTTCGAGGGCGCCGGCGCTCTCGGGCGGGCGCACCTCGCGGGTCCGGCCGGGGGCGACCTCGCCGTCCGTCCAGCGGCCGGCGGCGAGCGCCGCGATGGCGTCCTCGCAGTCGGCGGCGACCAGCGTCCGGCGGTACCGGTGGGCCTGGCGGCCGCGTTGCAGCGTCCAGGCCACGTCGGCGAGGTCGAGCGAGGGCCGGTCCTCCAGGTGGCGGCGCAGGTTCTCGGTGTGGAGCTCCAGCGCCTCGGGGCTCCGCGCCGACCAGACGAGGAGCTGTTCCCCGGAGTCGGTGCCTGCGCCGCCCGCGGGTGCCGGGCCCGGCTCGGGCGCCTCCTCGACGATCACGTGGGCGTTGGTGCCGCCGATGCCGAGCGAGTTGACCCCGGCGAGCCGCCGCCCGCCGACGGGCTGCCAGTCCAGCGCCTCCGCGCACACGTAGAACGGGCTGTTCAGGAAGTCGATCTCCGGATTGGGCCGGTCGAAGTGGAGGCTCGCCGGAATCCGGCGGTGCCGCAGGGCGAGGACCGTCTTGATCAGCGCGGTGACACCGGACGCGGAGTCCAGGTGGCCGAGGTTCGACTTGACCGAGCCGATGGCGCACACCCCGCGCCGGTCCGTGCCGAACGCCTGGGTCAGCGCCTTGAACTCGACGCCGTCGCCGAGCGGTGTGCCCGCCCCGTGGGTCTCCACGTAGCCGATCTCGTCGGCCGTGACGTCGGCGGCGGCGAGCGCCTCCCGTACGGCGCGCGCCTGGCCCACCACGCCGGGCGCCGTGTAACCGGCGCGCTGGGCACCGTCGTTGTTCACCGCCGAGCCGCGGATGACGGCCAGGACGGTGTCGCCGTCCTCGATGGCGTCCTCCAGGCGGCGCAGCACGACGACGGCGGCGCCGTCCCCGAAGATCAGACCGCTGCCGTCCGCGTCGAAGGAGCGGCACCGCCCGTCGCGGGAGAGCGTGCCGCCCTGCCGGTAGAGGTAGCCGGTGTGCTGCGGCAGGCGCAGCGCGACGCCTCCGGCGAGCGCCATGTCGCACTCGCCGTCGAGGAGTTGCTGGCAGGCCAGATGGACCGCGACGAGCGAGGTGGAGCAGAACGTCTGGACCGTGAGGGCGGGACCGGTGAGGTCGAGTTTGTACGCGACCTTCGTGGCCAGCGCGTCGGGCTCGTTGCCGGCCTTGACGTAGGTGTCCGTGACGTTGTCGTACTCGGGCCGGTCGAGGAGGTCCTGGTAGCCGCTGCGGCGGGTGCCGGCGATGATGCCGACCGGGCCGTCGAAGGTGCCGGGACCGTGGCCCGCGTTCTCCATGGCCTCGTGGCAGACCTCCATGAAGATCCGCTGCTGCGGGTCGGTCAGCTCGGCCTCCCGGCCGGTGTAGCCGAAGAAGGCCGCGTCGAAGTACTCGACGTCCTTCAGGTGGGAGCCGCGCTTCACGTAGTCGGGGTGGCGCACGGTCTCCGCGGGGACTCCGGCCCGGGTCAGCTCGGCGTCGACGTAACCGCGTACCGTCTCCCGTCCCTCGTCCAGGACGCGCCACAGCTCGTCCACGCCGTCCGCCCCGGGGAACCGTCCGGCCATGCCGACGATCGCCACACTGGGATGCTCACTCACGCGTCCCGGTCCTTTCTGTTGTTCCGGGCCGCGCGCCTGCGGGAACGCAGGTCCGCCCGTTGTTCGGCCCTTGCCATGACGTCGTCGGTCTCGTTCCGGTCGTCGGTGTCCCCTCTGAGCCGTGCCGTGAGGTGGTCCACCGTGGGGGCCTGGAGGACGTCGGCGGCCTGGAGCGGGATGCCCAGGCGTTCCTCGATCCGCAGGACGAGTTCGACGATGAGCAGCGAGTCGCCGCCCAGGTCGAAGAAGCTCTGGTCGTAGCGGTCGATCTCGGTGTGCAGGACCTCGCTCCACACCTCGGCGAGCCGCTGGTCGAGGCCGGGGCCCAGGTCGGGCGCGCCCACCGCGTCCGCGGCTCCCCGGGCGGCGCCGGTCACCGGCTTGGCCCAGCGCCGTCTGCGGGTCTCCAGGTCGACGGTGGAGACGGCGAGCCTGCGCTCCTCGACACGTCCGAGGACCAGGTCGAAGGCGCGCAGGCCCTCTTCGGTGCTCAGCGCGTACGAGCGCAGCTCCCGCCAGGCGTCCGACGCGGTTCCAGTGGGCGGTTCCGCGTTCGGGCCCGCCCAGCCCTCCCAGTCGACGCTCAGCCGCCGTTCGCGCCCGAGGGCCACGCTGTCGAGGAAGGTGTTGGCGGCGGCGTACGCGGCGTACCCCATGCCGCCGACCACGGAGGCCAGCGACGAGACCAGGCAGCCGAAGTCGATGCTGCGGTCCGCGAAGACGTCCTCCAGGACCAGGGCGCCCTGCACCTTGGGCGCCAGCGTGGCGCGCCACTGCGTGCGGTCGGTCGCGCCCAGCCACTGGACGGCGTCCCCGAACGGCACGCCGGCCGCGTGGAACCATCCGTCGACGGCGCCGAACCTCCGCTCCGCCTCCGCCACGACCTCCGCCATGGCGGCACGGTCGGTGACGTCCGCGGCCGCGGTCAGCAACCCGCCCGCGACATCGGCCAGTTCGCGCAGCGCGGTCACCTTGGCGTACGCGGGGTGGTCCGGGGTGTGCGTGTCCAGCCATGCGGCGTACGAGGCGGGGTCGGGCAGCGGCGTGCGGCCGGTGAGGACGAGGCGGGCGCCGTACTCCTTCGCCAGGTGGCCGGCGAGCGCGAGGCCGATCACCCCGAGGCCGCCGGTGATGAGGTAGACGCCGCCCGGCCGGAGCGCCGTCGTCCCGTCGGCCGGGCGGGGTGCGGGCGCGGGCCGGAAGCGCTGCACCCAGCGGTGGCCGTTGCGCAGGGCCACCGCGGGCTCGTCCGTGCCCTCGGCGGTGAGTTCGGCGAGCAGTTCCGCGGCCGTCGGCGGGGTGGGCCCCGGGTCGACGCACCGGCAGTCGAGGCCGGCGAACTCCTGCGGGACGACGCGGACCGCCGCGCTCACCGTGCCGGTGGCCGGGGCGACCGGCTCGCCGCCGAGCACGTCGAAGACGCGGCGGGCCACGACCGATATCCGGACGCCTCCCCCTGCCCGGGCGCCTTCGCCTGTCCGGGCACCTTCCCCTGCCCGGGCGCCTTCCCCTGTCCGGGCACCTTCCCCTGCCCGGACGCCTTCCCCTGCCCGGACGCCTTCCCCTGCCCGGGCACCTTCCCCTGCCCGGACGCCTTCCCCTGCCCGGACGCCTTCCCCTGCCCGGGCGCCTTCGCCGCGGGCCGTGCCGCTGAGGGCGACGGCGGTGTCGAGGACGGTGTAGAGGCCGCGCTGCTGCGCCTGTTCGGTCTCGGCCGCGGTGGGCAGCCCGGCGCCGCCGTGGTCCGGGTCGTCGAGCGACCACAGGTGTACGACGTGGTCAGGGACGGTCCCGTCGGCGGCGAGGGCCGTGAAGAGCGACCGGCAGCCGTGCGGGTCGGCCGGGTCGAGGGTGAAGGCGCGCGGGCCGACCCGTTCGAACCGGGGGCCGACCCGGACGCTCACCGCGTCGGCCCCGTGGGCCGCGAGCTCGGCGCGCAGCCGGGCGCCGAGGCCTCCCTCGTCCTCGAAGAGCAGCCACCGGGCGGCGGCGGGCGGTTCCGCGGCCGGACGGAGTCTGCCCGCGCGCTCCCAGGACTCGGTGTACAGCCACTGTTCGGGGTGCTCGGCCCGGTGCGGCGCGGTGCTCTCCGGGGCGGCCTGAGCCGCGGCGTTCTGCTCGGCGGTGGGGCCGGGGAGCGGGACGAGCGTCCGACGGTCGAGCGGGTGGGGCGGCAGCGGCACCCGCCGCCTGGGCCCGTCCCGCCACTCGGTCCAGCACACGTCGTGTCCCGCGGTCCACAGGGCGGCCGCCACGTCCAGCAGGTGCTCCTCGACGTGGTCGCCGGTGTGGCCCGTGGCGGGCAGGGACAGCGGGGCCGCCTCCTCCGTCGCCGCCACTGCCCCGGCGCGGTACGACATCGCGCTCCGGTCGTCCGGGGCCACGGCGAGCACGGCCCCGGAGAGGACGGTTCCGCTGAGGCCGCCGTCGGGCAGTCCGGCTCCCGGCACCCAGATCGCCTCGGTCCAGTGGCGCTCCGGGACCGTGGCCGGGTCCAGGGGGCCGCCCAACGCGGCCGAGAGGAGGGGCAGGGTGCCGGGGCCGGTCCGTGGCGCGGGCGCCCCGGTGGTGAGGCCGGCCCGCTGGGCGAGCAGGGCGAGCGCGTCGGCCAGGGGCAGCGCCTCGGTGACGCAGGCCGCGGCGAGTTCGCCGGCGCCCGCGCCCGCCACGGCGTCCGGCAGCAGCCCGGCGTCGAGCCACAGCGTGGCGATCGCGTACTGGGAGAGGAACGCGGCGAGGTCCCGCAGGGCGGGCTCGGGCCGCCCCGACAGCGCCTCGGCGATCACCTCGGCGGCCCGTGCGGGAGCGACTCCGGCGTCGGCGAGCAGGCTCCGGGCGTGCTCCAGAACCGTACGCACGGAGGCGAATTCCGCAACGGGTCCGGCGAGCGCGGGGCCGTACGGGCCACGGCCCAGGAACAGCGTGACCGGCGCCGGGAACTCGACGGCCGCCGGGTCGTGGGCCTGTGCGGCGCAGGACCGGAGCCGCTCGGCCACCTCCCGGTGCGTCCGGCCGCGGACCGCGATGCGGTACGGGAAGGTGCGCCGGCCGACGAGCAGGGTGTGGGCGACGTCCGCGAGTGCGGGGGCGGCGGCCGGGCTGCCAACGGAGATATCGGCGGAGATGTCGGTGGCGGCGTCGAGCCGGTCGGCCAGCCGCTCCAGTGCCGTCCTGAGCGCCTTGGGCGACGCCGCGCTGACGGGAATCAGGTGCGGTCCCGCCGGGGCGGGCGCGGCGGCGGGCGCGGGCGGTGCCTCCTCCAGGACGGCGTGCGCGTTGGTGCCGCCGACGCCGAAGGAGCTGACGCCGGCACGGCGCGGGGCGTCCTGCGACGGCCAGGGCCGCAGCCTGTCGTTGAGGTAGAACGGGCTGTCGTCGAGGCGCAGTTCGGGGTGTGGCCGGGTGAGGTGGGGGTGGGGCGGGAGTTGCCGGTTCCGCAGGGCGAGCACCGCCTTGATGAGTCCGGTGACGCCCGCCGCGCCCGCGAGGTGCCCGACGTTGGCCTTGACCGAACCCAGGGCGCAGAACCCGGTGTCGGCCGTGTCCGTGCCGAACGCCTCGCGCAGCGCCGCGACTTCCACTGGATCGCCCAGCACTGTGCCGGTGCCGTGGGCCTCGACGTACCCGATGGAGCGGCCGGAGACCTCGGCGACGCCGTGCGCCTCGGTGATCACGTCGCGCTGTCCGGCGGCGCCGGGTGCGGCGAAGCCGACCTTGCGGGCGCCGTCGTTGTTGATCGCGGTGCCCTTGATCACGGCGAGGACCTCGTCGCCGTCCTGGAGCGCCTCGCTCAGCCGCTTCAGCGCCACGATGCCCACGCCGTCGCCGAACGCCGCGCCCTGCGCCTGCTCGTCGAAGGGCCTGCACCGGCCGTCCGGGGAGAACATCAGGCCTTCTTGGTGGACGTAGCCGGGCCGGGGCGGCACATGCACCGAGACGCCGCCGGCCAGCGCGATGTCGCATTCGGCGCTCAGCAGGCTCTGCACGGCGACGTGGACGGCCACCAGCGACGTCGAACAGCCGCTCTGCACATTGATGCTGGGTCCGGTGAGGCCGAGCTTGTAGGAGACCCGGGTCGGCAGGTAGTCCTTGTCGTTCGTCAGCATCAGCTCGGTGCCCTCGAGGGAGAGCAGGTCGCAGCCGCGTGCAAGGACGTTGACCAGGTAGGTGTTCATCGAGGCGCCCGCGAAGACGCCGACGACGGGGTGGTCCGGGTCGTCCGGCCGTCCGCCGGAGTAGCCGACGGTGTCGAGCAGCTCGGATGCGGTCTCCAGGAAGAGCCGCTGCTGCGGGTCGAGCAGTTCGCCCTCCCTGGCGCTGTAGCCGAAGAAGGTGTGGTCGAAGGCGAACGGATCGTCCAGGCCGCCGCGGGACTTCACATAGCGGCCGTCGCCGAGCAGTTCGTCGGTGACTCCGGCGGCCCGCAGCTCCTCGTCGGAGTAGAAGCCCACGCAGTCGTCGCCCGCGCTGATCCGCTGCCAGAGCTCGTCGCAGTCGCGTGCGCCGGGGAAGCGGCCGTGCATGCCGATGACGGCGATGTCGCCGGGCCGCACGCCTTCGTCCGGTTCGTAGGGTTCGAAGTCGTCGTGGGGGTCACTCATGGTCGCCTCCGGCTGCCTCGTCCCGCCGGGCCCTGTGGCCACGGCGCAGTGCCGCTTGGGGGCCGCCGCGGGCGGCCGCTTTCCGTAGGGCGGCGCGGCGGCCGCCCTGTCCCTCCGGTGCGGCGGGCCGGGCCGCCGGTGCCGGTGCGAGGCGCCCTGCCTGTGCGGCGACGGACGGGTACGCGAAGAGTTCCGAGACGGCGACGGGGGCCGCGCCGGGTATCTCCCCGAGCTGCTGGTGCACTTGGAGCAGCAGCATCGAGGTGCCGCCGACCTCGAAGAAGTTGTCGGTCCTGCCGATCCCGTCGCGGCGCAGGACGCGGCGCCACACCTCGGCCACGGCGCGTTCCATCCAGTTGCCCGCGGCCGGTGCGGCGGACTGCCGGGGCAGCTGCCGGGCGCGCTCCGCCTCGACGAGGCGGGCCACCGCGGCCCGGTCGGTCTTCTGGTTGACGTTGAGGGGCAGCCGGTCGGGGAACACGAAGGAGGTGGGCACCATGTACGGGGGCAGCGTGTCCAGCAGCGCGGCCCGCAGCTCCGCCTCCGCGGGGGCCGCGCCGGGGCGTGCCGGTACGACGCACGCCGTCAGGCTGCGGGCCCCGGCCCCCGCTCCCTCGACCAGCACGACGGAGCGGTCCACGCCCGGCACCCGGTCGAGGGCGGCCTCGATCTCCTCCAGCTCGATGCGGTACCCGCTGACCTTCACCTGGTTGTCGGCCCGGCCCAGGATCTCGACGCGGCCCTCCGCGTCGACCCGCGCGAGGTCGCCAGAGCGGTACATGCGGGCGGTGCCGCCGGCGAAGGGGTCGGGCAGATAGCGCTCCGCGAGCAGCCGCGGCCGGTTCACATAGCCGCGTGCGACGGCCTGTCCCCCGATGTACAGCTCTCCGGTCACCTCGCCCGGCACGACCTGGCGGTGCGCGTCCAGGACGTACAGCGCCGCGTTGGCGAGCGGGCCGCCGACCGGCACGGAAGCGCCGCGGCAGTCCTCCGCGCGCACCCGGTGGGCGGTGACCCACACCGTGGTCTCGGCGGGGCCGTAGCAGTTCCACAGCGTGCCGCACCAGTCCAGGGCGTACCTGGCCGTACCGGCGGAGAGCAGTTCGCCGCAGCTGAAGACGTGCCGCAGCCGCAGCCCGTCGGCGCCGTGCGCCGCGACCTCCGCGGCGAGGCCGTGCAGCGCCGACGGGGTGTGCGTCAGATGGGTCACGCCCTCCGCCACGAGCAGCCGGCGCAGCGCGTCGGGCGCACGGGCGGTCTCCGCCCCGATCACCACCAGGCAGGCCCCGGAGAGGAGGCTGCCCCAGTGCTCCCAGACGGACAGGTCGAACGCGGTGGAGTGGAAGAGGCACCAGACCGCCTCCGGGTCGGGCTCGACGTGCTCCCGCATGGCGTCGATCAGGCTCAGGACGTTGCGGTGCTCGACGTCGATTCCCTTGGGGGTGCCGGTCGAGCCGGAGGTGTAGACCGTGTAGAGCAGGTCGTCGGGGGTGAGGGCCGGCGGCTCCGGCGCGCGTTCCCCGTCCGTGCGCTCGTCCACGTCGGCGTCCATGTACTCACCCGTGTACTCGTCCATGTACAGGAGCCGGACCCCTGTGTCGGCTCCGTCGAGCAGAGGTGCCAGGGCGCGGGTGGTGAGCACCGTCGTGGCGCCGCAGTCGTCGAGCATGGCCCGGAGCCGGGCCGGGGGGTGGTGCGGGTCGAGGCAGACCGCGGCCGCGCCCGCCTTGGCCGTGCTCACCAGGGCCACCACGGTCTCCGTCGAGGGCGCGAGCAGGTGGGCCACCCGGTCGCCGTGCCGGGTGCCGCCCGCGCGCAGGGCCGCTGCCCAGCGCTCACCGAGGGCGTCGAGTTGACGGTAGGTCAGCGTGGTCCCGTCGTGCCGGATCGCTATCCGGTCGGCGTGGGTCCTGGCCGCCGCGGCGAAGCGCCGCACGATGCTGTCGTCGGCGTCGACCACCGGCTCCGCGGCCGCTCCCACGGCCCGCGGGACGCCGGAGCCGGTGACCAGCGGCAGGCTCGCGACACCGGCGCGCGGGTCGTCGAGGGCGGCCCGCAGCAGGGCGGCGTAGTGCTCGATCACCCCGCGTGCGGCGGCGGGCGAGAAGACGGCGGGGCGGTACTTGAGCGTCCCGAGCAGCCGTTCGCCGTCCTCCGCGACTTCGAGCATCAGGTCGAGCTGGCCCTCCTGCTGGGGCAGCCGGTGGGGGCGCAGCGTCAGGCCGGCCCAGGGCACGGCGGGCGCGTCGGCGCCGGGCTCCGCGCCCCAGTGCAGAGCGGCGAGGCCGGGCAGGCGCTGCGGTTTCTGGTAGACGAACAGCGTCTGGAAGACGGGGTTCACACCGGGCACCCGGCGCGGCGCGAGCTCCTCCACGAGCCGCTCGAAGGGGTAGTGGTGCTCCAGGGCCTCGGTGACGGCGGTCCGCGTGCGCCGCATCAGCTCCATGAAGGACGGCTCGTCGCTCAGGTCGCCGCGGAGGACGACGGGGTCGGCCAGATATCCCACGCTGCCGCGGAAGGAGGGGTCGGTGCGCCCCGACACCGGCATGCCGACCAGCACATCGTCCTGTCCGGTGTACCGGGCTATGAGCGCCTGATACGCGGTCAGCTGCACGATGTACGGGGTGGTGTTCTCCTGCCGGGCGAAGGCGAAGACGCGCTTGGCGAGTTCGTCGTCGAGCCGGAAGAACTCCGAGGCCCCGGCGGCCGGATCGGCGTCGGGCGCCACACGGAAGCGGGGCCAGTCGACGATGTCGAGCTCCCCGGCGAGCCGGTCGTGCCAGTACGCGGCGGCACGCTTGCCCTGCTCGGCGGTGAGGAACCGCTCCTGCCAGGAGACGAAGGCGCGGTACGGGGCGTTGCCCTCGGGCAGCCGGGTGTCGGTGCCGTCGCGCTCCCCCGCGTACAGCGTGCCCAGTTCGTCGATGAGGAGTTCCAGCGACCAGAAGTCCGCCACCAGGTGGTGGACGACCAACTGCAGTACGGCCTCGTCGGCGCCGGTGCGGAAGAGGGCGGCGCGGAACAGCGGGCCGTGTTCGCTGTCGAAGGGCTGCCGGTAGGCGGCACGGACCTCGGCGTCGAGCCGGGCCGTGTCCCACGCGGTGGCGTCCGTCTCCTGCCAGCCGGGCTCCAGCCAGCCGTGCACGACCTGCCGTACGTCCCCGTCCCGCTCGGTGAAGGTGGTGCGCAGCGCCTCGTGGCGGCCGGCCAGGGAGCGCAGCGCGGCGTGCAGCGCTTCGGCGTCGACGGCGCCTTGCACCCGTGCGGCGAAGGAGATGTGGTACGAGGCTCCGGTGGGGTCCACGCGGTGCAGCAGCCACATCGAGCGCTGACCGTAGGAGAGGGGGTGTTCCGCGCGTGCGGGGGCAGCTCGGCGGCGCAGTTCGGCCTCGACGCGGCGGCGCAGGGTGGCGCCCCGGGCCTCCGCGGTGTTCGCCGTGTTCGCGGTGTCCGTCATGGGTCAGCTCTCCTGTTCCTGCGCGTCGAGCAGGGCCGCGACGGTTTCGAGTCCGGCGTGGTCCAAGTGGTGCACCGACATGAGGAGTTCTCCGGCGGCCTGGGGTGTCAGCCGCTCGCCCGGTGCCCGTGGCGCCGTGGCCGCGTCGGCCGCCGGGCCGCCGGCCGTCTCGCGGTCGAGGCCCTCGCGCAGGGCCGTTTCGAGCCGGTGCACCGGCTCGTCCTGGAGCAGCAGACCGAGCGGCAGGTCGACCCCGAGGTCCGCGCGGATGTCGCTGCGGATCTCCAGGGCGAGCATCGAGTCGACGCCGAGGGCGGTGAGCGACGCCGCCCGGTCGACGCCGGTGGCTTCGGCGCCGACGCGCTGCGCCAGGACGTACGTCAGGTACTCGGCGGCCAGCGTCTGCCGCCGCTCCTGTCCGGCGGAGCCCCAGGCGCGTAGCAGGTCGGTGCCGGGGGTCGCGCCGGGCGAGGCCGGTTCGGGCCGTCCGGTGGCCGTTTCGGGCCGGTTGCCGGGCCGTCGTCCCGGTGCGAACCGGGACAGCTGGGTGTCCCAGTCGAGTGCGAAGACGCCGTGCACGGCGTCGTGGCCGCCGGCGAGGAGCGGGCCCAGGGCGGCGAAGACCCGCCGCGGATCGAGGAGGGTGAACCCGGCCGCCGCCATGCGGTCGCGGTGCCGCTGGTCGAGACGGGCCGTCATGCCCTCCGTGACCGGGCCCCAGCCGAGGCTGAGGGCGGGCAGCCCGCGGTCGTGGCGGTGCTGGGCGAGGGCGTCCAGGTAGGTGTTGGCCGCCGCGTAGTGCGCCTGCCCGGCCGCTCCGAGCAGCCCGGACGTCGACGAGTACAGCACGAACAGGTCGAGGTCCTCGTCCAGCGTGGCCCGGTGCAGATGCCAGCCGCCCGCGACCTTCGGGGCGAGGACCCGCGCGAAGGCGTCCCAGGTCAGACCGGTGAGGAGCGCGTCCTCCACCACACCCGCCGCGTGCAGGACGCCCCGCAGGGGGACCCCGCCGTCGCGGATCCGCGCCATCAGCCGTTCCACGTCGGCCTGTTCGGAGACGTCGGCGGCGACGACCGTGCAGCGCACGCCGCTCCGCTCCAGCTCCGCGAGGGTCTGCCTGGCCGGTTCGGCGGGCGCGCCGCGTCCGGTGAGCACGAGGTGCCGCGCCCCGTGGTCGGCGAGCCAGCGCGCCGTGCCGAGGCCGAGCGCGCCGAGGCCTCCGGTGATCAGGTAGGTGCCGTCGGGCCGGGCCCGGAACTCCCCGGCGGGGGTGCCGCGCCGCTGGTCGAGGCGCGGCACCCGCACCTTGCCGTCGCGGACGGCGGCCTCGGACACCTGCTCAGCGTCGCCGGTCAGTACGTCGACGAGTGCCGTGCGGAGGCAGGTGCGCAGGTCGTACGGGTCGACGTCGACCAACCGCACGTCGGTGTCGGGGAGTTCGTGGACGGCGCTGCGGCCCGCGCCCCACAGCGTGGCCTGCTGCGGGTGGAGGACGGGCCCGGGCCCTCCGGTGTGCAGCGCGCCACTGGTGATCAGCGCCAGCTGGGACGGCGCAGGACGGCCCGTCCTCTCCAGGGTGCGCACCAGGGCCGGGAGGCTGCCGAGGGCGCGCCGCTGGAGCGCGCTGTCGGGTTCCGCCGCGAGCAGGTCCAGGCCGGCGCAGTGCAGCACGCCGTACGGCCCGGTGATCGGTAGGTCGCGCAGGGCGGCTTCGAGTTGCCCGGCGTCCGCGATGTCACCGACCGGGAGCAGGGTGACGCCGGACTGGACCGTGTCCGGTCGGCTCCCGTCCGGACCATCCGTCAGGACCGCGCAGCGCGCGCCCTGTTGGGCAGGGCCGGCGATCGCGGACGCCCAGTGCCCCTGCCGGTCGGCGAGAACGAGCCAGTGGTCCGGCAGTCCGGTGCCGGGCCGCACGGAGTCGAGGGCCTTCCAGCGCTGGACGTGGACGGTGCCCGGGTCGTCGGTGCCCGTCACCAGGTGCGGCGGGACCAGGCGCAGTTCCAGGCCGGTCAGTTCGACGAGGGGCCGGCCGTCTTCGGAGTCGATCCTGACGTCGAGGAGGGCGCGCGGGGTGTCCGATGCGAAGTCGGCCCGGTTGTGGACGGTCGCCCGGACGCGGGCGGAGCGCGGCACCTCGTCGACGGGGTGGAACACCGCGTGTTCGACGCGGAAGGGCAGCAGCAGTCCTTCGAGGCGTTCCGTGTCCAGGACGTTGAGGCCGATGGCGGTCTGGACGCAGACGTCGATGAGCACGGTCTTCGCCGGGCGCGCGGCGGGGTCGAGGAATTCGGGGACGGTGATGTCCGCCTCCGCCCGGCCGTCCCGCAGCCGCAGCTCCCGCAGCCAGCGGAACGCCGGCCCCAGGTCGTAGCCGAGCCGGTGCAGCTGCCCGTACAGGGCGTCGCCGGACAGCGTCCGGGCCCACTCGCCCTGCTCGGCGGGTGCGTCGGCGCGCCGGTCCGCGGCGGCGGCCGCGGTACGGATGCGGCCCTGGGCGTGGGTGGTCCAGGAGGTGTCGAGGTGGGCGGCGGCGCCGGGGCGCCGGCCGAGCACTCTGACGTCGGCGGTCGTGCCGCGCGTCTCGTCGAGGACGATCTGGAGGCCGGTGGGCTCCTCGTCCAGGGCGAGGGCCCGGGGGAACACCAGGTCCTCGACGAGCACGGGCCGCTGACCGCCGAACGCCTCCAGGAGACACGCGGTGTGGTAGGCGCCAGGGACGACGACCCGGCCCAACAGCACGTGATCGCCCAGGAATTCGGGCGCGCGGTGGTCCACACCGCTCTCCCAGCGGCGCTGGGAGGCCTGAGGGAGCGGCATCCTGCGCAGGTCGGTGAGACCGGCGCCGGTCGGCGGGGCGACCCGGGCAGTTGTGGTGGCGGCGGCGCGCGGCGCGGGTGAGCCGTCCTCGCCGACCCAGTGCCGCTGCCGGGCGAAGGGGTACGTGGGTGCGACGACCCGGCGCCGCCGGAAGGGGGCGTGGAAGGCGGACCAGTCGACGCGTACGCCGTCCGCGTCGAGTTCGGCGAGGGTCCGCTGGAGGGTGTCCCAGTCCGAGGCCCGGGAGGTCAGGCCGGCGAGCCAGACCGTGTCCGGCTCCCGCCTGCCGCTGCCGAAGCCGGTCAGGGAGCGGCCTGGCCCCATCTCCACGAAGTGCGTGAAGCCGTCGGCCAGCAGTGTGTCGACCGCCTCGCTGAACAGCACCGGGGAGGCCAGCTGGCTCGCCCAGTAGTCGCCGCCCAGCTCGTCGGGGGCGGCGACGGCGCCGGTCAGGTTGGTGACGAGGGGGGTGCGCGGGGGCCGGTGGGCGATGCCCTGCGCGGCCTGCCGGACGCGCTCGGCCGCGGGGGCCATGAGCGGGGAGTGGAAGGCGTGGGTGACGTCGAGTTCGACGACGGCCCAGCGGCGCTCCAGGCACGCGGCCCGCACGGCGCCGAGGGCGTCGGCCGTGCCGGAGAGCGTGTACCGGCCGGGCGCGTTGTGCCCGGCGACGGCGAGGTCGCGGCCGTAGGGGCGGACGAGTTCGCGCAGCTGCGCCAGGTCGGGGCAGCGTACGGCGATCATGCCGCCGGGCTCGGCTGCCTCGGCGATCGCCGCGCCGCGCTCCGCGACGAGCCGCAGCCCGTCCTCCGCGGTGAGCACCCCGGCCGCGCAGGCGGCGGCGTACTCGCCCAGGCTGTGTCCGGCTACCGCCTGCGGCCGTACGCCCCAGGAGGCCCACAGCTCGGCCGTCGCGACCTGGAGCAGGAACATGGCGGGCTGCAGGATCTCGGCGCGGGCCAGCAGTTCGCCCGACCGCTCCCGGTCGGCCAGCGCGGCCTCGATGTCGACGCCGGTCAGTTCGCGGAACAGGTCGGCGTGGCGCGCCAGCGAGGCCCGGAATCCGCTGTGCCGCTCGTACAGGTCGGCGCCCATGGCCGCGTACTGGGCGCCCTGCCCGGAGAAGAGGAAGGCGACCTTGGGCGGGCGGGCCGCCTCGCGGCCGTGCACCGCCGTGCTGTCCGTGCGGCCTTCGAGCCAGGCCTCCAGCTGTTCGGCGGCGTCCGCCGTGGAGGAGGCGAGCACGCTCACCCGGTGCGGCAGTCTGCGCCGGCCGACCTGGCTGGTGTGGGCGAGGTCGGCGAGGTCGTCGGCCCCGTCCCGGCCGCTCAGGTCCTCGGCCCAGCGTGCGGCCGCCGCCTTGAGGCCGTCCGCCGTCTTCGCGGAGACGGTGAGGAGTTCCCGGGGCAGCAGGACGGGCTCGGCGGGCGTCTGTGCCGGTGCCTGTTCGAGGACGGCGAAGGCGTTGGTGCCGCCGATGCCGAGGGAGTTGACGGCGGCGCGCCGCACCTCGGTGGGCCACGCCTCGGGCTCGCCGTTGATGTACAGGCCGGAACCGTCGAGGCGGAGCCGGGGGTTGAGCTCCTCGACGTGCGGGCTGGGCGGGACGACGCCGTGGTGCAGCGCGAGGACCGTCTTGATGAGTCCCGCGATGCCCGCGGCGGCCTCCAGGTGGCCGACGAGGGCCTTGACCGAGCCGAGGGCGCACACCGCGTCGTCGCCCAGGGCGCGGCGGATGGCGGACACCTCCAGCGGGTCGCCGAGCAGGGTGCCCGTGCCGTGCGCCTCGACGTAGCCGAGGCCGGCCGGCGGGAGCTGCGCGACGGTCAGCGCCTGTCGCATGGCGGCCAGCTGGCCGTCCACCGTGGAGGCGCCGTAACTGGTCTTGCCGCCGCCGTCGTTGTTGACGGCGGTGCCCCGGATCACGGCGTGGACGGTGTCGCGGTCGCGCAGGGCGTCGGCCAGGGGGCGCAGCACGACGGCTCCGACGCCGCTGCCGAAGACCGTGCCGCGGGCGCGGGCGTCGAAGGGCCTGCAGCGGCCGTCCGGGGAGAGGATGCCCTGGTCCTGGTGGAGGTATCCGGCGAGTCCGGGGACGCGCACGGTCACGCCGCCCGCGACGGCCGTGTCGCACTCGCCGAGGAGCAGGCTCTGGCAGGCCAGGTGGACGGCGACGAGCGAGGTGGAGCAGGCCGTCTGCACGGTGAGGCCGGGGCCGGTGAGGCCGAGTTTGTACGAGACCCGGGTGGCGAGGAAGTCCTTGTCGTTGCCCAGGTGCTCCAGTGACGCCGTGCTGTCGAGGAACCTGCCGCCGGGGCCGAGCACTTCGGGGAGGTAGCCGGCGAGGACGCCGCCGGCGCCGCCGAACACGCCGGTCGACTGGCCCGCGTACGGCGCGAGGCGGCCTGCGTGTTCCAGGGCCGCCCAGCACGTCTCCAGGAAGACCCGCTGCTGCGGGTCCATGAGCGCGGCCTCGCGCGGCGCGATGTCGAAGAGGCCCGCGTCGAAGCGGTCGGCGTCGTCGAGCACGGCGGCCGTCTTGACGTAGTCGGGGTGGCCGATCCACTGCTCGGCCACGCCCGCGCGGCGCAGCTCGTCGTCGGTGAGGTCGCGCATCGCGGGCCTGCCGGCCACGATGTTCTCCCAGAACTGGCCGATGTCGGCTGCTCCGGGGAACCTCCCGGCCATGCCGACGACCGCGATGAACCCTGCGGCCGCGTCGTCGGCCAGTTCGTCGCTCATGCCTGGCCCCGCGCCTTCGAACGCAGGGCGCGGACCCGCTGCGCGGCGCTGCGGCCCGCGGCCATGCCGGCGGCGGTCGGGGCGTCGGCGGGGGCGGGCGCGAAGTCGGCGGCGGTGCCGCCCTCGGCGGCGATGTCGTAGGCGCGGTACAGGTCGTCGACCGTGCGGATGGCGGTGATCGGGACGAGTTCGCTGAACGGGTCGAGGTCGAGCTCCACCTCCAGCATGGCGGTGATCCTCGCCAGGTGCAGGGAGCGCAGGCCGAGGTGGTCGACGAGCAGGTCGGTGTCCTTGATCTCGGGGAGCGGCCCGCCGTCGCGGTCCTCGCCCACCACTTCCTCGATCATTTCGAGCACTGCGGCCTTGATGGCTTCTCTGCGACTCACTGCTGGCCTCCGGGACGCGTGCGGCTGCTGGACAGGGACGACGGGTGTGCGCTCAGCATGTGAACCCGCCGTCGACGGTGAGGGTCTGGCCGGTGATGAACCGTGCCTGGTCGGAGATGAGGAAGGCGAAGACGCCGACCAGGTCGTCCAGGGTGCCGAGGCGCCCGAGGGGGGTGCGCCGGGCGACCCGGTCGCGGGTCTTCTCGGACATGCCCGCGGTCATGTCGCTCTCGAAGTAGCCGGGGGCGAGTCCGACCACGCGGATGCCGACCGGGCCGACCTCACGGGCGAGGCTGCGGGTGAATCCGTCGAGCCCGGCCTTGGCGGCGCTGTAGACGGAGACGCCGGGCTGACCGCGGAGTCCGTTGATGGAGGAGATGTTGACGATGCAGCCGCCGCCCGCGGCGAGCATCGGCTTGAGGCAGGCCCGGCTCAGCTGCAGCGGCAGGGACATGTTCACCAGCAGGGAGTGGTCGATGTCCGCGGGCGGGGTGGTCGACAGGAGCCCTTCGAGGCCGACTCCGGCGTTGTTGACGAGCAGGTCGACCCGTCCGAAGCGCCGCAGCACGCCGCGTACGAACTCCTGGGGTGCCGTGCCGGTGTCGGCGCCGTCCAGGGCGCTCCAGTGCAGCCGGTCCGGGTCGTCCAGGCCCGCGCGCAGCTTGACCAGTTCGTCGGACTCCGTGCGGCTGAACGTCGCGACCCGGTAGTCCTGTTCGAGCAGGTGCCCGATCAGTGCGAGGCCGAGGCCGCGGCTGCCGCCGCTGACCACGGCGACCCGGCGCCCGTCCTGGTTCGTTGCCCGGCTCATCCCGTCCACCCCTGTCGCTTGAAACGACTGCCGTGCAGTTGTTCCTCGGTCTGTGTGATGACTGCGGGCACCTGGTGGGGTGCGAGCAGCGTGGTGCAGTGCTTGCGCAGCCGTCTGGCCATGTGGCGGGCGTCCTCGGGCTCGACGACCTGGACGCGCGCGGCCACGATCTGCCCGGTGACGGCGTTGGCCCGGCCCTCGACGACCACGTCCCGGACGTTGTCGGCCTGGAGCAGGGCGTTCTCTACCTGGGCGGGGAAGACCTTCTCGCCGCCGATGTTGATGCAGTGCGAGCGCCTGCCGATGATGCGCAGCAGCCCGTCCCCCGCCTCCTCCACGGCGTCCCCGGTGTCAAGCCAGCCGTCGTCGTCGAACGGGTCGGGGCTGTTGAGGTAGCCGCGCATGCTGCTGGGCGAGCGGATCCAGAGGGTGCCGTCGACGATCCGGGTCTCGAAGCCGTTGCCGCCCACCCGCATCAGGAGTGAGCCGTTGGCCTCCGAGCGGGTCGGCAGGATGCCCGTCTCCGTCAGTCCGTACGTCTGCTTCAGCCGCGCCTCGGGGAACGTCTCCGCCAGGTGCTTCAGCGTCACGTCGCGCATCGGCTCGGTGCCGTAGGTGATGATCCGGAGCGACGACAGGTCGTGGCTGCGGTACGCCCCGGAGATCAGCAGCATGTTGAGGAACGTGGGGGTGGTCGGGAGCAGTTCCACCCGGTGGCGTTCGATCGTGGCGCAGATGTGCTCGGCGGTGCGCCGGGTCTCCACGATCACGGTGCCGCCCGAACAGAGCGTGTGGAACAGGGTGTTGATGCCGCCGATGTGGTCCATCGCCATGAACTGCAGGGCACGCAGGGGGCGGCCCGGCTCGGTGCGGAACCGGTCGAGCAGCTGGGGGAAGGAGTGCAGTGCGGCCTTCACCTCGCCGGTGCTGCCCGAGGAGTAGAGCACCAGGCCGGCTTCCCGGCCGTCCCTGAGCGACTCGAGGAGCGGGTGGCGGCCGCCGGTGCGGGGCAGCGTCCGCGCCTGCCAGGCGTCCGGGCCCGAGAACGTGAAGACGGTCTCGACGTCGGCGATGTCGAAGCGGGGGCCGCGGGCGTCCGGCGGCGGGTCGTTCGGCGCCAGCGGTACGACGGTGCAGCCCTCGCGGATCAGGGCGAGGACCAGCGCCACGGAGGCGGTCGAGGTGTCGGCGACCACGGCCACGGAGGAGCCGGGGCGCACACCCGCGGCGGTGAGTTCGCCGCGCCGGGCGAGGACCGACTCGACGAGTTGTCCGTAGTCGGCCGTGCCGCCGGTGCCGGTGATCGCCTCGCGGCCGGCGAAGCCGCGCAGCCGGTCGAGCAGCCAGTCCATCTCCACGTCCTGTCGGGGTGCGTTCACAGTCGCTTTCCTCGTGCCGTGAGGTCCGGGTCGTCGGTCAGCGAGCGGCGGTCGATCTTGCCGCTGGGGGTGCGGGGCAGCCGGTCGAACCGGTCGTACGTCGCCGGCACCATGTAGGCGGGCAGGCGGTCGGCGACGTATCCGCGCAGCGTGTTCCTGTCGAGTGCGTCGGTGCCGGTGACGGCGGCGCGCAGCACGGCGATGAGGGCGTTCGTCTGCTCCAGGCGGACCGCGCACTCGACGACGCCGGGGGCTTCGAGGAGGACGTTCTCGATCTCCTGGAGGTCGATCCTGATGCCGCGGATCTTGACCTGCTGATCCTGGCGGCCCAAGAACTCGATGTCTCCGGAGGGGAGCCAGCGGGCGACGTCCCCGGTGTCGTACATGCGGCCGTCCGGGCGTCCGTACTCGGGGACGAACTTCTCCCGGGTCAACTCCTCGTCGCCGAGGTAGCCGCGGGCGACGCCGACACCCGCGACGTGCAGGGTGCCGAAGACTCCGGCGGGCATCGGCTGGCCGTGCCGCAGGACGTACAGCCGGGTGTTGTCGATGGGGCCGCCGATGGGCACGCGGGGCGCGGTGTCGCCGGGCGCGCAGGTGTACGCGGTCACGTCGACGGTCGTCTCGGTCGGCCCGTAGAGGTTCACGAGCCGGGTTCCGTTGGGGGCGCCCAGGACGGTGTGGAAGGAGTCGACGACCTGCCGGGGCAGGATCTCCCCGCTGGAGTAGAGGACCCGCAGCCCGCTGAGTGAGTCGGCGAGTCCGCTGCGCTCCACCTCGTCGAGGAAGACGTTCAGCATCGAGGGCACGAAGTGGATCGCGGTCACGCCGTGCCGGCGCACGCCTTCCGCGAGCGCCAGCGGGAACCTCTCGGCGCCGGGGGCGGGCAGGTACATCCTGCCGCCGCCGAACATCCACCAGAACAGTTCCCAGACGGACACGTCGAAGATCACGGGGGTCTTCTGGACGAGCGTGTCGTCGTGGTCCAGCGGGTGGTCGCGCTGCATCCAGCAGAGCCGGTTGACCACCGAGCGGTGCTCGACCATGACGCCCTTGGGGCGGCCGGTGGAACCGGAGGTGTAGAGGACGTACGCGAGGTCGTCGGGCGAGCCGTGCAGGCCGGCCTCCGGGACGGGCCCGGAGGTCAGTTCGGGCGCCTCAAGGACGAGTGTCTCCACGGGCAGTTCGCGTCCCGCGAGGAGGTGCTCCTGGCCGACCACCGCCCGTGCGCCGCTCCGTTCCAGGATGTCCTGGATCCGCAGCGCCGGCGCATGCGGGTCGAGCGGCGTGTAGGCGTATCCCGCCTTGAGTACGCCGAACAGCGCGACCGGCAGTTCGAGGCTCCGCTCGGCGAGGACGGCCACGACCACGTCGGTGCCGTCGCCCAGGCGCCCGCGCAGTGCGTGGGCGAGCCGGTCCGACCGCTCGTCCAGTTCGGCGTACGTCAGTTGCGCGTCGTCCGTCGTGACCGCCACCCGGTCCGGCGTCCTGGCCGCCTGCGCGCGGAACACGTCGTGCAGCGTGAGGTCGTCGGGGAAGTCACGGGCCGTGGCGTTGAAGTCCGTCAGGACCTCGGACCGCTCGGGTCCGGTCAGCACCGGGCACGCGGCCAGGGGCCGGCCCGGCTCGTCGAGCGCGTGGCCGAGGAGCGCGGCGAAGAGTCCCGCGAGTACGTCGCACTCCGGCCTGGGCGCGCTGTCGGACCGGGCCGCCAGTCTGCCGTCGACGGGGTCGAGTGCCAGGAGCGGCCCGTCCGCGGTGGTCTCGTGCGGATGCCGGGCGCCCTCGTCGGCCGTACCGGGGCCGAGGACGAGCCAGTGGCCGGCGGCGGCGGTGGCCTCCTCCGCGCTCCGCGACCGCATGTCCTTGGCGATCCGCTCGGCGTGGGCCGTGAGGGAGAGCTCCGGGTCGATGCCGGTCTCCACCACGAGGACCTTGTCGTCGCCTCCGACCGCCGCGCCGGGGACGGCGACGCACAGGGTCATCTCCGTGACGAATCCGGCGTAGTGGAACGCGGCCGCGGCCGCCGCGGCGGTCAGGGCGAGCGTCTCCCCCGTCGCGTCCGCGGTCAGCAGCGCGAGCCTCTCGCGGGTCCGCCGGTCGAGTCCTCTGGCTGCCCGTGCCATGTCAGAGCCCCTTCTTCGCGTGCGTCCGCAGCAGGCTGGGCGCAAGCATCCGTTCGACGATCTGCGTGGTGCCCTCGATGATGTTCAGGACCTTGCTGTCCCGGTACGCCCGCGCCGCCCTGCCCGCCTCCAGAACTCCGCGGGAAGCCAGCAACTGGACGGCCTGGGCCGCGTGTTCCTCAAGGACCCGGCAGGTGAAGTACTTCGCCATGAGGATCCGGTCGGACGCGTCCCTTGCGCCGTCGTCCACGGCCCGGGACGCGGCGAGGCACATCAGCTTCGCGGCCTCCAGGTCGGTGCCCATCCGCGTCACCAGGGACTGGACCTGGCCGTGCTCGACGAGGTGCTGTCCGAAGGAGCGGCGCCCCGCCACGAAGGCGGCGGCCTCGGAGACGACGGACTGGAGCATGCCGAGAGCCATCCAGGCGACGGCGTGCCGGCCGTGTTCGAGCGCGTGCGGCATCAGGATGCTCAGCCCGAACCCGTCCCGGCCCACGACGTGCCGCTCCGGTACGACGCAGTCACGGAAATCGACCCGGGCGAGCGCGGCGGCCCGCAGCCCGAGCAGCTCGCCCATGGGGCGGGTCACCAGGCCCGGGTTGTCCCGCTCGACGAGGCAGACCGTGGGGTGTCCCGCGCGCTGGGCGAACACGAGGAAGACGTCGGCCAGTTCACCGCAGGTGATGAAGACCTTGCCGCCGTTGAGCACCAACTCGTCGTCACGCTCGGTGAGTTCGGTTTCGATGGTGCTGAGGTCGCTGCCCGCGCCGGGTTCGGTCATGCAGATGGCGGCCGCCCGCTTCCCGGTGGCGAGCCCCGGCATGACCTCCCGCCACTGCTCTTCGGTGCCCCACTTGGCCACGGTCTGGGCGGCCATCCCGTGGACGTTCACATAGGAGGCGAGCGATGCGCTGACCCGGCCGAGCGCCTCGTACAGCAGCCCCGTGCGCACCGCCGTCGCCCCGCCGCCGCCCAGCTCAGCGGGGAGGGCCGCGCCCATCAGTCCCTCGTCGGCGCACCAGCGGACGACGTCGTCCGGCAGGGTGCCGAGCCGTTCCCAGTCGGCCGCGGTGTCGGCCCAGGCCGACTCGACACGGTGCACGAGGTCCGCGTGGTGCCGCTGCTCGTCCGTGGTCAGGAGGTGGTTCACGCCCGTCGATCCCTCTCTCGTCGGCGCCGCCGACACCCGCGGTGGTCAGGCACCGGCGACCGTCGCCGACTTGGCCTGGACCAGGTCGGCGATGCAGTTGACGGTCGAAAAGTTCTGCAAATCAAGGTCGTCGACGGACATCTTGATGCGGAAGGTGCTCTCCAGGAATCCGACCAGCTGTATCGCGAAGAGGGAATTGACCCGGCCCGTCTCGAAGAGGTTCTCGTCGAAATCGGGCGTACCACTCGTGTCGTACTGCGCCAGGTAGTCCAGGACAATCTGAGTGACTTCGTCACGGTTGATGCTCATGGAGAATTGGTCCTCTCAGTCTTCCGAGCGTTGCTGCGGGCGGTAGCGGTAGAACCCTTCTCCCGCCTTACGGCCGAGCCGTCCTTCCGCGACCATGTCGCGGAGGAGACCGGCACAGCGGAACTTGTCCTCGCCATAGGACTCGTGCAGGTGGTCAAGGGTCAGCGCCACGGTGTCGAGGCCGATGAGATCGGCGGTTTCCAGCGGGCCCATGGAATGGCCGAAACACTTCTTGAAAACGGCGTCGACGGTGGCGGGCTCGACGCCCTGCTCCTCGACCACGCGAATGGCCTCGTTGAAGAAGAGGTGCGAGATCCGGTTGCTCACGAAGCCGGGGAAGTCACCCACGACCACCGCGCTCTTGCCGAGTCGGTCGAGCAGTTCAAGGACGTAGGTCAGGCATTCCTCGGAGGTCGCGTCGCCACGCATGACCTCCACCGCGTCCTTGAGATACGAAGGGTTCATGAAATGGATGCCGATGACGCGTTCCGCGCGTGACGTCTCGGCGGCCAGCCTGCCGATGGGAATACTGGAAGTGTTCACTCCGATTCCCACATCCGGCGGCAGCACGGCGTCGAGACGGCCGTAGAGAACGCGTTTCACCTCCCACGACTCGGTGACGTTCTCCACCACGAAATCGCACCGCGTGACCTCCTCGAGGCGGGTCGTAAACACCACCCGGCGCAGGGCTTCTTCGGGGTCGATACGGGGCAGTCCGCGCCGGATCATCGGCCCGTAGCGGACCGCGTCGACGAGTTCGTCCTTCGCTTGCTTCAGCCGGGACTCGTCGGTGTCGACGAGGACCACGTCGAACCCGTGCAGAACGAAATCCGCGGCGACACCGAGCCCGATGCCCCCCGCGCCAATGACGCCCATCGTCCGTGCGGCACTACTTTTCGACACGCGTCACCCCTGGGTCGGAAGAGGAAGCAGAAGAGGAAGGAATGGTCTTCGGGCATGCCGAGCGTCGCCCGGGCAGCCGTGCTGCGCGGTCAGGAAGTCGAGGTGGGTGCGGGCCGCTAGCGGGCGGGCAGGAGACGGCCGTCGAGGACGCGCAGGAGCCGGCTCTCCTTCTCCGCTCCCCGCCAGCCCTTGCACTCCAGGATCCGGCCGGTCCGGTCGAGCGCGCGGTGCGTCTCGGCCGGCGTCCCCGGCCGCTTCTCCGCCGCGGCGTCCGCCATCGCGAGCAGTGCGGCGTAGGCCTGGTCCATGTCGTCGCGCTGTGCGGCGGACGGCTGTTCCCGGCAGCGGGTGCCCGCCGCCACCGCGAGGCAGCGGCCGACCAGCCGCGCGTGGTCGTCCGGGCCGAGGGTCATCGCCGCGCGGAGTTCTGCGGGACTTCCGTACCGCTCCACCGGCCAGGGCCTGATCCGGTCGGTGACCTTTTCGAGCAGGAAACTCAGTACGTTCCCGGGGCCGAATTCGATGGCGCTGCCGATGTTCTCCGCCAGGAACCTCCGCTGTACGGACAGCCATTGGACGGGTGAGACGAGCTGGTCGGCCAGGACTTCCCGGCTTCCGGCGCCGCCGGGGTGCGGCCGGCCGTTGACCGTGGAAAGGACGGCCGTGCGCGGCGGCGCGATGTCGACCGCGTCGAGCACGGCGGCCATCTCGCTCTTCGCCCCGGCCATCAGCGGGCTGTGGTAGGGACCTTCCATCCTCAGCGGATAGACACGGCCGCCGCGTGCCTCCAGCATTTCGGCCGCGCGCCCGACGAGTTCTTCCCTGCCCGACATGACGACCTGCCGCGGCGCGTCGACCGCCGACACGAAAAGGCCGCCTTCCGCACCGGCCACTCTCCCGCACACGCGCTCGACGGTCTCCGCGTCGAGATCGAGTGCCCACATCATGGTGCCGTCGACGCGGTCCGCCACAGCGCGAATGATCTCCGCCCTGCGCCGCACCAGATCGAGGGCGTCCGTGAAGCGGAGAGCGCCTGCGGCACAGAGCGCGGAATACTCGCCCAGGCTGTACCCCACGCAGTAGTCGAATTCCTGCCCCAGCTCGGCGGAGTAGGTCCGGTACATGGCGACGCTGACCAGGAAAGTGGTGAGCTGCGCTTCTTCCTGGCGCTTCAGCCTCGACTTGTTGGCCTTGTCGAAGATGAGTGCGGAGAAGTTCTCACCGAGGTGGTCGGAAGCCTCGGTGAAGGTGTCGCGGAATACGGCATGGTTATCGTGGAGCCGCTCCCCCATACCGGTGCGCTGGGCACCGATTCCTGGAAAGAGTGCGACCATCCCCATTGCCACGAAATAACCCCCCCCGTTCAAATCATCCAATGAATTTGAATCAGTTCGGAGGTTGAACCCATGACGAACGTGCGACGCAATCAAAGTCATTACGCCCCCCTGGCCTCTATGGCCGCTCCCCCCGCTGGAGACACCTTCTTCCACGGAAAGCGTCAAGTCAATACTTGACTTCGCGCGTTGCGACGTTTCGTAGCGCGGAGTGATCGCCGATAGAGACGGGTCGAGAGGTTCCGCATTGATCACCCACCGACCCGCAGTTGCTTCGGCAAACACTCACGAGTTGGCGGTGGATCGATAGTCGGGCAGGCACCTGCGGCTTCCGAACACCGGCAGGCGCGCGACATTACCTTCTGTTTACCTGTGCGACCATGCCGGGAGGACCGGGGGCACGCCGCGGGCCCCGGGCGACGCCGCCCGGGGCCCGGAGACCGCCATCAACTACGCTTGCACCGTTTCGGCCCTCAGGAAGATGTGAGCATGAGCGACGCGACCCCCACCCCCGAGTCCCCCGCCGGCGACTCCCCCGACTTCGACACCCTGACCCGTGACATCGCGGACGTCCCCGCGGTCGAGGTGATCACCACCGTGGCGGTCCACCTGATGAGCGCCGCCGCCGTCAACCTCGGCCTGGCCGAGGGCGGCGAGGGCCACAAGGACCTGGACGAGGCCCGCAAGCTGATCCACTCGCTGGCCGGCCTCCTTGACGCGAGCGCCACGGAGATCAGCTCGTTCCACGCGGCGCCGCTGCGCGACGGGCTGAAGTCGCTGCAGCTGGCGTTCCGCGAGGCGTCGCTGGTGAAGGACGAGCCGGGCCAGGGGCCGGGCGAGAAGTACACGGGTCCGGTCTACGGCTGATTCGTGACCGTACGTACCTCTCAGGTCGTACGTACATAGAGGGGCTCGCCCGGTGGCGTCGCCTCGGCCGGCAGCAGTGCCAGGTCGAGGCCGCGCACCAGGCGGGCCCTCAGTGTTTCGTCGGCGGCGATCCGCCGGGCCACACGCTGGGCGGCGTCGGCCGGGTCCGCGGCCGGGTCCAGGACGAGGGCGAGGGTGCCGTCGGCACGGCCGGGGCCGAGGTGGGCGCGGAGCACGACGGGCTCGGCGGCGACGGCGGCGCGGACCGCCTCGGTGACGGCCGGGTCGGCGAGCGGGTCGGCGCTCGCGCGCCCCTCGGCGAGGGCGAGCAGGGCGGAACGGCCCAGTTCATAGGGGACGGGGCCCGCGAGGTCGAGGACGATGGTGTCGGCCTGCTCGTGGGCGGCGGCCTGCAGCGCCTGGTGCAGCGGGACTGCGACGGGGCGGGCGGCCGGGTCCCACAGGGCGAGGGCCTCGATGGAGGTGAACGCGGGCAGTGCCTTGCGGTCGCCCGCCTTGAGGGTGGGGACGGCCATGTCGCTTGTCTTCTCCCTGCGCAGCCCGTTCTCGTCCTCCTCGACCTCGCCGAGCACGGCGACGACGGGGACGAGGAGCCGGGCCCCGGCGAGGGCTTCGAGGACCGGGCCGTGGGCCGTGCGGTCCGCGGACCAGGCGGCGAGCGCCGCGGCCAGCCGGGGATCGGCCGTCCCGTCGTCGTCGGAGAAGCCCGGATCGGGAATGTTCTTGTTCGCCATATTCGCCCTGTTCGACATGTTCGCCACGTGTCGACCCTACAGAGTGGTCTCAGTCGCGCCGCGGCGCCCCGGACCTGGTCCGCCACAGGTGGACCGCCAGCGCGAGCAGGGCGACACCG
The DNA here is from genome assembly GCF_055597165.1 of Streptomyces sp. NPDC039480. Classification (NCBI taxonomy): domain Bacteria; kingdom Bacillati; phylum Actinomycetota; class Actinomycetes; order Kitasatosporales; family Streptomycetaceae; genus Streptomyces; species Streptomyces sp. NPDC039480. The sequence continues at coordinate 309,401 of NZ_JBVITX010000006.1, read as the reverse complement.
AGGCCGCCGGCGACCGGGCCGACCCAGCCCGCGGGGCCGTCGTCACGCCGCGTCTCGTCCGGGCCCCGGCCGAAGTACTTCGTGCCGTACGTCGCCGTGCGCGGCTCCTCGGGCTTGATCCGGCCGGCCCGGGCGAGCGCGGCGGCCGGGTCGATGAGGCCGAAGCCGCGGGAGTCGTCACGGCCGCCGGACGGGGCGTCGCGGGCCGTGTCCTCCAGGAGCTCCTTGATCTGCGCGGGCTGGAGCCCCGGGTACGCGGCGCGGATCAGGGCGACGGCGCCCGAGACGAAGGCGGAGGCGGCGCTGGTGCCCCAGCCCTCGTAGTACTTGCGGTCCGGGTCGGCGATGACGATGTCGTCGCCGGGGGCGGCGACGGTGGCGTACCAGCGGCGGGTGGAGAAGGAGGCGCGGGCGCCGTTCTCGTCGACGGCGGTCGCGGCGATCACGCCGGGGTAGGCGGCCGGGTAGGAGATGTGGTCGCCGCGCTCGCCGCCGTTGCCCGCGGAGGCGACGACGGCGACGCCCTTCTTCAGGGCGTACTGCACGGCGGCGTCCTCGGCCGGTTCGGGGTGGGCGGATTTCGAGTCGTCGCCGAGGGAGAGGTTGATGACGTCCGCGCCGTGGTCGGCGGCCCAGCGGATGCCTTCCGCGAGGGCGTTGCCGCGGGTGTTGCGGGCCTTCTTGCGGGCGGGGTCGCCGTCCTCCAGGATCACGCGGACCGGCAGGATCTTCGCCTCCGGGGCGATGCCGAGCACGCCGTCGCGGCCGCCCGCGCCGTGCCCGTGGCCCGCGATGATGCCGGCCATGGCGGTGCCGTGCCGGGCCCAGGGGCGGTCGCCGCGTCGGGCGCCGAAGCCGACCATGTCCTTGCCTTCGAGGACGCTGCCCGCGAGGTCGGGGTGCTCGGCGTCTATGCCGGTGTCCAGGACGGCGACGGTGATGCCGTGGCCCTTGCTGATCTGCCAGGCCTGGCTGGTGTGCATCGCGTCGAGGGCCCACTGCTGGGCGCGGATGCCGTCGTCGGCGTATGCGGTGGCGGTCGGGGCGAGGGCCACCGCGGCGGCGGCCATGGCGGCGACGACCGCCCGACGGGCCCTCATGCCGCCTTCTCCGCCGACGCGATGATCTTGCGCAGACCTCGCTCGACACGGTCGGCGATGCCCTTCGCCTCGTGGCCGAGGCCCGCCTGGGCGGGCGCCGACGTGGTGTTGCTGCCCATGGCCTCGGTGGCGGGCTGGGGGTCGGTGACGGCGCGGCCGTCGGCGAATCCGGAGACGGAGTACGCGACGACGGGCGCGTCCGGGAGCACGGACACGGTCCAGGCCGCCCGCTGCGCCTCTCCGAAGCCCTCGGCCGCGGTGCCCTTGGCGGCGTACGGCCGTGGCATGAGGTCGGTCCGCCGGTCGAGGCCCTCCTCCGTGAAACGGTTCCGCAGTGTCTGCATCGCGTCGGCGTCCGCCTTGGTGAACAGCAGGCCCACGGTGGTGACGTGGCTGCGGGTGGCGTCCGTGTACGTGGCCCGGAGCAGCCGCAGACAGCCGACCGGGTCGAGTGCCTTCTTCAACAGCGGGTCGAACGCGCCTCGGCAGCCGCTGTCCGGGGCGACGGCTATGCGGGTCCATGCGCGGTCGGCCCCGCCGGGTCCCGCGCCGTCCCCCTTCAGCTCCGGCGGGAAGAGCCGGTCGACGGGGACGCTGTGCCAGAGGGCCCCGGTGACCGTGTACGCACTCCGGGCGGCACCGCCCGCGGCGGACTCCCCGGTCAGCCAACTCCCGGTCGCCGCACCCCCAATGAGCCCGAGCCCGAGCACGACACAGGCCGCGGCCCCGGCCGCACGGGGACGCGCCCAGGCCCCGACGCCCCGCAGCCGGGAGGGGCGCCCCTCCCCCATGGCAGGCCGAGCAAAAAACACAACAGCCCGCCCCACACGTGAGCCAGCCGCCTCCCCCACAACCACGGGCGGCTCGTCGGGCAGCCGAGCAGAGCCCGACGGAGGCGCCGCCACATCGCCGCCGACGCCACACTGCGTACGAGCCACACCGCCCCCAACGCCAGCGTCCGTACGCCCCTCCCCCTCAACCACCGGCGGCACGTCGGGCAACCGAGCAGAGGACGGCGGAGGCGGCGCCACGTCGCCGTGCGGGCTGGGCGCGCCGTCGCCAGGGACCGACGCATCGGGCAACCGCGCCGGAACCGGCGGCAGGGGCGGCGTCTCACCGGAGACCTCACGCCGCGTGTGGAACACGCCGTCGCCAGGGTCCGGCTCGTCGGGTAGGTGGGCCGGGGCCGGCGGCAGCGGCGGCGTCTCACCGGAGACCTGACGCCGCAAGCGGGACGCGGCATCACCAGGGACCGGCTCGTCGGGCAACCGCGCCGGAACCGGCGGCAGGGGCGGCGTCTTACCGGAGACCTCACGCCGCATGCGGGACGCGGCGTCGCCAGGATCCGGCTCGTCGGGCAGGCGGGCCGGAACCGGCGGCAGCGGCGGCGTGTCACCGGAGACCTCAGGCCGCAAGCGGGACGCGGCGTCGCCAGGATCCGGCTCGTCGGGCAGGTGGGCCGGGGGCGGTGGTGTCTTGCCGTATGCCTTGCGGCGCGTGTCGGATACGTCCCCGTCGGCGGGCGGGGTGGCCAGGTCGCCGGAGGCGGCGGCCGTGTGCTTCTCGCCCGCGACCGGCGGCGCGGCGTCAGGCAAGCGTGCCGGGGTTGCGGGGTGCTGGGGGCGGGCCTGTTCGAAGGGGGCCAGGAGGTCCTGGATGCGGGCTGCCTGGTCCGAGTCCTCGTCCGGCTCCTCGTCGTGGAGGGCGAGGGTGGGGCGGGGACAGTCCAGCACCCAGTCCTGGTCGACCGGCGGCCGCACATCCGGGAAACGGGCGGACGGCACGGGCGGCGGCTCGTCCGCCTCGCCTGCCGGGGCCACGGGAGCCGGGATCGCGCGCGGCGGGGCCGTGGGCACCGGGGCCGAGGTCGCGGACGCCGGAGCGGTGGGAGTTGGGGGTGCGTGGGGTGGGGGCGGGGGGAGGGGTGGGGTTGGGGGGCGTGGGGGGATGGGGCTGTGAGGCGCCTCCGTGCTCATGCTCCCCCGTTTCCTCGCGCTCGGCCGGCCGGAGCGCTCGGTCGGCGAGGCTCCGTACGCACCGCTCGGCCAGGCTCCGTGCGCGTCACTCTACGGGCAGACCCACGGCGTACGGGAACTCAGTCCGCGCCCCCGGGCGATCTGCCCGGATCATCCCCCTACCCTCCGGTAATCGTGTCTGGCAGGCTTCGGCCATGACAGCCCGTGCCGCAGACCGAGCCGCCGACCGCGCCCGCTACGACCGCGCCACCGCCCACCTCGACGCCCCCCTCGCCCTCGTCGACCTGGCCGCCTTCGACGCCAACGCCGACGATCTCGTGCACCGGGCCGCGGGAAAGCCGATCCGGGTCGCCAGCAAGTCCGTGCGCTGTCGCGCCCTGCTCGAACGGGTGCTGGCCCGCGACGGCTTCGCCGGGATCATGTCGTTCACGCTCGCGGAGTCGCTGTGGCTGGCCCGCTCCGGCTTCGACGACGTGCTGCTCGCGTACCCCTCGGCGGACCGGGCCGGTTTCGCGGAGCTCGCCGCCGACCCGAAGCTCGCGGCCTCGGTGACCGTGATGGTCGACGACCCGGCCCAGCTGCGGCTGATCGACGAGGCGCGGGCCGGCGGCACCGAAGAGGTGCGGGTCTGTCTGGAGTTGGACACCTCCTTGCACGTGCTCGGCGGCAAGGTGCGGATCGGCGCGCTGCGTTCCCCGCTGCACTCCCCCGCGCAGGTCGCCGCCCTGGCCCGCGCCATCGTTCGGCGGCCCGGGTTCCGGCTCGTGGGTGTCATGGCGTACGAGGGTCATGTCGCCGGCGTGGGTGATGCCGTGGCAGGGCACCCTGCTCGGTCCCGGGCGATCCGGACCATGCAGGCCGCGGCCCGCAGGGAACTGGCCGCCCGCCGGGCGGAGACCATCGCCGCCGTCCGGGCGGTCGCGCCGGACCTGGAGTTCGTGAACGGCGGCGGCACCGGCAGCGTGCAGCACACCGCGGCCGAGCGCGCGGTCACCGAGATCGCCGCGGGGTCGGGGCTCTTCGTGCCGCGGCTCTTCGACAACTACACGTCGTTCAGCGGGCGTCCCGCCGCGCTGTTCGCGCAGCCCGTGGTGCGGCGGCCCGGCCCGGGGACGGTGACGGTCCTCGGCGGCGGCTATCCGGCGTCGGGCGTCGCGGGCCCGGACCGTTCGCCGGTGCCGTATCTCCCCGAGGGGCTGCGGTACGACCCGCAGGAGGGCGCGGGTGAGGTGCAGACGCCGCTGCACGGACCGGCGGCGGACGATCTGCTGATCGGCGACAAGGTGTGGTTCCGGCACGCCAAGGCCGGGGAGCTGTGCGAACGGTTCGAGACCCTGCACCTGGTCGAGGGCGACAAGGTGACGGGAAGCGTCCCGACGTACCGCGGCGAGGGACGTACGTTCCTCTGAACCCCGCCCAGCTCCTTACGGCGTCGCCCCCACGTCGTCTCCCACCCCGCCGCCCGTCGCGCTGTCCTCGACCGAGCGGATCCCGTCGGTGATCTCGTCCATGACGGAGACGGGCGGGGCGTCCTTCCCCGCGCCGACGCTGAACCGGACCATGACCATCGACTCCGAGCCGACGCTCGACGCGAAGGCGAGCGACTGGACGTACCCGCCGTCGCCCTTCGCCGTGTGCACGCGCCACCGCACGAGATAGCCGCTGCGGCCCGCGACGGCCACCTGGCCCTCCTTGACCTTCTCGTGGCCGGTGATGCCGCCGTACGGCTTGTTGTCCAGCTTGTCCTTGTCGTAGGCGGCGTCCGCCGCGTCCTTGATGTCGCCGAGGGCGAGGGCCTTGGGGTCCGTCTCGTCCGTGCCCGTCACGGGGCTCGACGTGACGGTGCCCTCGCGGCAGAGGCCGGAGTCGCCCGGGCAGTCGACGATGTCCGGGGTCTGGATGGTCGCGCCGCCGCCGAAGGAGTCGTCGTCCTTCTCCCAGCCGTCGGGCACCGGAAGCGTGATGCCGTTGAGGTCGTCGACGAGGGTGTCCGGGTCGGAGTCGGCGCTCGGCGACGCCGACTCCTTCTCCGACCCGGTGGGCGTCGGGCTGCTCTCGGCGGTGGCGCTCGGTGCCGGGGTGCCGCCCTTCGGGTCGCCGTCGTCCTTGGTGAGGGCGACGGCGCCCGCGACGATCGCCGCGACGAGGACAGCCCCGGCGACGCCCAGCGCGACGACCTTCGCCCGGCCGCCGCCCGGGGACGCCACCGGCATGACCGACGTCGTGTCCTGCGGCGGCCCGAACCCCTGGTGCGCCGGGACCACTTGGGGGGACTCGGGCGTCCGCCGGTGCTCGGTCCAGGCGGAACCGTCCCACCAGCGCTCGATGGAGGGCTGATGCGGGTCCGGGTACCAGCCGGGCGGCGTGGGCATGCTCATCCCGGCACTCTAAGACGTGCCGCGAAGATCAGTACACCGAAGACCAGTGCACCGAAGACCAGTGCGCCGAGGTCAGTACACCGAGTCCCGCTGGTCCGCGACCACGCTGCCGTCCGCGCGCCGGACAGGCCCCTTGCCCCCGTCGTGCTCGTTGTACGCGCCCGTCGAGCACGGGTAGAGACCCTGCTTCTGCGGCATCGGCTCGATGAACATGGGGTTCACGACCCAGCGGCCGTCCGCGTCGTCGTAGGCACGGCACATGAACTCGTTCTTGTTCCGGTTCAGCACGAGGTGCGCGCCCGTCGCGTCGCCGACGAAGGTCACGTCGGTGTCGGCGTCACCGCCGCCGAGCGCGATGCGGTGCCTGAAGTCCTGCTTCGCCCAGGCCTTCTTGCCCTTGACGCCGAAGATCTCCTGGTTGACCCAGCAGCGCTTGCCGTCGATGTAGGGGATGGCCTCGCCCTTGTTGACGGGGACGCCGCCGCAGCCCTGGTTCCAGGTGGTGATGCGGCCCTTGCGGTCCAGGACCGAGCGGATGGCGACGGTGTGCTTCCGGTCGATGCCGACGCTCTTCGACCAGACCTCCGTCACCGGCTCCGAGCCCGCCGAGACGATGTAGACGTCGAAGCCGGCCTTCTTGAGCGTACGGATCAGGTCGCGCTGCTGGTCGTAGTAGCGGACGTAGCCGGGGATCTTGTGCGTGCCGACGGTCTGCGTGGCGCCGACGGGGGCGGCGAGCGCCTCCTTGCGGGCCTTCGCGGCGTACGTCTCCAGCTCGCGGACGGTGTGCCCGGCGAAGAGCTGCGGCACCCAGGCGTACTGCGGGACGGTGTGGCGGTGGTCCCACTTCCCGGCGAAGGCCGCGGCGCCGCTCATCGTCAGTCCGTCCTCGCGGACCTCGAAGATCTCGTCGGCGCAGTCCTTGTCCCTGGAGGTGGGCAGCGGCCTGCCGACCGGGACCTTCGTGCCGCACGCCTCGGTGAGCGCACGGTCCGCCTCGTCGGTCATCCACTTGCTGGTGGACTTCCAGCTCTTGGGGCGCAGGATCTTGTCGTGCCGCAGGGACCAGGCGATGGTCGCGTCGGTGACGTCGTTCTTCGTGATGGTGTTGTCCCAGTCGAACGCGGCGACCGGGCGCTTGTGCCCGCCGCGGCCGAGGTCCGGGTTCGCGCAGGTGCCGCGCTCGTCGATGGTGCGCTGGAGCTTGGCGCGGTTGTTGCCGTACCAGGTCAGCTTCTTCGACAGCTGGGGGCAATCCGCTTGTGCCGTACGGGAGTTCGCGGTCGTGGCGGCGGCCGCGGGGAGAGCTGCCGGCACGGCCGCCAGGGTGGCGGCCGCGGCCAGGGTCAGCGCCAAAATGTTTCTGTTACGCATGTGAGTGGACCGTACATCAGCCCTGTGTGGCCGACGACGCCGGAGACGCCCCGTGGACCGTGTCCCGCTGATCGGGGATGACGGAGCCGTCCGTACGGCGCACCGGGCCCTCGCCGCCGTCCCGCTCGGTGTAGCCGGTGGAGGCACAGGGGTAGGGGTCGGCCTGCGCGCCCTTGGGCTCGATGAACATGGGGTTGACCAGCCAGCGGCCGTCACCGTTGTCGTAGGCGCGGCACATCACTTCGTTCTTGTTGCGGTTGAGGACGAGCCGCAGCCCGGTGGCGTCGCGCAGGAAGGAGACGTCCGTGTCGGAGTCGCCCGCCGCGAACACCTGGCGCCTCGCGGCCGGTTGGACCTTCTCGGCGGCGGCGCCGCGCACGCCGAGGATCTCCTTGTTGATCCAGCAGCGCTTGCCGTCGATGTACGTGATCATCGAGTCGTCGCCGTCGCGCACGGTCCCGCACCCCTTGAGGTGGGCGGTGTGCTTGCCGTGGGCGGTGACGTTGCGGATGCCGAGGGTGTGCCGTGCGTCGATGCCCACGCCCTTGCCCCACACCTCGGCGACCGGTTCGGGCGACGCGGAGACGACGTGGACGTCGAAGCCGGCCTTCTTGAGCGTACGGATCAGGTCGCGCTGTTGGTCGTAGTAGCGGACCCAGCCGGTGACCTTGTGGGTGCCGACGCGCTGTTCGGTGCCGATGGGCGCGGCGAGGTTCTCCTCGCGTGCGGCGGCCGCGAACTGCTTGACCTGGCGGGTGGTCCAGCCGCGGGTGAGCTGGGCGAGCCAGGCGTACTGCGGTTCCATCCTGCGGTGGTCGAAGCCGGCGAAGGCCGCCTTGCCCGAGGTGGTGGTGCCCTCGCCGTAGACGGAGAGGATCTCGTCGGCGCAGGCGGTGTTCCGGTGGGTGGGCAGGGTGGTGCCGGTGGCGGGGCAGGCCTTCGTCAGGGCCCCGGCGGCCCGGCGGGTCAGATAGCGGCTGGTGGTGTGCCAGTCGCCGTCCTTCGGCGTGCGTATCTTGCCGTGGCGCACCAGCCAGTACATGGTGGCGTCGCCGATGTCGTTCTTGATGACGGTGTTGTCCCAGTCGAAGGTGGCGACCGGCTTGGCGCCGCGGCCGGCACCGCAGCTGCCGTACGTGTCCACCATGTGCTGGAGTCTGGCTCTGTTGTCGCCGTACCAGCCCTCGGAGACGCTCAGGGTGGGGCACTTCGCGGCCCTCTTCGGCGGGGCGTCCTGGGTGGCTTCGGCGGTGGCCTGGACGCCGACGAGGCCGGTTCCCGCGACGGCGAGCACGGCGGCCGCGGCGGTGCAGCGGCGCTTGAAGTTCATGTACACACTCCCGTGTCTACGCAGGTCAGCCGGGCGTCGTGCGACGCCCGGCTGACGGTGTGGTGGCCGGAGGATGAACGGCGGAGGTGCGGTTACAGGGGTGTGACGTACGCCCCGGTGAGGCCGCCGTCGACGAGGAAGTCGGTGGCGTTCACGAACGAGGCGTCGTCGCTGGCGAGGAACGCCACCGCGGCCGCCATCTCATCGGCCTCGGCGAAGCGGCCCACCGGGATGTGCACGAGGCGGCGCGCGGCACGCTCGGGGTCCTTGGCGAAGAGCTCCTGGAGGAGCGGCGTGTTCACCGGTCCCGGGCAGAGCGCGTTGACGCGGATGCCCTCGCGGGCGAACTGCACGCCCAGCTCGCGCGACATGGCGAGGACGCCGCCCTTGGAGGCGGTGTACGAGATCTGCGAGGTGGCCGCGCCCATCCGGGCCACGAACGACGCGGTGTTGATGATCGAGCCCTTGCCCTGGCGCCGCATGTAGGGGATGGCGGCCTTGCAGCAGAGGTAGACGGAGGTGAGGTTGACCTCCTGGACGCGCTTCCACGCTTCGAGGCCGGTGTCGAGGATGGAGTCGTCGTCGGGCGGCGAGATGCCCGCGTTGTTGAAGGCGATGTCGACGGAACCGTAGGTGTCGAAGGCGGTCTTGAAGAGCGCCTCGACCTGCTCGGCGTCGGTGACGTCGACCTTCACGAAGATCCCGCCGACCTCGTCGGCGGCCTGCTTGCCGGCGCTCTCGTCGATGTCGCCGCAGACGACGTGGGCGCCCTCTGCGGCGAGGCGGCGGGCGGTGGCGAGGCCGATGCCGCTGCCGGCGCCGGTGATGACCGCGGTGCGGCCGACGAGGCGGCGGCAGATGTTCTCTGATGTGTCCGACATGGGTCAGGCCTCCGTGCTGATGAAGACGTTCTTGGTTTCCGTGAAGGCGTGCAGGGCGTCCGGGCCGAGCTCGCGGCCGAGTCCGGACTGTTTGTAGCCGCCGAAGGGCGTCCAATAGCGCACGCTGGAGTGCGAGTTGACGGACAGGTTGCCTGCCCGGACGGCCGCGGAGACGCGCAGGGCCCGGCCGACGTCGCGCGTCCAGATGGAGCCGGACAGGCCGTATTCGGTGGCGTTGGCGAGCCGGATCGCGTCGGCCTCGTCGTCGAAGGGGATGACGACGGCGACGGGCCCGAAGACCTCCTCCGTGGCCACCGGCGCGTCCGGGTCGACGTCGGTGAGCAGCGTCGGCGGGAACCAGAAGCCGGGCCCCTCGGGGGCGGTGCCGTGGATGCCGTCGCCCGGGGTGACGTAGGAGCGGACGCGGTCCAGCTGGGTCCGGGAGATCAGCGGGCCCATCTGGGTCTTCTCGTCGGACGGGTCGCCCACGACGATGGACTCGATGGCGGGGGCGACGACGTCCAGGAAGCGGTCGTACACCGATCGCTGTACGAGGACGCGGGTGCGGGCGCAGCAGTCCTGGCCGGAGTTGTCCAGGTACGACATGGGGGTGGCGAGGGCCGCCGCTTCCACGTCGGCGTCGGCGAAGACGATGTTCGGGCTCTTGCCGCCGAGTTCCAGGGTCAGCCGCTTCACCCGGTCGGCGCAGGTGGCCATGATCTGCTTGCCGACGCGGGTGGAGCCGGTGAAGACGATCTTGGCGACGCCGGGGTGCTCGACGAGGGCGTTGCCCGCTTCCGCGCCGGTGCCGGGCAGGACCTGGAAGAGCCCTTCGGGGAGGCCCGCCGCCAGGGCGAGTTCGGCGAGGCGGAGCGCGGTGAGCGGGGTCGTCTCGGCCGGTTTGAGGATCACCGCGTTGCCTGCCGCGAGGGCGGGCGCCGTGCCCCACGCGGCGATCGGCATCGGGAAGTTCCAGGGGGCGATGACGCCGACGACGCCGAGGGGTTCGAGGACGGTGACGTTCAGGCCGCCGGGTACGGGGATCTGCCGGCCGCTCAGCCGCTCGGCTCCCCCGGCGGAGAAGTCGAGGAGGTCGCGGACGTTGCCCGCCTCCCAGCGGGCGTTGCCGATGACGTGCCCGGCTTCGCGGACCTCCAGGCGGGCCAGCTCCTCGAGGTGGTCGTCGACCTGGGCGGCGAAGCGGCGCAGGAGCCGGGCGCGGTCGGCGGGGGCGGCCGCGGCCCACTGCTCCTGGGCGCGTGCGGCGCGGGTGACGGCGGCGTCGACGTCCTGCGCGGTGGCGGCGGGGACGGTCGCGACGACCTCTTCCGTCGCCGGGTTCAGTACGTCGAGTTTCGATACGTCGGGTTTCGATGCGTCGAGTTTCGATACGTCGAGCAAGGCTGCCTCACATGCGTTCGAAGGAGCGGCGGAGCTCCCAGTCGGTCACCGCGGAGTCGAAGGCCTGCAGCTCGACCCGCGCCATGTTGCGGTAGTGCGCGACCACCTCGTCGCCGAAGGCGGCCTTGGCGATGGGGCTGTTCTCCCAGAGCTCGGCGGCCTCGCGCAGGGTGGTGGGGACGTGTTCGTAGTCGCCGGTGTAGGCGTTTCCCGTGCACTCGTCCGGCAGTTCGAGCTTCTGTTCTATGCCGTGCAGGCCGGCGGCGATCAGTCCGGCGACCGCGAGGTGCGGGTTCACGTCGCCGCCGGGGAGGCGGTTCTCGAAGCGCATCGAGCGGCCGTGGCCGACCACGCGCAGCGCGCAGGTGCGGTTGTCGTGTCCCCAGGCGGCGGCGGTCGGCGCGAACGTGCCGGGCTGGAACCGCTTGTAGGAGTTGATGTTCGGCGCGTAGAGGAGGGAGAAGTCGCGGAGCGCCGCGAGCTGGCCCGCGAGGAAGTGCCGCATGACGGGTGACATGCCTCCCGGGTCGTCGGGAGAGCCCGCCATGACGTTGTTGCCGTCGGCGTCCTGGAGCGAGAGGTGGATGTGACAGGAGTTGCCCTCGCGCTCGTTGAACTTGGCCATGAAGGTGAGGGAGACGCCCTCCTGGGCCGCGATCTCCTTGGCGCCGGTCTTGTAGATGGCGTGCTGGTCGCAGGTGACGAGGGCCTCGTCGTACTTGAACACGATCTCGTGCTGGCCCGGGTTGCACTCGCCCTTGGCCGATTCGACGACGAGTCCGGCGGCCGCCATGTCGTTGCGGATGCGGCGGAGGAGCGGCTCGATGCGGCCGGTGCCGAGGACGGAGTAGTCGATGTTGTACTGGTTGGCCGGTGTGAGGTCCTTGTATCCGGCGTCCCACGCCTGCTCGTAGGTGTCCTTGAAGACGATGAATTCGAGCTCCGTGCCGACGTGGGCGGTGTAGCCGAGCTCCGCGAGCCGCTCCAGCTGGCGGCGGAGGATCTGGCGGGGCGCGGCCACGACGGGCGAGGAGTCGTTCCAGGCGAGGTCCGCGATGAGCATCGCGGTCCCCTCGTTCCAGGGGACGCGGCGCAGCGTGGAGAGGTCGGCGTGCATGGCGAAGTCGCCGTAGCCGCGGTCCCAGGAGGACATCGCGTAGCCGTCGACGGTGTTCATGTCCGCGTCGACGGCGAGGAGGTAGTTGCAGCCCTCCGTGCCGTGCTCGAGGACCTCTTCGAGGAAGAAGCGGGCGGCGAACCGCTTGCCCTGGAGCCGCCCCTGCATATCGGGAAAGGCCAGGACGACCGTGTCGATCTCGCCGCTCGCTACGAGGGCCTTCAGCTCCTCGACGGCGAGCGGGGGTGTGCGGTCTGCCACGGGAAATGCCTCCTTGGGTCAGCCGGGAGCCATAAGGTATTGCCGAGAACCTTTGCTTGGGAAGGGGGTACGGGCATGTCGCACACGGAAGAGGGCACGCCGTCCGCGGCGCCGGACGACGACCGGCTGACACCGGTACTGCGTCCGGTGCGGGCGGGCAACGGCTTCGAGGAGGCCCTGGAGCAGATCCTCCAGGTCGTCCGCCTCGGCCTGGTGCCCGGCGGCGAACGGCTGCCGTCGGAGCGGGAGCTCGCCGACCGCCTCGGCATCAGCCGGGTGACGCTGCGCGAGGTCCTGAAGGTGCTGCAGGACCAGGGGCTCGTCGAGTCGCGGCGCGGGCGGTACGGCGGCACGTTCGTGCGGCCGCGCCCCGAGGCGCCGGGCGAGGACGAGCTGCGCCGCCGCATCAAGGACGTCGACGTCGAGGACGCGCTGCGCTTCCGCGAGGTCCTGGAGGTCGGCGCGGCCGGGCTCTGCGCGGCGCACGGGCTCACCGACGAGCAGGCGGACCGGCTGCGCACGGCGCTCGCGCAGACCCACGACGCACCCCTTGCGGAGTACCGCAGGCTCGATACGCTGCTGCACCTCACGCTCGCCGAGCTGTGCGGGTCGCCGTCGCTCACCGCGCAGTACGCGGCGGTCCGCGCGACCGTCAACGACCTCCTCGACTGCATCCCGCTGCTGGTGCGGAACCTGGAGCACTCGCAGCGCCAGCACACCGCGCTCGTCGAGGCGGTGCTCGACGGGGACGCGGACGGCGCGCGGGAGATGATGCGCGAGCACTGCGCGGGAACGGCGGCCCTGCTGCGGGGCTTCCTGACGTGAGGAGCGTGAGGAGCGGTTAACCGTCGTGTAACGCAAGGGGCTTGCTTTCTCGCACCTCGCACGGCAAAGGTATGGATCCGTTCCTTTGAGTCCCCCGTCTGAGTCACCCGCCGCAGCGCCGTCGCATGGGAGCCGTGCCATGACCGTGGAGTCCAGCAAGCCGAGCCCGGCCGAACCACCGGCGGAAGACTATCTGGAGCGCAGAACGCTCCGCAGGGGCAGCGCGGGCTGGCTGCTGCTCACCGGACTCGGCGTCGCCTACGTCGTGTCCGGCGACTTCTCGGGCTGGAACTTCGGCCTCGCGGAGGGAGGCTTCGGCGGCCTCGCGATCGCGATGGCGCTCATGGGCGTGATGTACGCGTGCATGGTCTTCTCGCTGGCGGAGCTGTCGTCCGTCCTGCCCACCGCGGGCGGCGGCTACGGCTTCGCGCGGCGCGCGCTCGGCCCCTGGGGCGGCTTCCTGACCGGCACGGCGATCCTGATCGAGTACATCCTGGCGCCGGCCGCGATCTCCATCTTCATCGGTGACTACGTCGAGTCGCTGGGCCTCTTCGGCCTCACCTCGGGCTGGCCCGTCTATCTGGCCTGCTTCGTCATCTTCATCGGCATCCACCTGTGGGGCGTCGGCGAGGCGCTGCGCTTCAGCTTCGTCGTCACCGGCATCGCGGTGGCGGCGCTGCTCGTCTTCGCGGTCGGCGCCTTCATGGACTTCGACGCGTCGAAGCTGAACGACATCCCCGTGGACGCCGACGCCTTCGGCGCCAACTCCTGGCTTCCCATGGGGCTGTTGGGCATCTGGGCGGCGTTCCCGTTCGGCATGTGGTTCTTCCTCGGGGTCGAGGGCGTGCCGCTGGCCGCCGAGGAGACCAAGGACCCGGCGCGCACGCTGCCGCGCGCGATCCGCTGGTCGATGGCCATCCTCGTCGCCCTCGCGCTGCTCACCTTCTTCGCCTCGGCGGGCGCGCGCGGCGCGAACGCGATCCAGGACGCGGGCAACCCCCTGGTCGAGGCACTCCAGCCGGACGGCGACGCGACCGGCCTGAGCCGCGTCATCAACTACGCGGGCCTCGCCGGCCTGGTCGCCTCCTTCTTCTCCCTCATCTACGCGGGCTCACGCCAGCTCTTCGCGCTCTCCCGGGCCGGCTACCTCCCCCGCTTCCTCTCGCTCACCAGCAGCCGCAAGGCCCCCTACCTGGGCCTGCTCGTCCCGGGCGCGATCGGCTTCGGGCTGGCCGCGGCGACCGGTGACGGCGCCCGCATGCTGAACGTCGCGGTCTTCGGCGCCACCATCTCGTACGCCCTGATGTCGCTCTCGCACATCGTGCTGCGCCGCCGCGAGCCGGAGCTCCAGCGGCCGTACCGCACCCCGGGCGGCGTCCTGACCTCGTCCGTCGCTCTGGTCCTCGCGTGTGCCGCGCTGGTCGCGACGTTCCTGGTGGACGTGACGGCGGCGCTCATCGCCCTCGCGGTGTACGTGGTCGCCCTCGCCTACTTCGGCCTCTACAGCCGCAAGCATCTGGTGGCGCGCGCACCGGAGGAGGAGTTCGCGGCGCTCGCGGCGGCCGAGGCAGAGTTGGAACGCGACTGATCGCCGTACGGAAGAGGACGTACAGAAGACGACGTACGGCAGAGAACGTACGGAAGAGAACCTGCGGCAGCGAACGTGCGGAAGAGATACGGGAGAACGGTGCGCGAGAACGGCGAGAAGAGCACAGTGAGCGGCGGCAGGCCGCTGATCGGGGTCAGCACCTATCTGGAGTCCAAGGTGAGCTGGGGCGTCTGGGAGCTGCCCGCGGCCGTGCTGCCGGCCGGCTATCCGCGCCTGGTGCGGGCGGCGTGCGGCATGACCGCGATGCTGCCGCCGGACGACCCGGCGCACGCGCGCTCCGTCGTCGACCGGCTCGACGGTGTGGTCGTCGCGGGCGGCCCGGACGTCGAGCCCGCGCGGTACGGCGCGGCGCGCGAGGAGCGCACGGGGCCGCCCGCCCGGGAGCGGGACGCCTGGGAACTCGCCCTGATCGAGGCCGCGCTGGCGTCCGGCACACCGCTGCTCGGCATCTGCCGCGGCATGCAGCTCATGAACGTGGCGCTCGGCGGCACCCTGATCCAGCACCTGGACGGGCACGTGGAGCGGGCGGGCACCTTCGGCACGCACACGGTGAAGCCGGTCCCCGGCACGCTGTACGAGTCGATCGTGCCGGACGCGTCCACGGACGTGCCGACCTACCACCACCAGGCGGTGGACCGCCTCGGCAGGGATCTCGTGATCTCCGCGTACGCCGAGGACGGCACCGTCGAGGCCGTCGAACTCCCCGGTCCCGCCTGGGCGCTCGGCGTGCAGTGGCACCCGGAGGCGGGCGAGGACACGCGCGTCATGGCAGCGCTGGTCCGAGCCGCTTCCTGAGCCACTCCAGGGCCGCCGCGCCCTGGGCGGCCTGGAAGGCACGCAGGGTCGGCAGGCCGGGCGGATCGGGCCGCAGAGAGTGGCGTACGAAGAATCCGGCGAGGCCCGCGAGCGCCGCGGTCACCCCCTTCGGGTCGGCAGCTCGGCCCACCCGCTGGGCGGTGAACACCTCCTCCGGGTCGGGGCCGCCCTGGGCCCGCACGCACGGCAGCATGACGAGCAGGTCGAACCAGGGCGTCGCGCGCACGGCGTGCGGCCAGTCGACGAAGACGACCCGGCCGCCGTCGGACGTGAACAGCATGTTGTCGGCGCGCAGGTCGGCGTGGGCGAGGGTGTCGCCCGCGACGGACGCGGCCGCGGGCGCGGCGAGTTCGGCCAGGTCGGACAGGTGGCGGCGGGCCCACGGGTCGACCCTGTCGTTGTTCTCCGCGCCCTCTTCGACGAGCCGTTCCCACCCCCGGAACATGTTCGCCACGGCCTCTCCGGCGGAGGGAGCGGCGACGGGCGAGGGCGTCAGCTGCCGCGAGAGGGCGTCCACCGCGTCCAGGACACGTCCGAACTCCTCGGCGCGCCACGGCACATGGGGCTGTCTCCCGTCGACGTCCTCGAAGGCGAGCGCGACCCAGGTCCCGTCGTCGTAGGAGGCGAGGAGCCGGGGCGCGGGCACCGACTCGGGCAGGGCGGCGGAGTTCCTGGCCTCGGCGCGGTGCAGCGCGGGGCTGCCCGGGTTGGCCTCGGAGCTGACGGCCTTCACGAACGCCCGCCGCCCGTCGTCGAGCCGTACCCGGGCGGCGGCACCCGGCGAGAAACCGCCGCGCTGCGTCACCGCCTCGACCACCGGCGCGCCGAGCGCGTCCGCCAACCCGTCCCGCACGTGCGGGGGGAGCTGCCACCAGGGGGTGCGGACGCCGGTCGCCGGGGGCGCGGTGAGGTTCATGCCACCCATGGTGGGCGGGGGCCCGGGCGGGCCGCCACGGAATTTCCCGGCCGCCAGTGACTCCCCCTCCCCCGGGCCCGCCGGGGGCTACTCCGCCTCGCCCGCCGTACGCGACGCCAGCCGCTCGTACCGCTGCCGGGCGGCCTGCGGGGTGCCGAGGCCCAGCCCGAAGGCGATCTCGGGCCAGGTCATGCCGCGCCCGCGCGCCATCTGGAGGAGGCCGGTCTCCAGCTCGTCCAGCTCGCCGCGGACAAGCGGCAGGAGGGTGAGGGCCGCGGTGATGTCGGCGTGGTCCACCTCGGGCTCGCCCTCGACGGGCAGCGCGGCGCCGCTGAGCAGGAACGAGACGAGCCGCACGGCTTCGTGCGGACCGAGGACGGTGGGGTGGACCTGGCGCCGACGCTGCTCGTCGTCGGCGGCGTAGCGCTCGGCGACGCGCATCAGCGACGCGTATACGCGCTGCGCGCGGGCCTGTTCGGGGTGCGGCGGCGTGAACGGGTCGACGGTTTCGGACTGTTCGGGATGCGACATGAGCCCATCATGGGCGGACGCACACTATGTAGTCAACGATCCGTTGTGAACACCCTGTTTGCATCCCCTCTCGCTCACGACCGCCGCCCTCCACCCCCCGCCCCACCCCGCGTCAGCGCCAGCAGATCCCGCCCCGGCCCCGCCGGGCGATGCCCCGTCGGCCAGACCGCCCGCAGCTCCCTGCGCAGCCTGACCTCGGCCAGGGGGATCTCCACCAGCCGCCGTGCCGCCAGCTCCTCGCCGACCGCGAGCTCGCTCAGGACCGAGGGGCCCGCACCGCTCACCGCCGAGGCCTTCACCGCCGTCGTGGACGACAGCTCGATCAGGGGGCGGGCGAGCCCGCCGAGCGCCGCGTCGAGGACCTGCCGGGTGCCCGAACCCTCCTCGCGCAGGATCAGCGGCGTCGCCGCCAGCTCCGCCGCCGCGAGCGGCTTCCTGCGCCGCGCCCACGGGTGCCCCGGCGCCGTCACGACGACCAGGCGGTCGTGTGCGACGACGACCTCGTCGAGGCCGCCCGGCACGGTGAGCCCCTCGACGAAGCCGAGGTCCGCCTCGCCGGCCAGCAGCCGGGAGGCGACGGCGGCGGAGTTCCCCGCGAGCAGGGACACCGCCGTGTCGGGCCGCTGCGTCCGCAGGGCGATCAGCCAGCCCGGCAGCAGATACTCGGCGATCGTCATGCTGGCCGCCACCCGGAGCCGCGAGTCCCGCCGCACGCGCAGCGCCTGCGCCCCCGCGTCGAAGGCCTCCGCCGCCTCCACGATGCGGCCCGCCCAGTCGGTGACCAGGGCGCCCGCGTCGGTGAGGCGCGAGCCGCGGGGCGACCGGTCGACGAGCGCGACGCCCAGCTGCCGCTCCATCGCCCGCACCCGGCTGCTCGCCGCGGGCTGCGTGATGCCGAGCTCACGGGCGGCCCGCCCGAGACTGCCGAGCCGCGCCACGGCGAGCAACAGCTGGAGCGCGCCGAGGTCGGGCACGCGGTGCGCGAGGGACGCCTCAGGAGTGTGGGCGGGGGCGGGAGCAGAGGCGGCAGGGGCGGGAGCGGAGGCGGCGGGCTCGGGCGACGCAGGGGACGTACTCATAAAGCCAGCTTATGCCCCCATAGAAGAGCACTCCCTGGTCGCGCCGTCCTCCGCGGACGACGGTGGACCCATGGTCACCACCGCTCCCCCCGTCGCCGTCTCCCCCACCGCCCCCGGCAGCCGTGCCCTCGCGGTCCGGCACCTCGGCCCGAACTGGTACGCCTCCGTCATGGGCACCGCCATCATCGCCAACGCGGGCGCGACGCTGCCGTATCAGTTCACGGGGCTGCGCACGGGCTGCACGATCGTGTGGGCGCTGTCGTCCGTGCTGCTGGCCGTGCTGCTCACCGCCCGTGCCGCGCACTGGATCCACCACCGCGACCAGGCCCGGGCCCATCTGCTCGACCCGGCCGTGGCACCGTTCTACGGCTGTCTCTCGATGGCCCTGCTCGCGGTCGGCGCCGGCACCCTGATCGTCGGCGAGGACTGGATCGGCACGGGCGCGGCCGTCGCGGTCGACACCGTGCTGTTCACCGCGGGCACCGCCATCGGGCTCGTGGCGGCCGTCGCCATCCCCTATCTGATGGTGACCCGGCACCGCGTCACCGTCGACCAGGCCTCGCCGGTGTGGCTGCTGCCCGTGGTGGCGCCCATGGTGTCGGCGGCCGTGGGACCGCTGCTCATACCCCACCTGCCCGCGGGCCAGGACCGGCAGACGCTGCTGTACGCCTGTCTCGCGATGTTCGGCCTGAGTCTGCTCGCCACCCTGGTGATGCTGCCGGTGATCTTCGCCCGCCTGGTGACCGCGGGCCCGCTGCCCCTGGCGCTCACCCCCACCCTGTTCCTGGTGCTCGGCCCGCTGGGCCAGTCCACGACCGCCGCGAACAAGTTCGCCGACTTCGCCCCGGGCGTCGTCCCCGCTCCCCTCGACCGCGGTTTCCTCGTCTTCGCCGTCCTCTACGGCGTCCCCGTGCTGGGCTTCGCCCTGCTGTGGCTGGCGCTCGCCGGAGCCATGGTGGTGCGCGCCCGCCGTCGCGGCATGGGCTTCGCCATGACCTGGTGGGCGTTCACCTTCCCCATCGGCACCTGCGTGACCGGCGCGGAGGGCCTCGCGCAACACACCGGCCTCACCGCGTTCGCCTGGCTCGCGACCGGCCTCTTCCTCTTCCTGCTGGCCGCGTGGGCCGTGGCCCTGACGCACACCCTGCGGGGCGTCGCAGGCGGCAAGCTGCTCGCGGCCCCGCGCTGAGCTCTCCCGCGGCGGATCTCCTGCGGGGCACGGCGCTCCCCCGCCCTACGATGCCGGCATGACCATCACCTACGAGTGGCGCGGGGAATTCACCGACGCGGCCGTCAACGCCCTGCACGCGGAGGCGTTCGAGCACGCCCCGCTGCCCATCGAGTGGCACGCCCAGGTCCACCGCCACAGCCTCGGCTGGGTCGTGGCCCACGAGGCGGGCAGTCTCGTCGGGTTCGTCAACGTCGCCTGGGACGGCGGGGTCCACGCCTTCGTCCTCGACACGATGGTCGTCCGGGACCGGCGGGGCAGCGGCATCGGCACCGAACTCCTGGCAGCCGCGGCGCGCGGCGCCCGCGCGGCGCGGTGCGAGTGGCTCCACGTCGACTTCGACGAGCACCTGCGCGGTTTCTACTTCGACGCCTGCGGGTTCCGGCCGACGGACGCCGGACTCATCGCGCTGCGCTAGAACTCCCCCGCCGGACGCGCCGCCCGCAGCGCCGCGCCGAGCACCGCGGGAGCCTCCGCGAGCGACGGCCCGTACCAGGTGAGGTGGCGGCCGCTGACCAGGGCGACCGGGGTGTCCGCCGGGAACGCCTCGGGGCCGTCCTCGCGCGTGAAGCGGTACGGCTCGTCGGGAAGCACCACCAAGTCCGGGCCGACCGCCCGCAGTTCCTCGATCGGGACGCGCGGGTACCGCTCGGCGTGCGCGGCGTACGCGTTGTCGACGCCCATGCGCGCGAGCAGGTCTCCCGCGAACGTGTCGCGGCCCAGGACCATCCATGGCCGCCGCCAGATCGGCACCGCCCCGCGCAGGCGGACCGAGGGGGCCGCCCATCCCTGCCACGCCGCCTCCGCGTCCGCCAGCCACCGCGGCCGCCGCTCCGCCCCGCACGCCGCGAGGACGCGGGTCAGCTCGCGGAAGGCCTGGTCCAGCGTCCGCACCTCCGTCACGAGGACCTCGACGCCGGCCGCGCGCAGCGCCGCCAGGTCGGGGGCGCGGTTCTCCTCTTCGTTGGCGACGACGAGGTCGGGCGCGAGGGCGACGATGCGGGGCACGTCGGGGTTCTTCGTGCCGCCCACCCGCCGCACGTCGAGGTCCGCCGGATGGCTGCACCAGTCGGTCGCACCGACCAGCGCCCCCGGCACGGTGACCGCGACCGCCTCGGTCAGCGAGGGCACCAGCGAGACGACCCGCAGCGGGCCACGCGTGAGCGGCACGTCAGCGCCCCCTGTCGTCCACCGCTTCGATGTGGTCCCCCACGGCGATCACCAGGACCCGGGTGTCCGGCACTGTGGCCCGCCAGCGGTGCCGCACCCCGCCCGTGAGGAACAGGGTGTCGCCGCGCCCGAGGCGGTAGGCGCGGCCTTCGGCCTCCATCTCGACGGCGCCCTCGACGACGTACATCAGCTCGTCGTTGCGGTGCTGGAACTCGCGCCCCTCGTCGTGGTCCCCGATGAACTCCAGGGCATGCAGTTGATGGTGGCCGCGCGCCAGTTCCCGTACCCGCGCCTGGGGCGTCGAGCCTTCCAGGTCCGTGGCGTCGTCGGCGCGCACCACCTCGACGGTGCGGGCCGGGTCGGCGGCGGCCAGGAGCTCCACGTCGGTGGTGCACAGCGCGTCGGCGACCCGCTGCAGGGACCGTGAGCTGGGCCGGGCCCGCTCGTTCTCGATCTGGCTGAGGAACGGCACGGAGAGTCCGCTGCGCTCGGCGACGACGGCGAGGGTGAGCTCCAGCTGGCGGCGGCGCCGCCGCACGGCAGAGCCCACCCGGAGGGTCTCCTTGTGCTCATCCATCGCCTCGGCTCCCTTCAGCGCATCGGGCCGCTCTCAACCCTGAGGGGTTTTCTGCACCCTACGCATGTTCGCCAAACGGTTTCGCCCCGTTGCCGGGACCGACCCCCGCAGCTTCTGCCGGTGGAGCTACAGCTTGTGCCAGTAGAGCAGTTGTCCGGCCTCCCCGGGCGCGGAACCCTCAGCCGGTACGAACAGGCTGACGAGCAGGGCCGGACGGCCCCGCGGATCGGTGAGCAGGGTCGCCGACGGGTTGGCGAAGGAGCGGCTGCCGCCGTGCGTGCGGATGTGGAGGCGGTCCGCGCGGCCACTCGGGGGGTCGTAGGCGTACGTGCCCCAGCTGCCGAAGTCGCCCCGCCGCCCCTGCCCCTCGACGAGCACCACGCGCTGCCCGCCGAGCTCGACGGGCGCCCGGTCGCCGATGTTGCCGCCGTTGCCCCAGACGCGCACGGCACGGTCCAGGCGCCGGTCGGGCTCGGCGTGCCAGTGCCGGAAGCCGGTGAGGGTGGCGCGCAGCTGGCGGTCGGTGTCGCAGCCCGCCCGGTAGTGCCCGGTGAGGTGGATGGTGGCGCCGCGCACGGCGGTGACGCTCGGGGTTCCCTCGGCGCAGCGCGAGAGGGTCAGCGGCGCGTCGAAGGCCCGGCGGGCACGCCCGTCGAGCAGCGCCGTGCGGTTCTCGTACGCCCGGACGGCGATGTGGTTGCGCGGGTCCTTCTCGTACGCGAGGACGTAGCCCCCGCGGCCGTCGTGCGCGAGCGAGGCCTGGTGCGTGCCGGGGCCGAAGTCGTGGCGGCGCTGCCAGTGGCGCAGGTCGGTGGAGGTGGCGACGGCTGCGTGGAAGCGGCCGTCGGCGAGGAGCGTGTGGTAGACGGCGAGGTAGCCGCCTGCCGGGTCCTGTTCGATCTGTGCGGCGTCCATGGTGCGGCCGGTGTGGTCCCGCGCGTCGTAGCGGTGCCCGTCGGCGGCGGTCACGTCCTCGGCGAGCGCGGCGAGGCGCGCGGTGCCCGCCGAGGCGGGGGCGGCGTCGGCCCGGGCGAGCTGCGCGACGAGCAGGGCGGTGGCCAGGGCCAGTGCGGCGGCGGCGAGGAAGAGCGCCGTCCTCGGCTGCCTCGCGGTCACGGTCACGGGCGGGGTCTCACGTTCAGGTATGTGTTCGAGCTGGGCCCAGTCGAGGTTATGGAGTGAGCGGCCCGCAGGGAACGCCGGAAGGGGTGGGCTTCGCCACAAGGCGAGGCCCACCCCTTCAGGGAGAGGAAGGGTTCCCCCGGAGGAGAGGAAAGGTTCCGGCTACTTCGCTGCCGTCATCTTCTGCTCGAATCCCGGGTTCTTCTTCAGCCAGGCGTCGACGGCCTCGGGCTCATTGCCCTTGCCCGCCTTGTTGATCTCGTTCTCCAGGCTGGCCAGCTGCTGCTCGCTCATCTTGAAGTCCTTGAGCCACTTCGTGAGCTGCGGGTACTGCTCGGGGAACTTCTTGCTGGAGATGGTGCGGATCGTGTCGCCCTTGCCGAAGCCGCCCTTGGGGTCCTTCAGCTTGGTGAGCTTGTACTCGTTGTACGCCCAGTGCGGTGACCAGAGCAGGACCGCGACCGGCTCCTTCTTGGCGTAGGCCGACTTCAGCTCGGAGAGCATCGCCGGCGTGGAACCGGGGACGATCTTGTACTCCTTGTCGAGGCCGTAGCCGGGGAGCACCTTGTCCTTGAGCGCCGTCATCACACCCGTGCCGGGCTCGATGCCGATGATCTTGCCCTTGAACTTGTCGCCCTT
Organism: Streptomyces sp. NPDC039480; assembly: GCF_055597165.1. Lineage (NCBI taxonomy): Bacteria > Bacillati > Actinomycetota > Actinomycetes > Kitasatosporales > Streptomycetaceae > Streptomyces > Streptomyces sp. NPDC039480. The sequence continues at coordinate 287,071 of NZ_JBVITX010000006.1, read as the reverse complement.
GCCCTTGAGGTCCTCGAGCGACTTCACGTCCTTGACGTAGGACGGGACGGCGATCTCCAGCGACGTCGGGCTGTACCAGGAGCCGAGGTCCTTGAGGTTCGCCTTGTTCTTGTCCCAGTACTGCTTCTGGGCCGTGGGCAGCCAGGCGTCGAGGTCCAGGTCGAGGTCGCCCTGGGCGAGGGCGGTGTAGACCGGGCCGACGTCGGCCGGCGTCAGCTTCATCTTGTAGCCGCGCTTCTCCAGGACGCGCTTCCACAGATTGGTGACGGCGATGTTCTCGTCCCACGCGAAGTACGCGGCGTTCAGCGGACGCTTCGCCTCGGCGGGGGTGGAGTCGTCCGGCAGCGGGGCGAGCTTGTCGACGATGCCGGGGTTCTTCTTCAGCCAGGCACGGACGGCTTCCTGCTGCTTGCCCTTGCCCGCCTTGTTGATCTCCGCCTCAAGACCCGTGAGCTGCTTCTCGCTCATCTTGAAGTCCTTGAGCCACTTGGCGACCAGCGGGTTCTCGTCGGAGAAGCCCTTGCGCGCCAGCGAGTGCACGCCGTCGCCCTTGCCCCAGGCGCCCTTCGGGTCCTTGAGCTTCTTCAGGTCGAAGTCGCTGTACGCCCAGTGCGGCGACCAGAGCGTGGTGACGATCGGTTCCTTCTTGGCGTACGCGCGCTTCAGCTCGGCCAGCATCGCCGGCGTGGAGCCGTCGACGACCTTGTACTCCTTGTCGAGGCCGTACTCCTTGAGGACCTTGTCCTTGAGGAGCCCCATCATGCCGGCGCTCGGCTCGATGCCGACGATCTTGCCCTTGAACTTGCCGCTCTTGCCCTTGAGGTCCTCGAGCGAGTCGACACCCTTCACGTACGAGGGCACGGAGAGCTCCAGCGAGGTCGGGCCGAACCACGAGCCCATGTCCTCCAGCTTGTCGCCGTACTTCTTCCAGTACGCGGCGTGCGTCGTCGGGAGCCACCCGTCGGTCTGGAAGTCGATGCTGCCCTGCGCCAGCGAGGTGTAGAGCGGGCCCGCCTCCAGCTGCTTGGTCTGCGGCTTGTAGCCGCGCTGCTCCAGGATCTCCTTCCAGAGGAAGGTGGAGGCGACGCCCTCGTCCCAGGGGATGTAGCCGATGTTGAGCCGCTTGCCCTGGCCGACGTTCTTGGCGTCCGTGGCGGTGTCCTCGGACTTCGAGCCGCCGAAGATCCCCATGCCGCCCGCGATGAGGGCGAGGACGACCACGCCGACGACCGCGACGGCGGCCTGCGGGCGGTAGGTCCAGATGTTCAGGCCCTGCGCGGCCCGCAGCTTCGCGACGGCGCGCCGGCCCAGCGGGGAGACCTGGGTGCCGAGGGCGCCGGTCATCCGGTCCAGGTAGATCGCCAGGATGACGATGGCGATACCGGCCTCGGAGCCGAGGCCCACGTTGAGCTGGCCGATGGATTCGTTCACGTCGGCGCCGAGGCCCTCCGTGCCGACCATGCCCGCGATGGCGGCCATGGACAGGCCCAGCATGATGACCTGGTTGACACCGGCCATGATCGTGGGCAGGGCGAGGGGCAGCTGGACGCGCAGCAGGATGTTGCGCGGCGTGGTGCCGAACGCGTCGGCGGCCTCGACCAGTTCCTTGTCGACCTGGCGGATGCCCAGCTCCGTCATGCGGACGCCGGGGGCCAGGGCGAAGATCAGGGTGGCGACGATGCCTGCCGGGGCGCCCATCCCGAAGAAGAGGATGGCGGGGATGAGGTAGATCATCGCCGGCAGCGTCTGCATGAAGTCGAGCACCGGGCGGACGATGCCGCTGACCGTGCTGGACCGCGCCGCCCAGATGCCCACGGGCACGGAGATGACCAGCGCGATGACCGTCGAGACGAGCACCAGGGCCAGCGTCATCATCGCGTGGTCCCACAGCTCCAGCGAGACGATGAACGCGAAGCCGGCGAAGGTCAGCACACCGGCGACCACGCCGCGCAGCCAGAACGCGATGACGGCGAAGATGCCCGCGAGCAGCAGCGGCTCGGGCGCCTGGAGCACGTCGGCTATGCCGTCGTAGGCGCCCTGGAAGACGGTCTTGAAGAAGTCGAACAGCCAGGCCATGTGGCTGAGCAGCCAGTCGACGGTGTCGTTGACCCACTCGCCGAACGGAATCCTAGGCACCGCTGACCACCTTCTCGCTCTCCTGCGGCTCGTCCTCGGCGTCCATCGGTTCGCCGAGCACGGCGAGCAGCCTGGCCCGGGGCACGACGCCGACGAGCTTGCCGTCGGCGTCGGTCACGGCGACCGCCACACCGCTGGTGGAGCAGGGCGTGAACAGCTCGATGATCGGGGTGTCCTCGGTGACCGTCGCGGGGGCGTCGGCCCTCACGAAGTCCTCGTCGGGGTCGGCCATGATCGCGCCCGCCGTGAGCACGCGGGAGCGGTCGACGTCCTGCGTGAACGCGGCGACGTAGTCGTTGGCCGGGGTGACGAGGATGTCCTCGGCGGTGCCGATCTGGACGATACGGCCGTCGCGCATGACGGCGATCTGGTCGCCCAGGCGCATGGCCTCGTTGAGGTCGTGGGTGATGAAGACGATGGTCTTCTTCAGCCGCTTCTGGAGCACCAGGAGCTGGTCCTGCATGTCGCGGCGGATCAGCGGGTCGAGCGCGCTGAACGACTCGTCCATGAGGAGCAGGTCGGCGTCGGTGGCGAGCGCGCGGGCGAGGCCCACGCGCTGCTGCATGCCGCCGGACAGCTCGTCGGGCCAGGACTTCTCCCAGCCCTTGAGGCCCGCGAGCTCCAGTGCCTCGGTGGCGCGCTTCTCGCGCTCGGCGCGCGGGACGCCCTGCACCTCGAGGCCGTAGCCGGCGTTCTCCAGGACGCTGCGGTGCGGGAAGAGCGCGAAGTGCTGGAAGACCATGCTGATCTTCTTGGAGCGCACCTCCCGCATCTCGCGGGCGCTCAGTTCGGTCAGGTCCTGACCGTCGAAGCGGACGTGGCCGGCCGTCGGCTCCGACAGTCCGTTGAGCATGCGCAGCAACGTGGACTTGCCGGATCCCGAGAGACCCATGACGACGAAGATCTGGCCCGGCTCGACCTCGAAGGAGGCGTCGATCACGGCAGCGGTGGTGCCGTCGGCGCGCAGCTCCTCTCGGTCGGCTCCGTGGCGGATTTTCTCCACCGCGTCATCGGGTCGTCTGCCGAACACCTTGTACAAGTGCTCGGCCTGCAGCCTGGACACATACACCTCTCGGGTTGAACCAAGACGGCCCGCCTCCCCCGCCGGCGGGCCGTGGAGCGACGCGGCGTCTGCCCGCTTACCGATCGAAAAGTTGAATGCGCGACCGGGTTCGTTCCGGGTGCGCCCCTGCCCCCACTTATGCGAACCAAACTCAGGAGTGACTCAGCTCACATCCGTTGCGTTCTCGGCACGGTGGGGCGCGATGCGCAACGCGGTCGCCTTGTCGGGGCGGCGCGGCCGGGGGCCTCGTGCGCTGCGCGGTCGCGCTGTCGGTGCCGTGCGGCATGATGCGCGATGTGACTCAGCGAACTCGACGGCTCATGCTCCTCGACACGGCGTCCCTCTACTTCCGGGCCTATTTCGGCGTCCCGGAGTCCGTGAAGGCTTCGGACGGCACTCCGGTCAACGCCGTGCGCGGACTGCTCGACTTCATCGCCCGCCTCGTCCAGGACCACCGGCCGGACGACCTTGTCGCGTGCATGGACGCGGACTGGCGCCCGCACTGGCGCGTCGAGCTCATCCCGTCGTACAAGGCGCACCGCGTCGCCGAGGAGGTCGCGCAGGGCCCGGACGCCGAGGAGACCCCCGACACCCTGGCCCCGCAGGTGCCGGTCATCGAGGCCGTCCTCGACGCGCTCGGCATCGCCCGCGTCGGCGTCGAGGCGTACGAGGCGGACGACGTGATCGGCACCTTCGCGGCCCGCGCCACCGGCCCGGTGGACATCGTCACCGGCGACCGCGACCTCTATCAGCTGGTGGACGACAAGCGCGGTATCCGCGTCCTCTATCCCCTGAAGGGCGTCGGCACCCTCCAGACGACGGACGAGGCGTGGCTGCGCGAGAAGTACGGCGTGGACGGGCCCGGCTATGTGGACCTCGCGCTGCTGCGCGGCGACCCGAGCGACGGCCTGCCCGGCGTGCCCGGCATCGGCGAGAAGACGGCGGCCAAGCTCCTGGACGCGTTCGGCGACCTGGCCGGGATCATGGCCGCCGTCGACGACCCGAAGTCGAAGCTCACGCCGTCGCAGCGCAAGCGGCTCGACGAGTCCCGCGCGTATGTGGCGGTCGCGCCGAAGGTCGTGCGGGTGGCGCAGGACGTGCCGCTGCCGGAGGTGGACCTCGCACTCCCCCGCGAGCCGCGCGACCCCGCCACCCTGGACGAGCTGGCGGCCCGCTGGGGCCTCGGCGGCTCACTGACGCGACTGCTCTCCATCCTGGACAACACCTGAGGTGTTAGCTTAGGTAAGCCTAAGTAATTGAGGATCATCAGGGGAGGCCGTCGCCATGACAGAACGTCCGGCACGCAAAGCACCGAAGGCCCATGTCGCGCAGGTCGTGCGCACGGAGCGGCTGACCCCGCACATGCAGCGCGTGATCCTCGGCGGCGAGGGCCTCGCCGAGTTCACGGCGGGCGAGTGCACCGATCACTACGTGAAGCTGCTCTTCGCCGCCGAAGGCGTCACTTACCCGGAACCCTTCGACATACAGCGCATCCGCGAGGAGTTCCCGCGCGAGCAGTGGCCTGTGACGCGGACGTACACCGTGCGCTGGTGGGACGCCGAGACCCGCGAGCTGGCCCTCGACTTCGTCATCCACGGCGACGAGGGCCTCGCGGGACCGTGGGCGCGCGACGTCGAGCCGGGCGCCACGGTCCGCTTCCTCGGCCCCGGCGGCGGGTACGCCCCGGACGCGGCCGCCGACTGGCACCTCCTGGCAGGCGACGAGAGCGCCCTCCCCGCCATCGCCGCCGCGGCCGAAGCACTGCCCCCGGGAGCCGTCGCCCGCATCTTCATCGAGGTCGAGGGCCCCGAGGAGGAGCAGAAGATCGCGACGGACGCGGAAATCGTCTGGCTGCACCGCGGCGACCGCCCGGTAGGCCGCCTCCTGGTCGAAGCCGTCCGCGCACTGGAGTTCCCCGAGGGCGACCTCCACGCCTTCGTCCACGGCGAGGCAGGCTTCGTGAAGGAACTGCGCCGCTACCTCCGCATGGACCGCGAGGTACCCCGCGAGCGCCTCTCCATCTCCGGCTACTGGCGCCTCGGCCACAACGAAGACGGCTGGCAGGCCTCGAAGCGCGAGTGGAACGCCCAGGTGGAGGCGGAGCAGGAGCGGGCGTAACCCCGTTTCGCGGGGTGCCGCGTGAGCGAGCCCGTACCCGGCCGGCGGGCCGGCCGCCGTCGGGGGCCGCCGCCGGCAGGCGCGTCTGCGCCCCTGGGACAGCCGACTCCCGTCACCCCGGCGGGGGCGCCTCCCCGGGAGATGCCGCGTCACGGTGACGCCGTCGGCCCGTCGTCCCTGATCCGGGCATGCAAATGCATGTCGTGCCAGCCGTCCTCGTGCAGCAGTGCGCTCCGTTTCGTGCCCTCCGGTGCGAAACCCGTTTTGAGGGCCACCCGGCACGACGCCTCGTTCGCCGTCGAGTGGGTCAACTCCAGGCGGTGCAGGCCCACTTCGTCGAAGGCCCAGGCCGTGAGTGCCGTGACGGCGCGTGGGGCGATACCCAGGCCGCGTGCCGACGGCATCGTCCAGTACGCGATCTCCGCCTGGCCGTCGCCGAGGACGATGCACCGCAGGGCGACCCGGCCGACGACCTCGCCGGTGCCTGCGTCGGCGACCGCCCAGTACGCGTCGCGCTCGTCCGCCCAGGCCTTGCGCCAGCCCTCTATCCAGCCCCGCGCCTCGCTCTCCGAGTCGGCCACGCGCGCGTGCCAGCGCTGCATCACGGGGTCCTGGAACGCCTCGTACACGGCGGGCGCGTCCTCCGTCTCCCAGGGACGGACGACCAGGCCGCCCCCCGCGACGGGAAGCGTCGGTTGCGGGCGGCGGGCGAGGGTGCCGGCCGCGACGATGTCGGAGATCTTGAAAGGCATGGGCGCATCGTGCCAGTGGGGCCCAGGTGACGGCAGTGGATTTCCGGGGCGCACATGAGCCCCCGGATCCCGCACCCGCGCGCCCGGCACACCATCCGCCCCCGAAGCCCCACGAACACACCCCGCCACCACCGCCCGCCCCCGTGACCTGCGCCGTCCCCCCTCGTACGCCGCCCCGTACGCTGACCCCCTGATGACACGCAAGCCCCGCATCCCGCCCGCCCCGCTCCCCCAGCGCGACGGCGTCGACCCCACCCGGGTCAGACTGCCGGCCGACGGGACGTGGCCCACCGTGCGCGACCACCTCGTGGAGCGGCTCGCGGCGGGGCCGGGCGTCATCGACGCGATGCTGCGGGACGGCAGGATCGTCGGCGAGGACGGCGCACCGGTGTCCCCCGACGCGCCCTACGCACCGGGAGCCTTCGTCTGGTTCCACCGGGACCTCCGCCCGGAGGTCCCCGTGCCGTTCCCCCTCGACATCGTCCACCGCGACGAGCACATCGTCGTCGTGGACAAGCCGCACTTCCTCGCGACGATGCCGCGCGGCAGCCACGTCACCCAGACCGCCCTCGCCCGGCTGCGCAAGGAGCTCGGCATCCCGACGCTCGGCGCCGCACACCGCCTGGACCGGCTGACCGCCGGACTGCTCCTGTTCACCGTGCGGCCCGAGGAACGCGGCGCGTACCAGACGCTGTTCAGCGACCGCCGCGTACAGAAGGAGTACGAGGCCGTGGCCCCGTACGACCCGGACGTACCGCTCCCGCGGACCGTGCGCAGCCACATCGTCAAGGAGCGCGGAATCATCGCGGCGTACGAGGTTGCGGGCGCGGCGCCGAACAGCGAGAGCCGGATCGAGCTCGTCGAGCACCGCGCCGGCCTCGGCCGCTACCGCCTCACCCCGCACACCGGCCGCACCCACCAACTCCGCGTCCACATGAACGCGTTGGGCCTGCCGATCCTCGGCGACCCGGTCTACCCCGTGGTGGCAGGACCCGTGCCGCCGGACGACTTCCGGCGGCCCCTGCAACTCCTGGCGCGCGTCCTGGAGTTCACGGATCCGGTCACGGGCGTCGCCCACCGCTTCGTCAGCGGGCGGACTCTGAGCGCCTGGTCGGCGTACGACACCTGGGCGCGGTAGCCGTCAGTAGCCGCGCCACCAGCTGAGGAAGCGCTGCCAGACCCCCTTGGGCCGAGCGGCCTCGGGGCTCGCGGCCGGAGCGGCGGCCGCCGGCCGGGCCGCAGGGGCAACGGCCTCCGGCTTGCGCGGCGGCGGGGACGACACCTGCCAGTCCCTGCGCGGCGCCGGCATCTGCGCCGAGGGGCGGGCCGTCACGTCCTGCGGGGGTCGCGGCGCGAACTTGACCGGCAGCTCCACCAGATGCCGGGACATGATCGACGCCGTCCACCGCAACTCGCTCTCGTCGATGTCCAGTTCGACGTCCGGCAGCCGCATCAGGAGCGCGTCGACACCGGTGTCCGCGATGGCGCGGCCGATGTCCTGGCCCGGACACTCGTGCGGCCCGCCGCCGAACGCGAGGTGCGAGCGGTTGCCCTGCATGTTGGCGGCGAGATCGGGCCGTACGACCGGATCGACGTTGCCCGGCGCGATGCCCATGATCAGGCCGTCGCCCGCCCGGATCCGCTGCCCGCCGAGCTGCGTGTCCTGCTTGGCGAAGTAGCCGATCATCGCGCTGAACGGCGGCTCGTCCCACAGCGACTGCTCGACCGCCTCGGGGACCGTCATCTGGCCGCCGCTGAGCTGGGCGCGGAAGCGCGGGTCGGTGAGGACCATCCGCAGGACGTTCGCGATGAGGTTGGCGGTGGCCTCGTACGCGGCGATGAGCACCAGGCGCAGATGCGCGCCGACCTCGTCGTCCGTGAGCTGCGCCGGATGCGCGATGAGATTGCTGGTGAAGTCCTCCTCGGGGTTGGCGCGGCGCCGCGCCACGAGCCCCATCAGGACCTCCATCACGTACGCATTGCTGGCGATGGCGGTGTCGGTGCCCTTGATCATGTCGCGGGCCGACTGCACCATGCGCTCGTTGTACTCCTCGGGCATGCCGAGGACGTGGCACATCACCATCATCGGCAGATGCTCGGCGAACCGGCTGACGAGGTCGGCGCGGCCGTCCTGGCAGAAGTCGTTGAGGAGGTGGTTGGTGTAGCGGTTGATGTAGCGGCGGATGCCGCGGTGGTCGATGCCCGACATGGCGCCGGTGACCGCGCCGCGCAGCCGCTGGTGCTCGTCGCCCTCGACGAAGCTGCACATCGGCTGCCAGGTGAAGACGGGCGCGAGCGGGTGGTCGAGCCCCGCCGAGCCGTCCTGCACCGCCCGCCAGCGGCGCGAGTCGCGCGTGTACTGCGAGGGGGTGCGGACCATGTGGAGGTTCTCGCTGTGGCCGAGCACCGCCCACATCGGCACGTCGTTGTGGATCAGGACGGGCGCCACCGCGCCGTGCTCGGCGCGCAGCTTCTCATACAGGCCCGCCAGGTCGGCGTCCGCCTCGGGGCCGTACAGCCGGCGCAGGCCGCCGGGGCCGAGTCCGTGGGCGGGACAGCCGACGGGGGGCTCGGCGGCCGGGTCGCCGGTGCCGGGCCAGGAGGGGGAGGCAGGAGTCGTCACGGTCGTCGCTCCGGGTTTCGCTGAAGGGGTCCGGGTTGCTGGATACGGGGGTGCGGGTGCGGTCAGACGCGGGTCGCCGTCAGGGAGTGGAGATAGCGCATCAGGGTCATCAGGACGTCCCGGCTGGACTCCCTGCGGCGGGCGTCGCACGCCATGATCGGCACGGCCGGTTCCAGGTCGAGCGCCCTGCGGAGCGTCTCGACCGGGTGGACGGGCGCGTCCGGGAAGTCGTTGACGGCCACGACGAACGGCACACCGCGCTCCTCCAGGCGGCCGATCACGTCGAAGCTGACCTCGAGGCGGCGGGTGTCGATGAGCACGACCGCGCCGAGCGCGCCTTCGAAGAGGCCGTTCCACAGGAACCAGAAGCGTTCCTGGCCCGGGGTGCCGAAGAGGTAGAGGACGAGCTCCTCGGAGATGCTGATGCGCCCGAAGTCCATCGCCACGGTGGTGGCCGTCTTGGACTCGGAGCCGTAGTTGTCGTCGACCCCGATGCCCGCCTGGGTCATGGTCTCCTCGGTGGTCAGCGGGCGGATCTCGCTGACCGAGCCGACCATCGTCGTCTTGCCGACCCCGAAGCCGCCCACGATCACGACCTTCACGGCGGCCGTGGCGGTGTGCGGCAGGACGTCCTCACTGCGCGGGCCGGAGATCGTGTCGGTGGTCTCAGAGTTTCTGAAGTCCATGCATCACCGCTTCGAGGAGGGATCGGTCGGGGAGCGCGGAGCGGACGATGGGGGCGCGCGCCTGGACGAGCTCGGTCGCCAGTAACTCCGTCAGGACGACGGTCACGACGCTGAACGGCAGCGCCATGTAGGCCGAGAGCTCGGCGACGGACAGCGGAGTCGTGCACAGCCGCAGGATCGCGGAGTGCTCCGGCTGCGCCATGGGGGACGCCTCGCCCTGCGCGACGATCAGGGTGACGAGGTCGAGCGGGGCCCGCTCGGAGTCCTCGCCGGTGAGGATGTACAGCCGCTCCGGGTTCTCGGGGCTGCGGCGCTCCCGCTGCGGGGGCGTGCCGTGGTCCGGCGGGCCCGCGCCCCGCTCCGAGCCGTGGGAGGAGTCTTGCGGAGGAGTCATACGGCCTGCCCGTCACGCCTGGGCGGACTCGTCAGGTGCGCCCCGATACGGACGACGAGGTCGCGCATGCGGGTGCCGATGAGGCCCGCGTCGACGGTCTCGTCGGCGAGCACGGCGAGGTAGGCGCCCGCGCCCGCTGCCATCAGGTAGAAGTAGCCGCCGTCGATCTCGATGATGACCATCTTCATGCCGCCGTCGCTGTGCGGGATCTCGGTGGCGACGGCGGCGGCGAGGGACTGGAGCCCCGCGCAGGCCGCGGCGATGCGGTCGGCCGCGTCGGGGTCGCCGCCGTAGCGCGCGATGCGCAGGCCGTCGGCGGAGAGCACCACGATCTGCCGGGTCTGCGGCACCCCGTCGGCGAGTTCCTTCAGCATCCAGTCGAAGTTGGCGCGTTGCTGGATCACTGCCAGTCCCTCTCGTCGGCGCTGCCGTGGTTGTTCTGCGGAGGCACCGGATCGGGGCCGTCCGGCTGGTCGTCTCCCTTGACGCCCTTCATGAACGCCTCGATCCACAGGCCCGGTTCGGGATCGTCCCGCTTGGGCGCGGGCGGGGGCGGCGCGGTGGCGGCGGCGTGGGCCTCGGCGATCCGCTGGGCCTCGGCCTCCTGGGCGTACCGCTCCTTGAGGGAGATCTTGACGCGGCTGCGGCGCTGCGGCAGGCCGCCCGAGGTCCACTCGGTGACCTCGGGGACGTCGTCCTCCACGGTCGCGGTCGCGGTGAGCGGGGAGCGCAGCGGCGGGCCCGCGGTGACGACGCGCGGCTTCTTGCGGCGGATGTTGCGGGCGGGCTCCTCGATGGTCCGTCCCGCGTTGTCCACGCGCGGCACGGCGGAGGCGCCGATGCCGTGGGCGAGGCCGGGCGCGGGCCCGGTGGTCATCATCTCGCGCGGCACGATGAGCACCGCGCGGACCCCGCCGTACGCGGACTGCCGCAGGGAGACCTGGAGGTTGTACATCTGCGAGAGGCGGCCGACGACGGCCATGCCGAGGCGGGGCGTCTCACCGAGGTCGTTGAGGTCGATGCCGGCCTGTGCCTGGGCCAGCATGCGCTCGGCGCGGGCCCGCGCCTCCTCGCTGAGGCTGACGCCGCCGTCCTCGATCTCGACGGCGATGCCGGTCTGCACCTCGACGGCGGTGACGTGCACCTTGGTCTGCGGGGGCGAGTACCGGGTGGCGTTGTCGAGGAGCTCGGCGCAGGCGTGGATGAGCGGCTCGACGGACGTGCCGTGGATGGCGACGTCGGCGATGGAGTGCAGTTCGACGCGCGGGTAGTCGAGAATCCGGGACATCGCGCCGCGCAACACGCTGAACAGCGGTACGGGCTTGGGCCACTGGCGGCCGGGGCGGGCGCCGCCGAGCACCGCGATGGAGTCGGCGAGCCGGCCGATCAGGGCGGTGCCGTGGTCGATGCGCAGGAGGTCGTCGAAGACCTCGGGGTTGCGGCCGTGGAACTCCTCCATTTCGCGCAGTTCGGCGGCCTGCTGGTGGACGATCGACTGGACGCGCCGGGCGATGTTGACGAAGGCGCGCTGCGCGGACTCGCGCATCGCTTCCTCGTGGTCCAGGGTGTCGAGGACGGAGCGCAGCAAGTCGCGCTGCGAGTCGGGGAGTTCGCGGTAGGCCTCGCTCTTGTCGACGACGTTGCGGATCACTTCGGCGGGCGCTTCGCCCTGCCGCAGCCGCCAGACCGCGTCGGGCAGGATCTCCCGGCCGAGGCGGACGGTCTCGTCGTCGTGGGACGCGACGCGCCGTTCGAGGTTGGCGAGTCGCTGTGCGTACTGCGTGCGCTGCCTCCGGATGGTCCGGCCGCGGCGTACCGCCTCGGCGCCGACCGCGACGACCATGAGGGTCGCGACGGCGCCGCACCAGCCGACGGCGGTCCTGGCCGGCTCCGCCACCGAGGCGACGGCGGCTCCGGTCGCCGCCGCCATCAGCATGGCGGGCAACAACAACACGCGCGCGTAAGGGACTTCTCGGCCACCGGGAGGCGATTGAACACTCACCATGTATGCCCTCTGAACACTCGTCTTGGGGGATATGACGTCTTTAGGGGATGACGGAACATGTTTTTGGGGATGACGAAACGAACGATCGGAAGATTTGGGAACAAGCGCGCGAATAATGCCGCAACTCGTTTCAACTCGCCGCGCTCCGGGCGAGCTTAGTCCGCCGAAATCATCGCCGAGTCATATTCGGCAACCCCCTGCAAAGGGCTCGTCGAGGGGCATACACTCTGCCCTTTTGCACGCGTCGCAACCCTTCGAACACATGGAGTAACGCCGAGAGGGCATACGGAACGGGCGCGTCCGCCGACCGGTCGGTCGAGGAACGCGCCCGTGTTCAGCCGCTGAGGCGGCCCGTCTTCAGCCGCTGCCGCGGTCTCAGCCCACCGAGCTGTACGCCACGACGCCGCGCAGGAGTTGGTCGACGGCCTTGCGGGCGTTCTTCGCGACCGTGCTGCCCTCGCGCGGCGCCGCCGCGGAGATCTGGCCGAGGACGTCGATGACCTGCTTGGACCAGCGCACGAAGTCACCGGCCGGCATCTCGGCCTCGCGCAGCACCTCGTCGAGGCCCTTGTCGCTCGCCCACATGTACGCCGCCCAGGCGAAACCGAGGTCGGGCTCGCGCTGCCCCACACCCTCGGTCTGGCTGATCTTGAACTCCTCCTCGAGGCCGTCGAGCCGGCCCCAGATGCGCACCATCTCGCCCAGCGCCGCCTTCGCCGCACCGGACGGCAGCTTGGGCGCGAGCGCGTCGTCGCCGACTCGCGACTCGTAGACCAACGCCGAGACGCACGCGGCCAGTTCCGCCGGGTTCAGCCCCTCCCACACGCGGGCGCGCAGGCATTCGCTGGCCAGCAGGTCCAGCTCGCCGTACAACCGGGCGAGCCGTTTGCCGTGCTCGGTGACCTCGTCACCGCGGAGGTAGTCGAGCTCGGTGAGGAGCGCGACGATACGGTCGAAGGTGCGGGCGATGGTGTTCGTCCGCCCCTCGATGCGGCGCTCCAGCTGCGCGGTGTCGCGCTTGAGGCGGTGGTACCGCTCGGCCCAGCGGGCGTGGTCCTCGCGCTCGTCGCAGCCGTGGCAGGGGTGGGCGCGCAGCTCGGTGCGCAGCCGTGCGATCTCCTGGTCGTCCGCGGCCGCCGCGCGCCCCTTGCGGTGCCGGTCGGGGACGATGTGCCCGGCCTTGGTGCGCAGCGCGGACGCCAGGTCGCGGCGGGACTGCGGCGAGCGGGCGTTGAACGACTTGGGGATGCGCATCCGCTCAAGCGCCTCGACGGGCACCGGGAAGTCCATCGACGCGAGCCGCTTGACCTGCCGCTCGGCGGTGAGCACCAGCGGCCGCGGCCCGTCCACGTGGTCGAACCCGCGGTGGCCGTTGGCCCGCCCGGCGGGCAGACCCGGGTCGAGGACGAGCGCGAGGCCCGCGTACTTCCCCGTGGGGACGTGGATGACGTCCCCCGGCTTGAGCTTCTCCAGCGCGGCGGCGGCAGCGGCCCTGCGCTGGGCGGCGCCCTGCTTGGCGAGCTCCGTCTCGCGGTCCTTGAGCTCGCGGCGCAGCCGCGCGTACTCCTCGAAGTCGCCCAGGTGGCAGGTCATGGAGGCGTGGTAGCCCTCCAGGCCCTCTTCGTTCTTCTGCACCTGGCGGGAGATCCCGACGACCGACTTGTCGGCCTGGAACTGCGCGAAGGACGTCTCCAGGAGCTCGCGCGAGCGGTGCCGCCCGAACTGCTCGACCAGATTCACCGCCATGTTGTACGACGGCTTGAAGCTGGAGCGCAGCGGATACGTCCGCGTGCCCGCGAGGCCCGCCAGATGCTCGGGGCTCATGGCGCGCTGCCAGAGCACCACGGCGTGGCCCTCGACGTCGATGCCGCGGCGACCGGCACGGCCGGTCAGCTGTGTGTACTCGCCCGGGGTGATGTCGGCGTGCTGCTCGCCGTTCCACTTCACGAGCTTCTCGAGGACCACGCTGCGCGCGGGCATGTTGATGCCGAGGGCGAGGGTCTCGGTGGCGAAGACGGCCTTGACGAGGCCGCGCACGAACAGCTCCTCGACGACCTCCTTGAAGGTGGGCAGCATGCCCGCGTGGTGCGCCGCGATGCCGCGCTCCAGCCCCTCCAACCATTCGTAGTAGCCGAGGACATGGAGGTCCTCGTTCGGAATGGAGCTCGTGCGCTCCTCGACGATCTCGCGGACGGTCATCCGCGCCTCGTCGTCGTTCAGCCGGAGGCCCGCGTACAGACACTGCTGCACCGCGGCCTCGCAGCCCGCGCGGCTGAAGATGAACGTGATCGCGGGCAGCAGGCCCTCGGCGTCGAGCCGCTCGATGACCTCGGGGCGGCCCGGCGTCCAGATCCGCGACCGCTGGCGGCGCTCCCGCTCGCGGTCGGCCTCGCGGATCATCTTGCCCTTGCGGCGGTCGCGGGGGTTGTACGAACGGCTGGCCTCCATGCGCGCCATGCGCGTGAGGTCCGGATTGACCGCCTTCTTGTGGCCCTCGCCCTCCTCGAAGAGGTCGTACATCCGACGGCCGGCCAGGACGTGCTGGAAGAGGGGCACGGGCCGGTGCTCGGAGACGATCACTTCTGTGTCGCCGCGGACGGTGTCGAGCCAGTCGCCGAACTCCTCCGCGTTCGACACGGTGGCCGAGAGGGAGACCAGGGTCACCGACTCCTGGAGGTGGATGATCACTTCCTCCCAGACGGCGCCGCGGAAGCGGTCCGAGAGGTAGTGCACCTCGTCCATGACCACATAGCCGAGGTTCAGCAACGACTGCGAGCCCGAATACAGCATGTTCCGCAGGACTTCGGTGGTCATGACGACCACCGGGGCGTCGCTGTTGACGCTGTTGTCGCCGGTGAGCAGGCCGACCTTGTCCGCGCCGTACCTCTTGGAGAGGTCGGCGTACTTCTGGTTGGAGAGCGCCTTGATGGGCGTGGTGTAGAAACACTTCTTGCCCTGGAGCAGGGCGAGGTGCACGGCGAATTCGCCGACGATCGTCTTGCCCGAGCCGGTGGGGGCGGCCACGAGCACGCCCTTGCCCGCCTCCAGCGCCTGGCAGGCCTCGATCTGGAAGGGGTCGAGGCCGAATTCGTACATCTCGCGGAAGGACGCGAGTGCGGTGGCCTGCTCGGCAGCGCGCTTGCGCGCCGCCGCGTACCGCTCGGCCGGTGAGAGGTCCTCTGTCATCGTGCTTTCGAGACTACCGGCCACCACTGACAACGGACGATCATTATCGTCGGCTCATGTGGCCAGGACCCGCACCGCCCCCGGCACGCACTCGGCGCTCAGCGGCAGCGCGCCGAGCGGCTCCCCGTCGGCGTACCCGGTGACGCCGGGCGCGGACAGCTCCACCGCGGCGGCCCGGTA
Source organism: Streptomyces sp. NPDC039480 (assembly GCF_055597165.1). Taxonomy (NCBI): domain Bacteria; kingdom Bacillati; phylum Actinomycetota; class Actinomycetes; order Kitasatosporales; family Streptomycetaceae; genus Streptomyces; species Streptomyces sp. NPDC039480. Next base: position 271,928 of record NZ_JBVITX010000006.1, on the reverse strand, counting down.
CACGGTGACCTTCGGATGGTCGAGGTGCGTGCCCCGGTAGACCCGCGGGAAGACCTTCAGCAGCGTCGTACGGCTGCAGCGGCCGACCACGGTGATGTCGAAGAGACCGTCGCCCAGGTCGGCACCGGCGCAGATCCGCATGCCACCGCCGTACGACGATCCGTTGCCGACCGCGACCAGCGTGGCCTCGACTTCGTGGACGTCACCGCCGTCCAGGGTGATGCGGTACGGGATCGGCTTGAGGGCGGCCAGCTCGGCGACCATCGCGAGGTCGTACTTGAAGCGCCCCGTGGGCCACCGCATCCGGTTGCCCCGGTCGTTCACGCGTGAGTCGAAGCCCGAGGCGAGCACCGTCCCGAACCAGGTCCCGCCGGACCTGCCCAGGTCGACATCGCGGGTGCGCGCCCCCTTGAGCGCCTCCGCCACGACCTCCCCCGCGGCGGCGGGATCGCGCACCGGGAGGCCGAGTGCCCGCGCGAAGTCGTTGCCGGTCCCCACCGCGATCACCCCGAGCGGGGTGCCCGTCCCTGCGACGGCCTGCAGCGCGAGGCTCGCCATGCCGTCGCCGCCGACGGCTATCAGCGCGCCCGTGCCGCCGTCGACGGCATCGCGGGCCCGCCGCAGCGCGTCGGGGGCGTCCTCACCGATGACGGTTCGCACGGAGAAGCCGCGGGCCCGCAACGCGGAAGCGGCCGGCTGCGCCGCGTGGGCGCCCCGGCCGCGGCCCGCGGTGGGATTGACGAAGAGGGTGATCTCGCTGGTCACGGCCGGACCCTACAAGGTCAGGTCACGTCATCGAAACCGTTCACACGATGATCGGCCCGACCGGTGCCCGCCTGTTCCGGCAGCGCCTGCGGCGACCGCACCGATTCCACCTCGCCGACGGCCTCGGGCGTGAGGTCGATGTCGGAGGCCTCGTCGTCGTCGAGCTCGGCGTCCGGGTCGTTGCGACGGCGGCGGGCGTCGTTCAGGAAGGAGATGCCGACGGCCATGAAGTACAGGACGACGATCGGTCCCGCGAGCGCGATCATGCCGACGGGGTCGGTGGTCGGGGTCGCCACGGCGCCGAAGATGAAGACGCCCATGACCACGCCGCGCCACCACGTGAGCATGCGGCGGCCGGTCACCATCCCGGTCATGTTGAGCATCACCAGGAGCAGGGGCAACTCGAAGGAGATGCCGAAGACGAGGACCATCCTGACGGTGAAGTCGAGGATTTTGTCCATCGGCAGCAGGTTCTCGGCGCCGTCGGGCGTGATGCCGAGCAGGACGCGCATGCTGACCGGGAGGATCGTGTACGCCAGCCAGGCGCCACCGAAGAAGAGCGGCACGGCGGCGGAGACGAACCAGTAGGTGTACTTCCGCTCGTGCTTGTGCAGGCCGGGCGCGACGAACGCCCACAGCTGGTACAGCCAGACCGGGCTCGACACGATGATGCCGACCATGAGGCTGACCTTCACCGTGGTGGTGAAGGGCGACAGCAGGTCGTTGAACGTGACCTTCGCGCAGTGGCCGCCGGTCTCCTTCATGCCGGGCTCGCAGCGCGGCACCGGATCAGCCAGGAACTCCATCAGCTCCTGGCTGTAGAAAGCCGCCACGATCGATACGACCGTGATGGCGAGGAGCCCCTTCGCGAGCCGGTTGCGGAGCTCGCGCAGGTGCTCCGCGAGGGACATCCGCCCCTCGGGGTCCTTCTCCTTCTTGCGGGCAGACTTGAGCAACCCACGTCCTCATCTCGTGCGGCAGGCCGGCCGTCGTCGCCGGCCTTGGATCAGCGCTGCGTCGTGCGGTCGGTCGGCTCGGTGACCGGGCGCGAGCTGGTCACGTCGCCGGGGGCAGCCTGGATCGTGCGCTTCTGGAGGGCCGGGTCGCTCGGCGGGTCGGCCGGGGCGGCGGCGTCGTCCTTGCTCTCGGACTTCATGGCCTTGGCCTCGCTCTTGAGGATGCGGGCCGACTTGCCGAGGGAGCGCGCCATGTCGGGCAGCTTCTTGGCTCCGAACAGCAGGACGATGATGACGAGGATGAGAATGATCTCGGTGGGGCCGAGCCTACCCATAGCTGTATACCTTCTTCACCGAGGCGACAGGAGTCTGGTTGCCCGGCAGACCGGACATACATCCGATCTCCCGCGCTGACAGCGATCGTAACCCCCCGGGGTAAACGCTCGGCAATCCCCGCGCATACTCCGAGTGCGGCCCCCGCCTCGATCCCGGGCCGTGTCCGCAGCGTACCCGCCCCCCTCGGGGAGTTGACAGGTCGCGGACGCTAAAGAGCCCCTCGTCCCGCATCGGCCACACGGGCCGCCGCCTTCTCCAGGTCCTCCGCGGCCCGGTTGATCTTGCGTGTGGTCTCGGTCACTTGACGCGCGAGGCGCTGCGCCTCCACGAAGACCTTGACCGCCAGTACGCCGAGGACGGCGAGGCCCAAGAAGCCCGCCGCGATCGCGAGCATCGCCCAGAACATGCGCCGAGCCTAGACGGTCGAGTGCAGGCGCAGCGTCCGCACCCCGCCGCGGGTGAGGAGTTCGACGATGCGCTCCCCCGCGGGCTTGCGCACCGCGGCCCCGCACTCGGGGCAGGTGAAGGAGTAGAAGGTGGTGCGGCGGCTGGCGCCGATCGCGAGCCGCAGTGCCCCGGCGGAGAGCTCGAAGCGCGCGCGGCAGTCCGGGCAGGCGGCCGTGAAGAAGACGGGGGCGGGCCGCGGCTGCGCCGGAACCCCGGGCAGCCCGGACATCGTCGGTGTGCTCAACGCCCATGCTCCTGACTGTCGTGGTCCCTCTCGTACGCCGCCACGTCGCTCTCGTACGTCTCGGCATCCCTGTCGTACGCCTCGAGGGCTTCCCGTGCCGCCTGCCGTGCGCTCTCCGCGAGCTGTACCGGGGAGACGATCCGGCCGTCCCTGCCGAGCCGCAGCGCGAGCCGGCGCAGCGAGGCGGGCTCGGGGGTGCGCAGCGTGATCCGCAGACCGCCGTCGGGCAGCTCGTCGGCGCTGTCGTGCGGGTAGTACTCGGCGACCCAGCGGCCGCCGGGTCCCACCTCGACGACGACCTCCGGGTCCTCGGCGGCGGGCTGCACGAGGCCTTCGGAGAGGTCGCGCAGCTCCACCTCGGGCGGCGCGGACGGCTCGTCGAGGATCTTGATCTCGGCGACGCGGTCGAGGCGGAAGGTGCGCCGCGCCTCGGAGCGCCGGCACCACGCCTCCACATAGGTGTGGCCGACGCTCACCAGGCGGATCGGGTCGATCTCGCGCTCGGTGACCTCGTCGCGGGCGGGCGAGTAGTAGCGGATCCAGAGCCTGCGGCGCTCGGAGATGGCCCGGTCGACGTCGGCGAAGACGCCGCCCTCGGACTCGAAGGTCACCGAGAGGCGCGAGCTGGCGCCCGCCGCCTCGCCCGCCGCGGTCTCCAGCTTCGCGGTGGCGCGCAGCAGCGCGAGGCGGTCGCTCTCGCGCAGGCCGGGCAGCGTGGCCACGGCGCGGGCGGCGACGAGGAGGGCGGTCGCCTCGTCGGCGGCGAGCCGCAGCGGGGCCGCGACGTCGTCGGGGTTGTGCCACCAGATGCGGTCGCCGTCGGTGTCGATGTCGAGGAGGTCGCCGCCGCGGAAGCTGGTCCCGCACATCGGCAGCACGTCGAGGTCGGAGATCAGCTCGTCCGTGGTGATGCCGAAGGCGCGGGCGACGTCGCCGACGTGGGCGCCGGGGCGCTCGCGCAGATAGGTCACCAGCGACAGCATCCGCCGCGTCTGGTCGATGGCGTTCGAGGCCATTGGTCTTCCGTTCCCCTCAGCCCTTGGCCACGGCGCGCAGCCGGTCCACGACGTCGGCCCGCAGCTCGGCGGGCTCCAGGACCACCACGTCGGGCCCGAACTCCACCAGCCAGGCATCGAGCCCGTGGCCGTACGGAATTTCCAACTCCGCCCAGCCGTCGCCCAGTTCCCGCACCGCGACGGCCTTGGCCCGCAGCGGGTAGCCGGCGTCCGTGCGCAGCCGGATCAGGGCCGTGCGGTCGGCGGTCTCCCCGGCCCAGCTCGCGACGGTCTCACGGACCGTGACGACGTCCGGGACGTCCGCCGTGTACTTCCCCGCGCGGGCACGCACCTTGCCGGTGATCCGGGAGAGCCGGAAGACCCGCTCGGCGCCCCGGTCGCGGTCCCAGCCCGCGAGGTACCAGTGACCGCGCCAGCACTCCAGCGCCCAGGGCTCGACGTGCCGCTGCTCGGGGCGGGCGGCGGTGGCCTTGCGGTAGTCGAAGACGACGGGGCGGCGGTCCCGGCAGGCGAGCATCAGCGGCTCGAAGGACGCCTCGTGCGCGGGGATGCGGGGCTCCAGGGCGCTGTGCGCCCCATAGGGGTCCACGCCCTCGGGCAGGCCGGCGGCGCGCAGCTTCTGCAGGGCGCCGCTGGCGGCCCCGGCGAGCCTGGCCTGCTGCCAGACCTTGGCGGCCAGGCCGAGGGCCGCGGCCTCCTCGGCGTCGAGGGTGATGGGCGGCAGGCGGTTGCTGTCGCGGCGGGCGAGGTAGCCGACCTCGCCCTCGAGGTTCTCGACGGTCTCGATGACCAGGCCGAGCTCGCGCAGATCATCCTTGTCGCGCTCGAACATCCGATTGAAGGAGTCGTCGGATCCGGCCGCCCGGCCTCCCGCGCCGAAGGCCTCGACGTAAGCCTCGATGGAGTCCCGAAGCTCGCGCTTGCTGAGCGGCCGCCGGGTCCCGAGCAGGCACAGCGCAAGATTCATCAGCCGCTCGGCCTTGGCAATGGCCATCGACGCCCTTTCTCGGCTGTTCAGATTGTGCTTCCGACCGATGACCGTACCGCCCCGGGGTGTCCGGGCAAAAGCCGAGGGCCCATGCCAGACAGACATGGGCCCAAGGCGAAAGGATCAGGTCAAGGACGTCCTCAGACGGAGACCAGGTCGCAGACGAAGATCAGCGTCTCGCCGGGGGCGATGCGGCCGCCGCCGGCGCCGCGGTCGCCGTACGCCAGGTGGGCCGGGATGGTCAGCTCGCGCCGGCCGCCGACCTTCATGCCCTGCACGCCCTGGTCCCAGCCGGAGATGACCTGGCCGGCGCCCAGCTGGAACTCCAGCGGGTTGCCGCGGTTCCAGCTCGCGTCGAACTCCTCGCCCGTGCTGAAGGCCACGCCCACGTAGTGGACCTTGACGAAGTCGCCCGCCTTGGCGACCGGCCCGTCACCCTCCCAGATGTCCTTGATCTGCAGATCGGCCGGCGGCTCGCCGACGGGGAAGTCGACCTCGGGCTTGTCAATGCTCACGAAAATGCTCCTGCTTGATACGAAAGGTCAGCTCGGACAGTCTGACATCCCCGAAGGCTCAGGCCTTCGCGAGGATGTCCACGCAGAAGACCAGCGTGGAGTCCTTCTTGATCGAGCTGCCCTGCGGGGGCTGGTCGCCATAGCCCAGCTCCGGCGGGATCACGATGAGGACGCGGCTGCCGACCTTCTTGCCGGTCAGACCCTGCGCCCAGCCCTTGACGACCTGCGCCAGCTGGAACTGGGCGAGCTGACCGCTCTTGTACGAGGAGTCGAACTCCTTGCCGTCGGCCCAGAGCACACCCTTGTACTGGCAGAGGAGGCTGTCGGTCTCCTTGACCTCGTCGCCGTCGCCCTCCAGGACGTACGAGGAGACGAGCTTCTTGGGGGCGTCGGTCTTCGGGACGTCGATCGAGGGGGCCTTGCCGTCGGTGTTCGTGCCGACCTTGGGCAGGTCCTTGTTGGACTGCGCGACCTCCTTGCCCTTCGCCGAGCTCTTGGAGTTGAAGGTGCCGACGAGGTCGACGACGAACACCAGCGTGTCCGAGCCCTTGATGCCCGCCTGCTTGTTGCCCTCCTCGCCATAGCCCATCTTCGGGGGGATGGCGAGCTCCACGCGGCTGTCGAGCTTCTTGCCGACCAGGGCCTGGTCCCAGCCCGGGATGACCCGGCCGACGCCGATCGGGAAGACGGTGGGGTTGCCCCGGTCGTACGAATTGTCGAAGACCTTGGCCGTGGCCCAGATCTGGCCGAGGTAGTTGGCCTGCAGATAGTCGCCCTTGACGACCTTCTTGCCCTTGCCCTCGATCAGGGTCTTGACGGCGAGGTCCGAGGACGGCTTGCCCTTGCCCTTGGCGACGGTCGGCTTCTCACCGAACTTGTCGCCCTTCGTGATCTCGGGCAGCGGCCCGTCCACGATCTTCGCGGTCGGCGGGGCCGACGTGGCGTTCGTCGGGCTGTCGGTGGGCTTGGACTTGGCCTTGTCGGGCTTGTCGTCACCACAACCTGCCAGCGTGAGCAGGCCGGCCGGGACGGCAAGGAGAAGGGAGCGTCGGCGCACGGTGGGGGCCTCGTATCGGTCGATCTTGTGGGTTGGCGTGCGCGCAACTCTACGGCGTGAGAAGGGCGCCGCACGAGGAACGTACGGCGCCCGTGTTGCGTTCCCGCAACGTCACCCGATTCCCTCGGGTCCCTCGCGATCCGGAGTTCACATGCCGGCGATGAGCTTCTCCACCCGGTCGTCCACGGACCGGAAGGGGTCCTTGCACAACACGGTGCGCTGCGCCTGGTCGTTGAGCTTGAGGTGGACCCAGTCGACCGTGAAGTCGCGGCGCTGCTCCTGGGCTCGTCGGATGAAATCACCGCGCAGCCGTGCGCGAGTGGTCTGCGGCGGCACCGACTTGCCCTCGAAGATCTTCAAGTCGTTGCAGATGCGGGCGGCTTGACCCTTCTTCTCCAGGAGGTAGTACAGCCCTCGACGACGGTGGATGTCGTGGTACGCGAGGTCTATCTGCGCGACCCTCGGGTGCGACATGGTCATGTTGTTCTTCGCGCGGTACCGCTCGATGAGCTTGTACTTCATGACCCAGTCGATCTCGGTGCCGATGCGGTCGAGGTCCTCGCTCTCGATCGCGTCCAGCGTGCGGCCCCACAGCTCCAGGACCTGCTCGACGGTGCCGGTGCGGATGCCCCGGCGGTCGACGAAGTCCACCGCCTTCTCGTAGTACTCGCGCTGCACTTCGAGAGCCGAGGCCTCACGGCCGCTGGCCAGGCGCACCTTACGGCGGCCCGTGATGTCGTGGCTCACCTCGCGGATGGCCCGGATCGGGTTCTCCAGAGTGAGGTCCCGCATCACCGTGCCCGCCTCGATCATGCGCAGCACGAGGTCGGTGGCGCCGACCTTGAGGAGCATGGTCGTCTCGGACATGTTCGAGTCGCCGACGATGACGTGGAGCCTGCGGTAGCGCTCGGCGTCCGCGTGCGGTTCGTCGCGGGTGTTGATGATCGGCCGGGACCGGGTGGTCGCGGAGGACACCCCTTCCCAGATGTGCTCGGCCCGCTGGCTGACGCAGTACACGGCGCCGCGCGGAGTCTGCAGCACCTTGCCCGCGCCGCACAGCAGCTGCCGGGTGACGAGGAACGGAATGAGGATGTCCGCGAGCCGGGAGAACTCCCCGTGACGGGCCACCAGATAGTTCTCGTGGCAGCCGTAGGAGTTTCCCGCCGAATCGGTGTTGTTCTTGAAAAGGTAGACGTCGCCCGCGATTCCCTCCTCGTGCAGGCGGCGCTCGGCGTCGACGAGCAGGCCCTCCAGAATGCGCTCGCCCGCTTTGTCGTGGGTGACCAGCTCGGTCACGTTGTCACATTCGGGCGTTGCGTATTCCGGATGTGACCCCACGTCGAGATACAGGCGGGCGCCGTTCCGCAGAAAGACGTTGCTGCTGCGGCCCCATGACACGACACGGCGGAAGAGGTAGCGCGCCACCTCGTCAGGAGACAGGCGGCGCTGTCCCCTGAACGTGCATGTGACGCCGTACTCGTTCTCCAGCCCGAAAATGCGGCGGTCCATGACTGAACATTACGCCTGATGCCCGGCACTGAAACCGGGTTCGGCAGCACCGTTTCGATCATTTTCCGATGAACCCGCAACAACCCCGGATTCCACGGCCGGTACGAGTACCCGCGCCGTGGCCAGCAGAACCAGCAGCGCCGCCACCCCCGCGAGCCCCGGCACCGCGAAACCCCACGCCGTACCACCCCACTCGACCACCGGCCCCGCCGCCGCCGTCCCCAGCGACGCCCCGACCGTGAACGTCGTCACGAGCCACGAGAACGCCTCCGTGACCGTGCCCCGCGGAGCGTGCCGGTCCACGATGATGAACGCACACGCGAGCGCCGGCGCGAGGAACACACCGGCGAGCGCCGTCAGCGCCGTCATGGCCACCGCCCCGGGCGTCAGCACCAACGGCCAATAGCAGACCGCCAACAGCGCCACCAGGACGCTCAGCCTCCGCTCCGGCACACCGGCCCACTGCCGCGCCCCGTACACGGAACCGCCCACGAGCGCGCCGAGCCCGAGCGCCGCCATCATCCAGCCGTACACCGCGTCACCGCCGTGCACGTCCGCGTACGAGACACCGGCGACGGTGATGGAGCCGAGCGCCATGCCGATGAAGAGGAACGCGCCGAGGAGCGCGAGGAGCCCGGGCGAGCGCAGGGCACCGAGCCAGTGCGCCTCCCGCGGCGCCGAGCGCCACGCGCGTGAAGGCCGGGACACCACTACGGAGAGGGCACCGAGCACGCCGATCACATTGACGACGAGCAGCGCCACCTGCTCCGACCACAGGGCCACGCACCCCGTGATGAGCAACGGCCCGACGGTGAACATGACTTCCTGGGCGATGGCGTCCATGGCGTACGCGGTGTGGACCTGCTCCTCCTTGCCGAGGACGCTCGGCCACAGGGCACGCAGACCACCCTCCAGAGGCGGCGTGAACAGACCGGCCGCCCCCACCGCCACATACGCCAGGGCCAACTGATCCGGCCCCGTGAAGGCGAAGACCGCCATGCCGAGCCCGGAGAGCAGCGCGGCGGGCAGCTGGACCCGCGGCTGCCCGTACAGGTCGACGAGGCGCCCGAGCAGCGGCTGCCCCACCGCGTTGGCCACGCCGTACACCGCGGCGAGCGCGCCGGCCAGGCTGTAGGTGCCGCCCTCGGCCCGGATGAACAGCACGATGGCGATCGCCGCCGTGGCGTTCGGCAGCCTGCCCACCAGCGTCCCGGCGAGCAGCCGTGTCGCGTAACGCGTCCTGAGGATCTCCGCGTATCCCGCCGCCATGCTCTCCCGCCCTCCCCCCGCACGCCGAGCCGGGGTTTTACGTATAACGTCCGGCGTCATACGTACCATGAGCGCTGTACGCGGGTCCACCGCGACCCCACGCCGCGGGTCACCCCGTGACGCGGCACGAACCGGGAGGTGTCAGTGGCCGGACCGCTGCAGGAGACCGGGGCCACCCGCCCCACCAGCCGCGACGTCGCACGCGCGGCCGGGGTCTCCCAGGCCACCGTCTCCCTCGTGCTCGGCGACAAATGGCGCGGCCGCGTCGCCGAACCGACCGCCGAACGCGTCCGCACCGCCGCACGCGACCTCGGCTACCGCCCCAACCTCGCCGCCCGCAACCTCCGCCTCGGCAGGACCAGGACAGCCCTCCTCGTCGTCCCCGAACTCACCAACGAATTCTTCGCCCACGTCTACACCGGCGTCGCCCGCATCGCCGCCCGCCACGGCTTCGGCGTGGTCCTCTACCCCTCCCCCGACGGCATCGGCCCCGCCCGCGACCCCTTCGCCTCCGCACGCGCCTCCCTCGACGGCGTACTGGCCTCCTCCATGGCCTCCGACGCCCTCGCCACCATCCGCGGCGACGACCTCCCCCTCGTCATGCTCGACAGCGACCCCGCGGGCAGCCTCGGCGCCACCACCGTCAACCTCGACCTCGCCGACGGCATGCGCCGCGCCACCGAACACCTCCTCGGCCTCGGCCACCGCGACTTCCTGCACCTCGCCGCCGACGTCGACTCCTGGACCTTCGACGTCCGCGCCGAAGCCCTCGACCGCACCCTGCGCGGCACGGACACCGCCGTACGCCGCGCCGCCGCACCCCTGAACGTCGCGGGCGCCCGCGTCGTCGCCGAAGCCGCCCTCTCCGCCCCGGGCCCCCGGCCCACCGCGGTCGTCTGCGACGACGACTTCCTCGCCGCCGGAGTCTGCAAAGCCGCACACCGCCTCGGCCTGCGCATCCCCGAGGACGTCTCGGTCACCGGCTTCGACGACCTCACCCTGGCCACCGCCGTCGAACCGGAGCTCACGACGGTCCGGCTGCCCGCCGAGCGGTTCGGCGAGCGCGGCATGGAGTCCCTCGTCGCCGTCCTGGAAGGCCGCAGCCCCGACGCCACCCCGCTCCCCGTCGAGCTGGTCGTCCGCGGCTCCACCGGACCCGCCCGCTGACGGCCGCCCCACACACGAACGCGCCCCGTGTTCCGGCCGTCGGCCGGAACACGGGGCGCGCCCGCGAGCGAACTACTCGACGTCACCGCCGGACTTCGGCGTCGGCCCGGCGTCCTCGTCCGTGTCGGTCGCCGCGTCCGTCGCGCCGCCCTCGTCGAGCAACCGCGACAGCTGACGCCCCACGATCCGCTTGAACTTCCGCTGCTGCGGCCGCGTCCGGTCCAGGATCGCCACCTCCAGCCGCTCCGCGGGGATCTCCCGCTCGCTGCCGTTGGTGTCGCGGGACAGCGCCTGCACCGCGAGCTTGAGCGCCTCGGCCAGCGTCATCCCGTCCCGGTGCCGCTGATCGAGATATGTGCTGATCTGCTCGGCATTGCCACCGACCGCGACCGAACCGTGCTCATCCACGATCGAACCGTCATGCGGCAGTCGGTAGATCTGGTCACCGTCCGGTGTCGTACCGACCTCGGCGACGACCAGCTCCACCTCGTACGGCTTCTCCGCGTTGCTGGAGAAGATCGTGCCGAGCGTCTGCGCGTAGACGTTGGCGAGGCCACGGGCCGTCACGTCATCGCGGTCGTACGTATATCCACGGAGGTCGGCGTAGCGAACGCCGCCGATCCGCAGATTCTCGTACTCGTTGTACTTGCCGGCGGCCGCGAAGCCGATCCGGTCATAGATCTCGCTGAACTTGTGCAGCGCACGGGACGGGTTCTCGCCGACGAACACAATGCCGTCGGCATACTGCATCACGACAAGGCTGCGGCCACGGGCGATGCCCTTCCGGGCGTATTCCGCCCGGTCGGCCATGGCCTGCTGGGGTGAGACATAGAACGGCGTCGACACCGGATCCGTCCCTTTCTGTCAAAAAACTTCAGTCAGTGGCGAATTCGGAGCGATCAGAGCAGAGCGGCGCGCGGGCCGTCCGGCTGCTCGAGACGCTTCTCCAGGATCGCGCGCGCGATCGCGGAGGACTCGTCGTCCGTCAGCCTCCGGAACCCCTCGTCGGAGATCACGGTGACGATCGGGAAGATCCGGCGGGCCATGTCCGGGCCACCGGTCGCCGAGTCGTCGTCGGCGGCGTCGTACAGCGCCTGGACGACCAGGGTCGTCGCCTGCTCCTCGGTGAGACCGTCGTGGTAAAGCTTCTTCATCGCACCGCGCGCGAAGACCGAACCCGAACCGGTCGCCGCGAAGCCGTGCTCCTCCGAACGCCCGCCCGTCACGTCGTACGAGAAGATGCGGCCCTTCTCGCGGTCCACGTCGTACCCCGCGAAGAGCGGCACCACGGCGAGGCCCTGCATGGCCATGCCGAGGTTGCTGCGGATCATCGTGGAGAGGCGGTTCGCCTTGCCCTCGAGGGAGAGCGTGGCGCCCTCCACCTTCTCGAAGTGCTCCAGCTCCAGCTGGAAGAGCTTCACCATCTCCACGGCGAGACCCGCCGTACCGGCGATGCCCACCGCCGAGTACTCGTCGGCCGGGAACACCTTCTCGATGTCGCGCTGCGCGATGACATTGCCCATGGTCGCCCGCCGGTCACCGGCGAGGACCACACCGCCGGGGAACGTCGCGGCCACGATGGTCGTGCCGTGCGGCGCCTCGATGACGCCCTTGGTGGGCGGCAGTTGACGGTTGCCGGGCAGGATCTCCGGCTGGTGCTCGGACAGGAAATCCATGAACGACGACGAACCAGGCGTCAGGAAGGCAGCTGGTAGACGCCCGGTGCTACGAGGATTGGCTTCCACGAGTTTCCTTCCAGGTAAGCGGTGGCTCGGCGGGTCCTGTCGGGGTCGTCCCCCAACTTGCCGATGCCCGAGTTGCAGTTGAAGCACAGTACGCCACGGACTTTACCCGTCTCGTGACAGTGATCCACATGGACTGCGGGGGCACTGAGACAGATCACGCAGAGCCCCATCTGGGAGGCGATCATCTCGTCGCGTTCGGCCATGGTGAGGCCGTATTTGCGCTTGAAATAGCTCTGCTGGTTCCGGTCAGCCCGGCACGTCTTGCAGTAGCTCGCGTAGCAGTCCGAGGTCGTCGCGTTGAGCTCCCACTCAGAGTGAGCCTTGACTGTCGCGCACTGAGGGCAACGCTTATGCCCAGGTGGTACTTCCACCTTGTCCCGGACAGTCTTACCCTTGGCCGCCTGACGTTGCCGGTAGTACTCCGCAGAGCACTCTCGGCAGTACGCCTGAAGTCCATCACGCATGGACTTGTTGCTCGCGAAGGCTGCTCGCGGCAGCACCCGACCACACCGCGAGCACCCCCTCTCGTCGAGCATTTCGGACATTGAGGTCATTCGCCACCTTTTTGCACAAATGACCTCACAAAGTCCTCAGCATTCTCCTCGAGTACATCGTCAATTTCGTCAAGAACCGAGTCGACGTCGTCGCTCAGCTTCTCCTGCCGCTCCTTGAGGTCCTCCGAAGCCTGCGCGTCCTGCGTCTGCTCCTCGGTCTCCTCGGTGGGACGCGTCGCCTTCTGCTGTCCGCCGCCGGTGTCCTTGGTCGCCATCTACCTCACCCCGCTCGCTCGGTTAGACGTTCTTGATCAGACCCTACGCTTCAGGTCCGACATCGGCCCCGCAGTTGCTTCAACGTGCGGGACCCACCTCTGTGATTCCCCCGTCGATGACCTTTCAGCCGCCCGAGAGGACCCGAACCAGGTCCTCTGCCGTGCGGCAGCGGTCCAGGAGCTCCTTGACGTGGTTCCGGGTGCCGCGCAGGGGCTCCAGCGTGGGCACCCGTTGCAGAGAGTCACGGCCCGGGAGGTCGAAGATGACCGAGTCCCAGGACGCCGCGGCCACGTCGTCCGCGTACTGCTCGAGGCAGCGGCCGCGGAAGTACGCGCGTGTGTCCTCGGGCGGCTTGCCGATGGCGCGCTCGACGTCCGCCTCGTCGAGGAGCCGCTTGATCTTGCCGCGGGCCACCAGCCGGTTGTAGAGGCCCTTCTCGGCCCGTACGTCGGCGTACTGGAGGTCGACCAGGTGGAGCCGGGCGGCGTCCCAGTCGAGGTTGTCGCGGCGGCGGTAGCCCTCCATGAGCTCGCGCTTGGCGACCCAGTCCAGCTCTCCGGAGAGGCTCATCGGGTCGCTCTCGAGACGGCCGAGGACGTCCTCCCAGCGGGTCAGCACGTCCTTGGTCTGCTCGTCGGCATCGGAGCCGTACCGCTCCTCGACGTACTTGCGGGCGAGCTCGAAGTACTCCATCTGGAGCTGCACCGCGGTGAGTGAGCGGCCGCTGCGGAGCGTGACGAGGTGCTTGAGCGACGCGTCGTGCGAGACCTGGTGCAGGGTGCGCACGGGCTGGTCGACCGCGAGGTCGACGTTGATGAAGCCGTCCTCGATCATCGCGAGGACCAGGGAGGTCATGCCGAGCTTGAGGTACGTCGAGATCTCGGAGAGGTTGGCGTCACCGATGATCACGTGCAGCCTGCGGTACTTCTCCGCGTCGGAGTGCGGCTCGTCCCGGGTGTTGATGATGGGCCGCTTCAGCGTCGTCTCCAGGCCGACCTCGACCTCGAAGTAGTCGGCGCGCTGGCTGAGCTGGAAGCCGTGCTCGTGGCCGTCCTGGCCGATGCCGACGCGGCCGGCGCCGGTGACGACCTGCCGGGAGACGAAGAAGGGCGTCAGGTGCCGCACGATGTCCGAGAAGGGGGTCTCCCGCTTCATCAGATAGTTCTCGTGCGTGCCGTAGGAGGCGCCCTTGTTGTCGGTGTTGTTCTTGTAGAGGTGGATCGGCTGGGCGCCGGGGAGCTGGGCCGCGCGGTCGGCGGCCTCGGCCATGATCCGTTCGCCGGCCTTGTCCCACAGGACCGCGTCCAGCGGGTTGGTGATCTCCGGTGAGCTGTATTCGGGGTGCGCGTGGTCCACGTAGAGGCGCGCTCCGTTGGTCAGGATGACGTTGGCGAGGCCGATGTCCTCGTCGGTCAGCTGGCTGGAGTCGGCGGCCTCGCGGGCGAGGTCGAATCCCCGCGCGTCCCGCAGCGGGTTCTCCTCCTCGAAGTCCCAGCGGGCGCGCCGCGCCCGGTGCATCGCCGCGGCGTAGGCGTTGACGATCTGGGACGAGGTGAGCATTGCATTGGCGTTGGGGTGGCCGGGGACGGAGATGCCGTACTCCGTCTCGATGCCCATTACTCGCCGTACGGTCATGCGGCCCTCCTTGCCCGGCGGCGCTCCCGTTCGGGAACGGCGCTCAAGTACCGCTGTTGCTCCGGTGCGTGTGCGGTGCCCGTCCCCGCACTGCGCGACTCGGCGGTACCGAAGAGCCTAGAACGCCTTTGCGCTGGTGGGGAGATCATTGCCTTCATTGAAAAACAGACGGCTGCGGGTACCCGTGAAGGACACCCGCAGCCGTCCTGTGTTCTACAGGTATTGACCGGTGTTGGCCACCGTGTCGATGGAGCGTCCGGTGTCCGCGCCCTGCTTTCCGGTGACAAGGGTGCGGATGTACACGATCCGCTCGCCCTTCTTTCCGGAGATCCTGGCCCAGTCGTCGGGGTTGGTGGTGTTGGGCAGGTCCTCGTTCTCCTTGAACTCGTCGATGCAAGCCTGGAGGAGGTGAGCGACCCTGATGCCCTTCTGGTTCGCTTCGAGGAAGGCCTTGATGGCCATCTTCTTGGCGCGGCCCACGATGTTTTCGATCATGGCGCCGGAATTGAAGTCCTTGAAGTAGAGGACTTCCTTGTCGCCGTTGGCGTACGTCACCTCGAGGAAGCGGTTCTCCTCGGATTCCGCGTACATCTGCTCGACGACGGACTGGATCATGCCCTGGACGGTGGTGCGCCGGTCGGCGCTGTGCTCGGCCAGGTCGTCGGCGTGCAGCGGGAGGCGTTCGGTGAGGTACTTGGCGAAGATGTCCTTCGCCGCCTCGGCGTCCGGGCGCTCGATCTTGATCTTGACGTCGAGTCGTCCGGGCCGCAGGATCGCGGGGTCGATCATGTCCTCGCGGTTGGAGGCGCCGATGACGATGACGTTCTCCAGGCCTTCCACGCCGTCGATCTCGGCGAGCAGCTGGGGGACGATGGTGTTCTCCACGTCCGAGCTGACGCCGGATCCGCGGGTGCGGAAGAGGGATTCCATCTCGTCGAAGAAGACGATGACGGGGGTGCCCTCGCTCGCCTTCTCGCGGGCACGCTGGAAGACCAGGCGGATGTGGCGCTCGGTCTCGCCGACGTACTTGTTGAGGAGCTCGGGGCCCTTGATGTTGAGGAAGTAGCTCTTCCCCGCGGGCTGGCCGGTCACCTCGGCGACCTTCTTGGCAAGGGAGTTGGCGACGGCTTTGGCGATCAGTGTCTTGCCGCAGCCGGGGGGCCCGTACAGCAGGACGCCCTTGGGCGGCCGCAGTTCGTGCTCCTTGAAGAGGTCGGGGTAGAGATAGGGGAGCTCGACGGCGTCCCGGATCATCTCGATCTGGCCGCCGAGGCCGCCGATCTTCTCGTAGCTGATGTCGGGGACTTCTTCGAGGACGAGCTCTTCGACTTCGCTCTTGGGGATGACTTCGTAGACGTAGCCGGAGCGGGGTTCGAGAAGGAGGGCGTCGCCCGGGCGGATGGTGACGTCGAGGAGGGGTTCGGCGAGCCGCACCACTCTCTCTTCGTCGGTGTGTCCGACCACCAGGGCCCGGTCGCCGTCCTCGAGGATTTCCTTGAGGGTGACGATGTCGCCGACGCTCTCGAACTCCATGGCCTCGACCACGTTGAGCGCTTCGTTGAGCATTACTTCCTGGCCGCGCCTGAGCTCTTCGAGCTCCACGCTCGGGCTGACGTTCACCCGGAGCTTGCGGCCCCCGGTGAAGATGTCCGCCGTGCCGTCCTCGTTCGCCACGAGGAAGACTCCGAAGCCGGCCGGTGGCTGTGCGAGCCGGTCGACTTCCTCCTTGAGGGCCACGATCTGGTCGCGGGCCTCACGGAGCGTGTTGGCGAGCCGCTCGTTCTGTGCGGATACGCCGGCCAGGTTGGTCTGCAGCTCGACGATCCGCTCTTCGAGAATCCTCGTATGACGCGGAGAGTCGGCGAGCTTGCGTCGCAGGACGGCGATTTCCTGCTCGAGATAGGCAACCTGACCGGCGGGGTCCTCAGACCCTCGCCCCGGCCGGATGCCGCGGTTGATGTCGTCGTCGTGGGCTGCCACGGTCCTCACCTCCTCCAAGGGGAGCTGGACGCTTCCAGACCCTACCTGGGTGGGTGTCGATTGAAACCCCTAGATCACAAAGACAGTGGGGGTGTGTCCGATCTTCACCCTTGCGCTCTCCCTCACGCCAGAGGAATACCCACCCAACAACATCGGAAAGCGGGCGGTTGTATCGTCGAACTGTTCAACACCCGTCAGGGCTGGCCCGACTTGCTGTATTTTCGGGCCGCCCGGCGCAGCGACCGGCAGGAGAGATGACCGTGCGGCACGAGGCCGAGACCGGCAGTGAGGGCGATCCGCTGGAGGTCTGGATCGACCAGGACCTCTGTACCGGGGACGGCATCTGCGCGCAGTACGCGCCGGAGGTCTTCGAGCTGGACATCGATGGTCTGGCCTATGTGAAGAGCGGCGACGACGAGCTGCTGCAGGCCCCCGGGGCCACAACGCCCGTGCCCTTGCCGCTCCTGCGTGACGTGGTGGATTCGGCCAAGGAGTGTCCCGGCGACTGCATCCATGTGCGGCGTGTTTCGGACGGTGTCGAGGTCTACGGCCCCGAGGCGGCCTGATCCGGCCGCCGCCGGGGCGTCATACGCCGCGTGCCTCGGCGGGTGCCGTCCGCTCGAACGTCCCGTCCTGCCATTGCCACTTGGCCTTGTCCTGCTTGTCGGGGCAGCAGCGGGGGACGTCGGGGGTGGAGTAGCCGAGGAGGGTGGCGGTGACCGCGCCGTCACGCAGGGCGAAGTCGCTGACGGTGAGCCGGTCCTTCGGGTCGACGAGTGTCGCGACGACGCGGGGCTTGCCCGCCGCCGGCCTGGTGATCACATAGACGCCGTCGGGCGGGGTGCCCGATCCGGCCTTGCAGTGGACGACCGCCACCGTTTCGGGTCGGCCGTCGCCGTCGAGGTCGCCGGTGGCCTTCTTCTTCACGACGGGCTCGACGGGGCCGCAGGCGATCGGGAAGTCGACGGCGGTCGGGTCGGGTGCGGGGGCTGGGGCCGGGGCGGCCGCGGCGGCTCTCGGGTGCGGCTCCGGGCCCGTCTGCACTGCGGTCGCGGGGTCGGGCTGCAGGACGGCGGCGCCGGCGACGACGGCGGCCAGTACGGCCGCGGTGGCGAGCCAGTGGACGGGACGGGTGGTGGTGTGGGCCGGTTCCGGGACGGCGGGGTGCTGCACGAGGAAGTGTCTCCTGTGAGGGCTGTGCCGGCGGGGGGTGGCCAGCATCGTGCCATACGTCACAGCGAGGTGGAACACCGGGGTCGCGGTGACGGTCCGGTGGTTCTCGCGGCTCTTCCGGTACGGGCTGGTGTCCTCTCAACGAAACGGCGCCGCCGCCGAGTTCCCTGGTCGGTCAGGGAACTCGGCGGCGGCGCCTGCTCATTGGGCGGGTCCCGTGGCGCGAGTCAGCGCGGGGAGCCGCCGTCGGCGTTCGGGCCGGAGTAGTCCTCGCCGTAGGCGCCCTTGGCGGGGCGGCGGCGGCGCATGGGGGGCTCCACGCCGTCCGCGAGGCGACGAGCGGTGAGGAGGAAGCCGGTGTGCCCGATCATGCGGTGGTCGGGGCGGACGGCGAGGCCTTCGATGTGCCAGTTGCGGATCATCGACTCCCAGGCGGTCGGCTCGTTGAAGCCGCCGATCTCGCGGATGGACTCGACGGTCCTGGCGAGCTGGGTGGTGGTCGCGACGTAGCAGCAGAGGATGCCGCCGGGGACGAGTGCCTTGGAGACGGCCTCCAGGCACTCCCAGGGGGCGAGCATGTCGAGGATGACGCGGTCGACCTCGGTGTCGCTGAGGTTGTCCTGGAGGTCGCCGACGGTGAGCTGCCAGGCGGGGTGGGGGCCGCCGAAGTAGCGCTCCACGTTCTGCTGGGCGATCTCGGCGAAGTCCTCGCGGCGCTCGTACGAGTGCAGCATTCCCTGGTCGCCGATGGCGCGCAGCAGGAAGCTGCTGAGCGAGCCGGAGCCCACGCCCGCCTCGACGACGCGCGCGCCGGGGAAGATGTCGGCGAAGGCCAGGATCTGCCCCGCGTCCTTGGGGTAGACCACGGCGGCGCCGCGGGGCATGGACAGGACGTAGTCGGGGAGCAGGGGTCGCAGCGCCAGGTAGGCGACGTTTCCCGTGGTTCGGACAACACTGCCCTCGGGAGCGCCGATCAGCTCGTCGTGGGGGAAGGAACCCTTGTGGGTGTGGAAGTTCTTCCCGGCCTCGAGCGTGAACGTGTAGTGGCGTCCCTTGGGGTCGGTGAGCTGGACCTGGTCCCCGACCTTGAAGGGCCCGCGACGGCGGGCGGCACCGGTCGGTTCGGACATGTGACCAGCCTACCGGCCGCGGCGGGAAGCTCGGACCACCGCTTTGGGAGAGCGGTGCTCAGGAGGGGCGGGCCATGGCCTTGACGAAGGCGCGCTCGACGTCGGCGGCGGAGAGGACTCCGTAGATCTCGCCGGACTCCTCGACGACGAGGTATTCGGTGGCGGGGGTGGCCCGGAGGGTGTCGAGGAGCTCTTCGCCCGTGAGCTCGGCGGAGATGCGCATGCCTTCGGTGATGTCCTGGGCGAGGCCGCCGACGCCGACCCAGGGGCGGCGGTGCTGGGGGACGGAGACGATGGCCGCCTCGCGGACGACGGCCATGGGGTCGCCGTCGGCGTCGACGACGACGAGGGCTCGGGCGCCGGCGTCGTTGGCCCTGCGGAGTGCTTCGGAGAGCGGGGTGTCGCTCTCGACGGGGACGGCGCGGCGGGTCAGGGTGCGGGCGCGCAGCTCGGGCAGGTGTTCGCGCAGTCGGGCCATGCGGAGGCTGTTTCCGGCGCCGGTCCAGATGATCGCGGCGAGGATCGCGGCGAGCAGGGCGTCGGTGACGGTGTTCATGCCGCCGATGTCCTCCGGTTCGCCGCCGAGGGCGCCGGACTGGTTGAGGAGGGGCAGTCCGATGAGGACGGAGATGGCGAGGGCGCGGCCGACCCAGGCGGCGGCGACGGTGCCGCTCATCGGCTTGCCGGTGATCTTCCAGACAACGGCGCGCAGCATGCGGCCGCCGTCGAGGGGCAGGCCGGGGAGGAGGTTGAAGGCGGCGACGATGAGGTTGGAGATCATCAGGCCGGCGAGGAGCACGCCGGGCACGGTGCCGGGTTCGACGGCGCGCATGCCGGCGTAGAAGATCCCGGCGAGGACGAGCGAGAGGAGGGGGCCGACGAAGGCGAGGACGAACTCGCGGCCGGGGGTTTCGGACTCCTTCTCGATCTCGGAGACGCCGCCGAAGAACTGGAGCTGGATGCGGCGGACCGGCAGCTTGAAGCGGAGGGCAGCGACGGTGTGGGCCAGTTCGTGGACGAGTACGGAGGCGTAGAAGGCCACGGCGAAGAAGAGGGAGACGAGGTAGCGGGCGCCGCCGAGCTCGGGCAGGACGCGGTCGAGCTGGCCGCCGAAGACCCAGGTGATGAGGGCGGCGACGAGGAACCAGCTGGGTGCCACGTAGACGGGCACGCCGAACGGCCTGCCCATGAGCAGTCCGCCGCCGGGGCCCTTCTGTGCCTTGGGGGGCACCGGGGTTCCCTTGCCGGGGGGCGGCGTGGGCGGGGCGCTGGGGCGCTGGGGTTCGGTGGGCGGTTCTTCTCGCGGTGCCTTGGTGAGGGATGTGCCGCTCTCGCCGTGCCGGGGCTTTTCCGGCTCGTGGGCCGTGTCCGTGTCCGTGTCGGCCGGACGCGTCGGCTCACGGGAGCCGGTGGCGTCTTTCGGCCGCAGGCCCTCGGTGCCGTCGGACTGCGGCCCGCCGCTCCTGCCGCTTTCGTCCACGATGTCCCCTCGTTCGAAGCGTCCCTCGCCCGGTATGGCGCGGTTACCCGCACGATCATGCAGGGTGAGACGGTCTGTCGTCGATGGTATGCGGCTGTTGTCAGTGGTGGGTCGTAGGGTCTGTCCTCATGGAAACCAGCACCGACGGTGCCGCGGCGGCCGTGCGCCCGGCGTCCCTGTCGCCCTCGCGCGCGGGCGATTTCATGCAGTGTCCGCTGCTGTACCGGTTCCGGGTGATCGACAAGCTGCCCGAGAAGCCGAGTGAGGCGGCGACCCGGGGCACCCTGGTGCACGCGGTGCTGGAGCGGCTCTTCGACGCTCCGGCGGGTGAGCGCACGGCGCCGCGCGCCAAGTCGCTCATTCCGGGTCAGTGGGACCGGCTGCGGGAGGCGAAGCCCGAGCTGACGGAGTTGTTCGCCGACGATCCGGAGGGCGAGCGCATGGCGCGCTGGCTGTCGGACGCGGAGAAGCTGGTGGAGCGCTGGTTCACGCTGGAGGATCCGACGCGTCTGGAGCCCGCGGAGCGGGAGCTGTTCGTGCAGGCCGAGCTGGCGTCGGGGCTGAAGCTGCGCGGCATCATCGACCGGGTGGACGTGGCGCCCTCGGGTGACGTCCGCATCGTGGACTACAAGACGGGCAAGGCCCCGCGTCCGGAGTACGCGGAGGGCGCGCTGTTCCAGATGAAGTTCTACGCCTTGGTGGTGTGGCGGCTGAAGGGTGTGGTGCCGCGCCGCCTCCAGCTCGTCTATCTGGGCAGCGGTGACGTGATCACGTACGACCCGGTCGTGGCGGATCTGGAGCGGGTCGAGCGCAAGCTGCTCGCGCTGTGGGAGGCGATCGAGCTGGCGACGGAGACGGGGAACTGGCGGCCGAGGCCGACCAAATTGTGTGGTTGGTGCGATCACCAGGCGGTCTGTCCTGAATTCGGGGGGACTCCCCCGCCGTATCCGCTTCCTGTGAGGGCGCCCGAGTCCGCGGAGGGCGGGCAGGGCAGAATGGGCGCGGACTAGCTGAAGGAGAGACACGTGGCCATCCGCGTCCTACTGGTCGATGACCAGCCGCTGTTGCGCACCGGGTTCCGGATGATTCTGGAGGCCGAGCAGGACATCGCGGTCGTCGGCGAGGCCGGAGACGGCCTGCAGGCTCTCGACCAGGTGCGGGCCCTGCAGCCCGATGTGGTCCTGATGGACATCCGCATGCCGCGGATGGACGGTGTGGAGGCGACCCGGCAGATCACCGGTCCCGGCCGGGACGGCCCGGCGAAGGTGCTGGTCCTGACGACCTTCGACCTCGACGAGTATGTGGTGGAGGCGCTGCGCGCCGGTGCCAGCGGCTTCCTCCTGAAGGACGCGCCTGCGAATGAGCTGGTGCAGGCGATCCGGGTGGTCGCGGCGGGCGAGGCGATGCTCGCGCCGAGCATCACGCGCCGGCTCCTCGACAAGTACTCCGCGCACCTGCCGTCCGGCGACGAGCCGGTGCCGGACACCCTGCACACGCTCACCGAGCGCGAGGTGGAGGTCCTCAAGCTGGTCGCGCGCGGCCTGTCGAACGCGGAGATCGCGGCGGACCTCTTCGTCAGCGAGACGACCGTGAAGACGCATGTCGGCCATGTGCTGACGAAGCTGGGCCTGCGCGACCGGGTGCAGGCCGCGGTGTACGCGTACGAGAGCGGTCTGGTGCGCCCCGGCGCGCAGTGACCGGGACCCGATCGTGAGAACGGCGAAGGTGGCCGCCCCTCGGGGGGCGGCCACCTTCGCCGTTGTGGTCATGCGTCGGGCCGGTCAGCCCTTGCTGATCTCCCAGAAGCGGAAGACCGTGGACGCGTCGAGGCAGGACTCCAGGCCGTAGACGCTGTCGCGGACGACGGCGTACTGCTTGGCCTGCCAGACCGGCAGGACGGGCAGCTGCTCGGCCACGATGTCCTGGAGCTCGCCGTACTGCTTGTCGGTCTTGGTGCGGTCGCTCTCCGTCGCGGTGCCGGGGATGATCTTCCCGGTGATGGTGCTGTTCTCGAAGTGGTTGCCGAGGACGTTGCCCTTGCCGAAGAACGGCTGCGTGAAGTTGTCCGGGTCCGGGTAGTCCGGCACCCAGCCCTTGACGTAGACGCCGTACTTGCCGGCCTCGATGTCCTTCTCGTACTGGTCGAACGCGACGGACTTCACCTGGGCGTCGAAGAGGCCGGAGGCGTTGAGCTGCTTGGCGATGGCCCGCAGCTCCTGGTCGGTGGCCGGGCCGTAGCGGGTCGGCGTCGACCAGAGCGTCAGCTTGACCTTGCCCTCGATGCCGTCGGAGCGCAGCGCGGCGGCGGCCTTGGCGCGCTGCGGGCGGGCGCCGTAGGTGTCGAAGAAGGCCGTGTTGTGGCCGCCGATGCCGGCGGGGACGATCGAGTACAGCGGCGTGGCCGTGTCCTGGTAGACCTCCTTGACCAGGGCGTCCCGGTCCAGGAGGTACGCCATGGCCTTGCGCACGCCGAGCTTGCCGGCCACCGGGTCCTTCATGTTGAAGACCAGGTGCTGCACCTCGGCGCTGGTGCCCTCGACGATGTCGACGTCCTTGGAGGTGTCCCGCTCGATGTCCGCGATGTCCGCGGCGGCGAGGCCTCGGTAGGCCAGGTCGATCCGGTCCTCCAGGAGCGCCTTCTTCAGGCCCTTCTGGTCGCCGTGGAAGAACTTGATGGCCACGCCGTCGTTCTTCACCTTGGCGGTGCCCTTGTAGCCGGAGTTGACGGAGAAGACCGCCTGCTCCTTGTCGAACGAGTCGAGCTTGTACGGTCCGGAGCCGACGGCCTTGCCGTCCTCGCGCAGCCCGTTCATGTCGTACTCGCGGTGGTCCACGATGGAGCCCGCGCCCGAAGCGATCTTGCTGGGGAACGTGGCGTCGGAGTACTTGAGCTTGAAGACGACGGTCTTGGCGTCCGGCGCCTGCACCCGGTCGAGCATCGGGAACATGATCGCGGGGCCGTCGCCGTCGTTGATCTTCCGCATGCGGTCGAAGGAGAACTTGACGTCCTTCGACGTGAGCGCGTTGCCGTTGCTGAACTTCAGCCCGTCACGCAGCTCGCACTTGAAGACCTTCGCCTCGGTGTCCGTGAAGCCACAGCTCTCGGCGGCTTCCGGGGCGGGCTCGGTGGCGCCCTTGGGGAAGCTCAGGAGCGACTGGAAGACGTTGTTGAACAGGAGCCAGGAACCGGGGTCGTAGCCGGATGCCGGGTCGGTGGCGAGGACGTCGTCGGACATCCCCATCACGACCGCGTCGCCCGTGTCCCCCGCGCCACCCGATTCCGTGCCACAGCCGGTCAGCAGGGCGGCGGCGAGCCCTCCCGTGAGGGGAAGGGCCAGCCACTGGTTACGACATTTCACTTACGTGCCTTTGGTGTTGTGGTCGTTCGCTGGAACTGGAGGGGTCTCCGTGCGGAGGATCAGCCGCTGACGCCGCGGCTGAGCTCCCACAGCTGGAGGTTGGACGAGGAGTTGAGGGCCCACTCGACACCCGTGATGTCGTCGCGTGCCGCGATGTACTGCTTGCCCTGCCAGAGCGGGAGCACCGGGACGTCGTCGGCGACGATGTCCTGGATCCGGCGGATGCTCTTGGAGGCGGCGAGCCGGTCGGCCTCGCGTCGGGACGTCGGGATCAGCTGGTCGTTGATCGTGTCGTTCACGTACGGCGAGCCGAGGAAGTTGTCCTTGTCGAGGAACGGCGCGAGGAAGTTGTCGGCGTCCGGGAAGTCGGGGAACCAGCCCATGCCGTACGCCGCGTACTTGCCGTTGCGCTCGGCCGCGCGGAAGGTGTTCCACGGCACGCCCTTGATGGACACGTCGAACAGGCCGGAGTCGTTCAGCTGCTTGCGCAGCAGCTCGAACTCCTTCTTGGTGCCCGGGCCGTAGTGGTCGGTGGTGTAGTGCAGCGTCATCTTCACCGGGGTGGAGATGTTCGCCTTGTTCAGCAGGGCGCGGGCCTTGGCCGTGCTCGGGTTGCCGTACTTGTTGAAGAACGAGTTGGCGTGCCCGGTGATGGTGGACGGGACCAGCGAGTACAGCGGGTCGGCCGTCGAGCCGTACACCGCGGAGGCCAGCGCGCCGCGGTCGACGAGCTGCGCCATGGCCTGACGGACGGCCTTGCTCTTGGCCGTCGGGGCGTCGGTGTTGAAGGCGAGGTAGCGGATCTCCAGACCCTGCATCTCGACCACGTCGATCTTCTTGTCCTTGGCCCCGTCGTACTGCTTGACCTGCTCCGGCGACATGGTGCGCGTCATCAGGTCGATGTCGCCGTCCTCGAGCGCCTTGCCCATGGCGTCGGTGTCGGCGAAGTTGCGGAGCTCCACCTTGTCGCTCTGGACCTTGAACGCGCCCTTGTAGTGGGGGTTCTTGGTGAACACCGTCTTGACCACGCGGTCGTTCTCGACCTCGGCCTTCGCCGTGTAGGGGCCGGAGCCGTCCACGTCGAAGCCGTCCCGCAGCTTGTTCTTGCTGTAGTGGTCCTTGCTGATGATGCCCGCGGTCGGCGTGGCCAGCTTGAACGGGAACGTCGCGTCCGGGGTCTTGAGGTGGAAGACGATGTCGCGGTCGCCCTGGACCTCGATCTCGTCGACGTTCGCCACCAGGCCGTCGGAACCGCTGGGGTACTTGATCTTGATGTCGCGGACCCGCTCGATGGAGAACTTCACATCGGCGGCCGTCAGCGGCTCGCCGTCGGAGAACTTCAGCCCCTTGCGCAGGGTGCAGGCGTAGCGCTCGTTGCCCGTGTCGGTGAAACCGCACTGCTCGGCGGCCTCGGGCTGCGGGTCGCCGCCGCCGCGCGGCATCGCCATCAGGGTCTGGACGGTCTGGCGCAGGATGTTCCAGGAACCGGCGTCGTAGGAGTACGCCGGGTCGAAGGGCGCCGGCACCTCCTTCGAGATGGCGAACGTGTCCGTGGTGCCGGCGGTGACCGGCTTGTCGCCGTCTCCGCCGTCCGAACCACCGCACGCCGCGAGCGCGGGGGCGAGCAGACCAATGACAGCCGGCAGCACCAAAGTCTTGCGGTTCATGCTCGACGTTCTCCAGAGCTCTTGAATCCCGTGAATCCCGCAACGCGGGGTGTGGGTTGATGGGGCACGGGGGGTGGGGCGATGTTCTCGCGACGAGATTAGTCCGCACCAGATGAGCTTCGGAGGGGGCATGAAGCGTGTATCAATCACGCTGCGAAACCGGGCGTGGACACACCGATAACCCGACACCGGAAGGTTTCGTGCACGCTCCCACCAATCGGGACACAACGTCACGCCACCCGGCACCCCGGAGGGGCTCCCTGCACACGCCGGTCCCGCTGTCGACCCCCGCTGGAGTGGGAAACGTCACAGCCGACAACGGGGGTTCCGGCGGGAGCTGTCAGAGAGTCATCAGGCCTTGCAGGAAAGGCAGGTTGACGTGTTCGAGGGAGGGGACGACCGTCCGGCCCGCGGCGGCGAGGATGGGGGCGACCGAAGGCACGGCCACCACTCGGCAACCCGCGGCCTCCGCCGAGGCGACGCCCGTCGCGGTGTCCTCGATGACGGCGCATCTGGCGGGGTCCACGCCGAGCCCCCGGGCCGCGAGGAGGTACGGGTCGGGGTGGGGCTTGGTGCGGGCCACCTCGTCGCCCGCGACGGTGAGTTCGAAGTGGTGGGCGCCGACCGAGTCGAGGACGCGGTCGATGATGCGGCGGTGCGAGGCGGACACCAGGGCCATCGGCACGTCGTGCGCGGCGAGTTCGGCGAGCAGGCGGGCGGCGCCCGGCATCAGCGGCAGGGAGCGGCCTATGCGGTCCTCGAAGCGGTCGTTGAGCAGCACGGTGAGCTCGGCGATCGTGATGTCGGCGCCGGTGGCCTCGATGAGGAAGCCGGCGCTGCGCGTCATGGGGCCGCCGACGACGACGTCGCGCCAGGCCTCGTCGAGTGCGTGGCCGAGGGACGCGAAGACCTCGACCTCGGCGTCCCACCAGAAGCCCTCGGTGTCGACGAGCGTTCCGTCCATGTCGAGCAGCACACCCTGCAGCGCGGAGCCTTCGGCCGTTCGGGTGCCGAGCGCGGGAACCGTACTGGTCATGCGACCACACCTTCCATGAGGGACGAGAAGGCCGGTCGCCTCCTTGTGACGGGAAGGCAACCGGCCTGCACTGGACCGACCAGTGTACGACTGCGCCGGATCAGCGCGCGTTGAAATATTTCGCCTCGGGGTGGTGGATGACGATCGCGTCGGTGGACTGCTCGGGGTGGAGCTGGAACTCCTCCGAGAGCTGTACGCCGATCCGCTCGGGCTGCAGGAGCTCGGCAATCTTCGCGCGGTCCTCCAGGTCGGGGCAGGCGCCGTAGCCGAGTGAGAAGCGCGCGCCGCGGTACTTCAGGGCGAACATGTCCTCGACGTCGGCGGGGTCCTCGCCGCCGAAGCCGAGCTCGGCGCGTACGCGGGCGTGCCAGTACTCGGCGAGGGCTTCGGCGAGCTGGACGGACAGGCCGTGCAGTTCGAGGTAGTCGCGGTAGGAGTCGGCGGCGAACAGCTCGGCGGTCGCTTCGCCGATCTTCGAGCCGACGGTGACCACCTGCAGCCCGACGACGTCGGTCTCGCCGGACTCCTCCGGGCGGAAGAAGTCGGCCAGGCAGAGCCGACGGCCGCGGCGCTGGCGCGGGAAGGTGAAGCGGGTGCGCTCCGATCCGTCGTCATTGAGGAGGATCAGGTCGTCGCCCTTGGAGACGCACGGGAAGTAGCCGTAGACGACGGCGGCTTCCAGCAGGTTCTTGGTCTGCAGCTCGTCCAGGAGACCGCGCAGGCGCGGCCGTCCCTCGCTCTCGACGAGCTCTTCGTACGTGGGTCCGGTGCCGGTGCGGGCCTGCTTGAGGCCCCACTGGCCCTTGAACAGGGCGTCCTCGTCCAGCCAGGAGGCGTACTCCTTGAGCTGGATGCCCTTGATGACGCGGGTGCCCCAGAACGGGGGCGTGGGCAGCGGGTTGTCGACGGCCACGTCGGAACGGGACGGGCCCTCGGGCTCGTCGACGGCCAGAGCCGGAGTGTCGCGCTTGGCGACCCGGCGCTGCTTGAGTTCGGGCAGGCTCGCCCCCGGCACGCCGCGCTTGACCGCGATCAAAGCGTCCATCAGGCGCAGACCCTCGAACGCGTCGCGCGCGTAGCGCACTTCGCCCTCATAGATCTCGTGCAGATCCTGCTCCACGTAAGCACGCGTGAGAGCCGCCCCGCCGAGGATGACGGGGTAGTCGGCGGCCATCTTGCGCTGGTTGAGCTCCTCCAGGTTCTCCTTCATGATCACCGTGGACTTGACCAGCAGCCCCGACATGCCGATCACATCGGCCTTGTGCTCCGCGGCCGCGTCCAGGATCGCCGCGACCGGCTGCTTGATACCGAGGTTGACCACGTTGTAGCCGTTGTTCGACAAGATGATGTCGACCAGGTTCTTGCCGATGTCGTGCACGTCGCCGCGCACGGTGGCCAGCACGATGGTGCCCTTGCCCTCCGCGCCCTCGACCTTCTCCATATGCGGCTCAAGGTGAGCGACCGCGGTCTTCATCACCTCGGCGGACTGCAGCACGAAAGGCAGCTGCATCTGCCCGGAGCCGAACAGCTCCCCCACAACCTTCATGCCCTCCAGCAGAATGTTGTTGACGATGTCCAGCGCCGGAGTGTCCTGCAGGGCTTCATCCAGGTCGGCTTCCAGGCCGTTCTTCTCGCCGTCGATGATGCGCCGCTGCAGCCGCTCATCCAGCGGCAGCGCCAGGAGTTCCTCGGCCTTGCCCGCCTTCATCGACTTCGTCGAGACACCCTCGAAAAGCTCCATCAGCTTCTGCAGCGGGTCATAGCCCTCGGCGCGGCGGTCGTAGATCAGGTCGAGGGCGGTGCTCACCTGCTCGTCGTCGAAGCGGGCGATCGGCAGGATCTTCGAGGCGTGCACGATCGCGGAGTCCAGGCCGGCCTTGACGCACTCGTCCAAAAAGACGGAGTTGAGCAAGACACGGGCGGCCGGGTTGAGCCCGAAGGAGATGTTGGACAGGCCCAGGGTGGTCTGCACCTGGGGGTGGCGCTTCTTCAGCTCCCGGATCGCCTCGATGGTGGCGATACCGTCGCCCCGGGATTCTTCCTGGCC
This sequence comes from Streptomyces sp. NPDC039480, assembly GCF_055597165.1. NCBI lineage: Bacteria > Bacillati > Actinomycetota > Actinomycetes > Kitasatosporales > Streptomycetaceae > Streptomyces > Streptomyces sp. NPDC039480. The sequence goes on along the minus strand of NZ_JBVITX010000006.1, from coordinate 243,637 downwards.
GGTGCAGATGGTGAAGGTCAGGGTGTCGATGAGGATGTCCGACTCATGGATGCCCCAATTGGTCGTCAAATCCTCGATGAGGCGTTCGGCGATGGCGACCTTGTGCTCGGGGGTGCGGGCCTGGCCCTCCTCGTCGATGGTCAGCGCGATCAGCGCCGCCCCATGCTCCTGGGCCAGCGCGGTGACCTTCGCGAAGCGGGATTCGGGGCCGTCGCCGTCCTCGTAGTTGACGGAGTTGATGACCGCGCGCCCGCCCAGCTTCTCCAACCCTGCCTGGATGACGGGGACCTCGGTGGAGTCCAGCACGATGGGCAGGGTGGAGGCGGTAGCGAACCGCCCGGCCAGCTCGGCCATGTCCGCCACCCCGTCACGGCCCACATAGTCCACACACAGATCCAGCATGTGCGCGCCCTCACGGATCTGGTCGCGGGCCATCTCCACACAGTCGTCCCAGCGGCCCTCCAGCATCGCCTCACGGAACTTCTTCGACCCGTTCGCGTTCGTCCGCTCCCCGATCGCCATATACGCGGTGTCCTGACGGAAAGGGACCGTCTGGTACAGCGACGCGGCGCCCGGCTCGGGGCGCGGGTCGCGCGGGGCCGTCTCGACACCCCGTACCCGCTCCACGACCTGCCGCAGGTGCTCCGGCGTCGTACCGCAGCAGCCGCCCACCAGCGAGAGGCCGTACTCGCGGACGAAGCTCTCCTGCGCGTCGGCGAGCTCAGGCGCCGTCAGCGGATAGTGGGCGCCGTCCTTGCCGAGGACCGGCAGGCCCGCGTTCGGCATGCAGGAGAGCGGGATGCGGGAGTGGCGGGCGAGATAGCGCAGGTGCTCGCTCATCTCGGCCGGGCCCGTGGCGCAGTTCAGGCCGATCATGTCGATGCCCAGCGGCTCCAGCGCGGTCAGCGCGGCCCCGATCTCCGAGCCCAGCAGCATGGTGCCGGTCGTCTCGACGGTGACCGAGCAGATCAGCGGGAGGTTCGCACCGGTGGCGTCCATGGCGCGGCGGGCGCCGAGGATGGCGGCCTTGGTCTGGAGGAGGTCCTGGGTGGTCTCCACCAGGAGCGCGTCGGCGCCGCCGGCGATCATGCCTTCGGCGTTCGTCTGGTAGGCGTCGCGCAGGACGGTGTACGGGGCGTGGCCGAGGGTCGGCAGCTTGGTGCCGGGGCCCATGGAGCCGAGGACCCAGCGCTGCTGTCCGGTGGAGGCGGTGAACTCGTCGGCCACCTCGCGGGCGATGCGGACGCCCGCCTCGGACAGCTCGAAGTTGCGGTCGGCGATGTCGTACTCGCTCAGGGCCGCGAAGTTGGCGCCGAAGGTGTTGGTCTCCACGCAGTCCACGCCGACGGCGAAGTACTCCTCGTGCACGGAGCGCACGATGTCGGGGCGGGTGACGTTCAGGATCTCGTTGCAGCCCTCGAGCTGCTGGAAGTCGTCGAGCGTCGGGTCCTGGGCCTGGAGCATGGTGCCCATCGCGCCGTCGGCCACCACCACGCGGGTGGCGAGGGCCTCGCGGAGGGCGTCGGCTCGGGTCCTACTCTCGGACGAAACAGGCGTGGGCTGCGACGACGGGGTTGGCGACGAGGCCATGAAAGAGCTCCCTGGAGTGCGACGGCTGTCGGCTTTGCGCCTTCTGGCTGGAGGGCGCACTCGGTCAGGGTAGCCGGGACCAAGGTCCCTTTGGGAAGGAGTCCACGAGACGGACGGGCGTGGCGGGCTTGGCCGGTTCAGGTGCTTGACATGGGGAGTGGGGGCAACACGTGCTGTCGACGCATTAGCGAGAGGTCGACAACGACCGATAGTGTTCAGCATTGTCGAACGTCGAGTTGGATCAAGGGGACGGAGGTCGGGGCTGCGATGGCACGCAACATCCAGTCGCTCGAAAGGGCCGCGGCGATGCTGCGGCTGCTCGCGGGCGGCGAGCGACGGCTCGGCCTCTCCGAGATCGCCTCCGCCCTCGACCTGGCCAAGGGTACGGCGCACGGCATTCTGCGCACTCTGCAGGCGGAGGGATTCGTCGAGCAGGACTCCGCGTCGGGCCGCTACCAGCTGGGCGCCGAGCTGCTGCGTCTCGGCAACAGCTATCTGGACGTGCACGAGCTGCGGGCCCGCGCCCTGGTGTGGACGGACGACCTGGCCCGGTCCAGCGGTGAGAGCGTGCACCTCGGGGTGCTGCACCAGCAGGGCGTGCTCATCGTCCACCACGTCTTCCGGCCCGACGACAGCCGCCAGGTCCTGGAGGTGGGGGCCATGCAGCCGCTGCACTCCACGGCGCTGGGCAAGGTCCTCTCCGCGTACGACCCGGTCGCGCACAACGAAGCCGTCGAGGCGGAGCGGCAGACCTTCACCGTGCACACGGTGGCCGACGCCGAGGGCTTCGAGGGCGTCCTCGACATCACGCGCGCGCGTGGGTACGCGGCGGACATCGAGGAGACCTGGGAGGGCATCGCCTCCGTAGCGGCCCCCATCCATGACCGGCGGCGCATGCCGGTCGGCGCGGTCGGCGTCACCGGGGCCGTGGAGCGTGTCTGCAAGGACGGGGAGCTGCGGCCCGAGCTGATCGCCGCCGTGCGGGACTGCGCGCGCGCCGTGTCCAGGGATCTGGGCGCCGGGCGCTTCTAGCTCCCGCCGGCCCGCAGGGCCCTTTCGGGGCTCCGTCACACCACCTCCGCCACACCGCTTCGGAGCTGCGGCGCACCCTCTCCGGCTGCGCGATCATCGATAAGGCGGAACGATCAATAACGATCGTGTTTTCAATAACAGAACCCTTGACGGGCGAGTAACCCCGGGGTGAGACTCGCGTCCATCGGTCGGCATTGTCGAACACCTACCGGCATTACGCGCTAGAGTGTGACAAGGCCAAGGGCCGGCAACGACCTCACCTGAGGTCGCGGACCACCGGAGGGACCCGGGGTTCGCCTTCCCCTGGACGAAGGACAAAGGAGTCGCGGGTGTCCAGCTCCGACATCTTCATCGGCGAGACCATCGGTACCGCCGTGCTCATCCTGCTCGGCGGTGGCGTGTGCGCCGCCGTCACGCTCAAGCGCTCGAAGGCCAAGGACGCCGGCTGGCTCGCCATCACCTTCGGGTGGGGCTTCGCCGTACTGACCGGCGCCTACCTCGCGGGGGGTGTCTCCGGCGCCCACCTCAACCCGGCGGTCACGCTCGGCCTCGCGATAGAGGGCGGCACCAAGTGGAGCGACGTACCGCTCTACCTGGCCTCGCAGCTGCTGGGCGCGATGATCGGCGCCTTCCTGGTGTGGGTCACCTACCTGGGCCAGTTCAAGGCCCACCTCACCGACCCCGAGGTCCTCGCGGCGCAGCCGGTGGAAGACGGCATGGTCGACCAGAAGGCCGCCCCGTCGGCGGGCCCGGTGCTCGGCATCTTCTCGACGGGCCCCGAGATCCGTAACTACGTCCAGAACGTGCTCACGGAGATCATCGCCACGGTCGTCCTGGTGCTCGCCATCCTGACGCAGGGCCTCAACGACGGCGGCAACGGCCTCGGCACCCTCGGCGCCCTGATCACCGCCCTCGTCGTGGTCGGCATCGGCCTCTCGCTCGGTGGCCCCACGGGCTACGCGATCAACCCGGTCCGTGACCTCGGCCCCCGCATCGTCCACGCCGTGCTCCCGCTGCCGAACAAGGGCAGCTCGGACTGGTCGTACGCCTGGGTGCCGATCGTCGGTCCGCTGATCGGCGGCGCCATCGCCGGCGGTCTCTACAACGTCGCGTTCAAGTAGGCGTTCAAGTTGACCCGCCACAGCGACCGATGACCGCCACAGACGCTTGAGAGCCGTCAGAAAAGAATTCTGGAGCACACCGTGACCGACGCACACACCGCAGGCCCCTTCATCGCGGCCATCGACCAGGGCACCACGTCCAGCCGCTGCATCGTCTTCGACAAGGACGGCCGGATCGTCTCCGTCGACCAGAAGGAGCACGAGCAGATCTTCCCGAAGCCGGGCTGGGTCGAGCACGACGCGACCGAGATCTGGACCAACGTCCAGGAGGTCGTCGCCGGCGCCGTCGACAAGGCCGGCATCACCCGCGACGACATCAAGGCGATCGGCATCACCAACCAGCGTGAGACCACGCTGCTGTGGGACAAGAACACCGGCGAGCCGGTGCACAACGCCATCGTCTGGCAGGACACCCGCACCGACGCGCTCTGCAGAGAGCTCGGGCGCAACGTCGGCAAGGACCGCTTCCGCCGCGAGACCGGCCTGCCGCTGGCCTCGTACTTCGCGGGGCCCAAGGCCCGCTGGCTGCTCGACAACGTCGAGGGCCTGCGCGAGCGCGCCGAGGCGGGCGACATCCTCTTCGGCACCATGGACTCCTGGGTCATCTGGAACCTGACCGGTGGAGTCGACGGCGGCAAGCACGTCACCGACGTCACCAACGCCTCCCGCACCATGCTGATGAACCTCCACAAGATGGAGTGGGACGAGCGCATCTGCGAGTCCATCGGCGTCCCGAAGCAGATGCTGCCGGAGATCCGCTCCTCCGCCGAGGTCTACGGCGAGGTCACCGGCGGACAGCTCGGCGACCTGCTCGGCGGCATCCCCGTCGCATCCGCGCTCGGCGACCAGCAGGCGGCCCTGTTCGGCCAGACCTGCTTCGCCGAGGGCGAGGCCAAGTCCACGTACGGCACCGGCACCTTCATGCTGATGAACACCGGTGACAAGGCCATCAACTCCTACTCCGGGCTGCTGACCACCGTCGGCTACCAGATCGGCGACCAGAAGCCGGTCTACGCCCTGGAGGGCTCCATTGCCGTCACCGGTTCGCTGGTGCAGTGGATGCGGGACCAGATGGGCCTGATCAACTCCGCCGCCGAGATCGAGACGCTCGCGTCGTCGGTCGAGGACAACGGCGGCGCCTACTTCGTACCGGCCTTCTCCGGCCTGTTCGCCCCGTACTGGCGCTCCGACGCCCGCGGTGTGATCGCCGGTCTGACCCGGTACGTCACCAAGGCGCACATCGCGCGCGCCGTCCTGGAGGCCACGGCCTGGCAGACCCGTGAGATCACCGACGCCATGACGAAGGACTCCGGCGTCGAGCTCGCGGCCCTCAAGGTCGACGGCGGCATGACCTCCAACAACCTGCTGATGCAGACCCTCTCGGACTTCCTCGACGCGCCGGTGGTGCGCCCGATGGTGGCCGAGACGACCTGCCTCGGTGCCGCCTACGCCGCCGGTCTCGCCGTCGGCTTCTGGTCCTCGACCGACGAGCTGCGCGCCAACTGGCGGCGGGCCGCGGAGTGGACCCCCCACATGGACGCGGGCACCCGCGACCGTGAGTACAAGAGCTGGCTCAAGGCCGTCGAGCGGTCCATGGGTTGGCTCGATGAGAGTGGCGAGGAGTAAGACATGACCACCCTGCAGAGCGTCCCTGCCCTCGGGACGCATCCGGCTGCCGGCCTCAACCCGAGCCGCGCCGAGACCCGGGAGCAGCTTTCCAAGGCGACGTACGACCTCCTGGTGATCGGCGGCGGAATCCTGGGCATCTCCACCGCCTGGCATGCCGCGCAGTCGGGACTGCGGGTGGCCCTGGTGGACGCCGGTGACTTCGCCGGCGCCACCTCCTCCGCCTCCTCCAAGCTGCTCCACGGCGGTCTGCGCTACCTGCAGACCGGTGCGGTGAAGCTGGTCGCGGAGAACCACTTCGAGCGTCGCGCGGTGTCCCGTCAGGTGGCCCCCCACCTGGCGAACCCGCTCACCTTCTACCTGCCCGTCTACAAGGGCGGTCCGCACGGCGCGGCCAAGCTGGGCGCGGGCGTGTTCGCGTACAGCGCGCTGTCCGCGTTCGGCGACGGCGTCGGCCACCTGCTGTCGCCCTCCAAGGCCGCGCAGGACGTGCCGGAGCTGCGCACGGACAATCTGAAGGCCGTCGCGGTCTACGGCGACGACCAGATGAACGACTCCCGCATGGCCCTGATGACGGTCCGCGCGGCCGTCGAGGCCGGTGCCGCCGTCCTCAACCACGCCGAGGTCACCGGGCTGCGCTTCACCAAGGGCCGGGTCACGGGCGCGGAGCTCAAGGACCGCATGAGCGGCGACGAGTTCGGCGTCAACGCCCGCCTCGTGCTGAACGCGACCGGCCCGTGGGTCGACCACCTGCGCAAGATGGAGAACCCGGACGCGGCGCCCTCCATCCGCCTCTCCAAGGGCGCGCACCTGGTCCTCAAGCGCACCGCCCCGTGGAAGGCCGCGCTGGCCACGCCGATCGACAAGTACCGCATCACGTTCGCCCTGCCCTGGGAGGACATGCTGCTGCTCGGCACCACGGACGAGGAGTTCGAGGGCGACCCGGCGGACGTGCGCGTCACCGAGGCGGACACCGCCCAGATCCTCGACGAGGCCGCGTTCTCCATCCGCGACCAGCAGCTGTCGCGCGACCTGATCACGTACTCCTTCGCGGGCCTGCGGGTGCTGCCCGGCGGTCCCGGCGACACGTCGAAGGCCAAGCGCGAGACGGTCGTCACCGAGGGCCGCGGCGGCATGCTGTCGGTCGCCGGCGGCAAGTGGACCACCTTCCGCCACATCGGTCGTACGGTGATGAAGAAGCTGGAGGCCCTGCCGGGGCACCCGCTCGGCGACGCCTACGAGCCGATCTCCGAGCTGCCGAAGAAGCTGCCGCTGCCCGGCATCGCCAACCCGCGTGCCGTCGCCCACCGTCTCCTCGTGGACGGTCCGGCGCCCGGCCCGCGCATGGCCGCCGACACCGCCAAGCACCTGGCGACGCACTACGGCTCGCTCTCCTTCGACATCGCCCGGCTGGCGAACGAGAACCCGGAGCTCGCCGAGCGCGTCCACCCGGACGCCCCGGAGATCTGGGCCCAGGTCGTCTACGCCCGCGACAACGAATGGGCCGAGACGGCGGACGACGTGCTGCGCCGCCGTACGACGCTGACGATCCGCGGCCTGGCCACGGACGAGGTGCGGGGCAAGGTCGAGGACCTGCTGGGCAAGAAGGCCTGACGGTCCATCGGCAGTACGTAGTCACGTAGTAAGGGGCGGCCTCCATGGAGGCCGCCCCTTACGCGTCCACGCACTGGGACACCCTGTGGCGAGCCGGGGCCGGGAGCTACCATCCCGGGAACACCCGTCCGACCTGCCCTGGAGTGCTCCATGACTCTCCTGACGACCTGGCCGGAGGCCGGGCCCGACACCGTCGTCCGCCGCACCTCGGACCCCGCCGAGATCGCCGCCGCCCTCGCACCGATAGGCGTGCGGTTCGAACAGTGGCCGGTGCGCGAGGACGTCCCGGCCGACGCCGACAGCGACACCGTCTTCGCCGCGTACCGCACGGAGATCGACAAGCTCAACGCCGAAGAGGGCTTCCGGACCGTCGACGTGGTGGCGCTGCATCCCGACGGGTCTCCTGAGTGGCCCGCGAAGGCGGCCGCCGCCCGCCAGAAGTTCCTGGCCGAGCACACGCACGACGACGATGACGAGGTGCGTTTCTTCGTCGCGGGCGCCGGTATCTTCTACCTCCACGTGAACGGCGAAGTGCACGCCGTGTACTGCGAGAAGGGCGACCTGCTCGGTGTGCCGCGCGGCACCACGCACTGGTTCGACATGGGCACGTCCCCCGCGTTCACGGCGATCCGCTTCTTCCACGAGGAGGACGGCTGGATCGGGAACTTCACCGGCAGCCCGATCGCGGACCGCTTCCCCGACTTCGACGAGATCCACGCGGGGTACGCCGCGTGACGGATCACGACCTGGGCCCCGTGGACGCCGTGGTGCTCGACATCGAGGGCACGACGAGCGCCACCGGGTTCGTGGTGGACGTGCTGTACCCGTACGCGCGCGAGCGGTTCGGCGAACTGCTCGCCTCGCGGGGCGACGAGCCCGAGGTGGCGCGGGCCGTCGCGCAGGTGCGGGCCGAGATCGGTGAGCCGGAGGCCGACGCCGGGCGCGTGGAGAAGGTGCTCGGCGAGTGGGTCGACGCCGACCGCAAGGCGACTCCGCTGAAGACGCTCCAGGGCGTCCTCTGGTCGGAGGGCTTCGCGCGCGGCGAGCTCGTCTCGCACTTCTATCCGGACGTCATCCCGGTGCTGCGGCGCTGGCACGCGGACGGGGTGCGGCTGTATGTGTACTCGTCCGGTTCGGTGGCGGCGCAGCGGGCGTGGTTCGCGCACTCCGCGGAGGGTGACCTGCTGGGGCTGGTCAGCGGCCTGTACGACACCGAGAACGCGGGGCCGAAGCAGGAGGCGGACTCCTACCGGGCCATCGCGGCGTCCACCGGGGTCGCCCCCGGGGGGCTGCTCTTCCTCTCCGACCGGCCCGGCGAGCTGGACGCGGCGCGGGCCGCGGGCTGGCGGACGGTCGGTGTGTGCCGGGCCGGGGAGCCGTACGCCGACGCCGACTTCGGCGCTCATCCGCGGGTGTCGGCCTTCTCCGAGATCAGTCCTCTTGCCGCCACTCCTGACCCTGGGAGCAGTTCATGACCGAGACCTCCACCGACGTCACCGCCGCGGAGCTGGCGGAGGCCGGGGCCGTGCTGGCCGGGGAGGCGGCGCGGTTCGCCTCCTTCGGGTGGATGCGGGGGACGTCCGGGAACCTGTCTCTGGTCCTCTCCCGGGACCCGCTCCGGCTCGCCGTGACCGCCAGCGGGCGGGACAAGGGTGAACTCACGCCCTCCGACGTGGTGTTGACGGACGGCGAGGGCGCGGCTGTCGGGCCGGGGCGGCCGTCCGCCGAGGCCGCCCTCCACGCGCGCGTGGTGCGGCTCACCGGGGCGGGTGCCGTGGTGCACGTCCACACGGTGGCGTCGGTCCTCATGGGGCAGCGCTCCCCCGCCGGCATCCCCTTCGACAACCTGGAGATGCTCAAGGGACTCGGGCATCCGACACACGAGGTGTCGGTGACGCTGCCCGTGATCGCGAACAGCCAGGACATGACCGAACTCGGGGACCGCCTCGAGGCGGCCCTCCGGCCCGGAATGCCGGCGGTGGTCGTCGCGGGCCACGGGATCTATGTGTGGGGCGCGGACCCGCGCGAGGCGCGGCATCGGGCCGAAGTCGTGGAGTGGCTGCTGGAGCTGGCGGCGGCTCGGGGTTGAGGGGGCGGGGGCAGGCTTTCGGGCGCGGGCGGCGGATCGGTCGGCCGACCGGGTTCCTGGGCGCCGCCCCGGGCCCTCCCCTCCTCAGGCGCCGAGGAGGCCTGACTTGCCCGGTAGGTCCCCGGTCGTCACCTCCAGTACGCCGCGCTCCGTGACGAGTGCCGACACCAGGGTGCCGGGTGTCACGTCGAATGCGGGGTTGTGGCCGCGGGAGGTCGCGGGGGCCGTGCGGGCGCCTGACCATTCCAGGACCTCGTCCTCGCTGCGGAGTTCGATGGGGATGTCGTCGCCCGTGGCCGTCGTGAGGTCGACCGTCGTCGTGGGTGCCGCCACCATGAAGGGGATGCCCGCGTGTGCGCACGCGAGGGCGATGCCGACCGTGCCGACCTTGTTGGCCGTGTCGCCGTTGGCCGCCACGCGGTCCGCGCCGACGATCGCCGCGTCGACCTCGCCGCGCAGAATCGTGCCCGCGGCCGCGCCGTCCGCCTGGACGTAGTGCGGGATGCCTTCCTGGGCGAGTTCCCAGGCCGTCAGGCGGGCCCCCTGGAGGAGCGGGCGCGTCTCGTCGGCGTACACCGTTTCGAGCCGCCCCCTGGCGTGCAGTTCGCGGATGACGCCGAGCGCCGTTCCCCAGCCGGCCGTGGCGAGGGCGCCGGTGTTGCAGTGGGTGAGGATCCGCAGCGGCCGGTCCGCGGCGGCCGGCACGCGGGCCAGGAGCCAGTCGGCGCCGTGCGCGCCCATCGCGTGGTTGGCCGCGAGGTCCTCCTGGACGATCGCGTCGGCCTCGGCGCGGACCGCGGCCATCCCCTTGTCGACGAAGGGCCGCACCCGGTCCACGCACACCATCAGGTTCACCGCCGTGGGCCTGGCCTCCCGGATCCGCGCCACCTCGGCGTCGAGGCGAGGCCGGTCCCAGCCCTCGCGTTCGGCCTGCGCCATCGCCAGCGCGACCCCGTACGCGCCCGCGGCGCCGATCGCGGGGGCGCCGCGCACGACGAGCCGGACGATCGCGTCGACCAGGCCGTCGACCGTCGTGACGGCAAGCCGCTCCAGGGCGTGCGGGAGCGCCGTCTGGTCGATGAGGGAGAGGGCCGGGGCGGCGTCGCCCTCCGCCTCCATCCACGTCACGGCGCGCAGATCCTGGCTGTTCATGGGCTCAACTCCGAAGGAAAGGGGGCGATTCGGCCACGGGAGGAGGGGTGCCGTCACCGTACCTGACGTGCTCGAACCACATTTCGAGACGTTCGTGCGGCTGTCCGAAATCCGGTGTTACTCTCGCCGCCACCCAGGACAGATCGATCCGATCCACGGTGCGAGGAGGACAGCCATGGCCGCGAAAGCCGACGCGATGCGCTGCCCCGCCGTGTCCTGCGGCCGCCGAATGCGCCGCTGCCGGCCGTGTCTCCGCTGTTGCCGCTGTTGCCGCTGAGCGACACCGCTCGCACCCGTACGACTCTCCTGTCACCGCCCCGGCCGCCCCCGGGCACCTCCACGAAGGCGATCCCATGCCCCTGCTGTCCCTGCGTACGCGTACGTCCCTGAGACTCACCGCCGCGGCCGTCGGCGCCGCCCTCCTGGCCACGGGCTGCAACGCCGCCGCCAAGAACGGGGGTTCGGGCAAGAACGGGGACGGCGGCGGAAGCGGCAAGTCGTTCATCCTCGTCACCCCCGACCCCGTCGCCCAGAACGAGTTCCTCAAGCTCGCCGTCTCCGGCGTGAAGGCGGCGGCGACGGCGCACGACGGCTCGCAGAAGGTCTTCCAGAGCAGCGACACCGACTCGCGGCAGCAGAACGTCGCCTCCGCCGTGGACGCGGCACCTGACGTCGTCGCGCTGGTCGGCTTCGAGTTCGCGGACATCGTGGCGCAGCAGGCCGAGGCCCACCCGAAGCAGCAGTTCCTGCTCGTCGACGCGTGCACGAAGAAGACGTACGAGAACGTCACCTGTGCCGTCTTCCGCGAGCACGAGGCCGTCTTCCTGGCCGGCGCCGAGGCCGGTCTCCTGACGAGGAGCAAGAAGGTCGGCGCCGTCGACGTCCTCGACACCCCGCAGTTCCGGCGGTACAGCGAGCCCTTCGCGGCGGGTGCGCGGAAGGTGCGGGCGGGCGTCGGTGCCCGGACGCTGTTCGTCGGCGGGCAGTCGCCGTTCAACGACGCGGCGCGCGCCAAGGACCAGGCGGCGACGCTCGCCTCGGGCGGCGTCGACCAGGTGATGGCGGCGGCGGCCGCGGGCAACACGGGCGTCTTCCAGGCGGCGAAGTCCGCGAAGGGCAAGGGCTTCCGGGCGTACGGCGTGGACGCCAACCAGTGCCTGACCAGCCCCGGTGTCGTCGTCGACAACGTGCTCAAGAAGACCGATGTCGCCGTGGAGAAGGGCATCGGCCGAATCCTCGACGGCAAGGGCGGCACCACCGTGTCGTACGGCCTCAAGGAGGGCGGCATGTCGCTGACCGGCCTGGAGCCGGGGCTCGCCGACTCCAAGTGCCTGATCGCGGAGCCCGCCAACAAGGACGTGCTGAAGCGCGTCGAGAAGCTGCGCGACGACATCGCCGCCGGAAAGCTGACCGTCGATGACCCCGCCGCCTGAGGACACCGGCGCCCCGTTCGCCGTCGAACTGCGGGGCATCACCAAGGAGTTCCCCGGCACGCTCGCCAACGACCGGGTCGACCTGACCGTGCGGCGCGGTGAGATCCACGCCCTGATGGGGGAGAACGGCGCGGGCAAGTCCACGCTGATGTCCGTCCTGTACGGGCTGACGCGTCCGGACGCCGGGCAGATCCTGCTCGACGGGCGCGAGGTGTCCTTCGCGAGCCCGAGCGAGGCGATCGCCGCGGGCCTGGGCATGGTGCACCAGAGCTTCAAGCTGTTCCCCTCCTTCACGGTCGCGGAGAATGTCGTGTACGCCGCCGAACCGCGGCGTTTCGGCCTCGTCGACCGGGCGGAGGCGGTCCGGCGGGTGGGTGCGCTGGCCGCGGAGCACGGGCTCGCCGTCGACCCCGCGGCGAAGGTCGGGGACCTGCCGGTGGGCGTGCGCCAGCGCGTGGAGATCCTCAAGCTCCTCCACCGCGGCGCCCGCACCCTCATCCTCGACGAGCCGACCGCCGTCCTGACCCCCGCGGAGGCGGACGCGCTCTTCGGTGTCCTCCGCTCCCTCGCGGACGAGGGCCGTACCGTCCTCCTCGTCACGCACAAGCTGCGCGAGGTCATGGAGGGCAGCGACCCGGTGACGGTGCTGCGCGACGGGCGGGTCGCGGCGCGCCTGCGGACGAGCGACACGAGCGCGGACGGCATCGCGGCGGCCATGACGGGACGCGCGGTGGAACTGGACCGGGTGCATCCGTCGGGCTCGCCGGGCGGCACGGTCCTCGCCGTCGACGGTCTGACGGCGGACGGGGTGCGCGACGTGTCGCTCACCGTCCGCGCCGGGGAGATCGTCGGCATAGCGGGCGTCGCGGGCAACGGCCAGTCCCAACTCATCGAAGCTGTCACCGGGTTGCGGCCGACCGTGGCGGGCCGGGTCACGCTCGCCGGGCACGACGTCACGGACGCGTCGGCCGCGGAGCGCCGGGCCGCGGGCCTCGCATACGTCCCCGAGGACCGCGCGGCCGTCGGCACGGCACCGGCCGCGACGATCGCGGAGAACCTCGCCATGGGCCACCACCGGGGGCACGGCCTGCTGCGCCCCGGCCGACTCCGCGAGCACGCGCGCGTGCTCGTCGAACGGTTCGGCATCAAGGCGGCGTCGCCCGGGCACGCGGCGGGCTCGCTCTCCGGCGGCAACCTGCAGAAGCTCGTCATCGGACGCGAACTGGCCCACGCATCCCCGCTGTTGATCGTCGAGCAGCCCACCCGCGGGGTGGACATCGGCGCCGTCCAGACCATCCACGACCACCTGGTCGCACACCGCGACGCGGGCCACGCGATCCTCCTCGTCTCCGCCGAGCTCAGCGAGATCCGCGGCCTGTCGGACCGGGTCCTCGTGATGTACGAGGGGGAGATCGCGGCCGAGTTCACCCGCGAGGAGGCGGACGAGCGGCGGCTGGGCCTCGCGATGGCGGGCGGCGCGCCGACGGGCTCCCCCGACTCCCCCGGCTCTCCTGCCGAGGCAGCCACCCCGCCCGCCGCACCCGCGCCCCTCAAGGAGACCCCCTGACATGACCGTCGAGAGCCCCTCCAAGGGACGCTCCGTCGCGGGGCGCACCCTGCGCTCCGTCGCGGACGGTGCCCTGCGCTCCCCCGCCCTCCACTCCGTCGTCGCCGCCGTCCTCGTCGGGGCGCTCTTCCTCGTCGGGACCGGGGCCGATCCCCTCGGGGCGTACGAGTCCGTCGTCAGCGGCTCGCTCGGGCCCGACGGGATCGGGTCCACGCTGACCACCGGGACCAGCATCCTCGGCCTCGCCGTCGCGCTGGCCGTGCCGATGCGGGCGGGCCTGCTGAATTTGGGCGGCGACGGACAGCTGGTGCTCGGCGGGATCGCCGCCGCGGCCACCGGCCTCCACGTCCCGCTGCCCGCGCCGCTCGCCGTCGTGGCCGCGCTGCTCGCCGGCATGCTGGCGGGCGCCGCCTATGCCGCGCTCGCCGCGCTCTGCCAGAACCGGTTCGGTGTGCCGCTGCTGGTGAGCAGTCTGCTGCTCAGCTATCCGGCGATGTCCTTCGCCTCGTACCTCGCGCGTTTCCCGCTCAAGGAGGAGGGGTCGAGCCTGCCGCAGACCCGGCGGCTCCCGGAGGGCGTGGAGCTGCCCGCCTTCGGCTCGTCGACGGTCACGGTGGGGCTCGTGCTCGTCGTGGTCGCCGCGGGCGTCTTCGTCTTCACGGACGCCCGCACGGCCACCGGTTACGAGATCCGCATGACGGGGCTCAACCCGCGCTTCGCGGCGTACGCGGGCGTCGACGGGCCTCGGCTCACGCTGCGGCTCATGGCGGTTTCCGGAGCCGTCGCCGGGCTCGTCGGCGCGATCGGCGTGCTCAGCTTCCCGTACCGCTTCATCGACGGTTCGCTGACCGCGGCCGACGGGCACACCTGGACCGGTCTGACGGCCGCGCTCCTCGCCTCCGCCGCGCCGGTGGGGACGGCGGTCGCCGCGCTGTTCTTCGCCGCGCTCGACGTCGGCGGCCTCGCCATGGAGCGGGCCACGGAGGTGCCGCGCGAGCTGACGCAGGTCCTCCAGGCCGTCGTCATCGTCTTCCTGGCCGCGCGCCTCCAGTTCACCTGGCGACGTGCCAAGAAGTCCGTACGCCCCGAGGGGGACCTCTGATGTCCGTCGACTCCGCGCTGTTCCACTCGGCGCTCCTCGCGCTCACCCCGATCCTGCTCGCGGCGCTCGGCGGCGCGATCTGTGAACGGGCGGGCGTGTTCAACATCGGGCTCGAAGGCATGATGCTGATCGGCTGCTTCAGCGCGGTCGCGGGCAGCTGGTTCACCGGCAGCGCCTGGCTCGGTGTCCTGTTCGCGGCCCTGTCCTCCGCCGCGTACGCGATGATCCTCGCCGTGGGGACCATCACTCTGCGGGGCGACGCCGTCGTGCTCGGCGTCGCGCTCAACCTGCTCGCGGTCGGCCTGACCGGCTTTCTGCTGCGGACCGTCTTCGGCGTCCAGGGCACGTTCTCCGACCCGGACCTCGCAGGCCTCGGCGGCGTCGACCTCGCCTTCCTCGGTCCCGTCCTGTCCGGGCACTCGCCTCTCGTCTACATCTCGTGGGCGGCCGTCGCCGTCGCCGCCGTGTTCCTCGCGCGCCATCCGTGGGGGCTGCGGCTGCGCGGGGTCGGCGAGGCGCCGGACGCGGCGGCGACGCTGGGGGTGAGCCCGGCGAAGTACCAGTACGCCGCCGTGCTCGCCGGCGGCCTGCTCTGCGGTCTCGCGGGCGCCCAACTCGCCCTCGGCAACGTCACGTTGTTCTCGGAGAACATGACGGCGGGGCGCGGCTGGATCGCCGTGGTCGCCGTCATGCTGGGCCGCGCCCGGCCGCTCGGGGTGCTGCTCGCCGGGCTGCTCTTCGGTGTCGCGGAGGCGGTCGGGTTCCGGCTGCAGGGCAACGGTCTGCCGCAGCAGGCGACCGACGCCGCCCCCTATGTGGTGACCCTGGTCGCCCTCTTCCTGTCCACGGCGCGCCGCAGGTCCACGGCGCGCGGCAAGCGCTCGCAGCGCCCCAAGTCTCTGGTAGGAGCATCCTCATGACGTCGCTCATCGACGCACTGCCCGTCACCCGTGTGCCCCGCGCAGGCCTGCCCGCGCAGGCGGTCGTCGTCGGCGACCCGGGCCGCGCGGCCGCCGTCGCCGACCTCCTGTCCGACGCGAAGGAGGTGTCGTACCACCGCGAGTACCGCACCTTCACCGGCACCTGGCAGGGCACTCCGGTCGTCGTCGCCTCGCACGGCGTCGGCGCGCCCGGCGCGATCCTCCTCTTCCAGGAGCTCGCGGAGGCGGGCGTCACCACGATCCTGCGGCTCGGCACGGCGGGCGCGATCCGCCCCGGCATCCGCGACGGCGACCTGGTCATCGCGGACGCGGCGGTGCGCGACGACGGGGTGACGCAGCAGCTGATCCCCGCCGAGTACCCGGCGTTCTCCGCGCCGGAGGCGGTGCTCGCCCTGCAGCGCGCGGCACGGTCGGCCGGTGCGCCGCACCACCGGGGCGTGGTGTGGACGCGGGCCGCGTTCCAGCCGGGGTTCCTGCCGCTGCCCGGCGAGGCGTACGCGGCCGCCGGGATCGCCGCCATCGAGATGGAGCTGTCCGCGCTCCTCGTCTTCGCCTCGACGCACGGTCTGACCGCGGGCGGCGCGCTGGTCGTGGACGGCGCGAACGCCGACGAGCTGGTCGACAAGGAGGCGCCTTTCTCGACGGGGGCCTACGACCCGCACCGCGACGTGGTCGCCGACGGGGTCGACCGGGGCGCCCGGATAACCTTGGACGCGCTGCGCCTGCTGGCCACGGCCGAACGCTGAACCATGGAGAACGGAACCGATGCAATCCACTGATCTGCCGGCCCAGGACCGCGGCGGCTCCATAGACCTGCTGGTGCACGGCGGCGACGTGCTGACCGTCGACGCGGCGGGCACCCTCGTGACCGACGGCGCGGTCGCCGTCCGCGGCGGCCGCATCGTGGAGGTGGGCCCCGCCGACCGGCTGCGCGCCGCGTACGAGGCGGCCGAGGAGATCGACGCGCGCGGCTGCCTCGTCCTGCCGGGCCTCGTCAACACGCACACCCATCTCGCGATGACGCTGCTGCGCGGCATCGCCGACGACGTCACGCTCCAGGGCTTCCTGGCCCGGGTGATCCCCCGCGAGGCCGAGCTGCTGTCGCCGGACACGGTGACGGCGGGCATCCGCGGCGCCATCGCCGAGTCCGTGCGCGGCGGCGTCACCACGGCGCTCGACATGTACTGGTTCCACGAGGCCGCCGCGGACGCGGCCCGCGACGCCGGATGGCGGCTACTCACGGGACCGACGTTCATGGACGTGCCGGAGCCGCCGGACGGCCGCCCCTACGGCGAGCGGCTCGGCTGGGCGGCCGCGCACCTGAAGGCGCACGCCCCGGCGCCGGGCACCCGCCCGGTCGTCTTCGCGCACTCCGCGTACACCCTGAACCCCGAGCAGCTCACGGCGATCGCGGCGCTCGCGCGGGAGCACGGCGCGCTGCTGCACCTCCACGCGGCGGAGAACGCGGGCGAGGTGGCGACCGTCACCGAGCAGCACGGCATGCGCCCGGTGGAGCTGCTCGACTCACTGGGCGTGCTCGGCCCCGACACGCTGCTCGCGCACGCCGTCGACCTGACCGACGCGGAGATCGCGACGCTGGCCCGCACGGGCACGGGCGTCGCGCACTGCCCGGTGTCGAACCTGAAGCTGGGCTGCGGCATCGCGCGCGTGCCCGAGCTGCTCGACGCGGGCGTCACGGTGGGCCTCGGCACCGACGGCGCCGTGAGCTCCAACACACTGGACCTGCTCGGCGCGGTGCAGGTGGCCGCGCTCGTGCACAAGGCGGGCGGCGACCCGACGGCGGTCGGCGCCGAGCAGGCGGTGCGGATGGCGACCATCGAGTCGGCGCGGGCGCTGGGCCTCGGCGACCAGCTGGGTTCGCTGGAGGCGGGCAAGCGCGCGGACCTGATCGTCCTCGACCTGGAGCGGCCGCACCTCACGCCCCGGCACGACCCGTGGTCGATGCTCGCGTACGCCGCGTCGGCCGCCGACGTCCGGGACACTGTGGTGGAGGGGCGCGTCCTGATGCGCGGCCGCGACCTGCTCACCCTCGACGAGCCGGCCGTCCTGCGGGCCCTGCGGGACGCGGCGACGACCTCTGAAGCGACACCCCCTGAAGCGACAACCTCCGAAGTGGCACCCTCCGTATGACGTTCGAACCCACCCGCGGCTTCACCGGCCGCGCCCGCGCCGCCGACCGCGACCCGCGGCTGCCGCCGGGGCAGTACGACGCGGGCGACGGCTGGCCCGTCCTGTCCGCCGAGGTCACCCCGCGCCTTTCCGCCGCCGACTGGACGTTCCGCGTCGACGGCCTGGTCGCGGCCCCGCGCACCTGGACCTGGGACGAGGCGCACACCCTGCCCGCCTCCGAGTACCGGGGGGACATCCACTGCGTGACGAGCTGGTCCAAGTTCGGGGTGCGGTTCGGCGGAGTGAGCCTGGACACGTTCCTGGCGGCGGCCCGCCCGCTCCCCGGCGCGACGCATGTCATCGCGTACTCCCACACCGGCTACACCACGAACCTCCCGCTGGCCGACGTGACGGGCGGCAGGGCGTGGATCGTGTGGGAGTACGGCGACGAGCCGCTGCCCGCCGAGCACGGCGGTCCCGCCCGTCTGATCGTCCCCCACCTCTACTTCTGGAAGAGCGCCAAGTGGGTCGCGGGGCTGCGGCTCTCCGACCGCGACGAGCCGGGCTTCTGGGAGCAGAACGGCTACCACCACCGGGGCGACCCGTGGGCCGAGGAGCGCTACTCCGGTGACTGAACCTTCGTACACCGCCTCATCGACGCCGACGCCGGCGCCGTTCGTGCCGCCCACGGCGTTCGCCGTGCCCGGCCGCATCGCGGTGAGCAATCGCTCCGCCGCCCTGTGGCAGCGCGCCACCGTGCTGGAGATCCGCCGGGAGACCCCGGCCGCCTCGACGTTCCGTCTGAAGGTGCCCGAGTGGCAGGGGCATCTGCCGGGCCAGCACCTGATGCTGCGGCTCACCGCCGAGGACGGCTATGTCGCCCAGCGGCACTACTCGATCGCCTCCGCCCCCGACGGCAGCGGCGAGATCGAGCTGACCCTCGACCACGTCCTGGACGGCGAGGTGTCGGGGCATCTGCACACCGTGGCGCGGGTCGGCGACACGGTCGAGGTGCGCGGGCCGCTGTCCGGTTTCTTCGCCTGGCCGGGCGACCGCCCCGCGCTGCTTCTCGGGGCCGGTTCCGGCGTGGTGCCTCTGATGTCGATGGTCCGCCACCACCGCCTCGCGGGGCTCGACGTGCCGCTGCGCCTCATCGTCTCGGCGCGCACGCCGGAGGACCTGATCTACGCGAACGAGTACGGCGACGAGACCACCGTCGTCCTGACCCGCTCCGAAGGCCGCCTGAACGCGGCCCACTTGGCGCCGTTCCTGGCCGCTGCGGGGCAGCCCGATGGCGGCTGGGAGGCGTACATCTGCGGCTCCAACGGTTTCGCCGAGCACGCCTCGCGGCTGCTGGTGGACGGCGGCCAGCCGGTGGACCGGATCCGGATCGAACGCTTCGGCTGACGCCGGGCTTCCCGGACCTCCCTCAGGGGACATAATCAGCTCACACATCGGATGTCTGTTGATTCTGTCTGTTGATTGTGTCTGTTGATTCCCTGATCGATTTCCGAGATCGATTCTCTGATCGATCCCCGACTCTTGAGGCGAGGTCCCATGGCGGTCACCGACGAGGCCATCGAGAAGATCAAGGGCATGATCGTCTCGGGCGCGCTGCGTCCCGGTGACCGGCTGCCCAAGGAGAGCGAACTCGCCGCCGAGCTGGGCCTCTCGCGCAACTCGCTGCGCGAGGCGGTGCGCGCCCTCGCCCTGATCCGCATCCTCGACGTGCGCCAGGGGGACGGCACGTACGTCACCAGCCTGGACCCGCAACTCCTGCTGGAGGCGCTGAGCTTCGTCGTCGACTTCCACCGCGACGACACGGTCCTGGAGTTCCTCGCGGTGCGCCGCATCCTGGAACCGGCGGCCACGGCGATGGCGTGCGCCCACATCACGGAAGCCGAACTGGACACGCTGACCCGGCAGTTGGACGCCCTGGGCGACGCGCCCTCCGTGGAGGAGCTGGTCGCCTGCGACCTGGAGTTCCACCGCGGCATCGTCCAGTCGTCCGGCAACTCCGTCCTCTGCTCCCTCCTCGACGGCCTCTCCGGCCCCACCACCCGGGCCCGCATCTGGCGCGGTCTGACCCAGGAGGACGCGGTGAGCCGCACCCTGCACGAGCACCGGGCGATCCTCACCGCGCTGCGCGACCGCGACGCGGAAGCGGCCAGGTCGTGGGCGACGGTGCACATCGCGAGCGTGGAGCAGTGGCTCCGCTCGACGCTCTGAGACCGCGAGGCGGCCGTTTCCCGGCGCCGAGCGTGGGCAGTGATCACGCACTCCCCCACGCAAGGGGGCTGCGGACGGACCCCGCCGACGCCGTAAGGTTGGGGCGTACGCAAGGGAACATCGGAAGGAGGCCTGGGTGATCGAGCTCGAGGGGGTTCCCGAGCTGGTCGACCCGGTCATGGTGGCCGCGTTCGAGGGCTGGAACGACGCCGGTGACGCCGCCTCCGCCGCGGTCGCGCATCTCGACAAGGAGTGGAAGGGCGAGGTGTTCGCGGCGCTGGACGCCGAGGACTACTACGACTTCCAGGTCAACCGTCCGACGGTCTGGCTGGACGGCGGGGTGCGCAAGATCACGTGGCCGACGACGCGGCTCTCGGTGGTCCGCGTCGGTGGCGACAAGCCGCGCGACCTGGTTCTGGTGCGGGGCATCGAGCCGTCCATGCGCTGGCGCTCGTTCTGCAACGAGATCCTGGGCTTCGCGCACGAGCTGGGCGTCGAGCTGGTCGTGATCATGGGTGCGCTGCTCGGTGACACCCCGCACACCCGCCCGGTTCCGGTCAGCGGCGTGACGTCCGACCCGGACCTCGCGCGCACCATGGACCTGGAAGAGACCAAGTACGAAGGGCCGACGGGCATCGTCGGCATCCTCCAGGAGGCGTGCACGCACGCGGGCGTCCCGGCCGTCAGCCTCTGGGCGGCCGTCCCGCACTACGTGTCGCAGCCGCCCAACCCGAAGGCCACGCTCGCGCTCCTCAATCGTCTGGAGGACCTGATCGGGCTGCGCATCCCGCTGGGCGAGCTGGCCGAGGACGCGCGCGCCTGGCAGGTGGGCGTGGACCAGCTGGCCGCCGAGGACAGCGAGGTCGCGGAGTACGTCCAGTCGCTGGAGGAGGCGCGGGACACCGCGGAGCTGCCGGAGGCGTCGGGCGAGGCCATCGCCCGCGAGTTCGAGCGGTATCTGCGGCGCCGCGACGGCGGCGACGGCGCGGCGTACCTGCGGGACACGCCGAGCGACCGGACCCGGCCGCCGAAGCCGAAGCCGACCCAGCGGCCCGGCCAGGGCACGGAGGGCGAGAGCGACAACGACGACTCCGGTTCGGCCGATTCCTCGGACGACTGAGGGTTCGTAGCGCTTTCAGCACGATGGGACGGCACCCGTGCGGGTGCCGTCCCATTGCGTTGCCCGTGGCCGAATTGCACGGGGTTCCCTCTTCAACTTCCCTTCAAACACTGTTGCTCAAAAGAGGGGTGGACGGCGCGGCTCTGCCGTAGCAGGGTGTGCCCCGGAAACCTGGCGCAGCGCACAGCACGGCACCCGAAGAAGTGAAGGGAGCGGTGAAGCGATGACCGAGCAGGCAGACCCGGCGCGGGACCCAGGAGCCGGCGGACCGGGCCCCGACGGAATGGGATTCACCTACCGAGAAGCCGTCCAGGAGCTGATCGTCGTCGCCCGGCCCGAGGCCCGGCTGCGCGCCGGGGAGCGGGACGTCCGCTCGGCCTCCGGCTCCGACGTGTCGGCCCTGAACATGTTCCTCTCCGACGAACAGCTCTCCCTGGAGCCGCTGTTCGGCAACGAAGAACGGCTGCGGGCCGCGGCGCCCCCGGCCGCGGACGACGAGGACATCCCCGACCTGGCCCTCTTCTACCGCGTCCGCGGCGGCGAGGACCGGTCCGAGGAGCTGCGGGCGCGGATGGCGGCGCTGCCGGGCATCGACACGGCGTACGTCAAACCGGGCGCCGTCCCCGCCTCCATCGACCCGTCGCCCACCCAGCCGCACGACCTCGACGACGCGACCCGGCGCCGCAAGGAGGGCATGCCCGTCACGCCCGACTTCACCAGCCGCCAGGGCTATCTGGAGCCGGCCCCCGAGGGCATCGACGCCCGCTGGGCGTGGCAGCGGATCGGCGGCTCCGGTGAGGGCGTCACCGTCATCGACGTCGAGGGCGCCTGGCAGCTTCGCCACGAGGACCTAGCGGCGAAGCTCGCGGGTGTCGTCGTCGGCACGCCCATCCAGGACGTGGCCTGGCGCAACCACGGCACCGCAGTGATCGGCGTCCTCGGCGGCGACCGCAACAGCCTCGGCGTCACCGGCATCGTCCCGGAGGCCGTGACGGCGGCCGCCTCCTTCCAGCCCCTCGGCACGGCGGCCACCATCCACGCGGCGGCCGAGCGGCTGAACCGCGGCGACATCATCCTCCTCGAACTGCACCGCCCCGGACCGAAGTTCGACTTCGAGCCGCGCGACGACCAGAAGGGCTACATCGCCATCGAGTGGTGGCCCGACGACTACGCCGCGGTGCGCCACGCCACCGCGAAGGGCGTGCTCGTCGTGGGCGCGGCGGGCAACGGCGCCGAGTCCCTGGACGACGCGGTCTACGAGCACCGGCCCGAGGGCTTCCCGTCCTGGTGGCGCAACCCCTTCAACCCGACCAACCGCTCCTCCGGCGCGGTCCTGGTGGGGGCCGGCGCGCCGCCGCCCGGCACGCACGGCCGCGACCACGGCCCGGACCGCTCGCGCCTGGCGTTCTCCAACTACGGCGCCCGCGTGGACGCGCAGGGCTGGGGCCGCGAGACCACGACGACCGGCGGCTCCTGGGACCGGCCCGGCGACCTCCAGGGCGGCGCCGACGAGGTCGCCTGGTACACCGACACGTTCTCCGGCACGTCCTCCGCGTCACCGATCGTCGTCGGTGCCCTGGCCGCGCTGCAGGGCATGCTGAAGGCCGCGGGCCAGCCGCCGATGACCCCCGACCGGGCGCGGGCGCTGCTGCGCTCCACGGGGTCGCCGCAACAGGACGCGCCGGGCAGGCCCGCGTCGCAGCGCATCGGCAACCGCCCCGACATCAAGGCGGCGGTCACGAACCTGCTGCCGTCGGCGGTGGGCTCGGGGCAGGCCGAGCGGTACTGGGACGAGCTGCTCCCTTATCCGCCGGAACTCCCGCCGCGGCTCCGGCTGTTCGTGGCCGGGCAGTGGCGCAACCTCGACAACCCGTCCCCCGAGACGCGGCAGGCGGTCCACGCCTCCTTCGCCGGGGGCCGGCCGGACGTACGCGTCTGGTTCTCGGACGACGAGGTCGTCGGCCTCGTCGTCACAGGCTGAACCGATCAACCAACCAATCAGTGAGGGAAGGTGGCACAGGCATGAGCACCACCCCGCAGATGAGTCAACAGGGTCAGCACCAGGGACAGCAGCAGTACGGGCAGCAGCAGTACGGCCAGCAGCAGAGCCCGAGCACGGCCCCGCCGCGGCAACAGGGGCAGCAGCAGTACCAGCAGCAGCCCATCGGC
This sequence comes from Streptomyces sp. NPDC039480, assembly GCF_055597165.1. NCBI lineage: Bacteria > Bacillati > Actinomycetota > Actinomycetes > Kitasatosporales > Streptomycetaceae > Streptomyces > Streptomyces sp. NPDC039480. The sequence goes on along the minus strand of NZ_JBVITX010000006.1, from coordinate 220,722 downwards.
CAGCAGCAGTACGGCTCCCAGCAGGGCATCCAGGGCCAGCAGGGCATGCAGGGTCAACAGGGCATCCAGGGCCAGCCCGGCATGCAGCAGGTCCCGCCGCAGTTGCGTCAGCAGCTGCAGCAGCTCGGCCAGCAGCAGCCCTTCCAGCACCTGCTCCAGCAGTTCGGCCAGGAGCAGCAGGAGCAGCAGATCCCGCAGGCGCACGCGCCGGAGATCTCCACCCAGACGCTCGCGTCCAACATCGCGACGGCGTTCTGGGACGTCGTCCAGCCGCTCCCCGGCCAGGCGGACATCCTCTACCTGCACATCGACAACGCCTGGCGGGCCTTCGTCAACCCCAGCCCGCACACCCGCGACGAGGTCCAGGAGGCGTACGCCTTCGGGCAGCAGGTGATCGGCTACTACGACATCAACAACCCCGGCTACCTGCTGGCCATCGTGGTCACGAAGTGACCCTCGTGTGAGTGAACGGAGGCGCCGGGCGGAGAATTCTCCGCCCGGCGCCTCGGCGACGACAGCCGCAGTACCGCTACAGGGCCACTCCGAGGAGCGCATCCACCGCGCGCGACACGATGCCGGGCGCACCCTCGTCCGTACCGCCCTCGGCGTCCTGCCGCGCGGCCCAGCGGTCGACCGCAGCAAGCGCCTTGGGCGCGTCCAGGTCGTCGGCGAGGGCCTCGCGGATCTCCTCGACGAGCGCCTCGGCGGCGGGCCCGTCGGGACGGGACACGGCGGCACGCCAGCGGCCGAGCCGCTCGACGGCCTCTTCGAGGACGCCGTCCGTCCACTCCCAGTCCGCGCGGTAGTGGTGCGCGAGGAGGGCGAGGCGGATCGCGGCGGGGTCGACGCCGTCGCGGCGCAGCTTCGACACGAAGACGAGGTTGCCCTTGGACTTGGACATCTTGGCGCCGTCCAGGGCGACCATGCCGGCGTGGACGTACGCCTTGGCGAAGGGGTGCTCGCCGGTCAGGGCCTGGGCGTGGGAGGCGCCCATCTCGTGGTGCGGGAACGCGAGGTCCGATCCCCCGCCCTGGATGTCGAAGCCCATGCCCAGGTGGTCCAGGGCGATGGCCACGCACTCGATGTGCCAGCCGGGCCGGCCGCGGCCCAGCGAGCCGCCGTCCCAGCTCGGCTCGCCGTCGCGGGCTGCCATCCAGAGCATCGGGTCGAGCGGGTTCTTCTTGCCCGGCCGCTCCGGGTCGCCGCCGCGCTCGGCGGAGAGCAGCTTCATGGCGGCGGCGTCGAGCCCTGACACCTCCCCGAAGTGGGGGTCGGACTCGACGGAGAAGTAGACGTCGCCGTCGAGGTCGTAGGCGGCACCCAGGTCACGGAGGCGTTCGACGAGCGGCACGATGCCGGGTATCGCCTCGACGGCTCCGATGTAGTGCTGCGGCGGCAGGAGGCGCAGCGCGGTCATGTCCTCGCGGAACAGGGCGGTCTCGCCCTCGGCGAGCTCGACCCAGTCCTTGCCGTCGCGGTTGGCGCGTTCCAGGAGCGGGTCGTCCACGTCGGTCACGTTCTGGACGTAGTGAACCTGCCGCTTGGTGTCGAGCCACACGCGCTGCACGAGGTCGAACGCGTTGTAGGTCGCCGCGTGACCCATGTGGGTGGCGTCGTACGGAGTGATGCCGCAGACGTAGATACGGGCGACGGGACCGGGGTCGAGGGTGACGAGTCCACCGGTCGCGGTGTCGTGGATCCGGAGGTCGCGGCCCTTGCCAGGAAGGGCGGGGACCTCAGAAGCGGGCCAGGCATGCATGCCCTGAGCCTAACCGGACGGGGCGTCCGTATACGAGTGGGGATCATCGGAAGGCTGGCCGATCCCGCACTCTTGCGCGTTCGGCCGGTGTGTGCGGGGCCCGGTGCGGGCCGCTCGGGTCAGACCGGTGGCCAGGGAATCGCGGGCCAGTCGCCCGTCGGTTCCGGGTGGCGTCCCGACTCCAGCAGGGCGGCAACCCGCGCGCGCAGCGCCTCGGTCTCCGCGGCGGTGATCAGCCCGCTCAGCCGCTCGGCGAGCGCGGCACCCTCCTTGAGGCCGTCCTGCAGGGCCTGGAGGGCGTCGACCGCCTCCTCGGGCAGGGGCTCCCCCGCCCACCCCCACAGCAGCGTCCGCAGCTTGTTCTCGACGTGGAAGGTGACGCCGTGGTCGATGCCGTACAGCCGGCCGTCGGCGGGCAGCAGGTGGCCGCCCTTGCGGTCGCTGTTGTTGATCACGGCGTCGAGCACCGCGAGGCGGCGCAGGCGTACGTCGTCTGCGTGCACCAGGAGCGCCGTCCGCTCTTCGTCGACCTGCGCGAAGCCGACCGCTTTCCAGCCCTCGCCCGGTTCGTCGCCGTCGACCAGGGCGAGCAGCTCCGCATCGCCCGAGGCCTCGATCCACAGCTGGCACATGCCCTCGCCGTGCGGTCCCGTCCGCAGGACCGTCGGCGGCACCAGGTCCCAGCCGGTGGCCCGCGACACCTCGTACGCGGCGACCTCGCGCTGCGCGAGCGTGCCGTCGGGGAAGTCCCACAGGGGGCGCTCCCCGGCGACCGGCTTGTAGACGCAGGCGGCCTCCTGTCCCTCGTACGCGACCGTGCAGTACAGCACCGCGTTCGAGGCCTCGCGGATGCGGCCGCGCACGGTCAGCTCCCCGTGGGTGAGGAGCGTGACGGGGTCGACGCTCACGCTCCCCGCCGGTATCCGTTCTGGCGCGGGCATACATGTCCTTCCGGGTCGAGCGGGAGGCTGCACAGCGGGCACGGCGGGCGGCCCGCGTTCACGACGTCGAGGGCTCTTTTGGCGAAGGCGCGGGCCTGGGCGCCGGTGAGGCGGACGCGCAGCATCGGCGGGCCGTTCTCGTCGTCCTGCAGAAGCCTTTCCTCCGCGGCGGCGAGATCGTCTTCCGTGTCGGCGTCCAGCTCGACGAGCGCCTGGGCCTCGACGACCATCCGCTCCTCCTCGCCGTCCCAGGCGAGCGCCATGGTGCCGACCCGGAACTCCTCCTCCACGGGGGAGTCGAGCGGCGCGCTGTCGGCGACCTCGGTGGGGGCGACGGCCGGCACGGGAGCGCTGCCCCCGCTGCGGCGCACGACCTCGTCGAGGAGTTCCTCCATGCGCTCGGCGAGCGCGGCCACCTGGGTCTTCTCCAGGGCGACGCTGGTCACCCTGACCCCCGCGGAGGCCTGGAGGAAGAACGTACGCCGTCCGGGCAGCCCGACCGTTCCCGCGACGAAACGCTCCGGGGGGTCGTAGAGGAACACCTGACGGGACACGACCTGTCTCCATTGGATCGACTGCAAGAGGGCTGCTGCTTCAAAGGGCTGCTTCGACCGCGAGAGGGCTGCCGCAACCGCTTCACCCTACTGCGGGCGACGATCACGGTGCGCCCGCACCGCCCCCGACTGTCGCATCGCCGCTCGGCGGCTCCTCGCGCGGCGCCAGCGAGGCGAAGTCACCGGTGTCCCCGAGGCGTACGAGGAAGGGGCGCAGCCGGGTGTAGCGGATGACGGTGACGGAACAGGGCTCTACGGAGATGCGCTGGAAGAGGTCGAGGTGGAGACCGATGGCTTCGGCGACAAGGGACTTGATGATGTCGCCGTGCGAGCACATCAGGTACATGGCGTCCTCGCCGTGCTCGCGCTCCACGCGCGCGTTCCACTCGCGGACCGCCTCGGCCGCCCGCGTCTGCATGGCCCGCATCGATTCGCCGCCGGGGAACGCGGCCGCGGAGGGATGCTGCTGGACGACCTCCATCAGCGGCTCGTCGGTGAGCTCGGCGAGCTTGCGGCCCGACCAGTCGCCGTAGTCGCACTCGCCGATGCGGTCCTCCGTGTGCGCCTGGAGCCCGGGCCGGGCGGCTAGGAGCGGCGCGACGGTCTCCTGGCAGCGCTGCAGCGGGCTCGTGACGACCTCGGCGATCGGCAGGGCCGCGAGCCGTCCGGGCAGCGCGGCGGCCTGCGCGGCGCCCCGCTCGTCGAGGGCCACGCCGGGGGTCCACCCGGCGAGCAGACCGGCGGTGTTGGCGGTGGAACGTCCGTGCCGGACGAGTATCAGCGTGGGCATGCGGACCAGCCTAAGCGCCGAGGAAGTGCAACCCCCGGGGTGGCTGGGAACAATGCGCAGTGTGATTGTCGACTGTGCCATCTATCGCGAGGGGCGCCGCAGCGAAGGCCCCCAGGACTTTTCCGACGCCCTGGGGGAGGCGCGGGCGACGGGTGACGCCTTTGTGTGGATCGGGCTGCACGAGCCGACGGCGAAGGAGTTCGACGAGGTCAGCCAGGAGTTCGGGCTGCACCCGCTGGCCGTGGAGGACGCCCTCAAGGCGCACCAACGGCCCAAGCTGGAGGTCTACGACGACTCGCTGTTCATGGTCCTCAAGCCGGTCGTGTACGAGCCGGACAGCGACACGGTCTCCTCCGGCGAGGTCATGATCTTCGTGGGTGACTCGTTCGTGGTGACCGTCCGGCACGGCGAGGGTGCGCCCCTCGGTGCCGTGCGCCACCGTCTGGAGGCCGATCCGGACGTTCTGAAGCACGGCCCGACGTCGGTCCTGTACTCCATCGCGGACGCCTCTGTGGACCACTATCTGGAGGTCGCCGACGAGTTGCAGGCCGACCTGGAGATCCTGGAGGCGGAGGTCTTCTCTCCGGAGGGCGGCCGTTCGCGCCCCACGGCGTCGCGGATCTACACCTTCAAGCGGCAGATCCTGGAGTTCCGCCGGGCCACCGGGCCGTTGTCGCTGCCCGTGGCGCGCCTCTCCGGAGCGGGCCCCTTCAGCCCCTCCGTGCCTTTCGTGGACGAGACGGCGCGGCCGTTCTTCCGGGACGTCAACGACCACCTGACGCGCGTCAACGAGTCCGTGGAGGGCCTGGACCGGCTGGTGTCGGACATCCTGTCCGCCCATCTGGCGCAGATGAGCGTCCGGCAGAACGACGACATGCGGAAGATCTCGGCCTGGGCCGCCATGGCGGCGGTCCCCACGATGATCGCGGGCGTCTACGGCATGAACTTCGACCACATGCCGGAGCTGCACTGGTGGTGGACCTATCCGGCCGTGCTCCTCCTGATGGCGGTCCTGGAGGTCGTCCTGTACCGGATGTTCAAGCGGCGGGGCTGGATGTAGCACCGGGTTCGGCGCGAGCGGCATGCCGGTGTGAGTGGCAGCCCTGTGCGAGGGGCAGCCCTGCGCGAGCGGCGTTCCTGTGTGAGCGGCGTCAGGCGAATTCGGCGGCCGTCGTCGCGGGGCCGCCCAGCGCGTCGCGCCGCCGGGGCGGCTTCAGGGAGACCATCCGCCGCCAGCCGCCCGCCCTCTCGTAGCCGTGCAGGGCGTGGACGCCCGCGGCGAGCAGCTGCCGCTTGGCCGGGGTCCAGCCGAGCAGGCGCCCCATGCGCTCCATCACCGCGAGGCTCACGTCGCGGTGGACGCGGATCTCGGCGAGCGCGCAGTCGCGCAGCGTGCGCTGGATGGCGGGGCCGTGTCCGGCGTACGCGAACCGCAGCAACTCCTCGTGGCAGTACGCCAGGTGGTTGTCCTCGTCGTGGGAGATCATCCGCACCGCGCGGCCGATGTCCGGGTCGTCGGCGAAGTACCTGAGCAGCAGGCGCATCTGCTCGGAGGCCCGCTGCTCGGTGACCCTGCTGTGCGCGAGGTACGTGACGATGTCCTGCACGGTGAGGGGCTCGGTGGCCTTCAGCCGGTCGTGCGCGAGACCGATTCCGTGTCGCTCCAGGAGCATCGTGTAGTCGGTCTCGGGCGGGACGTCGACGGGGCGCAGGCCGCGCTTCTTCAGCAGGGCGTGGAAGATGCGGCCGTGCTTGTCCTCGTCGGCGCCGTGCCGGGCGATCTTGGGGGCGAGCGCGCGCTCGGTCTCCGGGACGAGCGCGGCGATGCGCCCGTTCTCCCAGCCTCCCTGGGCCTCGCCGCCGGCCGCGATGGAGCAGAAGAGCCGGAACGACTCGTCGTCGTCGAGGATCTCCTTGAAGACACTTCTGGCCGACAGCATCACTGGCACCTCCATGCCCTGCGCGGACGGACCTCCGCGAAAGACGAGTCAAGTGCGAGGTCCCGCAGGGGGCAACAGGTGTACGGGTCGGCTCCGCCGAACGAAGGACAGCGGCACCGCCACGAGGCCGTAACCGTGGGCTCGGTGAGGCGTTGTTCCTCGTGACGGCCGTGGCGGGGAAGACCCCCCGAGCCCCCACCACGGCCGCGGACTTCGTTCCAACCGCTACGCCAGACCGGCGCGCTCCAGTGCCTCCGTGCCGGCTCGCAGCGCCGTGATCCGCTCCTCCAGCGTGAAGCCGGCGGGGGCCAGCGTCAGCGTGGTGACCCCGGCGGCGGCGTAGGCCTGCATCCGGTCGGCGATCCGGTCCACGGAACCGAGCAGCGTGGTCGAGTCGATCAGCTGCTGCGGCACGGCGGCGGCCGCCCCGTCCTTGTCGCCCGCCAGGTACTTGTCCTGGATCTCGGCGGCCTCCTTCTCGTACCCCATGCGCTGCGCGAGCTGGTTGTAGAAGTTCTGCTTCCGGCTGCCCATGCCACCGACGTAGAGGGCGGTGTACGGCCGGAACATGTCGGCGAGGGTGCCGACCTGAGAGTCCTCGCCGACGGCGAGCGGCAGCGTCGGGACGACGTCGAAGCCGTCCATCGTCCGGCCCGCCTTCTCGCGCCCGGCGCGCAGGTGCTTGATCGCCGTCTCCTCCAGATGCTCGGCGGCCGGGAAGATCAGCAGCGCGCCGTCGGCGATCTCGCCGGTCTGCTCCAGGTTCTTGGGGCCGATCGCGGCGACGTACAGCGGGATGTGCTCGCGCTGCGGGTGGACGGTCAGCTTGATGGGCTTGCCGGGGCCACCGGGCAGCGGCAGCGTCCAGTGCTCGCCCTCATACGAGAGGCGCTCCCGGGTCATGGCCTTGCGGACGATCTCGACGTACTCACGCGTGCGTGCCAGCGGCTTGTCGAACTTCACGCCGTACCAGCCCTCGGAGACCTGCGGGCCCGATACGCCGAGGCCGAGCCGGAAGCGGCCGCCGGAGAGGGAGTCGAGGGTCGCCGCCGTCATCGCGGTCATCGCCGGCTGCCGGGCCGGGATCTGGAAGATGGCGGACCCGATGTCGATGCGCTCGGTCTGCGCGGCCACCCAGGACAGCACCGTCGCCGCGTCCGAGCCGTACGCCTCCGCCGCCCAGCAGACCGCGTAACCCAGCTTGTCGGCCTCCTTGGCCACGGCGAGATTGTCCGCGTCCATCCCCGCGCCCCAGTAGCCGAGGTTGATCCCGAGCTGCATGACAGATCCCCTTACCGCTGTACTCATGAGTAACGTCCCTGTGCCGGGGACTGTAAAGGGTGACCGAGTTCTCCACAATCACTGGTTCGTCCACAGGCCCGCCCGCCGCCGAGGTCCGGCCAGTAATCTCAGCGCCCATGGAGCAGAGGCATCTCGGCCGCACCGGCCTTCGCGTGTCCCGCATCGGACTCGGCACCCTCACCTGGGGTCACACCGAGGAGAACGACGCCGCCGAGCTGTTGAAGGTGTTCTGGGAAGCGGGCGGCACCCTCGTCGACACCGCCGATGTGTACGGCGACGGGGAGGCCGAGTATCTGCTCGGGCGTCTGGTCGAGCGACTCGTGCCCAGGCGCGACCTGATCATCGCCACCAAGGCGGGCAGCGTCCCGGACCCCGAGCGGCGCTTCGACGGCTCGCGCGGCCATCTGCTCGCCGCGCTCGATGCCTCCCTCACCCGCCTCAACACGGACTATGTGGACCTGTGGCAGGTGCACGCCTTCGATCCGGAGACACCTCTGGAGGAGACGCTGCAAGCCCTCGACATAGCGGTCAGCAGCGGGCGGGCCCGCTATGCGGGGGTCTCCAACTTCTGCGGCTGGCAGCTCGCCAAGGCCGCCACATGGCAGCTCGCACCGCCCGGCACCCGCACCCGCCTGGCCAGTACGCAGATGGAGTACTCCCTGCTCCAGCGCGGCGTCGAGCGCGAGGTGCTGCCCGCGGCCATCGACCTCGGAGTCGGCCTGCTGCCGTCCTCGCCGCTCGGCCGGGGCGTGCTCACCGGGAAGTACCGCCACGCCACCCCCGCCGACTCGCGCGGCGGTTCGGATCAGCTGGCGCCCTTCGTCGCGCCGTACCTCGACGACACGGCGAGCCGCATCGTCGACGCGGTCGCGACGGCCGCCGACGGGCTCGCGGCCACCCCGCTCCAGGTCGCCCTCGCGTGGGTGCGGGACCGCCCCGGAGTGACGGCCCCGATCGTCGGCGCGCGCAACGCGCAGCAGCTCACCGCCGCGTTGTCAGTGGAGACCCTTAGTCTTCCTGACGAGATCTGCCGGGCGCTCGACGACGTGTCGGCGCCGGTGCACCGCTATCCCGATCACGACTGGAGCACGCTGTGAGTACGGAACCCGCTGCCGCGGAGGACCCCGAGGCCGCTGCCGCGGAGCAGGCGGAGTCGCCCGGCGCGGAGGAAGCCACGCCGGACACCTCTGAGACGCCGGAGACGCCGGAGACGTCAGAGGCACCGCAGGCGCAGGAGGGAGAGGTCGAGGGCGAGGCCAAGGCCGAGGGCACCGAGCTGTCCGAGGCCGAGGCGGAGATCGCCGCCCAGCGCGAGCTGCGGGAGCGGATCGAGCAGCGGAAGGCGTCGAAGCAGGGGCCGATCGGGGCCGGGGCGAAGCTGAGCGGGACCGCCGCCGATCTGCTGGCCGCCGTGCGGGCCGTGGAAAGCGGCGAGAAGCCCGTCGCGAGCGCCTTCCGTGATCCGCAGCCCGCGCCGCGCAGGCCCGCGCCGTCCGCCGCCCCGGAGCCCGTGCGCCCGCAGCAGCCGGAGCTGTCGCGGGCGCCCGCGACGGAGACCGTCGAGGCCGTCGCCGCCGTGCTCGCCGAGGGAGGCGCGCCGGCCGCCCTCGCGGCGCCGGCGGCGGCCGCGCTCGGCGAGGGCGCCGACGGGCTGCTGCGCGAGGACCCCTGGCAGTTGCTGCGGGTCGCCGGGGTGCGGCCGGAGCAGGCCGACGGGTTCGCCAGGGCGCTGCTCGGCCCGGAGTGCGGCCCCGACGACGAGCGCAGGGGCCGTGCGATCACCGTGTGGCTCCTGGAGCAGGCCGCCCTCGCCGGGCACACGGCGCTCGACTCCGCGGCGCTGACCGCCGCGCTCGGGCAGCGTGCGGTGCCGGATCCGGACGCGGCCGTGCAGAGCGCGCTCGCCGAGGGCGACGCCCTGGTCTTCCAGGACGCCCTCGAAGGGGCCGAGGTGCCGGTCCGGCGCCCGGACGACGAGGGCGCGCGGGACGCCGAGGGCGACGAGGAAGGCGCGGCCGAGGAGCCCGCTCGCCCGGTCCGCATCCTGATCGGCCTGGAGAGGTACGCACTCGCGGAGGAGAGCCTCGCCGACGGCCTCGCCCGGGTGATCAACTCCCTGCCCAAGGAGGACGGCTCCGGCCCCCGTGACGCCGACTGGGAGGCCGCCGCCGCGCAGACGTCGGGGACCGCCGCCGAGCTGATCCGTGCCGTCGCCGGGCACGGCCTCGTGCTGCACTCCGGCGGCGAGGAGGCCCGCGCCGAGCCCGCCGCACTGGTCGCCGCGGCCACGGCGCTCGGCCTGCGGGTGTGCGCCGCCGCCCACAGCGCCGACGGACGCCGTCGCCTCGCGCGGGCGACGGGCTCGGAGGAGACCGCGGTGACCGTGGCGGGCCTGCTCTCCGGAGGCCAGGGCCCCGGACGCGACGCGGACGGCGCGCTCGCGCTCGACCTCCTGGTCGTCCTGGACGCACCGCAGCTGGACGTGGAGACCGCCGCGATGCTCGTCGAGTCGCTGCCGGACGGTGCCCGCCTGGTGCTCAGCGGCGACCCCGGCGTCCTGTGGTCGGCGGGCCCCGGCCGGGTCTTCGCCGACCTCCTCGCCGCCCGCTGCTGCCCGCAGGTCGTCTCGCGCACCCCCGACCCGGGCCCCCTCGGGGAGCTGACGTCCGGCATCGGCATCGGCGAGCTGAACCAGGTCGAGGCGCCCGGCAAGGAAGTCGTCCTCGTCCCGGTGCGGGACGCCGCCGAGGCGATCCACCGCACCGTGCAGCTCGTCGCGGACTCGGTGCCGAGGGCGATCGGGGTGCCCGCGGAGCAGACGCAGGTCATCACGCCGGGACACGGCGGCGCGGCGGGCACCCGCGCGCTCAACACGGCGCTGAAGGAACGGCTGAATCCGGGCCCCGGCCGGTTCGGCGGCTTCGACCCGGACGACCGCGTCGCGCACGCGCCCGCCCCGGGCCGCACGACGCTCGGCCGCGTGGTGGGGGCCGACGCGGAGGGGCTGCACCTGGAGTGCGACGGCGCCCCCGTCGTCGTACCCAAGGAGCGGGTGGAGCGGGAGGTGCGGCACGCGTGGGCGCTCACCGCGCACCAGGCCACGGGGCAGCGCTGGCCCGCGGTGGTCGTGGTGCTGCCGGGCGACGCCGCGCAGGCACTGACCCGCCCCTGGGTCTACACCGCGTTCAGCCGCGGGGAGCGGCATCTGTCGGTCGTGCAGGGCGTGGAGCAGGCGCTGCCGCGCGCGGTGGCTGAGCGCCTCTGGAAGGACCGTACGACGCGTCTGCAGACGCTGCTGCGCCCGCAGGTCCCCGCGGAGCCGGCCGCGGCGGCCTGAGCCGGGCCGACCGCGACCGCTCGCGCGAGAAACGCGCTCGCCGCCCCCCGAGGGGAGCGGCGAGCGCAGGAGCGATTCAGCGATTCACCACGGAGGCGCGTCAGCGACGAGCTGTCGCGTCGGTGTCGTCGCTGTCGTCGGTCTCGTCGATGTCATCGCTGTCGTCGTCGACGTCGTCGATCTCGTCGAGCGGCACCGGCACGTCGGGATCGATGTCGACGTCCGCGTCGAGGCCGCCGAGTCCGTCGTCGTCCGCTTCGTCGTCGAAGACCACGCTGACGTCGAAGCGGCACACGACCCGGTGCGGGTCGGCGTGGTCGAAGGGGGCGTCGAGCCACTCCCCCGGCTCGGCGGGGGTGTCCACCGCGGTGACCCAGAGCGTCGAGTCGCCCTCCTCCAGGCCGAACTCCTTGTGCCGGGAGGAGATCTCGTCCGGTTCGAACTCGCCGAAGAGGACGCCGAGTGCGCTGTGCACGGTGTCGGCCGAGCCGTTGCTCCCCGCGCCGCCCGCGTCGAGGTCGGCGACCCGCTGGGCCTGGGCCAGGAGCCGCTGCGGCTCCGCCACGGTGTAGTCGCGGCGGATCAGCACGCTCAGCGCGTTGGCCTCCTCCGGGCCCTGGTAGGGCGGCAGCGCGTCATCCGTGCCGGGGATCTCGAAGGGCGTGACCTCGTCGTAGCGGTCGTAGAGGAGCTCGTCGTACTCCTCCGCCGCCGCGGCGAGTTCGTTGAACGCTTCGTAGACGGCCGGATCGTCCTCGCCCGACCTGCGTTCGACCGCGGCCAGGTGGCGGTCGAGCGCGGTCTTGACCGCCTCGGCGGCGGCACGTACCTCGGCAGCGGTGGGCTGCGCAGCATCAGACATAGTGCAGACGCTATCCGTACCGGGCCGGTGCCCGCACAATAGATGCGATGCCGGAATACGAATTTGTCGACGTGTATGTACCGCGCGGGGTCACCCGCAAGGAAGCCACACGCCTGCTGACGGACCACGCGGAGTACGGACACTGGGAGTTGGACCGCCTGAGACTGCACCCCGACGGGAGCCGCAGAGTGCGGCTGAAGCGGCGGATCATCCGCCAGGTGCGGGCCACCTGGTGAGTGCCGCGCGCCCGGGGACGCCGGGCCGCGGCGGGGGAAAGACGGAGCGGGCCCCACGACGGTGGGGCCCGCTCCGTTCGGCGTGCTCGGACGGCGGGGTGGCTCAGGCGGCCGCCCGGGCCCTCCGGTAGAGCACCGCGCCCGCGAGCAGCGCGCCCGCGCCGAGCGGCAGCGCGAGGCCGAGGGGCAGCTCACTGCCGGTCGCGGCGAGCTGCGACGTCCCCTCGGGCGGCGTGACGAGCTGCGCGTCCGGGGCGCCGCGGTCGCCGATCGGGGTGAGCGGGTCGTGCGGCGACTGGGAGCCGCCGGGGGTGCCGGGATCGCCGGGCTTCCCCGGCTTGCCCGGGTCACCGGGCTTCCCGGGCTTGCCGGGGTGGTCCGGCTTACCGGGGTCGCCCGGCTTGCCCGGCTGCTCCGGCTTGCCCGGCTGCTCGGGCTTCCCCGGGTGCTCGGGGTCGGTCGGGGGCTTCTGGCCGCCCGGCGGCTTCCCCGCTTCACCGGATTCGTTGGCGCATTCGTTGCCCATGGAGGCGTTGCCGAGGCCGCCGATGGTGACGCTGTTGCCGCAGACGTTGACCGGGGCGTTGATCGGCAGCTGCACGTTGTTGCCGGAGCCGACGCCCGGTGAGTTGCCGGCGTGACCGTCGGCCTTGGCCCCGCCGCCGGACGGCTTGTGCGAACCGCCGCCCTTGCCCGAGGTGTTGGCGCAGCTGTTTCCTGCCGCCGGGTTGAGGACGCCGACCACGTTCACGGTGTTTCCGCACACGTTGACCGGGACGTCGACGGGGAGCTGGACGCTGTTGCCCGCCAGCACGCCGGGCGAACCCGAACTGCTTCCCCTCGCGCCCGAGTCCGCCTGTGCGTGACCGCCGGTCGCGGCGAGCACGCCGGTCGCGGCCGCCACGGTGATCAGGCCTTTGCGCGTGACCTGTCGCATAGCTGTTCCCTGCCTTTTGCCGTACATCCGGAAGACGTCCGGGCCCGCTGGCCCGGACGTGGAATACCTGTCGGCCCCGGAGCGCATGGCGTGCACTCCGGGGCCGACAAGCTCAGACCCTTAACGGGCGAGGCGCGGCAACGTCACTTGTTGACGCAGTGGTTGCCGAAGGTGGGGTTCAGCAGCCCGATCACGGAGACCGTGTTGCCGCAGGCGTTCACCGGCACGTGCACGGGCACCTGGATGACGTTGCCCGACGCGACGCCGGGGGAGTTGACAGCGGCACCCTGGGCACCGGCGTCGGCAGTGGCGATGCCCGCACCCGCGAGCACGAGACCACCGGTGGCAGCCACAGCGGCGACGACCTTCTTGAGCATTATTCCTCCTAGTTGGCAATGCAGTCCCAGCCGCGGACTGCATCACCTGTAACGAGGAGGGATCTCCATGGCTACGAGCCTATGGTCTCATTCACTCTTTTCAGTCAAGTACGTACGTACTGGCGATTGTTGGAGATACGTTTCGGTCAGGAAGCCTCGATGAAACGGTCGAGCACCCGGACGCCGAACTTCAGGCCGTCGACCGGCACCCGCTCGTCGACACCGTGGAACATGCCCGCGAAGTCCAGCTCCGGCGGCAGCTTCAGCGGCGCGAAGCCGAAGCCGCGGATGCCGAGGTCGTCGAAGGACTTGGCGTCCGTGCCGGCCGAGAGCATGTAGGGCACGGCGCGGGCGATCGGGTCCTCGGCCCGCAGGGCGGTCTGCATGGCGTCGACGAGAGCGCCGTCGAAGGTGGTCTCCAGCGCCTTGTCCGCATGGACGTCCTCGCGCTTGACCCGCGGACCGAGAATCCGGTCCAGATCGGCGAGGAACTCCTCCTCGTACCCCGGCAGGTAGCGCCCGTCGACGTGCGCGGTGGCCTGCCCCGGGATCACGTTCACCTTGTACCCGGCGCCGAGCTGCGTCGGGTTGGCGGTGTTCTGCAGGGAGGCGCCGATGAGCTTGGCGATGCCGCCGAGCTTGGCGAGCGTCGCGTCCATGTTCTCCGGGTCGAGCTCGGTGCCGAGGGCGTCGCCGAGCTCGTCGAGGAAGTGCCGCAGCGTCTTGGTGACCCGGACCGGGAACTTGTGGCGTCCGAGGCGTCCGACCGCCTCGGAGAGCTCGGTGATCGCGTTGTCCTTGTGGATCATCGAACCGTGACCGGCGGTGCCGTCCACGGTCAGCTTCATCCAGTGCATGCCCTTCTGGGCCGTCTCGACGAGGTACAGCCGCAGGTTCTCGTTGACGGTGAAGGAGAAGCCGCCGACCTCGCTGATCGCCTCCGTGCACCCCTCGAAGAGGTCCGGGTGGTTGTCGACCAGGTACCGCGCGCCGTACTTGCCGCCCGCCTCCTCGTCCGCGAGGAACGCCAGGACGATGTCGCGCGGGGGCTTGCGGCCGCTGCGCATCCGCTCCCGTACGACCGCGAGGGTCATCGCGTCCATGTCCTTCATGTCGACGGCGCCCCGGCCCCACACGCAGCCGTCCGCGATCTCCCCGGAGAAGGGGTGGTGCGTCCAGTCCGCGGCGTTCGCCGGCACGACGTCCGTGTGGCCGTGGATGAGGAGCGCGGGCCGCGACGGGTCCTCGCCCTCGATCCTGGCGACCGTGGAGGCCCTGCCGGGGTGGGACTCGAAGATCTTCGGTTCGAGACCGACCTCGGCGAGCTTCTCCGCGACGTACTCGGCGGCCTTGCGCTCCCCCGGGCCCGAGTGGTCGCCGTAGTTGCTCGTATCGATCTGGATCAGTTCGCGACAGAGGTCGACGACCTCGTCCTCACCGGTGACGGCCTTGCCCGTGCTGGACCCGCTCACGCTGGTTCCTCCCGCATTCGCTGCTGGTGGTCCCCTTCATCCTCCCTCTCCGGAGCTCCGCGCCCAAGGGCGGGCGGGTGTCGTCACGCGCCGTTCACAGCGGACCAGGGGGGTGATCGAGTACCCCTGGAGGCCTGGTAATGTTCTCTCTGTCGCCGCGGGGAACACCCCGCGAAGACAACACCCGGTCCGGGTGGCGGAATGGCAGACGCGCTAGCTTGAGGTGCTAGTGCCCTTTATCGGGCGTGGGGGTTCAAGTCCCCCCTCGGACACCAGCTGAGACCCCACTTCACGTGGGGTTTTCTGCTTTTCTGGGGTGTGGCGTGACCAACCACGTGACCAACAGCCCAGAGATTCCCCAGGTCAGACCAGGGTTGCAAGGCCGATTCGAGAGGCGCTGGACGCAGCCAGTTTCTTGGCTCCCTCGGCGCGACGCCTGCCGTAGCGGCTCATGGTGTAGCCAGGCGAGTGGTGCCGGGCGTTAGCGGAGACCTCTACGGGGTTCTCGTGGTTGTCGAGATCGTTCGTGATCTTCGAGGCCCGCCAGTCGTGCAGCCGGAAGTCGTCCGGCAGGTGCAGCCGATTGCGAGCCGTCCGCCAGCGTGCCGACACCTTCTCAGGGTCCTGCGGGCCTCCGGCCTCTCGGCCCTTCTGGAGCTTGAACCCGTCGCGGGCGAACACCAGGCCGTGATCTACCCATAGCGGTCCGAGCCGTTCCTTCTCGGCTTGCTGGCGCTCCCACTGCCACTTGAGGACATTCATCAGGGCTTGGTCCACGTAGATGATCGCGTTGTCGTCACCGTCCTTGGTGAGCTTGCGGAGCCTGTAGGTATTGCCTTCCTCGACGACGACCCAGGCCAGTTCGATGGCGCAGTCATCCCAGTGGATCAGGTCCCACATCCACCCCAAGGTCTCGCTGCGGCGGCATGAGGTGGCCGCGTAGGAGGTCCACAGCGGAGCGTCCCGCAGGCAGTGATGCATGAACCCGTCACAGACGCGGTTCTTGCACGGCTCCCATATCTCCTTCAGGAAGTGCGCCGTCTCCTGATCGTTGAGGGTGGGGAAGTCGGGTTGTGCCGCCTTGATCTGCCGCTCGGTCGGTGGATTAGCGGTGTGGGCGGGATTGACTGTGAGGAGCTTCCTTGGTCCGGTTACGGAGTCGAGGGCCGCCGAGATGATGTTGTGGACGTGGCGGACGCTCTTGGGGCCGAGCGGCTTGTTGTCGTTGCCGTCAATGGGCTTGGTCTCCAGGAGCCGGTACAGCTCGTCCAGGCGATCGTCTGTCACCTCCACTACCTTCTCCGTTCCTATGTGGGGCTTGATGTGCAGCCGGATCTTCGGCTCGTAGCCTTCTTTGGTGGTGTCCTCGCCCCGGTGCTTGGCGAGCCAGGAATCCATGAGCTGCCCCATGGTCATGTCAGAGCGGGGCGTGAGGGCGCCCGCCTCGTGATCGCTGTGCCACTGCCGGAGCGCTCGTTCCGCTTCGGTCTTGGTCTTGTACTCGCGGCCTATCCAGTAGCGCTCCTTCTTGCCTGTTGCCGGGTTGAAGTGCAGGGGCGTGCGTACACCCCAGGTGTTCGGCCGTCCCGTCCGTTTGATCTCCACGGGGGTGCCGCCGAGCCCGTTTCCACGCTTTGTCACGGGTGGTGGTGCTCTCTCGTCTGCTCTGCCGGTCGGCGGTGCGCCGGTCCGGGCCGGTGCGTCGCTCCGGCACTCTCAGTTTGATCACGGACCACCACCTCTTGTCAACCAATGGTGGACCACCCTCCGTGGTACGGTTCTGGCATGGATGGAGACGAGAACGGATTCGAGATCACCCAGCACCAGGGAGCGTGGGACATCCGCATGTGGTGGCCCAGCGGGCCGGTGACCGGAGGACCGCAGCGCATCACGATCGAGAAGGCACAGGACGCCCCAGCCCGTGATGTGGCGCGCGGCATCTCCACCACCGTGCTGCGCAGGCTGGACCTCACAGAGGCGGTCCAGGCGGCACAGAAGGCCGCCCCCAGTCTCGAAGAAGGGGCCCGCGAGATCACGCAGACGATCGAGGAGGCGGCGAAGACGGCCGGGCGGTTGCTCGCTCTTAAGGGGGTCTCGGCTCCCTACCTGGTCATGTTGTCGGCTGTGTACGTCCAGATGACGAGCATCGGCGCGCGTCGCCCTGTCGATTGGCTGGCACAGTTGATCGAGCGACGGCCGGAGACCGTCCGGGACCACCTCAAGAAGGCCCGCAGGGACGGGTACTTGAGTTCCCTGGCAGGCAAGGCAGGTGGCGAACTGACCGACAAGGCCACGGCCGTACTCGACTCCCTGCCGGATGCGCCGGATACGGGAGAAGCCCGATAGTCCCCGTTCTGCGCACCCGCATGACCACGCCCCCGAGGCCATCGGGGGCTTTCTTTTTCTCGGAGGATTCTTTGACCAAGCTGATGACCGTTGACGACGTTGCCGAATACCTGAATGTCCCCAAATCATGGGTCTACAACAACCACAAGCGGGAAGGCATCCCCTTTGTGAAGGTTGGTCAATCTCTTCGTTGTCGTATGAATGACCTTGCCCACTGGCTGGACAAGCAGGGGGCGCAGTGATCGGCAGGGACGAGAACCCGTTTCCCGAGCGCCCGGCCTGGGAGACAGCCGAGCCGATAGCAGTGGCCACCGTGCGCGGAGCGTCACGGCCGGCCTTCCGGAGCGAGAACGGGAGCGGCGAGGCGGAGTTGATTAGCTCGACTCCGGCACCGAGGTTGCCGAGGTCGGCAATCCGGTACGAGTGGGAGCGAGCCCTGTGGAACTGCCCCGACGTACCAGGCAAGTACAAGCACGTCCTAGCGGCGGCCTCATTTTTCGCCACCTTCGATACCGGCCGGGACCTCCGGGCGCCGCAGGAACTCATAGCCGAGACCTCCGGGGCGTCGCTCAGCACGGTGGGCCGCGCCATCCGTTACGGGCGCGAGCATGGGTGGCTGTGGGTGGAGCACAAGTCGAAGGGGAAAGGTGACTGCGACGTGCACTGGCTCACGATTCCCCGACACGACCACGGGCATGGCTTTAAGGACATGAAAGCCAGGGCCAGGGAATACGACCACACGTCACACTGACCTACTACCTAGTGAGTTTCACCAAGGGAGTCCCACCAAGGGACTCCTACCGAGTGATCTCTACCAAGTGGCCTAGGTGGTTTGAGGCGAGATGGAGACGGGCCAGTCTTTCGGGACTAGCCCATCTCCTGTACTGAAAATTGACCTGCTGCCAGCCCAGGCGTTTACAGCATTCTGTTCGCCCGCTTCGTGACGGGCGTCTCAATTTCACGTGTATCCGTCCCCTGATCTTCGCGGGGACGCCGACATTATTAGTGAGAGGGAAGTTCACCTCACGGTGTGAGCTGTGCCCCACTTCCGTGGGTCACCGAGAGTCGCAACGAAGATCTCACCGACGCATAGGGTGAGATGACTTCCCTCGCAGTCCCTTCAACCCCCGTCCGCCTCTCGGTGGACGGGGGTTTCCTTTTGCCCACAGGTTCGCGTTTCAGCAATCAATCGCAAGGAGTCCTTATGTTCGATCGTCATGCTTTCACTGCCCGCCGTATCACTCTTGGCCTGTCCGTCGAAGAGCTGGCTGACGAAATGGTTGTGGCTCCCTCCACCGTCTACCGGTGGGAGTCCGGGGAGACCACTCCGAGCCTTCGGATGCTCGTGCTGGCGTCGCGGCATCTGTGCTCGCCGCTGCTGTCTCTCATGACGGGTGAGGACACCGAGCAGCGCCGCAAGGCCACGGCTGTTGACGCCCTGATCCGTGAGGGCTCCTGACTCTGCACGATTCCCCTTCCCATTTTGATGACTTAAGCAGGAGTTTCTATGACCGATCAGAAGCCCATGACCGTCCAGGACGCCGTCAAGTCCGAGAACAGCTTTGCCATTTCACAGATCGTTGCCGTCACGGCCCTTGACATGCTGGTGGGATTCAAGGGGCTGGCACACACTGTGCACCGGGATGCCGAGGAAGATTTCCGGGGCGGTGTTGGTGACTCGGTCCGTATCCGCCGTCCAGAGGTGCTTAAGGCCGGAAACTTCAACGGTTCCGTGAACAGCATGGTGCAGTCGGTCAAGGACACGACCATCGAGTTGGAGATCACCGACCACGCCCTGTCGGCGGTCGAGATCACCGACAAGGAAATGCGCTTCGACCTCTACACCTTCGAGCAGCAGATCACCCTCCCCCAGTCCGCGGGAATCGGTGACTACCTGGAACAGAACATCGCCCACACGATGAACCAGCGCACCGCCGACGGCGCTCCCGGCCTGATCACGATGAAGGCCACCCAGCCCCGGCACGCGATCATCGACGCAGGCACGGTCCTGGACAAGAGCCGCACAGCGGGGCGCCGTTGGCTGGCCGTCTCCCCGGACGTGAAGAACGTCCTGCTGAAGGACGACAACTTCTCTCAGGTCGCCCAGGCCGGTTCGGATGAGGCGCTGCGTGGCGGCATCATCGGTGAGGCGTACGGCTTCACGGTCGTCTACTCGCCGTTCCTGGCGGACAAGACCGCCGTTGCCTACATCGGCTCGGCGTTTGCCATGGCCGTCTGCTCGCCGCCTGTGGTCCGTAGTGAGTTCTCCGCCTCGGCCGGGCATCAGGGCTACTCGATGCGCTGGCTGATGACCTTCAACGACGACAGCCTGAACCAGCGCTCCATCATGGACGCCTACGTCGGCTCGACCGTCCTGGATGAGCGGCGCTCGGTCGGCCTCAAGCTGGCCTGACCCCTGAATTAGCTCGGGCCCCCGCCCATCGGCGGGGGCCCGTTCCGTTCTCGCTCCTCGATGCCGGCTGCCGCACCAGAACCGGAGGAACCCTTGCCCAAGATGCGTAATCCGAACTCCCCTCACTCCCGATACCGCGAAGCACAGAAGGTCACCGTTCTGCCACTGGAGCACAATTTGCCGGTTCCCGACCTCCCGAAGGGGCGGGAATGGTCGGAGCATGAGCGGGCCTACTGGGCTGAACTGTGGGAGACGCCGCAAGCGTCACAGTGGGACGATTCCACGGCCGGTGTCGTGGCCACCGTGGTCGTTTACTGGTCTGCGATTCTCGCCGGTACTGCCACCAATACTCAGCACATGGAATACCGGCACCTGGTAAAGGCCCTGGGGCTCACTCCAGAGGGTATGCGCATCCTCGGGTGGGTGATGGGTGATGAGTAAGAAGCTCGCCCGCCGTAGGGCCGCACAGGCCGTCCAGGCTGCCGACGCTGCACCGGTGGCCACCCATGTAGACGGCGTGGAGTGTCCCGACTTCATCGACTGGCCAGACGGTCAGAGTCATATTAGCTGCCATGTCTGCTGGAACCTGTGGTGCCTGCATGTCGCCTGGTTCGCTACCGGAATGGAAGAACCATGGGGTGACGGTCAGCGGCACGATTCAGGACCGTGCTTCGAGTGCGCGAAAATTGATTGACAAACACACGGTGGGAGGAAGGCACCCCCGGTGGGTCCTATTTCTTTTCTAATACCCATTACCCCCACTCTTGAATTGAAATGGAAATGCATGATTGTGATATAGGTCACCACGAATTGCTCTTGTTCTCGGGTTGCTTTGGGGCAGGATGGAGACAGTTCCGCAAGATCGAATGCGGAGGCCGTCAGAGACTCACTCCGGCCACTTACTGCGACTTCACCTGCCAAGCCCGAATCAAAGGATTGCCGCGCCATGCGTAAGACCGTGCTCATGCCCGTTGAAAAGGTTCTGTGCGACGCCCACATAGCGCGTGACGGTTCCGAGGTAGAGGCGACGGACACCCTGACACTGGGGCGGCATGCCTGGGACCTGTGCCTGGAACACAACGTCATCTTTGGCCGCTACCTGTGCGATGCCTTGGGGGCACCCTCCGAGGGCGAAGCCGTGCCCACTGAGCCGGAGTCCGTGCCGGATGCTGATTCTGTGCTCGTGGTTGAGCCGTCGTCTGTCGTGTCCGAGTGCGAGCGGGACGACGTGGACGTGAGCGGGGAAGCGAACGAGCCTGAGCCTGTGCGATCCGTGATGATCGCGGGTGACGTACCGGGCTATGACTGGGAGTCAGCCCGTAACGCCGTACGGAACGCGGGCTATGAGGTGGTGGGACGCGCTGATAGCTCGACCGTGCTCCTGATCATCGGTGAGGGCGGGGAGCGGAACGGCCACAAGGTCCGCGACGCGAGGGAGCGCGGCATCCCGTGCATGGACGTGCGGAAGCCGGGCCGCTTCAAGTCGGCGGTTCTCGCGGGTGAGTTCGTTGGTGGTGACCCGCTTCCCGAGCCCGCCAAGGTCGATCGGTCGGGCATGAGCGACCGTGAGCGCAACCGTGTGATCCGGGCATGGGCCCGCGAGAACGGGTGGCCGAACCTCCCTGTCCAGGGTCGTGTCCCGATGAACGTCCGGCATGCGTACGAGCTGGCGCACAGGGAGCCTGTGCAGGGAAAAGCGGCAGCGGCCTGAGTGCCGCGCCCACGGTGACGGCTGCTGGGTGCGGCCGTCACCCCCGGCCTCATGACCTGAGCGTGTGGAAGAACGCCAAGGGCTACGGGGCCCACTCCAAGCCGTCCAAGGGTGACTGCACCCCCGGTTCGTGGGTCACCTGGACCACGCCCAAGGGCAAGACTCGTACCGGGGTCGTGAGCAACGATCCGTTGCCGGTGGCCACCGTGAGGCGACATGTCCCGATGGACAAAGTGTCCCGCTGTACCGCCGTGATCGTTCCGGCGGACGGGGGAGACGTGCTCCCCCTACTGCGGAAGACCGCCAAGGAACCCCACTTTCAGACCAAAGACGGGGGCGGCTGGCGCTCCGTCGTCTCCCTCCGCAACCGAACCAACTCCCAGGAAGCAAAGGCAGCATGAGCACCCCCGTCTTCTACGGTCCGATCGGCCGTGCCGTCCGCAAGATCGCCCCGTTCGCGGAAACCGATCCGCTCGGGATCTACGTCGCCGTTCTGTCGATGTGGTCGGCCGCGATCGGGGGCACGGTCAAGGTGTCATCCCGTGGCAGTGCCCGCCCCGTGCTGCTGTGGTCGGCCCTGGTGGCCGGAACGGGGCGCGGTAAGGGGACCGCGCTCCGGGCCGCTCATCACGTCCTGGACAAGTCCCTGGGCCGCTTCCTGGCCACGCACACCACATCCGGCATCACGTCCGGGGCCAGTCTCGTCAATCACCTGTGGGACCAGCAGGAAGCGACCGCCGAAACCGAGCACGGTCGGGACGTCCGGGCCCTGGTGGTCGAAGAGGAATGGACCGAGGTCTTGAAGCGGGTCAAGCGCGACCCGTCGTTCACCACCAAGCTCCGCGCTGCCTGGGATGGGGCGACGCTCCGCAACACCACGAAGGAAGATGCGCAAGAGGTCCGAGATCCTTCCATGGTGCTGCATTCACACATCACGCCGAGCGACTGGGCTCGGTACGTGGGTGAGTTGGAAGCGGCCGGAGGCTCGTACAACCGCATCCTGCCCTTCCTGCTCGGGTCGGTTCCGATGCTGGACGACGACCGCGTGAGCCTGCCCCAGGTGGACGGCTCCGAACTGTCCGACGCCTACGGGTGGGCCACCGCACGGCCCCGTGTGATCACCCTCTCCGACGACGCCCGACCGCTGTGGCAGATCGTGCGCCGCTACGCGCGCATCCTCGGGGAGACGCTGCCGGAGGCACAGGCAGTTTTCATCGAACGGACCGCAGAGCAGACGCTCAGGGTCGCTGCCTGTTTCGCGGCCGCCGAGTGCTCCGAGTCCATCACGGAAGAGATGTTGTCGGCCGCCTTCTCCCTCGTACGCCGCTCCGTCCAGGACGCGGTCCGGATCAGCAAGGGAGCCACCGCCCCGAAGGTGAAGCGGCAGCCGCTCAGCCTCGCGGACAAGGTCCGGGCCCGAATCGAGATGCACGGCGGTCGGGCCACGTCCTCACAAATCCTCCCCTACGTCGGGGCCACGGCCGAAGAGGTCAAGGCACTGCCTGGAATCGTCGTCACCGTGGAACGGTCGGGGAAGACCGGCCGTCCGGCCACCGTTTTCACGCTCCGCGGTGACCATTCCGAAACCGTGACGGAACCGGTCTCCCATTCTCGCGAGCCCATGCCGGCCGCGCCGGAACGGGAGGAGAACCGCGCCACGGTTGTCCAGCTCGACGCCTACCGGCCCGCCCCCGTTCCGGCCCCCGTGAAGCGGTCAGCAGATGCCGTTGCCCTTCTGGCCGACAACCCATTCCGCGCTCTGCTCTAACCAAAGCAACGAAACAGCCCCGGCCCATTTCGGGCCGGGGGCTGTTTCGTTGCTTCGGCGTGGGGTCAGTGGTCGCGCTTGGATTCCTTGGCCGCTCGCCGGAACTCAGCCGCGACGTGCGACAGCGGGGGGCGGTCGTACGGTTCATAGCTCAGCATGGCGTCAATCATCGTCCCGAACGGTGCGGGCAGATCGAACGGACGCCGCTTGTTGTCCACTACGGCCTGACGTTGCACCGGTCGTTCCGCGTCGTCCGGGTAGACCATGGCCCTCTTGCCCGTGGCAGAGATGAGCAGCGACGCCCCGAGGGCGTACACGTCGGCGCTGGGAGACGGGACGGCCCTGCCGGTCGCCAGCACGTTGCGGGAGATCTCCGGTGCCTCGTAGTGGACCAGACACCCCGGATAGGGGAAGTCGTACAGGTTCTTCACTGTGCCGCCCCGGGCGAAAGCCAGGTCGATCAGCCGTACACCATCCTTCTCACCGGTGACGATCAGGTGGGCGGGCTGAATGTCACCGTGACACCAGCCGTCGCTGTGGAGCCGGTCGACGGCCTCCACGCATTCTGCGGCCGTCAGGTAGTCGATGGGGGCGGACGCGTCGCTCCTGTGCGCGGACCACAAGGGCCACAGACCGTCCCCGTCGTACCAGGGCTGGACGCTCCATGTGCCTCGTTCCCATGTGCCGTAAGCGACATGCGGGCGTCCCAGGGCGTGCAGCACCGACGCTTCACGGGCCGGTGCCAGGGCGGTGTACCCCCGCTCCTCATCAATGGGGGCTCCGACCTTTACGGCGACCCGTCCGTGTTCCTTCGACTCCGCTTCCCACACCTTCGACCCACGCCGCTCAGCAACCATCCGTGAAGCCACGGGCTGAACAACGCTCAGCACCTCGCTCGGCATCGTCGTCTCAGTCACGTTGGCAATCCTCTCCGAAACGCGAAGGACCGGCCCCAGAGCGGGGACCGGTCCACTTGCTGGTGCCGAGATCCCTACGCGGTGGCGTAGGGCCTCCCGTCATCGCTGTCGCACTGGGAGACGCCGCCTTCCACGGTGGCCCAGAACTTGTCCTGTACGACGTACCCGGCGTCACGGATGGCCGCCTTGGTCTCCGCCAAGGAAGCCGCCGGACGCCCGCCACGCTCCGGGTGCGGGTTGTGGTGCAGGAAGCGGCCCGCGATGCGGTTGAAGAGGTCGTGCGACTCCCGCGTGTGAAGCAGGATCGCGTGTACGCCACGGTCCACCGCTTCGGACGGCATGAGCGGGTCGCCCGCGTGGACGGCCACTGCTCCGTAGTAGGCCAACGCCTGATCGAGGATGCCGGGGGCGTGCTTCGGGTCCTCCTGGAACTGCGGGTCGTTCACCATGAACAGGACGATGCGAGCGAAGGTCTCTTCGTTGACCAGGGATGCTCCGGTCTTGTACTCCACTGCTGTGGCCATGCTGGAACCTCCGTCTAGGGAAGAACGGTCGGTGGTCTCCGGGTGCGGCTCGTGCCACAGAAGAGTGATTCCGTGTTCGTCGCACCGGGCGAAGTCGAGGTGGTACGGGATCTCATGCAATCCGGACGGGCAGAGCATGTGTCCCGGAGCGGTACGGAGAAGGCTCCGGGCTTCTTCGCTCATCGAGGCCTCCCCCTCTTCGACGTCACGTTGTGATGGTTGCCGAGCACCCCAGGTCATCGCGACGTCAAACCAGGCGTCGGAGCGACGTCCGCCGGGGGCGTCAATTAGGTGTCATTCCAGCGACGTTGGGGCTAGCGTGGATCACATGACAGCCACGGTGTTGGTCCCGAACGACACGCTGCGAGCGGTGCGGCTCTCCATGCGCATGAGCCAGGAAGAGTTCGCCAAAGCCCTGCGTAAAGCCGGTGACGACCTTGGAGAGCCCAACGACGCCAGCAAGCGACTCGTGCAGCGCTGGGAAGGGGGCCAAAGCAAATCCCCCCGTGCGGCGTACGTTCGCGCTCTGGAGCATGTCACGAGGCGCCGGATCGAGGACCTCGGGTTCACACTGTCTGTCATGGCACGAGTGCACGACGATGGAGCAGGGGGCCACGACATGGACCCAGCACCCGAAGGTGTGGCAGCCGCATCCGGAGACCTGGATACGGCGACGGAACCCGCAGGGCAGTACGGCGGCGTATGGCTCTCCCGCTACGAGTACTACTCATCCGGCCGAGACAGCACGTTCGAGGGCAAGCACTACGTAGTGATCGTTCAGACGGGAAACCGGCTTACGGCACGGAGCCTGCCTGGAGCGAGCAGCAACCCGGACAGTCCCCTGTCCCTCGACCTCACCCTTGACCAATTCGTGGTGACCGGTGCGTGGACGGAGCAGACCGCCCCGGACGGCTACTACCAAGGCGCTCGCTACCACGGAGCGATTCAGATGCTGGTGGAGCCCACCGGGCGCCGCATGGCCGGGAAATGGATCGGGTTCGGGAAGGACTTCGACGTGAATACCGGCCCCTGGGAGTTGCGACTCATGGACCCGTCCACCAGTAAGGCCACGCTGGAGCGGTACAGCCGCCCTCCCGAGTAGGGGTTGGCCACGTGACCAACGCATGACCAACAGCGGTCGGAAACGGACAGAAACGCCAGGTAAGCATGACCAACGGCAACCACGATGAAGGTACTTCAGAGGCGCGTTTCCCCAGGTCAGCCAAGTAAAGTGCTGGTGCCCGAGTGGAGAGTTCAAGTCCCCCCTCGGACACAAGCAAGGCCCCAGTCGAGAGACTGGGGCCTTTCGCGTGCGGGGTCGGGGCCGGTCGGCTGCGCATCAGGTCCTGCCTGCGGAGTTCCGCCAGTGGGTGTGGTTGCGGCGGGCCGCCCGTGTGTCGGCGTGGCGCTCGCCCAGTGCGGAGCCGTAGCTCTCGGCGAGCTCGGCGAAGGCGGCCGCCGCGCGGTCGGGCCGGCCGCTCACCCCGAGCCAGTGGGCGTGCTGCCACCGGCAGCTCAGTGCGCGCACGTCGCCGGGGCCGAGCGCCCCCGACGCGTCCACGGACAGCTCGGCGAACAGGTCGGCGGCCGCCGCCGCGTCACCGCCGATGCCGCACCACCGGGCCCGCTCGTGCCGCGCCTGGAGCGTGTCGGGGTGGGTCGGCCCCCGTTCGACGGCCAGCCGCTCGACGAGCCGTGCGTACCCCTGGACGGCTTCGGCCGCGTGTCCGTTCTCGCCCTCGGCGTGTGCCAGGGCCCGGTGCGCCAGGAGGGTGAGCTCGTGGCGTTCGCCGAGCACGCGGTCGCACTGCCGCGCCAGCCCCCGCAGGGCGGTCAGCGCTCCTGCCAGGTCGCCGGCCTCTCCCGACGCGACGGCCCGGCGCAGATGCTCCGGCACGTCGGCGGGTGCCAGCGGGCGGAACGCGGCGTTCACGGCGAGGGCCAGCTGGTCGCTCGTCCCCGTGCCGCACCGCTGGGGCCTCGGCTCGCCCTTCGCGGCGAGGACCCGGGAGGTGTGCCGGTAGGCGGCCTCCAGCGTGAGCAGTTCCCGCTCCGCGGCCGAGCCGTCGCGGAGGAACCTGATCAGCTCCCCCGTGAACATCGTGTGCCGGTCGCCCAGGGGAGCGCGGGCCGGGGCGTTCGCGGGGGCCGAGGCCAGGACGAACGTGCCGGCGATCTCCAGCTGGCCGAAGAAGAGCGACGCGGTGTCCCCCATGGCCTCGATGGCCCGGCCCGAGAAGCAGCAGTCGAGCAGCAGCACGCGGTTCCTGGCCGGCGCGGACGCCAGCGTCTCGCGGATCAGGTCGAACCGCAGGCTCGACCAGCCGAGCAGCCTGGTGTCGCTGCCGGTGAGCAGGAGGTGGAGCAGGCCCCGGTCGTCCAGCGCGCCGTGCCCCGCGAAGTAGACGAGGAACATGTCCTCCACCGCGCTCGCCGCGCGGCTGAGCGCCTCCCCCACGCGCTGGGGCTCCTTGACGTCGCGCAGGACCGTGCACCGCGCCTCGGGCAGCGCGCAGTTGCCTGACCCGGTGAGCAGGGCGCGGAGGTCGTCGAGGTTGTTGTGGACCGCCGGGAGCGGGGGCAGTTCGGCGTCGTCGTAACTGCCGCAACCGATGAGTACCGCATGCGAGTTCGAGCCGCTGGCCAGCCGCACGTCGTCCCCCTCTTGCCGCACCGCACCGCTGCCCAAATGATAGCGAGGCAACTCATTTGAGGAGGGGCGCTCTTACCGCTGTCCGAGGTTTCGGGCATGCTGGCCAATCCGAAGTCGGCTCCGACGGGTGGGGTTTGTCATGGGACGTTCGGACGCGATGGGCAACGCCGGCGAATTAGGACGGGAGGGAGGCTCGCACCAGGCTTCCGCCGTCTGCACGGCGTTCCAGAACCTGGTGGCCGATGCCGCCCTCGCCCTGGCACCGGACGCCTTCGCCTCGGCCGTCCGGCTGCTCGACTCGGTCAGGGAGACCGGCAACTGCCTCTACGTGATCGGCAACGGCGGGAGCGCCGCCACGGCGAGCCACCTGGCGTGCGACCTCGCCATGACCTCCGGCCCGCACGCCGCGGGCCTCCGGACGAACGCGCTCACCGGCAACACACCGCTGCTCAGCGCGCTGGCCAACGACATCGGGTACGACCGGGTCTTCTCCGAGCAACTCGCGCGCCTGCTCATGCCCGGCGACGTCGTGGTGGCCATCAGCGTCAGCGGCGACTCCCCGAACATCCTCGAAGGCCTCAAGACGGCGCGGGCGCGCGGCGTGCGCACGGTCGGGCTGCTCGGCGGCTCCGGGGGGCGCGCCGCCGCGCTGGTCGACGTGCCGCTGCTGGTGGACAGCGAGGTGTACGGGGTGGTGGAGACCGTGCATCTGGGTCTCGTGCACTCGCTGGCCCTCGCCCTGGGCACGGGCAGGGGCCACCCCCGGGACATCCTGGACCCGTCGCTCGACGGAATCCAGGGCTGACGGTGGTCCACGGGCCCGCGCGGGCGCCCCGTGCGCGTACGGCCGACGTGGTCCTCGTCTCCGACCGTGGCCCTGTGACGTTCCGGTCCACGCCGTCCGGTCCCGCCCCGGAACGGCGGTCGGGCAGCGTCACCTCGCTGCTCGACAGGTCCGCGCGGGCCCTGCGTGAGGACGTGTGCTGGCTGGCTCCTTCGACGAGCGACGAGGACCGCCGGGCGGCGCGGGAGGGCCGGTTCGACGAGCTGGGGCTCGGCTACGGATTCCGGCCGGTTCCGTGCCGGGCCGCGGACTACCGGCGGTACTACGAGGACGCGGGCGTGCGGGGGCTCTGGTACGCGCTCCACGATCTCTGGGACGACCTGCCGCACGACTCCGGCCCGGGGATATTTGGTGACGGCGCGGCTCTGCGGTCGTACCAGAAGGTGAACCGGGCCGTCGCCGCCGCGGCCGCGGCCCGCTGTCACCCCCGTACCGTCGTCTGCTTCCAGGACTACCAGTTCGGCACCGCGCCCGGGTTCCTGCGGGCCCGGCTGCCGACGCAGACGGTGGGCTTCTTCATGCACGCGGCGTTCGCGGCCCCGGCCGCTCTCGCGGTGCTGCCGAAGGTGGTGCGGGGGCTGCTCCTGCGCGGCATGCTCGCGGCGGACGTCCTCGGCTTCCAGAGCGGACGGTGGGCGGACTCCTTCCTGCGGTTCAGCGAGGAGGCCGGGCACGAGGTCGACCGCCGGGCCGGGGTCGTCCGGCACGGCTGCCGGCGGACGCTGGTCCGCTGCTATCCGGCCCCGCCCGACCAGGAGTACCTGTCCGGCGTCTTCGGCACCCGGGAGGCTGACCGGTGGTCCGGCACCTTCCGCCGGCTGCGGCAGGGGGCGCGGCTGCTGGTGCGCGTGGACCGGCTGGACCCGGCGAAGAACGTGCTGCGGGGCTTCGAGGCGTTCGCGCTGCTGCTCGCCGACCATCCGGAGCTGCGGCGCCGGGTCAGGTTCGTGGCCTGTCTGACGCCTTCCCGGCCCGGGGTGCCGGAGTACGCGTGGTACGCGGCCCGGGTCCGGGACGCCGTTGCCGGCATCCAGCGGGACCACCCCGGGGTCCTGACCGTGTACTGGGAGGAGGACCGGGTGCGGGCCATGGCGGCGCTGCGGGAGTACGACGTCCTGCTCGTCAACTCGGTGCACGACGGGATGAACCTGGTCGTCCAGGAAGGGGTGCTGGTGAACCGGCGGGACGGCGCGGTCGTCCTGTCGGCGCGGACCGGGAGCGCCGAGCGGCTGCGCGCGGGGGCCGTCGTCGTCCACGACCCGCGCGACGTGCGCGAGACCGCGGCGGCGCTGCGGCGGGCGCTCGCGCTGCCGTCGCACGAGCGGGCGGGCAGGTCGCACCGGATGCGCGCGCCGCTCCTGGCGACCTCACCCGAGGGCTGGCTGCGGGCCCAGCTGTCGGACCTCGCGGCGGTCCGCGACGGAACGGAGCGGTAGCGCCGCCCGGCAGGCGGGCATGTGACGACAGGGCCTAGGTCGCTGTCCGGTCGACCAGTTCGCGGAGGGCTTCGTGCACCACGTCCGTGCGGGGGTCACCGAGCCGCTCCAGGTCCTCCAGCGCGAGGGTGTAGTAGACGGCGGCTTCCTTGAGCCGCCCCATCGCGGCCATCGTCGCGCCCAGGTTGAGTGCGGTCGTCGCGGCTCCCGGCTCGTCGCCGAAGGTCCGTCTGATGCGCAGCGCCTCGTCGAAGGCCGCCACGGCCTCCTCGTCGCGCCCGGCCGTGCGGTAGGCCTCGCCGAGGTGGTTGAGCGAGGTGCCCTGGCCGAACAGGTCCTTGATCTCGCGCTGGATGCCGAGGGCGCGGAGCCAGCAGCTGATCGCCTCCTCGATCCTGCCGAGGTCGCGGTGGGCGGTGCCGAGGCTGTTGAGGTCGATGCCCTCGTTCCAGCGGTCCTTGATCTCGCGGTGGATGGCCAGTGCCTTGTTGGAGCAGCGGATCGAGTCCTCGATGCGGTTCATCCGCCGGAGGGCGCCCGCCAGGTTGTTGAGGGAGGTGCCTTCGCCGTACTTGTCGCCGATCCGGCGGCGGATGGCCAGGGCCTCCTCCCAGACCTCGACGGCCTTCTCGAACTCCTGCGTGCCGCGGTAGGCGTTGCCGAGGCTGTTCAGCGTCCAGGCCTCTCCCCTGCGGCAGCCGGAGCGCCGCGCTCCGCGGAGGCCCAGTTCGTGGGTGACGATCCAGTCGCTCAGGAGCTTGCGGACGTTGAAGAAGCTCCACAGGACGACGGGCAGCTGCCAGGCGACCGCGTCCTGCTCGCACTGCACCGCCTGCCGGACCAGCGCGATCAGATGGGTCCGCTCGGTGTCGCACCACGCCAGCGCCTCCGCGCCGTCGGCGAAGCGGAGCGGCTCGCACCGGTCGGGCAGTTCGTCGAGGTCGATCCTGCGCCGGTGGGGCATGAGCTGTCTGTTCGCCGCGTCCGCCGTGTGCAGGTACCAGAGCAGACAGCGTCTGACGGACTCGCGTCGGGACTCCGCGGACTCCTCCTCGTACGCCCGCTCTGCGGCGTAGTCGTGGATGAGGTCGTGGAAGCGGAACCGGTCGGGCGCGACCTGTTCGAGCAGGTGGCAGTCGATGAGGCCCCGCAGATACAGGTTCGTGCGCATCCTGGAGTCGCCGGTCGCGGCCGCGGCGGCGAGCAGGCTGAACTCGCCCGTGGGGTGCAGGCCGAGGATGCGGAAGCAGCGCGCGCTGCCGGCGTTCAGCGCGCGGTACGACCAGGAGAAGGCGACGCGCACCTCGCGCTGTTCGTCGCCGGTGTCCTCGACGGCCGCGGCGAAGGTGTCGAGCCGGTGGCGCTCGTCGCCGAGGCCCTCCAGGAGGTCGGCGATGGGCCATTGGGGATACGCCGCGACGCGTTCGCCCACGATGCTGAGGGCCAGCGGCAGATGGCCGCAGCCGGCCGCGAGTTCCTCGACCGCGCCGCGTTCGTGCAGCACGCGGTCGCCGCCGACGATCCCCGTCAGCAGTTCGACGGACTCCCGCTCGCTGAGGGTGTCGAGGCGGATACTGCGCGCGCCGTAGCTCCCGACCAGGCCCTGGAGGCGGTTCCGGCTGGTCACGATCACCACGCAGGTGGAGCTGCCCGGCAGCAGGGGGAACACCTGGGCGGTGTTGCGGGCGTTGTCCAGGAGGACCAGCATCTTCCGCTCGTGCAGCAGGGTGCGGAACAGGGCCGCGCGCGGTTCGAGTTCCTGCGGCACCTTGGGGGACGGCACGTCCAGCGCGTGCAGGAAGTCGGCGAGGACCTCCGCAGGTTCGAGCGGGTTGCCCGGGCCGTGGCCGCGGAGGTTGACGTACAACTGGCCGTCGGGGAACGCGTCGCGGGAGCGGTGCGCCCAGTGCACCATCAGCGCGGTCTTTCCCACGCCGGGGGCGCCGCCGACGGAGGAGATCACCGCGGTGTCCGGGCCCTCCTTCCGCGGCTCGCCGAGGAGCAGGTCCAGCTCGGCGAGCTCGCTCTCGCGGCCGACGAACCCGGGCCGGTCGAGCGGGAGTTGATGGGGCACGGGGAGCGGCGGCCGGTCCGCCGTCCGCGCTTCGGGCGACTGGAACCGCAGCAGGCGCTCGATGATCCTGCGGCCGAACTCCGGGTCGTCCGTGACGGCCCGGGACAGCTCGTCGACGGAGCCGGCCGCGGGTCGGAGGCGGTCCCCGTCCGCCAAGCGCTCCCGGAACCCGCCCGTTGAGCCCTCCCGGTACCCGCCCGTCGATCGCTCCCGGTACCCGCCCGATATGTGCTCCCGGTCCCACAGCCGGTCGGTGCGTTCGTCGAGCAGCCTGCGGAGCCCCTCCCAGCTGGTCTGCGCACCGGTCGTGGGGACGTCGCGCGTGGGCGCACCTGCCGCCGGTCCTCGGATCTCCCCTGCTGACACAGATCCACCCCCGTGGGGTCAAGGCGAGTTGGGCGGATTATACGTCTTGCACAAGGATGCGAAACGTGTTCCGGACAGGAGGTCCGGGTATTCTCGCGGCGTCCGGTTCTCCTTGAGGAGGGTGCGTGACGAACGCATCAGCAGATGCTCTGGTCCTTTTCGGCGCGACCGGAGATCTGGCGCGCCGGAAATTGTGGCCCGCGCTCTATCGCTTGTCGCTGTCGGAGCAGTGGGTGCCCCCGGTCGTCGCCGTCGGACTGCCCGGGCTCGGCCGGGCGGGCTTCGAGAAGTTCGTGGCCGCGGCCGTGCACGACATGTGCGGCCCGGCGGACCGCGCGGCGGTGCGGGGGCTGCTCGCGGGGACGTGCTTCGTCGAGGGGGACACGACGGGGCGCGGCACGCTGGAGGAGGTGGCCGGGGCGCTGCGCCCGGCGGCCCGTCCCGTGTATTTCCTCGGCGTTCCGCCGCCGCGGGCCACCGCGACGATCGCGACGATGGGGGCCGTACGCCTGCCGCCGGGCGCCGTGCTCGTGGAGAAGCCTTTCGGCAATGACCTGGACTCGGCCCGGCGGCTCAATGCCTCCTTGCTCGAGGTGTTCTCCGCCGACTCCGTCCTGAGAATCGATCACTATCTCGGGAAGGAGGCCGTCGAGAATCTGCTGGCTTTTCGTTTCTGCAATCCCTTTCTGGAGTCGGCCTGGGACCGGAGAACCATTTCCCGGGTGCAGATCACGCATTGCGAGGTCAGGGGTGTGGACGGCCGGGGCGCGCTGTACGAGGGGATCGGGGCGGTCCGCGACGTGGTGCAGAGCCATCTGCTGCAGCTCGTC
Source organism: Streptomyces sp. NPDC039480 (assembly GCF_055597165.1). Taxonomy (NCBI): domain Bacteria; kingdom Bacillati; phylum Actinomycetota; class Actinomycetes; order Kitasatosporales; family Streptomycetaceae; genus Streptomyces; species Streptomyces sp. NPDC039480. The sequence continues at coordinate 188,333 of NZ_JBVITX010000006.1, read as the reverse complement.
GGCATAGTGGCGATGGAGCGTCCGGCCGACGGCACCGCGGAGGCCTTCCGCGAGCGGATCGCGGACGCGCTCGCCGGGGTGCGTCCGGTGGCTCCCGGGCACCTCGTCCGCGGGCAGTACGCGGGGTACCGGGCGGAGCCGGGGGTGGCCGCCGATTCGACGGTGGAGACCTTCGCGGCGCTGCGGCTCGACCTCGACGCCGAGCGGTGGCGCGGGGTCCCGTTCCTGCTGCGCTCCGGCAAAGGTCTCGCGGCCACGGCGATCGAGGTGGTGGTCGACTTCGTGCCCACCGAGCACCGTCTCTGGTTCGCCCGGAAGGAACCGGGGCCGGCCCGCGTCCGCTTCCGGATCGGTGGCCAGGGCGGGGCCGTGCTCACGCTCAACGCCCGTGGCCCGGGGGCGGATCCCGGCCCGGTGCCGGTAGACCTCCGCCTCGACCTGGCGGACATGCCGACCGCGGACACCTCCGGGGGCGCGTGGGAGGCGTACACGCATCTGCTTTCGGACGCTCTGCTGGGCAGGACGGGACGGTTCGTGTCGATGCGCACCGTGGAGGAGTCGTGGCGCGTCGTGGCGCCCGCCTTGGAAGTGCGGGAGGCGCCGCTGGAGTATCCGCGGGGTTCGTGGGGGCCGCTGAAGTCGGCCGACCTGCCGGGGGGCGAGGGCTGGTGCGCGCCTCTTCCGTGACGGGTGGGGCGTCCGTCAGCCGCGCAGCCGGGAAGGGGTGCCTCCCACGTCGAACGCGGCCACCGCTGTACGCACTGCATCACCACTTCGGAGTCGGGGTCGGGCCAATTGACGTACGGCCGGACCGTGTTGTCGTGGGGCACAGTATGACGAGACGTCCATGCGCGGGCGCGGGCGCGGAAACGGATTTCGGTGGTGCGGCGATGGCGGTACAGATCGAGGTGACAGGCGGCCCCGCGGGGTCCGGCACGACGCTGGTCCGGGACCTGTACGCCTGGCTGCAGCGGGAGGACGAGCTCCGGGGCCGGGTCCGGCTGCGGAGCGGCGCCCCGGAGCCCGGGCAGATGGGCGCCATGACCGAGCTCGTCCTCACCGCCGTCAGCAGCGGCACGGTCGCCGCGCTGGTCGCGTCCGCGCAGCTCTGGATCAAGCAGCGCCGCGCGGACCTCTCCATCGTCGTCCGGCACCCCGACGGCAAGGAGGTGGAGATCGACGCACAGCAGATCTCGGGGGCCGAGGAGTTCATCCGAACGGTACTGCGCGACTCGGACCCGGCCCCTTGACGGTCCGGGCCGCCCCCGCCTGACGGCCCGGCCCCGCCCCCCTCAGGACCCGTCGGCGCCGGCCAGCTCCTTCAGGGCGATGTTGAGCCGCAGGACGTTGACGCGCGGCTCGCCGACGAAGCCGAGGGTCCGCCCGTCGGTGTGCGCGTCGACCAGCTTCTGGACCTGCCGGACGTCCAGGTGGTTCCTCGCGGCGACGCGGTGGACCTGGAGGTCGGCGTAGGCCGGGGAGATGTGCGGGTCGAGGCCGGAGCCGGAGGAGGTGACCGCGTCGGCGGGCACGTCGGAGGGCTCGACCCGGTGGTCCGCGGTGGAGTTGTCCTTGATGACGGCCGCCTTGGCGTCCTTCACCTGCCGGATGAGGTCCTTGTTGTCGCCGGAGAGGTTGGTGGCGCCGGACAGGAGCAGCTTGTACTGGGTGTTGACGGTGTTCTCGCCGAGGCCGTTGGAGGGGCGGGGCTGGAACCACTTGAGGTCCGGTACGGCCGTCTCCTGGCCCTTCTTCAGCGGCAGGTCGTAGCGCTGGCCGATGAGTTCGGAGCCGACGACCTCGCCGTCCGCGCTCACCTCGGAGCCGTTGGCCTTGTCGTGGAAGAGGGCCTGGGCGACGCCGGTCACCGCGAGCGGATAGAGGACGCCGCAGACCACGGTGAGGACGAGCAGGGCGCGCAGTCCCGCGCCGAGCAACCGGGCGGTGTTTCCTACGGAGTTGTTCATGGCCGAGTCACCCAATGCCGGGGATGAGAGAGATGAGTACGTCAATGATCTTGATGCCGATGAACGGGGCGACGAGTCCGCCGAGGCCGTAGACGCCGAGGTTGCGCCGCAGCATCCGGTCCGCGCTCATCGGCCGGTACCGCACGCCCTTCAGGGCCAGCGGCACGAGCGCGACGATGATCAGCGCGTTGAAGACGACCGCGGAGAGGATCGCGGACTCCGGCGACGACAGGTTCATGATGTTGAGCTTGTCGAGGCTCGGGTACGCCACCGCGAACATGGCCGGGATGATGGCGAAGTACTTCGCGACGTCGTTGGCGATGGAGAAGGTCGTCAGCGCGCCCCGGGTGATGAGGAGCTGCTTGCCGATCTCGACGATCTCGATGAGCTTCGTCGGGTTGGAGTCCAGGTCCACCATGTTCCCGGCCTCCTTGGCGGCCGAGGTGCCGGTGTTCATGGCCACGCCGACGTCGGCCTGGGCGAGCGCGGGAGCGTCGTTGGTGCCGTCGCCGGTCATCGCGACCAGCTTGCCGCCGGCCTGTTCCCGCTTGATCAGCGCCATCTTGTCCTCGGGCGTGGCCTCGGCGAGGAAGTCGTCCACGCCCGCCTCGTCCGCGATGGCCTTGGCGGTGAGCGGGTTGTCACCGGTGATCATGACGGTCTTGATGCCCATGCGGCGCAGTTCGTCGAAGCGCTCGCGCATGCCCTCCTTGACGACGTCCTTGAGGTGGATCACCCCGAGGACCCGGGCGCCGTCAGCGTCTTCCACAGCCACCAGCAGCGGCGTGCCACCAGCCTGTGAAATGCGGTCGTTGAGTTCCTGCGCATCCTCGGCGACCTCGCCACCACGTTCCTCGACCCAGGCGACGACCGAACCGGTCGCGCCCTTGCGGACCTTGCGCCCGTCGACGTCCACGCCCGACATGCGGGTCTGCGCGGTGAACGGCACCCACTCGGCGCCGGTCAGCTCGCCCTGGTGCCGCTCGCGCAGACCGTACTTCTCCTTGGCGAGTACGACGATGGAGCGGCCCTCGGGCGTCTCGTCGGCCAGTGAGGAGAGCTGGGCCGCGTCGGCGACCTCGGCCTCCGTGGTGCCGCGCACCGGCACGAACTCGGCGGCCTGGCGGTTGCCGAGGGTGATGGTGCCGGTCTTGTCGAGCAGCAGGGTCGACACGTCGCCCGCGGCCTCGACGGCCCGGCCCGACATGGCGAGGACGTTGCGCTGCACCAGGCGGTCCATGCCCGCGATGCCGATCGCGGAGAGCAGCGCGCCGATGGTCGTCGGGATGAGGCAGACGAGGAGCGCCGTCAGGACGATCATCGAGGTCTGGTCGTCGGCTCCCGCGTAGATCGCGAAGGGCTTGAGCGAGACGACGGCCAGCAGGAAGACGATGGTGAGGGACGCCAGGAGGATGTTCAGGGCGATCTCGTTGGGCGTCTTCTGGCGGGCCGCGCCCTCGACCAGGTTGATCATGCGGTCGATGAACGTCTCGCCGGGCTTCGTCGTGATCTTGATGACGACGCGGTCGGAGAGGACCTTCGTACCGCCCGTGACGGCGGACCGGTCACCGCCGGACTCGCGGATGACGGGGGCCGATTCGCCGGTGATCGCGGACTCGTCGACGGAGGCCACGCCCTCGACGACGTCACCGTCGCCGGGGATGATGTCGCCGGCCTCGCAGACGACGAGGTCGCCGATGCGCAGGTCGGTGCCGGGCACCGACTCCTCGACGCCGCCGGTCAGGCGGCGCGCCACGGTGTCGGTCTTGGCCTTGCGCAGGGTGTCGGCCTGCGCCTTGCCGCGGCCCTCGGCGACGGCCTCCGCGAGGTTGGCGAAGACCGTGGTCAGCCAGAGCCAGGCGGTGATCGCCCAGCCGAACCAGTCCCCCGGGTCCTTGACCGCCAGCACGGTGGTGACCACCGAGCCGATCAGGACCACGAACATGACCGGCGACTTGACCATGACGCGCGGGTCCAGCTTGCGGAAGGCGTCCGGCAGCGACTTGAGCAGCTGGGCCGGGTCGAAGAGGCCCGCGCCGACCTTGCCGGCTTCGGCGGAGGTGTGGCCGCTGGGGACGTCGTGGTGGGGGGCGCGGTCGGCGGTGGCGACGGATGCCGCTGCCCCGCCGGACCGGCCGTCACTGTCGTGCTGTGTGGTGTGAGTGCTCATGACGCCAGCCCCTCGGCAAGCGGTCCCAGCGCGAGCGCGGGGAAATAGGTGAGACCGGTGATGATCATGATGGTGCCGACCAGCAGACCGGTGAACAGCGGCTTCTCGGTACGCAGGGTGCCCGCGGTCGCGGGGACCGGCTGCTGCTCGGCGAGCGACCCCGCGAGCGCGAGGACGAACACCATCGGCAGGAAGCGGCCGAGCAGCATCGCGAGGCCGAGCGTGGTGTTGAACCACTGCGTGTCGGCGCCGAGGCCCGCGAAGGCCGAGCCGTTGTTGTTGGCCCCGGACGTGTAGGCGTACAGGATCTCGGAGAAGCCGTGCGCGCCGGAGTTCGTCATCGAGTCGGCCGGGGTGGGCAGGGCCATCGCGACGGCCGTGAAGCCGAGGACGAGCGCCGGGGTGACGAGGATGTAGCAGGCCGCCAGCTTGATCTCGCGGGTGCCGATCTTCTTGCCCAGGTACTCCGGGGTGCGTCCGACCATGAGGCCCGCGATGAACACGGCGATCATGGCCATGATGAGCATGCCGTAGAGGCCCGACCCCGTGCCGCCCGGCGCGATCTCGCCGAGCTGCATGCCGAGCATCTGGATGCCGCCGCCGAAGCCGGTGTAGGAGGAGTGGAAGGAGTTCACGGCGCCGGTGGAGGTGAGCGTGGTGGCCACCGCGAAGATCGACGAGCCGGCGACCCCGAACCGGGTCTCCTTGCCCTCCATCGCGCCGCCCGCCAGGTCGTAGGCCGGGGCGCCGTGGTGGAACTCGGTCCACATCATCAGCGCGGTGAAGCCGAGCCAGATCGTGGCCATGGTGGCGAGGACCGCGTAGCCCTGCCTGAGCGAGCCGACCATCCTGCCGAAGGTCCGCGTCAGCGCGAACGGGATGAGCAGGATCAGGAAGATCTCGAAGAGGTTCGAGATCGGGTTCGGGTTCTCGAAGGGGTGCGCGGAGTTGGCGTTGAAGTAGCCGCCGCCGTTCGTGCCCAGCTCCTTGATGACCTCCTGGGAGGCGACGGCGCCGCCGTTCCACTCCTGCTTCCCGCCGATGAACTGGCCGACCTCGTGGATGCCGGAGAAGTTCTGGAGGGCGCCGCAGGCGACGAGGACGAGCGCGCCGATGACGGAGATGGGGAGGAGGACGCGGACGGTGCCGCGCACCAGGTCGGCCCAGAAGTTGCCGAGCTCACCGGTGCGGGAGCGGGCGAAGCCGCGTACCAGAGCGATCGCGACGGCGATGCCGACGGCCGCGGAGACGAAGTTCTGCACGGCGAGGCCGCCGGTCTGCACGACGTGGCCCATGGCCTGTTCGCCGGAGTACGACTGCCAGTTGGTGTTCGCCACGAACGACGCCGCGGTGTTGAACGCCTGGTCCGGGTCGATGGACGTGAAGCCGAGCGAGCCGGGCAGCGAGCCCTGGAGCCGCTGCAGCAGATAGAGGAAGAGGACACCGGCCGCGGAGAAGGCGAGGACGCCGCGCAGGTACGCGGGCCAGCGCATCTCCGTGTCGGGATCGGCACCGATGGCCTTGTAGATCCACTTCTCGGCGCGAAGGTGCTTCTTCGAGCCGTAGACGCGGGCCATGTAGTCACCGAGCGGGCGGTGTGCCAGCGCGAGCGCCGCTATGAGCGCGAGCAGCTGGAGCACACCGGCGAGGGCGGGGCTCATATCCGTACTCAGAACCTCTCCGGAAAGACGAGGGCGAGGACGAGATAGCCCAGGAGAGCGACGGCCACGACGAGGCCGACGATGTTCTCGGCGGTCACAGCTTCGTCACCCCCTTGGCGACGAGGGCCACCAGCGCGAAGACCGCGATCGTGGTGGCGACGAAGGCCAGGTCGGCCATCGTGAGCTCCTGAAGGACGTGGACGGTGCAGTGCTTGCTCGGACGGTTAGAGGTAACCGCCCTTTCGGCCGTCCACGACCTTCGTTGACACCCTCCATACGGCGCGTTCAGCCGTCTTGACGGCTCTCTTACGGAGCGCTCAGCTCGGCGAGGCGCGCCAGGGCGTCGCGCACGGACTCCCGTTCCGCCTCGGTGAGCGGGAGCTCGGCGGCCCGGCCCAGGAGCCGCTCGGCGAGCTCGTCGTCGCCGAGCCGCCGGGCGATGTCGCCGCGCAGGACGAGCAGGCGCAGCTCCTGCTCGGGGGTGGGCCGTTCGTCGGTGAGCCCGAGCGCCCTGTCGATGATCTTCGCGGCGCCCGGCAGGTCCTCCTTGGAGTCGACGAACAGATCGGCCATGTGCAGCGCCCGCGCGAAGGTCCCCTTGGGCACGGGTCGCATCGACTGGTCCTCACTGATCGGCTGCCCGACACGGATGCTGTTGCCGCCGGGGTCGGTCATCAGGAACTGCCTCACCCCGTACGACATGTCCTTGAGCGGCCCGATGCGGGGCAGCCCGCGGGTGGGGATCTTGCCGTACGCCGCCTTCAGCCCGGCGCGGAAGGCGGCGTACAGGGTCTCCACGTCGTCCGTGAGGATGTAGCACCCGGAGTAGGACTCCTGGGGGTCGTACTCCTTCATGACGAAGAACTGCAGCTCGATGGTGCCGCGTTCGACGGCGGCGTACGGATAGGGGCTCTTCTGGAGGTAGGTCGTCTCGAAGCCCAGCGCGGTGTAGAAGTCGACCACCGGCTGGATGGTCCGGCACGGGAGGAGCGGGATCGTTTTCTCGGGCATGCGCGCAGCCTAGTCAAACTTGAATAGCTTGAACAGGAAGGCCGCCCTGCCCGGACGGACTCAGCCGGTCAGGGCGTGGCCCGTCGTCGCGTCGACGTGGTCCGGGATCTCGTCGTGACGGTCGCCGACCGTCAGGGTGCCGGTGGGTTCGAAGAGGAGGATGCGGGCGCCCTGGGGGGCGTACGGGCGGTGTTCAATGCCGCGCGGGACCGTGTAGAGCGAGCCCTGCGGGAGCGTGACCCTGCGCTCCCCCGACGGTTCGCGCAGGTCGATGTGGAGCTCGCCGCCGAGGACCAGGAAGAACTCGTCAGTATTGTCGTGGACGTGCCAGACGTGTTCGCCCTCGACCTTGGCGACGCGTACGTCGTAGTCGTTGACAGAGGTGACGATGCGGGGGCTCCACAGGGCGTCGAAGGAGGCGAAGGCCTGGTCGAGGGCGATGGGTTCGGTGCTCACGGCGGTGGGTTCACTGTTCATGAGGTGATCCTCCGGCGCGCCGGACCACCGCCACGAGTGCTAGAAATCGCACATGCCGCAAGAATCCTCGCAGCCGCCCGCCGAGCGGCCACCGCACCGCGTCGTGGTCGTCGTCGACGAGGGCACCAACCCCTTCGAAGTCGGAGTCGCCACCGAGGTGTTCGGACTGCCACGGCCCGAACTCGGCCTGCAGGGCGCGCTGTACGAGATCGTCCTGTGCGCCCCGAGGCCGGGCGTCCGCATGAACCACGGGTTCTTCACCCTCGCCGGCGTGCCCGGTCTCGACGCCGTGGACACCGCGGATACGCTGATCATGCCGGGCCGCCCCGACAACACCGTGCCGCGCGCACCGGACGTGCTCGCCGCGATCCGGCGGGCCCACGCGCGCGGCGCCCGGATCATGAGCTTCTGCACCGGCGCCTTCGCGCTCGCCGAGTCGGGCATCCTCGACGGCCGCCGGGCGTCCACCCACTGGCAGTGGGCCGACTCCTTCCGTGAGCGGTTTCCGGCCGTGCAGCTCGAACCCGACGTGCTGTTCGTGGACGACGGCGACATTCTCACCGCGGCGGGCAGCGCGGCCGCCATCGACCTGGGTCTGCACATCGTCCGCAAGGACTTCGGCGCGGAGGTCGCCAACTCCGTGAGCAGGCGACTCGTCTTCGCGGCGCACCGGGACGGCGGCCAGCGGCAGTTCGTGGAACGCCCCGTTCCGGAGGTGCGGGACGAGTCCCTCGCGCCGGTGCTCGCCTGGGCGCAGGAGCGGCTCGGCGACCCCGTCACCGTGGCGGGGCTCGCGGCCCGCGCCGGGGTGAGCACCGCGACCCTGCACCGGCGCTTCCGGGCCCAGCTGGGCACCACGCCGCTGGCCTGGCTGACCGGCGAGCGCGTGGCTCTGGCCTGCCGACTCATCGAGCGCGGCGAGGAGCGTCTGGACGTGGTCGCGCACCTCAGCGGCCTGGGCACCCTGGCCAATCTGCGGGCCCGGCTGCGCCGCGAGACGGGGCTGAGCCCGTCCGACTACCGGCGCAGATTCGGCCCCGGAACGCCCGTGGCGGCTGGCCGGATCCCGGCTGCCGCCGCGGCCCGCACCCCGTGAAGACTGGCCTGTCCCACCCTCGCCACCCCAGCAGAGGCGGACCGCCATGCCGAACGGAGCGCAGATCCTGATCGACGGCCTTGTGGGCGCGGGTGTCCGCGCCTGCTTCGCCAATCCCGGCACCTCCGAGATGCACTTCGTGGCCGCGCTCGACGAGACGCCCGAGCTGCGGCCCGTGCTGTGTCTCTTCGAGGGCGTGGCCACGGGCGCCGCCGACGGGTACGGGCGGCTGACGGGCCGTCCCGCGTGCACGCTGCTGCACCTCGGGCCCGGCCTCGCGGGCGGCCTGCCCAACCTGCACAACGCGCGACGGGCCGCGACGCCCGTCGTCAACGTCGTCGGCGACCACGCCCTGCACCACAAGCGGCTCGACGCGCCCCTGGAGTCCGACATCGGGGCGCTGGCCGGCACCGTCTCGGCCTGGACGCGGCGTACGTACTACGCCACCGAACTCGCCGGTGACGTCGCGGCCGCCGTCGCCGCGGCGACCGGGCCGCCCGGCGCCGTCGCGACGCTGGTCGTGCCCGCCGACGTGTCCTGGTCGGAGGCGGGCGAACCGCCCGCCGCCGTGCCGCCCGCCCCGGCACGCCACGGTCTGGTGTCCGTGGACGCCGTGACCGGCGCCGCCGAGGCGCTGCGGTCCGGTGCGGAGGTCGCGCTGCTGCTCGGCGGGGCCGCCGTGCGCGGCGCCGGACTCGAGGCCGCGGGGCGGATCGCCGCGGCGACAGGGGCGAAGCTCCTGTGCGAGACGTTCCCGGCCCGTCTGGAGCGGGGCGCGGGACGGCCCGCCGTCGAACGGCTCGGCTACTTCGCGTCGGGCGCCCTCGGCCAACTGGCGGGCCTGCGGCACCTCGTGCTCGCCGGAGCCGCGTCGCCGGTGGCCTTCTTCGCCTATCCGGGGCAGAGCGGGGCGCTGGTGCCCGAGGGGTGCGCCGTGCACCGGCTCACGGTCGGCGCGGAGGACGTGACGGCGGCGCTCGAAGGGCTCGCCGAAGTCGTCGGGCCCGGCGCGGGCCGGGTACGGGAGGAGGCGGTGCGGCCGGCGCTGCCCAGCGGTGAGCTGACCGCCGAGTCGGCGGCCGCGGTGATCGGGGCGCTGCTGCCGGAGGGTGCCGTCGTCGTCGACGAGGCGAACACGTCGGGGCTGTGGCTGCCCGGCGCGACCGCCGGCGCCCCGCCGCACGACTGGCTGACGCTGACCGGTGGCTCGATGGGGCAGGGGATGCCGCTCGCGGTGGGGGCGGGCGTGGCCTGTCCCGACCGGCCCGTGCTCGCGCTGGTCGGGGACGGCGCGTCGATGTACACGCCGCAGGCGCTGTGGACGCAGGCGCGGGAGGGGCTCGACGTCACGACGGTCGTCTTCGACAACCGGTCGTACGCGATCCTCAATCTGGAACTGGGGACGGTGGGGGCGGCAGGGGACGGCATGCGGGCGCGGCGGCTCCTCGACCTGTCCGGGCCGTCCCTCGACTTCGTCTCGCTGGCGCGCGGGATGGGCGTGCCAGCGGAACGGGCCACGACGGCCGAGGAGTTCGCGGCGCTCCTCAAGCGGGGCCTCGCCGAGCCGGGTCCCTTCCTCATCGACTGTGTGGTGCCGCCCCTGGCGTGACCCCCGCCCCACCGTCCTCTGTCAGGTGTCCCACAGGTCTTCGTGGCGGCGGTGTGCGTCCGTCAGGCCCGCGTTGAAGTACTTGTCGTAGTACTCCGTCTCCACGTGGTGGACCTGGAGCCACACCCCCGGGACGTGGATCGCGTCCGTGTGCGCGGGGAAGCGGCGGTGGGTGCGCAGGATGTACTCGCAGATGTCCCGCGCGCATTCGATCACCCGCTCCTCGTACTCACTCGCCTCCGCCAGGTACCGCTGCCCGTACTCCTCCTTGTAGATGCGGGCGAAGACGTCCTTGTCGCCGTAGGTGCCGCCGGGGCCGAACTTGGCGCGGATCACCGCGTCGACCGCCGCCGTCATCGAGGGGTGCGCGGGCGGGCACGCCGCCTGGATCAGGGGTTCGCCCGTGGGTGAGGTGAGGCCGACCGGGTGGGAGCGGACGTTCGCGTACTTGGGGAGCGGGACGTGCCAGCGCCACAGGTCCGGCAGGCGCCAGCGCGGGGTGACGAAGGTGAAGCCGAGCATCCTGCCGTACGCGCGGGAGAACTTCGGGTCGCCGAGCGCTATCTGGGGGTTGATGGAGGCGTGGATCCAGGCGCCGAGGCCCATCGCCTCGGCGCTGAGCATCAGGTTCTGCAGGAGCAGGTCCGCCTCTATCTGGGTGCGCAGCGGGCCGAGGGCGCCCAGCGGCAGCTTGATGTCGCCGTTGAGGAAGCCGTTCTTGACCCACTTCTTCACGCCCGCGGGCCGGTAGAAGTTGCGGTCGTCGACGAGGGTGGGGCGGACGTCGTCCGGCTGGGTGAGCAGGTACATCAGGGCGTTGATGTACTGGTGGGAGAGGTCCACCACCGGGAAGAGGACGGTCGTCCCGGGGAGGTTGGACAGGAAGCGGTTCGAGTCCAGGTAGGCCGGGAAGTCGCGCCGGTCCTCGGGGACGTCCAGGCGGTGGTCGAGGACGCGGACCTTCGCCTGCCGGGCCCGCTCGACCAGGCTCGTCGCGTCGAGGGGCGTGTCGGGGGCCGGGTCCAGTCTGCGCAGGAAGTACGTTCCCGAGTCGTTGATCAGGAAGAAGTGGGTGCCCTGCGCGTTGTCGGGGCTGCCCGCGGTGCGGCCCGCCATGGTCATGTTGGGCTTGGCCATGATGGGCTTGCCGTCGCGCGGGTCGTCGAAGGGCCGGTCCGGCATGGTGAGGCCGGTGCAGCCGGTGAGCGCGACGAGCACCGCCTCCTCCAGCTCGGACAGGGGCCGCGGCTCGTGCGGCGACCGGTAGCTCATCGAGCCCGCGGGGACGGCGGCGCCGCGGCTCACCCGGTGGGTGCGGCGGCGCCAGACCGTCTCCAGGAGGGGCCGGGCGAACAGGTCCGCGAGGCCCGGGTGGCCGGGGTCGCCGTCAGCCGGCCGCACGCCCGCCACCGTCGCTGATCGGCTGCACCTGACGCCACGGCGCGAACGCGCTCGCCCCGCGCGGCAGCAGGCCGGCGAGCTCCGGGCAGTGCCGGAGGAGAACGGAGTTCATGCCGCCCTTCTGGACCCAGTCGATGCCGAGCGGCGTGTAGATCTCGGGGCGGAAGTCGACGGTCAGGAAGCGGTCGCTCTGCAGCCGCCTGGTGGCCATCAGGATGAAGATGCGGAACGCCGTGTCGCTGAAGCCGAAGCCGTGCGGCGGGTTCTCGGCGAACAGGCCGACCACGGTGTCGATCTCGTCGACGGAGCCGTAGACGTCCTTGAGGCGGGCGACGGTCTCGGGGTCCTGCGACAGGTCCTCGAAGCGGCGGATGCGCTGCTTGTGCAGCCCCTCGCGGAAGTCGTTGTAGCGGGGCACGCCACGCCTGCGGGTGCGGACGAGGTCGACGACGGACAGGTCGATGATCTCGCCGTCGCGCTCGAAGTGCTGGAGCGCGCGCGGGAAGTTGTGCAGAGTGATGGCGCCCGGGTGGGAGATGCCGAAGGAGTACAACGTGTCGGCGAGGCCCGTCTTGCGGATGGCGGCCTCGGCAGCGGCGCCCTGGATGTCGTGGAAGCCCAGGGTCTCCAGGCGCTGCCCGAAGTGGTGCTCGCGCATCTCGAAGTCGTCGGGGATCAGGGGGTGCATGCGGTAGACGGTGACGAAGTCCTCCGTCAGGGAGTACGGCGCGCCGTGGTGGTCCGGCAGCGTCCTGGGTATGCCCGTCAGCGAGTGCGACTCGAACAGCCAGAGGCCGAGCTTGTTGAGCCAACTGCTCGGCGGACCCTCCCAGTTGGTGCGCAGACCGATGTCGATGGCCTCGGTGGCGAGGATCGCCGGGGTCCACTCCACGGTGTGGATCTTGGCGATGAGCGCGGAGACGACGAGGCGCGCGGTGTGGTAGACGCTCTCCTGGCTCATCGACGGGTAGGCCTGCCGCAGCGCGTCGCAGACGGCGTTGTGCTCGCGGGCGAAGAGGGTGTGCATCGCGCTGAGGCCCATCCACCAGCTCTCGGCGAAGCCGGTCAGCGGGATGCCGTTCGGGCCGATGGGCAGGTGGCCCTCCTCCAGGCGGAGTTTGGCGCCGCCGTCGGGCTCGCGCAGGAACCTGGCGGTGTGTTCGTTCTCGCCGTACACCTCGGAGCCGTCCCACCAGTGCGACGCGGTGTTGGCGAAGAGGATCGGCGGCTGGTCGCCGGGGAGTTCGACGCCTTCGTTGTCGGCGAAGCGCATCACGCGTTCGGCGGGCCCGCCCGGGGTGTTGTACCAGGTAGTGCCGGGCGGCAGCGGCACCTCGACGGACTTGCCGCCGGGCTTGTGGCGGCGGTGGTTGACCCAGTCGTGGACCTGGAACTGGATCCAGGCGGCGGCCAGGACGTTCAGCGAGGTGGCGGGCAGGAACGTGTCGCGGTGCAGCAGCTCACGGCTGACGGTGACCGGGTTGGGGACGTCGAAGAGGTCGGGCCGGTAGACGGGCTTGAGGTTGCGTCCGAAGGGGGCGCCGACGGCTCCCATGGTCGGCCTGGAGAGGTCGTTGTATGTCCCGTCGTAGGAGCGGACGGTGCGCAGTTGCTCGTCGGCCGGGGCGGGCACGGGCATGGTCTTCGGCGGCGCCTCGTGCACGTCGGTGTCGATGAGGTTGAAGCGGCGCAGCGCCTTGCGGAGGAAGACGAGGTTGAGCAGGCCGGCCTGCACGGGCAGCCTGTGCCACGGCACATAGCGGTTGAGCAGCCGGAGGGCCGCGTCGGTGGGTATGCCGACCAGCTTGTTGCGCAGGGGCTCCTCGGTGACGAAGCGCAGGCCGTGCCGGTGGGCGGCGCTCGCCTCGTACGCCGTCTTGCGGGCCCGGTTGAGGTTGCCGAGCGGGCGGAAGTCCTCGGTGGTGAACCAGGGGTTGAAGCCCATCACCTCCACGCGGCCGCCCGCGGCGCGCGCCTCTGCGGTGTCGAGGTCCTGGCTTGGGATGGTGAGCGTGGCCACGGGCACGGCGGGGGCGACGGACTCCAGCCACTCCACCGAGCCGTCCTCGACGGGGGTGCGGCGCTCGTCGACGTACCGCTGCAGGCACAGTTCGAAGGTGACGTCCTGCCGGGCGAGCCGGGTCTCCAGGTCGCGGCGCAGGTACTGCGGGTCGCGGCGCTCGGGGCCGGACTTGGCGGTGGCCGCGCCGCCCGCGGGGCGCAGCAGATAGCGGACCGGGCCCGCCTCGCCCCACAGGATGGCGCTGCGGCTCCAGTACGTCTCGGCGGCGAGGCTGTGCACGGTGCGCCGGGTGGCGGCCTGGACGTTGCGGCGCATCCTGGTGGCGGTGGTGGGGCCGAGGGTGAGCGGGAGTTCGACGAAGAGCGCGACGGCTTTCCGCAGCCGGGTCGTCGCGCCCGCCATGGCCTTGGCGAAGGCGACGAACTCACGGGCGTCGCGGGCGTGCGAGACCGGGTGGTTGGTGGCGAGCAGGTCGTGGTGCTCCTCGGTGGACACGGCGACGCGCACGGCGACGCCGCGCAGGTCGGGGGCGCCGTCGGCCTGCCGGATGCCGCCCGCGTTGGAGAGCCGCACGGTCGCCGGGTACGCGGCGCCGGGCTGGGCGAAGCCGCAGCGCAGCGTCTCGGGCAGGTCGTCGTGGAAGCGCAGGCGGGCGTTCTCCACGCCGAGGGCGGCCTTCTCGTGCTGGACGCGTCCGATGTCCGCCGCCCGGGCCGCGCGCCGGTTCTTCTCCTGGACCTTCATCAGTTCCTTGGCCAGTCGCTCGAAGAGCCGGCGCTCCGCATCCGGGCTGCCGCCCAGATAGCGTTCGTAACTTGGCTGGTGCTGTCCGCTGTCGGCCATCGGGCGCCTCTTCCTTCGCACGTTCCTTCGCACGGCTGGTGGCGGTACTGCGTACGGGACAGGGGGGCAGGCAGACGCTACTGGCGGCACCGGTCGGCCGCAGCGATGGTTCCCGCCTATGTGCGGGGCCGCCCCGGCGCCTCGAACTGGCGGGCGGGCCAGGGCGTTTGGGCCCGTGGGCGGGGTGGTCCCGGGTGCGGCGGGCGACGGCGGGTGTTCCGTTCACACCCCGTGTGAGTCTCCGTTCCCATCAGTCCCACGCGCGGGGCGCGCGCGATGGCCAAGTCCCGTCGGGTGTCCGGCGCCGCGGCGCGGGCCGGTTGACGGTGCGCCGGGCCGGTGGTGTGCTCACCACTCCGTTGCAGTCACCGCTCGTCGTGGGGGAACGCCATGCGGGACGACTTCGCCAGGGGGCCGAGCTTCGCGGAGCTGCGCCCGTTCAAGGAGCCCACCGAGGGCGCGCCGGGGCACCCGGCCTTCCCCGTCCACCGGAACCTGGTGGACCTGCTGGCCACGGGCAAGGGCCTGCCGGACCCCGAGGGGCCCGTCCCGCACACCATGGCGACGTGCGCCGCGTACGCGTACGCCGGTGCCGGGCGCGTCGGCGATCCGCGTACCGTCGCCATGATCATGTCCAGGCTGGGCCTCGAGGAGAACCGCTGCCGCGTCTTCGAGCAGCGGGTGGACGCCATGTACATCGCGTCGGCCGCGTATCTGATCCAGGACAAGGACCGGCGGGTGGTGATCCTCTGCTACCGCGGCACCCAGCCCGAGGACATCATCAGCATCCTCACCGACGCCGACGTGCGCCCGGAGACGCTCTGCGTGGACCTGGCGGGCGAGCGCCACGAAGTCCACGCGGGCTTCTACCGCAACATGCGCGCCACCCGGCACCTCATCATGCAGGCCCTCGACCGGGCGGCCCGCGGCGAGTCGGTCGACCCCGAGGAGAAGGGCGTACGCGGCGACGGCATGGAGGCGCTGTACATCACCGGACACAGCCTCGGCGGGGCGATGGCCGCGCTGATGGCGGTCGTCCTGGCCCACGAGCCGCGCTACCACTCCGTCGCCGAGCGGCTGCGGGCCGTCTACACCTTCGGCCAGCCGCTGCTCGGCGGGCCCGAGTTCGCCGACGCCTGCGCGCGGGCCACCGACCACCGGGGCGAGTACGTGCTGCGCGACCGGCTGCTGCGCTACATCTTCGACCGTGACGTCGTGCCCGCGCTGCCGCCGCGGCCCGTCGGGCCGTACGCCCCCTTCGGCCGCGAGCTGCACTACCGCAGGCCCCGCGGGGTGGCGGAGGGGACGCTCGCCTTCGCGGCGGAGACGGCGATCGACGCGGTGTCGCTCCCGGGCGACCTGCTGCGCGGGCAGCTGCGCCGGATGGCGGGCCGCAGGGCGCGGGCGGCGGGGCGCTCGCTGGCCGAGCTGGCGCGGGGGCCGCGGGCCGGCGGCTGGGCCGAGGTGCGCGACCCCGGCCTGCACTATCCGCAGATGGACAGCCTCGCCGGGCTCGCGGTGGTGGCACCCCTCGCGTTCTTCGCGGCGCGTCTCGCGTTGACGCGGACGATTCCGTTCACGTACTCGTTCGAGGACCACGGGCCGGGGCACTACGTCAACGCGCTTGCTCCGCCGGGGGTGTTGAGCGAGTTCGGGGATGTGCGGTGAGGTACTTCGTCCCTAGTCGATGAACGTGCCGTCGACGTACACCCATGCCCCGTCGACGCGCTCGAAGCGGCTCTTCTCGTGCAGGGAGTCGGGGCGGCCGCTGTCGGTGTAGCGGGCCCGGAAGGTGACTGTGCCCGTGGTGTGGAAGGTCGTGCCCTCCGTGGTTTCCTCGATCTCCAGGCCCACCCAGCGCAGCGCCGGGTCGAAGTCGATGTGCGGCGGCCTGGTCCGCGGGTGCCAGGTGCGCAGCAGGTAGCCCTCGTCCCGTACGGCGAAGGCGCTGTAGCGGGAGCGCATCAGCTCCTCGGGGGTGGCCGCTGCGGCCTCGCCGCGGTGCAGCCTGCCGCAGCACTTCTCGTACGACAGGGGCTGCCCGCAGGGGCAGGGCGTGGCGGTGGGGCGTGGCGCGCGTCGGGACATGGCGTCCATTGTCGCCGACCGGGTGCGCGCCGGGATCTCAGGGCGCGAGGATGTCCAGCTCCTCCAGGGCGCCCAGGGCGATCTCCCGCGTCAGCGCCTCGGCACGGACCGCGTCGCCCTCCCTGACCGCCTCGGCGACCTGGACGTGCAGGGTGACGGCGGGCGGGTCGGGGTCCTCGAACATCACCTGGTGCGCGGTACGGCCGGTGAGGACCTCGGCGACGACATCGCCGAGCCGGGCGAACATCTCGTTGCCGGACGCGTTGAGGATGGCCCGGTGGAAGGCGACGTCGTGCTTGAGGTAGCCCTCCAGCTGGTGTCCGCGCGAGTGGGCGACCATCCCGAGGGCGCACTCGGTGAGCTCCGCGCACTGGGCGGCCGTGGCGTGCCGGGCGGCGAGCCCCGCGGCGACCGGCTCGATCGCCGACCGCAGGACGGTCAGGGAGCGCAGCTGCCGCGCCCGGTCGGCACCGGCGAGGCGCCACCGGATGACCTGCGGGTCGTAGACGTTCCACTGCTCGGCGGGCAGCACGGTGACGCCCACGCGGCGGCGGGACTCGACGAGGTGCATGGACTCCAGGACCCGGACCGCCTCCCGCATCACGGAGCGGGACACCTCGAAGCGCTGGCCCAGCTCGTCCGTGCGCAACACGCTGCCCGGCGGGTACTCGCCGGCGGTGATGGCGGGCCCGAGGCTTTCCAGTACGCGGGAGTGCAGCCCTCGGGCGTGTGCGGTCATGACGGAAGCCTACGAGGAGCGACCCGGGAACAATAAGTCAGACTTTTATGTCACAGACTCTTGAATTCGTCAGACCTAATGGGTTTCAGTGACGTGAACAACCGACCGATGTCGATGAAGACAGCGAGGCAGTACGCGATGCAGGATCGGCGCACCCCCCACGTCGTCGTGGTCATGGGCGTGGCAGGGACCGGCAAGACCACGATCGGGCCCCTGCTCGCGGACCGGCTCGGCGTTCCCTACGCCGAGGGCGACGACTTCCACCCGGCGGAGAACATCGCGAAGATGTCCTCCGGCACGCCGCTCACCGACGACGACCGGTGGCCCTGGCTCGACGCCATCGGCGCCTGGGCGCACGGGCGGGCCGGGCTCGGCGGGGTGGTCAGCAGCTCGGCGCTGAAGCGGAGCTATCGGGATCGGCTGCGGGCCGCCGCGCCCGATGTCGTCTTCGTCCACCTCACCGGTGACCGGGCCCTCATCGAGGACCGGATGTCGCATCGGCAGGGGCATTTCATGCCGACGGCGCTGCTCGACTCCCAGTTCGCCACGCTTCAGCCTCTCGGGGCGGATGAGGCGGGCGTCGGCGTCGACGTCGCCGGGTCCCCGGAGGAGATTGCCGACCGGGCGGTCGTGGCCTTGAGGGACCTCGACTAGGCACTTCGTCTGCGGGCCGCATGTGGCTGGTCGCGCAGTTCCCCGCGCCCCTATCGGGGCACGACTCACCCACGTACAAGGAAAGCACCGTGACCCATCTCAGCGTCGAGATGTTGGCAGCGGAGTCCGTCGAGCCGATCACCTCGGCGGGCCATGCCCAGCTGGGGATCGCCGTCCTCGCGGGCATCGCCGTCATCGTCCTGCTCATCACCAAGTTCAAGCTGCACGCGTTCCTCGCGCTGACCGTCGGGTCGCTCGCGCTCGGCGCCTTCGCCGGCGCCCCGCTCGACAAGGCCATCGCCAGCTTCACCGCCGGGCTCGGCTCGACGGTCGCGGGTGTCGGTGTGCTCATCGCGCTCGGCGCGATCCTCGGCAAGCTGCTCGCCGACTCCGGGGGCGCCGACCAGATCGTCGACACGATCCTCGCCAAGGCGGGCGGGCGCTCGATGCCCTGGGCGATGGTCCTCATCGCCTCGGTGATCGGTCTGCCGCTCTTCTTCGAGGTCGGCATCGTGCTGCTGATCCCGGTCGTCCTGATGGTCGCCAAGCGCGGCAACTACTCGCTGATGCGGATCGGCATCCCGGCGCTGGCCGGCCTGTCCGTGATGCACGGGCTCATCCCGCCGCACCCCGGCCCGCTCGTCGCGATCGACGCGGTCAAGGCCAACCTCGGTGTCACGCTCGCGCTCGGCGTCCTCGTCGCGATCCCGACGGTGATCATCGCGGGCCCCCTGTTCTCGAAGGTCGCCGCCCGCTGGGTGGACGTACCTGCCCCCGAGAAGATGATCCCGCAGCGCCCGTCGGAGGACCTGGACAAGCGTCCCGGCTTCGGCGCGACGGTGGCGACCGTACTGCTGCCGGTCGTGCTGATGCTGGCCAAGGCGCTGGTGGACATCGTGGTCGACGACCCCGAGGCCACCGTGCAGCGGGTCTTCGACGTCATCGGGTCGCCGCTGATCGCCCTGCTCGCCGCGGTGATCGTCGGCATGTTCACGCTGGGCCGCGCGGCCGGGTTCACCAAGGACCGGCTGTCGACGACCGTCGAGAAGTCCCTCGCCCCGATCGCGGGCGTGCTGATGATCGTGGGCGCGGGCGGCGGCTTCAAGCAGACGCTCATCGACGTCGGCGTGGGCCAGATGATCCTTGACTTCTCCAAGGACTGGTCGATCCCCGCGCTGCTCCTGGCCTGGCTGATCGCGGTGGCCATCCGGCTCGCGACGGGCTCGGCGACGGTCGCGACGATCTCCGCGGCGGGTCTGGTGGCGCCGCTCGCCGCCGACATGTCGACCTCGCACACGGCGCTGCTCGTGCTCGCGATCGGTGCGGGTTCGCTCTTCTTCTCGCACGTCAACGACGCGGGGTTCTGGCTGGTCAAGGAGTACTTCGGCCTTGACGTCGGCCAGACGATCAAGACGTGGTCCGTCATGGAGACGATCATCTCCGTGGTGGCGGGAGCGCTGGTCCTGCTCCTTTCGCTGATCATTTAGCGTTCACGGCCATAGCCGGATGTGCCGACGGCCGCGCTGGAAATTCCAGCGCGGCCGTCGGCATATCCAGCCCGTCCGGCGATTGAGGACGAACTCGGCGAAGCCGGTGACCGACCGAGCCACGTGCAACCGTTACGCCCCCGGCGAGCCCGACGCCTTCTCCAGCTGGAACGCCTCGTTCCCGAGGCCGATCCGCGCATGGGCCTCCGGGTTCCTGGAGCGCAGGATCAGGCCGTAGAGGACGCCGATCGCCGCCGCGGCGAAGATGACGCCGGGCAGTACCCAGCTGAGCGCGGAGCCCTCGCCCGCGCCGACGAGGACGTCGAAGTCCTTGACGGTGTAGCCCGCGATGACGAGCAGTCCGACCGCGGCGAGCGCGGACGCGGCGATGCGCCAGGCCTGGGCGCGCGCGGCGCCGCGGCGGGCGAAGAAGACGATGACGGCGACGGACGCGGTGGCCATCAGCAGGATCACGCCGAGGGCGCCGATGTTGCCGCCCCAGGTGAACAGATGGAGGACGGGTGCGGTCGGGTCGCCCGCCTTGCCGTCGTCGGCGAGAGCGAAGCCGATCACGACCACCACGGAGATGACGGTCTGGAGCAGCGAACCCGTGCCCGGCGCGCCCGTGGATGTGTTCGTGCGGCCGAACGCGGCGGGCAGCAGCCCCTCGCGGCCCATCGCGAACGCGTACCGCGCGACGACGTTGTGGAAGCTGAGGATCGCCGCGAACATGCCGGTGACGAACAGGACGTGCAGGACGTCGGTGAAGGTGCCGCCGAGCCGGGACTCGGTGAGGCCGAAGAGCAGTCCCGCGCTCTGTTCCTGGGCGGCAGGGACGATGCCGGACGGGCCCGCCGCGACCGTCAGCGCCCAGGAGCTGAGCGCGAAGAAGACGGCGACGAAGCCCACGGCGAAGAACATCACGCGGGCGACGACGACCTGCGGGCGGCTGGTCTCCTCGGCGTACACGGGAGCCTGCTCGAAGCCGGTGAAGGCGGCGATGCAGAAGCAGAGCGAGGTGGCCACGCCCGCGCCGGTGAGCGTGTCCGGGTTGAACGCGTGCAGCGACAGGCCTTCCTTGGCCGGGTCGACGACGGCCGCGATGTCGAAGATGACGACGAGCGCCACCTCGATGAGGAGCAGTACGCCGAGCACGCGCGCGTTGAGGTCGATCTTCAGCCAGGCGAGGACGCCGACGAGGGCCACGGTGACCAGCGCCGGTATCCACCAGGCGACCTCGACCTCGAAGTACGTCTGGAGCAGCCCCGACACCTCGAAGCCGAGCAGTCCGTAGAGGCCGGCCTGGAGGGCGCTGTAGGCGACGAGGGCGACCAGCGAGGCGCCGGCGCCCGCGGTGCCGCCGAGGCCGCGGGATATGTAGGCGTAGAAGGCGCCGGCGTTGTGGACGTGCCGGCTCATCTCGGCGTACCCGAGGCTGAAGAGCGCGAGGACGACGCCGAGGATGAGGAAGAGGAGGGGCTGCCCGACGACGCCCATCACGCCGTAGGTGGTGGGCATGACGCCGGCGACGACCATCAGCGGCCCGGTCGCGGCGAGCACGGAGAGCAGCAGTCCGGCCGTGCCGAGCCGGCCCGCGCGCAGCGCCTGCTCCTGTCCCTTGTACGTGCTGATCCCGGTGTCACCCGTCGGTTCACTCGGGGATCTGGTGCCGCTCGGGCTTGAACTTCCCGTCGCCATGGCGCGGTTGTCCTTTCGGGGGGTACTGATCGGGGACGTACTGTCAGAGGGCGTACTTCCGGAGAATGTGCCGTCAGGCCGCGCCGAACGCGGTGGCCCGCGCGGCGGTGAACGCCGCGTACGGGTCCCGGTCCGGGTACGACCAGGGGGCCGGGGTCGCGTGCCGTCCGATGCGGTGGAAGAGCGCGGCGGCTTCGGCGGCCCGGCCCTCGCAGGACTTCGCGTGGGCGAGGAAGTTGAGGTCGACGTGGCAGCGCGGGTGGGCGGGCTCGTCGGGCGTCTCCCACTCCAGCCACCAGTCGAAGGCGGCCTTCATGACGCCGCGGGCGCGCCGCCCGACCCAGTGTCCGGACGCGGCCGGGTCGGACGGTTCGAGGCCGGCGGCGGCGAGGACGCGGTAGCGCTCGGCGTGCGCGACGACGGGCAGCACTGCCAGGGGCGAGTCGGCGGGCGCCTGTTCGGCGGCCCAGGCCGCGAAGTCGTACACCTCGTGCATCGGGTCCTGGCCCGCGCCGGGGCGCCGCTCGGCGAGCCGGGCGACCATCAGGTGGTGGGCGTGGTGGTGCTCGGGGTGGCGGTGCCGGATCTCGTCGAAGAGGCGTACGACGTCCTCCTCGTGGCCCAGCGAGCGTTCGAGGAGGAGCAGCGCGAGGATCGGGGTGGGGTCGGCGGGGACGCGCGCGGCGGCGTCGCGGCAGCGGGCCCGCACCCGGTCCGAACGCTCCTTGCCGCGCAGCGCCTTGTGCACGGCGGCGAAGGCGAGCAGCACCTCGGCGTCGTGGCTCTCGGGCTCGGCGAGCTGCCAGTCGCGGGCCCATGCGGTGGTGGTCGGCTCCTGGCCGAGTACGTCGAAGCGGTGGCCCCTGCGGTCCCAGTCGTCGCCGGTGGCGGCGAGCAGCGCGCGCACCTCGGTCCAGCGGCCCTGCGCGAGTGCCGCCCGGGCGGTGACGAGTTCGGCGTCGTCGAGGGCGGCGTCGAAGGCGTGCCCCGCGGCCTTTTTGCGGGAACGGCCCAGTGGGGGTGGGGGTGGTGACACCGCGGGACGTCCTCCCCGGCGCGGCTTGCGAGCGGATGATCACGCACAGCAAAGCGGTAGGCACGTCTCCACGTCAAGGCCCGGCGGCGCCCGGCCTTCACCAACTCGTCTCGAAATCCGCAGACTTCGCCCGCCACCCGGGCGGCCTCCCCTACCCTCCGCCGGTCGGTTCCCGCTCAACTCCCGCTGGAGGCCCGGTCAGTTCACCGCTCGGGCGGCCGCGCGGCCCGCCGTGCGTCCCGAGAAGAGGCAGCCACCGAGGAAGGTGCCTTCGAGGGAGCGGTAGCCGTGCACTCCTCCGCCGCCGAATCCGGCGGCCTCCCCCGCCGCGTACACGCCCGGCAGGGGCTCGCCGCCCTCGGTCAGGACGCGCGAGGAGAGGTCGGTCTCCAGGCCGCCGAGGGTCTTGCGGGTGAGGATGTTGAGGCGGACGGCGACGAGCGGGCCCGCCCCGGGGTCGAGGAGGCGGTGCGGTGCGGCGGCGCGGATGAGGCGGTCGCCGAGGAATTTGCGGGCGCCGCGGACGGCCGTGACCTGGAGGTCCTTCGTGAAGGGGTTGGCGATCTCGCGGTCGCGGGCGGCGATGGTGCGGTGCAGGTCGTCCTCGTCGATGAGGGGCTTCTCGGTCAGCGCGTTCATGCCGCGCACCAGGGCGCCGAGGTCCTTCTCGACGACGAAGTCGACGCCGTGGTCCATGAACGCCTTGACGGGGCCCGGCACTTCGGACCTGGCGCGGTCGACGACGCCGCGCACCGACTTGCCGGTCAGGTCGGGGTTCTGCTCGGAACCGCTGAGGGTGAACTCCTTGCCGATGATGCGCTGGTTGAGCACGAACCACGTGTAGTCGTAGCCGGTCTTCATGATGTGGTCGAGGGTGCCGAGCGTGTCGAAGCCGGGGAAGAGCGGCACCGGCAGGCGCTTGCCCTGCGCGTCGAGCCAGAGGGACGAGGGGCCCGGCAGGATGCGGATGCCGTGCCGTTCCCAGATGGGGTTCCAGTTCTCGATGCCCTCGGTGTAGTGCCACATGCGGTCGCGGTTGATGAGGCGGGCCCCGGCGTCCTCCGTGATGCCGAGCATCCTGCCGTCCACGTGCGCCGGGACTCCGGAGATCATCTTCCGGGGCGGGGTGCCGAGCCGCTCGGGCCAGTTGGCGCGGACGAGGTCGTGGTTGCCGCCGATGCCGCCGGAGGTGACGATCACCGCCTGGGCCCGGAGCTCGAAGCTCCCGGTCACCTCGCGGCTGCTGGCCTTGCCCCGCTCGACGGCCGACGGCTCCAGGATCTCGCCGGTGACCGTGTCGACGCTGCCGCCGGTGCGCGTAAGTCCGGTGACGCGGTGCCGGAACCGCAGCTCGACGAGGCCGCGCGCGGCCCCCTCGCGCACCCGCCGCACGAACGGCGCGAGCAGCCCCGGGCCCGTCCCCCAGGTGATGTGGAAGCGGGGGACCGAGTTTCCGTGGCCCTGCGCGTCGTAGCCGCCGCGCTCGGCCCAGCCGACCACGGGGAAGAACCTGACGCCCTGGCCGTGCAGCCAGGGCCGCTTCTCACCGGCGGCGAAGTCGACGTACGCCTCGGCCCACTTGCGCGGCCAGTGGTCCTCAGGCCGGTCGAAGGCCGCCGTCCCCATCCAGTCCTGGAGGGCGAGCGCGTGGGAGTCCTTGATCCGCATCCGCCGCTGCTCGGGCGAGTTCACGAAGAAGAGGCCGCCGAAGGACCAGTGCGCCTGACCGCCGAGCGATTGCTCCGGCTCCTGGTCGAGAAGGATGACCCGGCGGCCCGCGTCGACGAGCTCCGCGGTCGCCGCCAGTCCGGCGAGCCCTGCCCCGATCACGATCACATCTGCGTCGTACGCCATAGAGGTCGTCCTCCTCGACAAGGTCCCGCGACGTTACTGGTGGGTCATGTCCGTGCAGGTCGAATCCTGGGCAGCGGCGTGACGGACGTCAACCGGGCGGCCGACGGGAAACCTCCCCTCGCTTTTAATAATGGCCAGCATTAACATGGGCGCATGGCAAGGACGTCGGGCCCGGAGACCCGGGAGAAGCTCATCCGCGCGGGCGAGGAGGTCTTCGCCGCCCAGGGCGTGGACGGCGCCCAGTTGCGCGACATCGTCCGGCTCGCGGGGCAGAGCAACCCCTCCGCGGTGCAGTACCACTTCGGTTCCCGCGGCGGTCTCCTCGACGCCGTGATGGCCGCTCGCCAGCAGCGCACCGAGCGGGTGCTCGCCGCCGAGCTCGAGCGCGCCGGAGGTGCCGCGGCGGATCTGCGGGGACTGCTGACAGCTTTGGTGAACGCCGAGGCGGGCGAGTTGCGCACCGAGCGCGGGCGGCGCTGTCTGCGGATCTCCGCCCAGCTCAGCCACGAGAGCGGCGTGCGTACGCGCACTCCGCACCCCACCATCGCCGGCACCGTCTACTGGACCGTGATCGGCCGTCTGGAGGAGTGCCTCGCGCCCGGGTTGCCGGAGGCGGTGCGTCTGGAGCGGCTCGACCTCGCGCTCACGCTGATCGGCGCCGCCCTGGGCGACCGCGCCCGTCAGTACCTGGCCGGGACCACTCCCCTGACCGGCGAGGACGTCTTCCTCGCCGACCTCGTCGAGACCACCGCGGCGCTGCTGCGGGCCCCGCGACCCACCCTTGGCACGACCCCATGACCCTGACCCTTGGCACGACCCATGCCCCTTGGAGAGACCCCATGACCCAGCACGACCTGACCGGCAGGACCGTCGTCATCACCGGCGCCGCACGCGGGCTCGGCGCCGAGGCCGCCCGGCAGGCCGTCGCCGCGGGAGCCAACGTCGTCCTGACGGACGTGCTCGACGAGGAGGGCGCCGCCATCGCCGTCGAGCTCGGCGACCGCGCCCGCTTCGCGCACCACGACGTGACGTCCGAGGAGGACTGGCAGCGCGTCACCGACTTCGCGGTCGCCGAGTTCGGCGCGCTGCACGGCCTGGTGAACAACGCCGGGATATCCACCGGCCAGTTCCTGGAGTCGGAGTCCGTCGAGCACTTCCGCAAGGTCCTCGACATCAACCTCACCGGCGTGTTCATCGGCATGAAGACCGTCGTGCCCGCCATGAAGGAGGCCGGGGGCGGCTCGATCGTCAACATCTCCTCCGCCGCGGGCCTGATGGGCCTCGCGCTCACCGCGGGCTACGGCGCGTCGAAGTGGGGCGTGCGCGGCCTCACCAAGCTCGGCGCCGTCGAACTCGGCACGGCCCGGATCCGCGTCAACTCCGTCCACCCCGGCATGACGTACACCCCGATGACCGCCGAACTCGGCATCGAGCGGGGCGAGGGCAAGTACCCCAACACCCCGATGGGCCGCGTCGGCGAACCGCACGAGATCGCGAGCGCGATGATCTTCCTGCTCTCCGACGCGGCGTCCTACGTGACCGGCGCGGAACTGGCCGTCGACGGCGGCTGGACGGCCGGGCCCACGGTCAAGTACGTGATGGGGCAGTGAGCAAGGTCCGGCCGGGGCGGGGGCGCGGGACGTGCGGACGGCCCTCCACCTAGTCGTGCCCGCCGGCTCGGCGCTCGATCGCCGCCCAGGCCCGATCGGCGACGGTTCCGGTGATCAACGCTGCTACGGCGGCGACGTACCAGGGGAGGTCGAGGACCAGGCAGGGGACGATCGCTACTGCCAGCGCAAGCAGGTTGAGCCACCAGGGCGTGCGCAGGACGAGGGGAGCCCCTTCGTG
The DNA here is from genome assembly GCF_055597165.1 of Streptomyces sp. NPDC039480. Classification (NCBI taxonomy): domain Bacteria; kingdom Bacillati; phylum Actinomycetota; class Actinomycetes; order Kitasatosporales; family Streptomycetaceae; genus Streptomyces; species Streptomyces sp. NPDC039480. Next base: position 162,671 of record NZ_JBVITX010000006.1, on the reverse strand, counting down.
AGGTTTACCTGTCAGCACTTCTTCTTGCTCACCTTGCTCAGCTTCCCGTCGGTGTACAGCGAGCCAGCGTATCCGGTGGTGACCGAACCGCTCAGTCGGGTTGGATGGGCGGCATGACGTCGAGCCATGGCCCCGTGTCCGATCCCCGTGCGGAGATGATCACTGTCGTCGACGAGAACGACGACGTGGTCGGTGCGGCGCCGCGCGGTGAGGCGTATGCGCGCGGGCTGCGGCACCGCTGCGTGTTCGTCCTTGTGCGGGACGCCGAGGGCCGCGTCTTCGTGCATCGGCGCACCCCGACCAAACTGGTCTTCCCCTCGCTGTACGACATGTTCGTGGGCGGTGTGGTCGGGGCGGGCGAGGCGTACGACGACGCGGCGCTGCGCGAGGCGGAGGAGGAGTTGGGCGTGCGGGGGCTGCCGCGCCCCACTCCGCTGTTCAAGTTCCTGTACGACGACGGGGCGGGGAAGTCCTGGTGGTCGTACCTCTACGAGGTCCGGTGCGAGCTGCAGGTGCGGCCGCAGGTCGAGGAGGTCGCCTGGCACTCCTTCGTCACGGAGGACGAGCTGGAGCGGCGGCTGGACGAGTGGGAGTGGGTGCCGGACGGGCTCGACGCCTACCGCCGGCTGCGGGCCTTCCGCGCGGGCTGAGCCGCGCGGCACCTCTGGCCACGGCTTATGGTGCGGCCGTGAGCAACTTCGTACAGAATCTGCGCCTGTGGTTCGCCCCGGAGCGCGTCCGCGAGGAGGGTGACACCCCCGACTACCGCTTCTCGCTCGCCAACGAACGCACCTTCCTGGCCTGGCTGCGCACTGCGCTGGCACTGATCGGCGGCGGCTTCGCCGTCGACCAGTTCCTGCCGGACCTGCGGTGGGGCTGGCGGATCGGACTGGCCCTCGCGCTGCTCGCCGCGGGCGTCCTGTGCTCGCTGCGCGCGGTGAACCACTGGGTGCGCTGCGAACGCGCCATGCGGCGCGGCGACGACCTGCCGACCAGCCGTTTCCCGACCGTGCTGAGCCTGGTGGTCGCGGTGGTCGCGCTCGCCATGGTGGTGGTCGTGCTCTTCGGGTGGGAGGGGTGACGGGGCCGGACAGCGCGAGGGTGCGTGACCCCGGGCTGCAGCCGGAGCGCACCCGCCTCGCCTGGCGGCGCACCACGCTGTCCTGCACGGTCGCCGCGGTGCTCGCCGCCCGCGCGGTGCTCCACGACGGGACCACCGCGCTCGGCGTGCTGGCCTGCGCGGTGTGTCTGCTGCTCTGGCTCGGGTTCCTGGCGGCGGCGCACCACAGGATGGTCGCCCTGACGACGCACCAGCCGCGGCCGCTGTCGCTCCGGGCGGCGCGGACGGCGGCCCTGTGCACGTTCGCACTGGCGGTGTGCGCGGTGCTGCTGCTCGTCTGAGGGCCGCCGCACCAAAAGAGCGCTCAGGGCGTCGAGCCGTCAGCCGTCGAGCCGTCAGTCCGCCCAGTCCACCGTCACCACGATCTTGCCGCGGGTGCGGCCCTCCGCGCTCAGCCGGTGTGCGTCGGCCGCCCGCTCCAGCGGGAACGTCTTGTCCACGTGGACGGTCACGACGTCCTGTTCCGCGAGCTCGGACAGGCGCTGGAGGTCGGCGGCGACGGGCCGCACGAAGCAGTAGTGGCCGCCCATGCCGATCACCGCGCCGTCCGCGATGGACGCCAGCCGGCCGCCGGGCGCGAGGAGCTCGGCGGACGCCTTGAGCGTGTCGCCGCCGACCGTGTCGAAGGCCGCGTCGACCCCCTCCTCGACGAGCGCGCGGACGCGTTCCACGAGCCCGTCCTCGTACGTGACCGGCTCGGCGCCGAGCTCCCGCAAGAAGTCGTGGTTGCGCTCGCTCGCGGTGCCGATGACGCGGGCGCCCGCGTGCCGGGCGAGCTGGACCGCGAGGGAGCCGACGCCGCCGGCCGCCGCGTGGACGAGGACCACGTCCCCCTCGGTCACCGACAGGGCCTGGTTGATCACCTGGTAGGCGGTGAGGCCGGCGAGCGGCAGGCCCGCGGCCTCCTCGAAGGAGAGGTTGCGCGGCTTGCGGGCGAGGGTGCGCACGGGGGCCGCGACGTACTCCGCGAAGGTGCCGCGGGAGAGGAAGTCCTCGCGCACATAGCCGATGACCTCGTCGCCGACGGCGAACTCCGGGGCCGATGCGCCCGGCTGGACGACCACACCCGCGACGTCCCAGCCGGGGACCACGGGGAAGACCGGTTCCAGGAGGCCGTCGAGATAGCCCTCGCGGCACTTCCAGTCGACGGGGTTCACGGCCGCGGCACGCACCTTCACCAGGACGGAGTCGGGCCCGACCTTGGGGTCGCGCACCTCTCCGTACTCGAGGACTTCGGGCCCGCCGTAGCTGCGGTAGCTGATCGCCTTCATCGGGTCGCCTTCATGGGGTCGCCTTCGCGGAGGACAGGGAGACAGCGCAGGACATGGAACAACGACAAGGCTCACATAGAGGGATTAAGGGGGCATCGCGGGCTAGCCTGAGAGAGTCACCCCGCCCCCGTACCCCCGTTCCCGTAACCCCATCCCCCGAAGTCACAGAAGGTGCGCGTCATGACCACGCTCCACCACGAACACCCGGTGCACGACCACATCCACGGCCCGGCCTGCGGCCACCCCGAGGTGCCGCACGGCGACCACGTCGACTACGCGCACGACGGCCACCTGCACCGGCGGCACACCGACCACTACGACGAGTGCGAGCCCGCCGGCCACATCGCCCACCAGGGCCACGACCACCGGCACGGCGACGGCTGCGGGCACGCATCCGTCCGCCACGGCGACCACGTCGACTATCTCCACGACGGCCACCGGCACGCCGAGCACGACGGACACTGGGACGACCACTGACCCCTTCGCGCGAGGCCTGAGACGGGGACCTCTGGACGGCATACCGACTGGTCGGCATCATGGGGTGGCACGCCACATCAGGGTGTGGCACGCCACCACCACGCCGATCAGGAGCGAAGATGAGCTCAGACCACCCGCCGGGCCTCGACCTCGACCAGTTGCGCGGCCACCTCGACCGCGAGCGGCCCGGCCTGGTCGGCGGGCCGCTCACCGCGCGGCTGATCGAGGGCGGCCGGTCCAACCTCACCTACGCCGTCACCGACGGCGTCACGCGCTGGGTGGTGCGGCGGCCCCCGCTGGGCCACGTCCTCGCCACCGCGCACGACATGAAGCGCGAGTACCGCGTGATCGAGGCGCTGCACCCCACGGATGTGCCGGTGCCCGCGCCCGTGCTGCTCTGCCAGGACGAGACCGTGGTCGGATCGCCCTTCTACGTGATGGAGTTCGTGGACGGGACGCCGTACCGCACCGCCGACGAGCTCGCCCCGCTCGGGCCCCGGCGCACCCGGGACGCGGTGCTCGGCCTCGTCGACACCCTCGTCGACCTGCACGCCGTGGACCCGGCGGCCGTCGGGCTCGGCGACTTCGGGCGGCCCGAGGGGTTCCTCGACCGGCAGCTGCGCCGCTGGGGCAAGCAGCTCGACGCCTCCCGCAACCGCGAGCTCGCCGGCATCGACGAGCTGCACGCGGCGCTCGGGCGCTCGCTGCCCACCTCGCCCGCGCCGGCCGTCGTCCACGGCGACTACCGCCTCGACAACGTCCTGATCGGCAACGACGACCGGATCAAGGCCATCCTCGACTGGGAGATGTCCACGCTCGGCGATCCGCTCACCGACCTGGGCCTGCTCGTGATGTACAGCGCGAAGCTGGAGGTGCCCGACTCCCCCGTCAGCACCACGGCGGGCGCGCCGGGCCACCCCGACCCGGCCGAGCTGATCGAGCGGTACGCCGCGCGCTCGGGGCGCGACGTGTCGGCGATCTCCTGGTACACGGCGTTCGCGTGGTTCAAGCTCGCCGTGATCCTGGAGGGCATCCACTACCGCTACACGCTGGGCCAGACGGTCGGTGCGGGCTTCGACCGGATCGGCGAGCTGGTGCCCGTGTTCATCGAGCACGGTCTGACGACCCTCCAGGAAGGCTGATCCCCCGTGGACTTCGCATTCGACGCCCGCACCCAGGAGCTGCGGGAGCGGCTCCTCGCCTTCATGGACGAGCACGTGTACCCGGCGGAGGCCGTCGCCGACGAGCAGCGCGCGCGGCTCGACTCGCCGTGGCAGACGCCCGCCGTCGTCCGGGAGCTGAAGGCCGAGGCCCGCAGGCAGGGCCTGTGGAACCTCTTCCTCCCCGACGCCGAGCACGGCGCAGGACTCACCAACCTCCAGTACGCGCCGCTCGCGGAGATCACCGGCCGCTCCCCGCAGTTGGCGCCCACCGCGCTGAACTGCGCGGCGCCCGACACCGGCAACATGGAGGTGCTCGCGCAGTTCGGCACGGACGAGCAGCGGAAGCGGTGGCTGGAGCCGCTGCTGGCCGGTGAGATCCGTTCGGCGTTCGCGATGACCGAGCCGGAGGTGGCCTCCTCCGACGCCACGAACATCACGACGCACATCGAGCGCGACGGCGACACGTACGTCATCACCGGCCGCAAGTGGTACATATCCGGGGCGATGAACCCGGACTGCCAGATCTTCATCGTGATGGGCAAGACCGACCCCGACGGCGCCGACATCCGCCGCCAGCAGTCCATGGTCCTCGTCCCGCGCGACACCCCGGGCCTCGAAGTCCGGCGCGCCATGCGGGTGTACGGCTACGAGGACCACTACCACGGCGGTCACGCCGAGGTCGTCTTCGATCGGGTGCGGGTGCCGGTCTCGAACCTGATCGGCGAGGAGGGCGGCGGCTTCGCCATCGCGCAGGCACGCCTCGGCCCCGGCCGTATCCACCACTGCATGCGGCTGATCGGCATGGCCGAGCGGGCCATCGAGCTGATGTGCAGGCGGGCCGTGTCGCGCACGGCGTTCGGCAAGCCGCTCGCGCAGCAGGGCGTCGTGCAGGAGTGGATCGCGGACGCGCGGGTCGCCGTGGAGCAACTGCGGCTGCTCGTCCTCAAGACGGCCTGGCTGATGGACACGGTCGGCAATCGCGGCGCGCACACCGAGATCCAGTCGATCAAGATCGCGACCCCGCGCGCGGTGGTCGACATCCTCGACCGGGCCGTGCAGTTGCACGGTGCAGGGGGTGTGAGTCAGGACTTCCCCCTCGCCGAACTGTGGGCGGCGGCGCGGACGCTGAGACTGGCCGATGGGCCTGACGAGGTGCATCAGCGGTCGCTGGCGCGGCGGGAACTGAAGCGGTACCTGTAGCCCCGTCAAGGGCGCCCTGGTTGCGCGGGCGGTTCCCCGCGCCCCTTACGGGGTCCGCAGGGCCCTCAGGAGGAGGTCGGCCAGGTGGTCGGCGACCTGTTGCGGGGTCAGGGGGCCGTCCGGGCGGTACCACGTGGACAGGTGGTGGACCGAGCCGAAGTGGTAGTCCACCACCAGGTCCGCGGGGGTCGCCGCGGAGAAGACGCCGGACTCCTGGCCCTCCTCGATCAGGGCGCGGAAGCGCTCGTGGTAGCGGCGGCGCTCGGCGCGGACCTGTTTGTTCTTCTCCGGGCTGAGGCTGTGCATGGAGCGGAAGAAGATCGACGCGTCGTCGAGGTTGTCGATGGTGGTGACCACGACGTCCGCGGCGGCGGCGCGGACCCGCTCGGCGACGGGGGCGTCCGCGTCGGCGATGGCGTCGAGCCGCTCCTGCTGGACGCGGAGCATCCGGGCGTAGACCTCGTGCAGCAGGTCGTCCTTGGACCCGAAGTAGTGGTAGAGGGCGCCCTTGGTGACGCCTGCCGCCTCGACGATCTCCTGCACCGACGTGCGGTCGTAGCCCCGGTCGGCGAAGAGCCTGGTGGCGGCGGCGAGGAGTCGCTGCGGGACGGGCGTGCCGTCACCGTCCGTCGTTCTGGCCACTGCCGCCACCTGCCTTTCGCGTCACTTGCTGTGCTGTGCCCGGGAACGCAGTTCCCGTCGGAGGATCTTCCCACTTGTGGTCTTCGGCAACTCCGCCAGGATCTCCACCTCGCGCGGGTATTTGTACGCGGCGAGGCGCTCCTTGCAGTACGCGGCCAGCTCGTCGGGGGCCGTGCCGCTCCCCGGCCGGAGGCTGACGTACGCCTTCACGGTCTCTCCGCGGTAGCTGTCGGGGATGCCGACGACGGCCGCCTCGCGCACGGCGGGGTGGGTGTAGAGGACGTCCTCGACCTCGCGGGGCCACACCTTGAAGCCGGACGCGTTGATCATGTCCTTCTTGCGGTCGACGACGTAGAGCCAGCCGTCCTGGTCCATGAACCCGATGTCGCCGGTGCGCAGTTCGCCGTCGGGGAAGGTCTCGGCGGTGGCGTCGGGCCGCTGCCAGTAGCCGGGTACGACCTGCGGTCCGCGGACGACGATCTCGCCGTGCTCCCCGAACGGCACCTCGTGGCCGAGGTCGTCCAGGATGCGTACGACCGTCTCGGGTCCCGGGACGCCGACGGCGAGGGTGCCGGAGACGGGGTCGACGGGGGCCTCCTGGCCCGGCGGCACGGAGGCGCAGGGCGCGGTGCACTCGGTGAGGCCGTAGCCGTTGTGGAGGTAGGGGCCGAAGGACGCGCGGAACTTCTCCACCAGGGCCGGGGGCAGCGGCGCGCCGCCCGAGGAGATCATCGCGAAGGAGTCGAAGTGGGCGCGGGTCACCGAAGGGTGGGCGGCCAGCGCCATGAAGGCCGTGGAGGGGCCGACCGTGTACGCGGGGCGGTGCTCGGCGAAGGCGTCGAGGACGACGCCGGCCTCGAAGCGGTAGGCGAGCGCGAGCGTGCCGGCGTTGGCGACGCAGGCGGCGACCTGCGCGACCATGCCGGTGATGTGGAAGAGCGGCGCCATCGCGAAGTAGCAGGCGCCTTCCGGTATTCCGGATCCTGCGCGCTGGCGTTCGGCGTTGTAGGTGATGTTGCCGTGGGTGTTCATGGCGCCCTTGGGGGTGCCGCTGGTGCCGGACGTGTAACTGATCAGCGCGATGTCGGAGGGGCCGACGGCGCGGTCGGCGGGGGCCGGGAGTCCCTGGCGGGCGACCGCCACCAGGTCGTCGGCGTCGGCGGCGGGCGGCAGGCGCTCGAAGTCGAGGACGCGCGGGTCGTTGCGGGTCTGGAGGTCGAGCTGGCAGGCGGTGAGGACGACGCGCACCGGCGAGCCCGCCGCCGTGTCGCGCAGATACGTCTCCCAGGCGCGGTCCGAGCAGATCAGCGCGGTCACCCCGGCGTCGGCGAGGACGTGTCCGACCTCCGCCGACCGGTACATGGGGTTGACGGGGACGACGGTCGCGCCCGCCTTCCAGGCGCCGAGGAGCGCGAGCACGAAGTGCGGGGTGTTCTGCAGGAGGACGGCGACGCGATCGCCACGGCCGACCCCGCGCGCGGCCAGGTGCCCGGCGACGGAGTCGCTGAGGACATCGGTCTCACGGTAGCTCAGGCGCCCGTCGAAATAGGCGAGGGCGGTGCGCTCGGGGGCCCGGTCAACGGCCACACGAAAGGCCTCGGGCACGGAGCCGGCGGGGTGCACGGGGGCACGCTGAGCATCATTGAGCCGACCAAGCCAGGGCTTGGCCGCGTACGGGGACCCGGCGGGGAGGGGGCGGTGGGCACGGTCGCGGGTGGCGTCGCCGCGGGCGCCGTCGCCGCGGGTGCCGACGTCGCAGGCGCCGTCGCCGTGCATGCCGTCGCCATGCATGCCGTCGCCGCGGGTGTCGACGTCGCGCGTGCCGACGTCTCGGGTGCCGTCGATGCGCGTGTCGAGGTCGCGGGTGCCATCGACGCGCATGCCGACGCCGCAGGTGCCGTCGCCGTGCATGCCGACGTCGCGCGTGCCGACGTCGCGGGTGCCCTCGCCGTTCGCGCCGTCGCCGCGGGCGCCCTCGCCGCGGGTGCCATCACCGTCCGTGCCGCCGTCGCGGGTGCCATCACCGTCCGTGCCGGCGCCGCGGGCGCCCTCGCCGCGCGTGCCGTCACCGCGCGTGCCGTCGCCGCGCGTGCCCTCGTCGCGCGGGCCGTCGTCGCGCGGGCCGTCGTCGCGCGGGCCGTCGTCCTGGGGAAGGTCGTCCTGTGTGAGGTCGTGCGTGTGGTTGTTCACCGGTCGGTTGCCTCCCACTTCTGTTGGATGTGGTTCATGCCCTTCAGCCACTTGTCGGGGGTTTCGGCGCGCGCCCGGTAGAACGCGGCGACCTCGGGGTGCGGCAGGATCAGGAAGCGGTCCTCCGCCATGCCGGCGAAGAGCGCCGCGGCGACGTCGTCCGGCTCGATGGCGGTGGGCGTGAGCACCAGGTCGCCCGCGGTGCCGGTGGCGGCGAGCATGTCGGTGCGGACGCCCTGCGGGCAGATCGCGTGGACCTTGAGGCCCCGGTGCCGGTAGGTGAGCGACAGCCATTCGGCGAAGGCGTACGCGCCGTGCTTGGTGACGCTGTAGGGCGCGGCGCCGATCATGGTGAGCAGCCCAGCCGCGGAGACCGTGGAGACGAAGCGGCCGCCGCCCCGCTCCAGCCAGTCGGGCAGCAGCGCCTGGGCCGCCCGCACGTGCGCCATCACGTTGACGTCCCAGGCCGCGGCCCAGACCTCCTCGGGCGCCGCCTCGCTGCCCCCGGAGCCGAGTCCGGCGTTGGCGCAGTACACGTCGACCGTGCCGCCGAGCGCCTCGCGGGCCTCCGGCACGACGACGGACGCGTCACCCGGTACGGCGATGCCGCCCACCTCGTCGGCGACGGCCTTCGCCTTGGCGCCGTCCAGGTCGTTGACGACGACGCGCGCCCCCTCCGCGGCGAAGCGGCGGGCGAGCGCGGCCCCGATGCCGCCGCCTCCGCCCGTGATGACGACACCCTTGTCCCGCAAGGTTTCCACGATGGTTCTCCTTCGGCCCGCGGCTCGGCTTCGCTGGCAGACTAACCAGTCGGTATGTCGTCGCGGAAGGGGGGCGCCACAGCGAGAGGAGGTGAAGCGGAGGGCTCAGGTCCGCACGGCGGCGTGCAGGATCCTCGCCAGCTCGCGCGGCTGGGAGAACATCGGCCAGTGGCCCGTGTCCATCTCGACGAGGCGCCAGCGCCCGCTCTTGAGGAGTTCGGCGACGTCGTCCGTCGGCTCGGCGCCGTCGAGCAGGCACTTGACGTACGTGGTGGGAAACTCGCCGAGCGACCGCTCGAGGACGGCGGGCTCGGTCAGGGTGGCGCCGGGATGCGGTGTCGAGCCGCCGGCGAACCGGGCGATCTGCTCGCTGTCCAGGTCCTGGCCGTCGAAGTCCGCGGCGCTGAGGGGCGGCCACGAGCCGTCGCCCTCGTCGAGTGTGGCCTCGAACATCTGCTGGCCCTGCCACCACATCGACGCGAACGACTCGCCGTCGACCGGGACGCTCGCGTCGACGAACACGACGTGCCTCAGCCGGTCGCCGATGCGCTCGGCGGCCTGCCCGACGGGGATGCCCGCGTAGCTGTGCCCCACGAGGACGACGTCCCGCAGGCCGAGCCGTTCGACCTCGTCGACGACGTCCCGCACATGGGTCCGCTGTCCGGCCGGTACGTCCTGCTTGTCGGCGAGGCCCGACAGCGTCAGGGGATGAGCGCCGTGCCCGGCGGCCCGCAGCTCCCGCGCCACGTCCTCCCACGCCCACGAGCCGAGCCACGCGCCTGCTACCAGTACGAATTCCGCCATGGCGCCGAACGTACACGCCATGGCGGCGGTGGGGCAGACCCCACCGGTCATGGGGGTGCCCGCCGGATGGCGCGGAGCCCGGCGCCCGCGGGATCGTGATCTTCCAGATGAATAGGTCGAGTTCAGGAGGCACGACATGGCACCGGTGACGCGCCGCAGGGTCCCTCTACTGCTGGTCACGGCGGCCGGGGCGGGTGCGCTGCTCGCTCCCCACGCGGCGGCGGCCGCGCCACGGCACGCGGATCCGGTCGCGGCGATCGAACGCGCGGCCCACCCCCTGCGGTCGACCGATCCGGGCGGCGGCACCAGGGATCTGCGCCCGCTCAGCCGGATGGTCGGCGACGCGTCGGTGGTGGGTCTCGGTGAGGCGACGCACGGTTCGCACGAGTTCTTCACCATGAAGGAGCGGGTGTTCCGCCATCTCGTCGAGGAGAAGGGCTTCACCACCTTCGCGCAGGAGGTGAGCTGGACGACCGGCGTGCGCTTCGACGCCTATGTGCGGGGCGGCGCGGGCGACGCGCGCGGACTCGTCCACCGCGAGCTGGCGAAGACCCCGTGGGACACGGACGAGTACGTGCATCTGCTGCGCTGGATGCGCGCGTACAACGAGAAGCACCCGGAGCGCGAGCTGCGCTTCATGGGAAACGATCTCAACTACCCGGAGCAGGGCGCCGAGTTGTTCGACGGCGTGCGCGACTACGTACGCGCCCACGAGCCGGATCTGCTGCCCCGGATCACCGAGCTGTACGCGCCGCTGCGGCGCCTCACGGACGGCGACACGTACATGGCACGGCCGCTCGCCGAGCGCAAGACGCTGGCGAGGAAGGCGCGCGAGGCGTACGGCCTGCTGAAGGAGCGCGGTCCCGGCGCGCGGAGCGAGGCGTACGAACTCGCCCTGCACCATGCCAGGTCCGTCGCGCAGACCGGCGACATGTACGCCTTCCCGCTCGATACGCCCGACGGGCAGCGGGACGCGATGCTGTACCGCGACCGGCTCATGGCGGACAACACGGCGTGGTGGCAGCGGTATGCGGGCGGCAAGGTGCTCCTCTCGGCCCACAACGCCCATGTCGCGTACGAGTCCTACGATCCGCGCTATCCGAAGATGCAGGGCGCCTTCCTGCGCGACCGGCTCGGCAAGCGGTACGCGAGCATCGGGTTCACCTTCAACGAGGGTGGGTTGATGGCGCAGAGCGCGGATTCCCAGGAATGGAAGCCGCGTCGGCTCCGCCCGGCGGAGCGCGGCACGAACGAGCACACGCTCGACAAGGTGCGCTTCGACGACTACTTCGTCGACCTGCGGACCGCTCCCCCCGCCGCCCGCGAGTGGCTGGGCGAGCCCCGGACCACCCGGAGCATCGGCACCGCGTATCCGGACGGCCCGTACAAGATCCGCCTCGGGGCCTCGCACGACATCCTCATCCATCTGCACGACATCACACCGGCCCGTCGGCAGTCTCGATGACCGAACAATCTCAGTGACCGAGCAGTCTCAATGACCGAGACCAGCCGTATCACCTATTGACTGTCCCCTACATCGACCACGAGAGTGCCGCTCGTGCACAGCGAAGCGACAGCAACAGAGAAGCAGCAGGTCCGGGCCGCAGAAGGGGACGCGGGCAGCGCCGAGAGTCTGCGCCGGGTCGCCGTGGCCTCCTTCATCGGGACGGCCATCGAGTTCTACGACTTCTACATCTACGGGACGGCGGCCGCCCTCGTCCTCAACGAGGCGTTCTTCCCGACCCTCGACCCGGTCAACGCCACCCTCGCGTCGTTCTCCACGTACGCGGTGGCGTTCGCGGCCCGGCCCATCGGCTCGGTGATCTTCGGGCACTTCGGCGACCGGGTGGGACGCAAGTCCGTCCTCGTGGCCTCGCTGCTCCTGATGGGGCTCTCGACCGCCCTCGTCGGCCTCCTGCCGGGCTATGACACATGGGGCATCTGGGCGCCGCTGCTCCTGATCCTGCTCCGCTTCCTGCAGGGCATCGGCCTCGGCGGCGAGTGGGGCGGCGCCGCGCTGCTCGCGGTGGAGCACGCACCGAAGAAGAAGCGCGGGATGTACGCGGCCTTCCCGCAACTCGGCCCCTCCGTCGGGTTCTTCGCGGCGACCGGTGTCTTCTGGCTGCTGTCGGCCACACTCTCCGACGACGCGTTCAGGTCGTGGGGGTGGCGGGTGCCGTTCCTGCTCTCGTTCCTGCTGGTCGCCGTCGGCCTGTTCGTACGCCTCAGGATCAGCGAGACGCCGGTCTTCGCGAAGGTCATGGCGGCACAGGAGGCGAGCAAGGTGCCCGCGCTCGACGTGCTGCGCCGCCATCCGCGCGAACTGCTGCTCGGCGCGGGCGGCATGGTCGTCGCGTACGGCCTCTTCTACACCGCCACGACCTACTGCCTCTCCTACGCCACCGGCACCCTGCACATCTCGCGCGACACCATGCTCGGCCTCTCCCTGGTGGCCTGCCTCTTCCTCGCGGCCGGCACCTGGCTCGCCGCGACGCGCTCCGACGGAGCGGGGCGGCGCAGACTGGTCCTTGCGGGCACGGCGCTCGCGGTGGTGTGGGGGCTCGTGCTCTTCCCGCTCCTGGACACCGAGCAGCCGGTGCTCGTCGCCCTCGCGATCGGCGGCGCGCTGTTCTGCATGGGGGTCGTCTACGGCCCGATGGGCGCCTATCTGCCCGAGCTGTTCTCCACGAGCGTGCGCTACTCGGGCGCCTCGCTCGCGTACAACCTGGGCGGCGTGCTCGGCGGCGCGGTGTCGCCGCTGGTGGCGACCCGGCTGCAGTCGGCGTTCGGTTCCTCGTCGGTGGGGTGGTACGTGAGCGCGATGGCGGTCGTGTCGCTGCTGTGCGTCCTCGCGCTGCCGGAGACGCGGGAGCGGGAACTCGTCTGAGCCGGCGTGCACGGCAGCTGATCGTGCGCGACATCTGGCCAGGTGGCCCGGGCGGCAGGACCATGACTGCGTGGAGCCCTACTGGGAATTGACCTTCGACGCCGACGGCGACGTCGACACCGCGCAGCGTGCGGAGCTGCTGTCCGGCGCGGAACGCGAACGCGTCACCGATCTGCTGGTCTTCGCGCACGGCTGGAACAACGAGCAGAAGGACGCCAGGAAGCTGTACCGGCGCTTCTTCGGCCCCTGCCAGGACCTGGCCGGGTCAGGCGTGCGCCTCGGCTACGTCGGGGTGCTGTGGCCCGCCATCCGCTTCCCCGACGAGCCCATCCCCGACTTCGACCCCTCGGCCGCCGCCGTGCCCGCCACGCCGCCCGGCGAGCCCGTGCTCGACGCGGCGACCCGGCAGGCGCTCGACCGGGCCTTCCCCGACCACGCCCAGACCCTCGACCGGATCGCCGAACTGCTCGCGGAGCGCTCCGAAGTACCGTCGCGCGTCTACGAGTTCGGGCGGCACGTCCGGGAGCTGGTCTCCCTGCGCGAGACGCACCCGGCACGCCACTTCGGCCAGGACACCGGCGCGGGCGAGCCCGCCATGCTCACCGACGACGCGGTCCAGGTCTGCGAGATCTTCGCCGCCGCGCGCGCGGACACCGGAGAGCCGCTGCTCCTCGGCGAACTGCGCGAGCGGCTGTGGGACGGCGCGCACGAGCTGCTGCGGCAGGGCACGTACTACGCGATGAAGCGGCGGGCGGGCGCGGTCGGCCAGCTGGGGCTCGGCCCTGCGATCGGTCTGCTCGCCGCCGACGTGCCGACGATCAGGGTGCACCTCATCGGGCACAGCTTCGGCGGCCGGCTCGTCTCGTACGCGCTGCGCGGGATGCCCGCGGACGTGCGTGCGGTGAAGTCGGTGACACTCCTCCAAGGGGCCTTCTCGCACTACACGTTCGCCGAGCGCCTGCCGCACGACAAGTCGCGCGGCGGCGCCCTGCACGGCGTGCAGCGCCGCGTCGACGGCCCGCTGGTCTCCTGCTACTCGCGCCACGACGCCGCGCTCGGCCGCCTGTACCCGCTGGCGTCGAAGCTGGCCGGCGACTCCTCCTCCTTCCTCAGCCTGTGGGAGCGGTGGGGCGCCATCGGCTACAACGGCATCCGCGCCGTGGACGGCACCAAACGCATCAAGCTCGGCGACAAGCTGCCGGCCAAGGGGTGCGTGAGCGTCGATGCGGCGTCGGTGGTGCGGCGCGGCGGTCCGCCCTCCGGCGCGCACAGCGACGTGTGCCATGAGGAGCTGGCACGCCTCGTGTTCGCCGCAGGGCGGATCGCTCTCGCCTGAGGGGCCGCGGCTACCGGTGCCGGGGGAACTCGACGACCTGCTGGTACGTCGGGCGGTTCTGCCACTGGATCGGCTTGTGCGTGATGCCGCCGAGCGCCCGGTGGACGATCGAGTCGGCACACCACTGGTCGCCGGCCTTGCAGGAGCCGTCCCCTGGATAGACCTCGGTGGCGGGCTTGGCGACGGCCTGCGCGAGGGTGGTCAGCAGGGCGTCACGGCAGGCGTCGAGCTCGCCGTCGCCGCAGTACGCGTCGGCGAGCCCGCCCTTCACCGGCTCCCCGAGGACCGTGCGCAGGTCCTTGTCGGCATAGCCCCACCAGCCGTACTGGAAGGCCGATCCGGCGTGCGCCCCGGTGGGTCCGTGGCCCGCGGACGGCGCCTCGTCGGTGGCGAGCTGTGCCGTGAGGGCGTCGTAGAGGTCCTTGCCGAGGCCGGGCTCGAACTCGGCCTCGATCAGCAGCGGCCACCAGGCGTCCATGATCCGCACGGCGTCGGGGTGGGCGTACGTCTTCGAGCCGGCCGACGTCTGGTTGCGCTGCGCGCCCGCCTTGCGCCACGCCTCAAGCTGCTGGATCGTTTTCGCCAGTTGGGGATCGGTGACCGGCTTGCTGCGGAGCACCTTGAGCAGCTCGGGCAGCACCTGTTCGCCGCGCAGGTCGGTGACGGCCGCCTCCGCCATGGCGCGGGTGAGGGAGGCGCGGGTGACGCCGCCCTCCTCGGTGAGCTTCCTGACCCGCCCGTCGAGCAGGTCGCCGCGGTGCACGGCGCTCACGCCGAAGCCCGCGGTGCTGAAGTCCTTCGCCTGTTTGTTGTTCCAGGAGATGTAGTAGTCCTGGTTGACGGACTGCGGGTGCTCGGCGGGCGGGGTCTGTGCGGAGGTGTTGTTCTCGGGATCGAAGTCCCGCCACTCGTAGGCCTGTTGGGCCTTGACCGGCAGGGCGGGGTCGACGCCGTCCGCGCGCTCGGGGTTGGCGCCGCTGTTGTAGTACGCGATGTCGCGGGAGTCGGCGTAGAACCAGTTGAAGGCGTAGCTGATGTGCTGCGCCGCCTCCTGGAAGCTCGCGGCGTCCTTGACGTACGACGGGTCGTTGAACATCTGGAAGCCGATGATGGAGTCGGCCTCGTGGCGGTAGGTGGAGCGCAGCGAGACGTACGCGACGGGCTTGCCGTCGACGCTCGCGCGGTGCGTCACGATGCCGTACTTCGTGCGGAAGACCTGCATGCGGTAGGAGCCGGCGGCCGTGGAGTCGGCGAGGGTCGGCTTCCAGGCGTTCTTGCGCTCCAGCTTCTCCATGGGCGTGCAGGTGCCCCGGTGGAGGTAGCCGGCCGACTGTTTGGTGGGGGTGCCGCCGCCCGGTTCGCAGAGTTCGACGGCGTACGTGTCGGTGATGTCCTGTCCCGCTGAGGTGGCCGACCACGCGTAGTCCTGGCCGCGTCCCAGCTGGACGTACATGCCGACGCCCGCGAAGGAGACGCCGCGGGCGCTGATGCCGGGGCCCTGGAGTTCCTGCTGCATGAGGAGCTGGGGCGCGAAGTAGCCGGTCTGCGGGCCGAAGACGGCGACGGGGTTTCCGCTCGCGGTGTGCTTGCCGGAGACGAGCAGGGCGTTCGACATGCCCTTCTTGTGGCCGTCGGCCCGGAAGAGGTCCGGGGGCAGGACGCCCTTGTCGTACATCCCCTGGAGCGGCTTGAGCTTCTTCGGGGCCTTCACCGGGTCCTTCGCGCCGCTCTTCGCGCCGCCCTCCCTGTCGTACACCAGCTGCTCGCGCTCGACCGAGCCCGGGTCGGGCATGGCAGTGCCGCGCGCCTTCTCGGGCTTGCCCGCGTACGGGAAGCTCGTGCCGTCGTGGATGGTCTGGACGGCCTCGGGGTCGTTGCGGGCGCGGAAGGACTCCCAGACCTCGGTCCCCTTCTGGACGCCGTACTTCTCCTGGGACTTCAGCAGGGAGAGGGCGGACTCGACCTCTCCGCCGCCGCCGTTACCGAAGAGGCCACCGACCACCGAGGCCAGCGCGATCATGTCGGTGACCTTGAAGGGCTCGATCTCGCCGATGTTCGTGATCGCGTCGATCTTGCCGGTGAGGACGTACTCGCCGGGGAAATAGCGGCCGTTCTTCGCCTTCACGCGGTAGGCGTTGAGCCCGTCTATATAGGCCTGCGCGTCCTCCATCGCCTGCCTGCCGCGCTCGCCCTGCGTCGACTTGATGTACTCGACCTGCTTCTCCAGATCCTTCTCGGTGTACGGGGCCTGCGGCCAGAACTGCTGCTCCAGGCCCTGGTTGGCGAGCGCGCCGCCCGCGAACGAGGTCAGCTGCCCGCGTCCGATGTGCCGGAAGAGGTCGATGAGCCAGAGCCGGTCCTGTCCGGCGGCGAAGCCAGCGCCGAACTCGGTGCCGTAGCGCGTGGTGCCCTTGATGTGCGGGATGCCGTACTTCTTGTCCCGGGTGATCGTCACGTCGTCGCGCGGCCTGGTGACGGAGGCGACCTGGCCCTCCCGCACGCCGAAGGAGGCGTCGTTGAAGAACTCGGTGAGCCGGTCGTCGGTGAGCGAGGGGTAGCCGGAGGAGAGCGCGTCGTAGGGCGCCAACTGGTCGTCGGCGTGCGCGGGCTGCGTGCCGAGGAGCCGGTGGGCGAGGATCTCGGCGAGCGTCGCACTGCCGTTCGCGCCGGGCGGCAGGATGTCCGCGCACTGGCTTCCGCAGTGGTCGACGACCTCCTCCCGCGGCGCCGGGTCCCGCGGGGCGGCGGCGCTCGCCTGGGGCGTGAGCAGGGCGGCGCCGAGTGCGAGCACCGCCCCCGACGTGAGCGTTCTGAGCCTGACGGTGCGACGTCGCATGGGTGCTCCTCCGGTTTCTGCGGAAGGCCGATGCGGCGGAGGCTACTGGCGGGTTGCCGAACCCGAAAGATGAACAAGCGTCGCCTTTGCCGAATCACCACAACGCGCCCCCCTTGTGTCGGCATCACCCCAGATGAGGCGGGCAGGCGAAAAACAGTCGCGCGAAGAGGGAGCCGAATCGCGTGTCGATACGTCTACTCGGCGACGTCGTTTCGAGCTCGATCGACTTGGCTCGACATCGATGCAGGCGAATGCGGAACACGGGGTACCAGTACGCGAACCATGTGTGACGGAGGTGCAGGGCGATGGCCGGATTCCGGAGTCTCGCGAGACAGGTGCGCGATCCGAAGAGCGATCTGGCGCTGCGACGCTACTCGCTGCGCAAGTGCCTGGAGAGGTTCGCCCCCTACGGACACCGGGCGACCTGGGACCATCTGTGCGCCAGGGCCGGGTTCGGGCCCGAGGACAGGTCCCCCGACCCGGCGCGGCTGGTGTCGGCGCTGAACGAGCTGGAGGCGGCCCGCGCGGTCTGGCTCGCCTACGAGGCGGGCTTCGCGGAACGCCGCCGCAAGGAGAAGCACGACGGGCTCAGGCGCCCGGGCACCGTCGACGACTGGCACCGCTGCACCTGGGGCGGTTTCGGGGTCGCCTGGTGTGACGACCCCGACATCCATCCGCACGAGCCCCTCGCCGAGGTGCTGCGCCGGCTCATCGCGGCGCTGGAGAGGGAGCCGGGCACGGCCTGCCCCGTCTGCGCGGACACCGCCCTCGCCTGGAAGCACGGCCTGGCGCACGAGCCGTCGTCGGGAGCGGTCTGCACAGGCTGCGGCATCGTTGTGCCCGCCCCCGTCCTCACCCCGGAGGCGGTGACCCAGGCACGGTCGAGGTCACTGCGCCCTCTGGTGTCCGTCTGACCGCCCCTCGGTGAACTCCGTACCGGGGGGACTCTGTACCGGCGCGGCCTGGCAGCTTCCGGGCCGCACCGGCCGGCGCGCGGGACGCAGGCTCGTGCGGCGCCCCTAGGCGCTCCTGAGCCGCCGCGAGATGAGGGAGTGGAGTCCTGCCGTCTCCGCCTCCTGCCGGGTTCCGGCCTGCTCGTGGATCGCCAGCGCCTCGTGCCAGCAGGCCCGGGCGCGGTCCGACTGGCCGAGGGCGTCCAGCGAGCGGCCGAGCACCGTGAGCACACCGGCCCGTACGGATTCACCCCCGATGCAGCCCGTGGCGAGGGCCTGTTCGGCGTGGAGCGCGGCCTCGGTCGGGTGGTGGGCCGCCAGCTGGACCGCTGCCAGGCGGTAGTGCGTCGTGCCCTCCCACAGCCGGTGGCCGCTCTCCTTGAACACCGCGAGGGCCCGGTTGAGTTCTTCGACGGCCTCGGTGAGCCGGTCGTTCGCCGCTAGGGCGAGACCGAGCGTGTACCGGCTGCCGGCGGCACCCACCCCGTGGCCCATGTCGTCGAAGATGGCGGTGCTCCGCTCGGCGAGCACGAGTGCGTGGAGGGCGTTTCCGGTCTGGAGGCGCAACCGCGCCTGACCGCTCAGCGCACGGGCCTCACCCGCCCGGTCCCCTATCTCGCGGAAGCCGGCGACGGCCTTGTAGAAGTGGGTCTGAGCGATGTCGGGGCGCTGCCGCTGCACGGCGATCAGGCCCAGGATGTGGGTGGCCCAACAGACAGGCAGCCGGTCCTGGTCCGCGCCGCCGAGGGAGAGCACGAGCTCCGCCTCACTGGCGGCCTCGTCGAAGCGTCCTGCGAACTCGTGGGCGCTGCTCAGGGCGACGAGGATGCGCCGCTCGGCCCGGGCGTCGGCCTGTTCCAGCGCCGCGTCGCGCAGCGCCGTCGCCGTCACCTCGAACTCCCGGGAGTTGGCGCCCGATTCCGCCAGGTCGAGGGCGGACCACAGCAGGTCGGCGGCCCGCCTCAGGGTGCGCGGCGACGTGGCCTGCCGGGCACACGCCAGCAGGCAGCTCGCCTCGGTGTAGAGCCAGTCGCGGGCTTCGTTCCGGTCCGTGAACTCCAGTCGCTGGACGGATGTCGGCTCCAGGTGGCCGGCCAGGGCGTCTCCCGGCCGCTCGATCGCGTAGGCGTGCGCCGCGGTCGCGAGGTAGAAGTCGAGGAGCCTGGCGAGAGCCGCCTCGCCTTCGGACGGAGGCTGTCCGCCCGGTCCCTGGCCGGCTCCCGCCCGGTGCATCTCGTCGACGGCGCGGGCGTAGAGACGTACGAGATCGTCGTACCGGTAGCGGCCCGGGCCCGCCGATTCGAGGAGCGATGTGTCGACGAGGGCCTCCAGGAGGTCTTCCGTCTCCTCCAGGGGCAGATCGAGCATCGCTGCCGCCGCGGCCAGCGAGACATCCGGGCCTTCGGCGAGGCCGAGCAGCCGGAAGGCGCGGGCCTGGGCGGGCCGCAACTGGCCGTACCCGAGTTCGAGGGTCGCCTTCACCGCCAGGTCACCGGCCTGAAGCTCGTCGAGGCGGCGCCGTTCGTCGGCGAGCTTCGCCGCAAGCACCGAGACCGTCCAGGTGCGGCGAGCGGCCAGCCGAGAGGCGGCGATGCGGATGGCGAGGGGCAGGAAACCGCAGGCCGCGACCACGTCGAGGGCGGCCTTGCGCTCCGCGAGGACCCGCTCCTCCCCCACGATCCTGGTGAAGAGCTGGAGCGCCTCCTCGGGAGACATCGCACCCAGGTCGACGAGGTGCGCGCCCGCCAGGTCGACCATCCGGACCCGGCTGGTGATCAGCGCCGCGCAGCCCGCCGTGCCCGGCAGGAGGTGGCGGATCTGACCGGCGTCGCGGGCGTTGTCGAGGACCACCAGGACGCGCCGCCCGTCCAGGACGGAACGGTAGAGCGCCGCCCGGTCTCCGAGCCCGTCCGGGATATGGGCATCGGGGGTGCCCAACGCCCGCAGGAAGGAGCCGAGGACGGTTTCGGGCGAGTCCGGCTGCGCGTACGCCCCCTGGAGGTCGACGTACAACTGGCCGTCGGGGAAGTGCTGGCGGGCCTTGTGGCCGACGTGCACCGCGAGAGTCGTCTTGCCCACACCGCCGATTCCCGCGATCGCGGCCACGGCCATGACGGAGGCGTCGGCCGCGTGCAGCGCCTCGATCAGCTCGCGGACGAGTGAGGTGCGGCCGGTGAAGTCCGGGACGGTCGCGGGCAGTTGTGCGGGCCGTGCGAGTGCGGTGGCCGGGGCCGCTTCGTCCACGGGCCGGCCGAGCCCCGGGTCGGCCTGGAGGATACGGGCCTGCAGCTCGTTCAGAGCGGGACGCGGGGCGACGCCGAGCTCTTCGGCGAGGAGGCGGCGCGTATCGGCGTACACGGCGAGGGCCTCGGCCTGGCGCCCACAGCGGTAGAGCGCGAGCATGAGCAGTTCACGCAGGCGCTCGCGCAACGGGTGCTGGGCGGTGAGGGCCGTCAGTTCGGAGACGGCCTCGGCGTGCGCACCCATCTCCAGGTCCACGTCGATCCGCGTCTCCAAGAGCTGGAGGCGCCACTCCTCGAGGCGCAGGCGCTGGGTCTCCGCGTACGGTCCCGGGATGCTCGCGAGCGGTTCGCCGTCCCACAGCGCGAGCGACTTGCTGATGAGCGCGCGGGCTCTGCTCAGCTCGCCCGCGGCCATGGCACGTTCCGCCTCCGCGGCGAGGTCCTCTGCCACGTGGAGATCGAGTGAACCGGCCGGGACGCGCAGCGCGTAACCGCCGGACTCGCTGACGAGGAGACCGGGTTCCAGCGTCTTGCGCAGCCGGGACGCGTAGGTCCGGATCGCGGCGAGCGCCTGACTGGGCGGGTCCTCTCCGTAGAGGGCGTCGATGAGCTCCGAGGCCGTGGCCGTGCGGCCGTCACGCAGCAGCAGGACGACGAGGAGAGCGCGCTGCTGCGGTGAGCCGGTCGGCACCGTTTCGCCTTCACGCCAGATCCTGACGGGCCCAAGGACGCCGAAGCGCAGGGTCTCCGCGCCCTCCGCCGCCCACTTCGGCGGACTCGTCGGTTCGGCGGTCGCGGTCCCCTGCACGGCTGACGCCGCTCCGGGGGGCGCGACGCGCGGCGCCGTCGGCGGTGATGCGGGCGGTGACGTGGGCGGCCGCACCGCGGGCCGCCGCTCCCCGTCCGCCTGCTCCGCCGCGGCCAGGACCAGGGCCTCGGCCTCCTCGATGCGCCGCGCGTCGCCCGTGGCCCGGGCCGCCTCGAACTCCGTGGCCGCCAGGTTCGCAAGGATGGAGCGGCACAGGGGGTGGCGCGGCCCCAGCATGGCGGAGGCCTTCTGCGCGGCGACCGCGATGACGTCGATCGCCCGCTCCATCCGCGCGTGGTCGCCCGCCGCGAGCGCGGAGCCGAACTCGGCCCTCGCCAGGGTGACGAGCGCGGAGAGCGAGGTGGGATGGCCGTCTCCGAGGCGCCGCGCCAGCTGTCGCGCGGTGTCGGCGATGGCGTGCACGAGGCGGTCGGCGTCGTCGTCGCGGCCCTGCCTGCGGGCGGTCTCGGCGAGCACCGACGTCGTCAACAGCTCGGTTTCCAGCCGGATCTGGGCGGGCTCGTCGGGGGCGCCGAGGCGTTGCGCCCGCTCGGCCGCGGTCCGCGCGCCGGTGAGATCGCCGAGCCGGAGCTTGACCGCCGCGAGATTGGCGAGGGAGCGGGAGCCGGCCGGCTCGCCGTCGGCGTGCGGGCCCATGGAGACAGCCGTGGACAGCAAGGTGGCCGCGGCCGACAGGTGACCGCGGTCCGCCAGGGCGACGGCGAGTTGGTCGCGGAGGTCTCCGGTGGCCGGGAGGGACTCCGGGTCCCACAGGAGCCGGGAGACCACATGTTGCAGAAGGGCGTGGGACGCTTCGGTGTGGCCGAGCGTCTCGAGCAGCGTCACCAGATAGGTGAGGTCCCTGCCCAGCCCCGGCCGCCCGAGCTCGACGGGGGAGCCGCACAGGGCCAGCGCGGCGGCCCAGGCGCGACGGCGGGCATCGGTGTCGCCGCTCAGTGCCCGCTCGGCGTCGGTGATGGCCTGCTGCCACGGGTCACTCATGGTCGTCTCCGCGCAGTTGGCGTTCGATGGCCGCTTTGGCGGCCATGAACTTGAGCTCGGCGATCTGCGAGGCGTCCAGGACGTGTCGCTGGGACCACTCGTCGATGCGCCGGAACCAGGACTCCGCGGCGCCCGCCGCCTCGTCGACGGTCAAGGTCTCGTCCTGCCGGTCACGCCCGGCCCCGGCGCTCACCGGATGGACCACGTCCATCAGGTGCTCCACATCGAACTGGTCGAAGCGGCGCATGGCTTCGGCGACCGTCGCGGCGAACAGTACGTTGGCGGAGCGGTGCACGTCGGCGCGGTCGGGTGCCTGCTCCAGGAGGATGCCGATGACCACCGGCTCGCCGGACTCCGGGACGCCTCTGACCACCGGGCCCCCGGAATATCCCGAGTAGTCGCCGAGGTACTGGTGCGCCGTCAGCTGGAGCGCCTGGATGACCGCGCCCCCTTCGCAGAGATATTCGGCGGAGCCGCTGTCCACCTGCCCCCTGAGGTAGACCTCGGCGGACGCGGGGCGGTAGGGCCCGTGCCAGTGGTCCCCGCCGTGGGCGACGCCGGCTCGGGGGATCGGCAGCCGCACGTCGTGGGCGGCGGCGATGGTGATCAGTGCGAGGTCGGCCGCCTCGTCACGTCGGCAGACCTGGCCGACGAGCCGGCTGCCGTCCGCGAGGACGATGTCCACTCGGTCGTCCGGCGCGGTGAGGCTCCTCAGACAGTGCAGCGCCGTGAGCACATACCGGCGGGTCAGCAGGAAGCCGCCGCCGAGGCGCTGCTCGGACTCGAAGAGTTCGACCCAGTAGCTCGCCCTGGTCACCGCTGCTCCGGCGCCCGCTCCACGGTGAGGGTGACCTCGAACGAGGCCTCAGCCGAGGCCTTGGAGAGGATGACCCCGGCCTCCGCCGCCAGGGTCAGCCCGAAGGTGACGCTCATGCCGGACACCTGCCAGCCGTCACGGCGCCCCACCTGGGAGAGGGACCGCTGAGCGATGTCCGAGGCCTGGACGATGGCCTCCTCCAGCTCAGGTGCCCGCTCTCCCAGGGAAGAGCTGGTCCGCGTGCGGCTGGCGATCTGACGGCTGCCGGTGGCGTCCAGAGCCACTGTCTCGACCCTGACGTCCGCCATGCGTCCCCCTGTCGGTGCGGTGCTCGTCGCACCGGATCTCCGTCGCCGACCGCAGCGTAACCAGTGGTGCCGCCGGGCCGGAAGACTAGGGCGTCTTCACGTCCGTGTGGATGGCCAGCTTGAACTGGGCGTGGATCAGCGGGGTCCGTAGCTTTATGTCGCCCGCGCCGCGGGTCGAGATCTTCAGGCCCACGGGGGTGTCCGGGTGCACGAACATCTGCCAGAGGTAGGTGCGGTACTGCCCTCCCCTGGTGGGTGCCGCGTCCGTCGTCGCGGTCGAGTCGTAGCCGGTGGTCAGGTTCAGCGGGTCGCGGACGTAGCGTGAGCGGTGCTCGGTGGCCTTCGCCTCGGCCTCCCAGAACACCATCGCGGAGAGCATGCCCCAGCCGTCGTGGCTGGGCCATATCAGCCCCGAGCGGGCGTCCGGGAACTTCGACGGGCTGGTGCCGCCCTTCGACGGGTCGTGCATGCGCCATGGGTCGTACGACTCGTCACCCGTGCCGTACGGAAAGCGCACCAAGTAGTAGCCGTCACTGTCGTACTTGATGGGCTGCGGCCCGTGCCGTGCGGCGTCCCACAGCAAGGAGCAGATGGCGACAGACATGTGATCCCCCGATCCGCGTCGATGTGCTCTGCGTACTTCCCTCTGCGTACTTCCCTCTGCTTTCCCTCTTGCTTGCCCTCTGCAGAACACGTTGGTGCCTCGCGGGCGGTTGCGGGAGGCCTAGCACACGGAAATTCCGGTGGTCACGTCGATTTGCGGGACGGCAGAGTGATCGTCGATGACGGACACCGGAAGCCCCTGAGGAGAACGACCCCATGTCGACGCTGCGCGTCACCGCCGAAACACTGACGATCCATGAGCATCCGGGCGCCGACGCCCTCGAACTGGCCCAGGTGGGCCTGTACCGCGCGGTTGTCGCCAAGGGCGCCTTCCGCACCGGTGAGAGCGCGGTCTACATCCCCGAGCAGTCGGTGCTGCCCGCCGCGCTCATCGAGGAGCTGGGGCTCACCGGACGGCTGGCGGGCGGCAACCGCGACCGGGTCAAGGCGGTGCGGCTGCGCGGTGAGCTGTCGCAGGGCATCGTCTGCCGACCGGCCGCGCTGGCCGGCGTCGACCTGGCGCGGGCGGCGGCCGACGGCACGGACTTCGCGGAGCCGCTCGGCATCACCAAGTGGGTGCCGCCCATCCCGCCGACGATGAACGGCGACACGGAAGCCGCGCCCGATCTGCTCCCGTGGGTCGACATCGAGAACATCCAGCGATACCCGGACGTCTTCGAGCCGGGCGAGCAGGTCGTCCTGACCGAGAAGCTGCACGGCTCGGCCTGCCTGCTGACGTACGTCGCCGACGGCGGCCGCGTGCACGTCTCCTCGAAGGGGTTCGGCGCCAAGTCCCTGGCCCTGCGGGAGGACCCGCGCAATCTGTACTGGCGGGCGGTGCACGGCCACGGCGTCGCGGCCGCGGCGGCCCGGCTCGCGGAGCGGCTCGGGGCGCGCCGGGTCGGCATCTTCGGCGAGGTGTACGGGGCGGGCGTGCAGGACCTGACCTACGGCGCGGACGGCCGGCGCGACACGCTCGGGTACGCCGTCTTCGACGTCTCCGCGGACATCGAAGGACAGCTGCGCTGGCTGGACGCGGCCGAGCTGCTCGGCGGTGAACTGCCGCTCGCACCACGGCTGTACGAGGGCCCCTACGACGCCGAGCGCGTCCTGGAGCTCGCGACGGGCCGCGAGACCGTGTCCGGCCGGGAACTGCATCTGCGTGAGGGCGTCGTGATCCGGCCGGCCGTCGAGCGGTACAGCCCGGTGACCGGTGGGCGGGCCATCGCGAAGGCGGTCAGCCCGGCGTATCTGACGCGCAAGGGCGGTACGGAGTACGAGTGACCGCGGGCCCCGGCGGGCCCCTCATGCCCGCCGGGGCTTGCGGTCCACCAGCAGGCGGGAGCCGCTGTGCCGCTCGCCGAAGACGTCGTCGGGGTTGGACAGGACGCAGGTGTCCAGGGAGAGACAGCCGCAGCCGATGCAGTCCGTGAGGTGGTCGCGCAGCCGGCCCAGCTGTTTGATGCGCTTGTCCAGCTCCGAGCGCCACCCCTCCGAGAGGCGCGCCCAGTCCTCGCGGTTGGGGGTGCGCTCCTCGGGGAGCGAGTCGAGGGCCTCGCGGATCGTGGAGAGCGGGATGCCGACGCGCTGGGAGGCGCGGATGAAGGCGACGCGGCGCAGCGTGTCCCGGTGGTAGCGGCGCTGGTTGCCGGAGGTGCGACGGCTGGTGATGAGGCCCTTGGACTCGTAGAAGTGCAGGGCGGACACGGCAACGCCGCTGCGGTCGGCCAGCTGGCCGACGGTGAGTTCGTGGACCTTCTCCGGTATCTGGGGCACACCTCAAACCTACTGGCAGGTCCGTTGACACGCGTCGACCCACACTTCATGCTGAGCAAGCGCTTAGTCTGCGTACGTTTCTTGCATACGTCTAGGAGGCCAGGGACATGGCGGAGCCGAGGATCTTCACGTCGCCGGACGAGTTGCGCGCCGCGGTCGGTGAGCAGCTCGGGTACAGCGACTGGCTGGAGATCGACCAGAAGCGGATCGACCTCTTCGCGGAGGCGACCGGCGATCACCAGTGGATCCACGTGGACGCGGAGAAGGCGGCGCAGGGGCCGTTCGGCAGGACGATCGCGCACGGCTATCTGACGCTGTCCCTGCTGCCGAGCCTGGTGCCGCAGACCATGCGGGTCGAGGGCATGAAGATGGGCCTCAACTACGGCACCGAGAAGGTCCGCTTCCCCTCCCCCGTGCCGGTCGGCTCGCGGCTGCGCGCGACCGCCGTGCTCACCGACGTCACGCCGACGAAGGACGGCGGCGTCCAGGTGACGGCCAAGGTCACCGTGGAGCGCGAGGGCGGCGACAAGCCCGCCTGCGTGGCGGAGTCGGTGTCGCGCTACTACTTCTGAGGCCGGGCTGCTTCCGGGGTGAGACCGGGCTGCTTCCGGGGCTCCGCGGGCCGGGCGCCCACCATCCGCAGCACGAGGTCGGCGTAGAGCGCGCCGACCTCGTCGGGCGTCCGGTGTCCCGCCACGTTGAACCAGCGGGCGACGTCGATGCAGAGCGAGAGCACGGCGAGCGTGGTGCCCGGCACGTCGGGGACGTCGAACTCCCCCGTCCGCACCCCGTCGTTGATGATGTCCCGCACGGCCGCGTCCGACTTGCGGCGCAGCGCGACGATCTCCGTGCGGTGCTCCTCGCCGAGGGCGTCCAGCTCGTACTGCACGACGCGCGCGGTCATGTGGTGGGCGGCGTGCCAGCCGACGAAGGAACGCACGGCTGCCGCGAGCCGCTCGGCGGGGCCGCCCTCGCCGTCCGCGGCGGTCCGCAGGATGGCCAGGGCCTTGTCGTGGCCGATCCGGCTGATGCGGTGGAGCAGCTCTTCCTTCGTCTTGTAGTGGATGTAGAGCGCGGCGGGGCTCATGCCGGCGCGGCCCGCGATGTCCCGGGTCGTCGTCGCGTGATAGCCGCGCTCGGCGAAGGCCTCGACGGCGGCGACCAGCAGTCGCCTGGCCGCGTCGGGGCTGACCTCGCCCCACGGCTGCTCCTCGCCGCCGGTCTCCTCCGCCGTACCCATGTCCACTCCTTCGTGCCTGACCCGTCTGCCGGGAGGGACACCATACCCCCGACGGTGAGCAAGCGCTTAGAGCGACGGTCAGGGCTTGGCGAACGGGTCGTGTTCGGCGAGGAGCCGGTCGACGCGGGCCTGGTCGACCCTGCTGACGATCTGTTCCAGCTCCTGGCGGTCCCGGATCACCTTGGCGAGGGTGAACGCGGAGGTCGTCAGATAGAGCACGGCGATGGCGAGGAAGCCCCGCACCCAGGCGGAGGCGTCGAGGTAGCCGATGCCGACGGTGACCGCGCCCAGAGCGATGGCGAAGGAGGCGATGGCCTGGCCGTAGTAGGCGGTCGTTGTCTGCTGTTTGACGGGTGAGTCGGTCATGACCGAAGCTTCCGGGTCAGCCGGTCCCCGCCGCATCCGCTCGCGTACTCAGACGCGTACTCAGAAGGCCGAAACCCCGGTCAGGGCACGGCCGATGACGAGCTTCTGTATCTGGCTGGTGCCTTCGTAGAGGGTCATCACGCGGGCGTCGCGGAGCAGCTTGCCCGCCGGGTACTCGTCGATGTAACCGTAGCCTCCGAAGACCTGGAGGGCGTTGTTCGCGGCGCGCACGGCGGCCTCGGAGGCGAACAGCTTGGCCTTGGAGGACTCCGTGGCGAAGGGCTGCCCCCGGTCGATCAGGTCGGCGACCCGCCAGGTCAGCAGGCGCGCGGCGTCCACGTCCACCGCGATGTCGCTGATCAGCTCCTGCACCAGTTGGTGGTGGGCGATGGTCCTGCCGAACTGCTCGCGCTCGGTGGAGTACCGCACCGCCGCGTCGAGTGCGGCCTGCGCGATGCCCACGCAGCCGGCCGCCACCGACATGCGCCCCTTGGCGAGGGCCGACATGGCGACGGAGAAGCCCTTGCCCTCGGGCGCCAGCATGGCCGACGCGGGGACCCGCACGTCCTCCAGAACGAGCTCGGCGGTGGCCTGGCCGCGCAGGCCGAGCTTGCCGTGCAGGGTGCGGCGGGTCAGGCCGGGGGTGTCGGCCGGGACCAGGAAGGCGGAGACGCCCTTGTGCCCCGGGGTGTCGTTGGTGCGGGCGAAGAGGAGCACGACGTCGGCCCAGGTGCCGTTCGTGATGAACATCTTGGTGCCGTTGAGGACGTACGCGTCGCCGTCGCGGACCGCCTTGGTGGTGAGACTGCCCGCGTCGGAGCCGGTGCCCGGCTCGGTGAGCCCGAAGCACCCGACGTACTCGCCGGAGGTGAGCCCCGGCAGCCACTGCCGCTTCTGCTCCTCGCTGCCCCAGTGCGCGATGGTCTTGGCGACCAGGCCGAGCGAGACGGAGACGATGCCGCGCACGGAGGAGTCGCCGCGGCCGAGCTCCTCGGTCACCAGGCAGTACGCGAGGTGGTCGCCGCCCGAGCCGCCGTATTCCTCGTCGATGGTGAGCCCCAGGAAGCCGACGTCGCCGAGCTTCTTCACGAGGGCCCGGTCGACGCTCTCGGCGCGGTCCCACTCGACGACGTGCGGTGCGATCTCGCGCGCGACGAAGTCCTCGGCCAGCGCCCGGACGGCGGTCTGCTCGTCGCTGAGCTCCAGGTTCATCGGGGCACCTCTTCACATTGCGTACGGCGGGGCAGAGCGGGTTACTTCAAGTTAGGCCGCATTTAAATTAGCACTGCTAGTTTGTTGCGGCAGCCCTACTATGTGCCGCATGGCCCGACCGCGCAAGCCCCTCCTCAGCCGAGAACGCATCGTCGACACGGCCCGCGACCTCGTCGACGCCGAGGGACTCGCGGCCGTCTCCACGCGCCGCCTCGCCGCCGAGCTCGGGGTCAGCGGGCCGTCCCTCTACAACCACTTCCGCACCAAGGACCAGATCCTGGAGGCGGTGGCGGACTCGGTGAGCGCACAGGTCGACCTGTCGATGTTCGAGGCCGCCGACGGGCGCGACTGGCGCACCGCGCTGCACGACTGGGCGGTCTCCTACCGGGCCGCTCTCACGCGGCACCCGAACATCGTGCCGGTGCTCGCGCGCGGCCCCGGCCGCCGCCCGGCCGGACTGCGGCTCGCGGACGCGGTGTTCGGGGCGATGGTCGACGCGGGCTGGCCCGCCGCGCAGGCCACGTCGATCGGCGCGCTGATGCGGTACTTCATCATGGGCTCCGCGCTCGGCTCGTTCGCCGGGGGCTTCGTGGACGACGAGGCCGCGTACGACCCCGCCGACTATCCGCACCTCGGGCAGGCCCATCTGCTCGCCGAGCGCCAGCAGGTCATCGACGAGCGCGCCTTCGAGGCGGGCCTCCAGGCGCTGCTCGACGGGCTCGGACTCCAGTACGAGCAGGTGGCGGCCCAGCGATTGTGACGCGGCCCGGGCAGCGTCACTCCACGACGATGCGCTCCACCGCGGCCGCGACGAGGGCGTCGCGCTCGGCCTCCGAGAGGACGTCGGGCAGGGTGAGCTGTTCGACGATCAGCCAGTTGAAGGCCATGTACAGCAGCTTGACCGCCGTCGCGTCGCCCGGCAGCCCGGACTCGGCGTGGTACGCGAGGTTGGCCGCCAGGTCGGCGCGGACGCGCTCGGTGAGGACGGCGCGCAGCTCCGGGCGCCGGGTGGCCTCCAGGCGCAGTTCGAGCAGCGCCAGATAGCCCGTACGGAAGCCGCTGACGCGCCCGACGACGTCGCGCATCAGCGCGGCGTAGGTCTCCTTGTCGGGCTTGGCCGTGCGCTGCCGTTCGACTTCCGCCTCGTCGGGCGTGAGGCGTTCGTATACACGGGCGCCCGCCTGGGTAAGGAGGTCGTCGCGGTTGCCGAAGTAGTTGGAGGCCGTGCCCGTGGGCACCGCGGCCTCCGTGTCCACCGCCCGGAAGGTCAGCCCGCGGGCGCCCTCCCTGGCCAGCACCTCGATGGCGGCGTCCACCAGAGCCGCCCGCCGCTCGTCGTTCCTGCGCACCATCGCCACCACTCCATCCGAAGTACTACGTCTGGACCACTATGGGAAGAGTACTGGATGAGGTCCCACCCCGGGGCGAAGTAGCTGTAATCTGCATCCGCCCTGCCGGACGGAACCGAGACGGAACAGGGGCGGAACAGGGACGTAACAAAGGACCTGACACGGGGGGTGGCCGTGGGGTACGCGACGGATGCGGTGGGCGCCGGGGGTTCGACGGATGGCGCGGGAGGGACGACGCACGGAGCGTCAATAGGTGTGGGCGGGCCGCCCCGCTCCCGCCTGCGCGCGGCCAGCCTCTTCGCCGCTCAAATGCTGCGCGGCCAGGCACAGGTGACCTTCCTGCCGAGCGCCGCCACGGGTGCCGTCTTCTGCGTGGCGCTGTTCGCGGCGGGCTGGGAGTACGGGCTCTACGGCCTGGCGGGCACCGCCGTCGGCACGGCCACCGCGCGGCTCCTCGGCGTGGACCGCGACCGCGTCGCGACCGGCCTCGAAGGGTTCAACGCCTGCCTCACGGCGCTCTGTTTCGCGGTCTTCCTCGGCGCGGGGCACCTGTCGACGGCGCTGCTGGCCGTCGCGGGCTGCGTGGTCGTCACGGTCGTGACCGCGGCCGCGGTCCGGTTCCTCGGGGCCCGGGGGCTGCCCTCGCTCACCCTGCCGTTCTGCCTGACCGCCTCCGCGGCGACCGTCGCCGCGCCCGGCTTCCGGCACGTCTGGCACCACGGCGATGCCCCGGCCGCGCTCGCCCGGGCCGCGACGGGCTCCACGGCGCCGCAACCCACCGACCTGGCCCGGGGGTTCCTCGCCGGCTTCGGCCAGATCTTCTTCATGCCGCAGTGGTACGTGGGTGCCCTGCTGCTGCTCGGCCTGCTTGTCGCAGGGCGCCGCACCGCGGCCGTCGCGTGCCTCGGCAGCGCCGTGGGGATGGCCACGGCGTGGGCCCTCGGCGCCCCCGCCGCGCAGCTCACCGACGGCACGGCGGGATACAACTCCGTCCTCGTGGCCCTCGCCCTGTGCGGCGTCTTCCTGCCGGTGGGGGCGGCGACACTCGCGTACGCGCTCGTGGGCGCCGCCACCGCGGCGGTGCTCGGCCCGGCCGTGGCGGCGTTCTTCGCACCGGCCGGCGGGCATGCCTTCACCTGGCCGTTCGTGCTGACCACGCTCGTGTTCCTGGCCGCGGCCAAGTCCTTTCCCCGGCTGGCAGGTTCGGCCAACGGGGACTGACCGCAGCCTGGCAGTGGCCTGGCAGCGGTCTGATGGTGGCCTGGCAGCGGCCTGGCGCCGATCAGAACACGACGAGTGCCCGGCCGCCCTTGCCCGCGATCATGTTGTCGAAGGCGGCCGGGATGCCGTCGAGGCCGATCCGGTCGGTCACCAGGGCGCCCAGGTCCAGGTCGCCCGACCTGATGTGCCCGGCCAGGACCGGCAGGTCCACCGCCGGGTCGCAGTTGCCGTACACGCAGCCGGACAAGGTCCTGCCCCAGTGGAACAGCTCCAGGGCGTGGAAGGTGACCTGCTGGTCCTTGCCGCCGATGCCGACCACCGTGGTGCGCCCGCCGCGCCGCGTCGACTCCCAGGCCGAGCGGATCGTCACCGCGCGGCCCACGCACTCGACCGCGACGTCGGCTCCGTGGCCGCCGGTGAGCTTGCGGATGTCACGGGCCGTGGTCTCCGAGGCCACCACGTAGTCGGTGGCACCGGCCGAGCGCGCCAGCTCCTCCTTCGCCGGGGAGACGTCGACCGCGACGATCTGCCCGGCGCCCGCGATCCTGGCCGCCTGCAGCGTGGCGAGGCCCACCCCGCCGACGCCGAAGACCACGACGCTCTCGCCCGCGCGGACCCGCGCCGAGTGGTGCACGGCGCCGTACCCGGTCAGGACGGCGCAGCCGAGCAGGGCCGCGTCGGTGAGCGGGACGCCGTCCGGCACCGGCAGGACGCAGTTGGCCGCGACCACCGTCTCCTCGGCGAACGCGGCGACGTTCAGACCGGGGTGCAGGTCCGAGCCGTCCGGCCGCCTGGCGTAGACGTCGGCGGCGCCGGCGAGGGCGTTGCCGCAGAGCCACACCTCGCCGAGCGAGCAGGCGTGACAACTGCCGCACGAAGGCGCCCAGTTCAGGACGACGCCATCGCCGGGCGCGAGGTGCGTGACCCCCTCGCCGACGGAGACCACGGTGCCGGCGCCCTCGTGGCCGAGGACGGCGGGCACCGGCACCCGCATCGTGCCGTTGGTCAGGGACAGGTCGGAGTGGCAGACCCCGGCCGCCGCGAGGCGCACCCGGACCTGGCCGGGGCCCGGCTCCGGCAGATCGATCTCGGCGATCTCCAGCGGAGCTCCGACGGCGGGGAGGATGGCGGCGCGGACCACGTTCACGTACTCCTTGGGAAGGTTGGCGGACTCGGGGCGGCCGAGCGGATCGGAACCGCGTCAGAGCTGAGCGGGTCAGGACTGCGTCAGAGCCGAGCAGGTCGGCACTGCCTCAGAACTGCAGGGACTTCGTCTGGAGATACTCCGTCAGGCCGTGTGCGCCCAGCTCGCGGCCGACGCCCGACTGCTTGTAGCCGCCGAAGGGCGCGAGGGGGTTGAAGCTGCCGCCGTTGATGTCGACCTGGCCGGTGTCCATGCGGCGGGCGAACGCGACCGCCGCCGCGTCGTCGGCCGCCCACACCGCGCCCGCGAGCCCGTACACGGTGCCGTTGGCGATGCGCAGGGCGTCGTCCTCGTCCTCGTACCGGATGATCGAGACGACCGGGCCGAAGATCTCCTCCTGGGCGATGGTCATCTCGGGGGTGACGTCCGCGAAGACGGTCGGCTGGACGAAGTAACCCTTGTCCTTCGGCGCTTCGGGGCCGCCCGCCACGATCCGGGCGCCCTCCTCGACGCCCTTCTCGATGTAGCCGCGCACGCGTGCCTGCTGCTTGGCGTTGACGACGGGGCCGATGCGGTCGCCGTACTTGGCGGCGGCGGCCGCGGCGAGCTCCACCGCCTCGTCGTACCGGTCGGTGTGCACCAGCATGCGGGTCCAGGCGCTGCACGTCTGGCCGGAGTTGGACATGACGTTGGCGACGCCGACGTTGACGGCCTTGGCGAGGTCGGCGCCGGGCAGGATGACGTTGGCGGACTTGCCGCCGAGCTCCAGGGCGACGCGCTTGACGGCCGCGCCCGCGGTGGCGCCGATCTGCTTGCCGACCGCCGTCGATCCGGTGAAGGAGACGAGGTCGACGCCCTCGTGCCCGGCGAGTGCCTGGCCCGCGACCGGGCCGAGACCGGTGACCAGGTTGAAGACACCGGCGGGCACGCCCGCCTCGTCCACCGCCTCGGCGAAGAGCTGGGCGGTGAGCGGGGTGTCCTCGGCGGGCTTGAGCACGACCGTGCAGCCCGCGGCGAGCGCGGGGGCCACCTTGTTGACGATCTGGTGGAGGGGGTAGTTCCAGGGCGTGATCGCGCCGACCACGCCGACCGGCTCCAGGTAGACGGTGGAGTTGCCGACCCGCTCCTCGAAGGGGTGCGTCGCGGCGAGTTCGGCGTACGAGCCGGAGACCAGGATGGGCACCCCGGCGTGCACGGCCTGCGAGAACGGCAGCGGGGCGCCCAGCTCGGCGGTGACGGTCTCGGCGACCTCGTCCTTGCGGGCGACGAGGCGGTCGCGGAGGGCGCCGATCAGGGCGGCGCGCTCGGCGGGCGGGGTGGCGGCCCAGCCGGGCAGGGCGGCCCGGGCGGCGCGGACCGCGGCGTCGACGTCCTCCGCGGTGCCCGCGGGGACCTGGCCGACGGGCTGTTCGTCGGCCGGGTTCAGGACCGTGATGGTGTCGGTGCCCGCGGCCGGGCGCCAGGCTCCGTCGATGTACATCCCGTCGTGGGCCTTCATCGCATTCCTCCAGGTTGTCGTCCGCGCTACAAACTAGCGCTGATAGTTTTCAGACACCAGGGGCCCCGGCCCCGACGCTGCCGTCGACCGCCGCGACCGCGCCCCGCGGGCCGGTTCCAGCCCCCGTCGAGCACCGGTCCACCTTGCTTCCAGGCCGATCCGACGCCCGCACGAGGCCGCTGACCAGCGCACGAAGCGGTGGCGCCGCCCACGCCCGCTCCGCGCCCCCACCCCGTCCCGAGCTGTTTTCCGGACACACCCCACCCATTCGCCCCGTATTCGATTTCGAATACGTGACAGACGCATGACAAGGCGTCGACTCTCTTGATCTGGACACGTCGAACAGTCAATCTTCTGATCGCGACGGGAGCGGCACGCACCGCTCCCTTCTGTGTGTGCGATCCCGCGCACACCCCCCACAGTCGCGCGCCCGACCCCGGGCACGCCGCCAATGAGGAGGACTCCCTCGTAATGGCCATGCTTCGCAGCAAGAAGACTGTGATCGCCGCGGCGATCTCGACCGCCACCGCCGCCGCTGTCATCGGTACGGTCACCGCCCTGCCCGCCCAGGCCGCCCCCGCCGAGGGCACCGTGCTCGCGGCCGGCTCCGCCGACGCGATCAAGGGCAGCTACATCGTCACGCTGAAGAACGGGTCGGGCCTCAAGGCCGCCACGAGCCAGGGCAAGGACCTCATAGCCGAGTACGGCGGCTCGGTGCAGAAGACCTTCAAGTCCGCGCTCAACGGCTACGCCGCGAAGCTGACCGAGACGGAGGCGAAGAGACTCGCCGCCGATCCCGCCGTCGCCTCCGTCGAGCAGAACCAGAGACTCGAGTCCACCGCGACGCAGACCAACGCCCCCTGGGGCCTGGACCGCATCGACCAGCCGAAGCTGCCGCTGAACGGGTCGTACACCTACCCGGACACCGCGGGCTCCGGCGTCACCGCGTACGTCATCGACACCGGTGTGCGCATCTCGCACTCCGAGATCAGCGGCCGCGCGGTGAACGGTTACGACGCCGTGGACGGCGACAGCACCGCCCAGGACGGCAACGGCCACGGGACGCACGTCGCCACGACCATCGCCGGCAAGACGTACGGCGTGGCCAAGAAGACCAAGATCGTGGCCGTCCGCGTGCTCGACAACAACGGGTCCGGCACCACCGCCGGGGTCATCGCGGGCATCGACTGGGTGACCAGGAACCACGCCGCCGGTGCGCCGGCCGTGGCCAACATGTCGCTCGGCGGCGGCGCGTCCACCTCGCTGGACAACGCCGTGAAGAACTCCATCGCCGACGGCGTCAGCTACGCGGTTGCCGCGGGCAACGAGAACTCCAACGCCGCGAACTCCTCCCCCGCGCGGGTGCCGGCCGCCATCACGGTCGGCGCGACCAGCAACACGGACGCGCGGGCGAGCTTCTCCAACTACGGCTCGGTCCTCGACATCTTCGCGCCGGGCGTCTCCATCAAGGCGGGGTGGCACACCGGGGACACGGCGACCAACACCATCTCCGGTACGTCGATGGCCGCGCCGCATGTCGCGGGTGCGGCGGCGATCTATCTGGCGGGCCACACGTCGGCCACGCCGGCGCAGGTCGCCTCCGCTCTGGTGAACGGATCCACGACCGGGGTGGTGACCAGCCCCGGTACCGGTTCGCCGAACCGGCTGCTGAAGCTCGTCCCGTAACCCGGGTTTCCGTGCCGGAGGCCGACGTGTCCGCGTGCTGCGGGCCGTTGGCCTCTGACGGTCGTCGGTGGCCGGCCGCGCAGTTCCCCGCGCCCCTGGCCCACCTCCGCCACCCCGGCGTGATTGCGCCCCGGAGGTCGACGTGTCCGCGTGCTGCGGGTCGTTGGTCTCCGGCGGTTGTCGGTGGCTGGGCGCGCAGTTCCCCGCGCCCCTGGGCCACCTCCGCCACCCCCGCCTGATTACGCCCCGGAAGCCGACGTGTCCGCGTACTGCGGGTCGTTGGTCTCCGGCGGTCGTCGGTGGCTGGGTGCGCAGTTCCCCGCGCCCCTGGCCCACCTCCGCCAGCCCGGCGTAATTACGCCCCGCTGCGTGGTGGCCGGGTTCCGAGGCTCGCCGCGATGAGCAGTAGGCCGCCCAGCATCACGAACGGGGCGGCCACACCCGCCACTCCGGCGATCAGGCCCGCTGATGCGGGGGCGGCGACCTGGCCCAGGCGGTTGCCGGTCAGGCGTAGGGCCAGGGCCGTTGAGCGTGCGCCCTCGGGTGCTGCCTGGACTACGGTCGTCATGGAGAGGGGCTGCCCCACTCCTAGACAGAAGCCCAGCGCGCCGAGCATCAGGGCGAGGACCCAGACCGGCACGGTCAGCGCCATGCCCGCGCAGAGCAGACCGCCGAGCAGACACGTGCAGGTCAGCAGCGCGGTTCTGCCGAGCAGGCGGATCATCGGCGTCATCACCAGACGGCACGCGATGGTCGCCGCCGCCCGCAGCGAGAGCAACACGCCGACCGTGGCGGGGGCAATGCCCCGGTGCTCGCCGACCACCGGCAGGTAAGCCGTGAGGATGTCCGTCGCGGAGAGCACGGCGAGGCTGATGAAGATGCCCGCGGGCACGCCCCGGGTGCGCAGGATGCCGAGCACCGGCACGCGGGCGGCGCGCTCGTGAGCGGCGGACCTGGGACGCCTGTGCTCGATGCGCCACAGCGACGTGAGGGAGACCGCGCCGACCACCGCCGAGACCAGGAGGGCGAAGGCGCTCGTGCGGCCCATGTCGGCGCCGACGAGGGAGCCCGCGGCGATCGGCCCGATCAGCTGGCCGAGGGAGGCGCCGATGGTGAAGTGGCCGAAGTTGCGGTCCTGTTCGGCGGGCGCGGACTGCCGGGCGACTATCGACTGCGCGCCGATAACGAAGCAGAGGTGGCCGAGCCCCATCACCCCGCTCCATGCCGCCATCGCCGCGAGCGAGTCCGCCGTACCGCTGAGGGCGCAGCCCCCGGAGATCAACACGACACCGGCCGGCAGCAGCGGCGCACACCGCCCGTGGTCCGTCCGGCGTCCGAGCGGTACGGCGGCGAAGAGTGGCAGCAGCGCGTAGACGCCCGCGATGACGCCGATGGCCCGCTCGTCGGCGCCGAGCGAAAGGGCCCGGTAGGAGACGGCGGGCCGCGCCATCGACACCGCCCCCTGCGCGAAGGTGAAGGCGATGACGAGGCGGAGCAGCCAGCCCCTGCCACCGGGCCCGGATGACGCGTCGGGCATCAGATGATGCCGAAGAGTATTCCGGAGCCGAGCACGACCAGCGAGGTGAGTACGGCCCATTTGACGGTGAACTTGGTGTGGTCGCCGAACTCGACCTTGGCCATGCCGACGAGGACGTACACGGCGGGCACCAGCGGGCTCGACATGTGCAGGGCCTGGCCCGCGATGGAGGCGCGGGCGATCTCCAGGGTGCCGACGCCGTGCGCCTGGCCCGCCTCGGCGAGGACAGGCAGGACGCCGAAGTAGAAGCCGTCGTTGGACATGAAGTAGGTGAGCGGGATGGAGAGCAGTCCGGTCACCAGGCCCATGTGGGGGCCCATGCCCTCGGGGATGGCGTCGACGAGCCAGTCGGCCATGTGGTCGACCATGCCGGTGCCGGTGAGGACGCCGGTGAAGACGGCGGCGGCGAAGACCATGCCGGTGACGTTGAGGACGTTCTCCGCGTGGGCGGCGATGCGGGCCTTCTGGTCGGGCATGTGCGGGAAGTTGACGGTGAGGGCGAGCGCCGCGCCGAGCAGGAAGAGGACCGGGATCGGCAGCCACTCCATGATCATGGCGGTGAGCAGCAGGACGGTGAGGGCGGCGTTGAACCAGTAGAGCTTGGGGCGCAGGGTGGCGCGGTCGGGGTCCAGCCCCTGGAAGCCGTCGTCGTCGGAGTCGGAGTCAGAGGCGGGATCGGACGCGGACTCGGGCTTCGCGTCCGCCTCTCCGTCGGTGCCGGTCCCCGCTCCCGCCCCCGCTCCCCCGGTGGTCTTCTTCGTCAGGGACGTACGCCCGTCGGCACCGCCCCCGGCCCCCACGAGGACGGTCTCGTCGGCCGGCTCCGTCTCCTTCTCCAGGACCTCGTCGAGCGACAGCACGCCGAGCCGCTTGCGCTCCCGCAGACCCAGTGCGTACGAGAGGAGGAACACGGCGACCAGACCCATGGCGAGCGCCGGGATCATGGGGACGAAGATGTCGGCGGCGTCGACCTTCAGCGCGGTCGCGGCGCGGGCCGTCGGGCCGCCCCAGGGCAGCGTGTTCATGACGCCGTTGGCGGTGGCGGCGACGCCCGTCATCACGACGAGGCTCATCTTGAGGCGCTTGTACAGCGGGTACATCGCCGAGACCGTGATCATGAAGGTGGTCGAGCCGTCGCCGTCGAGGGAGACGATCGCGGCGAGCACGGCGGTGCCCACCACGATGCGCATCGGGTCCGCCTTGCAGAAGCGCAGGATGCCCCGGACGATCGGGTCGAAGAGGCCGACGTCGATCATGACGCCGAAGTACACGATGGCGAACATGAGCATGGCCGCCGTGGGCGCCAGATTGCCGACGCCGTCGAGGACGTAGTCCCCGAGATGGGCTCCCTTTCCTACGAAAACGCAGAAGAGCGCGGGGATCAGCACCAGCGCCGCGATCGGCGACATCTTCTTCATCATGATCAGCACCAGGAAGGTGGCGATCATGACGAATCCGAGGATTGTCAGCATGGGGGCTACCTAACGTTCACCATCGAACTCCCACCAGGTCTGGCGGTCCGGACGACGTTAGGACCCGCTATCCAGCGTTAACAAGATGTTGACGCGCGAGCAATAAGCGCAAAACTCCTGGTCACGGCCGTGTGTCGGGTACGTCGAGGAGGATCGCGCCGTTGCGGGTGGCGACGGCGAGCTCGCCGCCCGGGCCCGCGGCGAGGCCCGTGCAGACGGAGGGGAGTTCGAGGCCCGTCCGCGGGACACCGTCCCGGGTCCCGACCACCACGAGATGCCGCCCGGCCGCGACGGCGTACGCCGCCCCGCCGGACCACACGGCGGCGTCCCGCACCCCGGCGAGCGCGGCCGGGTGCTCGTGCGTGGCCCGCACGTCGAGGCGCGGCCCGGGGCCCGGCCCTTCGTCGAGTCCCGCGAGGACCGGGGCGGCGGGCAGCACCGAGGTGCCGGACCGGCAGACGAGGATCAGCTCGCCGGGGCCGTCCGTGGCCGCGCCCAGCGCCAGCACCAGATGCTGGTCGGGCACCAGCGCCCGGTGCCCGGTCTCGGCGTCCACGAGGCTGAGGCCCGCGGGCGTCGGGACACCGATGAGCCACCGGTCACCGCAGCGCACCGCGCCCGCGCCACCGGTCAGCGGGTACGGGGAGCGCCCCACGGACGGCCAGTCGTGGCTCCCGGCGCGGCCCGCGCCGATGGAGTGCACCCGTACGGGGATCCGGCCGAAGTCGCTCTGGAAGTCGAGCGCCAGGGCCATGTCGCTGTCGTGCGGGCCCCGCCCCGTCAGTCGTACCAGGCCCGACAGCGCGCCCCCGCCGGACAGGACGACCTCGCGCAGCACCGTTCTCCCCGGCCGCTCGCCTTCCGCTCCCCCGAGGTCCCAGCGCTCCAGCACTCCCAGCTCGCTCCGCGTGAACAGCACGGGCCGCGGCGCGCCACCGGGCCCCGCCCCGCTCGCCGCCATCAGTTCCGCGACCGCGCTCTCGCAGGCGGGCCGCAGCTGGTGCCGCAGCGCGCCACTCGCGCCGTCGCGCACCTGCACCGTGCCGTCGGAGCCGCCGACCGCGACGCCGGTGCGCCCGTCGGCGGTGAACGCGCAGACGGCCGT
Organism: Streptomyces sp. NPDC039480; assembly: GCF_055597165.1. Lineage (NCBI taxonomy): Bacteria > Bacillati > Actinomycetota > Actinomycetes > Kitasatosporales > Streptomycetaceae > Streptomyces > Streptomyces sp. NPDC039480. Next base: position 123,644 of record NZ_JBVITX010000006.1, on the reverse strand, counting down.
CGCGCTCGGCACGGCGTCCAGCGCCTCGGTCAGCTCCCAGCCCCCTGCGCGCTCGTCGAGCCGCCACAGGGTGCCCCGCTCGTCGCCGCCGAGCAGGCCTCCGCCGTCCGCCCGCGCCAACGACCGCAGGGGCAGCGGGAGTCGGCGCTCCCATGCCTCGCCCCGGACGGCGACGAGGCGGCGGTCACCGCCCGCGCTGAAGGCCCGCGTGCCCCGCGCCCCCCGTGCGAAGGCGAGGGCGTGCACGGGCGCCTCGTGCGCGAGGAGCGGCTCGCCGAGCGGGCGGCAGGCGGGCAGGGACCACTCCCGTACGGTGCCGTCGTCGGCGCCCGCGAACAGCTGCCCCGACCCTGCGGGGTCCAGGGCCAACGTCGTGGTCCAGGCGGGGTTTTCGGGTTCGGGTCCGAGTCCGTACCACCGGCCGTGCGTGACGTCCCAGCAGGCGACGCGCCCGCTGTCGGTGGCGGCCACGACCACGTCACGGCCGCTCACCGTGCCCGTCGTCACGGCGGTCACGATGCCCGGGACGCCGAACTCCCTCTCCACCAGGGGCACTCCGCCGATCAGCGTCAGGACGCCCACCCGGCCGCCGATCTCCCCGGTCACCACCAGACCGTGCCCTTCGCGGGTGCGGCCGACCGTCGCGCAGGACACCAGCGAGTACGTCGACGGTTCCGTGTGGGGCAGCCGCCGTCGCCACAGCTCCCGCTGCTCGACGACGTCCCAGCAGCGGATCAGATGGTCCCGCCCGACGCTCACCAGGGCGCTCCGCGTGCCCCGGGCCCGCACCGCGCCCACGGCGAGCACGGGTGCCTCGTGCGCGTTGATGCGGGTGGAGTCGGCGGCGTGCACACCGGGCCAGAGCCGGATCACCCCGTCGTCGCCGCCGATGGCCGTCGTCCCGTCCACCGCGCACACCGCGGAGGCCTCGTGCAGCCCCTCCTGCCCGCCGACGCGGTCGCCCGTGACCAGGTCGTACAGCTGGAGGCCGCGCCCGGCCCCCTGCACGCCCACGCACTCCGTCGAGCCGAGCCGGAAGGCCGAGAGGCGCACCCGGCCACCGCTCCCGATCCGCAGCGGCAGCCCCAGCGGGCGCCCGCTGTCCAGGTCGACGCGGTGCAGCAGCCCGTCCGACGTGGCGACGGCCGCGACCCACTGACGGCCCACCCGGCGCACGGTGAGCGCGCGGGGCGGCGGCGTGTGGGCGAGCAGCGTGCGCACGGGTGCCCGGTCGGTCAGCGAGGTCAGGCGGACCGTGCCGTCGAGGCCCAGGGTGACGACGAGGTCGCCCTGGGCGTGCCCGGCCACATGCGCGAGGGCGAGGATCTCGCCGTCGTGCCCGGTGGGCGCGGCCGGGCCGACCGTGTCGAGGTCGGTGATCCGTGCGGTGCCGTCGGCGTACCCCGCGAGCATCGGGTGGCCGTACTCCGGGGGCAGCGCGGCCAGCGCGGTGATCGGCGCCGCCGTCCCCGACCGCACGTCGCCCGCCGCGGAACGGTCCACGAACTCCGCTTCCAGCTGCACCTCGAGACGCTCCTGCCGCCTCCTCTCGAAGTCGAGCAGGGCGCGTCGGCGGCGCCGGGACAGCCCCGACTGCGCGCTCTTCGTGCTCAGCGCGTACGCGAGACAGTCGCCGCCCTCGAAGTGCAGCACCGCGCGTGTCGGCGGCCCCTGCCCGTCGACGTCACCCCACACCTGCACATGTGCCGCCCGGCGCAGCCCGAGACGCAGGTGCCCGGCGTCGGTCTCGGCGTGTGGAGGGAGCCGCCAGCACCAGTACCCGCCCCGGGCCGCGTCGAAGACGTGCAGCAGTCGCCACTGGAGCGGGAAGAGCTCGCCCTGGCGCCACGTCACGTACCCATGGTTCGACAACACCGCCGCACAGCCCGGAAGTTGGGGTGGCGCCGTCCAGGTGGCGCCCAGCAAGAGCTCGTCGGTGCCCGGCTGGTCCAAGTGGTCGCCGGTGTCCAGGTCCCACACCGCGACGTCGGCACGGGAGGGCTGCTTCTCCAGGAAGTACGCCCCCTCGTCCACCGGCACCACGATGCCCCTCATCGGGGAGGCCTCCGCACCCTCGTACCGCCGCGCCCCGCCGTGCGGATTCCACGCCGCCCACCGCGCCCGCCACGGCAGATCACCCCGGTCGCACGACGCGGCGAGCGGAGCCGCCTTGCGGCAGACGGCGGCGAGCCGCAGCCGCGCCCGGCTCTCGGGGTCGGCGGTGCGCACCCGGCTCCCGCGCAGCAGCTCCTCCACGTCCCGCACGGCACGGCCGGCCCGCCGCCCCTTCGCCGTGCGCAGCCGGGGCAGCGCGGCGAGCAGCTGGTCGGGGTCGGCGGTGAGCACGAAGTCCGCGTCCTCCACCAGCGGGTCGAGGACGCCGCCCTCGGCCGCGTGCAGGGCGAGGTACCGCCGTACGTAGGGGTGGTCGAGGCCCTTCAGCACGTCCGCGACCGTGGCCTGCACCCGCGCGGTGTCCTGGCCCTCACGCAGATACTCGACGAGGGCCCGGTGGTAGACGCGGTACACGGAGCCGCCGTCCGCGGTGGACTCGACGTCCTCGACGAGGTACGAACCCGCGGCTTCGCGCAGCCAGACGATGTGCTCGTCGCCGTACGGGTGGCCGCTGAGGGCCGCCGCGAGGCGCGGCCACACCCCGGACCAGGGCAGACCCACGCCCTGCGCGAAGGCGAGCGGGCGCAGCAGGTCGCGGGCGCGGCCGGCGAGCGGGCCGAGGCGCTGCTCCAGGTCGCGCTCCATGGCCTGGCCGGGCAGTCGGGGCAGTTCGTCGCGCCAGCGCCGGTCGTCCGGGTCGGGCACCCGCGTCTCACGGGCCGTGGTGCGCGCGGTGATCCGGGCCACCAGGAAGGAGCGTCCTGCCGCCTCCGCGATGGCCTCGGCGATGGCGTCCACCCGCTCCGCGGGCGCGGTGCACAGCACGGAGCCGGGGGTGGTGAGGAGCCGGCGGGTATAGGCGCGGACGGCTTCCGGGTCACCGTGGCGTTCGTCGTCGAGGTCGATGCGGCTCGCGGAGGCGGGCAGCAGGCGGGCGATGTGAGGGCGGGCGCCGACGAGGAGACGCACCAGCAATTGGCGGCGCGGGTCGGTGAGCGGGGCGATGAGTTCCTCGACGGTCTCGTGCGGGTCGAGTGCCTCGTCGAGGGAGTCCATGAGGACGACGAGGGGTGCGGGCCGTGCCTGGAGGTGGGCGGCGAGCGCGCCGAGCGACGCGGCGGCGCAGCCGGATGCGGCGGCGAGCGCGTCGAGGAGCTGCCGCTTCGTCTTGTGACTGGCGTTGACGGCGACGTCCACGGCACCGGGTCCGGGCAGCCTGGCGGGCAGGTCCGCACGGGGCACGGCGGCGCCGTGGGCCGTGTCGGTGAGCACGGTGACCATGCCGAGCAGGGAGGACTTGCCGGAGCCGGGGTCTCCGGTGACCACGCACAGCCGGTCGGCGGCGCGGTGGGGTGCGAGCCAGTCGGTGATGTCGGTCAACGCGGTGTGGCGGCCGGTGAAGTCCCAGACCTCCTCGGTGGGTACGTCGGTGCCGCGCGCCCTGGGCAGGAAGAACCCGGTCAGTTCGGCTTTCCTGGCCCGGCGTTCGCGTCCTGCCAGGTCGACGATCCGGTCGATCTCCTCCAGCTTCAGACCGGAGGCGCCGGGGACGTACCGGGGGTTGGGCAGGAAGTCGGGGATGTCGGCGTCGGCGTGGGTCACCGACCAGTTGGCCCGCTGCGTCGCCGGCACCCGGGGGTCGGCCTTGATGGCGCGCATGACCTGGCCGATGCCGATGTGGGCGGGCGCGTGGCCCGCGGTGGCCTGGCTGCGGACGGCCCGGTCGAAGGCCGCGGAGAGGGCTCCGGCCAGCGCTTCCTCCTTGCGCCGGGACGCGGCGACGATCACCAGGCCGGTGGAGTCCGCGCCGGTGGAGCCGGGGTCGGAGCGGCGCGCCTCGAGGGCGGCGCGCAGTGCGCTGTCGGCGCCTTCCTCGGCGTAGCAGGCGTCGATGAGGACGAGGAGCCGGGCCACGGGAGTGCCCTCCCACAGCAGGGTCACGAGGTCTTCGGTGGGCAGGGCGGTGCCGGGCAGGTCGCGCGCGTCGCTGTCGGCGAACAGCAGATAGTGCCGGCCGCTGCCTTCGGCGGTGACGCCGTGGCAGGTGAGGTAGAGGACCACGTAGTCGTCGGGGGTGCGCTCGGGGTCGGTGGCGAACTTCCGCAGGGTCTTGGTCAGTTGTTCGCGGGTCGGGTCGAGGCCGAGGTCGGCGCCCCTGCGGTAGTCGAGCTCGTCGAGGAAGAGCCGGTCGACGCGGGCGACGTCGTCGGCGAGTTCGGGCCGTGCGGCCTCGGGGTGCGCGTGGACGTCGGTGACCGCGGTCGACAGCAGGAAGCGGCGGGCGGGGGTGGGTCGAGCGGCGGACGTGGGCCGGGCGGCGGACGTGGGCCGGGCGGCGGGCGCGTCCGCGGGTGACGTGACGGACCCGTGGGACCCGTGGGACCCGCCAGACCCGTCAGGCCCCTCCGACCCCTCCGCCCCCTCCGACCCGTCGGACCCGTCAGCCCGCACCGCATCCCTCGCTCACCGCTGTGCCCGCCTCCGCCGTGCACAGGTACCGGGTCACGTCGTGGGCCTGCGCGCCGTTGTGCACGAGGTGGCCGCGCACGCGCTCGCCGAAGAGCGGGCGCAGATCCTTGACGAGGGCGACGACGTCTCCTTCGTCCGCGATGTTGGTCCACTGCTCGACGCGGCCTGGCCACTCCCCCGGCCTGCCGTTGGCACCGGTTCTGAGCCGGTCGAAGACGAGGTGGCGGATGCCCAACGGCGAGCCGAGCGTCAGCAGCGCGCGGACGGGCCATTCGGGGTGGGCGCACAGGGCTTCGTAGGCGACGACGCTGCCCAGGGAGTGGCCGATGACGACGCGCGTGTCCGGGGTGACGGCGGCGGCGACGCGGCGCTGGACCTCGGCGTGGACGGCCGGGTCGGTGAGGTAGGCGCGCACCTGTTTGAGGTCGAGGACGAGGGAGCGCAGGGCCACGTCGGCGAAGAACCGGGAGCGGCTGAGCGCGTTGAGGGCTCGCTGCACGGCGTGCGGGGTGTGGGTGAGGGTGCGGGCCTCGGGTGCCAGGACCGCCGGGTCGGTGCGGGCGGCCTCCTCCCACCACTTCAGGAGCAGTTCGCTCTCCAGCCCTTCGGCTACGTCGGAGGCGTCGAGCGGTGGACCGAGCAGACCGAGCGTACGGCCCGCGGGCCGGAACAGGTCCCCGTAGAAGACGCAGGTCATGTCCGAGGGGGCCAGGGGCGGCGCGGCGGCGCGGGTCAGGCCGTCGGCGAGCGCGGGATGCCATGTCGCGAGCAACTGACGCTCGCCCACGTACTGTTGGCCGATCCCGTGGACGCACACCACCCGTGCCATGTTCCCCCTCGTGGCCGCCGGCGGGTTCGATCACCTTAGCAACGGAGCGCGCGGCGACCCGGCAGTCGGGAGGTATTCAGTCCAACGACCGCGCGAAGTACGCGTGCAGGAGGAGCCGCGCCTCGTCGACGAGTGCGGGGTCGCCCGCCGGGTCGGCGCGGAAGGCCAGCTGGAGGACCGCGTCGACGGCCTCGACGCCGACCAGCATCGTGCGGCGCAGCCCGGCGTCGAGCGGGCGGTCCAGATGTCCCGCGAGCAGGGCCGCCACCCGTTCGGCGACCTGCGAGTTGGCGTCCGGCATCGCGTCGGGGGCCGAGGGGATCCCGAAGTCGACGAGGCCGAAGCCGGGGACGGTACGCATCATCGCCAGGTACTCGTCGAAGGCGACGTCGACGGCGCCGCGCCAGTCCCCCCTCTCGACACCGGCCACCCGGACAGCCACGCGCTCCGCGTACGCGTCGAGATTGCGGTGGGCAAGGGCGTCGGCAAGGGCCCGCTTGTTGCCGAAGAACCGATAGACCGAGCCGATCGGCACACCCGCACGCTGGGCCACGGCCCGGGTGGTGAGCCCTTCGTACCCGGTCTCGTCAAGGACGGCAGCACAGGCATTAAGAATCCGAGCCAGCCGCTCAGCACTACGCTCCTGCACGGGGACGCGACGCATGGAGGCGGGGGGCTGGGGGGCCTTGGGCTGAGTCGGCCGACCGCCGACCGGGGTCGGGCGCCCCTCGGACGGGGTCCGTCGGCCGCCAGAGAGGTCCGGCCCGCCGTCGGACGGGTCCGAGCGGCCGCCCAGCGGATCCGAGCGGCCGTCGGACGAGCCCGAGCGGCCGCCGGACGGGCCCAGCCGGACGTCGCCCGGGCCCGCGCGGTCATCGAGCGGACCCGGGCGCCCCCCGGAGGAGTGCATACGGTCCTCGGACCGGTTCGGGTGGTGCATGCCGGGAGAGTAGAGCACCGCTCACATTCCCCGCTTCCTCTTGCGGAAGGAAAATGGGAATCCTACGGTGTCCCATAGGAATCGTTGACGAGGGAGCTGTGATGCGCGGGGACCACGCAAGCAACGTCGGCCGAGTGGGCGCGAGCGACGCCAGGAAGGCGGCCGAAGGGCTGGCCTACCTCTCCGGCTTCGGCAACGAACACAGCTCGGAGGCGGTGCCCGGCGCCCTGCCGCACGGCCGCAACGCGCCGCAGCGCGCACCCCTCGGGCTCTACGCCGAGCAGCTGAGCGGCTCCGCCTTCACCGAGCCCCGCGCCCACAACCGCCGCTCGTGGCTCTACCGCATCCGCCCTTCGGCGGCGCACCCGCAGTTCACCCGGGTCGACAACGGCACGCTCCGCACGGCCCCCTTCACCGAGACGGTGCCCGACCCGAACCGGCTGCGCTGGAACCCGCTCCCGGAGCCCGCGCCCGGCACGGACTTCCTGGCGGGCCTGTGGACACTCGGCGGCAACGGCGACGCGACACAGCGCACCGGCATGGGCATCCACCTCTACCACGCCGACTCCTCCATGACCGACCGGGTGTTCAGCGACGCGGACGGTGAGCTGCTGATCGTGCCGGAGAGCGGCGGCCTGCTGCTCCGCACCGAGTTCGGGCTGCTGCACGCCGAGCCCGGCGAGGTCGCGCTGATCCCGCGCGGCGTCCGCTTCCGCGTGGAGCTGCTCGACGTGAGCGCCCGCGGGTACGTCTGCGAGAACTACGGCGCCCCCTTCCAGCTCCCCGACCTCGGCCCGATCGGCGCCAACGGCCTGGCGAACGCACGGGACTTCAGAGCGCCCGTGGCGGCGTACGAGGACGTCGAGGGTCCGGTGGAGGTGGTGAACAAGTTCTGCGGCAACCTCTGGCGCGCGACGTACGACCACTCCCCGCTCGACGTGGTCGCCTGGCACGGCAACCATGTCCCGTACGTCTACGACCTGCACCGCTTCAATGTGATCGGCTCGATCAGCTACGACCACCCGGATCCGTCGATCTTCACCGTGCTCACCTCCCCTTCGGACACCCCGGGCCTCGCGGGCGTCGACTTCGTCGTGTTCGCGCCGCGCTGGCTGGTGGGCGAGGACACCTTCCGCCCGCCGTACTTCCACCGGAACGTGATGAGCGAGTACATGGGCCTGATCGAGGGCGCGTACGACGCGAAGGCCGAAGGCTTCGTGCCGGGCGGCGGCTCGCTGCACAACATGATGTCCGCACACGGGCCCGACCGCGAGACCTTCGAGAAGGCGTCGGCCGCCGAGCTCAAGCCGCAGAAGATCGACGACGGCCTCGCCTTCATGTTCGAGACGCGCTGGCCGGTGACGGCCACGGAGCAGGCGGCCACCGCGTCCCACCTGCAGCGCGGTTACGACGACGTATGGCAGGGTCTGGAGCGCCACTTCCGCAACTGACGCTTCACCACGCTGATTCGGAGAGACCGTGACCGCTTTCGCCCCGGACTCGATCGTCCTGAATCGGAAACTGCCGCTCTGGTACCAGGTGTCGCAGTCCCTGCGCGCCTCGATACTGGGCCGCACCCCCGACGCCCCGCTCCGGCTGCCCACCGAGGAGCAGCTGGCGGGGCATTACGGGGTGAGTGTGCTGACCATGCGGCAGGCGCTGAAGGAGCTGGAGGACGAGGGGCTCATCACCCGCCACCGGCGGCGCGGCACCTTCATCGAGCCGAGCGCGCGGCGCGGCACCCCCGTCCGGCTGCTCGGCTCGGTCGACGCGATCGTGGCCCAGCAGTCGGGCATGACCACCCGGCTCCTGGACCACGGCACCGCTCCGCTCCCCGCCGATCTCGCCGGGCACTTCCCGGGGTCGGCCGAGGTGGCGACGTACCACCGGCTGCGCAGCGACGAGAAGACGGGCGAGCCCACCAACCACGCCCGCAACTACGTCCGTCCCGAACTGGCCGCCCGCATCGAGCCTGCCGACCTCGCGCGCTGGCCCATGACGAAGGTCCTGCGCGACGTGGTGGGCGTCCGCATCAGCCGCATCACCGACACCGTCGAGGCGACGCTCGCCGACCCGGAGACCGCGCGGCTCCTCGAAGTGCCGCTGCTCAGCCCGATCCTGCACTACACCGGCGTCACGTACGACGAGGAGGGCCGCACCCTGGACGTGGCCCGCATCCACTACCGCGGCGACCGCTTCTCCTTCTCGGTCACGCTCGACGCGACGTGACGGGCCCGGGCGGACACGTCGTACGATGCCGGGCGTGACGCACGACGAAGCGCCGCTGCTCGCGGACCTCATGCCGTGGTCCGTCGCACCGCTCCGGCCGGGCCGCGGGTGGCCGATGGGACCGGATCCCGCATCCCTGAAGGCCCGTTGGGGCGCCCTCGTCCGCGCCGAAGGCCCGGACCGCGACGCCCTGTTCCGGCCGACCCGCGCCCGCACCCTGCACACCGCCGTGGCCCAGCTGCCCGGCCACTCCGGCGGAACGGGCCGTCTGGCCAGGGAGACCGGCCCCTGCCCCGAGCCCGTGCGCGTCCTGCACGGACCGTTCGACGAGCAGTGGCTGATCCCCGACCACCGCCTCCTCGACGTCGCCAGGCCCGAGCTGTGGCGGGTCGCGGGCGAGGGCCAGCTCTTCGCCGTCGAGCAGGGTCACGTCCCCGGGGCCGCGGGACCCGCCGTCCTCGCGTCGGCGGTGCTGCCGGACGGCCGCTCGCCCGCCGGGCGGCCGGGCAGGATACGGCCGCTGTTCCGCCGCCCCGGCGGCCTGGAGCCCAATGTGGCGCCGGGCCTGCTCCCGCACCTTTCGGAGCTGCTCGGCCAAGAGGTCACGGCGCGCGCCCTGCTCGCCTGGGTGCTCGCGACCGGCACCGGTTCCGCGGCGGGCTGCCGGGTGCCGCTCACGCACGACGCCGAGGTCTGGGCGCGGGGCGTGGAGCTCGGGCAGCGGCTCCTGCGTCTACAGCTGCGCGGCGACGGCGAGCGCCCGAAACTGCCGGGCGGACGCAGGCCGTACGTCCGGGCGCCGCTCCCCGCCCGTCCCGACGCCCTGGCGTACGACGCCGAGGACGAGGTCCTGCGGGTCGGCGAGGAGGGCGTCATCTCGCCGGTGCCGAGGGAGGCCTGGGAGTACGAGGTGAGCGGGGTGCGCGTCGTCGAGCGGTGGTTCGCGCTGCGCACGGAGGCGGCGGAGGCGGGCACGCTGGAGGCGATCCGGCCCCCGGCGTGGCCCCAGCCGTGGACGTCCGAGCTGCTCGAACTGATCACGGTGCTCGCCCTGCTCGCCGAACTCGGCCCGCAGCGCGCGGAATTGACGTCCTCGCTCGGCGCGCCCCTCACCTCGGCCGACCTGCGCGCCGCGGGCGTTCTGCCCGTGCCCGACGCCGCGCGCCGCCCGGCCTCCGTCCTCGACCACCTCGAAGAGGGCCCGGACGGACAGTTCGCCCTGCTCTAGCCGGCCGGCTAGCTCTCCAGCCGCTCCTCCAGGCGGACGGTCACGGTGTCCCCCTCCTCCTTCCCGATCGCCTTGCGCACCTCCGCCTTCACGGGCAGCTTGTGCGTGCCGTCCCCCAGGGCCATGAAAGACCCCCGGAACGGATGACCGTCGATCGTGCCCCTGACCTTCACCAGGCCGCGGGTGCGGAAGTACGCGGCCGACTCGGGCCACACCACATAGGTCCAGCCGCCCTTGTTCGGACTCTTCCGCAGCGTCGCGGTGAACTGCTCGTCCATCCTCATGCCTCCGCTTCTGGGGGTTCACGGAATAGGACGACAGCGGGCGGGAAAACTCATCGGCCGCCGCGGACGTCCGGGCGGAACGAGTCGAGGAGCCTGCGCAGCGCCCGCTCGAAGCTCTCGTCCGCGTCGCCGGGCGGCGGCGCCTGCGCCAGCATCGCCGCGAGCCGCGGATACGCCCCGCTCGCCACCTGCGCGGCGAGATGCGCGTACCGCACCTCCTGCTCCTGCTCGGCCGACCAGGGCAGGCCCCTGGTGCGCTCGGCGACGGCGATCTCGTTGGCCACGGCGGTCATCGCCGTGCCGTTGACCATCGCGATGAGCTCCATCTTGGTGCCGTAGGGCGCGTCGAGGCCCTCCAGGACGCCGAGGCAGTGCTCCAGATACCGCAGCGCGTTCGGGCTGGAGCCGTAGACCGTCGACATGACGTGCACCAGCCACGGGTGCCGCCGCAGGATCGCCCGGGTCTGCCGGCCGAGGGCGAGCATCTCCGCGTACCAGTCGCCGCCCACGGCCTCCTCGGACAGCTCGTACTCCCCGCTGGCCGTGTCGACCATCAGCTCGTACAGGTCCTCCTTGCGCGGCACGTAGTTGTACAGCGACATCGTGCCGCAGCCCAGCTCACCCGCCACGCGCCGCATGGACACCGCGGCGATGCCGTCCGCGTCGGCGATGCGGACGGCCGCCCGCGCGATGTCGGCCCTGCTGTACGCGGGCTTGGGGCCGCGGCCCGCACGCTCGGGGCGCGCCCAGATCACTTCGGGAGTGGCCGCTCGGCCCGCCATTGATCATCACCTCGCCCCCCATGTTAGTTACGTACAGCGTACGTAGTGGGGTACCGTGACGGCATGACTACTACGTACGCTGTACTTAGTGAGGGTCTGGAGAAGCGGTACGGCTCCGGCGGCGCGGCCGTCACCGCCCTGCGGGGCCTGGACCTCGCCATCGCCGAGGGCACCGTCTGCGGGCTGCTCGGCCCCAACGGCGCGGGCAAGACCACCGCGGTCCGGGTGCTCACCACCCTCCAGGCACCGGACGCCGGGACCGCGCGGGTCGCAGGGCACGACGTGGTGCGGGATCCGGCCGCGGTGCGCCGGCACATCGGCGTGACCGGCCAGTACGCGTCGGTCGACGGCGATCTGACCGGGCGTGAGAACCTGCGGCTCTTCTCCCGTCTCCTGCGCGCGCCGCGCGGACGCGCCGACGAACTCCTCGAACAGTTCGGCCTGACCGACGCGGCGGACCGCCCGGCCCGTACGTACTCCGGCGGCATGCGGCGCCGCCTCGACCTCGCGGCGAGCCTGCTCACCCGGCCCGCCGTGCTCTTCCTCGACGAGCCCACCACCGGCCTCGACCCGCACAGCAGGAACGGCATCTGGGAGGCCGTGCGGAAGCTCGCGGGCGAGGGCACGACGGTGCTGCTCACGACGCAGTACCTGGAGGAGGCCGACCGGCTGGCCGACGACATCGTGCTGATCGACGGCGGCCGGGCGGCGCATCGCGGCACGCCCGCGGAGCTGAAGGCGCAGATCGGGAGCTACGCGGAGGTCGTCGTCGCGGAGGGCGCCGCGCTGCCGGTCGCGGCCGCGGTCCTGGACCGGCTGACGGGGGCGGAGCCGGTGCTCGACGCGGAGTCCCGCACCATCGGCGCCGTCTCGCTCGATCCCGCGCTCACGCTGCCGCGGCTGGTCCGCGAGCTGGACGCGGCGGGGGTGCCCGTCGTCGACGTGGGTCTGCGCCGCCCGTCGCTTGACGACGTCTTCCTGCGGCTCGTCCCGTGAGCCCGGCCGCCGCTCCCGCCCCGGGCCACAGGCCCGATTCCCGACCCCCGGAGGTCTCCCCCATGAGCGCCATCCTCTTCGACGGCACGGCCGTGCTCGGCCGGCATCTGCGGCGCGTGCGGCACGCGCCCGCGATCCTGGTCATGACCCAGACGATGCCGATCGTCTTCCTGCTCTTCTTCGGCTACGTCTTCGGCAGCGCCCTCGCGATGCCCGGCTCCGACTACCGGGCCTTCCTCGTGCCCGGCATGCTCGTCGCGACCGCCGCCAACGGCATCATGACCGGCATGTTCACGGCCGCCCAGGACACCCACCGGGGCGTGATGGACCGGCTCCGGACGCTGCCGATGAGCAGGGCCGCCGTGCCGCTCGGGCAGGCGCTGGCCGATCTGGTGACGACCGCGGCGGGGCTCGTGCCGCTGGCGCTCGTGGGGCTCGCGATGGGGTGGCGGATCGAGGGCGGGCCGCTCGCGGCGGCGGGCGCGTTCGGGCTGCTGCTGCTCTTCCGGTTCGCGACCACGTGGATCGGGATCCTGCTGGGGCTCGCGTCGCGGAGCGAGGAGGCGGCGGGCCAGCTGGGCAGCGCCACCTTCATGCTGCCGCTGCTGTCGAACGCGTATCTGCCCACCGACGGGCTGCCGTCCTGGCTGCGGTTCGTCGCCGAGTGGAATCCGATCAGCGCGGTGGCGACGGCGGTGCGCGACCTGTGCGGCAACGCGCCCGTCCCGACGGACGCGGCCTGGCCGGTCGCCCACCCGGTGGCGGGGTCGGTCCTCTGGTCGCTGGTGCTGCTGGCGCTGTGCGTTCCCGCGGCCGTCCGGCGGTACGCCCGCGGCGAGCGCTGAAGGCTGCGGCGAGCGCCGGAGGCCGCAGGCAGGGGTGCTTCGGCGAACGCGCGCCGACCGGGGGAGTATGGGCGCATAGGCCCGGCGGTCGGTGCGGTTCGGCTGAATCTCTACGCGTCAGGAGCCGCCGAGCGGCCCCGTGAGGCAGGGGTGTTACAGGGTGGTGTGACAGACGGGGGAGGGAGAGCGGGGTGGCGGGAAAGACCCGCCGCGGAGCGGCGGTTCAGTCCCGGGGGCCACCCGCGGTCAGCGTCCGCCGAACAGCGAGCGCCGCAACCGGCGCAGTGGCGCGAAGAGCGAGACTCGCCTCACTCGGGCACCCCTGCTGCTGCGGGCGTGCGCGGTGTCACGTGAGGTCAGCTCACGCATCAGCAGCGTCGCCTCGTGCGACTCCCGCTGCGGGACGGCGGGGCCGCCCAGCACCGAGAGATGGCGGTCGAGACGCGAGCTGCTCGCGCTGCTGCCACAAGTGATCGCAGGGACACGCGCCCTGCTGCGCACCGTTATCTGTTCCATGTCACTCCCCACCCGTACGAGGGCACCCGGCCCAGGGCAGGTTAACCCTATCGCCCCATCCTGACACGCGTGTATCCCGGTCGCAGGATTCACCTACCCCACAAGGAGGTTGACGATTACTCTCCGAATCCAACTGATTCCAGGGCGAGTTGGACATACGGCCTGACCGTGGACCGCCATCCCGTGGTGACGTGGGCCATCTCACGTGGGCTGCGGACGCATCCGGCGTGCGCCGTACTCGCTCTTGCGTGTGGATTGATGTGCAAGGGGGCGGCAACAGCGCTCGGTTGAGCTACTTTTGTGGAGGATCGCACCGCTGCGGATGGGGGGCGCCCGTGAGCCGGCCAGAGCGCGTGATCGCCGGGCGGTACCGCCTTCTGGCGCCGCTGGGCGAGGGGGGCATGGGCACCGTGTGGCAGGCCCGTGACGAGGTGCTCGGCCGCGAGGTGGCCGTCAAGGAAGTGCGCGCCCCGGCCGGGCTCCCGGCGGGTGAGGTCGACCGGCTGTACGCGCGCCTGGAGCGCGAGGCCTGGGCCGCCGCCCGCATCCCCCACCGGAACGTGGTGACGGTCTACGACGTCGCCACCGAGAGCGGCCGCCCCTGGATCGTCATGGAGCTGGTCCGCGGCCTCTCCCTGGCGGACGTGCTGGACGCCGAGGGAGCGCTCACCCCGCAGCGGGCCGCCCGGATCGGCGCCGAGATCCTGGGCGCCCTGCGCGCCGCCCACGACGCCGGGGTCCTGCACCGCGACGTCAAGCCCGGCAACGTCCTGATCGCGAACGACGGCCGGGTCGTCCTCACGGACTTCGGGATCGCCCTGGTCGAGGGGAGCTCGGCGCTGACGATGACCGGCGAGGTCGTCGGGTCGCCCGAGTTCCTGGCGCCGGAGCGTGCGCTGGGGCAGCGGCCCGGGCCCGCGTCCGACCTGTGGTCGCTCGGCGTGCTGCTGTACGCCGCGGTGGAAGGCAGCTCGCCGTTCCGCCAGGACACTCCGCTGAGCACGCTGCGTGCGGTGGTGGACGAGCCGCTGCCGCCCGCGCGCGGCGCCGGGCCGCTCGCGCCGGCCATCGAGGGGCTGCTGCGCAAGGACCCGGACGAGCGAATGTCCGCGGCCGACGCCGAGCACGATCTGCGCACCGTCGCCTCGGGCGGCACCCCGCGCACCGGGACCGCGCTTCCGTACCTGCCGACGACCACGGCCGAGCGGCCCCCGTCCGAGCCGGCACCGCCCGCTCCCCTGCCCGCCCCCGCGCCGTGGCCCACCACGGCCACCACCGACACGTCGACGGCCGGGTCCGGCCGGTCACGCCGGGCGGCGGTCGTCCTGGTGGCGGGACTCGTCGCGCTGGCGCTCGCGCTCGGCGGGCTCACGTACTTCCTCGTCAACCGCGACGACGGCGGAGGCGGGGGCGGCAACGAGGGGAGCGACAGCAGCGGCGGATCCACCGGGGGCAGCGGCAGTACGTCGGAAGGGTCGGACGGCGGGTCCGGCGGCGGCGGGTCGACCGGCTCCACGGACGGGCACGGCGACGACGGCGGCTCCACGAACGGCGGCGACGGAGGCGACGGGAACAACGGAGGGAGCGGGGGGAACGGCGGAAGCGGAGGGGGCGGGGGCAGCACCCCGGCCCCGCAGTCCGTGAAGGTGCACGTCTCGGGCGCCAACACGCAGTACGAGGGCGCCTGTCCGCCCGCGGCCGCTCATGCTCCGTCGTTCACCGCGACGTTCACGGTGGGGCGCGCCCCCGCCACCGTCGAGTACCGCTGGGTGACGGAGTCCGGCGAGCCGAGCGAACCCGGCTGGAAGACCCTGTCCTTCTCATCGGGGAGCAGGACGCGGCAGGTCAATCACGTGGAGACGGCGTACGACACGGGTGGCGGGACGTACGAGAACGCGATCGGCGTCCAGGTGCGCAAGCCCGTGGAGACGACGTCGAACTCGGTCGAATACACGGTGACCTGCGAGGAGGAGACCCCGACGGGCGGGGCCTCCTACACGCCGAACGGGTACGGACAGCCGGTGGGGGTCAGGCCGCCGCGGTGAAGACCGGGAGGTAGCCACCGGACTGGCCGGCGGCGGTGGGGTGGTAGGACTCGCCGATGTTGAGCCAGTTGACGCTGTGCAGCCAGGGGCTGCCTGAGCAGATCTCGTGCCCCGTGAAGGTGGAGGTGACGTCACCGAAGGCGAAGCCGTGGTCGGCGGCGCGCTTCTCGGTGGCGGCGTTGAGGTAGTCGGCGGCGCCGTTGATGGCGGCCCGCTCGCGCTCGGAGAGGCCGGCGGCGCAGCTGCCGCTGAGCTTGTAGAAGCGGGGGTAGCCGAGGACGACGACACGGGCGGAGGGGGCCTTCGCCCTGATCGCGTCGTACACCCTGTCGAGGTTCCCGGGGAGTGTGGAGTCGACGTACTGGCGCGCCTGGTTGATGCGGGCCAGGCAGTTGCTCTCGGACTGCAGCACACAGGTCGTCATGACGTCGGCGAAGCCCGCGTCGTTGCCGCCGACGGAGAGGGAGACGAGGCCGGTGCCGGCGCTGAGCGGGCCCAGCTGGTTCGCCAGAACATCACCCGTACGAGCGCCCGAGCAAGCGGTGAAGGCGAAGCTCGAGGGTGAGTGGGCGGCTGCCCACAGGGCGGGGTAGGCGCGGTTGCTGCGCTTGCAATTGCCGCTTCCGCTGTCGTAGTTGCCGGCACCGACGCCCGACGAGTAGGAGTCGCCGAGGGCCACATAGCCCGTGGCCGCGGCCTTCTGGCCGGAAGACTGTTCGGCGTGGGCCGCTGCCGCGCCGGTGAGCGCGAAGGCGGCCGCGAGGAGGAGCGAGGACATGTATGCCGTGATCCGGGACAATTTCATGGAACCTCCCTTAGCAGGGTTTCTGCTGCGACCGTGGTAGCACGCACCCCCGGCCGCCGATAGTGTCCATGTCAATAAGTTCTTGAACAATTCCCTTGTGATCGCGGGAAGTTCAGCTTCGACCGGTTGTGGCGGGGAACATTTGCACGCCCTCTCCGCATCTTGACGGGCCGTCGAGGGGTGGGCGACATTGAAGCCCGGCATCCGGCGCGTCGGGGGGCAAAGTCGCCCATGCAGACCAACGGGATCAAGGCACCACCAGCGGACACGGGGCAGCACACCGGACGGGGCGGCCGTCACGACCTGGTACCGCTGCTCGCGGGAGCGGCCGTCGCCGTCGGCGGGGTCGGCGCGGTGCTCGCGCTCGTCGACCTGGACTCACCGCTGCGCGGCCCGTTCACCCTCTTCTTCCTCATCGCCGCGCCCGGGGCGGCGATCGGCGCGGCGCTGCGGAGCCTCACGCCGTGGGGCCGGGCCGTGGTGTCGGTGGCAGGGGCCGTCGCAGTCGACCTGCTCGTCGCCCAGGGCATGCTGGCGCTGCACGTGTGGTCGGTGCGCGGCGGTGTCGCCGCGGTCGCCGCCCTGAGCTCGCTCATCCTCCTGCTGACCGTGGTGCGACGGCTGCGCGGCCGTCCGGCGAGAAGGTGGACCACCTGACGTGAACATCACCGTGCACCGCCCCGGCGAGCTGACCGCCGCCGACCGGGCGGCGTGGACCGCGCTGCAGTCCAAGGCGCACCTCCACGGCTCGACCGGTCTCGCCAACCCCTTCCTCTCCCCCGAGTTCACGCTCGCGCTCGGGCACGAGCGGCGCGGAGTGCGGATCGCCGTCGCGCGCGAGGACGGCGAGCCCGCCGCGTTCCTCCCCTTCCAGAGATCGGCCACCGGCATCGGCCGGGCCATCGGTCTCGGCATCTCCGACTGCCAGGGCCTGGTGCACCGGCCGGGCTTCGACTGGGACGCCAGGGAGCTGCTGCGGGCGTGCGGGCTCGCCCTGTGGGAATTCGACCATCTGGTGGCCGGTCAGGCGCCGTTCGAGGCGCACGCCTCCGGCGTGTTCGCCTCTCCCGTCATCGATCTCGATCAGGGGTACGACGTCTATCTCCGCGGGCTCCGCGAGCGCTCCCCGAAGTTCCTCAAGCCGACACTCGCCAAGGAGCGCAGGCTGAGCCGCGACCACGGCGCCGTGCGGTACGTGCACGACGAGCGCGACCCCGCGGTCCTCACCACGCTGATGGGCTGGAAGTCCGCGCAGTACCGCAGGACCGGCCGCAGCGACCGCTTCGCGCGCCCCTGGATCGTCCGGCTGCTGCGCCGGCTCTTCCACACCCGCACCGACTCGTTCGCCGGGGTCCTCTCCGTCCTCTACGCCGCCGACGTGCCGATCGCCGCGCACTTCGGGCTGCGTTCCGAGCGGATCCACACCTGCTGGTTCCCGGCGTACGACCCGGCCTACGCGAAGTACTCGCCCGGCCTCATCATGCATCTGCACATGGCCGAGGGCGCCGCCGCCGACGGGATCGCCCACATCGACCTCGGCCGCGGCCAGAAGGCCTACAAGGACTCCCTCAAGACACGCGAAATCGCCGTGTCCGAGGGGTGGGTGGCGCTCCGTCACCCGGCGGCGCTGGGACACCGGGCACGACGTGCCCCGGTGCGCGCGCTGCGCAACACCGTGCAGTCCCGACCGGAATTGTTCGAACCGGCCGACAAACTGCTCAAGCGTATGGGGCGAATTCGATCTAGGGGTCAGGGAATAAGCCGGTCCGAATAAGATCGAACAGTTTACGCAAATCATGAAAAACGTGGGACCACGCTCCAGGTCTTGCCATACAGTCTCATTCATCAATACCGTCGTACATCCACCCGCAACGGCACATCACGCAATGCGATCAAGGGGAGGGCTCAAGATCGCGATGGTGCCGGTGCGGGCGCGGTAGGGGGGTGCCGTGCTCGGTGGCCGCTCTTTCAGCCGAGTCACGTCCCGCGCAAATGCCAGCTCACTCGGCATGCACGGAGATCCATTTCGTCACGCTCAAGTGAGAACCCCCCTTTCGACCCGGATCAATTTCCGGACTGCCCGGGGGCGGGCCGTCCACCGGACGAGAGGGATCACCGGACTCATGACTTCTTTTGTGCGCCCGGCAGACGCCGGACAAGAGCCGTTAGAAGAGATCTCAAGGAACTACCGTCCGATCTCCACACACTTGGCGATCACTCCGCCGGTCAGTGTGGTGATACCGGCCATGAACGAAGCGGAGAATCTTCCGTACGTTTTCAAGACACTGCCCGACTGGGTGCACGAGGTCGTCCTCGTGGACGGCAATTCCACCGACGACACCGTGGCCGTCGCCCGTGAGCTGCGGCCGGACGTGAAGGTCGTCCGCCAGCTCGGCAAGGGCAAGGGTGACGCTCTCATCACCGGCTTCGCCGCGTGCACGGGCGACATCATCGTGATGGTCGACGCCGACGGCTCCGCCGACGGCAACGAAATCGTCTCCTACGTCTCCGCCCTCGTCTCGGGCGCGGACTTCGCCAAGGGCTCCCGGTTCGCCAACGGCGGCGGCACGGACGACATGACACCGATCCGCAAGCTCGGCAACCACGTCCTGTGCTCGGTCGTGAACACCAAGTTCGGCGCGCGCTACACCGACCTGTGCTACGGCTACAACGCCTTCTGGCGGCACTGCCTCGACAAGATCGAGCTCGACTGCACCGGCTTCGAGGTCGAGACCCTGATGAACATCCGGGTCGTCAAGGCAGGGCTCAAGGTCCAGGAGATCCCGAGCCACGAGTACCTGCGGATCCACGGCACCAGCAACCTCAGAGCCGTCCGGGACGGCATCCGCGTACTGAAGGTGATCCTCTCCGAGCGCTCCAACCGGGGCAGGCGCGGCGCACGGCGCAAGGACGGCCGGGGGCTGCCCCGCCGCGCCGGTCAGGGAGAGGTGTCTTGAGCGCGGAGACATCCGTCGTCCTCTGCGCGTACACCGAGGACCGCTGGGAGGACATCCTCGCGGCGGTCTCCTCGGTGCGCGCGCAGTCGCGGGCGGCGCTGGAGATCCTTCTGGTGGTCGACCACAACGCCTCGCTCCTGGACCGCCTCACCAAGGAGTACAAGGAGACCGAGGGCGTGCGGGTGCTCGCGAACGCGGGCCCCCGCGGCCTCTCGGCGGGGCGCAACACCGGGATCGCCGCCTCCCGCGGCGACATCGTCGCCTTCCTCGACGACGACGCCGTCGCCGAGCGGGACTGGCTGCGGTACTTCGCCGAGGCGTTCGAGGACCCGCGGGTCCTCGCCGTCGGCGGCCGCACCCTGCCCGCCTGGGACTCAGGGCGGCGGCCCGGCTGGTTCCCCGAGGAGTTCGACTGGGTGGTCGGCTGCACGTACAAGGGGCTGCCCCGGGGGCGGGTGCGGGTGCGCAACGTCCTCGGCGGGAACGCCTCGTTCCGCCGCACCGCCTTCGCCGCGGCGGGCGGCTTCGCCACGGGCATCGGCCGGGACGGCGACAAGCGGCCGCTGGGCTGCGAGGAGACGGAGTTCTGCATCCGCCTCAGCCGCGCCCGGCCGGACGCGGTGCTGCTCATCGACGACCGCGCGGTGATCCACCACCGGGTGCCCGCCGCGCGGGAACGGTTCCGCTACTTCCGTACGAGGACGTACGCGGAAGGCCTCTCCAAGGCACTCGTCTCCCGAAGTGTCGGCGCCGCCAAGGGACTCGAGTCCGAGCGGCGCTACACCACGCGCGTGCTGCCCGCCGGGATCGGCCGCGGCCTGCGCGACGCGGCGCTCGGCCGGCCGGGCGGTGCGGGGCGCGCGGGGGCGATCGTGGCGGGAGTGCTCACCGCGGCAGGGGGGTACATAGTCGGGAGCGTCCGTGCGCGCAGGGGAGGCGCCACGTTCTCGGTCGTGGAGATCGCCGGGACGGCAGACACGGGCGGCGAGGGGGCTGCCGCATGAGCACGAGACCCGTGCCGATACTGATGTACCACTCCGTCGCGCGCGCGCCGAACGCCGCGACGCACGACCTCTCGGTCTCCCCCGACGCCTTCGAACGCCAGATGAAGGTGCTCGCCGAGCGCGGCTTCACCCCGCTCACCACCGCCCGGCTCGCCGCCCTCTGGCGCACCTCCTGCGGGTCGCTGCCCGAGCGGCCCGTCCTGATCACCTTCGACGACGGCTATGAAGGCGTGCACCGGTACGCGCTGCCCGTGCTCGCCGGGCACGGCTTCGCGTCGACCCTGTTCGTCTCCACCGGCTGGCTGCGCGGGAAGTACGACACCGGGGGCGCCCCCGACCGCATGCTCGACTGGGACCAGGTGCGCGAACTCGCCGCCACCGGTGCCGAGATCGGCGGGCACAGCCACACGCACCCCGAACTCGACCAGCTGGACGACGACCGGCTCCGCTCCGAGCTGCGGCGCTGCCGCGACATCGTCGCCGACGAGCTGGGCACCCGGCCCGTGTCCTTCGCGTACCCGTTCGGCTACTCCGACCGGCGGGTGCGCGAACGGGTGCGCGAGACGGGCTTCGGGCAGGCGCTCGCCGTCGGCAACCGCCTGGCATGCCGGACGCAGGGACCATACGCACTGCGGCGCGTGACCGTGCGGCGCACCACAGGGGCCGAGGAGTTCGAGCGGCTCGTGACCGGCCGCTCGATCGGCCGCATTTTCGCCAGGGACCACGCCCTCACCAAGGGGTACGCCGTGGTCCGCAGAGCCCGACAGGTCCGTCGGAAGGCAACGCGTTCCCGTGTCTGACACGACCACGGCCCAGACCGGCGCCCCCGGTTCCGCGAGCGCCGGGGGCCCGTCGCCGTCCGACAAGTCCGGTAAGTCCGGCGGGACCGGCAGGGCCGGCAGGTTCGGCAGGGCCCGCAGAATGCGCCTGCCGGGCCGCGGGGACGGCCAGAGCCCGCTGTTCCGCAACGCGTACGCGCTGATGCTCAACACCGGCATCTCCGGCGTGCTCGGCGTGGGCTTCTGGCTGGCCGCCGCCCGGTACTACTCGGAGTCGGCGGTCGGTCAGGGCTCGGCGGCGATCGCCGCGATGAAGCTCCTCGCGGGGCTCGCCGCGCTGACGCTGATGGGCGCCCTCGCGCGGTTCATCCCCATCGCGGGCCGCGCCACGGGCAAGCTCATCTTCCGTACGTACGCGGGCAGTTCCGCCGTGGTGGCGCTCGCCGCCGTCCTCTTCCTGCTCACACTGGACCTGTGGGGCCCCTCGTACCGCTTCCTGCACGGCCCCGTCCACGGCGTCGGCTTCGTCCTCGCCGTGGTGGCCTGGTCGGTCCTCACGCTGCAGGACGGCGTCCTGACCGGGCTGCGCAGCGCGCTCTGGGTGCCGGTGGGCAACACCGTCTTCTCGGTCGCCAAGCTCGCACTGCTCATCGCGATCGCCGCCGCGATCCCCACCGCGGGCGTCTTCGTCTCCTGGGTCGCCTCGATCCTCGTGTCGGTGATCCCGCTCGGCTGGCTGGTGTTCCGGCGCCTGGTGCCGCGGCACGTGCAGGCCACCGAGGGGAAGGCGCAGCCGCCGACGCTGCGCGAGATCGGCCGCTTCCTCGCCGGCGACTACACCGGCTCGCTCTTCTCGCTCGCCGTGGTCTACCTCGTCCCGGTGATCGTGGCGTCGCAGGTCAGCTCGGTCGACAACGCGTACTTCTACATCACCACCACCATCGGCAGCACCATCAATCTGCTCGCCATCAACATGGGTGCCTCGCTGACCGTGGAGGGCGCGCACGATCCTGCGCTGCTCGCCGCCAACACCCGCTCGGCACTGCGCCGGATGGCGCTGATCATGCTGCCGGTGTGCGGGATCCTCTTCCTGGCCGCACCGCTGATCCTGCGCATGTTCGGCCAGGGGTACGCGGACGCGGCCACTCCGCTGCTGCGCTGGTTCGTGGTGGGGGCGCTGCTGCGGGTCGTCATGGAGACGTACTTCGCGGTGCAGCGCGCGCAGAGCAAGACGTCCGGCATCGCCTGGCTGCAGGGTCTGTTGTGCGTCCTGGTGCTCGGCCTCACGCTGATCCTGCTGCCGCGGATGGGGCTGACCGGCGCGGGCGTCGCGGAGATCTGCAGTCTGGCGGTGATCGTGGCCATCGCGGCGCCGAAGCTGTACCGCGTGGTGCGGGCGGCGCCCTCGGCGAAGGCCGGAGGGGCGGCGCCGGACGGGGACCTGGCCGACCTGGGGACGCCGGACGCGCCTGCGGAACAGGTGCGGGCGAGGGCCGCTGGTGCTGGGGGTGCCTCGGGGGCTTCGGCCGGGGGCGGGGAGTGCAGGCAGCATCGCGGGCCCGCGTGGGCGTTGCGCGAGTCGCTCGACTCGGACACGCTTCAGCTGGCCGTGCAGCTCGACTTCGAGCACCAGGAGCGCAGGCCGGACGTGCGGCCCGGTCCCGGCACTCCGGCGGCGGGGACGCCCGTGGCGCGGAGCGAGGGGGACGACGTGGACCACCGGCCGACCTGGGCGCTGAGCACTCCGGCGGGGTCGGGCACCACACCCGTCACGGGGCCTGGACCGGACCACGTGTCCGACGCCGTGGAGGACGCGGCAGCAGCTCCTCCGGAACCAGTGGCTCCGGCAGAACCCGTCGCCGCTCCTCCGGAACCGGCGGCCCCTGGCGAACCGGCCCCGCCCCCGCGCACCCCCCGCCGCCACATCCTCGTCCTGGCGCTGCTCCTCACCGCCGCCCTCGCCCTGTACTGGCTGCCCGTCCTCGGTCTCGGCGAGCAGGACCTGGACGCCATGGGCGGGCTCGGCCTGATCTCCGTGCTCCCGACGCCGACGCTGATCGGCGCCGCCCTCCTCGTCGTCGTGTTCGCCGCGCTGCTCTGGATGGACCGGCCGGTCAAGGGCCTCCTCCTGCTCACCCTGCTCGCCACCGTCGTATCGCTGCACGCGCTGCCCGCGGTCGTCGAGACCGAGCCGCGGTTCGCCACGGCCTGGCAGCACCTGGGCTTCATGGAGTACATCGACAGGACCGGCACCGCGGTGCCCGACCTGGACGCGCGCTGGAGCTGGCCGGGGTTCTTCGCCGCGGCCACCTTCGTCGCGGAGGCGTGCGGCGTCTCGGACATGACCGAGGTGATCCGCTGGTGGCCGACGGCGATCCAACTGCTCTACCTGGCCCCGATGTTCCTGCTCGTGCGGTCCGTGCGGGCGGCCTGGCGCGCCAAGTGGGCGGGTCTGTGGATCTTCGTCCTCAGCGGCTGGGTCGGTCAGGACTACTTCTCCCCGCAGGGCTTCACGTACCTCCTCTACATCGTCTTCGTCGCCGTGCTCCTGGTGTGGTTCCGCGCCCCGCGCGTGCTGTGGGCCAAGCGGCGCCCGGGCGAGGCCGAGGTCGAGCCCGCCGGCCGCGGGGAACGCGCGGTGCTGCTCCTGGTCCTGATCGGCCTCTTCGCCGCGACGGTCCCCGCGCACCAACTCACGCCGTTCGTGATGCTCGGCGTCCTCACGGTCCTCGTCCTGGTCGGCCGCTCGGAGCTGCGCGGCCTGCCGTTGCTCTTCGGGGTGCTCGTCGTCGTGTGGCTCGGCTTCCTCGCCGAGCCGTACTGGTCGGGGCACTTCGGGGAACTGTTCGGCGGGGTCGGCGGGGTGGGCGGCAATGTGTCCTCGTCGGTCTCCGGACGCATCGAGGGCGGCGATCCCACCCACAAGCTGGTGCTGTACGTGCGGGTGGCGATGGCCGGCGGCGTCATGGCGTTCGCCTGCTTCGGCTGGTGGCGGCGGCGCTTCCACAAGTACGGCGAGCGCTCGCTCCTCGTCCTCACCTTCGTGCCGTTCCTGGGCTTCGGCATGCAGTCGTACGGCGGTGAGATGGCCCTGCGCGTCTTCATGTTCGCGCTGCCGGGCGCGGCGCTGCTCGCCGGCCTGGCGTTGTTCCCGCGCGCGGGCGGCACACCGGACGAGCGCGACGGTGGCGGTGGCCGTGGCCGGGTGCATCTCGCGCCGCTGGCCGCCCTGCTCGCCGGGCTCGTCCTGATCGGCGGGTTCCTGGTCGCCCGCTGGGGCAACGAACCCTTCGAGCGGGTCCGCCCCGGCGAGGTCGCGGCGATGGAGTACGTGTACGCGCACGACGAGCCGACGGCACGGCTGCTCTGGATGAGCAACGACACGGTCAACAACGTGACGCCGTCGATTCCGTGGGGCTCCCGGGACATGGAGAAGGTGGAGTACGTTCCGACGCTCGCGCCCGCCGACCCGGTCCTGGTGTCCGGCCTGGCGAAGGCCCTCAAGGACGCGGGACCCAACTCGTACCTGATGATCAACCGCAGCCAGACGGCCTTCCTGCAGCTGGACGCCGGCTACTCGAAGACGTGGGAGACGCGGCTCATCCGCAACCTCGACGACCGCGAGGACCTGAAGAAGGTCTTCGCCAACGCCGACGCGACCGTCTACACCCTGAGCGAGCAGCCGGACGGCAGGGTCGCGCGGGCCGATCCCGGGCCTGTCGGGCCGAAGGTGACGTGGACGCCGTGGTCGGTGGTGGGCGGCCTCGCCGCCGTCGCGCTGGTGCTGCTGCTCGGGGCGCGCGAGGTGGTGCGGGTCGCCGCGGCGCCGAGCGTGCGGCAGCAGCGGTGGTTGCAGGGCAGCTTCTGGTTCTCGCTGCCGCTGCTCGCGGTGCTGCTCGCCTCACTGATCCAGCGGTTCGTGACGATGGCGTGAGGCTCAGCGCTTGAGCCACTTCACCTCGTAGCCCGCCAGGTCGACGCGGCGTCCGTCGACCTTCGTGCTGAACCGCCGGTCGAGGGTGTTCGCCACGAGGATCGCCTCGTCGTCGGCGAGGACGCGGACGTGGGGGCGGTCGTCGGCGGCAACCGTCACCGTCTCGTACGCGGTCCCGGGGCCGAACTCCTTGCCGAACCGTTCGATGAGCTCCAGCATCGGCAACTTGTCCCCGCCGTCCGCCTGTTGGGTGGCCGTCCACAGGCAGCCCGCGCATTTCGCGCCCCGCTTCTGCGGGTTCCAATAGAAGCCGCTGGTGGCGCCGCCGCGGGCGATCGCCATCAGGCCCGAGGCATGGACGGCCACGCGGTGCGCCTCGGACCAGTCGTCGCGGTTGTCCTGGCTGTCGCCGGGCTCCACGTAGTACTCGGCCCACCACAGGGGCAGGTCCCCGGTCCGCTCGCGCACCCACTCGCCGACGGCCGTGAACTTGTCGGTGGCCTTGAACTCGTCGGGCAGCAGCTCGTCGTCCGCGGTGTAGCTCGCGCCGTCGACGACGACGAAGTCCGCGCCCCTCTTGTGCTTGTTCCAGTACTCGAAGGCGTCGAGAGGCCGCTGGTCGAGGCGGCCCCAAGGGCCCTCCACCTCCGACGCGTTCTCCGTCTGGCGGGGGTCGATGCTGTCCATGACCAGATAGGGGCCGCCGACCATGATGTCCTTGTCGACCTTCTTGAGCTCGCGGTGGACGAGGTTGTAGAGCTCGGTGTATCCCTCGTAGTCCCAGCGGGCCTTCTCGTCGTTCCAGAAACCCTTGAACTCGTTCCAGACGACGAAGTGACGTACGTCGGGATAGCGCTTGGCGACGGTCGCGGCGAGCCGCGCGAAGTCGTCGTAGTGCTCGGGCTCCGGGGCGGTCTCCAGAGCCTGCTGGCTCCAGTCGGTGTTCTCCGCGCCGGGCTCGCCGCCCTTCATCCAGTCCGGCGCGCAGCACAGCGTGACCACGGGCGTGCCCTTGCTCGCCCGCACGAAGTCGATCCGGCGGTCCATGTCGGAGAAGTCGTAACGGCCGTCGACCGGCTCCGGATTGCCCGCGCCCCAGCCCATGATGTGCTGGATCTGCGGGACGGGCCGCCCCTGCCCCGCGAGTTCGGCGCGGACGCGCTCGACGGCTTCCTCCTCGCCCTCGTCCGCGCTGTACTGGGTGTGGGTGAAGCCCCAGCCGACCTCCGGATCGGCGTCCTTGGGCGGGACCGCGGGCGTGCCGTGCACCTTGTCGCCGTCCCGGGTGGTGCCCTCGGTGCTGCCACCGTCCCCGGGAAGTGTGTTGACCAACGTGATCACCAGGGCCAGTACGGCCAGACCGACTCCGAGCAGTGCGGCGAGTCGCCACCGCCGTGCTTCCGAAAACCACCCATGACGTCCCATCAGCGACAAGCGTATCGGGGCTCTTACGCGGTAGGACAGGTTCCGCACCACAGCTCCTCACTCGCGGCCACAGCGCTCGGAAGTGCGAACGGCGCACACGGAGCGGCCCTGCAAACCGGGTGCGCGGGGGCGGGTGCGTGCCGGATCATGGCGGCATGTCTGCGAACCCCCAGGACGCCCTGCCGATCCGGCTCAACGTCGACGACAGCGACTCCCCGTCGGATGTCGTGGACGCCCTCTTCCTCGGCCGTTTCGCGACGGGCGAGCAGCCCTTCTCGCACAGTGCCAACATCGACCGCGTCAAGTCCGGTTCCACGCTGCTGCCGCCCGCGGCGAAGGTGCTGCGCGCGGCCCGCGACGACGACCGCAGCGCGACGCTCGCCGAGGGCGACGGCTGGACCCTCCTGGTCTCCCGCTGGAACCGGGGCGCGGACGTCACGGTGACCGCGACCACCGCCGAGCTCGCCGAGAAGGTGCTGAAGCAGGCCACGGACGGCGCGCAGGACGAGCCCGAGCCCCAGCCGGAGAACGTGACCATGGGCTTCTGGTACGTCTCCCCGCGGCGCGGCCCGCACCGCACCACCCGGCAGATCTCCGCCGGTACGTGGGAGGAGGTGCGGCCCAACTACACGGCGCCCGTCGCCGACGCCATGGACAAGCTGATGAAGACGGTGCCCGAGGACATCTCGGGCCGGCTGCTCCTCCTCCACGGGCCGCCGGGCACGGGCAAGACGTCGGCGCTGCGGACGCTCGCGCGGTCGTGGCGCGACTGGTGCCAGGTGGACTGCGTGCTCGACCCGGAGCGGCTGTTCAGCGACGTCGGGTACCTCATGGACATCGCGATCGGTGAGGACGACGGGACGGCGAAGGGGCGGTGGCGGCTGCTGCTCCTGGAGGACTGCGACGAACTGATCCGCGGCGAGGCGAAGCACACGGCGGGTCAGGCGCTCTCGCGCCTGCTCAATCTCACGGACGGGCTGCTCGGCCAGGGGCGGAACGTTTTGGTGGGCGTGACGACCAATGAGGACCTGGAGCGCCTGCACCCCGCCGTGGTCCGCCCCGGCCGCTGCCTGGCCCGCATCGAGGTCGGCGCGCTGACCCGCTCCGAGGCGGTGGACTGGCTCGGCACGGACGAGGGCGTGGGCCGCGAGGGCGCCACCCTCGCCGAGCTCTTCGCCCTGCGCCGCGGCACGCCACCGACCTCGGTGCCGGACCAGCGGGAGGGCGCGGACTCGGGGTTGTACCTCTAGGAGCGCGATCCGAGGCGGGGCCCCTGGCGGGTGGGCTCTACCCGGAGCTCCCGTAGGCGGCGCGCAGCGCGTCCCGGGCCGCGGTGAGCGCGTCCTCCTCCGAGAGGCCGAGGCGGCGGACCCGCTCCGCGTACGACTGTGCGGCGGTGGACGCCTCCCTCGCGGCCGCGTCACCCGCCGCCGCGACGAACGTCCCGTTCCGCCCCCGGGTCTCGATGACCCCGTCGGACTCGAGCGCCCGGTAGGCCTTGGCCACCGTGTTCGCGGCGAGTCCGAGCGATTCGGCGAGCCCCCGGACCGTGGGCAGCTTGTAGCCGACCGGCAGCGCACCGGACCTCGCCTGCTCGGCGATCCGGGCCCGCACCTGCTCGTACGGCGCGTCGCTCGCGCCCCCATCGATGTGGATCTTCAATGTCACGCAGCGATTGTCCCGCACGTCACGCCCCCGGTGGCACCGCCGCGACCGCGACAGCCGCGGCAGTGGCGGCAGTGACGGCGGAAAAATGGGAGGCGGCCCGGCGCGCCCGCACGTAGCGTGCGGCTCCATGACTGTGATCGTCGTCCGAGCCCTCGTCCACGACGCGCCGACAGCCGCCGCGGACGACGCGGGTTTCGCCGCCGTGCGCCGGGCCTGCGTACCCGCCATGCTCGCCACCCCCGACTCCATCACGTTCGACCGGGCGCACGCCCATCCGGACTCCGCCTACCGGCAGTTGGTCGCCGAGACGGACGGCGAGATCATCGGCACGGCGCAGGTGGGCATCGCCTACGACAGCCCCGAGCCGGGCCAGGGCTACGCCAACGTCTACGTCCATCCCGACCGGCTCGGCAGGGGCGCAGGAACGCTGCTCCTGCGCACCGCGGAGGAGTACCTCGCGGACGCGGGCGCCCAGACCGTCTACTCGTGGGTGCTCGACGAGCCCGCGAACCGCGCCTTCGCCGAGCGCCACGGCTACCGGGCCAGTCGCAGCGCGCACTTCCTCCGTCTGGACCTGGCGCACGGCACGCTGCCGCCCCGCCGGGAGCCGCCGGCCGGGGTGGAGCTGGTCAGCGGTTCGGTGTTCGCGGACGACGCACGCGCGCTCTTCGCGCTGGACGCGGAGACGGTGGCGGACGAACCGGGCGATGTGCCCGCCGAGTTCACGGACTACGAGCACTGGCTCGCCGAGACCTGGCACCACCCGCTGGTCGATCAGGAGCTGACCAGCGTCGCCTTGGTGGACGGCCGCCCCGCGGCGTTCAGCCTGGCCCGCACGGACGGCGCGGGCCGCTACGGATCCAACATGACGGGCACTGCCCGCGCCCACCGCGGCCGCGGCCTGGCCAAGCTCGCCAAGAACGACTCCCTGCACCGGGCCCGCGCGGCGGGCTGCACGGAGGCGTTCACGGGCAACGACACCGAGAACGGACCGATGCTCGCGATCAACAAGTGGTTCGGTTACGAGATCTGCGCGACGGAGGTCCGCCATGTCCGCACCCTCGGCTGACCCGGCGACACCGGTGGAACCGGCGGCCACGCTGGAGATCGCCCTAGTCAAGGCGGGCCGCACCAAGATCCGCTATCCGGCACGGCTCGTCCGCGACGACGGGACCCGGATCACCGTCCGCGCCCCCTGGGCGGCCCCCGACGTCCGCGACTTCGGCTTCGTACGCTTCGAGCCGGGCGACGTCTTCACCGAGCACTACTGGCGCGACCGGTGGTACGCGATCAAGGAGGTGTACGCCGCGGACGGCACCCTGAAGGGCTGGTACTGCGACGTCACACGCCCCGCCGTCCGCCAAGGCTCCGTCCTCACGGTGGAGGACCTGGACCTGGACCTGTGGTGCTCGGCGGACGGCGGCACGGTACTGCGCCTGGACGAGGACGAGTTCGCGGCAAGCGCCCTGCCCACCACGGACCCGGCGGCCGCCACCGCGGCGGTCCGCGCCTTGGAGGAGCTGGAGGCGATGGCCCTGGGCGAGGGCTTGCGCGTCGACTAGTCGGCGACCAGCTCCACTTCGAACCCCCACGCGTCCTCCAGGTAGGCCGCGCAGTGGGCCTCGCCGCCCGCGTGGGGGTGCCGGTCCGGGAAGAGCAGGGTCCAGCCGTGGCCGGGCGCCTCGGCCACGATCCGGTCGAGCTCGGCCCGCCCCGGCACGTGGAGCGCCAGGTGGTTCAGACCGGGACGCCGCCGGTCATGGCCACCGGGCCGCAGGTCAGGGGACTCTTCGAGGACCACGTACGTCTCCTCGCCCGCGCGCCGCCAGCTGCGCCCGCGCGCCCAGCGCCGGTGGGGCACATGGCCCGACTCGCCCAGGAGCCACTCCCACGAGGCCTCCGCCGCCTCGATGTCCGGCACCCACAGCTCCACGTGGTGAATGCCGCCCGCCCGCGCGGGAGTCAGCGGTGTCGCCGCCGCCGTACGGTCGCTGTCGTACGCGACGGGCTCGTCGTCCGACTGCCAGTGGACCACGAAGCGTTCGCCCGCGTGCCAGGCGGTCAGGGCCGCGCGGCAGTACGCCACCATGTCGTGCGGCAGCGCGGACAGGGGGTGCCAGACGAGCTCGGCGCACTTGTCCGGTTCGGCGTTGAACGGCTCGCCGCCCGCGCCGTGCTCCGCGGAGAAGAACCAGCCGGTGCGCGGTGCCTGCCCGGGGCCGCGGTGCTGGACGACCGCCTCCGCGCGCAGGTCGGCGGGGTCCAGGTCGAGGCCGACCTCCTCGCGCGCCTCCCGGAGCATGGCCGCGCGGACGTCCTCGCCGTCCTCCACGTGGCCCGACGGGAGGTGCAGCAGGCCGTCGCCGTACCCCGTCCCGGCGCGGCGGGACAGCAGGACCTCGTCGCCGCGGCACAGGATCAGGTGGACGTCGACGATCTCGGTGTGCCGGACCGGGGCGGCAGGCACCACGCCCACCACCGCATACCGCTCGTCCTCGACCCGTCTCCCCCACAGCCGCGCGTCCCCGGAGAGGCGCTCGGAGTGGAGGTGGGAGACGAGGGGGGTCAGGGCCGACACGAGGCGGGGCATCGGCAGTCCGGTGGGGGCCACCGTCCCCCATACGCCCTCGATCAGGATCAGGCGGCCGCCGGGGCGCAGCAGGGCGCGCCAGCGGCGCAGGGTCGTCTCGGGGTCGGGCAGCATCCACAGGATGTGCCGGGCCAGGACGACGTCGAACTTCCGTCCCTCGACGGGCGGGTGGTCCGCGTCGCCGACCAGGACCTCGGCGTCCCGGCCGGCCAGCTTCTCGCGGGCCCGCTCCACCATGGCCGGGGACAGGTCGACCGCGGTGACGCGGTGGCCCCGGTCCGTGGCGAGGAGGGCGAGGCTGCCGGTGCCGCAGCCCAGGTCGAGGACGTCCCCGGGGGTGTCGGGCAGCCAGTCCCGCAGGCGGTCCGCCCAGGCCAGGCGTACCGTCCCGTCGCGCAGGCCGTGGTCCGGTTCGTCGTCGAAAGTGGCTGCCGCGGCGTCCCAATCGACGGGCGCGATCGCCTCGTTGTTCGTCATCCCCAGAGGGTCGCAGCCACCACTGACAATCGCCCCTCGATCAGAAAGCAGGCGCGAAGAGGTCTACGGCGGTCCTCGAATGGACATCGGTAAGGCAGGGAGTCGGAAGTCAGGGAGGCCGCCATGCGCCGAGTGACCACGCACAAACCCGCGGGCAAGTCCGTCAGCCGCCGGGTGCGGGACCGCCAGGAGGCGGAGGTGCGGCCGCAGGAGAGGCCCGAGGTCCGCAAGGACATCCAGCGGACGTGGTGGCCCGACGGGTGAGACCCCGTCAGGTGTTCTTCAGCCGCTTGCGGTAGTGGAACCGGTCGTAGGGCCCTTCCACCCGCCGCTCGACGAACTCGTATCCGTACCGGGGGTAGATCTTCTGGTTCTCCCACATCAGCGCGTTGGTGTAGAGGCGGATCTCGATCAGGCCCAGCGCACGCGCGTGGTCGTCCACGAAGGACAGCAGGCGGCGGCCCACCCCCTGCCCCGCGGCATCGGGGTGGACCGCGATCGACTCCAGGAGGAGCCGGCCCTCGTACGGACGCGGGACGAGCACCAGGAGACCCACCACGGGGTCTCCGGTGACGTACACGAAACCCGCCGCGACATCGGCCGCGTGGTCGGCCTCCATCGGGCTGGGGACGCGCCCGATGCGTTCGATGTAGCGGTGGTACGCCGCGTCCGTGACGGCCCGCACGGCGGGCACGTCGGCGGCGGTGGCGAGTCGGATGGCGGTGTCCGTGGAGTCGTGGCGGGTCTCGGGCGTCGTCATGCCTCTACGTCTACGTCACGGCGGCGCGCGCGCAACACCGCCTTCTTCAACAAGGGCCACGCCAGGATCAGGACGATGAGTCCATAGACCGTCACGGAGAACGGCGTGTCGACGAGGCCGCGGACGCTGCCGTCGCTGATCTGCAGGGCCCTGCGCAGCTGTTGCTCGGCGTTCGGGCCGAGGATGACGCCGATAACGGCGGGCAGGACGGGCAGTCCGTAGCGCCGCATGCCGAAGCCGATCAGGCCGATGACGAGCAGGATGACGAGGTCGAGGGATTCGCCGCCGACCGCGTAGGCGCCGACGGCCGCGAAGAAGAGGATGCCCGCGTAGAGGTAGGGGCGCGGGATGCGCAGGAGCTTCGCCCAGAGCGGGGCGAGGGGCAGGTTCAGGGCCAGGAGCAGCACCATGCCGACGAAGAGTGAGGCGATCAGGCCCCAGACCAGGTCGGCCTCGCGTTCGAAGAGGAGCGGGCCCGGCTGGATGCCGTACTGCTGGAAGGCGGCGAGCATCACTGCGGCGACGGCGGTCGTGGGCAGGCCGAGCGTCAGCATGGAGACGAGGGTGCCCGCGGCCGAGGCGGACGACGCCGACTCGGGGCCCGCGACGCCCTCGATGGCGCCCTTGCCCCACTCGTCCTTGTGCTTCGACAGCCGCTTCTCCGTCACGTACGACAGGAACGTCGGGATCTCCGCGCCGCCCGCCGGGATCGCGCCGAACGGGAAGCCGATGAGGGGGCCGCGCAGCCAGGACTTCCAGGTGCGCCGGACGTCGTCCCTGCCCAGCCAGGGGCGGCCGACCGGGATCGGCCGGGCGCTGGTGCGGCGCAGGTGGGCGGCGACCCAGAGGGCCTCGCCGATCGCGAAGAGGCCCACCGCGACGATCACCACGTCGACGCCGTCGGCGAGTTGGAGCGAGCCGAACGTGAGCCGCTGCTGGCCGGTCATCTGGTCCAGGCCGACCAGGCCGATGGTCAGGCCGATGAGGAGCGAGGCGAGGCCGCGGACGCGGGAGGAGCCGAGCACCGAGGTGACCGCGATGAACGCGAGGACCATGATGGCGAAGTAGTCGGGCGCGCCGATGTCGACGGCGAGGTCGGCGACGGTGGGCGCCAGGGCCACCAGCAGGAGCGTGCCGATCATGCCGCCCGCGAAGTGGCCGATGGCGGCGGCCGCGAGGGCCTGCGCGCCCCGCCCGGCCCTGGCCATCGGATGGCCTTCCATGGCGGCGACGACGGCCGCGCTCTCCCCCGGTGTGTTGAGCAGGATGGAGGTGGTGGAGCCGCCGAACATCGCGCCGTAGTAAATGCCCGCGAACATGATGAAGGCGCCGGTCGGTTCGAGTCCGTACGTCACCGGGAGCAGCAGGGCGACGGCCATCGCCGGTCCGATGCCGGGCAGGACGCCGATCGCGGTGCCGAGGAGGACGCCGACGGCCGCCCAGAGGAGGTTGACCGGGGTGAGGGCCGTGCCGAAGCCGTCCATGAGGGAGTTGAAGGTGTTCATGTCACAGCACTCCCATCAGGGGGCCGCCCGGCAGGGGCACGCCGAGCAGGTTGTTGAACACTTCGTACGTGACGACGGAGAGCACGGCGGCGATGAGCGGGTCGCGGTCGAGGTGGCGGCTGCCGAGTGCGTAGGCGGAGCCCCAGAAGAGCAGCGCCCCGGCGACGGGGAAGCCGACGGGTTCGATGAGGACGGCGGTGGCGAGGAAGACACCCGTCAGGAGCAGCACGGTGCGCCAGTCGGCGGGTTCGGACAGGTCGATGTCCTCGCCGCCCTCGGCCTCGCCGCGCCCGCCGCGCAGCACGTCGACGGCGAGCAGGACGGCGACGACGAGCAGTCCGGCGCCGACCGCGATGGGGACGGTCTTCGGGCCGATGGGGCCGCGCTGGGTGATCTCGACGTCCATGGTGAGGGCGTCGGTGAGGACGAGCGCGCCGAGGGCGAGGAGCAGGACGGACACGCCGAGTTCGGAGTGCTCGCGCAGCCAGGCACGGCGGCCGGCCGGCTCGTGGGGGACGTCGGTGGTGGTCACAGGCCCAGCTCCTTCAGTACGGACACGACGCGCTTGTCCTGGGCCTTCAGGAAGTCGCCGAACTTGTCGCCGGTCAGGAAGGCGTCGTCCCAGCCGTTCTTCTTCAGGGAGTCGCGCCACTCCTTGGAGGCGTGCAGCTTCCTGACGAGCCCGGTGAGCTTCTTGCGCTCGGCTCCGCTGAGGCCGGGCGGGGCGACGATGCCGCGCCAGTTGGTGAAGTCCACGTCGTATCCGGACTCCTTGAGGGTGGGCCCGTCCAGGCCGCGCACCCGCTTCGGTCCGGTGACGGCCAGCAGCCTGAGCTCGCCCGACTTGATCTGGTCGAGGTACTCGCCGACTCCGGAGACGCCGAAGGCGACCTTGCTGCCGAGGATGGAGGCGAGCAGTTCGCCGCCGCCGTCGAAGGGGACGTAGTTGACCTTCTTCGGGTCGATGCCGGCGGCGCGGGCCATCAGCATCGGGGCGAGGTGGTCGGGGCCGCCGGGGGACGAGCCGCCGCCGACGGGCACCTTGCCGGGATTTTCCTTCCAGGCCCGGACGAGCTGGTCGATGGTCTTGTACGGGGAGTTCTTGGCGACCACGACGACGTCCTGCTCCTCGGTGAGGCGCGCGATGGGCGTCGTGTCGGCGAGGGTCTTGGGCGAGTGGTTGGAGCGGGCGGCGCCCACGACGCCGAGGCCCATGGACATGGCGAGCTTGCCGTTGCCGTGCTCGCCGACGAGCCGGCTCAGGCCGACGGTGCCGCCCGCTCCCGGCAGGTTGAACACCTCGATGTTGTGGGTGAGTCCGGCGTCCTCGGCGTTCTTCGCGGCGGTGCGGGCGGTGATGTCGTAACCGCCGCCGGGGGTGTTGGGGACCATGAAGCGCAGGCCGGGGATCTGGGTGCCGGTGTCGGCGCCGCTGCCCGTGGTGAGCAGCGGCGGCGCCACGAGCACGAGGAGGGCGGCCCCGAGCAGGGCGAGGGGGGTGCGCAGGCGCACGTGTGCCACCACCTGTCGGCTGTAGTCGGTTGTGAGGTGGCCCACATGTTGCCCGTGCGTTAACAACCTGTCTCTCTTCCGGAATCAACGGACGTTGTGGTCGTTGTGGTCGCGCCCATAGCCTGCGGCGATGACAAGGGTGCTGGTGGTGGACGACGACTTCATGGTCGCCAAGCTGCACAGTCGGTACGTCACGGCGGTGGAGGGCTGCGCCGTGGTCGGGGTCGCCCACAGCGGCGCGGAGGCGGTCGACGCGGTGGAGCGGCTGCGCCCCGATCTCGTGCTCCTCGACGTGTATCTGCCGGACATGGACGGCATCGCGGTACTGCGTGAGCTGCGGGCGGCCGAGGAGCGCGATCCGGCGCGCCGGCCGGTCGACGCGCTGTTCATCACGGCGGCGCGGGACGCGCAGGTGGTGCGGGCGGCGCTGCGGGCCGGCGCCCTGCACTATCTGATCAAGCCGTTCAACCAGGCGGCCCTGCATGAGCAGTTGAGGCATGTGGTGGCGCTGCGGGCCCGCCTGGACGGTCTGGAGGAGGCCCGTCAGGAGGACGTCGACCACATCTTCGGCGCCCGGCCCCCGGGCTCCAGGGAACTGCCGAAGGGCCTGGCGGCGCACACGGCGGACCTGGTGGAACAGACCCTCCGCGGCCATCCGGAAGGCCTCTCGGCCTCGCAGTGCGCCCAGGCGGGCGCCCTCTCCCGCGTGAGCGCCCGCCGGTACCTGGAGTTCTTCACGACGACGGGGAGGGCCGAGGTGACGCTGCGGTACGGCGGTACGGGGCGCCCGGAGCGGCGGTACCGGTGGGTGGGGTGAGGGCGGTGCGTGCGTAGCGGCCCGGAGGGACGCCCACCACGCGCTTGAAGTGCCGGGTCAGATGCGACTGGTCGTAGAAGCCGCAGGCCGTCGCCGTCGCGCCGGGCGGCCGCCCGTCCAGCAGGAGGCGGCGGGCCCGGTCCACGCGGCGCGCCATCAGGTACTGGTGCGGGGCGATGCCGTACGCCGCTCCGAAGGAGCGCACCAGGTGCGCCGGGTGCGCGTGCAGGAGGCGGGCGGCCTCCTCCAGGGCGATGCCTTCGACCACGCGTGCGTCGAGGAGGTCGCGCAGGGCGCCCGCGATCCGGCGGTCGGGGGCGGGCCGGGCCGTGGTGGCCAGGCGGGGCCGCAGCCGCTCGCGGAGCCGTTCTCCGACGAGGGCGAGCCGGGCGGCCGCCTCCAGTTCGTCGCCGGGGTGCGCGAGGGCCGTGTGGAGTTGTCCGATGCGGCGCCGCAGCAGCGGGTCGACCAGGACGGGGGTGTCCGCCGCGGGCCCGATGAACGACGTGTCGAGCGGCCCGTCCTCCGTCGCCGCCAGGTACAGGACGCGCTTGCGGAAGCCGTCCGGGGTGGCCGCGGAGCCGTTGTGCGGGACCTGCGGGGGCAGCAGCGAGACCGTGCCGAGCGGGGTGCCGTGCGCGTTCCGCTCCAGGTCGTAGCGGACGGCGCCCTCGTCTACCATCAGCAGCGTCCAGGTGTCGTGGACGTGCATGGGGTAGGCGTGGTGCGTGAAGTGGGCGTGGAAGACCTCCGTGACGCCCGGTACCGCGGGGCGCCACGCGGTGATCTCCTCGCCGGCCGCCATGCAAAGAACGTACAAGACCTGGGCGCGGGGTGATCGGCAGTCTCGAGGCATGAGCACAGACACCGCCACGACGCCCAGTACGCCCGCTAAGGTCACCGCCACGACGCCCCGCACGCCCACCCCGGACACCGCCGCCGAGCGGCGGCCCGTCCGCTTCGACACCAAGATCGCCGTACTGCTCCGGGACGACCTGGAGACCTGGCAGCGGCTGAACGTGACCGCGTTCCTCGTGAGCGGGCTCGGCACGCGGCTGCCCGAGGTCGTCGGGGAGCCGTACGAGGACGCCGACGGCACCGCCTATCTGCCGATGTTCCGGCAGCCGGTGCTCGTCTTCGAGGGCGGCGAGGAGGTGCTGACCGCCGCCCGGGGGCGCGCGCTGGGGCGGGACCTGCCGTGCTCCGTGTTCACCTCCGACCTGTTCGCCACCGGCAACGACACCGACAACCGGGCGGCCGTCCGGGCCGTCGCCGGGGCCGAGTTGGACGTGGTCGGGATCGTCGTCCACGGGCCGCGCAACGCGGTCGACAAAGTGCTGAAGGGCGCCCGGATGCACCCGTGACCCGCGTGCCGGGGGCTCTACCTGAGCCCCCGGTTAGCCCTCCCTTAAAGGGACCATAAGGATCTCCGTTCCCCGTTCCCAGCAGGGGTTTTCGCGGATTTCAGGGGCTAGCTTTCTGGTCGCCCCCTGAACCGTCGTTGAGGAGAACCACCATGACTGCCCGCCTCCGCAAGGTGTCCGCCATCGCCGCCGTCGGTGTCGCGCCGCTCGCCCTGACCGCCCTGGCGGTCACGCCCGCCACCGCGCACGGCTCGATGACGGACCCGGTCAGCCGGGTCTCCGCCTGCTTCCAGGAGGGGCCGGAGTCCCCGAAGTCGGCCGCCTGCAAGGCCGCCGTCGCGGCCAGTGGCGCGCAGGCCTTCTACGACTGGAACGGCGTGAACATCGCCAACGCCGCGGGCAAGTCGAAGCAGATCATCCCCGACGGCAAGCTGTGCAGCGCGAACAACGACAAGTACAAGGGCCTCGACCTGCCGCGCGCCGACTGGCCGTCGAGCAAGCTGTCCGCGGGCAACCACACGTTCCGCTACAAGGGCACCGCCCCGCACAAGGGCTCCTTCGAGCTGTACGTCACGAAGAAGTCGTACGACCCGACGAAGCCCCTGAAGTGGTCGGACCTGGAGGAGAAGCCCTTCGTCAAGGTCACCGACCCGAAGATGGAGAACGGCGACTACGTCTTCGACGGCAAGGTCCCCGCCCGGCAGGGCCGTCACCTGATCTACTCGATCTGGCAGCGCTCGGATTCCCCCGAGGCGTTCTACACCTGCTCCGACGTCGTCTTCGGCAAGGACACCGGCGGCTCCGGCGCTGCCCCGGCCCCGGCCGCCTCCGCCCCCTCCGACCAGGAGATCGCGGAGGGCGCCGAGAAGTCCACGGTCGAGCACCACGGGCACGGGGACGCCGACGCCGGGACGGGCGCCAAGGCCACCGAGGCCGCCCCGGCCGCCGATGCAGCCGAGGCCGCCGATGCAGCCGAGGCCGCCGATGCCGGGGACGCCCCGGGCAACGCCCCCGAGGCGAAGGGCGGTGCCGAGAAGCCGGTCTCCACCGCGAACGACAACCTCGCCGAGACCGGCGGCGACAGCACCACCCCGTACATCGCGATGGGCGGTGCCGCCATTCTGGCCCTGGGTGCCGCGGCCATGTTCGCCACCACCCGTCGCCGGGCCGCCGGACGTCACGGCCGCTGACCCGGTCCGGGCGTTCCGGCTAGGACAGGCAGGTGGTCGGGGTCGCGTGCGCCGGATCCAGGGCGTTCGCGACCTCGTGGTGGGCGACGCGGTCCGTGACACCGACCGTGACGTGCTCCGACAAGTCGATGGGGCACAGGTCCTGGACGGTCACGTTGCGCACGCCGGGGCCGTCCAGGAACTGGCTGCGGTACGGGGTGACCACCTCGTCGTACTTGGTGGCGATGACGGTGTAGCGCACCCCGGGCACCGTGTCCCCGCCCTCGTTGAGCTTGGTCAGGAACGGCGAGCCGGCCACCTGGTCGGCGAGGGCGGGGGTCTTCGTGGTCAGCAGGTCCTCGATGCCGGGGAAGTACGGCAGCAGCCTGGTGAGGCCGAGCAGGGTGGTGCCGTGGTTGTCGGGGGCGAGGCCGATCAGGGCGTTCACCTCGTCGGCGCCGCCGAGGAACTTGAGGTAGTGGCGGGGCATCATGCCGCCCTGCGAGTGGCCGACGAGGTCCACCTCCGCCGCGCCCGTCGAGGCGAGCACCTTGTCGACGAAGCCGTCGAGCTGCTCGGCCGACTTCTCGATGGGGCCGAGTCCGTGGAAGAACGGCACGCCCTGCAACTGGCCGTAGTCCAGGGAGTAGACGCAGTAGCCGCGCTTGACGAGGTAGGGCGCGAGGACGAGCCAGTTGTCGACGGAGTTGCCGAACGTGCCGTGCACGAGGACGACGGGGCGGGGGTGCGCGGCGGACGGCTTGCAGGCGTAGTCGTTCCAGCCCCGCGACGTCGCCGTCGTCGTCGAGGTCTGCGCCGTGTCGGCGGTGGCCGTGGCGGCGGGAGCGAGGGTGACCGCGCCCGTGACGAGCAGGGTGGCGGCGAACGCGCGCAGCGCGCGTCTCCAGGAGGGCAGCATCGTGTGATCTCCTTGCGGCTCAAGGGATTACGAAGGTGTGCGAGGGGGTTCGGTGGGGGTACGCCCTGTGATCCGGATCGACAGGATGCCGTGCTCACGTCAAATTACGCGTGAGTAGCCGAAGACAGAAGCGGCGCGCCGGTAAAACTTCCAGCGTTCACTGGCACGGTCCTGCCCGCCCTCGGCTCACCGCATCGGCGTCACGAGCTCCATCTCGTACGCGATGATGACCAGCTGGACCCGGTCACGGGCGCCGAGCTTCGTGAACAGGCGCGCCACGTGCGCCTTCACCGTGGCCACGGTGATGAAGAGCTCGGCGGCGATCTCGGCGTTGGCCAGGCCGCGCCCCACGAGGGTGAGGACCTCGCACTCCCGGTCGGTGATGCCCTCCACCGCACGGGGCGCCGGCGGCGGGCCGGGCTCGGGACGCGCGGCGAACTCCTCGATGAGGCGCCGGGTGACGCTCGGTGCGATCAGGCCGTCCCCGGCGGCGACCACCCGGATCGCCGCGAGGATGTCGTCCAGCGCCATGTCCTTGACGAGGAAGCCGCTCGCGCCGGCCCGCAGGGCGCCGTAGACGTACTCGTCGTCGTCGAAGGTGGTCAGGACGAGGACCCGCGGTCCTGCGGGGTCCCGCTGGTCCGCCGTGATCAGGCGGGTGGCCTCGATGCCGTCCATGCCCGGCATGCGGATGTCCATGACGACGACGTCCGGGCGTACGCCCTCGGCCAGCCGCACCGCTTCGGTCCCGGTGCCCGCCTCCCCCACGACCTCGATGTCCGGGGTGTCGGCCATCAGGACGCGCAGGCCCGCACGGACCAACGGCTGGTCGTCGGCGAGGAGGACGCGCACGGTGCGGTCGGTCACTGAGCCACCGCCACAGCGGACGCAGCCTTGGACCCGGACCCGGCCTCGGGCGTGGGGAGCCGGGCCGACACCCGGAAGCCACCCTCCGGGCGCGGCCCCGCGGTG
The DNA here is from genome assembly GCF_055597165.1 of Streptomyces sp. NPDC039480. NCBI lineage: Bacteria > Bacillati > Actinomycetota > Actinomycetes > Kitasatosporales > Streptomycetaceae > Streptomyces > Streptomyces sp. NPDC039480. The sequence goes on along the minus strand of NZ_JBVITX010000006.1, from coordinate 83,709 downwards.
AAGCGGCCACGCAGCAGGCCGACGCGCTCCCGCATGCCGACGATGCCATAGCCGTTGCCCGCGCAGAGACCGCCGCCACCGTCGTCCTCGACCTCGACGCACACCTCATCCACGTCGTACGCGATGGTCACCCGGCACTCCCCCGTCCCCGCGTGCCGCACGACGTTGGTGAGCGCCTCCTGGAGGATGCGGAACGCAGCCAGGTCGATGTCGGCGGGCAGCGGCCGCCGTTCGCCGCGCAGTCGGACGTCGGCGCGGACCCCCGCGTCCAGGGCCGAGGCGACGAGGCGGTCGAGGTCCGCGAGGCCGGGGGTCGGGTCGAGCGGTGCGTGCGGCTCGGCAGGGGAGCGCAGCGCCCCCAGCGTGCGCCGCAGCCCCGCGAGCGTCTCCCTGCTGGTCGCCTCGATGGTGACGAGCGCGTTGCGCGCCTCGGCGGGCTGGGTGTCGATGACGCGGCTGCCGACGCCCGCCTGGATGGCGATGACGCCGATGCTGTGCGCGATCATGTCGTGCAACTCCCGTGCTATGCGCAGCCGTTCGGCGGTCACCGCCTGCTCGGCGGCGCGCGCGCCGAGCGCCTCGGCGTGCGCGCGGCGCTCCCGCACGGAGTCGCCGGCCAGCCAGGCGGCGAACGTCGCGAGGGCGATGAACGCGGCGAGCTGGGTCACCCGGGCCGGGGTCTGCCCGAGACTGGTCAGATGCGTGCCGAGCTGCGCGCCGAACGCCAGGGCGGCCGCCGCGATCGAGGTACGGCGCGGCCGGACCGCGGCGATGTAGCAGACGGCGAGATCGCCGAGCATCACCTGCAGATACACGATCTCCGAGTTCTGCATCTGCGTACGCGCGACGGCCCACCCGGCGAGCAGCGACACGAGGGCGGGCAGCGGCCTGCTCCGCAGGAGCACGCCCACCAGTGCGGTGAGGACGATCAGCGAGCCGACGATCACGACGCTGAAGCCGCCGCGCCCTGCGCGCATCGCGAAGTACAGAGCGAAGGGGTAACCGAGCGCGGCTCCCCAGCCGACGGGCATCAGCCAGGCATACGACGGCCGGGAGCGCGCCGTCGAGGAGCACGCCGTCGAGGCGGGCAGGGCAGGGGAATCCGGCTTCGCGTCCATGTGCCGATCGTAAGTGCGCGCCCCTGACCTGGGCATGGGCCCGAAGACGTACGCCCACGGGCTACCTGCGACGGACCGGAGGCAGCCGAAGGGGCGATGCCGAGGGGGCTCCGTTCGGTCACGCCGCCAGCGTCCCCGGCACGATCGCGCCGGGGCCGAACTTCTCCCGTGCCCGGTCGGCCACCTCCTCGATGCGGCGGGCCTTCTCGTCCGCCGGGTCGAACGTCAGCTGGTGGGCGGCCTGTTCGGCGGGCGCGATCCCCTCGGCGCGCAGGGACACGGCGCGCACCCGGGCCCGCTGCAGGCCCAGCGCCTCGTACATGCGGTACGCGGCCGTGGTCAGCGCGGTGGAGTGCGCGGTCGGCTCGGGCAGGGCCCGGGTCCGGACGGTCGTGCTCCGGTCGGCGTACCGCACGGTGAGGGTCAGCGTGCGGCACACCTGGTCCTCGTCCCGCATCCTGGCGCCCAGCTCTTCGGCGCCGGAGAGCAGGGCGCGGCGGTGCCGGAAGGGGTCCAGTTCGTCGCGGGGGAAGGGGCGTTCGACGGAGAGCGAGCGGGCGGTGGCGTTCGGCACGACGCGGGTCCGGTCGACGCCCCGCGCCTTCTCGCTCAGCTCGCGGCCCGCGCGGGCGCCGACGAGCCGCTGCAGGGTGGACAGGGGCGCCGCGCCGACCTTCCCGAGGGAGTCGAGGCCGTATTCGCACAGGGTGCGGGCGGTGGCGCGGCCGATGCCGGGCAGCTCGCCCACCGGCCGGTCGGCGAGGAACTCCCGTACGCCGTCAGGCCCTTCGGGCACCGCGCGGGTCACGCCGGGGGCGGCGCCGCGTGCCGCCATCCGCGCCAGCATCGGCCCGGGCCCCGCGCCGATCGCGCACTCCACCCCGTACAGCGCGAGCGCCCGCACCCGGATCAGCGCGGCGAGCCCGACGGCGCTCCGCCCGAAATACCGCCGCGCGCCCCGCACGTCGACGAGCGCGGCGTCCGGCGGCAGCGCCTCGACCTGCGGGGAGAACTCGCCGAGCAGGGCGAGCAGTTGGGGCAGGAGCGCCTCGTGCATGGGGGGCAGCAGGAAGCGTACGTAGAGGGTGGTGATGCCGTCGTTCATCCCGCGCTCCCCGGACTCTGGTGCCACAACTTCCGTGTCGATGCCGTCCCTTCACCCGCCGGGAGCAGATCCGCCCAGGGGTGCATCTCGTATCCGTTGGCCATGCGGATGCGGCGCCCCTCCGCCGCCGGGTCCCGCTCCTCCTGCTCCTGCTCCTGCCCCGGTTCCGCCAGGCGCCGCGCCACCGCGTCGAGGCCGCCCTCCTTCCGCAGCTCCACCAGCTCCGCCAGGTTCCACGCCGCCGCGCCCACCACGCTGAGGCTGCGCGGCCCGCGCCGCTGCACCACGCCGCGCACGAGCAGCAGCCAGGAGTGGAAGACGGTGTGCGCGCACCGCTCGTGGGCGTCGTCGAAGAAAGCCAGGTCGACCAGGCCCGTGCCGTCGTCCAGGGTGGTGAAGATGACGCGTTTCCCGGAGCGGATCGGCGGGGTCTGCGTGGCGGCCTTGGCGCCCGCGACCAGGACGGTCGCGCCGTGCTCGGCCTCGCGCAGGCGCCGGGCGCCGAGCACGCCGAGCTCCGCGAGGAAGTCGCGGTGGTCCACCATGAGGTGGCGCGACGAGTCCATGCCGAGGACGCCCAGTTCGGCGCTGAGCCGCTCCGCGTCGTCCAGGTCGGGGAGGCCCGCGGGTGCCGTCTTCCGCCCGCCCGCCAGGGGCAGTTGGGCGCCTGCGACACCGCGCGTGCCCCGCCGCAGCTCGGCCAGGTGCAGTTGCAGGTCGCGGCGGTTGGCGCCGAACGCGTCGAGCGCGCCGACCTGGGCGAGCCGCTGCGCGACCGGCTTGGAGGGCCTGGCCCGCTCCCAGAAGTCGACGAGCGAGGCGTAGGGCTGTCCGTCCGCGATGCGCGCGGCCTCGGCCTCGCTGATGCCATGCACATCGGAGAGCGCCAGCCGCAGGCCCCACACCGGCCGCGGCTCGGACACCAGTTCGATACGGTGAGCGGCCGCCGACCGGTTCACGTCCAGCGGCAGGATCGGCACCCCACGCCGCCGCGCGTCCGCGAGCAGCAGCCGCTTCGGGTACATCCCGGGGTCGTGCGTGAGCAGCCCGGCGTAGAACGCGGCCGGGTGATGGGCCTTCAGCCAGGCCGACTGGTACGTCGGCACGGCGAAGGCCACCGCGTGCGCCTTGCAGAAGCCGTACGACCCGAAGGCCTCGACGATCCCCCAGGTGCGGCCGATCGTCTCCGCGTCGTACCCCCTGGCCGCCGCCTGCTGCGCGAACCAGAAGCGGATCCGGCCCTGCGACTCGGGGTCGGAGAGCCCGCGCCGCACCCGGTCCGCCTCGTCGCGCCCGCAGCCGGTCATGATGTCCACGATCTGGATGACCTGCTCGTGGAAGACGACGACGCCGTACGTCTCCTTGAGCGGCCCCGCGAGGTCGGGGTGCGGATAGCGGACGGGCGCGCGGCCGTGCCTGGCCTCGATGAAGGGCCGCACCATGTCGGCGGCGACAGGACCCGGCCGGAACAGCGAGATGTCGACCACCAGGTCGTGGAAGGTCGCGGGCTGCAGCCGCCCGACCAGGTCGCGCTGGCCCGGCGACTCGATCTGGAAGCAGCCGAGCGTCTCGGTGGACTGGATGAGCCGGTACGTCGCCGGGTCGCCCGGCGGTATCGCGTCCAGGTCGACCCGCTCCCCCGTGGCCCGCTCGGTCTCCGCCACGGCGTGCGCCATCGCGGACTGCATCCGCACCCCGAGGACGTCCAGCTTGAGCAGGCCGAGGTCCTCGACGTCGTCCTTGTCGAACTGCGACATGGGCAGGCCCTCGCCGCTGGTCGGCATGACGGGTGTACGGGTGAGCAGCGAGGCGTCGGAGAGCAGCACCCCGCACGGGTGCATGGCGACGCCGCGCGGCAGCGCGTCGAGGGCCTCGACCAGCTCCCACAGCCGGTCGCGGTCGCCCAGCTCCGCCGCGACCCGCCGCAGTTCGGGCAGCTCCTCCAGCGCGGCGCGGGCGTCGCGGGCGCGGATATGCGGGAAGGCCTTGGCGAGCTTGTCGATCTCGGCCGGGTCCATGGACAGGGCGGCGCCCACGTCGCGCACGGCGTGGCGGACCCGGTAGGTCTCGGGCATGGCGACCGTCGCGACCCGCTCGGTGCCGAAGCGGCCGATGATCGCGCGGTAGACCTCCAGGCGGCGGGCCGACTCGACGTCGATGTCGATGTCCGGCAGGACGTGCCGCCGCTTGGACAGGAACCGCTCCATGAGCAGCCCGTGCTCGACGGGGTCGGCGTGCGCGATGCCGATGAGGTGGTTGACGAGGGAGCCTGCGCCCGAACCGCGGGCCGCGACCCGGATGCCCAGGTCGCGCACGTCGTCGACGACCTGCGCCACGGTCAGGAAGTACGAGGCGTAGCCGTGGTGGTCGATGATGTCCAGCTCGTGGTGCATGCGCTCCCAGTAGCCGCGCCGTGAGTCGTAGCCGCGCCGCACCATGCCGGCCGCCGCGCGCGAGGCGAGGACGCGCTGCGCGGTGCGGCGCCCGGCGCCGACCAGGTGCGGCTCGGGGAAGTGCACGGTCCCGATGCCGATGTCGTCCTCGGCGTCGACGAGGCACTCGGCGGCGGTCGCCCGGGTCTGTTCGAGCAGGCGGTGGGCGGTGTCGCGGCGGAAGCCCGCGGCCTCGACGACGCGCTCGGCGGCGTGCAGCATGGCGTCCGCGCCCTTCAGCCACCGCTCGCCGCTGTCGAGTTCCTTGGTCGGGTCGACGGGGACGAGGCGGCGGGCGGCGTCGAGGACGTCGGCGACGGGGCCCTGTCCGGGGTCGGCGTAGCGCACGGCGTTGGTCAGGACGGGGCGCACGCCTTGTTCGGCGGCGAAGCCGACGGTGCGCGCGGCGAGGCGCAGCGAGCCGGGCCCGGTGCCCTCGCGGCCGTGCCAGACGGACTCCAGGCGCAGCGCGTCGCCGTACCGCTCGCGCCAGGGGGCGAGGAGGCGGGCGGCCCGGTCGGGGCGGCCCGCGGTGAGCGCGCGGCCCACGTCGGAGGCGGGGCCGAGCAGCACGGTGAGGCCCTCGCCGTGGTTCTCCTGCCAGGGCAGCACGGGCCGGCCGTCGGTGCCGCCCCCATCAGTGCCGCCGCCGTCGGCGTCGGCGCGGTGTGCGGCGGTGACCAGGCGGCAGAGCGCGGCCCAGCCGGTGGCGCCGTCCCGGGCGAGGAAGGTCACGCGCGGGGTCGACTCGTCGATGAAGGCACCGCCGCGCACGGGGGCGCGGCGCCGCTCGCCCTTGGCCGGGGCGGGCTCCCCCACCGCGAGCTCGGTCCCGAACAGCGGCCGCACGCCCGCCTTGGCGCAGGCCTTGGCGAAGCGGACGGTGCCCGCGAGGGTGTCGCGGTCGGTGAGGGCGAGGGCGTCCATGCCCCGGTCGGCGGCGCGCTCGGCGAGCCGCTCCGGGTGCGAGGCGCCGTACCGCAGGGAGAACCCGGAGACGGTGTGCAGATGCGTGAACCCGGGCACACGCACCTCCTGAAACCCTGAATCGATCCGTTCTCACATCCCCCGCCTCCACCATAGACCAGTTTCGAACTTACGTACGACACATACGTTCGATTCACTGGTCCGGCGTGCCCCACGGCCCGGGACGTCGTCCGTTCGGCCCATCCCACCTGCGGAAACGCCCCCGTACCCGGAGCGTGGGGGCATGAGGTTCGCCGACGAATTGAAGAGCGCCGTCACCCCGCGAGCAGCCCTGCTCGTCATCGGCGTACTCGCCCTGCAACTGCTGTTCATCGCCTCCTACGTAGGAGCCCTCCACCACCCGAAACCGAAGGACGTGGCCTTCGGAGTGGTCGCCCCGGGCCCCGCGGCCGAGCAGACGGCCGACCGTCTCGGGAAGCTCCCCGGCGATCCGCTCGACACCCGCGTCCTCAAGGACGAGGCCACGGCCCGCCGCCAGATCATGAACCGCGACATCGACGGCGCCCTGCTCGTCGACCCGCGCGGCACCACCGACACCCTCCTGGTCGCCTCCGGCGGCGGCACCGCCCTGTCCAGGACCCTCACCGAGCTCGTCTCCGAGGCAGACGCCGCCCAGAAGCGCACGGTGAAGACGGACGACGTGGCCGCGGCGTCGAACCAGGACTTCAACGGCCTCTCGTCCTTCTACCTGGTCGTCGGCTGGTGCGTCGGCGGCTATCTGTGCGCGTCGATCCTCGCGATCAGCGCGGGCTCCCGGGCCGCCAACGTGCCGCGCGCGGTCATCAGGCTCGGCACCATGGCGCTCTACTCGATCGTCGGCGGGCTCGGCGGCGCGGTCATCATCGGGCCGATCCTCGGCGCTCTGCCGGGCAGCGTCATGGGCCTGTGGGGCCTCGGCGCCCTGGTGATCTTCGGGGTCGGCGCGATCACGCTCGCCCTGCAGTCGCTCACCGGCATCGTCGGCATCGGTCTGGCCGTCCTCCTCGTCGTCATCGCGGGCAACCCGAGCGCGGGCGGCGCCTTCCCGCTGCCGATGCTGCCGCCCTTCTGGCAGGCGATCGGGCCCTGGCTGCCGCCGGGCGCCGGCACCTGGGTGGCCCGCTCCATCGCGTACTTCGAGGGGAACTCGGTCACCCGGGCGCTCCTGGTCCTCTCCGCATGGGCCGTCCTCGGCGTCGTCGTCACCCTCGCCCTGTCCGCCCGGCGCAGGACGCGCAGCGGCTCCATCGACCTGAGCGGCACGAACTACGGCAGAGGCATCGGCTGAGCGGAGCGGCGGACCCGGCACGCCGGACACGGCACGGCGGACACCCTGTGCCCCGCCCCCACTGTCGCGGGGGCGGGGCACAGGGTGTCCGGCGGCCTCAGCCGATCTCGGCTCCGTAGGCGCTCAGCGCCTCGGGAACCGGCTGGAAGAACGTCTCCCCACCGGAGGAGCAGTCACCGCTGCCGCCCGAGGTGAGACCCAGCGCGGTGTCGCCGGCGAAGAGCGCGCCGCCGCTGTCGCCGGGCTCGGCACAGACGGTGGTCTGGATCAGACCGTCGACCTGGCCCTCCTGGTAGTTCACCGTCGCGTCGAGCGCGGTGACCTCGCCTTCGTGGACCTGCGTGGTGCTGCCGCTGCGCGTCACCTTCTGACCGACCGTGGCGTCCCCGGCCTTGCTGATCGCCTGGGAGCTGCCGTTGTAGAGGTTCACCTCGCTGGGGTGCGGGGTGTCGGCCGTGTACTTCACGATGGCGTAGTCGTTGCCCGGGAAGCTGGACTCCTCCGTGGTGCCGATCTCCGAGCCGCCCTGCGAGTCGGACCAGCTCTTGACCGCGTTGCCGCAGTGGCCGGCCGTCAGGAAGTACGGCTCGCCGCCCTTGACGACGTTGAAGCCGAGCGAGCAGCGCGAGCCGCTCCCCCAGATCGCGTCGCCGCCTGCCAGGAAGGCCTTGAACTCGCCCTTGCTCCGCTTCAGTTCGGCCTTGCCGCCGAGGCTCTTCACGATCGAGGAGACCTTGTCGAGCTTCGCGCCGTCGACCGTGCGGTCCGCCGTGACGACGATCTTGTTCGTGGCCGGGTCCATCGCCCATGAGGTGCCGGGCACGGCCGCCTTGTCGTCGAGCGTCGCGCGGGCGCTCTTCAACTCGGCGAGGGAGTTCTCCACGATTCTGGCCTTGCCGCCCGCCGACTCGACGGCGCCGGCGGCGCTCTTGTTCAGCACGTTCACGACGAGGGCCTCGGCCTTCGCGTCGTAGTACGTGCCCGCGGCGTCCGCGCCGAGTTCCTCGACGAGGGACGAGGCGAGCTTTCCGGCCTTCGCCACCGAGAGGGTGTCCGGTGCGGTCGTCGGGGGGTTCTCGCTCGCGTTCGCAGTCTGGAAGGTGATTCCCGCGGCGACCAGCGCGGCGATGCCCGCGCCTGCCACGGCGGCACGCCGCTTGGGTATGCGTCGGTGCTTCAAAACTCACGACCTCCTGTGGGGGGAACGGCTCGTCGGGCGTGGGGGCCTGACGGACCGCAAGGTTGCACCGCACGGAGTTGCCACGCTGAAAAAGCCGCGTCCATGCCAAAGTTGCCTCGTCCACTATCCCGAGGCTTTCCGGTAGCACACAAGGTCGACTTCAGGACGCGCACACGACAACACCAGTGCGCCCCTCGCACATCGAGTGAGCCCAGTCACGCCACGTCGGTTCCCGCTGCAAACACCCCGCGCGAGGAACGATCGTCAGCCTGTGAGGACTAGTCCTGTCCGGTTCTCGCCCCTTCCACCGGCGGTACCTGCGGCGGGTGTTGTTGCTGCTGTTGCTGTGGCTGCTGTGGCAGGGACTGCTGGGCCCGTTCCAGGAAGCGGAGCAACTCCACCGGGAAGGGCAGGACGAGCGTGGAGTTCTTCTCGGCGGCGACGGCCACCACGGTCTGCAGAAGGCGGAGTTGGAGCGCGGCGGGCTCCTCGGCCATCTCGTGGGCGGCCTCGGCGAGTTTCTTGGAGGCCTGGAGCTCGGCGTCGGCGTTGATGACGCGGGCGCGCCGCTCGCGGTCGGCCTCGGCCTGCCGGGCCATGGAGCGCTTCATGGTCTCGGGCAGCGACACGTCCTTGATCTCGACGCGGTCGATCTGCACGCCCCATCCGATGGCCGGGGAGTCGATCATCAGCTCCAGGCCCTGGTTGAGCTTCTCGCGGTTGGACAGCAGGTCGTCCAGATCGCTCTTGCCGATGATGGAGCGCAGCGACGTCTGCGCCATCTGCGAGACCGCGAAGCGGTAGTCCTCCACCTGCACGACCGCCTCGGCGGCGTCGACGACCTTGAAGTAGATGACCGCGTCGACCCGGACCGTGACGTTGTCGCGCGTGATGCCGTCCTGCGCCGGCACGGGCATCGTGACGATCTGCATGTTGACCTTGTGGAGCCGGTCCACGAGCGGCACGATCATGGTGAACCCCGGCCCGCGCACGGAGCGTTGCAGCTTTCCGAGGCGCAGCACCACGCCCCGCTCGTACTGCTTGACGACGCGCGCCGCCGCCATCGTGTAGACCACTCCGGCCGACCCGAGGGCCAGTCCCGCCGCCACCAGCTCCTCGACCATGCCGGCCCCCCAGGGTCCGAATCGGGCGTGTCGGGCGTTCCCTACGAAGGTAGCCCTCCCCCCGGACGAGGGCGAGCCCCCGCCCGGTGTCCGGACGGGGGCCCACCCGCTGCTGGCCAGAGCTTCAAGCGGCGTGCGCCGACCTCAGTAGACGCTCACGTTGTACGCGCGCAGCGCCTCGGTGACCGGCTGGAAGAAGGTCGTGCCGCCCGACGAGCAGTTGCCGCTGCCGCCGGAGGTCAGGCCCAGCGCCGTGGTGCCCGAGTACAGCGGGCCACCGCTGTCGCCGGGCTCGGCGCAGACCGTCGTCCTGATCATGCCGTAGACGACGTCGCCGCCGCCGTAGTTGACCGTCTGGTTCAGCGCGGTGACACGGCCGCTGTGCGTGCCGGTCGTGGAGCCGCGCCGGGTGACGTTCTGCCCGACGGTGGGGTCGGCGGCGCGGGTGATGTCCTGGCTGCCCACCGTGCCGGACTTGGTGATCGAGTCGTTGGTGTAGCGCACGATGCCGTAGTCGTTGGTCGGGAAGCTGGAGCCCGACGTGGTGCCGAGCACCGTGGTCTTCGCCGCGTTGGCCCACCACGTGGTCGCGCCGTCGGTGCAGTGACCGGCGGTCAGGAAGTAGTAGGCGCCCGCGCTGTTGCGCACGTTGAAGCCGAGCGAGCAGCGCCAGCTGCTCGCGTAGATCGCGTCGCCGCCGGAGATGTACTTCTGGAACTTGCCCGGGGTGCGTTCGATCTTCAGGGCGCCGGCGTTGGTCCCCGCCGCGTCCTTGATCCTGGCGATCTCGGACTTGGAGACCGTGCTGTCGGCGGTCACGACGACCTGCTTGGTCTTCGGGTCGACACCCCAGGCGGTGCCCGCGACGTCGGCGTCGAGGACGGCGTCGCTGGCCTGTTCCAGCTGGGACGCGCTGAAGGTCGTCATGCCGTCCTGGGCGTTGGCCGCGGGCACGGCGAGCGCTCCAGCGGCGACAAGTCCGGTGGCTATGGCGAGCAGACGGGTACGTCTTGCCGTGCCACTGTGGGGGATGGTGCGCTTGATCCTCACGTTGTTCCCTCCCGAGGGAAGTCAGTGGGTCCTTGTGGGTTGAGGACCCGTGAGGCGCAGCCAAAGAGCAGGCCCGGATTCCGGTTACGCCGTGCTCCTGACAAGCGCTGCTCGGGAGTATTGAGGGGCGGACACCAGCCGCACAAGGGCGCCTTTCGGCCGCGCCCGGGGACACCCGGCGGGTCTCCGTCCGGGTGACGTCGTCCGTCATGGTGATCAACTCTTCCCTACGGGCTCGGGCAGCCCGAGGTGGGAGCGGAGCGTCGCGCCCTCGTACTCCGTGCGGTACGCGCCGCGCTCCTGGAGCAGCGGCACCACCTGGTCGACGAAGTCGTCGAGGCCGCCCGGGGTGAGGTGCGGCACGAGGATGAAGCCGTCGGCGGCCTCGGTGCGCACGGCCTCCGTCAGATCGGCGGCGACCTGGTCCGGGGTGCCGATGAAGGACTGGCGGGCCGTGGTCTCGATGACGGTCTGGCGGATGGAGAGCCCCTTGGCCTCGGAGAGCGCCCGCCACTTCGCGGCGACGGCGAGCGGGTCGCCGATCTTCACCCGGCCCTGGACCAGCTGCGACTCCGGGTCCGGGTCGATGTCGGGCAGCGGCCCGTCCGGGTCGTACGCGGAGAGGTCCACGCCCCAGACCTGTTCCAGGGCGAGGATCGCGTTCTGCGGTGAGACCTGGAGACGGCGGATCTCGGTGGCCTTCTCCTGTGCCTCGGCCGCGGTGTCGCCGAGGACGTAGGTGACGCCGGGCATGATCTTCAGGTCGTCGGCGGCCCGTCCGTACTTCGCGAGGCGCCCCTTGACGTCGGCGTAGAACTCCCGCCCGGCCTCCGGCGTGCCGTGCCGCGTGAAGACGACGTCGGCGGCCGACGCGGCGAACTCCCGCCCCTCCGGGGAGTCGCCCGCCTGGATCACCACGGGGTGCCCCTGCGGGGAGCGCGGCAGGGTGAACTCGCCCTCGATCGTGAAGTGTTCGCCGCGGTGCGCGAAGGGCCGCGGCCGGCCGTCCGGCGTCCAGGAGTCCCACAGCTCGCGCGCCGTCGCCAGGAACTCGGCGGCGCGGGTGTACCGGTCGGCGCGGTCGAGGTAGCCGCCGCGCCGGAAGTTCTCGCCGGTGAAGGCGTCCGACGTGGTGACCACGTTCCAGGCGGCGCGGCCCGCGCTCAGATGGTCCAGGGAGGCGAATCTGCGGGCCAGTTCGAAGGGTTCGTTGAAGGTCGCGTTGACGGTGCCGGCCAGGCCGAGCCGTTCGGTGACGGCGGCGAGCGCGGTCAGGACGGTGAGCGACTCGGGCCGTCCGACCACGTCCAGGTCGTGGATCCGCCCCTTGTGCTCGCGCAGCCGCAGCCCCTCGGCGAGGAAGAAGAAGTCGAAGAGGCCGCGCTCGGCGGTGCGGGCGAGCGCCGCGAAGGACGAGAAGTCGATGTGCGAGCCGGATCTCGGGTCGGACCAGACGGTGGTGTTGTTGACGCCGGGGAAGTGGGCGGCCAGGTGCACCTGCTTGGCCGACTGCGTCCCAAGGGGCCGATGGGGTCGGTGTGACGTGGAGGGTTGATGTGACGTAAGGGGTCGATGTGTCATGAGGGCTCCCCCGCGAGGGCGGCGTATCGGTTGGCGGGCCGGGCGAGCCCCAGGTGTTCGCGGAGCGTGCTGCCCGGATAGAAGGTGCGGAACAGACCGCGGTGCTGGAGCAGCGCGACGGTGCCGTTGACGAGCCGCTCCAGGTCACGGCGCGGCTCCGCGGGCGTGAGGTGGAAGCCGTCGACGGCGCCCGCGCGGTGCCAGTCGGCGATCAGCTCGGCCAGGTCGACGGGTCCGCCCCGGTAGGCGGGCCCCTCGGCGGTGGGCAGCGGCCCGCCCCCGTGCCCCGGCTCCGCGGCGTGCTCCCCGCTGCCGAGGTCGACGTGGAGTGCGGCGAACACGAGGAGCGTCCCCGGATCGCGCCCCGCCCGGGCCGCGAGGCTCCGCAGTTCGGACCGCGCGGCGTCGGCCCGCTCGGCGGACGCGACCCGCACCAGGGCGACGTCCGCGTACCGGGCGGCCGTCTCACGGGCCTGCGGGGCGGTCGCGTCGACGACCCGCACCGGGTGGCCCTGCGGCGGCCGCGGCACGATGGACGGGCCGCGGACCGAGAAGCCGCGCCCCTGGTAGTCGACGTGGTGGAGCTTGTCCCGGTCGATGAAGCGGCCGGTCGGCACGTCCCGTATCTCCGCGTCGTCCTCCCAGCTGTCCCACAGCCGGGCGGCGACGTCGGCCACTTCACCGGCCTCGCGCCACAGCTCCTCGCGGGACGCGGCGCCGCGCCGCCCGAAGAGGCGGGCCTCGGCCTCGGTCGTCGACACGTCGACCGTCCAGCCGGCCCGCCCGTGGCTGACCCAGTCGAGGGTCGCGACGGCGGCCTGCACGTGGAACGGCTCGGTGTGGGTGGTCGTGACGGTCGGCACGAGACCGATGCGCCCGGTGCGGGGCGCGATCCTCGCGGCCACGGCGAGCGCGTCCGGGCCGGGCCGCGCGAAGGAGTCGCCGAGGGTCACGAAGTCCAGCGCCCCGCGCTCGGCGAGCAGCGCGGGCTCGACGTAGGTGTCGGCCTCATAGGCGTCGGCTTCGAGGGCGTCGGGCCGGTCGATGGCGACGGCCAGGTGAAGGGGGCCGCGGCAGGCCGACGGGACCGGGGCGGCGGGTGGGGTGGGCATGCGGAACTCCTAGAGGACCTTGGAGAGGAAGGCGCGCGTGCGGTCGTGGCGCGGATGGTCGAGTACGTCGGCGGGGGCGCCCTGCTCGACGACGCGTCCGTCGTCCATGAAGACGACGGTGTCGGCCACCTCGCGGGCGAAGCCGATCTCGTGCGTGACGACGATCATCGTGGTGCCCCGGCGGGCCAGGTCCTTGATGACGTCGAGGACCTCGCCGACCAGTTCGGGGTCGAGCGCCGAGGTCGGCTCGTCGAAGAGGAGCAGCTTCGGCTCCAGGGCGAGCGCGCGGGCGATGGCGACGCGCTGCTGCTGCCCGCCGGAGAGCTGTCCCGGGTAGGCGTCGGTCTTGTCGGCGAGGCCGACCCGGGCCAGGAGCCGCCTCGCGGCCTCGTCCGCGGCGGCGCGCGGCCGCTTGAGGGCGAAGACGGGCGCCTCGACGACGTTCTCCAGGACGGTCAGGTGCGGGAAGAGGTGGAAGTTCTGGAAGACGAAACCGATGCGGGTGCGCTGCTTGAGTACGTCGCGTTCGGGCAGCTCGTACAGCTTGTCGCCGGAGCGCCGGTGGCCGATGGGCGTGCCGTCGACGCCGACCGAGCCCCCGTCGGCCTTCTCCAGGTGGTTGATGGTGCGCAGGAGGGTGGACTTGCCGGAGCCGGACGGGCCGAGGACGACCGCGACCTCGCCCCTGCGGACCTGGAGGTCGACGCCTTTCAGCACTTCCAGCGAGCCGAAGGACTTGCGGACGGAGCGGAGTTCGACCATGGGGGGTTCGATGAGGGGATCACTGGGCTGCGGCACGGGTTCCTCCGGTCCGGGTGGGGTGCAGGAAGGCGAGTACGGCACGCGCGGTGGCGTCGTTCTGCCGGAAGGTGGGGCTGTTGGTCCGCGGCCGGGTGAAGGCGCCCGCGCCGCGCGCGTCGGTGTGCGGGCCGAGCGCGAACCGGCGCGGGTGCGCCGCGCCGGCCCGGTCGAGCACCCGCCCGTCGGTCGGGTCGACGGCGAGCAGCCCCGCATCGGTCGACGCGGCGCCCTCGGCGTACAGGGCGCGCAGCAGCGGGTCGCGGGTGCGGGCGAGGGTGGGCTGCGGCAGCCGTGCCTCGACGAGCGCGCGGGCCTCGGTGACCTGGCCGGGCAGGGTGGGGCTCTGCGCGCGGAACACCCCGCTCTCGGCGGCGACCCGGACGTCCGCGCCGAGGAACCGCACGACTCCGGCGCGGGAGAGCGCGAGCAACTGCCTCAGCCGGGGCCCCGGCGGCCCGGAGGCGAGGTGGCTGAAGAAGCCGTGCCACCACGGCCCCACGTCGCCGAGCCGCACCAGCTGTCCGTACACGGAGAGGAGGCCGAGGAAGACGGCGAGGTCGGGGCTGTGTGCGGGGTCGTGCCGGCGCGCGAGGTCGTCGGCGACATGGCGGCGCAGCCCGTCCTGCAGTGCTTCGTACGACGTGTGGCGCACCCCGGCCAGGGGGCGGTCGAGCGCCGTGAGGTCGAGCCGGTCGGCGGGGTCGGGCACGGCGGAGGCGACGAGGGCGTCCAGTTCGGGGCTGCCGGGGTCGCAGGCCCCGTACTTCTCGTCGAAGTCCGGCCAGGCGGTCCGGGTGCGTTCGGGGTGGGCGGTGAAGAGGCGGTGGTAGTGGGCGAAGCCGAGTTCCTTCTCGACGAGCGGCCACACGTCCCGCCGGAAGTCGAACCCCCCGGGCCTGGCGAGGAGCCCGTCGATCTCGGCCGGCCCCAAGTAGCGGGGCAGCGGCGGCCGTTCACCGTCCCAGTCGTAGCCGATCTTCGAGCGGTAGGGGGTGCCGCGCCGCGAGCCGACGTACAGGACGGGCTCGCGGCCCGACGGGCGGTACGTGTCGCCTTCGTACCGTCCGCCGCGCCCCTCGGTGAGCAGCACCATCAGGTCGACGAAAGCGAGGCCGAAGCCGCGCACGACGACGGGCGCGCCGGGCGCGAGCCGCGACAGGTCGCTGTCGGCGGTGAAGTCGGGCGGGAGGTACACGAGTCCGTTGCGCTCGGCGTACGCGGCCAACTCGGCCTGCTCCGGGTCCGGTTCGGCGTCCAGATGTCCTTGGGCGAGGATGACGAGGTCGGCGGCCAGCGGCTCCTCGACGCCCTCCAGGGTCACCTCCTGGCGGGTGTCGTGTGCCCCGGTGACGCGCAGGGCCCTGCGCCGGTGGTGGTGGACGGCGACGCCCGCGGGCAGGGCGGCCACGGCCTTCTCGTACACCCAGCGCAGATAGGCGCTCTGCTCGCGCCGGCCGAGGAAGGCACGCCCGTCACGCCCGGCCCACTCGTGCAGGGCGGGGCCCGGCAGGACGGGCCCCGCCACCTCCACCGTGTCGTCGGTGAACATCGTGACGTCCTGGGCCTGCGAGTTCATCCAGAGCAGCGGCGACTGGTCGGACCGCCAGACGCGCCCGCCGCCCGGCGGGTAGGGGTCGACGAGGTGGATGTCCAGGCCCGCTCCGCCGTACGGCGAGGGCGCGTTGGCGGCGATGCGCTCCAGGATTCCGGTGCCGCGGGGTCCGGCTCCCACGATCACCAGCGAGTGCCGCGCCGGACTCATCGCGCCCGCTCCGAGCCGCGTGCGTAGTGCCGCTCGACGTAGTACTGGCCGACGCTCAGCACCGAGGTGACCACGACGTACCAGAGGGTGGCGACCATGAGCAGCGGGATGACCTGGTAGGTGCGGTGGTAGACGAGCTGCACGGAGTAGAGCAGGTCCTGGACGGCGATGACGGAGACGATCGAGGTGCCCTTGAGGGTGCCGATCAGCATGTTCCCTGCGGGCGGCACGATGGACCGCATCGCCTGCGGCAGGACGATCCGCCGCAGCCTGCGCCACCGCCCGAGCCCGAGCGACCGCGCGGCCTCGGTCTGTCCGCGGTCGACGGAGAGGAGCCCGCCGCGCACCACCTCGGCGGCGTACGCGGCCTCGTGCAGGGTGAGCCCGATGACGGCGATGGTGACCGGTCCGAGCAGGTCCACCGTCCGCACGCCGAACACCTGCGGGTACAGCGCCCCGATGTTGAACCAGAAGAGCAGCTGGACCAGGATCGGCATCGACCTGAAGAACCAGACGTACCCCCAACTCACCGCTCGCAGAACGGGGTTGGCGGACAGCCTGCCGAGGGCGAGGAGCGTGCCGAGCGCGAAGCCGAGCACCATGACGACGGCGGTCAGCCAGAGTGTGAGCCCGAGGCCGCGCAGCACGGACGCCGAGGTGAAGTGGTCGGCGACGACGTCCCACTGGAACGCCTCATTGCGTACGACGGAGTCGGCAGCCAGCGCGAGCAGGACCAGCACGGCGGCGGCCGCCGCCCACTGCCCCACGTGGCGGCGGGGCACGATGCGCGGTTCGGCGGGGAGCTCGGCGGGGTCCCGGGGCGGAGGGGCGGTCGCCGCTTTGGCGAGGGTGTCGGAAGACATGCGGAAGGCTCCGTGGATACAGAAGATCGAACACGGGTGACGCCTTCACACGGACCGAGCCCCTCAGCACGATCCGCCTCGAGATTACGGGTCCCTTCACGCGCGCTGTCAAGGCCGTCCAGCATATGAGCCGTACGTCTCACGGCAGTTGACGCGGAAACGGATGCCTGTTCCACTTGGCCCATGCATCCGCAGCAGTGGCTGGTCACACGCTCCCACATCGACTTCGGTCGAGTGTGGTCCGCGTCTTGTTGATGTTCATCTGAGCCGACCCCCTGCGCGCCGAGCCCATTGCGGGCTCCCTCCTTCCTCCTGCCACGGACCGGTCGGTCTGCCGCGTACGTCCGACGTCCGCGCCGTCGCGCGCCGACGCCTCCGCCTTCACACGCGTACGTCACCGCTCCTCCGTCACGAGCGGTGACACCCCCTCCCCTCGTACGTCCGCTTCGCCCTGCCTCGCCCTGCCCTGCCCTGCCGAGCTGGAGACCGTCACGCCATGAGCACGCCCCCGCACTCCCGCCGCCTGCCGGTGGCCTTCGCCCTGATCACCGCCGCCACGCTCGCGCTGACCGGCTGCGGCTCCGGCGACGCCGCCGAGACCGCGGGCGGCGCCGGCCCCGCGGGCAAGGGCGCCGGGATCCCGACCGCGGACGTGGTGTCCTCGGTCGAGAAGAGCGAGGCGGCGGCCCGTCTGCTCCCCCGGGACGTGCGCGACCGGGGCACGCTCGGCATCGCCTCCTCCGTCGGCGGCTCACCGCCCGGCGCCCTCTACCTCGCGGACGGCAGGACGATCGTCGGCCAGGACATCGACTTCGCGGACGCCGTCGCGAAGGTCCTCGGCCTGAAGCTGAAACGGGAGGCCGCGAGCTTCGAGGCGATCCTGCCCGCCCTGGGCAGCGGCAAGTACGACCTCGGCACGGGCAACTTCGGCGTGACCGACGAACGCCGGAAGACCATCGACTTCGTCACGTACATCAACGACGGCCAGGGCTTCGCCGTCCGCGAGGACAGCACGCTGAAGAAGGTCACCGACTTCGAGCAGCTGTGCGGCCTGAACGTGGCGACCGGCGCGGGCACCACCTTCGAAGTCACGCTGGAGGACAACAAGCACGTCTGCGAGGAGGCGGGCAAGAAGCCGTACGGCGTGAAGACGTACGCCGAGCAGAGCGCGATCTGGGCCGCGCTCCAGCAGGGCCGCGCCGACGTGGTGATGTCCACCATCAACGGTCTGCGGTACGCCGTGAAGCAGCAGGAGGGCCTGAAGTTCCTCGGCGAGTACCGGCGGCTCGACGTCGGCTTCGCCTTCAAGAAGGACACGAAGCTGGCGCCCGCGTTCCGGGCGGCCGTCGACCGGCTGATCAAGGACGGGACGTACGACCGCATCCTGCGGAAGTGGGGCACGCAGGGCTCCGCGATCGAGAAGTCGCGGATCTCCCCGCCGGAGATCAAGGACTGACGCCCGCTCAGGCGCCGCGGCGCCCGGCCGCGCCTGCACCCGCCCCGGTCAGAGCCCGCAGTCGCAGCAGGAGCAGCACTCACAGATGCCGCAGCAGCCGCAGTCGCAGTCGCCGCAGTTGCTGCAGCAGCCCTCGCGCTTCTTGCGGGACCAGGGACCTTCGTACTGGTCGGCGCAGCACATCTTGCAGGTGCAGCAGAGCCCGATGGCGACGGCACACCCCGCCCAGAAGCCGCGCTTGCCGGGCTTCGGGGGCTGCGGCTCGAAGGCGGGCCCGCCGCCGAAGCCCCCGGGACCGCCCGCGCCACCGGTCCCACCCGGCCCGCCGGGACCGGCCGGTCCACCGGAGCCACCGGGCACCCCACCCTCGTACGGATGTCCACCCCCGCCCCCGTACGGATTCTGTGCGCCGTACGGACCACTGGCGGGCGGCGACCCGTACGGTCCGCCCTGCTGTGGCGGCCCGAAGGAACCGCCCTGATGAGCCGTCACCTCATGCGCGTGCCCGCACGCGACGGTACCGAAGGCCCGGTCGACCGACGTGCCCAGCTCGTGCGCGAGCAGCACGTGCGCCAGCTTGCCGTCGGTGAACTCGGCGTCGCGCAGCGCGAGCCGGATGCCGTGCAGCGCGTCGTCGGCCAGGCGGCGCGCCTCCGCGAGGGACGTGCCGGTTGCCGTGAGCGGGTTCCAGGCGCCCGCCGCGGCGTCGGCCTCCCTGTCCTCCACGGCGTCGAGCAGGTGCGCGAGCCTGCCGAAGAGCCGGCCCGCCTCGGCGAGCGGCTCCGCGTTGCCGGGCCGCCCGGCGAGCACGGCGGTGTGCGCGAAGGCCGCGGCGGTCGCGGTCTCGGTCGGCTCGGTGACCGCGAGCAGCGAGCTGCCGGGCCCGGCCAAGGCCTCGACACCGGCCTGCCGTTCGACGGCGTCGACCAGGACGGCGGTGTCGAACCCCACGCCGGCGCCGGTCCGCGCGCCCGCCCTGTCCCAGTTCCTGGCCACGCGCCGGGCGGCGAAGGACACCGGCTTGCGCGCCAGGAGCCCGTCCCCGTCGACGACATGGTCGCGGACCTTCGCCGAGGCGAGCACCAGTGAGACGGCGGCGGCGAGCCGCGCCCCCTCGCCCTGGGCGACGGAGGCCGTCCGCATGCCACGCAGCGGACAGGGCCCCGCGGTGCGTCGCCACCCGGTGGACCGCTCGGCCTGAGCCTCCGTCAGAACCGAGATGATGAGCCCGTCGTAGTTGGTGACGACGCGGGCGAACTGCCCGTGGTCACCGCGCAGCGCGAGACAGAGCCCGCAGAGGTGCGCCATCCACTGCGTCTTGAGGCCCTCACCGAGACGATGGCTGCAGGGCCTGACGATTCCGAACAAGACGACTCCCCCGAGTGGCCCGGATATGATCAACTCCGGCATCGTAGCCAGCGGCTCGTTCACCCGTACGCACCGGCCGTCACCCATACGCCGTGAAGAATCATATTTCACTCACAGTCAGCAGCCGTGCACAGCACGACCCTTGGAGCGCACCGCACGTCGGCGTGTTGACTCTGCACCAGTACCGTCACGAAAACCCCGCGCGGCGACTATCCACTTGGCGCATCATCCGCATCATGGACGACGATAGGGATGCGGAATTCAGGGAAACCGCTGCGAGAGGAGGCGTCCATGGGATCGGTGCGCAAGGCGAGTGCCTGGCTTGGCCTCGTCGACGACAACAACGACGAGCGTTACTACGACGACGGCTACGAAGACGACCGGGCCGAGGGACCTGACCAGCCGGAGGCCTGGGTCACGGACCCGCGTGCGCGGGTGGCGAGCGAGCCGGCCCAGGACCACGGGCAGCGGATCGGCACGGTGACCCCGGACAGCTTCCGGGACGCGCGCCACATCGGTGAGCTGTTCCGGGACGGCGTCCCGGTCATCATGAACCTCACGTCCATGGAGCCCACCGACGCCAAGCGCGTGGTCGACTTCGCGGCCGGCCTCACCTTCGGCCTGCGCGGTTCGATCGAGCGCGTGGCGACGCGGGTGTTCCTGCTCACCCCCGCCGACACGCAGATCGTCAACGGCGAGGCCGTGAGTCGCCCGTCGGACGGTTTCTTCAATCAGAGCTAGGGGCAGGGCCGCTCACCGGAGCCCAGGCCGGCACGGGGCCGGTCACCGGAAGGCATCGAGACCGGTGAGCGCCTTGCCCAGTACCAGTTGGTGCATCTCGGAGGTGCCCTCGTAGGTGAGCACCGACTCGAGGTTCGTCGCGTGCCGCATGACGGGGTACTCGAGCGAGATGCCGTTGGCGCCCAGGATCGTCCTGGCCGTGCGGCAGATCTCGATCGCTTCCCTGGCGTTGTTGAGCTTGCCGAAGCTGATCTGCTCGGGACGGAGGCGTCCCGCGTCCATGCGCCGTCCCAGGTGATGGGCGAGCAGGACCCCCTTGTGCAGCTCGACCGCCATGTCGGCGAGCTTGGCCTGGGTGAGCTGGAAGCCCCCGATGGCCCGGCCGAACTGCTCACGGCTCTTCGCGTACTCCACGGCCGCCTCGAAGGACGAGCGGGCCGCGCCCATGGCACCCCAGACGATGCCGTAGCGGGCGTGGGAGAGACAGCTCAGCGGCCCCTTGAGGCCGGTCACCTCGGGCAGTACGGCGTCCGCCGGCAGCCGCACCTCGTCGAGGACCAGCTCGCTGGTGACACTCGCGCGCAGGGACCACTTGTGCTTGATCTCGGGCGCCGAGAAGCCCCGCGTGTCGGTCGGGACGACGAATCCCCTGATGCCGTCGTCGGTCTGCGCCCAGACGACGGCGACCCCGGCCACCGATCCGTTCGTGATCCACATCTTGCGGCCGTTGAGCACCCAGTCGGTGCCGTCCTTCTTCGCGTGTGTGCGCATGGACGCGGGGTCGGAGCCGTGGTCCGGCTCGGTCAGCCCGAAGCAGCCGATGATCTCGCCGGCGGCCATGCCGGGCAGCCACCGCCGCTTCTGCTCCTCGGATCCGAAGCGGTGGATCGCATACATGGCAAGGGATCCCTGCACGGAGACGAGAGACCGGATGCCGGAGTCGGCGGCTTCCAGCTCCAGACAGGCGAGTCCGTACTGCACGGCGCTGGCCCCCGCGCAGCCGTACCCCTCCAGGGACATCCCGAGGGCCCCGATGGAGCCGAGCTCACGGGCCAGCTCACGGACCCCGGGCAGCTCACCCTTCTCGTACCAGTCGGCGATGTGGGGCAGGACCCGGTCGGCCGCCCAGGTGCGGACGGTGTCGCGGATCGCGAGGTCCTCCGGGTCGAGGAGGTCGTCGATGCCGAGGGGGTCGGCGGGGTCGAAGGGCGGCAGCGGGGTGCGGTCACTTGCGGACATGCGGGCCTCCGGCAACACAAAACTAGCAGCGATAGTTAACAACGACTCACGCCGACGTTACGACGCACTCTCCCGCACGTCCAGAGCGTCCAGTCCCCCTTCGGGGCGGCGGCCGGGCCCCGTAAGGGGCGCGGGGAACTGCGCGCCCAGCCCAAAACGACCCGCACCCAAAGAAGCCGCCGACGCGACTCACACGTCCACAGAGGACCCCGCGCCGACCCGCTCCGGGTCACGAGGCCCCGGCACCCGCTCAGCCCGCCCCGCGGGCACCCCACAATCCATCCCCCGAGGCAACCGCAGCGCCGCCACCGCACCGAGCAGCAACAACCCCGCACTCACGAACAGAGTCACATGCAGCCCATGCACGAAGGAGTCCCGCGCAGCGGCCCGCAGCGCCGCCCCCGAATCCCCGCCGAGCCGCGCAGCGACCTCGTACGCCTCGCCGAGCGAGTGCCCCGCCGCGGCACTGTCCGCCGCGGAAACGCCGGGCACGGAGGAGAGCCCCGGCGTGTACGCCGCGTTCATGACGCTGCCGAGCAGCGCGATACCGATGCCCGCGCCCAGCTGGTAGGAGGTCTCACCGATCGCCGCCGCACCGCCCGCCTGCGCCGGCGGGGCCTCGCTCAGCATCGACTCGTACGCGCCGAAGAGCGTGGTCTCCAGGCCGAAGCCGAGCAGGACGAAGCCGACGAGGAGCAGCGTGTCGTCGGCGTGGGCGCCCATGCCGGTGAGCAGCAGCACGGCGGCCGCGGTCAGGCAGAAGCCGGCGCAGACCATCGTGCGGGGCCCGAGGCCGCTGAGCATCTTGGAGCCCGCGAGGCCCGCGGCCATCGCGGCGACGGTGAGCGGCACGAGCCGCAGCCCCGTCTCCAGCGGGGAGAGGCCGAGCACCAGCTGGAGGTACTGCGCGGCGATCAGTTCGAGGCCCACGAGCGCGAGCATCGCGAGGACGATGCAGCCGACCGACGTACTGAACGCGGGCCGGGTGAACATCGACAGATCGACCAGTGGATACGTCCGCCGCCGCTGTCTGCGGACGAAGCCGACGAGGAGGGCACCGCCGACGGCGACGGAGACCAGCGTCGTGGCGCCGAGCGGCGACTCGCCGCCGCCGAGCCGCTTCACCCCGAGGACGAGCCCGAAGAGCCCGCCCGCGGCCATCAGCGCGCCGACCACGTCCCACGGCCCGTTCCTGTCGCCGGTCGACTCGGGCAGCAGCCAGCGTCCGATGGGCAGGCTGACCAGCATCAGCGGGATGTTTATGAGGAAGACCGAGCCCCACCAGAAGTGTTCGAGGAGGAACCCGCCGAGGAGCGGTCCGACGGCGGCGCCCACCGCGGCCACCGCGCTCCAGATGCCGATGGCGAGGGCCCGCTCCCGGCGGTCGGGGAAGACCTGGCGCAGGATCGACAGGGTCGCGGGCATGATCATCGCGCCGCCGACGCCGAGCAGCGCGCGGGCCGCGATCAGCACCTGCGCGTTGTCGGAGAGGGCCGCGATCGCGGAGGCGACGCCGAAGAGGGCGTAACCGAGGAGGAGGACGCGTCTGCGGCCGACGCGGTCGCCGAGCGTGCCGAAGAGGATGAGGAGCGAGGCGCAGACGAGTGGATAGATGTCGACGATCCACAGCAGTTCGATCGCGCCGGGCTTCAGGTCCTCGGTGACCGCGGGCACCGCGACGTGCAGGACGGTGGCGTCGACGGCGACGAGCAGCAGGCTGACGCAGAGGACGACGAGCACGACCCAGCGGTTGGCCCCGGCACCGGCCCCGGATCCCCGACGGCCCTGCGGTGCTGCGGCCGTGGTCGTCCCGGACATGTGCGTACCTCCCAGTGGTCCCTCGCGGCAGCGGCCTGCGGGATGGGTACTCCCTGCTCCGGCGGCACAGACAAGGCGAGTGAGCCGTCAGAGTACGCGAGTCCACGCCTGGGGCGCGTGGTGGACCTCTCACGGTTGTACGGATGCGGTGTGGTGTGCGCCACGCCCGCGACTTCCGGCCATGCCGCGCGGAGGCGTACGGCACGCCCCGTGGAGGCCTATGGCACGCCCCGCGGAGGCGTCCGGTTCCCCCGACGGCCGATAATCGAGCCCGTGACCGATCTTGATCAACGCCGCACGCCGTCCGCGCCGTCCCCGGCGGGGCACGCGCTGCGCCGCGCGGCACCCGCGGTCCTCGTGTACGCCGGGGTGCGTGCGCTGGGCCTCGCCGTCCTCGCGGTGTGGGGCGCGGCGGCCGGCAAGAGTCCGCACACGCTGCTGGCCGCCCGCTGGGACTCGCTCTGGTACACCCGCGTCGCCGAGCACGGGTACGGCTGGGAAGTGACGCTCCCGGACGGCAGCGTCCACTCGAACCTCGCCTTCTTCCCGCTGCTGCCCTGGCTGGAACGGCTCGTCTCGGCGGTCAGCCCGCTGTCGTACGCCGACGCGGGTCTCGTGGTGAGCTGGCTCGCGTCGCTCTTCGCCGCCGCGGGGATCTTCGCGGTCGCCGACCATCTGTACGGGCGCCGGGCGGGGATCTGCGCGACCGCGCTGTGGGCGGTCCTGCCGGTCGGCGTCGTGCAGTCGATGGCGTACAGCGAGTCCCTGTTCACGGCGCTCGCCGCCTGGTCGTTGTACGCGGTGCTCAGGGAGCGCTGGGTGGCGGCGGGCGTGCTCGCGTCCTTCGCTGGGCTGACCCGGCCGGTGGGCGCCGCGGTGGTCGCCGCGATCTGGGTGGCGGCGGCCGTGCGGGTCCACCGGGAGCGGCGGGCCGACCGGCGCATGCTCCTCGGGGTGGTCCTGGCTCCGCTCGGCGCGGCGGGCTATGTGCTCTGGGTCGGCCACCGCACCGACGGCGGTCTCTTCGGGTATCTCGACGTCCAGGCGGGCTGGGGCAACGGCTTCGACTTCGGCTATGCCTTCGCGCGCTTCGTCGGGGAGAAGTTCACCTCGGTCCCGGGCGCCCTCGCTGGCCTCGGCCTCATCGCCGGCGTCGCCCTGGTCGGCTGGCTGTACGTCCTCGGCGTCCGCGGAAAGCAGCCCGTACCGCTGCTGGTCTACTGCGGGATCGTCGTCGTGCTCGCCCTGTGCGCGGCCGGCTACTTCGGCTCGAAGCCGCGGCTTCTGATGCCCGCGTTCCCGCTCCTGCTGCCGGTCGCGGTGGCGCTGGCCCGGCTGCGTACGTCCAGGTCGGCGCTGGTCCTCGGCGGGGTGGCCGTGGTGAGCGCGGTCTACGGGGCGTTCTGGCTGCACGGCTCGGGCCCGCCCTGATCCCGTCATGATCATTCAGGCGGCCGCCCGGTGATCGAACGGGAAATTCCATGCCAGCCCCCGGTGAACCAATTCAAAAGGGCTATAAAACAGCACCGCAAATGATCAACGAATTGGGTAAGCGGTCGACGCACAATAAACAAACCATGAGGAATAAACCTCTTCCTGAGATCAATCCCACATCACATCGTCATCACAAAGCCACTGATTCGGCCTAGTGCCGCACTCACTCGCTGTAACGTCGATTGGGTGCGTACCGAACGAAACCTCACCCGTCTTGACCGGGTCTTCGCCCGGCTGGACCGTGAGCCGGAACGACCGGCCCACCTCGCCATGCCGAGGATGAGCCGGCACAGGGTCGTGCTCTTCGGCGCGACCCTGGCCTTCTACCTGGCCATCGTCGTCGCCGTGCTGACCACCTCGTGGCTGGTGCGGTTCGACTGGCAGGTCATGTTCTTCCGGCCCTACCAGCAGTGGCCGGAGATCCACGCCTTCCTCGACTACTGGGTCGTCCTCGGCCAGCGCGGCCCGACGGCCGTCATGGTCGCGGCCTGGCTCGGCTGGCGCTCCTGGCGGCAGCACACGCTGCGCCCGCTCCTGATGTTCGGCGCCTCGCTCCTCCTGCTGAACGTCACCGTCGGCGCAGCCAAGCTCGGCATGGGCCGTCTCGGCCCGCACTACGCCACCGCCATCGGCTCGAACGAGATGTGGCTCGGCGGCGATATATTCCCTTCGGGCCACACCGCCAACGCCGTCGTGACCTGGGGAATCCTGGCCTATCTCGCCTCCACCCCGCGCACCCGCCGCTATCTGTCGGCCCTGTCCGCGGTGGTCTCGCTGAGCGTCGGCCTCACCACCGTCTACCTCGGTACGCACTGGCTGAGCGATGTCTTCCTCGGCTGGGCCGCGGGTCTGCTCATCCTGCTCGCGCTGCCCTGGTTCGAGTCGCTGATCGCCCGGGTCGAGGCCGGGATCTTCCGCGTCCGCGACTCCTGGCGCGCCCGCCGCGCCCAGATCATCACGGTGCCCGAGCCCGCGCCCGCGCCGGTCGGCGCCCCCGCGATGGTGCCGCAGCGCCCGGCCGCGGACGACAGCGCGCCCGCGCGCGAGCCGGTCGGCGCCGCCCGCGGCGGCCGCCCGGCGGCCTATCTGGCCCCGGGCCCGCACACGGCCCGCTCCGAGCGCACCCCGGTCACCCCGGCGGGCAGCCGCCGCCCGCCGCACACCGACCGCGTCACCCGCGGCACCACGCCGGCCCGCCCGGTGGCGGGCGGCTGACCCCTACAGGCAGCGGGGGCCGGTACGCACAGCCCACCCCCCGCACCGCGAAGGCCCCGGTTCCGTTTCAGGAACCGGGGCCTTCCGCCGTGTGCGACGGATGCGCCTGGGATGCGCCTGGGAGCAGGCTCTCAGCCCTTCCAGCAGCGCTTCACGACGCCTTCGTCGACCTCGAAGTTGAGGCGTCCCGCGAGGTACTCCATGGTGATGATCGTGCCCGGGGCCAGCGACCTGACGGTGGACCAGCCGCGCTCGCGCGCCCGCTGCCCGGCCGCTTCGGCCGGCAGGCCCACGTAACTGTCCGGGCTGTCGGCGCTCTCGGGGGGCTCTGCGGGAGGGGTCGGAATAGGTGCCATGGCCGCCACGTTAGGCGGCGCGGCACCGTCGGGGAAGCCCGGGAGGCGCACACCATGCGTCACCGGTACCTCTCCGGTCACGCTTTTGTCACAGGATCACCACGTGCGTTTCGGTCGAACTCCGTCACACGAACGGGCGGTTCCGTCCTTCTACCGACGTAATTCGAAGGTGTCATCGCGTCACTCGGAAGGCTACTTCTCCTCTCCCGGAAAAGCGCCCCCGAATGAGCCCGCGGGCCCTTTACGAACCCTCCGCATTTCCGAATCCCGGCGCCCGCACGGGATGTGACGGCGCATGGGGGAATTCGCCATTCCGGCATCGGTGTCCGCTCACCGGTCACCCGGAACCGGCGTACGCCCCCTGTCGAAGCCGCCCCGACGCGAGCATCATGGCGTGAGCTTCGAACAGCCTGCGGGCGGGGCCCGGGACGCGATGGCGAAGGGGCGAGCGATGGGGACCGAGACGGCGCGGGAGACCGGAGAGCCGGTGCGGGAGCAGCGTCCCGGCCGGGTGATCGTCGACTGGCTGACCACCACGGACCACAAGAAGATCGGTCACCTCTACCTGATCACGTCGTTCGTCTTCTTCCTCGTCGCCGGCGCGCTTGCCCTGCTGATGCGGGCCGAACTGGCCAGGCCGGGGCTGCAGCTGATGAGCAACGAGGAGTTCAACCAGGCCTTCACCATGCACGGCACGATCATGCTGCTGCTCTTCGCGACGCCGACGTTCGCGGGGTTCGCCAACGAGATCATGCCGCTGCAGATCGGCTCGCCCGACGTGGCCTTCCCCCGGCTGAACATGCTCTCGTACTGGCTGTTCCTCTTCGGCGCGCTGATGGTCCTCGGCTCGCTGATCGTGCCGAGCGGACCGGCCTCGTTCGGCTGGTTCGCGTACGCCCCGCTCAACAGCATGGAGCGGTCGCCGGGCATCGGCGCCGACCTGTGGATCATGGGGCTCGCGCTCTCCGGCTTCGGCACGATCCTCGGCGCGGTGAACTTCCTGACCACCATCATCGGGATGCGCGCACCCGGAATGACCATGTTCCGGATGCCGGTCTTCACCTGGAACGTGCTGTTCACGTCGATCCTCGTGCTGGTCGCGTTCCCCGTGCTCGCCGCCGCGCTGCTCGTCCTGGAGGCCGACCGCCGCTTCCACTCGCTCGTCTTCGCCTCGGAGAACGGCGGGGCGCTGCTGTGGCAGCACCTGTTCTGGTTCTTCGGGCATCCCGAGGTCTACATCATCGCGCTGCCGTTCTTCGGCATCGTCACGGAGATCATCCCTGTCTTCAGCCGGAAACCGATCTTCGGCTATCTGCCGCTGGTCGGCGCGACGATGGCCATCACCGGGCTCTCCCTGGTCGTGTGGGCGCACCACATGTTCGCCACCGGCGCGGTCCTGCTGCCCTTCTTCTCCTTCATGTCCTTCCTGATCGCGGTGCCGACGGGCGTGAAGTTCTTCAACTGGACGGGCACGATGCTGAAGGGCTCGCTGTCCTTCGAGACGCCCATGCTGTGGGCGGTCGGCTTCCTGGTGAGCTTCCTCTTCGGCGGTCTGACCGGCGTCATCCTGGCCTCGCCGCCGCTCGACTTCCACGTCACCGACTCGTACTTCGTCGTCGCGCACTTTCACTACGTCGTGTTCGGCACCGTCGTCTTCGCGACCTTCGGCGGTTTCTTCTTCTGGTGGCCGAAGCTGACGGGCAAGATGCTCGACGAGCGGCTCGGGAAGATCCAGTTCTGGACACTCTTCGTGGGCTTCCACACCACGTTCCTCGTCCAGCACTGGCTGGGCGCCGAGGGCATGCCCCGCCGCTACGCCGACTACCTGGCGGCGGACGGCTTCACGGTGCTCAACACCGTCTCGTCCATCGGGGCGTTCCTGCTCGGCCTGTCCACGCTGCCGTTCCTCTACAACGTCTGGAAGACCGCCAAGTACGGCGAGAAGGTGGACGTCGACGACCCCTGGGGCTTCGGCCGCTCCCTGGAGTGGGCGACCTCCTGCCCGCCCCCGCGGCACAACTTCGTCACGCTGCCCCGGGTCCGCTCCGAGTCCCCGGCGTTCGATCTGCACCATCCCGAGTACGCGGCGTTCGAGGCACGGGACCAGGACCGGGTGCGGCAGGATCCGCAGACGGAACACCCCGGTCCAGGGCCCGGCTCAGGAGGTCCCTAGCCGACCTGACCCGGTCGGCGAGCTCCGGCGGGTCGACGATCTCGAACTCGATGCCCATGAACAGCACATGGAAGACCAGCACGTCCAGGCTCGTCGCGCCGGTGTGCAGCAGGCAGCTCTCCTCGGTCTCGGCCTCCAGGGTGCCGTCGGTGGGCGTGATCCGCTGGGCCGCTTCGGCGAGCGGGACGAGGAGCCTGACCACGGCATGGGTGGCGTACGCGCGCGTGGAGACGCCCTGCGCGACGTACGCGGCGAGATCCTCGGCGGGCGGGGTGCGCGGCGCGAAGCGCGGTCCGTGCGGCGGCCTCGGCTCGACGCGGTCCGCGCGGAACGTGCGCCAGTCGTCGCGGTCCAGGTCCCAGGCCACGAGGTACCAGCGCCGCTCGCTGCACACCAGGCGGTGCGGTTCGACGGTCCTGCGGGTCGCCGTGCCCTCGTGGTCGCGGTAGTCGAAGCGCAGCCGCTCGGAGTCCCGGCAGAGGTCGGCGAGTTCGGTGAGGACCGCCGGGTCGACGCCCTGCGGCTGCGGGGTGCGCAGCATCGGCACGGTGTACGCGTGCAGGGCGCCGACGCGGCGGCGCAGCCGGTTCGGCAGCACCTGTTCGAGCTTGGAGAGCGCGCGGACCGAGGTCTCGCCGATGCCCTCGACGCCCTGCCCCGCGGCGGTGCGCAGGCCCACGGCGACCGCGACCGCCTCGTCGTCGTCCAGGAGCAGCGGCGGCAGCTCGGCACCCGCGCCGAGCTGATAGCCGCCGCCGGTGCCCGGGGTGGCGTTGACGGGATAGCCGAGCCCGCGCAGCCGGTCGACGTCGCGCCGGACCGTGCGCGGGGTGACGCCGAGCCGGTCGGCGAGGTCCGCGCCGGACCAGTCGCGGTGGGCCTGCAACAAGGAGAGCAGGCGGAGCAGTCGTGCCGAGGTCTCCAACATGGACGTGATTGTGCCGGTGTCCGAGGACAGCCACGGTCCGCGATGCCGCTCCGCGGTGTCAGCCGCCCTCGCCGGCCCCCTTCTCGCTCCGCGTCTCGCGGACGCGCACGGCCAGGTCGTTGTCGAGGGTGTAGTACGGGCCCGCCTCCAGCGTGCCGTGCCGCTCCGTCGCACACGGCACCACCGGGTAGGTGAAGATCGCCTTCTTGTCCGGGACGTCGTCGAGGATCCGGGCCAGGCGCACCCGCGGGCCGCTCTCGCCGGCCGGGAGCAGCCACAGGTCCCAGGGCCCCGCCCCGTGTCCCGCGAGGGGCGCGTACGGCAGCGTGAAGGTGAACTCCGGCCCCTCCGCGGTGACTTCGGCACGCTGGACGGCGTCCGGCTCGTCGCGCCGGACGGCCTCGACGTACGCGGTGTCGGTGAGCCCGGTGCCGTACACCCGGCCGTGTGCGGTCATGGCGGTACCGGTGATCTGGATCTCGCCGGCCTCGGCGTGCGGTGCGCGCAGCCAGCTGCGCACCGAGAGGTTGCCCTGCTTGGTGGCGTAGGGGATGCGCACCGCGACGTGGCCACGGCTGCCGCTGGGCGCGCGGTCGACCAGTGAGCGCAGGTCGTTCACGCCCGGCATGAGGCGGCGCGGCTCGCCGCCCGCGACCTGCGCGTACGCGTTCCAGCGGCCCTCGGCGAGCTCGACGCTGCTGGGCAGCGCGGCCCGCAGCCGGCCGTCCGCCGACGGGGAGAGCGGCAGCCGCACGCAGTCCTCGGGCGATTCGGCGTCGCGGCGGCGCAGCAGCAGGTGGGCGGCGTCCGCCGTGCCGGGTTCGCCGGGGTCCGTG
Source organism: Streptomyces sp. NPDC039480 (assembly GCF_055597165.1). NCBI lineage: Bacteria > Bacillati > Actinomycetota > Actinomycetes > Kitasatosporales > Streptomycetaceae > Streptomyces > Streptomyces sp. NPDC039480. The sequence continues at coordinate 53,703 of NZ_JBVITX010000006.1, read as the reverse complement.
ACGTCGAAGGTGAGTCCCCCGGCGGAGTCGGCGATGCAGTCGGCGCGGGGCGCTCCCGCGGCCTCCTGGTCGTCCCCGGCGTGCGACGCCGACTGCGAGGTGGCCAAGGCCGTCATGCGGTCGATCCCTTCGTCTGTATGCGGCCGAGATCACGCACGGCGTACGCGCCCCCGAGCAGCGCGCCTCTCGTGCGGTGCATGGAGCCGCGCATCCGGCCCCCCATCGAGCTGCCCCGGGCGATCATCCCGGAGAACATCGCGTCGTAGCGCTCGGCTATGCGTTCCGGGTCGAAGCGCTCGGAGTCCTGGAGCGCCGCGCCCGCCATCCGCTGCCGGAGCGAGTCGTTGTTGATCAGTTCGAGCAGGCCGCCCGCTATGGCGTCGGCGTTGCCCGTCTCGACGAGCCGCCCGTCGACACCGTTGTCGATGATCTCGCCGGGTCCGTGCGGGCAGTCGGTGGCGACCACGGGGAGTCCGCAGCGCATCGCCTCGACGATCGTCATGCCGAAGGACTCCAGGCTGGAGGTGACGGCGGCGATGGAGCCCTTGGCCCACTCGGGCTCGATCGGGTGGGCGGGGCCCATGAGGAAGACGTGGTTGTAGAGGCCGAGTTCGTCGATCAGGGCGCGCAGCTTCTCCTTCTGCTTGCCGCCGCCGTAGATCCGCAGCCGCCAGTCGGGGCGCTCGCGCCGCACCTTGTCGAAGGCCCTGATCAACAGGTCGTACCGCTTGACGGGGGCCAGCCGGCCGGCCGCGACGACCCACTTCTGGGAGCCGTCGGCGGGCTCTATGCCGGGCGCGGGCACCGGATTCGGCACGGCCTGGACGTGCACACCGGGCAGCCGCATCTTGCGGGTGTAGGCGCGGGCGTCGGCCTCGGTCGTCGTGGTCAGGACGTCGAGGCGCGGGTAGACGCTGCGCAGCTGGCGGCGCAGTTCCTTGCTGTGGCTGTCGAGCGTGAGGTGTTCCTGGCCCACGCGCAGCGGGCCCCGCGCGGTCTGCCGGGCGATGTGTACGTTGAGACCGGGCCGGGTACCGACGACGACGTCCGAGTCGAGGGCGGTGAGATGGGCGGCGATACGCCGGTCGGTCAGGGCGCTGTACTGGGCGTAGCGGCCTTCGGCGCTGGGGAACGTCCGGGCAGGGGTCAGATGCTCCGGGTCCTTCCCCTCGTAGCCCGAGGTGCCCTCGCGGAGGTCGACGAGGTGCCTCAGTCGCACGCGCTGGTCAGGCGCGAAGACGGGCTCGTCGCGGTGCCGGAAGACGGATACGACCTCGACGTCGTGCTGTTGGGCCAGCGTGTTCGCCAGGTTGTACGTCGTCCGGATCGTCCCTCCGATTCCGTACGCGTTGTGAATCAGGAAAGAGATGTGCATGCGTCCCCGTATTCCGCGCTTCCATGCGGACAGTCCCCCTCGTCCGCCTACCGCAGGGTTAGACGGGGATTCCTGGCCAATGGTTGGGTGACATCACCATCTTGTTTCCGAAAAGATGCGTGATCGCAAGCCAAGGAGGGGAACCTTTTCACTTTCTCGCGCATCAAGGCTGGTAGGGGAGCTGGGGCACGTCGAAGCAGTTGTCGTTCATGTCGCCGCCCTGAGTGACCCAGCCCTTCCCGTCCCGCCAGCGGGCCACCGACACACACGTCCTGCGCGTCGTGGGCGGCTCCCTGCGCCGCTCGAAGGTCACGGGCACCAGCAGTCCCCGCGCGGAGTAGGGCTCGTCCCTGTTCAGGGAACGGTCCACGCACGCGCGCGTGATGCCGGCGCCGCCGGAGCAGGACCGCGCCGCGTCGGTGAACCACATGGCGGCGGCCCACCCCTCCAGCTGCCACTGCGAGAGCGCCTTGCCCCGCATGGCCGCGCGGAACTCCCGTACGGCCGGGTGGCTGGTGTCCTCGTGGTTCCTGCTCGACCCGGTGGCCCACAGGGCGTTGCGGCAGCGGGGCGCGTCCTTGTAGTCGTCGGCGACGGCCGAGGTCCAGTTCTGCACGTTGGTGACCTTGGCGGTGACCCGCGCGCCGACGTCGTCCATCGCCTCGCACAGCCGCGCGTTGCCGTGGGTGTCCATCGCGTCGAAGACGAGGTCGGCGCCCTGCTCCTTCAGGTCGGCCGCCGCGGCGCGGAAGTTGGGCAGCGCGAAGTCGACCTGTTCCGTGACCACCTTGTAGCCCTCGGCCTTCAGTCCCCGGGTGACGAGCCGTGCGTACGCGGCGGACGCGGCCTGGTTGTAGGAGACGACGGCGGCGGTCCGCGCGCCGTGCTCCCGCTTGAAGTAGCGGTAGACCTCCGTCCCGCCGTACAACTTGCCGTCCCAGCCCGGCTTCCCGTTCCGCGGGGCGAGGCTGCCGTAGATCCCGTACAGATGCGGATACGTGTCGTAGGCGGACCCGATGGGCTGCCCCCCGACGTCGGGCACGCGCGCGCGGGAGACGCGTGCCGCTCCCGCGTAGTCCAGCGAGGACGTGGCGACGAGCGCGACGACCCGCTGCTCCTCGACCAGCTTGCGGACGCAGTCGTTGTTGCCGACGCCGCTGCCGCCGTCGTCGCAGGTGCGCACCTCGACCCGGCGTCCCTCGATGCCGCCGCGCGCGTTCAGCCGGTCGAAATAGGCCTTGGCCCCGTCCCGGGGCCCGGTGAAGGCGGCGCCGCCGACCGGGCTGGTCGCGCTGGTGATGATGCCGACCCTGACCGGCGCTCCCCCGGCCGGGGCGGGCCCGGTGCCGCGCCGCTCGAAGTCGCTCTCGGGCAGCCGGCTCCCGCAGGCCGCGCACGCCACCAGGAGTGCGACGGCGGACAGTACCTCAGCAGCCCGGACCGGGCGACGCATTCCCGCTCAGCTTCACCAGGGCGCAGAGGGTCTTGACCGACACCTTCCAGGTGCCGTCCTCGTCGACGGCCGTCCCGGAGGCGTCGGGCAGCGCGGTGGCGCCCTTCAGCGTCAGCGCGTACGTCACGTCGGCCTCGCTGGCGGAGTTGAACTCGACCTCGCCGACCTCGGCCGCGACCTGCTCGCCGCGCTCGTCCCCGCTGAAACTTTTGAGTACGGCGCGCATCTCGGCGCCGTTCTCCAGGACGGTCTCCTTCTCCTTCAGGGACGTCTTCGGGTCGAAGAACTTCTCCCAGTTCTCGCGGACTTCCTTCTCCGCGGCGGCCGGCTCGGCGGGCGCGTCCGCTTCCGCGGACTCTGTCGCCGCTTCGGTCGTCTTCTCCACGGACGGCTCGGGCGGCGTGCCGCCGTCCCCGCCTCCGCTGTCGTCACCGCAGGCCACGGCGGCCGGTCCGATCAGCAGGACCGCGGCGGCCGCCAGTGCCGCGCCCCGCGCCCTGCCACGCCCGGGGCGCGTCCCCCGCCTTGGGCTGCTCCCGAGAACCATCTGGCTCACCACCGGGTGTCGGTCCGGGCCGTGCGGGCCCGGAGCTTTCAGCGTCGGCTTCCAGAAGGCATAGTGCAAGCCATCGGCTGACATGGACAGCCCACTGACGTCACTGACGTGACCGACGATGTGTCCCAGGGGGGCTCCGATGGGGGCGGATCGGACAGTTCGGACGGCCGGTGCGTCCGGCGGGGACCGCTCGCGTGCCGTGCGCCCGGTGCTGTGGGCGGCGTTCGCGGCGCTCGCCGGTGGCGCGGTGCTCTGCGTGATCGGCTGGTACGGCGTCTCCGGAGAGCGGTTCGCCGAGCGGCAGTTGCCCTATCTCGCCTCCTGCACGGTGCCTGGCGCCGCGCTGATCGTCGCGGGCGCGGTGCTGCTCACCCACGGCAGGAGCGCCCTGGCGGCGGCGCGCGTCGAGGAGTTGTACGGACTCCTGGTGGCGACGGAGCCCGTACAGGCCGGGGACCGGCCGCAGCCCCCGGTGGCGACCGGCGACGCGCTCCTCATGGTTCCCGGCGGAACGCTCTGGCACCGCGCGGACTGCCCACTGGTCGCCGGAAAACCCACGGCCGTCCCCGCCGACGCCACGATCCTCGCGGCGGACGCCCTGGCCCCCTGCCCGATCTGCGAACCACGGCGCCCCCCGGACCCCGACGACCCGCAGGCCTCCCCCGCACCGGCACCGGAGCACTGACCCGGTGGCGTCCCTGAGCTACGACCTGACACTGGCCGGGCTCTCGGTCGGCAGCGCCGCCGCCCTCACCGGCATCGGCCTGATCGTCACCCACCGCGCCACCGGCGTCCTCAACTTCGCGCACGGCGCGATCGCCATGCTCTGCGCCTACGTCCTGCGCCAGTTGACGGTCGACTGGCACTGGCCGCTCCCCCTGGCGGCCGCGGTCACCCTCCTCGTCGTCGCCCCGGCCGTCGGCCTGCTCCTCGACCGCGCGGTCTTCCGCCCCCTGGCGGTCCTCGGCGGAGACCCGGCGCAGACCCTGGTCGCCTCGATCGGCGTCTTCGTCCTGCTCGTCGGCGGCGCGGCGCTCCTCTGGGGCCCCGGCGCCCGCGACGACGCGCCCGAACTCCTCTCCGCCGACCCCTGGGCGCAGCTCGGCGCGGCCGTCGCCCTCGCCGCCGCCGTGGGCGCGCTGACCCGCTGGACCCGCTTCGGCGGGGAGCTGCGCGCGGTGGTCGACAACCGCCACCTCGCCGTGCTCTCCGGCATCGACGCGGACCGGGTGGCCGCCGCGGGCTGGGCCTTCGGCTCCTTCACGGCCGGCCTCACCGGCGTCCTGCTCGCCCCCCACGTACGCCTCGATCCGTACGGCATGCCGCTGCTCGTCATGGAGGTGGTGGCGGTCGCCGTGGCGGCCGGCATGCGCAGCCTGCCCGTCGCCGTGGCGGTCGCCCTCGGCCTGGGCGTGGCGCAGAGCCAGCTGACGCGCCTGCACCCCGGGGGCCGGCAGGAACAGCTCCTCCAGACGGCGGGCGCCAACCTCTTCGTGATCGCCCTGCTGGTCGCGGCGCTCGTCCTGCCCGGCATCGGCTCCCGGGACGCCCTCCCCCGCACGGCGACGGCCCGCGTCCCCACGCCCCCGGGCGCCTGGATCGTGGCGGCGGTCCTCTTCCTCATCCCGCTGGGCTTCGCGGGCAGCGACCTCACGACCTCGGTGCAGGTACCGGCGCTGGCGGTGATCCTCCTCTCGCTCGTGATCGTCACGGGCCGGGGCGGCCAGATCTCCCTGGGCCAGGCGGCGTACGCGGGTCTGGGCGCCCTCTTCACCGCGCTCCTGACGGCGGGCCGCTTCCCCGGCCTCCCCGAACTCCCGCACCTGCCCGCCCTGGCCGTCGCCGTCCTCCTCGTCGCGCCCCTGGGCCTGCTCACCGGCTGGCCCGCGATCAGCAGACGCGGCCTGGCGCTGGCCCTGGCGACCTTCGCGGTCGGCGTGGGCGTCAGCCGTTTCGTCTTCACCCAGCCGTACGCGACGGCGGGCCTGACCTTGGACCGCCCCGCGGGCTTCACGGGTGACCGCGCGTACTACGTCCTCGAACTCGTCCTCCTCGCGGGCGCGTTGCTCCTGGTCACCGCGTTGCGCCGGGGCCGCACGGGCCGGGCGCTCGCGGCGATGCGGGACCACGAGGCGGGCGCGGCGGCCGCCGGGGTGCCGGTCCCCGCCCTGAAACTCGCCGCGTTCGTCACCGGGGCGGCGCTCGCCGCGCTCGGCGGCGGCATGCTCGCCATGGGTCACCGGGCGTTCGACGCGGGGGCGTACGACCCCGTGCGCGGGCTCCTCTGGTTCGCCGCGATCGTGGTCCTCGGCTCGGACAGCGTCCTCGGCGCCCTGGCCGCGGCAGCGCTCCTGGTCGGCCTGGACGCGGGGACGCGGGGCGGCATGGCCGCGGCGGTGATCGGCCTCCTGGCCGTCCTGATCGGCCGCTTTCCGGGCGGCCCGTACGAGGCCCTACGCACCGCCACCCGCGGCTTGCGCAGAACCGCGCGGCTCACGCCGGTCGGCGAACGGGCACGGGAGGCCCTGACGGAGGCGGTCAGGAACACGCGCGGCCCGCACAGAACCGCACGCCTCACCCCGGCCGGCGAACAGGCACGCGAGGCCCTGACGGAGGCGGACAGGAACACGACCCCGCAGCCGACACCGGCACGAGGGTCCCTACGGACACGGCACCGCCCCGGGGCCGACCGGGCCGACACGAACAGGCCCAACCGCAACAACGACCACCGGCCCAGCGAGCCCACCGTCACCCCAGCGCTCCCTCACCCCCGACGAACGGCCCCCGCCAACCCCCACCCCACCCTCACCGCCCGCCACCTCACCCTCGCCTACGACGGCTTCAAGGCGCTCGACGACGTGTCCCTCGTCGTGCCGCCGGGTCGCGTCACCGCGATCGTGGGGCCCAACGGGGCGGGCAAGAGCAGCCTCTTCCACTGTCTGGCCGGGACCCTTCGGCCCACCTCCGGAAGCGTCACCCTGGGCCCCCGCGACATCACCGCGCTCCCCGCCCACGCCCGCACCCGCACCGGTCTGGCCCGCACCTTCCAGGAGCTGGCCGTCTTCCCGTCGCTGACCGTCGCGGAGAACATCCAGGTGGGCGCGGACCGCACACCCGGACAGAGCCCCGGAGCCACCGCCCGGGCCCTCCGCCTCCTGGGCCTCACGCCCCTCGGCGCCCACCCCGCCGCCGACCTCTCCACCGGTGTCCTGCGCCGCACGGAACTCGCCCGAGCCCTCGCGGGCGGCCCGCACACCCTTCTCCTGGACGAGCCGGCCGCGGGTCTGGACGAGTCCGAGGTGGCGGCGCTTGCCACCCTGTTGCGCGCCCTCGCGGCCGACGGCACGGCGCTCCTGGTCGTCGAGCACGACCTCGACCTCGTGGCGGGCCTCGCCGACACCGTGCACGTGATGGCGGCGGGCCGCATCGTGACCACGGGCCCCGCGGGCCAGGCACTGGAAGAGGTCCGCTGAATGCGAGGAGGCATCGAACTGCGGGCGGCCCGCGTCCGCTACGGCCCCCTTGAGGCGCTGCACGGCGTAACCCTGGCAGCCCCGGCCGCCGCCATCACCGTGCTCCTGGGCCGTAACGGCGCCGGCCGCACCACAGCCCTGCGCGCCCTGGCCGGCACGGTAGCCCTGTCCTCGGGCGCGGTCGTCCACGACGGCCGGGACATCACGCGCCGGCCCGCCCACGAACGAGCGGCGAAGGGCGTGTGCTTCGTACCGGACCGGAGGGCGGTGTTCTCCTCCCTCACCGTCGCGGAGAACCTCGCCCTGTCGTACCCGGCGGGCGACTTCACCCACGCCCTGGACGCCTACCCCGAGCTGCGCCCGCTGCTGCGCCGCCGCGCGGGCACCCTCTCGGGAGGCGAACAGCGCATGCTGGCCCTGACACGGGCGCTGCTCCCGAGGGTGGAGGTCGTCCTCGCGGACGAGCCGACGCAGGGCATGTCGCCCGCCGTCGCGGCACGGACCTACGCCCTCCTGGCCGGCCTGGACGCGTGTGTGGTCCTGGCCGAGCAGCGCCTGCCGCCCGCCTTGCGCGAGGGCGCGAGCCGGACGGCGGTCGTGCACGAACTGCGCCGCGGCGCGGTCGTGTTCAGCGGTGAGCCGGGAGAGCTCAGCTCCGCCCCGACGCGGTGCGCCCCGGAATGACGAGGACGGCGCCCACGCCGATCCGGTCGGGACTGCTCCCGATCGTGTCGCGGTTGGCCCTGTACAGGGCCTGCCACCCTCCCTTCACCCCGTACCGGCGCGCGATCGAACTCAGCGTCTCGCCCGCCTTCACCGTGTGTCCTTCCCGGTCGAACCGCTCCATGCGCAGCTTCTTGGAGCAGGCGGGCCAGGCGCCCCAGCCCTGGGTGCGCAACACCTTCTCGGCGACCTTGATCTGCTCTTCCTTGGTGGCGAGATCGGCGCGCGGCGCGTACTTGAGCCCGCCGTGCGCCTCCCAGGTGGGCTGCCAGAACTGCAGCCCTCCGTAGAAGCCGTTTCCCGTGTTGGTGTGCCATCGGCCGTTGCTCTCGCACTCGGCGAGGCACTCCCATGGTCCATCGGCGACGGAACAGTCGTACGCCTTGGAGACGGCGCCCGGCTTCGACGGCGGAGCCGCGGACGCGGCGGCCGTCGGCAGCGCCGCCGCCGCCAGGACCGCGCCGAGGACCAGGGACACGGACCGGACACGCTTGGTCAACTTCCGGTGCATCGGGTGCATCGGGTCACGCTAGGCAGCTCCGCGGCGGGCCCGGAGTGTGCCGCGCCGCCGCGGAGCCGCCCCCACCCGGTCGGACTATCGGGTCAGACGCTCAATCGCTGTCCCGGCACGATCACGTTCGGGTCACCCCCGATGACCTGCCGATTGGCGGCGTGGAGCCGCTGCCAGTCGGTGCCGTGCCGGGCCGCGATGCGGCTGAGGGTGTCGCCCTGCTGGACGGTGTAGGTGCCGGAGGCGCCGCGGGAGGCGGTCCCCCGGTCGGACCGGCCCGGCGCCTCGACGGGCCGCTCCCGCACGGCCTTCGGCGCCGGCTTCGCGGCCTTCGGGACCGGTGCCGCGGCGGACGGCGCGCTGCCGTACGCGCCCGCCCGGGCCGCACAGGTGGGCCACGCGCCCCATCCCTGCACCCGCTGCACCTTGGCGGCGACCGCGATCTGCTGCGCCTTCGACGCCTTGTCGGCGGTCGGCGCGTAGGCCCCGCCGCCGAACGCACGCCACGTACCGGCGGAGAACTGCAGCCCGCCGTAGTAGCCGTTGCCCGTGTTGATCTGCCAGTTCCCGCCGCTCTCGCACCGCGCGATGCGGTCCCACACTCCGCCGTCGGCCGCGCCGGCCTGGCCGGTCGCGGCGAGCAGGCCCAGCGGGGCCAGGAGTGCGGCCCCGCCGATCACTGCCGTGGTGCGCGTGCTCTTGGGACGTGCCGACATGTATTTCCCTCTCGGAGGACCCGGGCTCCCCCTGGCCGTGCGGACCCCTCACGCATCCGGCGCTCAGGACCCCGCAGGCCCCGCCCGCCGGTGTCGGTGCTCGAGCTGGCTGGTGCGACCGGCGGACGTACCCGAGCGGTGCTCGCTGCACACGGCGGTGGAATCTAGGAGTCCCCTCACCCGGTATCAACCAAGTCCTTGTCATTCCAGGCCAGTTGAGCGTTACCTACGGTATCGGCGAGTTTCGGCCACCCACTTCATAGGCCGATTTCAGTATTTGTCGACCACTCGCCCTGTCGATCTGTGACTCGGCTCACCGCCCCAACTTCCCTGCCCCCAGCACCTGTTGGCGCGGAGTGACGGATTCCGCCGGGCGCTTCACCCTCCGCTGTGGATGGTTCGATTCCGTTCGCCTTCGCGCGTGACTTGCGCCACTGATCCACCGTTGTCTTCTTACGAGTCGGACACCGTCCGGCTCCGCACACCTGCCCCATGCACCCCAGAAGACGATCCCGAGGAGCCACCCGTGCCGCGCATGCTCGACCTCAGCGACGACGTACGCGCCGAGATCGGCGACGAAGAAGCCGACCGGCTGCTCGCCGGAGACAACACCCCGGGCAGTTACGACTGCACGTCCTGCCGCACCCCGGGCGACGCCGAACAGGAGCGCACCAGCACGGTCCTGTTCGTCGGCGACGAGACAGCCGTGCTCGCCTTCGCCCACTCCAGCTGCCTGCCCTCCCAGATCGTCACGGTCTCCGAGGAGCAGTTGCAGGGTGCCGTGCGCTCGATCACCGGGGACGACGGCGGAGCGGCCCCGGAGGCGGCGCCCGGGACGGTGCCCGAGGCGGCGCCGACCCAGGCCGTCCTCGGCGTGACCAGCGGCCTCGTCCTGATCGAGGGCGAGCTGCGCCCCGCGCTCGTCGTCGAGCCGACCGGCCCCATCGCCCGCCCCGGCGCCGCGCCGGGCGGCGGTGACGACTTCCTGCCGCTCCTGATCGAGCAGGGCTTCATGCCGGTCGCCTCGCTCGACTCCCCGCCGCCCGCGCTGCCCGGCTGGTCCGTGCTGCTCGCCATGGGCCAGCTGCACGCCGTCCTGCAGCCCGGCACCGGCGGCGGCTCCTCCGTCGCCTGGTGGCAGGCGCACCACCCGCTCCAGGTCACCGAGGACTGGCGGACCGCGGCCAACAAGACGCAGACCGTGCTGCTCTTCGCGGCGCCCGTCGGCTCCATCGGCCGGCAGCCCCGCGAGGACATGCTGCGGGCCGCCCTGGACAAGGCCGCGACCCACGGCCGCCTCGTCGCGGCCACCATGCCGCTCGCCGGAACCTGAGCTTCCGGGAGTGGTCGGAGGGCCGCCGCGGACCCCGAAAGTGCCGGTCACACACCTGCCGGACCGGGGAAAGCGGCGCGGCCCCCGCATCCGTAGAGCGGTCGTTTCGTTGGCACAGTCGTGCACCCATACGACCCCTCACGTCACCGGCCGGCGTACCAGAGCCCCATCCCGTCCATGCGCACCGCGCCGGACACCGCGGGCAGCCACTCGGCCACACCCATCTACGACACGCTGTACTCGGAGTACCTCAGGTCCTTCAGGACCCTGCCGGGCGACCGGTCCGGCGAGGAGAACCTGGGGTTCGTCTCCTTCGGCTCGGGGCAGTACGGCGTCCAGCACCGCACCGACGGACGGCACGAACCGCGCCACAGCTCGTACGGCCAGTTCCAGATGGCGCGCTACGGCCAGCAGGACCACTACGCCACGGGCCACTACCAGTTCCCCGCGGCCCTGCCGCCGGGACCGCGCCGCGAGCACTGAGCCCGCGCCCCCGGACAGCCGAATGCCCGGCCTCCCCACGACGGGGGGCCGGGCATTCTCGTACGCCCTACTGCCTACTTCTTACGGCCGCGCTTCTCGCGCACCCGCACCGAGATGTGGATCGGCGTGCCCTCGAAGCCGAACTCCTCGCGCAGGCGGCGCTCCAGGAAGCGGCGGTAGCCCGCCTCGATGAAGCCCGACGCGAAGAAGACGAACCGCGGCGGCTTGGTACCCGCCTGCGTGCCGAACAGGATGCGGGGCTGCTTTCCACCGCGGACCGGGTGCGGGTGGGAGGCGACGATCTCGCCGAGGAACGCGTTCAGGCGGCCGGTCGGCACACGCGTCTCCCAGCCTTCCAGAGCCGCCTCGATCGCCGGGACCAGCTTCTCCATGTGGCGCCCGGTGGCCGCCGACACGTTCACCCGCGGGGCCCAGGCGACCTGGGCGAGCTCGGTCTCGATCTCCCGCTCCAGGTAGTAGCGGCGCTCCTCGTCGAGGGTGTCCCACTTGTTGTACGCGACGACGATCGCGCGGCCCGCCTCGACGGCCATCGTCACGATGCGCTGGTCCTGCACCGAGATCGTGTCGGAGGCGTCGATGAGGATCACCGCGACCTCCGCCTTCTCGACGGCGGCCGCCGTGCGCAGCGAGGCGTAGTAGTCGGCGCCCTGCTGGAGGTGGACGCGCTTGCGGATGCCCGCCGTGTCGACGAACTTCCAGGTGATGCCGCCGAGCTCGATGAGTTCGTCGACCGGGTCGCGGGTGGTGCCCGCGAGCTCGTTGACGACCACGCGGTCTTCGTTCGCCACCTTGTTGAGCAGGGAGGACTTGCCGACGTTCGGCCGGCCGATGAGCGCGATGCGGCGCGGGCCGCCGATGGCCGTGCCGAAGGTCTGCGCGGGCGCCTCGGGCAGCGCCTCCAGGACGGCGTCCAGCATGTCGCCGGTGCCGCGGCCGTGCAGCGCGGAGACGGGGTGCGGCTCGCCGAGGCCGAGGGCCCACAGGGCGGTGGCGTCGGCCTCGCCGGACGGGCCGTCGACCTTGTTGGCGCAGAGGACGACGGGCTTGCCGGCCTTGCGGAGCAGGCGGACGACCGCCTCGTCGGTGTCGGTGGCGCCGACCGTGGCGTCGACGACGAAGACGACGGCGTCGGCGGCCTCGATCGCGTACTCCGCCTGGGCGGCGACGGACGCGTCGATGCCGAGGACGTCCTGCTCCCAGCCGCCGGTGTCGACGAGCTTGAAACGGCGGCCCGCCCACTCGGCCTCATAGGTGACGCGGTCGCGGGTGACGCCCGGACGGTCCTCCACGACGGCCTCGCGGCGGCCGATGATGCGGTTCACCAGAGTCGACTTGCCGACATTGGGGCGGCCGATGACGGCGAGGACGGGCAGCGGGCCGTGGCCCGCCTCCTCGATGGCGCCCTCGACGTCCTCGATGTCGAAGCCCTCTTCGGCGGCGAGCTCCATGAACTGTGCGTACTCGGCGTCGCCGAGCGCCCCGTGGTCGTGCTCGGCGGAGCCGTCGCCCTCGGGCTGGATCTGGTCGTTCATGAAGTCCGTACCTCGTCGTTCATCGTGGTGATCGGTGCACCGTCCTGCCTGTCGGGCCGGGGCACTACTGATAAGTCTCGCTCAGCGCCCGGTCAGGCGCCTGGCGTTTTCCAGGTGGGCGGTGAGCCGCTCCTGGATGCGCACGGTCGCCTCGTCCAGCGCCTTGCGCGTGCGCCGCCCGCTTCCGTCACCCGCGTCGAAGGGGTCGCCGAAGACGACGTCGACGCGGCTGCGCAGCGGCGGCAGCTGCTTTATCAACCGTCCGGGACGGTCGGTGCTTCCCAGCACCGCGACCGGCACGATCGGGGCTCCGGCCCGCACCGCGAAGTACGCGAGGCCGGCCCGCAGCGACGCGAAGTCGCCGTCCCCCCGGGTGCCCTCCGGGAAGATGCCGAGGACGCCGCCCTGCTCCAGGACGCCCAGGGCGCGGGTGATGGCCGTGCGGTCGGCGACCGAGCGGTCCACCTCCAGCTGGCCGATGCCGTGCAGGAAGGAGCCGAGGGGCCCGATGAACGCTTCCTTCTTGATCAGGAAGTGCGTCGGCCGGGGCGCGACGCCCATGACCATCGGGCCGTCGACGTTGTGCGAGTGGTTCACGGCCAGGATGACCGGGCCGCTCACGGGCACCCGCCAGGCGCCGAGGACGCGCGGCTTCCAGAGCCCGTACATGAGCCCGACGCCGATCCGGCGGCCGACCTCGGCGCCCCGCTCGGAGGCGCCCTTCTCGGCGGCCCCCCGCGCGGAGGGAGCGTCGCTCACTTCGCGGCCCGCTTCTCCTCGACGAGGGTGACGACGCACTCGATGACCTGCTGCAGCGTGAGCTCGGTGGTGTCGACCTCGACGGCGTCGTCGGCCTTGGCCAGCGGGGACGTCTTGCGGCTGGAGTCGGCCGCGTCCCGCTTGATCAGGGCCTCCTGGGTCGCCTTGATGTCGGCGCCCTTCAGCTCGCCGGAGCGGCGGGCGGCGCGCGCCTCGGGCGACGCGGTGAGGAAGATCTTCAGGTCGGCGTCGGGCAGCACGGTCGTACCGATGTCACGGCCCTCGACGACGATGCCCTTCTCCGCCGACACCGCGATGGAGCGCTGCAGCTCCGTGATGCGGGTGCGCACCTCGGGGACGGCGCTGACCGCGCTGACCTTGGAGGTGACGTCGGTGGTGCGGATCGGGCCCGCGACGTCCGTGCCGTCGACCGTGATGGTCGGGGCGGCCGGGTCGGTGCCGGAGACGATCTCGGGCTTGCCCGCGACGGCGGCGATCGCCGTCGGGTCGGTGAGATCGATGCCGTTGTGGACCATCCACCACGTGATGGCCCGGTACTGGGCGCCGGTGTCCAGGTAGCTGAGACCGAGCTGGGCGGCGACGGCCTTCGAGGTGCTCGACTTGCCCGTGCCGGACGGACCGTCGATGGCGACGATCACGGCTGCCGGGGCGGCGGTTTCGGCTGTTTCCACGGGGCGGTGGGCACCTTTCGCTGTACGCGGGCCAGGGAAGCGGGACGCGACCGCGCCCCGCACAAGGTTACTGGCTCGCACACCCTGCCCCGACAGCCCCTGCGGAGATGGCCCGGGGCCCGACTCCTACTGCCTGATCGACCAGCCCTGCTCCCGCAGCGCCGCGGTCAGCACGGGCGCGGACGCCGGCTCGACCATCAGCTGCATCAGACCGGCCTGCTGCCCGGTCGCGTGCTCGATGCGGACGTCCTCGATGTTGACCCCCGCCCGGTCCGCGTCGGCGAAGATCCGGGCCAGCTGGCCCGCCTTGTCGTCGATGAGCACCGCGACGATCTCGTACGCCGCGGGGGCCGCCCCGTGCTTGCCGGGCACCCGGGTCCGGCCCGCGTTGCCGCGCCGCAGCATGCTCTCGACGCCGGCCGCGCCCTCCGACCGCTTCGCCCCGTCGGCCGACTGCAGCGCGCGCAGCGCGGCGACCGTCTCCTCCAGGTCGGACGCGACGTCGGCGAGCAGGTCGGCGACGGGGCCGGGGTTGGCGGAGAGGATGTCGATCCACATCCGCGGGTCGGACGCCGCGATCCGCGTGACGTCGCGGATGCCCTGGCCGCAGAGCCTGACCGCCGTCTCGTCGGCGTTCTCCAGGCGGGCCGCGACCATGCTGGAGACGAGGTGCGGCATGTGCGAGACGAGGGCGACCGCGTGGTCGTGGGCGTCGGCCTCCATGACGACCGGCACGGCACGGCAGAAGGCGACGAGCTCCAGGGCGAGGTTGAGCACCTCGGTGTCGGTGTCCCGGGTCGGGGTCAGCACCCAGGGCCGGCCCTCGAAGAGGTCGGCGGTGGCGGCGAGCGGGCCGCTGCGCTCCCGGCCCGACATGGGGTGTGTGCCGATGTACGTGGTCAGGTCGAGGCCGAGCGCCTCCAGCTCGCGGCGCGGGCCGCCCTTCACGCTCGCCACGTCGAGGTAGGCGCGCGCGGCGCCGCGCCGTATGACGTCGGCCAGCGTGGTGGCGACGTGCGCGGGCGGCACGGCGACGACGCAGAGGTCCACGGGGCCCTCGGGCGCCTCGTCCGTGCCGGCGCCGAGCGCGGCGGCGGTGCGGGCCTGCTCGGGGTCGTGGTCGGCGAGGTGGACTGCGACGCCTCGGGAGGCGAGGGCCAGGGCCGCGGACGTGCCGATCAGGCCGGTGCCGATGACGAGGGCGGTTCTCACTGGGCGATGTCCTTGCGGAGTGCGGCCGCGGCGCCGAGGTACACGTGCGTGATCTCGGAGCGGGGCCGGTCGGTGTCGATGTGGGCGAGGACGCGGACGACGCGGGGCATGGCGCCCTCGACGTCCAGTTCCTGGGCGCAGATCAGCGGCACATCGGAGAGGCCGATGCCGAGGCCGCGGGCGGCGGCCGCAGGGAAGTCGGAGTGCAGGTCGGGCGTGGCCGTGAACCAGATGCTGATGAGGTCGTCGCCCGTCAGTCCGTTCCGCTCCAGGAGGGCGGTGAGCAGGGCGCTGACCTGCTCACCCATGTGCCCGGCCTCGTCCCGCTCCAGCTGGACGGCACCCCGGACCGCTCGTACCGCCACGTCGCTGCCCCTTCTCGTCTTGCGCGCGCACTATATGAAGGCAAGCCTATCGGGGCCGTACAGACCTGGCCGTACGGTCCGTGGAGCCGGGTCGTACGCTCGCCCCATGCGCCCTCAGGACCTGGTACGCGACCACACGGTCTACTCCTGTGTGATGGGTTCGCGCGCCTTCGGCCTGGCGACGGACGGCAGCGACACCGACCGCAGGGGCGTCTTCCTGGCCCCCACCCCGCTGTTCTGGCGCTTCGAGAAGCCCCCGACGCATGTCGACGGGCCCGCGGAGGAGCAGTTCAGCTGGGAGCTGGAGCGCTTCTGCGAGCTCGCCCTGCGCGCCAACCCGAACGTGCTGGAGTGCCTGCACTCCCCGCTCGTGGAGCACGTCACCGACACCGGCCGCGAACTCCTCGCGCTGCGCGACGCGTTCCTCTCCCGCCAGGCCCACGACACGTTCGCCCGCTATGCGCTGGGCCAGCGCAAGAAGCTGGACGCGGACGTCCGCACCCACGGCGCCCCGCGCTGGAAGCACGCGATGCACCTGCTGCGGCTGCTGCTGTCCTGCCGCGATCTGCTGCGCACCGGTGAGCTGACGATCGACGTCGGCGATCAGCGCGAGCCGCTGCTCGCGGTGAAGCGCGGCGAGGTCCCCTGGCCGGAGGTCGAGTCATGGATGAACCGCCTCGCGGCCGAATCGGAGACGGCGGCCGAACACAGCCCGCTCCCGCCGGAGCCCGACCGGGAGCGGATCGCCGACTTCCTGTTCCGTACGCGCCGGGCGTCAGCCCAGCGGTCCCCGGAGCCGCACCCGGACGACGAACTCGTGCAGGGCGTCGTACGCGGTATGGGCCCCGGGCAGGCCTGAGCCCGCCTGCGCCGCGTCGAGGAGCGCGTGCAGCCGCTCCACATCGTCGGCCACGCGCGCGTGGTCCACGCCGGCCCCGCCGTGCTCGGCCTCGGCCTTGGCGGCGATGAGCTCCGACAGATACGCGGGGGCTTCCGTCACCTCGCCGAGCAGCGTGGGCAGATGGGCGACGAGGTGCCCGCTGCGCATGAGGTGGATGCCGGTCAGCAGCGCCCTGAACGTGTAGAGCAGCGGCTTGAGCTCGCCGTTCTTCTCGAAGAGCCGCCACTGCGTCCCGGCGAACCCGCGGTAGTGGTGGGCGTGGTGGCTGGTGAGGACGGCCGGGGCCAGCGCGACGAGTTCCGCGTGGGCATCGGTGGTGTGCACGACCAGCGGGGAGAGCAGCTGCTCCAGGACGTAGCCGTTGTTCCGCAGCATCAGCCGGACGAACTTGCGCAGGTCGTGCGTGACGAGGTCCATCTCGACCCCGTCGCGGTCCCACATCCTGGACCGGGTCTCGTCCGGCTCCCTGAGCCCCACCAGGTCGGCCACCGGAAGCAGGTGCACCCCGCGCAGGTCCACGTCCGAGTCGCGGGACGGGAAGCCGTACAGGTGCGCCCCGGAGACCGTCGCGAAGAGCAGCGGGTCACGCTGCTCCGCGACGACGGAGCTCAGGTCGGTGTCGAGGCCCAGGTCCACAGTCATCCGTCAAGAATCCCAGAGCGCTCCGAACTCCTGGAGCTCGGCCCCGTGTTCGATCCGGTCCGTCCACTCCGCCGGCCAGGCGTCCGCGCCGAGATGGGCTCCCGCAAAGGCGCCGGCCAGGCAGGCGATCGAGTCCGAGTCCCCCGACGTACAGGCGGCCCTGCGCAGGGCGGTGACCGGGTCGTCGACGAACAGCAGGAAGCACAGCAGGCCGGTGGCGAGCGCCTCCTCCGCGATCCAGCCCTCGCCGGTGGCGAGGCAGGGGTCGGTCTCGGGCGAGGGCGAGCGCAGCGCGGTCCTGAGCCGCTCCAGCGCGCCGAGGCACTCGTCCCAGCCGCGCGCGATGAACGCCTGTGGCGTCGCGTCCCCGCCCCGCGTCCACAGCTCGCCGAGCCAGCGCTCGTGGTACGTCTCGCGGTTCTCGTACGCGTACGAACGCAGGAGTCCGACGAGTCCCGTCGGCTCGGCGCCCTCGGCGAGCAGCCGCACGGCGCGGGCGGTGAGGTCGGAGGCGGCGAGCGCCGTCGGGTGGCCGTGGGTGAGCGCGGACTGGAGCTGGGCGGCGCCGGCCCGCTGCTCGTCGCTCAGGCCGGGGACGAGGCCGAGCGGCGCGACGCGCATGTTGGCGCCGCAGCCCTTGGAGTGCACCTGGCTGGCCTCCTCCCACGGCTTGCCGGTCTTGAGGAGGAAGCAGGCCTTCAGGCAGGTGTTGCCGGGTGCGCGGTTGTTCTCCGGCGACCGGTACCAGTCCACGAACTCCTCGCGCAGCGGCCGCTCCAGCCGCTTCGGGCCGAGGAGCCCCCGCTCCATGGCGGTGCGCAGCCCGCGGCTCAGCGCGAGCGTCATCTGGGTGTCGTCCGTGATGAACGCCGGTTTCGGCAGCTCCATCCCGCGCCAGGGCCCGCACTTGGCGAGGATCGACGGTACGTCGTTGAACTCCGTCGGGAAGCCGAGTGCGTCCCCGAGGGCGAGGCCCATGAGGGATCCGGTGGCGGCGCGCTTCACGAGGGCTGTCCTTCCTGGGCGGGGCGGAGCAGCGGTGGGTGGAGGGCGGTGGCGGTGCCGGCCCGGAAGAGGGCCGCGGGCTTGCCGCGTCCGCCGGTCAGCCGGGCGGCGCCGGGGATCGCCTCGACGAGCCCGGCGGTGCCGACCACCTTGCGCCGGAAGTTGGCGGGGTCGAGCTCGGCGCCCCACACCGCCTCGTAGACCTGGCGCAGCTCGCCGAGCGTGAACTCGGGAGCGCAGAAGGCCGTGGCGAGCCCGGTGTACTCCAGCTTGGCGCCGATCCGGTCGTGGGCGTCGGCGAGGATCCGGTCGTGGTCGAAGGCGAGCGGCCGGTAGCCGGCGGGGCGGTACGGCAGCCAGGCGGCGCGGGCCGCGTCACCTCCCCCGCGCGCCTCGGGCAGGTCGGGCACCAGCGCGGCGAAGGCGACGGAGACGACCCGCATGCGCGGATCGCGGTCCGGGTCGCTGTAGGTGCGCACCTGCTCCAGGTGCAGCCGTCCGACGTCCGCGATGCCGGTCTCCTCGGCGAGCTCCCGGCCCGCGGCCTGCTCGGCCGACTCGTCGGGCAGCACGAATCCGCCGGGCAGCGCCCAGCGCCCCGCGTACGGCTCCTGGCCGCGCTCGACGAGCAGCACGTGCAGCGCGCCGTCCCGGACGGTGAACACCGCCAGGTCGACGGTGACGGCAAAGGGCTCGAAGGCGTACTTGTCGTATCCCTGCATGCACAACCACCCCCCTCTCTTTATGGTCTCGTTGACTATAAAGAGAGGGGGGTGGTTCGGGCAAGCGATGAAGCGCTTCCTACAGATCGACTTCCTGCATCAGCATGCCGACCTCCGTGTTGGACAGCCGCCGCAGCCAGCCCGACTTCTGGTCGCCCAGGGTGATCGGCCCGAACGCCACCCGCACCAGCTTGTCGACGGGGAAGCCCGCCTCGGCGAGCATGCGCCGCACGATGTGCTTGCGGCCCTCGTGCAGGGTGACCTCGACGAGGTAGTTCTTGCCGGTCTGCTCGACGACGCGGAAGTGGTCCGCGCGGGCGTACCCGTCCTCGAGCTGGATGCCGTCCTTGAGCTGCTTGCCCAGGTCACGCGGGATCGGGCCCACGATGTGCGCGAGGTAGACCTTCTTCACGCCGTACTTGGGGTGGGTCAGGCGGTGCGCCAGCTCGCCGTGGTTGGTGAGCAGGATGACACCCTCGGTCTCGGTGTCGAGCCGCCCCACGTGGAACAGCCGCGTCTCGCGGTTGGTCACGTAGTCCCCCAGGCACTGGCGGCCCTCGGTGTCCTCCATGGTGGAGACGACACCGGCGGGCTTGTTCAGCGCGAAGAACTGGTACGACTGCGTGGCGACGGTCAGACCGTCGACCTTGATCTCGTCCTTCTCGGGGTCGACGCGCATGCCCTGCTCCAGGACGATCTCGCCGTTGACCTCGACGCGAGCCTCCTCGACCAGCTCCTCACAGGCACGGCGCGAGCCGTAGCCCGCGCGCGCGAGCACCTTCTGCAGGCGCTCACCCTCCTGCTCGGCGCCCGGGAACGTCTTCGGCGGGCTGACCTTCGGCTTGCCCGCGTACCGCTCGCGGTTGCGCTCCTCGGCGCGCGCGTCGTACTCACGGGAGGTGGCCGGAGCCCAACGCCCCCGGCCGCTGCCCTGGCCCTGCTTGGGGCCGCCCTTGGCACCGCCGCGCGCCGAGGCGCCACGGCCCGACTTCGGACCGTTGTGCGTGCCGTCGGCACCTACGTCGTAGCGCCGCTCCTCCGGACGCGGCTTCTTCGGACGGCCGCTGCCGCCCTGCTTGTCGTCACGGTTGTTACCGGCACCCCGGTAATCGCCGCGGCCGCCGGTGCTTCCCCGGCCGCCGCTGTTGCCGCGGCCGCCGCTGTTGCCACCACGGCTCCCGCCGTTGTTTCCGCTGCTGTTCCTGCCGCTGCTGCTTCGCATCAAAGTTCCGTCTAGTCGGCTGTGTCGTGGGTGTACTCGTACCCCGGCGCATCGGGTGCGTCCGGGTCGAACGACGGAACGCCTTCCTGCGTCTCTCCTTCGATCGCGTCCGCCTCGGGGAGGAAGGGCGCGAGCTCCGGGAGCTCGTCGAGGCCGCGCAGGCCCATCCGCTCCAGAAAATAGTTCGTCGTCCTGTACAGGATCGCACCTGTTTCGGGTTCCGCGCCCGCCTCCGCCACCAGACCCCTCTGGAGGAGGGTCCGCATCACACCGTCACAGTTCACGCCGCGCACCGCGGAGACCCTGGAACGGCTGACCGGCTGACGGTACGCGACGACCGCGAGGGTCTCCAGGGCCGCCTGGGTGAGCCGCGCCTGCTGCCCGTCGAGGACGAAGCCCTCCACGGCGGCGGCGTACTCGGGCCGGGTGTAGAAGCGCCACCCGCCGGCGACGAGCCGCAGCTCGAAACCGCGCCGCTGCACGGTGTACTCGTCGGCGAGCTCCCGCAGCGCGTCGGCGACGGCGCGCCTGGGCCGCTGCAGGATCTTCGCGAGGTGCTCCTCGGTGGCCGGCTCGTCGACGACCATCAGGACCGCTTCCAGAGCGGGCCGCAGCTCCAGCTCCGCGACCCCGGCCGCCCCCACAGGGTGCTCGCTCACGCCTTCTCCTCCATCGGTTCGGGGGCCCGGTCGAACTCGTCGGTCACGGTCGGCTCCTCCGCGCCGTCCCCGCCGGTCCACCGCACCATCAGCTCGCCCAGCGGGTCCTCCTGGTCCAGGGCGACGGCCTTCTCGCGGTAGAGCTCGAGCAGGGCGAGGAAGCGGGCGACGACCGTGAGGGTGTCCCCCGCGTCCGCCACCAGGACCCGGAAACTCGTCTCGCCGTGCTCCCGGAGCCGGGCGATGACGAGCCCGGCCTGCTCCTGCACGGAGACCAGCGGAGCGTGGATGTGATCGACGTAGACCTGCGGCTTCGCGCGGGGCTGCATCGCCTTCACGGCGAGCTTGGCGAATCCTTCCGCCCCGATGCTGATGACGACCTCCGGCAGCAGCTCGGCGTGGTGCGGCTCCAGGCCCACGGTCCGCGGATAGCGCCGCGCCTCGTCGTCGAGCCGCCCGCTGAAGATGTCCGCCACCTGCTTGTACGCCCGGTACTGCAGGAGCCGCGCGAACAGCAGGTCCCGTGCTTCGAGGAGCGCCAGGTCGGCCTCGTCCTCGACCTCGGCGGTGGGCAGCAGCCGCGCCGCCTTGAGGTCGAGCAGGGTGGCGGCGACGACCAGGAACTCGGTCGTCTGGTCCAGGTCCCAGTCGGCCCCCATGGCCCGGATGTGCGCCATGAACTCGTCGGTCACCTTCGACAGGGCGACCTCGGTGACGTCCAGCTTGTGCTTCGAGATCAGCTGGAGCAGCAGATCGAACGGCCCTTCGAAGTTCGCGAGCCGCACCTTGAACCGCCCGTCGCCGGGCTCGTCGGGCTCGGCGGACTTGTCGGGCTCGGCGGGCTCGGGCTCTGCGGGCTGCTCGGCGGACGGCTGCTCCACGGGCTCCGCCCCCGGGCCGCGCCCCAGGGTGCGGCGCCGGGCGGCGGGCGGTGCGGATTCACTGTTCGAGGCCATGAGGCCTGAAACGCTACCCCTACCGCCCGCGTAGCCGTCGTACGAGGATGCTCGCGTCCCCGCGGGACTCCAGATCGGCGAGGACGACCGCGACGGCCTCCCGCACGATCCGCCCGCGGTCGACCGCGAGCCCGTGCTCGCCGCGCAGCACGAGCCGCGCGTGTTCGAGGTCCATCAGCTCTTCCGCGGAGACGTACACGGTGATCTTCTCGTCGTGCCGCTCGCGCCCGCTGGGCCGCCGGTTGGCCGCCCGCGCCCGCCGCCGCGCCTGCGCGGTCGATGAGCCGGACTTGCCGCCGCCCTGGGCGGACGAACCTTCCTGCGCCGCTGCGGCCGCCGACCCCGCGGCCGGCGAGCGCCGTCCCGCGCCCTTCTCGGCGTCGCCCGCGGTACGGCTGCGGGACTCGCCGGAGCCGGACTCCGCGTCGGTGGCCGCGTGTTCGGCGGGGTCACCGCCGTCGGCCTGCGCCGCCGTGTCCTCGGCCGAGGCGGCCGTCTCGTCGCTCTCGCCCGCCGGGGCGGGCACCTTCGCCTCGCCGTTCGCCTGGCGGCGCGGCGACGACGACTGCAGCGCCATCCCCCCGGTCGTACGGAACAGTTCGTCGGCCCCGGGCAGACTCACTCGGCGTGACACCGGGCGAGCACCTCCCTGGCGAGCTGGCGATAGGCGGCCGCGCCGACCGAGTTGGAGGCGTACGTCGTGATCGGCTCACCGGCGACCGTGGTCTCCGGGAAGCGGACCGTGCGTCCGATGACCGTGTGGTAGACGTGGTCGTCGAAGGCCTCGACCACGCGCGCGAGCACCTCACGGCTGTGCACCGTGCGGGAGTCGTACATGGTCGCGAGGATGCCGTCGAGCTCCAGGTCGGGGTTGAGCCGCTCCTGGACCTTCTCGATGGTCTCCGTGAGGAGGGCCACACCGCGCAGCGCGAAGAACTCGCACTCGAGCGGCACTATCACCTTGTGAGCGGCCGTCAGGGCGTTCACGGTGAGCAGGCCGAGCGAGGGCTGGCAGTCGATCACGATGTAGTCGTAGTCCTGCATCAGCGGCTTCAGGGCGCGCTGCAGCGTGGACTCGCGCGCGACCTCGCTCACCAGCTGGACCTCGGCCGCGGAGAGGTCGATGTTGCTGGGCAGCAGGTCCATGTTCGGGACCGCCGTCTTCAGGAGCACCTCGTCCGCGGCCATGCCGCGCTCCATGAGGAGGTTGTAGACCGTGAGGTCCAGCTCCATCGGGTTCACGCCGAGGCCGACCGAGAGGGCGCCCTGCGGGTCGAAGTCGACGAGCAGGACTCGGCGTCCGTACTCCGCGAGGGCCGCGCCCAGGTTGATGGTCGACGTCGTCTTGCCGACGCCGCCCTTCTGGTTGCACATCGCGATGATCTTGGCGGGCCCGTGGTCGGTCAGCGGGCCCGGGATCGGGAAGTACGGCAGCGGGCGTCCCGTGGGGCCGATGCGCTCGCGGCGCTGGCGGGCCGCGTCGGGCGCGAGCGTGGCCGCGTACTCCGGATCGGGCTCGTACTCGGCGTCGGGGTCGTAGAAGTGCCCCTGGGGCAGTTCCTCGTAGTCGGCGAGGTGGGTGTGGGTGTTATCGCCACTCCGGTCGCCGGCCATGGCGTTCACGTGATGGCCATCCATGCTCTGGGGTGCTGACTGTGTCGGCTGGGGGCTCTGCCGGGCTTCGAAGGTGCGGACAGCGACCGAGCCGACGGCCTCGAGCCCCACGGGACCCTGGTCCCGTGCAGACGTTCCTGGTTGACCACCCCCGGGAGCAAATGTCGACTCATTCACAAGTCGTCTTACCTCCTTGGTGACCAGGAAATTTCTCGATAGGTCAGCGTGGCACCATGCCGACGGTTGGCGACTCTATGGCGTGTCACCGGTCCACAGCAACACAATCCGCCGGACCCGGCCCGATGTGTCGGCAATGGAACACCCTTGTGTCAAGGGCGTGCGGCTCGCCGTCGACAGCTTTCCGGGGTGGGCGAATCGGTTAAAGGGTTACGTTCAAGGCCAGTTGAGCGTGTCCACACTGATACGCATACGGCCGGACCCCTCTCAAGGTCCGGCCGTGGGCGTGAGATTGACGACTTTCGTTGACGAAAGCGGTCAGGTTCAGCCGAGGAGCGACTCCAGCTCGACGTGGTCGAGACCGTGGGCCTCCGCGACCTCCTTGTAAACGACCTTGCCGTCATGGGTGTTGAGACCCAGGGCGAGCGCGTGGTCGCGGCGCAGCGCCTCGACCCAGCCGTTGTTCGCCAGCGACACGATGTACGGCATGGTCGCGTTGGTCAGCGCGTACGTCGAGGTGTTCGGCACCGCGCCGGGCATGTTGGCGACGCAGTAGAAGACCGAGTTGTGGACCGGGAAGGTCGGCTCGGCGTGCGTGGTGGCGTGCGAGTCCTCGAAGCAGCCGCCCTGGTCGATCGCGATGTCGACAAGGACACTTCCCGGCTTCATGCGGGAGACGAGCTCGTTGGTGACCAGCTTCGGGGCCTTGGCGCCCGGGATGAGCACGGCGCCGATGACGAGGTCGGCCTCCAGGCAGGCCTTCTCCAGCTCGAAGGCGTTGGAGACGACGGTCTGGATCTTCGTGCCGAAGATCTTGTCGGCTTCCTTGAGCTTGTTGATGTCCTTGTCGAGCAGGGTCACGTGGAAGCCCATGCCGATGGCGATCTGCGCGGCGTTCCAGCCGGAGACGCCGCCGCCGATGACGACGGCCTTGCCCGCGGCCACGCCCGGGACGCCGCCCGGCAGGACGCCGCGGCCGCCGTTGGCGGCCATCAGGTGGTAGGCGCCGACCTGCGGGGCGAGACGGCCCGCGACCTCGGACATCGGGGCGAGGAGCGGGAGCGCGCGGTTCGCGGTCTCGACCGTCTCGTACGCGATGGCGGTGGTGCCCGACTCCAGGAGCGCGTCCGTGCACTCCTTGGACGCGGCCAGGTGCAGGTAGGTGAAGAGGGTCTGGTCCTTGCGGAGGCGGTGGTACTCCTCCGCGATGGGCTCCTTGACCTTGAGGAGCAGGTCCGCGGTGGCCCAGACCTCGTCGGCGGTGTCCAGGATCGTGGCGCCGGCCGAGACGTACTCGGCGTCCGTGATCGAGGAGCCGACGCCGGCGTTCCGCTCGATGACGACCTGGTGGCCGTGGCGCACCAGCTCGTGCACACCGGCGGGGGTGATGGCCACCCGGAACTCGTTGTTCTTGACCTCGCGGGGGATGCCGACCTTCATCGTCGATCACGGTCCTTGGCTCAGGGGATTTTTCGGGCAATGCAACGCATACCGGTGCGTGTGGGGGCGCAGCGGGAGACACCGCGGAGGTACGCGGCGGAGCCAGTCTAATGAAGGATTTCGCGCTGTCTAGCCTTTCAATACTTCAATCTTCCGCAGATGCACTACGGATTTCGCAGGCGGAAGGCTCCGCTCCACCATTTGTTTCAAGCCTCGGCCCCGGAGAGAGCTCAGTTCCCAGCATGCGCTCGGCCGCGGCCCTGTGCAGCCGGGCGGCCGCCGGGTCCCCGAGCCGCTCCAGGGTGTCGGCGAGGCGGAGCTGCAGCGCCGCCTGCAGGCGGACGTCCTTGGCGTGCCGTGCCAGCTCGACGGCTTCCTGGCAGGTGCGCAACGACTCCTCGGGCCGTCCCGCGTACTCCTGCACCCGGGCCAGCTCGCTCAACGCCCTTGCCTGGGCGGCCACATCGCCGTTCCTGCGGTGCCCGGTGACGGCCGAGCTCCAGTTGCGCAGCGCCTCGCCGTAGCGCCCCGCGTAGGTGTGCACGGCGCCGATCCTGCCGTACAGCCGGGCGGCGTCCGCGCGCTCGCCGCGGGCCAGCCGCTGGGCCAGTGCGCGGCCGAACCAGTCGGAGGCCCGCGGCCAGTCCCCCAGCTCCTGATAGGCGCCGCCTACGGATTCCATCGCGCGCCCGGTCGCGTACGGATCGTTCGCCGCGCGTCCCGCGTCCAGTGCCGCGCGGTAGCGGACCAGCGCGTCGCGGGTCCGCCCCGTCCACGCGTCCAGATCCGCGAGGTTCAGCAGCGCCGCCGCCTGCTCGCGCGGCAGGTCGCGCCGCTCGGCCACGTCAAGGACAAGGCGGTGGATGCCGTACAGCTCGGGGGCCGCGTCCTCGGTGCCGCGGTGTGCGACCAGCGCCCTGACCAGAGCCGCCATCAGGCGCCGCGCGAGGGTGTCGAGCTCGCCGTCGGCCACCGCGAGCCGGGCGGAGGCGAGCAGCGCGGGCTGCCGGACGCGCAGCCACTCGGCGGCAGCCTGCGAGCTGGGGAAACGCAGTGCGCGCGGCAGTCCCGCGAGCTTCTTGCGGGCGGCGGAGGCGTCCGGCTCCGTGACGGCCCGGCAGGACTGGAGCAGGCGCACGGTCCGCTCCAGCATCCGCGCCCTGGCCAGCTGGATCTCGGCGGGGCGGTCCTGGCTCGCGGTGCGGGCCCGCAGCAGCGGGACCAGGCAGCCGGGCACCTCGTACTGCGGGAGCGGGGAGTCCACGGCCCGTACGAGCCCGAGCGCCACGAAGTCGTCGAGCGTGGTCGCGGCCGCGGAGACCGAGCAGCCGGCGAGCGCGGAGGCGGTGTGCGCGTCGACGTCGCCGGCCGGGGCGAGGGAGAGGAACCGCAGTATCCGCGCGGCGGCCGAGGGCAGCGAGGCGTAGGTGTGAGCGAAGACACGCGCGAGGGCCGAGCCCTCGTCCGGCATGTCGTGCACGCGCTTGGCGAGGTCGGCGACGGCCGCCTTGGGCCGCGCGGCGAGCCAGCCGCCCGCGAGGACGAGCGCCGCCGGATGTGCCGCGCACGCCTCGACGAGGGATTCCGCGGAACGCGGGTCGACGGTGATGCGGACGGGCCCCGCGGCGCGGGCGAGGAGCTCGACGGCGGCCGCCTTGTCCAGGCCGCCGAGGGTGCACGGCCGGACGTCGGGGATGCCGGTGAGCGGGCCCTCGGAGACCGCGACGACCAGGCAGTCGGGCGTCTCCGGAAGGAGCGGGTCGACCTGTTCGGCGTCGGCGGCGTCGTCGAGGAGCAGCAGCGCCCTGCGGTCGGCCAGGGACTCCCGGAGGATGGCGGTGAGGTCGTCCTCGGCGGCCCCCGGGGGTGCGGGCACGCGCAGGGCGTCGAGGAGTTCGCGGGCGGTGCGCTCCGTGGGGACCCGGCTGCCGTCGGGCTCGGTGAGGCGGGCGCGCAGCACCCCGTCGGGGTAGTCCCCGGCGAGCTGCCGGGCGAGTTCCTCGGCGAGTGAGGTGCGGCCCGAGCCGGGGCGGCCCGCGATCAGCAGCACGCGCGCGCGAGGGGCCTTGCGGCCGGAGAGGGTGTCGAGGCCCGCCCGGTCGATGTCGGCGCGGAGCTCCTTCAGTTCCCGGCGTCTGCCGACGAACTGACTCCTCGTCGGCTCCACCGGGGCACTCGCGGGCGGCGGCACCGCGCCGCCCGCGACACCGTCCGTGTCGACCGCCTGATCCGTCACGGGCCACGCTCCCGTCCGCCTGCGCACGAACCCGCCGGGACTCCGGGCGGGACGCTTTCAGAGCCTAGTTCAGGCCCCGTGTCCCTCCCGGTCACGCAGCACGCACAAGTCACCCGATCGGATCTACAGATCGTCACATCGGAAGCCCCGGATGGCCCTGGGCCTTCCGGAGGGGCTACGCCTCGAAGGGGCGGGCCGGCCACGGCGCCTCGGCCGGGCGCAGCGCGTCGAGGCCGTCGCCGTTGAGGGCCGCGTGCAGCGAGAGGGCGCCCACGACCAGGCAGTTGTTGTGCAGCTCACCGGCGAGCACACCGCGCACGAGCTCTTCGAGGGGGATCCGGGCGAGCTCCATGTCGGCCTCCTCCTCGGAGACCTCGAAGCGCGCGCCCTCGGCCTCGGAGAGCTCGCGGGCGAGGAAGATCCGTACGGCCTCGTCGCAGCCGCCGGGGGTGGTGTAGACGTCGGTGAGGACACGCCAGTCCTCGGCCTTGACGTGCGCCTCTTCGTAGAGCTCGCGCTGGGCGGCGTGCAGCGGGTTCTCGCCGGGGACGTCGAGGAGGCCCGCGGGGATCTCCCAGAGCTTCTGGCGGACCGGGTGGCGGTACTGGCGGATGACCAGGACGCGGCCCTCGCCGTCGAGCGCGAGGACGGCCACCGAGCCGGGGTGGACCTGGTAGTCGCGGCGGACGACGGTTCCGTCGGGCATGACCACGTCGTCGGTGCGCACGGAGGTCTTGTTCCCGACGAAGGGGGTCTCCGTCGCCGTGACCTGCCACTCCTCGGCGGTGTCCTTGATCGTCATGTCGCCCTGTCCTTCCACGTGCCAAAAGAAAAAACCGGAGTGTGCGCCCCGTGAGACGCACACCCCGGCAACCGTATCGCTCCGGTGTTACTTGCCCGACTTGCCGCCGGACTTCCGCTCGCGCTGCTGGCGCTCGACGGCGGCCTTCACCAGGCCGGCGAAGAGCGGGTGCGGACGCGTCGGACGCGAGCGCAGCTCCGGGTGCGCCTGGGTGGCGACCAGGTAGGGGTGCACCTCGCGGGGGTACTCGACGTACTCGACGAGCTTGCCGTCCGGGGAGGTGCCGGAGAACTGGATGCCCGCCTTCTTCTCCAGGTCGGCGCGGTAGGAGTTGTTCACCTCGTAGCGGTGGCGGTGGCGCTCCTCCACGTACTCCTTGCCGTCGTACACCTCGCGGGCGATGGAGCCCTCGGCCAGCTTGGCCGGGTACATGCCGAGGCGCATCGTGCCGCCCATGTCGCCCTCGCCGGCGACGATGTCGAGCTGCTCCGCCATGGTGGAGATCACCGGGTGGGCGGTGGCGGCGTCGAACTCCGTGGAGTTGGCGTCCGGGATGTCCGCGAGGTTGCGGGCCGCCTCGATGACGATGCACTGCAGGCCGAGGCAGATGCCGAGCAGCGGCACCTTGTTCTCGCGGGCGTACCGGATGGCGCTGACCTTGCCGTCGACGCCGCGCTCGCCGAAGCCGCCGGGGATCAGGATCGCGTCGACGTCGCCGAGCTGCTTCTTGGCGCCCGCCGGGGTCTTGCAGTCGTCCGAGGTGACCCACTTGACCTTGACGCGGGCCTTGTTGGCGAAGCCGCCCGCGCGCATGGCCTCGGTGATCGAGAGGTAGGCGTCGGGCAGGTCGATGTACTTGCCGACCAGGGCGACGGTGACCTCGTGGTTCGGGTTGTGCACCCGGTCGAGGAGGTCGTCCCACTGGGTCCAGTCGACGTCGCGGAACGGCAGGTCGAGCTTGCGCACGACGTAGGCGTCGAGGCCCTCGGTGTGGAGCACCTTCGGGATGTCGTAGATCGACTTGGCGTCGATGGCGGCGACCACGGCGGCCTCGTCGACGTCGCACATCAGCGAGATCTTGCGCTTGATCGCGGTCGGCACCTCACGGTCGGCTCGCAGCACGATCGCGTCCGGCTGGATACCGATGTTGCGCAGGGCGGCCACCGAGTGCTGGGTCGGCTTGGTCTTCAGCTCGCCGGAGGGGCCGATGTAGGGCAGCAGCGAGATGTGCACGACGAAGACGTTGTCCCGGCCGACCTCGTGGCGGACCTGGCGGACTGTCTCCAGGAACGGCAGCGACTCGATGTCGCCGACCGTGCCGCCGACCTCGGTGATGACGACGTCGACGTCGTCGGTCGCCATGCGGCGGATGCGGTGCTTGATCTCGTTGGTGATGTGCGGGATGACCTGCACGGTGTCACCGAGGTACTCGCCGCGTCGCTCCTTGGCGATCACCTGGGAGTAGATCTGGCCGGTGGTCACGTTCGCCGAGCCGTCGAGGTCGACGTCGAGGAAGCGCTCGTAGTGACCGATGTCGAGGTCGGTCTCCGCGCCGTCGTTGGTGACGAACACCTCACCGTGCTGGAAGGGGTTCATCGTGCCGGGGTCCACGTTCAGATACGGGTCGAGCTTCTGCATCGTGACGCGCAAGCCCCTAGCCTTGAGCAGCGCGCCGAGACTGGACGCCGTCAGACCCTTACCGAGCGAGGAGGCGACACCCCCGGTGACGAAGATGTGCTTGGTCGTCGTGGCTGTGCTGTTTCGGAAAGCAGCGGGCTGCATGGCCAAGAGGGGGCTCCCGTGGTCGCGGTCTGGAGGTGCGTACCGACGTCCTCACCAGGGATTCGGGGAGGCGCCGTCGCTGCGGTTCGGGGGTTCTATGACCACCGGCTCACGGGCTACCAGGGTATCAGCGACGGAACGAGGCTGCTTCCGGCCACGCTCCGCCACCAGGCGCACACAACTTGGTCACCGGACCCGCACGCCCCCGTTTTTTCCCCGCCGCACCCGCTCTCACCTGGCGCTCACCCGTTCGGCGCAGCATCGTTGCCGGGAGGGGCGCGCGGATCACCAGGGTGCGTCGTATCCTGCTCAAACACTCGCTGCCGAGCCCATCCGGCACACGGCATCATCCCGCCTTGCACCCGGAACAAGCGCTCGGCAATGATCACTTGACCCCTGATCTGTAAGCGCCCCGCGGGGCGAACGTGGCCGTTCGACTGGAGATAGACGTGGCCGGGCGCATCGAGGACTACGCACTCATCGGAGACATGCAGACCGCCGCCCTGGTCTGCCGGGACGGCACAGTCGACTGGCTGTGCCTGCCCCGCTTCGACTCCCACGCCGTTTTCGCCGGCCTGTTGGGCACCGAGGAGCACGGCTTCTGGCGCCTCGGGCCCGCATACAGCCCCGACGCGCAGCCTCCCACTGCCGCGCGCCGCACCTACCGCGGCGACTCACTGGTGCTGGAATCCGAGTGGGACACGCCACGCGGCACGGTCCGCGTGATCGATTTCATGCCGCCGCGCGGCAGCGACTCGCCGCAGCTGGTGCGGATCGTCGAGGGTGTCTCCGGCCGGGTGCCGATGCACTCGGCCCTGCGGATGCGGTTCAGCTACGGCCGCGTGGTCCCCTGGGTACACAAGTTCGACGGGCGGACGGTGGCCGTCGCGGGCCCCGACTCGGTCTGGCTCGACACCACCGCCGAGACCTACGGCAAGGACCTCACCACCTACGCCGACTTCACGGTCTCGCCGGGTGAGCGGATCGCGTTCACCATCTCGTGGCAGCCCTCGCACAAGGAGCAGCCCGCGCTCGCGGAGCCCGAGGCGGCGCTCACCGCGACGGAGGACTTCTGGCGGGAGTGGGTCGACCACTGCACGTACCACGGCCCGTACCGCGAGGCCGTGATCCGCTCGCTGATCACCCTCAAGGCGCTGACGTACGCGCCGACCGGCGGCATCGTCGCCGCGCCCACCACCTCGCTGCCCGAGGATGTCGGCGGCTCCCGGAACTGGGACTACCGCTTCACCTGGCTGCGCGACGCCGCGATCACGCTTTCGTCGCTGCTGCGCACGGGCTACCGCGAGGAGGCCCGCGCCTGGCGCGAGTGGCTGCTGCGCGCGGTGGCGGGTGACCCGGAGAACCTGCAGATCATGTACGGCATCGCGGGCGAGCGCGAGCTCGGCGAGACGGAGCTGGACTGGCTGCCGGGGTACGAGGGCTCGCAGCCGGTCCGGGCGGGCAACGGCGCGGTGGGCCAGCTCCAGCTCGACGTGTACGGCGAAGTCACCGAGGCCCTCCATCTGGCCCATATGACGGGCCTGACCCGCAACGACTACGCCTCACTCCTCCAGCTCAAGCTGATCCGCTACCTGGAAGAGCACTGGGACGAGCCGGACGAGGGCATCTGGGAGGTGCGCGGCCCGCGCCGCCACTTCGTGCACTCGAAGGTGATGGCCTGGGTCGCCGTGGACCGCACCATCAAGCTCATCGAGTCCGGTGACGCGGACGGCCCGCTGGAGAAGTGGCGCGAGCTGCGCGACGACATCCACCGGGACGTCTGCGAGAAGGGCTACGACAAGGAGCGGAACACCTTCACGCAGTCGTACGGCTCGAAGGAGCTGGACGCCTCGCTGCTGCTGATTCCGCAGATGGGCTTCCTGCCGCCCGACGACAAGCGGGTCATCGGCACGATCGAGGCGATCCAGCGTGAGCTGTCGACGCCGGACGGCTTCATCCTGCGCTATCCGACGGCCGGCGACGACGAGGGCGTGGACGGTCTCGAGGGCGACGAGGGGGCCTTCCTGGCCTGCTCGTTCTGGATGGCCGACGACCTCGCGATGATCGGCCGGGTCGACGAGGCCCGCAAGCTCTTCGAGAAGCTCCTGGCGCTCCGCAACGACCTCGGGCTCCTCGCCGAGGAGTGGGACTCCAAGCTCCAGCGCCAGGTCGGCAACTTCCCGCAGGCGTTCAGCCACGTGCCGCTGATCGACACGGCACTGCGGCTGACGGCCTCGGGGGCGTACGGGGGCTAGCCCCTCAGCTCCGGCTCCGGACGGCGACGGGCTGCTGCCCGTCGCCGTCCGTGCGTTCGGCCGCGTCCTCCAGGACGATGCGGCCGATGATCTCGTAGCGCCGCGGGTGCCTGACCCGCAGATACAGGCCGAGCCCGAGGCCTCCGAGGAAGACCACGCCGACGATCCAGGGGATCGCCTCGAACAGGAGCGAGCCGGCCGCCGGGCCCGCCGCGGTGTCCATGTTGATCACGAGCAGCACGACGACGGCGATCATGCCGAGGCCGCCGAGGAGCGGCGCGAGGAACGTCCTGAACCAGTGCCGGTCCTCGGGGTGGTTGCGCCGGAAGTAGCCGATCACCGCAAAGGAACAGAGCGTCTGGACGATGAGGATCGCCATCGTGCCGAGGATCGCGAGCAGCGTGTACAGGTGGGTGTACGGGTCCTGTCCGGTGAGCCAGAAGGCGGCCACGAGGGCGACGGCGATGACGGACTGGACGTACGAGGCGATGTACGGCGAGCCGTGCGCGGGGTGGGTCCGGCCGAGGGCGGGGTGCAGGAAGCCCTCCCGGCCGATCGCGTACAGATAGCGCGACGCGCACTGGTGGAAGGCCATCCCGCAGGCGAACGAGCCCGTGATGAGCAGCCACTGGAAGGTGTCGACCGCCCAGGCGCCGATGAAGCGGTGCGCCGGGTCGAAGAACAGGTCGAGCGGGCCCGTCGACCGGGAGACCTCGACCGAGCCGCTCAGGCCGTTGCCCGCGATCGTCATCCAGGAGACGTAGATGTAGAAGAGGCCCACGCCGACGACGGAGACGAGTGTGGCGCGCGGGATGACGCGTTTGGGGTCGCGGGACTCCTCGCCGTACATCGCGGTCGACTCGAAGCCGACCCACGACCAGAAGGCGAAGAACAGGCCGAGCCCGGCGGAGGTGCCGGTGAAGGCGTTCCTCGGGTCGACCGGCTCGACGGGGATGCCGTCGGGGCCCCCGCCGCGCACCAGGACGGCCGTGGCCACCGCGAAGAGGACAGCGATCTCCGCGACGAGCATCACGCCGAGCGCCTTCGCGGTGAGGTTGATGTCGAAGTACGACAGGACAGCGGTCGCCGCGAGCATCACGGCCGCGTACAGCACCCACGGCAGGTCGACGCCCAGCTGGTCGAGGACGGTGGTCTGCGCGAAGTACGCGAAGACGCCCACGATGGAGGCCTCGAAGACGATGTAGGCGAGGACGGCGAGCATCCCCGACGCCATGCCGGCGATGCGGCCGAGGCCGTGCGAGATGTAGCCGTAGAAGGCGCCGGCGGCGGTGATCCGCTTGGCCATGGCGACGTAGCCGACGGAGAAGACCGTCAGGACGAGCGTCGCGAAGAGGTAGCCGGCGGGGGCTCCGGTGCCGTTGCCCGCGCCGACGGCTATCGGGAGGTTGCCGGTCATCGCCGTGATGGGCGCCGCGGTGGCGACCGCCATGAAGACGACGCCGACGACCCCGACGGAGTTCGCTTTGAGACGGTGGACCTCGGGTGTGCTGGGTTGCTCTGGCATGGCGGGCACCCTGCCGTCGGGTGACGTACGCCACAACCGGCAGAGGGTCGCGCAATTGCCGCGCGGGCACGACGAGTTGTCGGGCCGCGCGGCGCGGCGGCCGGCGCCGTGATCGGCCGGAGATGTTGCACGGACGGGCGCGGCGGTAGCGTCCGCGCCATGGACAGTCAGGGCACTCAGGGCGGCATCACCGTGCAGCGCGCGCTGGAACTTCCGGGGTTGCGCGGTGGGCTCCCCGAGGTCGTGGCGGGCGCGGAGCGGCTGCAGCGGACGGTGCGGTGGGTGCACGCGGGCGAGGTGCCCAACATCGCCTCGCTCCTCAAGGGCGGCGAGCTGCTGCTCACCACGGGGCTCGGGCTCGGCGCCCGCCCGGCGGAGCAGCGCGCCTTCGTGCGCAAGCTCGCCGAGCGGGGCATCGCGGCGCTCGTCGTCGAGCTGGGGCCGCGCTTCACGCGGCTGCCCGCGGCGATCGTGGAGACGGCGCGGTCCGCCGGTCTGCCGCTGGTGCAGCTGCACCGCGAGGTGCCGTTCGTGACGGTCACCGAAGAGGTGCACACCGAGATCGTCAACGGCCATTACGCGCTGTTGCAGCGGGCCGAGGAGGTCCACCGGCGCTGCACGGAGGCGCTGCTCGGCGGGGGCGGCATTCCGCAGGTCCTCGCCATCCTCGCGGAGTTCAGCGGCAACCCGGTGTTCCTGGAGACGGCGGACGGGCAGCTCCTGTACGCCGCCGGGGCGGGCACCGAGTGCGCGGATCCGCTCCAGGTGTGGGAGGGGCTGCGGGGCCGTGCCGTCGACCGGGAGGGCCCGCCCGCGAGCGCGGTCGTCGTGGAGGTGCCGGGCGGCGGCCCGGGCGGCGGTTCGGTGCGGGCCCGGCTCGTGCTGCTCGCCGTGGAGTCGGCGCCGCTGCCGGTGCACCGCATCGCGGCGGAGCGGGCGGCGGGCAGCCTCGCGGTGGTGCTGATGCAGGCCCGCCAGGAGGAGGAGCTGGCGGCGCGCGGCCGTGGCGACTTCCTCACCGATCTCGCGGAGGGGCGGATCGCCGCCGAGGACGCCCCGGCGCAGGCGCGCGTCCTCGGTTTCAAGCCGGTCCCGGCAGACAGCCCGCTCCTGCCGGTGGTGATGCGGCTCGCGGACGGGCTGCCGACCGGCGGCGGCTGGGCGGTGCTCGCGCGGGCTGTCGCGGAGGAGCTGGCGTCGGTGGGGGTGCCGGCGCTGCTCGGTGTGCGTCCCGTCGAGGGCCGGGTGCCGGTGCTGCTCGGGCTGCGCTCGGAGTCCGAGCGGACGGCGGTCGCCGACCGGGTCGCCGCCGCGCTGCGGGCCGGTGTCGAGCGGGCCGGGATGCAGCGGCCCGGGGCGCAGCCGCCGGTCGTGGTGGTCGGGGTCGCGGGCGGCTGGGCTGCGGCGTCGGCGGGGCTGCGGCACGCGGCGGAGACGGCGACGGCCGCGCAGGGGCTCTCCGACCGTCCCTGGTACGACGCGCGGCGGCTCGACATCGACCTGCTGCTGTGGCGGCTGCACCGGCATGACGAGGACGGGGTCCTCGCGGCGTTCGTGGACCGGGCGATCGGCCCGCTGCGCGCCCACGACCAGCGTTCGAAGCCGCCGCTGCTGCCCACCCTTCAGACGTATCTGGCGCACGCCGGCCGCAAGGCGGAGACGGCCCGCGAGCTGCACCTGAACCGGCAGACCCTCTACAACCGGCTCGCCCGGATCAGCGAACTGCTGGGCACCGATCTCGACGATCCGCAGACGGTGCTCGCGCTGAGCCTGGCGCTGCGGGCACGCAGACACGTGGTGTGACCGCCGCGCGCCGGACGGGGACGGTTGTACGAGGTCTGCTGCACGAGCTCAGCTGTACGAGCTCAGCTGTACGGCCGGGGCTGGGTCAACTCGTCGTAGACGCTGAGGACTTGGGTGACCGTGTCGTCCTCGGTCGGCCAGGTGGCGGCCTGGGCCGCGCCCCGGTCCTTCAGCTCCGACCGGCGGACCGGGTCGGCGAGGAGGCGGGCGACCGCGGTGGCGAGGGCCTCCGCGTCGCCGTACGCGACGAGTTCCGCGGCGTCGCCGACCAGTTCGGGCACGCCGCCGACCGCGGTCGCCACGAGCGGCACGCGCGCGTGGAGGGCTTCCTGGGCGAGCACGGAGCGGGATTCCCAACTGCTGTGCAGCACCGCGAGGTCGGCGGCCGCGAGGAGTTCGGGGACGTCGTCGCGCCGCCCGAGGAGGCGGGCCGGGAGCTGCTCGTCCTCGATGCGGCGCTGCAGGGCGGCCCGTTCGGGCCCCTCCCCCGCGACGACGAGGAGCGGCAGCGGGTCCAGGTGGCGCCACGCGCGCGTGGCGTCCAGGAGTACGTCGTATCCGTGGTTCTGTTCGAGGGCGCCGACGGCCAGGATCAAGGGGCGGTCCACGGCGCCGAGTTCGGCGCGGGCCTTGTGGAGCAGGCCGTCGGGCTCCTCCGCCGGGTCGGGGCGGCGTGGCGCGGGCAGTGCGATGGGCGCGAGGCGGGCGTCGCGCGCGCCCCTGCTGCGGGCCCGGTCGACGAGGTCGGACGAGGCTCCGAGGACGACGGCGGCGGCCTTCGCGACGCGCCGTTCCAGGAGGCGCAGGAGGCGGGCGCGCACCCCCTCGGCGTCCGCGCGGGTGTGCCAGGTGACGACGAGCGGGGTGCGGCGCCCGGTGAGGGCGACGGCGGCGCGGAGGGCGGCGTGCAGTCCGTGCGCGTGGACGAGGTCGGCGTCGGCGCAGGCCGCGCGGAGAGCGGCCACGGCGGCGGGGTCGCCGCTGCGGGGCACGGGGACGTGCCGGGCGCCGGTGCCCGTGAGGCCGTAGGTGCGGGCGGCCTCTTCGGGGGCGCACACGGTGACCCGCACGCCCCTGGCGGCGAGTCCCACGGCCAGTGACCTGACGTGCGCGCTGCTGCCCGCGCTGCCTCCGCCGAGAACTTGAACGGTGTGCAGCGGCGTCTGTCCGTGCGGCGAGTGGCTGCTCACGTGGCTCACGTGGCCGGGGCTCCTGGGTCTGCGTCGGGCGGTGCTCGGACTGGTACTCGGGCAGATGCTGCGCCAAGGATGCCAGTCCGTACGGGCGTTCCGGCACTGCCGAAAGGTCACTTCCGCATTTGGACAGGCAACTCCGCGGGCGGGATCACCCACATGGGTGATGGCTGTTCAGAACGGAGAGGCGTAGGGGTAGCCCTGGAACCGGTCGTACATCTCGCGCAGCCACGGCTCACGGACGGCGGGCAGTCGCGCCAGCGTATCGAGGAACACCCACCGGTCGGGCGTGAACAGCCGCCAGGGGTACGGCGGCAGCGGCTCGTCGCGGAAGACGCCGTCGGGCATGCCGCCCGTCACGGGGACGGGCAGCTGGGCGCGGGGAAAGGCCATGGACAGCCACACGTCCGCTTCGAGCGGCACGGTGGCCGTGGCGCCGGGCGGCTGCCACACCTCGCCGGTCCGCGGGTGCCGCGGCACCACGGCGATGTCCGCGGCGGCCGGGGGCAGGCCGGGCCCTGCGAGGACCGCTCGCTTCCGCGCAGGCCCCGCTGGGAACAGCAGGTCGAGTGCGCGCCCGAAGGTGTCCGCCATGACACCGTCGGGAAGGGCCACCCGGGCACCCGCCGAGACCGCGAGGAGATGGGCCAGGGCCGCCCCGACGGCCGCCTCCCACCGCGCGTTCCAGCCCCCGTTCGGCTCGATCGGCGGCGCGCCCTGACACTCGTCCGCCAGCGCAGCCCAGTCGCCGACGGCGTGACCGACGCCATCGCCGGGCCCGTCCTCCGGGACACATCGGACGGCATCCGGCACAAACCGCACCACCTGCCAGTACGAGCAGTCGTCGACGCGGGTCGCCACCGCGCTGCCGCAGTGCGCGCAGGCGAGGTTGGGGCCGCTGCGGCCGTCGAGGCCGATGCAGTACCCGTCGCACCGCTCGGGGATCAGGACGGTGCCGCGGGTGTCCCCCGGCGCGACGAGGACGGCACCCGGCTCCCCGAAGGACAGACGGGCGACAGGCGCGAAGACGCCACGCGCCGCCGCCTCCTCGCCCCCGACGTCGCGCCAAAGGCGCCAGGGCGGCCCGGACGGCTCGGGATCGACGGCGTACGTCCCCGACTCCATGAGCGCGGGCAACAGCTCGTGTCCATACGCCTGACGGGCACACACAGGAAGCGCGACCCGCACGACGGGCCGGCTCAACACGGCATCACACCGCACACACACGAACACGACCATCTGTCTTCCCCCCTCGCCCCGGCGACCCCGACCCCTCAGCCAGCTACCAGCACCACGGCGTGCAGCACAAAACCCACACGCCCGTTACCGGCACTAACGGCGGCACCCAAGGCCGCGCCCAGCACATGCGCACCCGCGTCGCCGATCACCAGCACCACAGCGTGCAGGGCCAGCCCCGCATGCCCATTGCCCGCGACGACAGCGGCACCCAGGACCGCGCTCAGCACGTGCGCGCCGGCATCGCCGAGCATTACGCGCCCCCCGATGTCATCTCGGGGCACAGCTGCACCGGCCCCTAACTCAGCCGAGGCCCGCCCCCGCCACCGCACCCACCAGCACCGCAGCATGCAGCACCAAACCCACACGCCCGCTACCCGCGCCAACGCCGGCACCCAAGGCCACGCCCAGCGCGTGCGCACCGGCGTCCCCGATCATCACGCGCTCACCGAAGTCATCGCGAAGCACAGCCGCCCCGCCCCGCCCCGAACTCAGCCGAGACCCACCCCCGCCACCCGGCTCACCTCATCCCCGTACACCACCGCAGCCACCACCGCCGCAGCGTGCAGCACCAAACCCACACGCCCGTTGCCCGCGACGACAGCGGCACCCAGAGCCGCGCCCAACGCATGCGCGCCCGCGTCGCCGAGCATCGCGTGCTCGCCGATGTCGTCGGGGAGGGCGGCTGCGGCGGCCCCCATGGACGCGGCGGCGACGACCGCGCCCGGTCCCTTGCGCAGCAGTCCCGGCGCGCCCAGCGCCAGTACGGTGGCGCAGGCGCGACCCGGGCGCACGTCGACGAGGTTCACGAAGTGTGCGGCCCCGGCGATCACCACGCCCGCGAGGACCTTGTCCACGGGACGCTCCTTGAGCAGCGCCCCGGTGGCGAGCCCCGCCGCCGAGATGCCGAACAGCTTCACGGCACCGCTGGTGACCTCGCCGCTCCGCAGCGCCCCGAGGTGCGCGCGGAACCCGCGGCGCGGGTCACCGGCTCCCACCATGTCGTCGTACGCCCCACAGGCACCGGCCGCGAGCACGGCCAGGGCGGCGGCCGTCCGCGGACCGGCGGGCAGCACGGCGGCACCGGCCGCGGCGCCGACGGCGGCAGCGGGCCCGGCGTACAACTCGACGTTCTTCCCCGCGTAGTTCCGCCGCGTCCACCGGGCGGCCCCGCCGGGCGCACGCGAACGCAGTACGGCGGTCGCGGCGCGGGTGACACCGGCGGCGGCGAGCAGCGCGCCGAGCCGCCGGCCGGACGTGGATTCGATCATGCGATCACCCTACGTCCGCCCGCCCAGGGACCCGGGGCCGGTCCGGCGGGTCATGCCGTGGGTCGCGGGGTCTGCCACGCCGATCTGCGGCGTGCCAGGCCCTGCCGACCCGCACCGAAAAGTGGCCGCCACCCCCACGCAACCCGACCCGCCGGACAAGCCCTAGCCGTCGCCCCGGGCCGTGGCCAGCAGTTCCTCCGCGTGTGCCCGGGCCGTCTCGGAGTCCTCCTGGCCCGCCAGCATCCGCGACAGCTCCCGCACCCGGGCCTCGCCCTCCAGGACCTGGACTCCGGAGCGGGTCACCATCCCGTCGTTCGTCTTCTCGACCAGCAACTGGCGGTCGGCGAAGGCCGCGACCTGCGGGAGGTGCGTGACCACCACGACCTGCGCCGACTTGGCGAGGCGTGCGAGGCGCCGGCCGATCTCGACCGCCGCCTTGCCGCCGACGCCCGCGTCGACCTCGTCGAAGAGGTACGTGGGGACCGGGTCCGTGCCCGCGAAGACCACCTCGACGGCGAGCATCACGCGCGACAGCTCACCGCCCGACGCGCCCTTGGCGATGGGCCGGGCCGGGGCACCCGGATGCGGGGCGAGGAGCAGCTCGACCTCGTCGACGCCCGCGGGGCCGTACGCGACCGTGCGGCCGCCGACCTCCACGCCGTCCGACCCCTCGGGCACCTCCGTGCTGCTGATGGCGATCGACACGCGCGCGTGGGGCATCGCCAGCGAGGCGAGCTCCTCGGTGACGGCCGCGGCGAACCGCGACGCCGCCTCCTGCCGCGCCTCGGTCAACGCCTGGGCGAGCCCGGCGAGTTCGGCACGCAGCGCGTCCCGCTCGGCGGTCAGCTCGCCCAGCCGGTCGTCGTCGCCCTCCAGTTCGGTGAGGCGCGCCGCGCCCTCCTCCGCCCAGGCGAGCACGGCGTCGATGTCCGCGCCGTACTTCCGGGTGAGCTGTGTCAGCGCGGCCCTGCGCTCCTCGACGGCCGAGAGCCGCAGCGGGTCGGCGTCCAGGTCGTCGGCGTATCCGGCGAGCTCGCCCGCCACGTCGCCCAGCAGGATCCCGATCTCACCGAGGCGCTCGGCGAGGGCGGACAGGGCGGGGTCGTGGGAGCGTACGGCCTCCAAGGCCCGGGAGGCGCCCGCGACCAGTGCCGTGGCGTCGATGCCCTCGGGGTCCTCGGGGTTGCCCGCGAGCGCGGCGTGCGCGGACGTGGCGGCGGAGGCGAGGGCCTCCGCGTGACCGAGCCGCTCGGCCTCGGCCGCCAGTTCGACGTCCTCGCCCGCGCGCGGCTCGACCCCCGCGATCTCGTCGAGTCCGAAGCGGAGCAGATCCGCTTCCTGGGCGCGCTCCCGCGCGCGCGTGGTGATCTCCTCGACCTCGGCGGTGACGGCCCGCAGCCTGCGGTAGGCGGCCGTGTACTTGGCGAGCGGCACGGAGACCGCGTCGCCCGCGTACCGGTCGAGGGCGCCGCGCTGCCGGGCGGGCTTGAGCAGACCCTGCTGATCGGTCTGGCCGTGCACGGCGACGAGGTCGTCGGCGAGTTCGGCGAGCAGACCGACCGGCACCGAGCGCCCCCCGAGGTGCGCCCGCGAGCGCCCCTCCGCCGAGACGGTCCGGCTGATCAGCAGCGCCCCGTCGTCGAGTTCGGCCCCGGCCTCCTCGGCACGCACGACCGCCGCGGCGTCGGCGGGCACGGCGATGCGCCCCTCCACCACCGCCGACTTCGCGCCGATCCGCACCAAAGCGGGATCCGCGCGACCGCCGAGCAGCAGGCCAAGGCTGGTGACCACCATCGTCTTGCCCGCACCGGTCTCACCCGTCACGGCGGTGAAGCCCGGCGACAGCTCGACGACCGCGTCGTCGATGACTCCGAGCGACCGTATCCGCATCTCCTCCAACACGGACACGACCTTACGAGGTCTGCGGCCCGCTGTGCGACGGGCCCTGGCCTCCGGCCGCGAAGGCGCAGGTCGAAACGGCGCATCCGCGTCCGCTGTCACCCGCCGGAGTGGAGGGGTGGGGTTATCCCCAGCAAGATCCACCAGCTCACCGCATGGCTCCGCGCCCACACCCCCGGAGACCATGATCCACATGGCAACAGGACTGGCACAGGCGGCGCTGCGCGCCCACCGCCCGGCATTCGTGGGCACGGCCGTGGCCGCGCTCTTCGCGGCGACCGTGGTGAGCGCGTCGACGATGATGCTCGGCACGACGAGCACCGACCGCCCCGGGCTCTCCGCACCGGCCCGCAGGCAGATCACGGAGAACGGCGTGGGCGACATGGCGGTCGTCCTTCTGATCGGCTCCATCTACATGTCGATTTTTGTGGTCGTCTCGACGATGGGCACGGCCGTCGCGCAGCAGCACCGCGAGCTGGCGCTGGTGCGTTCCATCGGTGCCAGGCCGCGCCAGGTCCGCCGCGCGGTGGCCGTCCAGGCGCTCGCCGCGTCGGTCCCCGCCGCGCTCGCCGGCTTCGTGCTCGGCGGCTTCGCGGCCCGGTGGTGGCACGCCGGCATGGTCGACCACGGGCTGCTGCCCGCCGAGGCCGGCTTCCGCTTCAGCTGGCTCGCCCTGCCGGTGTGCGTCGGCGTGGCCGTGGTGACGACGACCGTCGCCGCGTTCCTGTCCGCGCTGCGGTTCTCGCTGCTCCGCCCGGCCCGCGCCCTGAGCGAGGCCGCCACGGGCCGCCGCGGGCTCGGCATGCTGCGGGCGCCGCTCGGTGTGCTGGCGGTGGCGGGTGCCTGCTTCGTCTCCGTACTCCTGTCGAAGCAGCCCGCGGCCGAGGCGAGCGAGGGCGCCTTCCTCGTCCTCATCCTCTTCTGCGTCGGCGCCGGACTGCTCGGCCCGCGCCTGATCGGCCCCGCGGCCTGGCTGGTCTCGGCGGCCGTCGGCCGGTTCGGCCCCAGCGCACGCCTGGCGATGCTCAACGTCCGCTCGCAGCCCCGCCGCTTCTCCGCCGCGGTCGTCCCCCTCGTCCTGGTCGTGGGCTTCGGCCTCACCAAGATCGGCATGCACACGACCGCCCAGCACCACACAGGCTCCGCGGGCAGCCCGGGCGAGGTCTGGCTCGACTACGTGGGCACGGGTCTGTACGCGGGCTTCGCCGCCATCGCCGCGGCGAACACCCTCGCCATGATCTCCTTCGAGCGCCGGCGCGACGTGGCGCTGCTGCGGGTCGTCGGCAGCCGGCGGGGGCAGGTGGGTGCCATGGCGGCCTGGGAGGCGGTGGTGGTCGCCGGCACGGCGCTGCTGCTCGGCTGCGCGATCGCGATCGGCACGCTGGCCCCGATCCTCAGCACGGCCTTCGGCTCGGCGCTGCCGTACCTGCCGTGGCCCGTACCGACGGGCCTGGTGGCGGGCACGCTGCTCCTCACGCTGCTGGCGACGGGCGTTCCGGTCCAGGCGGCGGTACGGAGGCGCGCGATCTCCGAGCTCAGCGCAACATAGGGGTCGAGGGCTCCAGGGGCGCCCCTGCAGGGGCGCGGGGAACTGCGCGACCAGCCACAGGCAACCGGCACCGCGCAACCCCCCGAACCACCCCCGACGGGGCGACACCGCCCACCCGGCGGAGCGTCAGTGAGGCGCCCCGCGCCACCCCGCCACCGGCAACGCGAACTTGGCGACAAGCCGATCCGTGAACGACGCATGGTGCAACCGAGCAAGCCGCACCGGCACCTCCCCCCTGCGCACCTCCACCCGCGCCCCGGAAGGCAGCTCCAGCGTCCGGCGCCCATCGCACCACAGCACGCCGTGCGGTGTGTCCGGCTGCACCTCGACCGCGAGCACGGAGTCCGGCGAGGTCACCAGGGGCTTGGCGAACAGGGCGTGCGCGCTGATCGGCACCATGAGCAGCGCCTCGACCTCCGGCCACACCACGGGCCCGCCCGCGGAGAACGCGTACGCCGTCGAACCGGTCGGCGTCGCGCAGACGATCCCGTCGCAGCCGAACCCGGTGACGGGCCGCCCGTCGATCTCCAGGACGACCTCGAGCATCCGCTCGGGCGACACCTTCTGCACGGCGGCCTCGTTCAGCGCCCAGTCGCGGTGCACGACGTCGCCGTTGCGGTGCACGACGACGTCGATCGTCATGCGCTCCTCGACCTCGTACGCCCTGGTGACCACCCGGTCGACGACCTTGTCGAGGTCGTCCCGCTCGGCCTCAGCGAGGAAGCCCACGCGCCCGAGGTTCACCCCGAGCATCGGCACCCCGGACGCCCGGGCGAAGTCGGCGCCCCGCAGCAGCGTCCCGTCACCGCCGAGGACGACGATCAGCTCGCAGTCGTCGATGCACTCGGCGGTGGCCTCCTCGACCGTCTGCACCTCGTCGGGCAGCGTCAGGTCCACCGCCTCCGCGTCCAGGACGCGCACGCCGATGCCGCTGCGCAGCAGCCCCTGCACGACGAGCTCGGCGCTGCGGATGGCCGCAGGCCGTCCGGTGTGCGCGAGCAGGAAGACGGTACGAGCTCGGGTCTGGGTCACTCGGGTCTGGGTCAACGGGGCCCCTCCGCCACGGCACGGTCAACGTCCGCCGGGTCCAGCTCATCGGCCCCGGCGCGCAGCCACAGAAAGTACTCGACGTTCCCGGAGGGTCCGGGCAGTGGGCTGGCGGTCACGCCGCGCACCCCGAGGCCGAGCCCCCACGCCTGCCGTGCCACCCCGCGCACGGCGTCGGCCCGCAGTTCGGCGCTGCGCACCACACCGCCGCTGCCGAGCCGCTCCTTGCCCACCTCG
The DNA here is from genome assembly GCF_055597165.1 of Streptomyces sp. NPDC039480. NCBI lineage: Bacteria > Bacillati > Actinomycetota > Actinomycetes > Kitasatosporales > Streptomycetaceae > Streptomyces > Streptomyces sp. NPDC039480. The sequence goes on along the minus strand of NZ_JBVITX010000006.1, from coordinate 10,326 downwards.
AACTGCGGCTTGACCATCAGGACGAGGTCCGCGTCGGGTGCCGCGCACCGCACGAGGGCGGGCAGCACGAGGCCGAGCGGGATGAAGGAGAGGTCGCCGACGACCACGTCGACGGGGGTTCCGTCGATGGCTTCGAGCGTCAACTCGCGTACGTTCGTCCGGTCCTTCACGGTGACGCGTTCGTCGCTCTGCAGCGACCACGCGAGCTGGCCGTAGCCGACGTCGACGGCCACGACGTGCGCGGCGCCGGCGCGCAGCAGCACGTCGGTGAAGCCGCCGGTGGAGGCGCCCGCGTCCAGCGCGCGCCGCCCCTCGACGGCGAGCCCGAGCGGCGCGAAGGCGGCGAGGGCGCCCGCGAGCTTGTGCCCGCCGCGCGATACGTAGTCGGGGTCGCTGTCGTCCTGCGAGACCACGATCGCGGCGGCCGTCTCGACCTGGGTCGCCGCCTTGGTCGCGACGGTCTTGCCGACCGCGACCCGGCCTGCGGCGATCAGCTGGCTCGCGTGCTCGCGCGAGCGCGCGAGCTTCCTGCGGACGAGCTCGGCGTCGAGGCGGCGTCGTGCCACTCCTGCCACGTTCGGTTCAGCTCCTGTCGTACGAAGATGATGAGGGCGCCCCGACGGGTGCCGGTGGGCCGGGGCGCGCGTCCAGCGCGGTCAGCGCGTCGCGCAGGCCCCGGTGTACATCCTCGTACACCTCGATGTGGCCGTCCGTGGCGAGGTGGTCGGCATCGCCGAGCCGGGCGAGGGCGGCGTCCACGTCGGCGTCGCCGGTGGGCGTGCGCTCGACGCCGAGGGGCGCGGGGGCGGCGGGGTCGTACGACGGCTCGTCCGGAACCTGAGGCTCCGGCCGCACCGCCTCCCCTTCTTCGGGGCCCGCGTATGAGTCGCTCATGGCACGACGCTACCTCGTGGGCCCGGTGTACGGTCGATCACGATGGCGACCATGGCGGAGTGCCGTACCGCACTCGACAGACTCTCGGACACGCTCGCGTCCGCCGACGGCGACGTGCGCGGCGCCGCTGCCCTGAACCGCTCGCTGAGCTGCCACATCACCGACCTCGACGCCACCTTCACCGGCCGGCTCGAGAACGGCCGGATCAGGGTGCTCGACGACCACCCGGGCCCGCCGCGCGAGAAGGCGGAGATCCGCCTCGCGATGACGGGCGACGACCTGGTGTCGATGGTGGGCGGCGAGCTCAACTTCGCGAAGGCCTGGGCCTCCGGCCGGGTCAAGCTGGAGGCGGGCTTCCGGGACCTGCTGAAGCTCAGATCGCTGCTTTGACCGGGGCCCGCCGCCCGGCGCGGGCGGCGGGGATCACCAGCGGCGTCCCCGTCTCCGGGTCGTCGATCACCCGGCACTGGATCCCGAAGGCCTGCTCCACCAGCTCCGCCGTGACGATCTCGGACGGCGGGCCCTCGGCGAGCACCGCGCCGTCGCGCAGCGCGATGAGGTGCGTGGCGTAGCGGGCGGCGTGGTTGAGGTCGTGCAGGACGGCGACGAGCGTGCGGCCCTGCTCCTCGTGGAGCTCGGCGCAGAGGTCGAGGACGTCGAGCTGGTGCTGGATGTCGAGGAAGGTCGTCGGCTCGTCAAGGAGCAGCAGCGGGGTCTGCTGCGCGAGCGCCATGGCGATCCAGACGCGCTGGCGCTGGCCGCCGGAGAGCTCGTCGACGTAGCGCTCGGCGAGTTCACGCACACCGGTCGACGCCATGGACTCGTCGACGATCCGCTCGTCGTCCTCCGACCACTGCCGCAGCAGCCCTTGGTGGGGGTAGCGGCCGCGGGCGACGAGGTCGCCGACCGTGATGCCGTCGGGCGCGATGGACGACTGCGGCAGCAGGCCGAGCGTCTTGGCGACCTTCTTCGCCGGCATCGACTGGATGACGTTCCCGTCGAGCAGCACCCGGCCCGCGGCCGGCTTGAGCATCCGGGACAGGGCGCGCAGCAGCGTGGACTTGCCGCAGGCGTTGGGGCCCACGATCACGGTGAAGGAGTTGTCGGGGATCTCGACGGACAGCTTCGACGCGATGACGCGCTGGTCATAGCCGAGGGTGACGTCGTCGGCGACGAGCCGGTTCACAGCAGCACGCTCCTGCTTCTGGTTCATGGGCTGGTTCGAGTCCTTGGACTTCGCGGGATCCGCGGGATCCGCGGGATTCGCGGCGGGTTCCGGGCGGGACTTCATATGCGGCCCGCCTTGCGCTGGGTGACGAGCAGCCAGAGCAGGTAGACGCCGCCGAGCACGCCGGTGACGACGCCGACGGGCAGCTGGTCCGCGCCGAAGGCCCGCTGCGAGGCCCAGTCCGCGACGATCAGGAGCGTGGCGCCCATGAACATGGCGGGCATGAGGTTGGGGCCGGGCGACCGCGTGAGCCGGCGCGCCAGCTGCGGCGCGGTGAGCGCGACGAAGCTGACCGGCCCCGCGGCGGCGGTGGCGGCCGCGGTGAGCAGCACGGAGGCCGTCAGCAGGACGAGGCGGGTGCGTTCGACGCGTACGCCGAGCGAGTTCGCGGTGTCGTCGCCCATCTCCAGCATCCGCAGCGGACGCCCGTACACGAGCACGAGCGGTACGAGGACGGCGCAGAGCACGAGCAGCGGCCACACCTGCTCCCAGTCGCGGCCGTTGAGGGAGCCGGTCATCCAGACCACGGAACGGGCGGCGTCGACGAAGTCGGCCTTGGTGAGCAGATAGCCGTTGATGGCCGTGATGAACGCGGAGACGCCGATGCCGACGAGGACGAGCCGGTAACCGTGCACCCCGCGCTTCCAGGCGAGCAGGTAGATGGTGAGGCCGGTGACGAGACCGCCGACGAGCGCGCCGCCCGCGACCTCGGCCGCGCTGCCCTGGAACAGGACGATCATGGTGAGCGCCCCGGCGGTCGAGCCCTGGCCGAGGCCGAGCACGTCGGGGCTGCCCAGCGGATTGCGGGCGATGGACTGGAAGAGCGCGCCGCCGAGCCCGAGGGCCGCGCCCACCAGGAGCCCGACAAGGACCCGCGGCAGTCGCAGGTCGTTGATGATGAACTCCTGCCCGGCGTCGCCGTCACCCAGCAGGGTGCGGATGACGTCGGCGGCCGGGATGGGGAAGTCACCGGTGCCGATCAGGACGACGCTCGCGGCGAGCGCGGCGACGACGAGGAGGGCCACGACCACGGCCGTGCGGACGTCGAGCCGGACGGAGACGCCGCCCCTGGTGCGTATCGCCTTCACAGCTGGGCCACCTTCCGACGGCGTACGAGGAAGATGAAGACCGGCGCGCCGATGACCGCGGTCACGATGCCCACCTGGAGCTCCGAGGGCCGTGCCACGACGCGTCCGACGACGTCCGCGCCGAGCAGCAGGACCGGCGAGAGGACGGCCGCGTACGGCAGGATCCAGCGCATGTCGGGCCCGGTGAAGGAGCGCACGATGTGCGGCACCATCAGGCCGACGAACACGATCGGTCCGCAGGCGGCGGTCGCGGCCCCGCACAGCAGGGTGGCCGCCGCCATGGCGAGGACGCGGGTACGGGTGAGGTGGGCGCCGAGCGCGCGGGCGGTGTCGTCGCCCATGGCCATGGCGTTCAGCGGCCGGGCCAGGGAGAGCGCGAGCACGGTGCCGATCGCGAGGAACGGCAGCACCTGCTCGATGGTGTCCATGTGGGCGGAGGCGAGGGAGCCGACCGTCCAGAAACGCATCTTGTTGAGCGCGGCGCCGTCCATGATCATGACGGCTTGCAGATAGCCGTAGAGCGCCGCGCTGAGCGCGGTCCCGGCCAGCGCGAGCCGCACCGGGGTCGCCCCGCGCGAGCCGCCGAGGAGGTAGAGCAGTACGCCGACGAGCAGCGCTCCCACGAACGCGAACCACACATAGCCGCTCAGCGAGGTGACGCCGAAGAAGCTGATCGCGGTGACGACCGCGGCCGAGGCGCCGAGGTTGATGCCGAGCAGTCCGGGGTCGGCCAGCGGGTTGCGGGTGAGGGCCTGCAGGACGGCGCCGGAGAGGCCGAGCGCGACGCCGGCGAGTACCCCGAGCAGGCTGCGCGCGAGCCGCTCACCCACCACGACGTCCGCGTACGTCCCCGTGTCGTGGAACAGCCCGTGCCAGACCTGGTCCATGGACATCGATTTGGCGCCGACCGCGACGCTCGTCAGGAAGACGAGCAGCAGGACGGCCATCGAGACGAGCAGCCCGACGCTGCGTATCGCCCGGCGTTCGGGGGGCGCGGGGGCGGTCTCCGCGCGGCTTCCAGGGGGACTGTCGACCAACACCGGGTTAGGTTAGCCTACCCTCGCACTCGACTTCGAAGAGACTCCGACGAGAGAAGCACCACCCATGCACGCAGCCCGGCGCTCCGCGAGGCACCCGCGATGACCGACTCCCCGTACCGGTACTTCGACGTCCAGGTGCTGCGCACCGAGCACGTCACCCCCGCCATGATCCGGGTGACCCTCGGCGGCGCAGAGCTGTCCGGCATGGCGGCGGGCGGCCCCGACCAGCGCATCAAGATCTTCCTGCCGCACCCCGGCCAGGACGGCCCGGTCATGCCGGACACCGGCTCCGGGGACACCTCCGAGTGGTACGCCGCGTGGTGCGCCCTCGACCCGTCGGTGCGGGGCATCATGCGCACGTACACGACCCGGCGCCTGCGCCGCGACCCGGACGAGCTGGTCGTCGACTTCGCCGTCCACGACCCGGTGCCCTCGCCCGCCGACGGTCCGGCGACCAGCTGGGCGCGGACCGCGCGCCCCGGCGCCCGCATCGGCGTCCTCGGCCCGGTCGAGGAGGAGAACGCGGCGTACGACTTCCGCCTGCCCGAGGACACCGACTGGCTGCTCCTCGCGGCGGACGAGTCGGCGCTGCCCGCCGTCGCGAACATCCTCGAAAAGCTCCCGGCCGGTCTGCCGACCCGCGTCTGGATCGAGGTCCACGACCTCGCCGACCGCCAGGACCTGCCCACCGAGGCCGACGCGGAGATCCACTGGCTCACCCGCGAGGGCGCCACCACGGCGGCGATCCGCGGGGCGGACCTCCCCGAAGGCATCCCGTACGCCTGGATCGCCGGCGAGTCCGCGACCGTCAAGGCCGTCCGCCGCCACCTCGTCGGGGATCGCGGCTTCGACCGCAAGAGGGTGTCGTTCTCGGGCTACTGGCGCAAGGGCACGACGACGGACCAACTGATCGACAGCGGCGAAAGCGCCTGACGCCGAACCGTCGCACCGGTACCGCGCCCGCCAGGACCCTCCTCCTGAGCGGGCGCTTTCCATCTCCGACCGCGCACCGCGGGGCGCGGGGCGCGGGAACACAACTCCCGGCGGGAACTGCTCTCTCCGTCCCCCGGAACTCACAGCCCCAGCCGGGACAACGCCTTCCCCGCGTCCAGCTCACACGCGCCGTCACCGGCGTCCGTCCAGGCCGCCGCGCACAGTGCCCGCAGCCCGTCCATGGCCTCACCCTCCCCGTCGAGCGCGAGCTCCTCGCCGCGCACCGAAGCGGTCCACCCGCCGCAGCCGAACCCGGTCTCCACCGGGGTGACTTCGGGCTGGCCGGTGAGCATCCCGCGCAGATCCGCGTCCACGTACGTCGGCCGGTGCTCGGGCCGCGCGGCCAGCAGCTGCGCGCCGTCCGTGACGCCGGTCAGCACGAGCAGCGAGTCCACCTCTCCGTTGAACGCGCCCTCGATGTCCGTGTCCAGGCGGTCGCCCACCACCAGCGGCCGCTCGGCGCCGGTCCGCAGGATCGTCTCCCGGTGCATCGGCGGCAGCGGCTTGCCCGCGACCTGCGGCTCGGCGCCCGTCGCGATCCGGACGACCTCGACCGCCGCGCCATTGCCGGGCGCGATACCGCGGGCGCTCGGGATCGTCAGGTCCGTGTTCGAAGCGAACCACGGCACCCCGCGCGCGATCGCGTCACAGGCCTCCGCGAAGCGGCCCCACGCCAGGTCCGGCCCCCCGTACCCCTGCACGACCGCCGCCGGGTCGTCGTCGGCCGACTCGACGGGCTCGAGGCCCCGCTCGCGCAGCGCGACCCGCAGCCCCTCACCGCCGATCACCAGCACCCGCGCCCCCTCGGGCACATGCTCGCTCACCAGGCGGGCCGCCGCCTGCGCCGACGTGATGACGTCCGAGCCGTCGGTCGCGATGCCGAGCTCCGTCAGATGCTCCGCCACCGCGTCCGGTGTGCGCAGCGCGTTGTTCGTGACGTACGCGAGGTGCATGCCGCCGTCGCGCGCCGTGCCCAGCGACTCCACCGCGTGCACGATGGCCCGCCCACCCGCGTACACCACCCCGTCCAGGTCGAGCAGAGCCGTGTCGTAGACCTCACTCAGCGCCCGACCGCTGCCCTCCGGCCGTGTCCTCGCGCCCTTGTGGGCACTGCGGCCCGCGGTCTGGCTCATTACACATCGCTCCTCGCTCGATCCCACTCCCCCGATCATCGCTCATGCCACTGACACACATACGATGCCCTAATGAACACAGCGGGTCACACCGACGACAGCGGCCTCGACCTGATCCCGTTCCGGGGCGTGCGCTATGTCCCCGAACGGGTCGGCAGTCTCGCCGCGGTGACCTCACCGCCGTACGACGTGGTCGTACGCCCGGACGGCCTGCTGCACCTGGAGTCCGCCGACCCGCACAACATCGTCCGGCTGATCCTTCCCCAGGCCACCACCCCGGCCGCCCGCAACCAACAGGCCGCGGACACCCTCCACACCTGGCTCGCCGAGGGCATCCTCGCCCCCGACACCGAGCCCAGCCTGTACGTCTACGAACAGCGCGACAGCGACATCCTGCAGCGCGGCGTCATCGGCGCGCTCCGCCTGTCGCAGGCCACGGACGGCATCGTCCTGCCGCACGAGGGCGTCATGCCCCATGTAGTCGAGGACCGCGCCGCCCTGATGCGGGCCACCTCCGCCAACCTGGAGCCGCTGCTCCTCACCTACCGCAGCGACAGCGAGAGCGACGACGAGTACGCGTCGGGGCAGTCCGAGCCCGGCGGCGCGATGGCCGTCATCGAACGGACCGCCCAGCGCGAGCCCCTCCTGTCGACCACTACGGAGGACGGCTTCCACCACCGCCTGTGGTCCGTCACGGACCCCGCGGAGATCGCCGAGATCCAGTCGGACCTCTCCCACCACCAGGCCCTGATCGCCGACGGGCACCACCGCTGGGCGACCAATCTCCGCCTGCGCGCCGAGCAGCCGTCGCCGAGCGCCTGGGACTACGGCCTCGTCCTTCTGGTGGACACCGCCCGCTACCCGCTGCGAGTGCGTGCCATCCACCGCTATCTCCACCGGCTGCCGGTGGCCGACGCCCTCCAGGCCCTGGGTGACTCCTTCCGCATACGTACGGTCGAGGGCTCGCTCGACCACGCCCTCGAAGCCCTGGCGGAGTCCGCGGCGAAGAGCAACGCCTTCGTCCTCGCGGGCGACGGAGCCTTCCACCTCGTGGACCATCCGTCCCCGGACCTCCTCGCCCGCACGATCCCGGACGACCGCCCGGAGGCCTGGCGCACCCTGGACGCCACGGTCCTGCACTCGACTCTGCTCGACCACGTCTGGCAGATCCCCGACACCCCGGAACACATCGCGTACATCCACGACACGGCTGCGACGGTCGAGAAGGCAGAGCGCGACGGCGGCACCGCGGTCCTGATGCACCCGGTCCGTGAAGAGGTGGTCCGCGACCTGGCCCGGCAGGGTGTCACGATGCCCCGCAAGTCGACGTCCTTCGGCCCGAAGCCGGCGACGGGCCTGGTCCTGCGCGACCTTTCATTCTGACCCCCCGAAACGCAAAAAGGGCGGGCCCCCTCCACGGGAGCCCGCCCTTTTCTGCCTACTGCCTACGTCAGTCCTTGTCGCGCCCGTCGATGTCACGCTCATCGCTGTCGGCGTCGTCGAGCGTCTCGGCGTCGTCGAGGTCGTCGGCCTCGATGGCGACCGACTCGGCGGCGCCCTCGTCATCGCCCAGGGCGTCCACGAACTCGACGCCGTCCAGCTCGGCGAGCCGGTCCGATGCGTCGGTGCTGCCGTCCTTGTCGGACTCGATGACCTTCGCGAACCACTCGCGCGCCTCGTCCTCGCGCCCGGCGGAGAGCAGCGCGTCGGCGTACGCGTACCGCAGCCGCGCGGTCCAGGGCTGCACGGAGTTCGACGCCAGCTCGGGGCTCTGCAGGGTCACGATGGCCGCGTCGATCTGGTCCATGTCGCGGCGGGCTCCGGCGGCGACGAGCCGCATCTCGACCTGCCCAGCCTTGTCGAGCTTGTGCACCTCGGGCGCACCCGCCATCTCCAGCGCCTTCTCGGGCCGGCCGAGGCCGCGCTCGCAGTCCGCCATGACGGGCCACAGCTCGACGCTGCCGGTCATCCGCCGGGCGGCCCGGAACTCGGCGAGCGCCTCGCTGTACTTCTGGTTCGCGTACGCGGCGAAGCCGGCGGCCTCGCGCACGGCGGCGACCCTGGAGGCGAGGCGCAGGGCGATCCGCGAGTAGGCGTAGGCCTGCTCGGGGTCCTCGTCGATGAGCTTGGCGACCATCACCAGGTTCTTGGCGACGTCCTCGGCAAGCCCCTTGGGGAGGCTCTGCAGCTCCTGCTGTACGTCCTTGTCGATCTCGTGGCCCGTGACGTCCTCGGGGATCGGCAGCCGCCTGATCGGCTCGCGGTCACGGTCCCGGTCGTCGCGCCCACCACGGTAGCCACCGCGGTCGCCGTCACGCCGGTCGTCGCGCCCACGGAACCCACCGGGGCGTCCGCCACGGTCGTCGCGGCGCGGTCCACCGCGTCCACGGTCGTCACGGCCGCGGTCGTCCCGGCCGCGGTAGCCACCGCCACCACGGCTGTCGTCCCGCCCACCGCGGAACCCACCGCGGTCGCCGTCACGCCGGTCGTCCCGACGGTCGTCCCTGCGCTCGTACGGCCGGTCATCGCGACGCGGCCCGCTGCTCGGCCGCTCGTCGCGACGGAAGCCGCCACGGTCGCCGCGGTCGTTGTCCCGACGGTCATCACGACGATCGTCACGGCGGTCATCCCGACGGAAGGCGGGACGGTCGCCGTCGCGACGCTCATCGCGGCCACGGAAGCCACCACGGTCACGGTCGTCGCGACGCGGTCCGCTGCTGGGCCGGTCGTCACGGCGGAAGCCGCCACGGTCGCCGTCACGGCGGTCGTCGCGCCCGCGGAAGCCACCGCCACCACGGTTGTCATCGCGACGGAAGCCGCCACGGTCCCCGCGGTCGTTGTCCCGACGGTCATCGCGCCGATCGTCACGACGGTCATCACGCCGGAAGGCAGGCCGGTCACCATCGCGCCGGTCGTCACGGCGGAAGCCGCCACGATCGCCGTCACGACGGTCATCGCGCCCGCGGAAGCCACCGCCACCACGGTTGTCATCGCGACGGAAGCCACCACGGTCCCCACGGTCGTTGTCACGCCGGTCATCACGACGATCGTCCCTGCGGTCGTCACGACGGTCATCACGCCGGAAGGCAGGCCGGTCACCATCGCGCCGGTCATCGCGGCGGAAAGCGGGACGGTCACCGTCACGGCGGTCGTCACGGCCACGGAAGCCACCACGGTCACGGTCGTCACGGCGCGGCCCACTGCTCGGCCGCTCGTCACGACGGAACGGGGGGCGCCCACCGCGGTCCCGGTCACCCTCGCGACGGTCACCGCGGCTGTCGTCGCGACCCCGGTAGCCACCACCGCGGTTGTCACCCCGGCTGTCGCCACGACTGTCACCCCGGTTGCCGTCGCGGCGGTCGTCACGTCCGCGGAAACCACCGCGGTCACCACGGTCGTTGTCACGACGGGGAGCCCCGCGGTATCCGCCCCGGTCACCACCGTCCCGGCTGCGCTGCTCGCGCTCCGGTCGCTCGTCGGGAGAGTTGGGGGACATCGGTGACTCCTAGTCTTCGGTACCGCAGTCATTCTCGCGCAGCCTGCAGGCCGGCGCGCTTCGACAAAAACAAAAGGACCCTTGGTCCCAGCGTGGACGCTGGGACCAAGGGTCCTCCAAAAATTGTTCGGCGGCGTCCTACTCTCCCACAGGGTCCCCCCTGCAGTACCATCGGCGCTTTGAGGCTTAGCTTCCGGGTTCGGAATGTAACCGGGCGTTTCCCTCACGCTATGACCACCGAAACCCTATGAAATATCCTGAGCAGAGCACAGGATCTCAAACAGGGCAGCGAACAAGCACACTTTTCAATTTGATAGTGACGCTGTTCAGCCGACACAACTGTTCGTTGTTTCAGAACAAACACAGTGGACGCGAGCAACTGAGGACAAGCCCTCGGCCTATTAGTACCAGTCACCTCCACCCGTTACCGGGCTTCCAGATCTGGCCTATCAAC